>UBXM01000076.1 GCA_900469445.1 Hyphomicrobiales bacterium
GTGCCGGGCAGAAGCTGCTTGTCGATGGAAACGCCGACCGATTTTGCCCGATCGACAAGAAGCTGATGATCCTTGTCGAAGGGCCGTTCCTCGCCGCCGCGCAGGAGAAGCGTCGGGCATTTGAGGCTCGGGGCGAAACACACCGAAGAACGCATGACGAATTCCCGGCTATTGTCGGGATCAAAACGGATCTCGTCCGTGTAACGGCCGAAATAACGCCAAGCGCTGACACCCGCGGAGATCGGCACGGCGGCGCGGAACTTTCGCGTCATCGCCGCCAAAAGCGTCAGTGTGCCGCCATTCGAATGGCCGGCGACGAAGAACCGGTTGCGGTCTATGCCCGGCAGGTTTTCGAGATAGATGGCGGCGGCGAGCGCATCACTCGTTTCGTCGTAAAAGCCGGAATAGTTTCCCGCCTGGCCATTTTCGCCGCGGAAGGACGGCAGCATAACAACGAAACCCGCGTCCCAATAGGGTTTCATCAGCTCCCAATGGCCATCGCCGGTGGCATTGCCGCCATGAAGGAAAAGGACTGCGGGCTTCAGCTTTTGCGACGGCTCGTAGTGTGAGAGCCATGCGACCAGGGGGACCGAACCATCCGGGCCTCCGGGATAGGTGACGCGTTTCGCACCCGGCGGCGTGCCGAGCGGGGCCGATGCTTCCGGGGATGGCCCCTTCTTCAACAGATGGGTCGAGAAATGCCGCCGGGCGTCGGCGTAATCCTGCTTTTCAATCGGCAGGACATCCGGCGCGGCAAATGGAGCGGCAGCGAAAGCGGTTCGGGAGAATGCGCCGGCGGCGATGCCGGCGAGGATCAGGCGGCGGGTGACTGTCATTGGCGAAACATCCAGGGGCGAGGATGAAGATACGGCACCCTCCAGACCGAAGAATACCGTATCCCTTGTTCGTCAATGGGAACCTGCGTCGCGGCAATTTGAAGGCAGAAGACTTACTTCCAGCTCGTATAATCGGAAGCGGTGCAGCCATGCGGCGCGCGGTCATCGCCGAAGCGCTTCTGCAACTGGTCGCAGCCCCATTCGTTTATCGGTCCCGGCAAGATATTGTTGATCTCCATACCGATCTGGTCGAACTGCGTTGGCGAGGTCGTGACATACCAGCCCCAGTAGCAAAGTGCGGCGACGACAGCGAGGATGATGCCGACGAGCAGCGCCTTCAGGCCGCGCATCCATTGCAGCTCCTTTTTCGGCGCAGTCCGCGGCTCGATTTCACCGGCATCGGCCTGGGCTGAATGGATGGAGGCGAGCGCCGTTTCGCGCTCCTGCGGCGTCAGGTCGATGCGCTGAAGCCCGGCATCGATCATGATCGGCAGCGACGTCTTTCCGTGGCGGACAGCGGCACCGATCAGATTGCCATCGGCGTCGGTCAGCAGCAGCGGCTCCTCGTTACGTCCAAACAGCGTGTAAGCCGTGCGCTTGGTCATGCCGGGTGCGAGCTTGTCGACATAGGTGACGAACAGGCGTTTGCCGCTCTTTTTGGTGGCTGTGATCGCCACCGGGATCAACGTCAGTTCCGCAGGCCTGCCGATCTGACCGCGCACGCGCCAGACGCGGATCGCCAGAAACACCATGGCGCCACCGAGGAGCACCATCAGGCCGCCGAGAACGGCAAACGAGATGGCGCGGTTCCAAATCTTTTCCAGACCGAGCGTCAGCGTGGCGAGTTCAGGATGATCGGCGGAGATGACGAGATCGGTCAGGTAGCTGCCGGAATGAATATCGACGAAAAAGAAGTGCGTTTCCGTCTCGTAGGATCGGCCCTCAAATGTGTAGGCAAGCGTCGCCTCGCATTCGGTCATCACCGCCTTGCGCGTCGTGCATTTGCCGTTGCGGATATCGCCGTCTTCCAGCACGATCGGGTTGCGGCTGATCTGATAATCGCGCCAAAGGCCCGGCCCTTGCCACCAGATGATGAAACCCGCCAGCGCTATGATGACGGGCGAGAACCAGAAGAAGCCGCGAGGCAGGGAAACCGCGCCGGACTTCAGTGACAACGGGCGGCGGGGCAGAGCAATTTCAGGAATGGACATCGTTTTTCTCAAACAGGCGCGTTTGCGATCTCGCGAACGGAGCTTTGAAAATAGCAAGGCGGCGCGGAAGGCCACCGGGCGGGACGAGCGGATTTGGAAACTGCCGGAGAGGCGCATCCGCTGCAGCCAAAATAATCACCTCTGCGTGAGAGGCACCCCCTAACTCACACAATGCACAATTTAAGCATGATCGGAAATGTCAGGATTTATCTTCGCGTGTCTCGATCATCGCCACCAGCGTTTCCAGCCGGTCGGCATCGCGGGGCAGCTTGTCCTGTCGAAGCCGGGAGATGCGGGGAAAACGCATGGCAACACCGGACTTGTGGCGGGTGGAGCGGGCAATGCCTTCGAAGGCGACTTCCAGCACGAAGCCGAAATCGGGCGTCGCCTTGACCGCCCTGACCGGGCCAAAACGGTCGATCGTATTGTCGCGGACGAACTTGTCGAGCACTTCGAGTTCCACATCGGTGAAGCCGAAATAGGCCTTGCCGACCGGCACGAGCTGCTCGCCCTCCTCCGTCTTCGTCCAGACGCCGAAGGTGAAGTCGGAATAATAGCTCGAACGTTTGCCATGGCCGCGCTGGGCATAAAGCATCACGGCATCGATATTATAAGGATCGCGCTTCCACTTGAACCACGGGCCTTTCAGCCGGCCGGCCTGGTATGGGCTGTCCTTGCGCTTGATCATCACGCCCTCGATGACCGGATCGGGGGGATCGATGCGCAGGCGGTCGAGTTCCATCCAGTCGGTGAAGGGAACGAGGTCGGAGAGATCGAAGCGATCATGCGGCGCCCTGTCGATCACCTCGGAAAGACGGTCGCGGCGGGNNGAGGAAACCGTCGGCGCGGATATCCACCTCGCCCTGGAACAGGAGATCATAGGCGCGGACGAAGGCGGGGTATTCGTCCATCATCTTCGTCGTCACCGTCTTGCGGTTCAGGCGCTGCTGCAGGTCGGAGAAGGTGCGGGTCGGGGCGTTTGTGCGTTTCGTACCGCCGACCAGAAGCTCGCCATCGATGACGCCTTCGAAGTTGATCGCCTCGACGACATCGGGAAAAGCGCCGGTAATGTCGTCGCCGGAGCGGGAATAGAGTTTTTTCGTGCCGCCGTAACTCGACATCTGGACACGGATGCCATCCCATTTCCATTCGGCGGCATAGTCGGCCGGATCGAGCTTTTCGAGATCGCCGTCTTCCACCGGGTTGGCGAGCATGACGGAATGAAAGATCGCCGGCGTGGCAAGAACGGGTTTGTCCGCCCTGCCCTCCAGCCAGGCAAAGAGCGGTTCGTATGGCGGCGTGAGACCGTGCCAGAGGGTTTCGATCTCGATGATGTCTTTTCCGCTCATATCGGCCAGCGCCTGTTTGGCGAGACGGGCGGACACACCGATGCGGAGCGAGCCGGTGGCGAGTTTCAGGAAGGCGAAACGGCCGGATGTGTCGAGGTGATCGAGCAGATCCCGGACAGCGCCGCGCACTTCGGTGCGGCCGAGCGAATTCATGCGCTTGACGACTTCGGAAAGCCGCGGCTCATCTGTAACGTGTTCCTTGGCGCCGCCGTCCCAGACGAGCGAGATGGTTTCGGCGAGATCTCCGACATAGTCGTAGGAAAAACGGAACAGGACCTCGTCCATGCGCTCCATGACGAGTTCGCGCAGCATGGCGGGTTTGACGCTTTTGAGATCCAGCGCACCCGCGAGCGCGGCAAGCCCGTAACCGCGGTCGGGGTCGGGCGTGGTGCGGAAATAGTCAACGAGCAGGGTGAGCTTGCCGTTGCGCGACGGGGTCAGGACGAGGCGGTCGAGGAGGGTTGCGAAGGGCTTCATGGGGTGGCCCCGCCGATAGTGAGCGCGGTGCCGTGCCGGCCCCCCTCTGGCCTGCCG
>UBXM01000071.1 GCA_900469445.1 Hyphomicrobiales bacterium
CGCCTTCGCCGCCGGGTGCGCACGGAAATCCGCGAGCTTCAGCAGCGCCTGCAGTTTACCGCCGTTTATGTCACCCACGATCAGGACGAAGCGCTGGCGGTGTCCGACCAGATCATCGTGATGAAGGATGGCGAAATCGCCCAACAGGGCTCGCCGCGCGAGCTTTATGAAGCACCTGCCTCGCCCTTCATTGCCGATTTCATTGGAGAGGCCAATGTCGTGCCCTGCGAGGTCATCGATATAAGCGGCAGCGAAGCGACGATCATTATCGAGGGCCTGCAGCATGTCGTGCCAGCGCGTGGTGCCCGGCCGGGCCGCAACCAGCTTGCCGTTCGGCCAAGCGCCATCACGCTGGAGCCAGCGGAGACGGCTGCCTTTCCCGGCCGCATCAGCCACGCGGCCTATCTCGGCGATCACATCGAATACGAGGCGGAAACGAGCGGCGGGACCCTTTTTATCGTGGACCCGTCGGTCGACCGCCCGCTCGCCCCCGGCATGCGTGTCGCCATCGGCCTGAGAAATTGCGGCATCGCCATCATCGCGCAGTGAGGATAGCAACCTTATGACATTGGAACAGGATGAGATCGTCAAACGCCAGAAGCTGGCGGAAAACATCGCCGTCGAGGCCGGCAAACTGGCGCTCGGTTATTATCGCCAGCGCGATACGCTGGTAATCGAGATCAAAGGCGATCCACAGGATGTCGTGTCGATCGCCGATCGCGAGGTCGAGGAACTGATCCGCGAGCGGACGGCTCATGCATTTCCCGCCGACGGTTTCCTCGGCGAGGAATACGGCCTGACCGGCGGCAATAGCGGTTACACCTGGGTGGTCGATCCGATCGATGGCACCAGCCCTTTCGTGCATGGCATGCCGAACTGGTGCGTGTCGATTGCGGTTCTCTATAACGGCGAACCGGTCGTTGGCGTGATCCATGTCCCCTGCCAGGATGAACTTTATTCAAGCGCGCTCGGCCAGGGCGCCACGTTGAACGGCAAGTTCCTCACGCTCGGCGCGACAAAGACCATCCGCAATGCCGTCACCGGCATCGGCGCCAACCATTACGTGACCCCGGAATCGGTCGGAAAGATCGTCGAGGACCTGCTCGCAGCTGGTGGCAATTTCGTCCGGCTCGGCTCGGGTGCCCTGATGCTGGCCTATGTCGCAGCTGGGCGGCTGGTCGGGTATTTCGAACCCTACATGCATGCCTGGGATTGCCTTGGTGGTTATTGCCTCGTGCGCGAAGCCGGCGGCTGGTTCCTGCCGTTTCCGAGCGAAGGCGACCGCCTGACCAAGGGCGCACCGGTGCTGGCCGCAGGCCCAGGCGCAATCACAGATCTTCAGCGTATCGCCGGCATCGTTCTGACATCAATTCTTTCTACGGCAGCCTCGCTGCTGATGGCATCGAGTGCGCTCGCCGCCACCGAAATCTCGTGGTGGCACGCCATGACCGGCGCCAATAACGAGGTCGTCGATCAGTTGGCCAAGGAGTTCAACGAAAGCCAGTCCGACTACAAGGTCGTGCCGGTCTTCAAGGGCACATATCCGGAAACGCTGAATGCCGGCATCGCCGCCTTCCGCGCAAAACAGCCGCCCGCCATCATTCAGGTATTCGACGCCGGCAGCGGCGTGATGATGGGCGCTGAAGGCGCCATCGTTCCGGTGGCGGATGTGTTGGAAAAGGGTGGTTTCAAGTTCGACAAGGCGCAATACCTGCCGGGCATCGTCGCCTATTATTCCAAGCCGGACGGCACGATGCTGTCCTTCCCCTACAACTCGTCCTCGCCGATCCTCTATTACAACAGGGATGTGTTCGAAAAGGCCGGCCTCAACGCCGACACGCCGCCCAAAACCTGGGGCGAGGTCTTTGACGCCGCCAGGAAGATCAAGTCGAGCGGCGCCGCCAATTGCGGTTTTACCTCGACATGGCTGACCTGGATCCAGACCGAAAATTTCGCCGCCTGGAACAACCTTTCCTATGGCAGCAACGAAAACGGCCTTGGCGGCACCGACGTGAAGCTCGCCTTCAATGCCGAGCCCTTCGTCAAGCATTTTCAGTCGATCGCGGATCTCGCCAAGGATGGAGCTTTCCGGTATGGCGGCCGCACCTCGGAAGCCAAGCAGCTGTTCACTTCGGGCGAATGCGGCATCCTGACGGAATCCTCCGGCGGACTGGGCGATATCATCAAGTCCGGCATGAAATACGGCATCGGTCAGCTGCCCTATGTCGAAGGCGAAGGACGCCCGCAGAACACCATCCCGGGCGGTGCCAGCCTCTGGGTTTTCGGCGGCAAAAGTGACGCGGAATACAAGGGCGTCGCCACCTTCTTCAACTTCCTGTCGCAGACAAAAATCCAGTCCCGCCTGCATCAGGTGTCCGGCTACATGCCGGTGACGATGGCCGCCTATGAAGAGACCAAGAAATCCGGGTTTTACGACAAGAACCCTGGCCGCGAGACCCCGCTCCTGCAGATGATGGGCAAGCCGCCGACCGAAAACTCCAAGGGCGTTCGTCTCGTCAACCTGCCGCAGGTGCGCGACATCATGAACGAGGAGTTCGAGTCCATGCTGGCCGGCAAGCAGGACGCCAAGGCGGCGCTCGACAAATCCGTTGAGCGTGGCAATGCGGCGATCCAACAGGCGATCGGCAAGTAAGCACTCGCGCCGTCCGCATGGGCAACCATACGGACGGCTTTCCCGTTTTCGCAAGGAGCCTGCCCGTGCAAAGCACCGTCTTTCCGAACAAGATCCTTCCCTATTTTCTGGTCGCGCCGCAGATCGTATTGACCGTCGTGTTCTTTTTCTGGCCGGCCAGCCAGGCGCTTTACCAGTCGGCAATGCGGGAAGACCCCTTTGGGCTGCAAAGCACGTTTGTCGGGCTTGCCAATTTCACCACGATCCTCTCGGACGCAAATTACCTGCATGCGCTGCGCGTCACCGTCGTTTTCAGCGTGGCGACCGCCCTGCTTTCGATGGGGATCGCGCTGCTTCTGGCGACGGCCGCCGATCTCGTCGTGCGCGGCAAGGGTTTCTACCGTACGATGATGATCATTCCTTATGCGGTAGCGCCCGCTGTCGCCGGCATGTTGTGGCTGTTCATGTTTAACCCGGCAATGGGCACGTTCGCCTATATCCTGCGCCGCAACGGCATTGCCTGGGACCCACTTCTGAACGGGGACCAGGCCATGGCACTGGTCGTGGTGGCGGCCGCATGGAAACAGATCAGCTACAATTTTCTCTTCTTCGTCGCCGGCCTGCAGGCCATTCCGAAATCGCTGCTGGAAGCGGCCTCCATTGATGGCGCGCGCGGATCGCGACGGTTCTGGACGATTGTCTTTCCGCTGCTGGCGCCCACCACCTTCTTCCTGCTGGTGGTCAATACCGTCTACGCCTTTTTCGACACCTTTGGCATCATCCATTCGGTCACCGGCGGCGGACCGGCCAAGGCCACGGAAACGCTGGTCTACAAGGTCTATAACGATGGTTTCGTGAACCTCAATCTCGGCTCGTCGGCCGCGCAGTCGGTCATTCTGATGGTCATCGTCATCGCGCTGACCGCCTTCCAGTTCCGCTTCGTCGAGCGGCGCGTGCATTATGCGTGAGGTGCAAAGATGATCGAAAACCGCCCCATAGCCAGCCTGATGGCGCATCTGATGCTGATCCTCGGCATCATCATCGTCGCCTTCCCGATCTATTACACCTTCATCGCCTCGACTGCGCCCTCCGGTGCCATCATAAGGCCGCCGCTCTCGCTGCTACCCGGCGGGCACATGATGGAGAACTATTCGGAATCCATTTCCGGCGGCGTCGAACGTGTGGTCGGCGTCAGCCTCGAACGGCTGCTGTTCAACAGCTTTGTCGTCGCGGTCGCGATTGCCATAGGCAAGATCATCATCTCCTTCCTGTCGGCCTTCGCGATTGTGTTTTTCCGTTTTCCCTTCCGCATGGGCTTTTTCTGGATGATCTTCATCACCCTGATGCTGCCGGTGGAAGTGCGCATCCTGCCGACCTACAAGGTGATCGTCGATCTCGGCCTGTTGAACACCTATGCCGGCCTCACCCTGCCGCTGATGGCTTCGGCAACGGCAACGTTCCTGTTCCGGCAGTTTTTCCTCACCATTCCGGGCGAAATGCTGGAAGCGGCGCGCATCGACAATGCCGGTCCGTTCCGTTTCATGAAGGATATCCTCCTGCCGCTATCGATGACCAATATCGCGGCGCTGTTCGTGATCCTCTTCATCTATGGCTGGACGCAATATCTCTGGCCCCTGCTCGTCACCGACAGGGC
>UBXM01000069.1 GCA_900469445.1 Hyphomicrobiales bacterium
GCCCTGTCGGTGACGAGCAGCGGCCAGAGATATTGCGTCCAGCCGTAGATGAAGAGGATCACGAACAGCGCCGCGATATTGGTCATCGATAAAGGCAACAGGATATCCTTCATGAAGCGGAATGGTCCTGCATTGTCGATACGCGCAGCCTCGACCATCTCGCCGGGTATCGTCAGGAAAAATTGCCGGAACAGGAATGTCGCCGTTGCGGATGCCATTAGCGGCAGGGTGAGGCCGGCATAGGTGTTCAACAGGCCAAGATCGACGATCACCTTGTAGGTTGGCAGGATGCGCACTTCCACAGGCAGCATCAGGGTGATGAAGATCATCCAGAAAAAGCCCATGCGGAAGGGAAATCGGAAAAACACGATCGCGAAGGCCGACAGGAACGAGATGATGATCTTGCCGATGGCAATCGCGACCGCGACGACAAAACTGTTGAACAACAGCCGTTCTAGGCTGACGCCGACCACACGTTCGACGCCGCCGGAAATGGATTCCGAATAGTTCTCGTTCATGGCCCCGCCCGGCAGCAGCGAGAGCGGCGGCCTTATAATGGCACCGGAAGGCGCCGTCGAGGCGATGAACGTGTAATAGATCGGGAAGGCGACGATGATGATGCCGAGGATCAGCATCAGATGCGCCATCAGGCTGGCTATGGGGCGGTTTTCGATCATCTTTGCACCTCACGCATAATGCACGCGCCGCTCGACGAAGCGGAATTGGAAGGCGGTCAACGCAATGACGATGACCATCAGAATGACCGACTGGGCGGCCGATGAACCAAGATTGAGGTTCACGAAACCATCGTTATAGACCTTGTAGACCAGTGTTTCGGTGGCCTTGGCCGGTCCGCCGCCGGTAACCGAATGGATGATCCCGAACGTGTCGAAAAAGGCGTAGACGGTATTGACCACCAGCAGGAAGAAGGTTGTGGGCGCCAAGAGCGGAAAGACGATGGTCCAGAACCGACGCGATCCGCGCGCACCATCGATGGAGGCCGCTTCCAAAAGCGATTTCGGGATGGCCTGCAGGCCGGCGACGAAAAAAAGAAAATTGTAGCTGATCTGTTTCCATGCGGCAGCGACGACCACCAGCGCCATAGCCTGATCACCGTTCAGAAGCGGATCCCAGGCAATGCCGTTGCGGCGCAGGATATAGGCGAACGTGCCCATGGCCGGATTGAACATGAACAGCCATAACATGCCGGCGACGGCCGGTGCCACGGCATAAGGAATGATCATCATCGTGCGGTAAAACCCCTTGCCGCGCACGACGAGATCGGCGGCCGTCGCCAAAAGCAGCGCGATTCCCATCGAGAGCAGGGCGGTCGCCACACTGAAAACCACGGTGACGCGCAGAGCATGCAGATAGTTTGCGTCCGAGAGGATCGTGGTGAAATTGGCAAGCCCGACAAACGTGCTTTGCAGCCCAAAGGGGTCTTCCCGCATGGCCGACTGGTAAAGCGCCTGGCTGGCCGGCCAGAAAAAGAACACGACGGTCAGTACGATCTGCGGCGCGACCAGAAAATAGGGAAGGATCTTGTTCGGAAAGACGGTGTTTTGCACGGGCAGGCTCCTTGCGAAAACGGGAAAGCCGTCCGCATGGTTGCCCATGCGGACGGCGCGAGTGCTTACTTGCCGATGGCCTGCTGGATCGCCGCATTGCCGCGTTCGACGGATTTGTCGAGCGCCGCCTTGGCGTCCTGCTTGCCGGCCAGCATGGACTCGAACTCCTCGTTCATGATGTCGCGCACCTGCGGCAGGTTGACGAGGCGAACGCCCTTGGAGTTTTCGGTCGGCGGCTTGCCCATCATCTGCAGAAGTGGGGTCTCGCGGCCCGGATTCTTGTCGTAAAAGCCCGATTTCTTGGTCTCTTCATAGGCGGCCATCGTCACCGGCATGTAGCCCGACACCTGATGCAGGCGGGACTGGATGTTTGTCTGCGACAGGAAGTTGAAGAAGGTGGCGACACCCTTGTATTCGGCATCGCTTTTGCCGCCGAAGACCCAGAGGCTGGCACCGCCCGGGATGGTGTTCTGCGGACGGCCTTCGCCTTCGACATAGGGCAGCTGGCCGATGCCGTATTTCATGCCGGACTTGATGATATCGCCCAGCCCGCCCGAGGATTCCGTCAGGATGCCGCATTCGCCCGAAGTGAACAGCTGCTTGGCTTCGGATGTGCGGCCGCCATACCGGAAGGTTCCGTCCTTGGCGAGATCGGCGATCGACTGAAAGTGCTTGACGAAGGGCTCGGCATTGAAGGCGAGCTTGACGTCCGTGCCGCCAAGGCCGTTTTCATTGCTGCCATAGGAGAGGTTGTTCCAGGCGGCAAAATTTTCGGTCTGGATCCAGGTCAGCCATGTCGAGGTAAAACCGCAATTGGCGGCGCCGCTCGACTTGATCTTCTTTGCGGCCTCAAAGACTTCGTCCCACGTTTTGGGCGGCGTGTCGGCGTTCAGCCCAGCTTTTTCGAACACATCCTTGTTGTAATAGAGGATCGGCGAGGACGAGTTGTAGGGGAATGACAGCATCGTGCCGTCGGGCTTGGAATAATAGGCGACGATGCCCGGCAGATATTGCGCCTTGTCGAACTTGAAGCCACCCTTTTCCAGAACGTCGGCGACCGGAACGATGGCGCCTTCCGCGCCCATCATCACGCCGCTGCCGGCGTCAAAAACCTGGATGATGGCGGGCGGCTGTTTCGCGCGGAAAGCGGCGATGCCGGCATTCAGCGTTTCCGGATAGGTGCCCTTGAACACCGGCACGACCTTGTAGTCGGACTGGCTTTCATTGAACTCCTTGGCCAACTGGTCGACGACCTCGTTATTGGCGCCGGTCATAGCATGCCACCACGAAATTTCGGTGGCGGCGAGCGCACTCGATGCCATCAGCAGCGAAGCTGCGGTTGAAAGAACTGATGTCAGAACGGTCTTCATGGTCGTTTTCCTCCCTTTCCATGAACAGGTCTGTCGCCGATCCGGCGATGTTTCCGAGACCCTCCCCGGTCCCGGCATTGCAGCCGCGCTCACGCTGCGGCGACATCTCCCTTGTCGACGCCGGCGATACGTTGAAGATCTGTGATTGCACCCGGGCCTGCGGCGAGCACCGGTGCGCCCTTGGTCAGGCGGTCGCCTTCGCTCGGAAACGGCAGGAACCAGCCGCCGGCTTCGCGCACGAGGCAATAACCGCCAAGGCAATCCCAGGCATGCATGTAGGGTTCGAAATACCCGACCAACCGGCCGGCCGCGACATAGGCCAGCATCAGCGCACCCGAGCCCAACCGAACAAAATTGCCGCCACCTGCCAGCAGGTTCTCGACGATCTTGCCGACCGATTCCGGCGTCACATGATGGTTGGCGCCGATGCCGGTGACGGCATTGCGGATGGTCTTGCTCGTACCGAGCGTGAGAACCTTGCCGTTCAACGTCGCGCCCTCGCCGAGTGCGCTTGAGTACAGTTCGTCATGGCAGGGGACGTGGATGACGCCAACCACAGGTTCGCCCTTGTAGAGAACCGCAATCGACACGCACCAGTTCGGCATGCCGTGCACGAAGGGGCTGGTGCCGTCGATCGGGTCGACCACCCAGGTGTAACCGCTATTACCGCCGGTCAGGCCGTATTCCTCGCCGAGGAAACCGTCGGCGGGACATGCCTGAGCCGTCCGCTCGCGGATCAGTTCCTCGACCTCGCGATCGGCGATCGACACGACATCCTGCGGGTCGCTTTTGGTCTCGATCACCAGCGTATCGCGTCGGCGATAATAACCGAACGCCAGCTTGCCGGCCTCCAAGGCGATGTTTTCCGCCAGCTTCTGGCGTTTGACGATCTCGTCCTGTTCCGATGTCATCAGGTGTTATCCTCACTGCGCGATGATGGCGATGCCGCGGTTTTTCAGGCCGATGGCGACACGCGTGCCGGGGGCGAGCGGGCGGTCGACCGACGGGTCCACGATAAAAAGGGTGCCGCCGCTCGTTTCCGCCTCGTATTCGATGTGATCGCCGAGATAGGCCGCGTGGCTGATGCGGCCGGGAAAGGCCGCCGTTTCCGCCGGCTCCAGCGTGATGGCGCTTGGTCGAACGGCAAGCTGGTTGCGGCCCGGCCGGGCACCGCGCGCCGGCACGACATGCCGCAGGCCCTCGATGCTAACGGTCGCCTCATTGCCGCTTACATCGATGACCTCGCAGGGCACGACATTGGCCTCACCGATGAAATCGGCAATGAAGGGCGAGGCGGGAGCCTCATACAGTTCGCGCGGCGACCCTTGCTGGGCGATCTCGCCATCCTTCATGACGATGATCTGGTCCGACACCGCCAGTGCCTCATCCTGATCGTGGGTCACGTAAACGGCGGTAAATTGCAGGCGCTGCTGAAGCTCGCGGATTTCCGTACGCACCCGGCGGCGAAGGCG
>UBXM01000065.1 GCA_900469445.1 Hyphomicrobiales bacterium
ATCGCCAGTCCCTGCAGCGCAAGGAAAAGCACACCGAAACCACCGGCAATGGCCAACAGCTTTCCACGCAACATCGGATTGGCCGTAAGGCGTGCGGCAATCGCCAGACCAAAAGCCGCGATCACTGCCATCAGCCACACGCGGCCATGCAGAAAAATCTGCAGGATGCCGGGCGCGACGTCCGGTTCGCCCGGAAAATCGGCAAGCCATGTAAAGGCGTAAAAACCCTGCTCGATACGATACCACGGCAGAAACACTATGGCGGCCAGCCCGAGCGCCAGCACGATATCCAGTCTGCGATTGCGATTGTTCATGGTTCGATGCGACCTCATCACATGACAAGTCGATCATGCCGCGCTCCGGCCAGCCGAAGCGCGGCAGACAGGGCAGGGATCAATTGGCGTTGGCGCCGATTTCCTTGTCCCAGCGTTCGAGCAGTTTCTTGCGCTCGGTCGGGTCACCATAGGTCTTGAAGTCGTAGTCGATCAGCTTGATGTCTTCGAATTTCGGCGATTCTTTCGGAACTTCCGCCTTTTTGTTCGACGGCAGCTGGAAGGATTTGGCTTCCTTCATGTGCGATTGCACCTCTGAAGTCAGCGCCCAGTCATACCATTTCTTGGCGTTTTCCAGATTGCGCGCGCCCTTGATGATCGACATGGAGCCGATCTCGTAACCGGTGCCTTCGCAAGGCGCGATCGACTTTACCGGAAAACCTTCGACGGTCTGGGCGACGGCATCATGCATGAAAACGATACCAAGACCGGTTTCGCCACGCGCTGCCGCCTTCACTGGCGCCGAGCCGGATTTGGTGTATTGCGAGACATTGGCGTTGAGCTGTTTCAGGTAATCAAAAGCCTTGTCCTCACCCATGATCTGCACCAGCGAGGCCAGCGCCGTATAGGCGGTGCCCGATGAATTCGGGTTGGCCATCTGGATCTCACCCCTCAGGGCCGGGTCAAGAAGATCGGCCCAGCACTTGGGTTCCTTGTAATTCTTCCGGCTGAAGAGGTCGGTATTGTAACCCCAGCCAAGTGCGCCGGCATAAACGCCCACGGTCTTGTAACCGGAGCTTTCCGCCTGTTTTTTCGCCCAGTCCTGCAATTCATCGAGATGCGGCGACTTGTATTCCTGCGTCAGGCCTTCGGATGCAGCCTGCAAATGCGGGTCGCCAGTGCCGGCCCACCAGATATCGGTTTTCGGATTGCGGGCCTCGGCGCGAACCTTCGCGTAGGTCTCGCCCGAGGACAGGCGCACCATGTTGACCTTGATGCCGGTGTCCTTCTCGAACATCTGCTGCATCATTTCGCAGATCACCACGTCGGCGGAGCATATGAGATTGAGATCTTCGGCTGCTTTCGATGCCGAAGCATTAACCATCAGGCCAGCCAGAGCGGCCGACGCCATCAAAGCAAGACGCATGATAATCCTCCCAGAATTGGATGACGCCTCCACATCACCCACGCCATTGCAAGCGTGTGCAATGGTTTCATGCGAAGAGACTAATTGTCAACTGGAAATAACAGAATAATACCTGGAGGAGAAGTGGAATGCGTCACACGAATGTTGCAAGCGTTTGCAAAAACGTGCAGAAAAAGGTAGGAGAAATCGTTCGTGAACCAGAAGATCTTCGTCAGTGCCAAGGAGGTTGCAGATCGGGCCGGCGTGTCGCGCTCAGCCGTATCTCGTACGTTCACACCTGGTGCCAGTGTTTCGGAGGAAACGCGCCGTCGCGTGATGGAGGCGGCGGAGGCTCTCGGATACCATGTCAATCATCTCGCCCGCGGCCTGATGCGCAACGAAAGCGGCCTTGTCTGTCTCATTGTCTCGGAGATGGATACGCCTTACAGGGCGAGCCTCATCCGGGCGATTTCCCGGCAGCTTCAGAGCGCTTCGAAAATAGCCATGTTGATCAACACCGATCGTTCGGACAAAAGCGTCGATGATGCTCTGCGGCTGGCGATCAGCTATCGCGCGGATGCCTCTATCATTCTGTCGGGCATGCCGGATAAGTCTATCACCGATCTGTGCGTGAAAAGTGGTCAACGGCTTGTGTTGATCAATCGCGACGAGGAGCGCGAAGGAGCGCTGATGATAAATCTGCATGACCGCGAAGCCGCGCGACGTGCATTTATCGCGTTACAGCGTGCGGGGTGTCGCCGCCTCGCCTTCGCAAATTCCGACGTCGGAACACCCAGTCTGATTGCACGCGAGGAGGGATTTGTTTCAGCGGCGCAGGAGGCCGGTTTCGAAGTTGCGGTCGAACGTTTCGGTTCGACGCGTTATCAGAGCGGGGTGGTTCTGGCGCAGCGCCTTTTGACTCGCGAGATGCGGCCGGATGCGATATTCTGTGCCAATGATCTTCTGGCATGCGGAGTGATGGA
>UBXM01000064.1 GCA_900469445.1 Hyphomicrobiales bacterium
CAAACATTCCTTCATCGCCAGGGCGGTCGAACCGGCTCCGGCAGCCGAGCCCGTCTGGTCGGCCTTCGATCTTGGTGCAGAATTTGCCGCAAGCGACGCCCGCGCCGCCGATGCCTTCCTCTCGGCCGTCTTTTCCGCCCGTACCGGCGTTCTCGCCGGCGTTTTGAAGGCCGAAGATATCGGCGATTATGTCTCCGGCCTGGTCATCGGTTCGGAATTCCGCCAGGCCCGCGCCGCCGGCTGGCTCATTCCCGGCGAAGCGATCGGCATTGTCGGCAACAACGTGCTGAACAGCCGCTACAGCCGTGTCGCGCCGCTCTTTAATCTCACCGTGACCCCGAGCCCTTCAGATGCCGCCAAGCGCGGCGTGCAACTGATCGCCGGCCAATTGAAATTGACGAAATAAGGACGTTTCCCATGAACCTCCACGACGCTCTCAACGAATGCAACCTGATCGCCATCCTTCGCGGCATCAAGCCGGAAGAGGTCGAGGCTGTCGGCGAAACGCTGATCGAAGCCGGCTGGCGCATAATCGAAGTGCCGCTCAACTCGCCGGATCCGCTGAAAAGCATCGAGAAACTGCAGAAGCTGTTCGGTGACAAGGCGCTGATCGGCGCCGGCACCGTGCTGACGCCGGCCCAGGTGGCCGATGTCGCCGCCACCGGCTCGAAGGTCATCATCTCGCCGAATGCCAACCTGTCGGTGATCGAGGCGAGCGTCGCCAAGGGCATGGTGAGCCTGCCCGGCGTCGCCACCCCGACGGAAGCCTTTGCCGCGATCGGCGCAGGCGCTACGGGCGTAAAAGCCTTCCCCGCCGAAGCCATTCCGCCTTACGTCATCAAGGCCTGGAAAGCCGTACTGCCGAAGGACATTCCGGTCCTCGCCGTCGGCGGCGTAACACCCGACAATATGAAGGCTTTCGTCGATGCGGGTGCGGCCGGTTTCGGCATCGGCGGCTCGCTCTACAAGCCCGGCGACAGCGCCGAGGCGGTCGGCGCAAAGGCAAAGCAGTTCATCGAGGCCATGCGCGCTATCAGATAGTCGCTCAACCACCCGCTTCCTTCTAGCTTCCGACGCAATCGGCAGATAATTTGACTGCCGATTCGTCGTTTAGAAAAACGACAGGAAAGAGCTGAAGGAGCCTTAGGTTGACGGACATGAAAAGCGGCCTGATCGAACTTAAACCGCAGATCACCGTCATCGGTGTCGGCGGCGGCGGCGGCAACGCGATCAACAACATGATCGAGGAAGACCTCCGCGGCGTGGAATTCGTGGCGGCAAACACCGATGCGCAGGTGCTCGCCACCTCCAAGGCAACCCGCCGCATCCAGCTCGGCGCCCAGATCACCGAAGGTCTCGGTGCAGGTTCGCTGCCCGATATCGGCCGCGCGGCCGCCGAAGAGTCGATCGACGAGATCATGGATCACCTCGCCGGCTCGCATATGTGCTTCGTCACCGCCGGCATGGGCGGTGGCACCGGCACCGGTGCTGCCCCTGCCATTGCCCGCGCTGCCCGTGCTGCCGGCATTCTCACGGTCGCCGTCGTCACCAAGCCGTTCACCTTCGAAGGCCAGCGGCGGATGAAGACTGCCGAAGCCGGTATCGAGGAACTGCGCGACGCGGCCGACACAGTCATCGTCATTCCGAACCAGAACCTCTTCCGCATCGCCGACGCCAAGACCAGCTTTGCCGACGCCTTCATGATCGCCGACCGCGTGCTTTATTCCGGTGTCGGCTGCATCACCGACCTGATCGTCAAGGAAGGCCTGATCAACCTCGATTTCGCCGACGTGAAATCGGTCATGCGCGGCATGGGCCGGGCCATGATGGGCACCGGCGAGGCCTCCGGCGACAACCGCGCCATGGCTGCGGCGGAACTGGCAATCGCCAATCCGCTTCTCGACGATATCTCGATGCGCGGCGCAAGAGGCGTGCTGATCTCGATCTCCGGCGGTTCCGACATGACCCTGTTCGAAGTCGACGAAGCCGCAAGCCGCATCCGTGACGAGGTGGAAGCCGAAGCCGATATCGTCGTCGGCGCGATTTTCGACCGCAATCTCGACGGCAAGTTCCGCGTCTCGGTGGTTGCCACCGGCCTCGACGGCGATCGCGGACCAACGCCCTATGCGGCCACCTGAAAAACGGCTTTCGTGACGTCCCCGGGCGTCACGCCCATGCTAGTCTCATCCCCTCTGCGCCGAACAGGTCATGCCTGTTCGGCGTATCCGTTTCAGCACGCCGTGAACCGGCCGCATGAATATGCGCATAAGCTAATTCTTCCTGTGGATGAGCCCCCGACACGCTTCAACCAAACATGATTGTGAATTACAAAACCTTCATTTGACGCAGCCGCGTCAAACCTACACCGATTGTTCCAGCCGCCATGATGGCGGTTAGAAGCCCGCAGCCTGCCTTTATGTCACGCTGCGGGCTTCGTCCCTTGGCAGTCGCCCCACGTCTTCGATCGTCCGGCCCGTTTTTCGGGCGGCGGCGGTTTGACACAGGAGGATCCGGATCGCCGGATGTTGAAATATTGTCGCGGATTTGACCAACGTCAGTTCACCTCAAAAACACGAATGACAACGGTTCCTATCGATGCAAGAAACCCTTCTGGAAAAGGGAGGGTATTTCTTGCTGCGAAAGACTAATTCATGGATTTTTCCGAGACCTGCGAACAATCGCATTTATATCGCGAAGTAGAAATTCCCTTCAGCTTTGCGGAGATCTTCTTCTCGAGAACGGACACACGTGGAAAAATCCAGTCCGGCAACGAGGTCTTTCAGCGTATCAGCGGCTATTCCTGGGGCGAACTCGCAGGCAGACCTCATAACATCATCCGGCACGAAGGCGTGCCGCGCGCCGTCTTCTGGCTGCTTTGGGATCGTCTGAAAAAAGGCCTGCAGACGGGAGCCTATGTCAAGAACAAGAGCCGGGACGGTCGTTTCTACTGGGTTTATGCGATCATAACACCCTGCGAAGGAGGGTTCCTCTCCGTCCGCATCAAGCCGGGCAGCGCCGTCTTCGCCGTGGTGCAGGCGGAATACGCATCCCTGGTCCGGATGGAAACGGAGGAAGGCCTGCCGCCAGCGGAAAGTGCCGCGCGGCTGATGGCGCGTCTGGCCGCCCTCGGGTTTGAAAGCTACGACGCCTTCATGGCGGCAAGCCTGTCTGCGGAATTTTCCGGGCGCGAGGAGAAACTGCAAAGACAGCCGCGGCAGACACTGACGCTTTACGAAAGGCTGATGCCCTCGGCGGCGCGGCTGCTGGCGGCAGCCCGGCGGATTTCGGAAGGCTATCTGACCTACAGGTTCGTCCCGCTCAATCTGCTCGTTCATGCGGGCCAGATCGGAGACGCAGGTGCCGCCATCGCGACTATTTCGACAAACTACAACACCCTGTCCGAGGAGATAGAGCAGGGTCTGGACGGTTTCATGGACGCTGCGCGAACGGTGTCCAACACCATCAATGTCGGCGCATTTCTGCTGGCAACATCTTATGTCCAGCAGGAGATCGCCAGCAGTTTCAGACAGGAAGCCGCCATGGAAGGCGTCGACCATGAAAAAGAGAGCGACTATCTCGACCAGCAGCAGGCGATTTATCAGGAAGAGGCGTTGAAAAGCCTGACAGGCATCGAAAAGGAGCTGCAGGCGTTCTTTCGCAATGCCTCCGAAATGAAGCGGCTGGCTTCAGGCCTTGCGGCGATCCGCGTCATGGGCAAGGTGGAATCCGGGCGGCTGAGTGTTGCCGCCGTCAAGGATCTCATCGCGGATCTCGAAGCCTTTCAGGACATCGTGCAGAACGGCCTTTCCGACATCCTGCAGACGAACGACGCATTGAGAGCGGGCACATTGCGCCTGCTGGAGGCCTACGCCACCGAAGCCGCCTGACTTTTGGCGATCGGACACCGTCCGAGATGAAACCCCGCCGACCTGAGGCTGGCGGGGAATTTAGCGATTATTGTCCGAGAGCGAGATCGAAGACGTGGTGGTGGATATGCCCGTCGAACATTTCCAGAAGGCCCTTGGTCATCTCGCGGCTTTCGTAACGGACCGGGGATTCCAATGCGGCGGCGAGCGCTTCGCGGCTGTCATAGGCGGTCCACAGTACCATCGGGAAGGAGGGAGCGCCCTCGTCCCGTTCAACGGCGTAAAGAACCTTGACCTCGCGAATGCCCGGAAAAGCCAGCCACATCGGCATCAGCTTTTCCGCGACATAGGCCTTGAAGGCATCTTCCTTGCCGGCATGGATAGAGCCTTCGAAAAAGGCCTGACGAATGATCATGACCCGATGCCCTCAGTTGACCGTGGTCGGCGGCTTTTCGCCGGCGAAATAGGCGGCGAGGTTCTTCAGAACCATGTCGCCCATGCCAAGACGCGTCTCGACCGTGGCGCTGCCCACATGCGGCAGGAGCACTGTGTTCGGGGCGGTGAAGAATTCCTCGCGGATATTCGGCTCGTTGACGAAAACGTCGAGACCGGCACCGGCGATCGTGCCGGCGGTCAGGGCTGCGAGCAGCGCATCTTCATCGACAACCGTGCCGCGGGCGATATTGATCAGATAACCCTTGGGGCCAAGCGCTTCGAGCATCTCGGCGTTGACGATGTTATGCGTCTGCGCATTGGCGGAAATTACCACGCACAGCACGTCGCTGTCCTTGGCCAGCTCGATCGGTGTTGCGCAAGCCTTCCAGCTCGTGTCCTTGACCGGCGAGCGGTTCCAGTAGCGAACATCCATGCCGAAGGCTTCCGCCTTGCGGCCGACGGCCTTGCCGATCTGGCCGAGGCCGAGAATGCCCAGCCGCTTGCCCTTGGGGCTGGTGGCGAGCGGGAAACCGCCCTTTTTCCAGTTGCCGCTGCGCACATAGGTGTCGCCGGCAACGACCTGGCGAAGAACGGCAAGCATCAGGGCGATACCGACATCGGCCACGTCATCCGTCAAAACACCAAGCGTGGTGGCGACATCGATATTGCGTTCGCGGGCGAATTTCAGATCGATCTTGTCGGTGCCGACGCCATTGACCGCAACCACGCCGAGGTTCGGCAGCTTTTCGATCCATTCGTTGGAAATGCCGCCACCGCCGCCGGTTGCAGCCGCGCGGATGCGCGGCAGGGCTTCCTCGATCGTCTGTTTCTGACTTGCGTCAAAGGCGCGATGCACGGTGTAGAGCGCATCGAGCTGTTCCTCGATCGGCTTCATCATCGGTTCGAGAAGCAGGAGGTCCGGTTTCATCTGCATATCCTTGTAATGCGTGGATCAGGAGATCTGGCCGAGGAAGTTCTTCAGACGCTCGTTCTTCGGATTATCGAAGAACGTATCCGGTGGGCCCATTTCCAGAATTTCACCGCGATCCATGAAGATCACCCGGTCGGCCACCTGACGCGCGAATCCCATCTCGTGGGTTACGCAGAGCATGGTCATGCCTTCCTTGGCAAGGTCGATCATCGTGTCGAGCACTTCCTTGACCATTTCCGGGTCGAGTGCGGATGTCGGCTCATCGAACAGCATGATCTTGGGGTTCATGCAGAGCGCACGGGCGATCGCCACGCGCTGCTGCTGGCCACCCGAAAGCTGCGCCGGATATTTTTCGGCCTGTTCGGGAATACGGACACGCTCGAGGAAACGACGCGCGGTCTTCTCAGCCTCGGCCTTGGAAATGCCACGCACCTTCATCGGGGCGAGCGTGCAGTTTTCCAGAACCGTCATGTGCGGGAAGAGGTTGAAGCTCTGGAACACCATGCCGGTTTCCTGGCGCACCAGATCGACATTCTTGCCGCCGGCGGTCAGGTCGTGACCATCGACGACGATGCGGCCCTGCTGGATCACTTCCAGCTGGTTGATGCAGCGGATCAGCGTCGACTTGCCGGAACCGGAGGGGCCGCAGATGACGATGCGCTCGCCGCGGGTCACTTCGAGATTGACGTTATTGAGGGCGTGGAAGGCGCCATACCACTTGTTGACGCCTTCCATATGCACGGCCAGATCGGAAGTCCCGCGCACGGCTGCCGCAGTTGCGTTCGCTTTTGCCTCGGTCATACGAGGAACTCCTTCACGTCTCTATTACTTCTTGGCTTCCGACACGAATTCCGGCAGCGGCGAACCGAGCCACTTTTCGTGGATCTTGTTGAGTTCGCCATCGGCCTTGGCCTTTTCGACGAAGGCGTTGACGGCGGTCAGCAATTCGGCCGAGCCCTTGCGCACGGCAATGCCCTGAACCTGCTGGCTGAGCTGCAGTTTCTGGTCGAAACGGCCGGGAGCCGCCTGCTCGATCTGGGTGGCGACGACGTTGGAGACGCCGATCAGCTCAACCTGACCGGAGAGCAGGGCCTGAACGGCACTGGCATCGTCATCGAAACGCTGGATCTTGGCATCCTTCGGAGCAACCTTGGTGACGGCCGTATCCTGGGTCGAGGCGCGGGCGACGCCGATCGTCTTGCCCGACAGGTCTTCCGGCTTGGAGACGGCGGTGTCGGCAGCGCCGAATACGCCGATCGAGATGCCGGCATAGGGCTGCGAGAAGTCGACGTTCTTGGCGCGCTCTTCGGTGATGCCGAGCGAGGCGACGAGCAGGTCGACCTGGTTGCTCTGCAGGTAGGGAATACGGTTCGGGCCGGTCACCGGAACGATCTGGACCTTTACGCCCCATTCCGTGCCGAGCAGCTTGGCAACGTCGGCGTCATAGCCGTCCGGCTCGTTGGAGGTGTTCATGATGCCGAAAGGCGGGAAGTCCACCATCATGCCGATCTTGATCGTACCGGCTTCCTTGATGCTTTCCACCGTCTGCGCGGAAGCGAGCGGAGCGGATGCACCGATCAGAAGCGCCGCACCGATGCCGGCCATTGCCATGCGTCTCGAAATATTCATGTTCCTACCCTTTCTTTTCCACCGGCTTCCTCCCGCCGGCCAAGGACCGGTCAACGCGTTGTCGACCGGGAAAACTTCACTTCCATGCGACGTGCGAGCAGCGACAGCGGCCAGCATAGGACAAAATAGACCGCAGCCACGGTGCCGAATACCATGAAGGGGCTGAATGTCGCATTGTTGATGATCTGACCCTGTCGGGTGAGTTCGGTAAAGCCGATGATGGCTGCAAGCGAGGTGCCCTTGATCAGCTGCACCAGGAAACCGACGGTCGGCGCAACGGCGATACGGCTTGCCTGCGGCAGGATGATATAGCGCATCCGGTTGAAGTAGCGCAGGCCGAGGGCAGTCGCCGCCTCACGCTGACCGGGCGGGATCGCCTCGATACAGCCGCGCCAGATTTCGCCCAGAAACGCACTGGCATGCAGGGTCAGGGCGACGGCTGCCGCAATCCACGGATTGATGGCGAAGCCCAGAATGTTCATGCCGAAGAACACCAGGAAGAGCTGCATCAGGAGCGGCGTGCCCTGGAAGACGCGGATGAAACCGGTGGCAAGCAGGCGCGGCCATCTCGCATCGGAAACGCGGGCAAGCGCGATCAACAGACCACCGACGCCGCCGCCGGCAAAGGCGATTGCGGAAAGCGCAATCGTCCATTGCGCCGCCATGACGATGATCCAGAATTCGTTTATGCCAAAAGGTCTGATTAGCATGGTTCAGCCTCCCCCTCAGCGGCTCAACGGATATCGGAATGCAGCCTTCTCGATCATCGAGAAGATCGCGGAGAACCCGATCGACATGATGAGATACATGGCGGTGATGACGATATAGACCTCGAAGCTGGCGAAGGTCGCGGACTGCAGGTCGTTGCCGGCAGCAGCAAGATCATCGGCCGAGATCGCCGAAACGACGCTCGAGGTCAGCATCAGATAGATGAACTGGCTGGTCAGGGCCGGGTAAACGGTCCGAAGCGCCGGTTTCATGATGATATAGCGGAAGATCTGCAGCTTGGAGAGGCCAAGCGCGGTACCGGCCTCGACCTGGCCCTTCTGGATCGACTCGATGCCGGCGCGGATGATTTCCGTGCCATAGGCGCCGAAATTGACGACCAGCGCGACCAGTGCGGCGCTATTGGGCGACAGCCGGATGCCGAGTGCCGGCAGGCCGAAGAAGATGAAAAAGATCTGCACCAGGAAGGGCGTGTTGCGGATGATCTCGATATAGGCATCGATCACCCAGCGCAGCGGCGCGACGCGTGAGGTCTTGCCGGCGGCACAGAGGATCGACAGAATCAGGCCGAGCACCATCGCCGCGCAGGACAGCTGTACCGTGACCCAGGCGCCAATCAGCAGCTTGTCGAAACCTGCCAGAACCGGTTCGAAATTGAAAGTGTACACGAGCCCTCCGCCCCTTGCGTGCCGCCTCCTTGCGACGCTTTAGATCGATCTAATTAGGTTGTCGGACAACGTCAACCTGCATTTTTGCTCAGTCCACCGTTGGTTCCGCGCCAGCGGGCGCTTGACTGGCGGATATGGAGTTGCGGTGCCTTCACAAGTTTGCGAGGTGCCAGATCCGGCTGCGCCAGACGATCCACCAAAAGGGTCGCGGCCCCCTCTCCGATCGCAACGGGGAATGTGGCGACCGAGGTCAGGCGGGGACGCAGAGCCTCGGCATCGGCAACGTCGTCGAAACCGACAAGCGAGAAATCGCGACCGATTTCCACACCGAGATCGTACAAGCCCGCCGAAAGGCCGAGCGCCACGACATCGTTGAAGCAGACGACGGAGCTTGAACGCCCCGGGCCGGCGGTGAACAGATGAGCGGATTGCGCAATTGCCGCGAGCTGGTTCGGTACGCGGATAATATTGCCGGGATCGAGACCGCGCAGTTCCATTGCATCCCGAAAGGCATCGACCCTTTCCTGATAGGCCGAATGAACGGGGCCATGCACGGCAAAGGCGATGTCGCGATGCCCGAGCTCCGTGAGGTGGTCGACCGCTTGGTGCATGCCAAAACCGTAATCGACACCGGCATAATCGCACTCGTCCGAAACGCGGCGCAAAACCTGCACAAGCGGCAGATCCCATTCGGCCATGCGCTCGACAAGCGACATGTCCGTTCCCGCGGCCGGGCACAATATGACGCCATCGACACCATGTTCGCGCATGCGGGTGAGAAGCGTCTCCTGACGGGCAAGCACATCGCCGCTATTGACCAGGATGACCACCATTCCGGCAGCATCGATGACAGTTTCGATACCCGCCAGCAATTCGGTGAAGAACGGATTGATGAGATTGGGGATCACCACGCCGATCGTCAGGCTGCGATCGGCCCTCAGACGCGCGGCGCCCATATTGTAGACATAGCCCAGATCCTGCATCGCCATCTCGACCTTGGCGCGGGTTTCCGTGCTGACCAGCGGGCTCTTGCGGATGACAAGCGACGCCGTGGCGCGCGAGACGCCCGCATGGCGGGCAACATCAAGCAGCGTAACGCGATTTTTCTTGCGGCCTTCGGATAACATGAATGCGCATCGTCCTCCCGAGCCGAAGCAGTATTGCGCCTATAGATTGACCGCCACCTGGCATCGGTCAATCCTTTGGCGAGCAAGAAAGTGATTTACCGACAGCTTCTCTTCGAAGGCGGCTTCCGATCCCCGCATATCGGATTATTCGCAAACCGTCCCGGTTCAGGCAGGTGCATCAGCGCTCGAGGGCGACGGTCTTGATCACCGCGAAGACGGGTTTGTCGACGACCAGCCCCAAACGCTCGACCGAAAGCGTGGTGATGCGGGCAAGCAGAATATCCGAACCGGAGCGGATGCGAATGCGCGCCATTCCCTCGCCGTCGGGTTCGATGGCCGACACCGTGCCTTCGAGAATATTGAGCGCGCTCAGACCTTCCGGGCGGATCGTCGCGACCATCACGTCGCGTTCGGGAATGTGCAGGCGCACGCCCTGCCCCGCGTTGAGCCTTGCCGTCGGGACCGTGATGCTGGCGACGGAGAGGGTCACGGTCGAAAGACCATGAGCGGGATCGACCGCCTGCACGGTGCCGGAAAGCACGGCGCCCGCTTCCCGCCGGTCGGTCGACGGCAGCGACAGGATTTCCGACGGCGTGCCGGTCGCCTCGACCGTGCCGTCCTTCATCATCACCACCCTGTCGGCAAGCTGCGCCACTTCGGCGACCGAATGGCTGACATAAACGATCGGCGTCGCCATCTCGTCGCGCAACCGCTGCAGATAGGGAAGGATTTCAGCCTTGCGCGCTTCGTCGAGCGCTGCCAGCGGCTCGTCCATCAGAAGCAGGCGCGGCGCAGACAAAAGCGCCCGGCCGATTGCCACACGCTGTTTTTCGCCGCCGGACAGGCCTCCGGGCCGGCGATCCAGAAGAGCATCGATGCCGAGCATGTCGACGATGCGATCAAACTCGGCCGACTGCGCATCCTTCGGTGCGAACCAGCCGCCATAGGTAAGGTTCTGGCGCACCGAAAGATGCGGGAAAAGCCGGCCTTCCTGAAAGACATAACCGAAACGCCGTCTGTGCTTCGGGACGAAGATGCGTTTTTCCGTATCGACCAGCACTTCGCCGTCGATCACCAGCCGGCCATGATCGGGCCTCGCCAGCCCGGCGATGATGCGCACCATCGAGGTCTTGCCGGAGCCCGAACGGCCGAACAATGCGGTGACGCCGCCTTCGGAGGAAAAGCCGGCATCGAGCGAAAAGGCTCCGAGTTTCTGTCTGGCTTCGACAAGAAGGGTCATTGCGGGCTCACCCTTTTTCCGACCAGATGGGCAAGCAGTTCCGAGGCCAGCAACGCCGCAAAGGAAATGACGATCGCCACGATGGTGAGGCGCATGGCGCCGAGATCACCGCCCGGCACCTGGGTGAAGGTGTAGATCGCGGCAGAGAGCGTCTGCGTCTCGCCCGGTATGTTGGAGACGAAGGTGATCGTCGCGCCGAATTCGCCCATGGCCTTGGCAAAGGCGAGAATCATGCCGGCGATGATGCCGGGCAGGATCAGCGGCAGGGTGACGGTGAGGAACACCCAGGCCGGGCTTGCGCCCAATGTTCCGGCGGCCTCTTCCAGCTTGCGGTCGACGCTTTCGATCGACAGGCGGATGGAGCGCACCATCAGCGGGAAACCCATCACGCCGCAGGCAAGGGCCGCGCCCGTCCAGCGAAAGGAGAGCACGATGCCGAGATATTCGTTGAGGAAAGAGCCGATGACGCCGCGACGGCCGAACAGAACAAGCAGGATGAAGCCGGTAACGACCGGCGGCAGGATCAACGGCAGATGGACGACGCCGTTGAGGATCGACTTGCCCCAGAATTTGCCGCGCGCCAGAAGATAGGCGGTAACGATGCCGAAGGGCAGGCTGACGATCATGGCAATGCCGGAGACCCACAGACTGAGCCTGATCGCCACCCATTCCTCGTCGCTCAGGGTCATCCAGTCCAACGGCGCCTCGTCATTCGTATCTGCCCCTCATCCGCCTGCCGGCACCTTCTCCCCGCCAGCGGGGAGAAGGACGCAAACCGAGATGTATCCGCCTGATTGAGGCACGTCCCCTCTCCCCGTCATTACGGGGAGAGGGTTAGGGTGAGGGGCGCAGTTTAGTTAAGCGACCCGTTTTACTTCAGAACCGTAAAACCTTCCTTCTCGAAGAAGGGAGCGGCCTTGGCGGACTTCAGATATTCGAGATAGGCGCCAGCATCCGTTGCCTTGGATTCGGACAGGATAGCGATCGGGTAGATGATCGGCGCATGGCTGTCTTCCGGGAAGGTGCCGACAACAGCAACACCCGGATCGGCGGCGGCATCGGTTGCATAGACGATACCGTAAGGCGCTTCACCGCGGGAAACCAGCGCGAGAGCGGCGCGCACGCTTTCGGCGCCGGCAACGCTCTTTTCGACCGATGCCCAGGCACCGAGCTTTTCAAGTGCGGCCTTGCCGTATTTGCCGGCGGGAACGCTGTCCGGTGCGCCCATGGCAAGCTTGCCGTCCTTCAGCAGAGCGGCAAGATCAAAGCCCTGCTTGATCTCGACCGGTTTTGCATTTTCCTTCGGCGCGACCAGCACGATGCGGTTGCCGAGCCAGTTGGTCTTGGTGTCTTCCTTCACCAGCTTCTTGTCGGAGACGTATTTCATCCAGTCGAGATCGGCCGAGATGAAGATATCCGCCGGAGCGCCGGCTTCGATCTGCTTGGCGAGCGCCGAGCTTGCGGCATAAGACGCGGTGACGTCCTTGCCGGCTTCCGCGCTCCAGGCCTTGTTGGCGGCATCCAGCGCATTCTTCATGCTGGCGGCGGCAAAAACGGTGACTTTTTCCTGGGCCGCAGCCGGCGTCACGGCCGAACCGATAACGACAAAGGCAAATGCCGCGGCAGTCACCGCTTTATTGATCCAACGACGGTCGACGATTTTCATCATAAGGCTCCCTCAGCACACGAAATATCGACCGGAATATATCGACGCGACCTCTTTGGCCAGCGATATGTTCGAAGGAATATAATGAAACTTTCGGTGATTGCCTGACGATTGTTAAGCTGGAGAGGGCTGTCGCCCTATCCGCCTGTAAATGAAATTGGCCGCGGCATATTACCGCCGCGGCCAATTCTTTTAAATTCAAGCAGTTCAGGCCTGAACGAAAGCCAAAAGATCGGCGTTCAGGATATGGGCATTGACGGTGAGCATGCCGTGCGAGAAGCCGGGATAGGTCTTGATCTGGCCGTTCTTCAAAAGCTTGATCGACTTCAGGGCCGCATCGGCGATCGGCACGATCTGGTCGTCTTCGCCGTG
>UBXM01000062.1 GCA_900469445.1 Hyphomicrobiales bacterium
GCCCGATGCCCCCCCCCGCCCCACTTGAGAACTGTCCCGATCCATTCGTCGCCGAGAGCAACATTCGGCCGACAACTCGCGAACGGAAATGACTTTGCACGAGAATGGCGATGACCGGCCAGATTCGCCGCGTCATATAAAGCCTGCAATGGCTGCGCTGACGAAGCTCTGAAAGCAGCGATTTGAAGAATTCGGCACGGCAGGCAACGCGACAACGACCGCCCCGCGGAGTGTTGCCAAGATGGCCAAACGCTACAAGTCCGGCTCGCTCGCCCCCGTTTTCTCCTGACGCTAGCAGCTATGGCAGCCGAGCCGGAAAGCCTCCGGTTCGGCTGCATCTGACCGACGTCCGGAATTCTCCTGCGCGTAGCTGGGCGATCGCCGACAATGCAACTCTCCGCCGAAAATCACATTTTCCACGTTGATTATCACAATGCAATTGTTACATTAGTCGAAAGTCATGGGCGGAGACCCGTATGAAGCGCGAGGAAAGGCAGCAGGAGATCATAAACCTGCTCGTGGAACGCAGGACGGTCGACCTGGATGATCTGGCCGAACGTTTCGCCGTTTCAAAGATGACCATCCATCGCGATCTCGACGAACTCGAGCAGGCGGGCGTGCTGCGCAAGATACGCGGCGGCGCAACCATCGACGCAGGCACCCGGTTCGAAAGCGATTTTCGGATCCGCGAGCGGCAGGACCACGACGCCAAGCAGGCCATCACACAGGCAGCTGCAGAACTTGTCGAGCCCGGCATGACGGTCGTGGTGAATGACGGTTCCATGGCGGCGGTCCTCGGCAAGCTGCTGATCGATAAGCGCCCACTGACAATCATCACGAACAATGCCGCAGTCATCGACCACCTCAAAGGCGAGAACGGCATCACGCTGATTGCACTCGGCGGCGTATATTCGGCCAAGTTCAACGCCTTTTTCGGCGTCGTGACCGAAGAGGCTCTCGCACGGCTGCGGGCCGACATCGCCTTCATCTCGACACCAGGTATTGCGGCGGGACATGCCTATCACATGGACGACAATGTCGTGCGCACCAAACGCGCCATGATGGCGTCATCGACCCGCAACTGCCTGCTTGTCAATCACGAGCGCATCGGCCACACGGCACTTCATGTGCTGGCTGGTCTCAACGAATTTGACGCCGTAATCACCGATCACCAGCCCGATCCGACGGCGCTGGCGGCGATTGAAGAGACAGGCGTCACACTTACCATCGCATCATCTGGAGTTTCAAAGACATGACATCATCGCCACGCTTCTGGGTCGGCACCAGCTGGAAGATGAACAAGACACTGGCGGAAGCCCTGCATTTCGCAGAAGCTCTCAAGGCCGCCGATGCAAGTCGCGACGAGCGCATCCAGCGCTTCGTCATCCCGCCCTTCACCGCCGTGCGCGAGGTCAAGGCGGCGCTTGCCGATACCTCCGTCAAGGTCGGCGCACAGAACATGCATTGGGCAGATCAGGGCGCGTGGACCGGCGAAGTCTCGCCGCTGATGCTCAAAGACTGCAATCTCGACATCGTCGAACTCGGGCATTCCGAGAGACGCGAGCATTTCGGCGAGACGGACGAGACTGTCGGCCACAAGACCGAAGCCGCCGTACGTCATGGCCTGATCCCGCTTATCTGCATCGGCGAGACCCTGGCCGACCGCGACAGCGGCAAGGCCCCGGAGATCCTAGCAAAGGAGGTGCGCGGCGCACTTTCCAAACTCTCCGGCGACCAGAAAAACGCGCAGATACTGCTCGCCTACGAACCGGTATGGGCGATCGGTGAGAAGGGCATTCCCGCAAGCGCCGATTATGCGTCCGACCGCCAGGGCGAGATCATCGATGTCGCGGAATCTGTGCTTGGTCGCCGTATTCCCTGCCTCTATGGCGGGTCGGTCAATCCGGGCAACTGCGAAGAACTGATTTCGAGCCCTCATATCGACGGGCTCTTCATCGGACGTTCGGCCTGGAACGTCGAGGGCTACCTCGACATCCTGGCGAAATGCGCCGCTAAACTCTGAGGAGAAAAGACCATGAAGCTAGCAATCGCAGGAGACAGCGCCGGTGAAGGCCTTGCAAAGGTTCTCGCCGAGCATCTTAAGGACCGTTTCGACGTGCAAGAGGTTTCGCGCACGGAAGCAGGTCCGGATACATTCTACGCCAACCTCTCCGACCGTGTCGCCTCCGGAGTCATCGACGGCACCTATGACAAGGCCATCCTTGTCTGCGGAACCGGTATCGGTGTCTGCATCTCCGCCAACAAGGTACCGGGCATTCGCGCAGCGCTGACCCACGACACCTATTCGGCCGAACGTGCGGCGCTTTCCAACAATGCCCAGATCATCACCATGGGCGCACGCGTCATCGGCAGCGAACTGGCCAAGGCAATCGCCGACGCCTTCCTGGCGCAGACCTTTGACGAAGCAGGCCGCTCGGCCGGAAACGTCAACGCGATCAACGAGATCGACAGCAAGTACAGCTCTCGCTGAGCTCGGTTGTCGAGTAGACAGCCCGACTTCGATCAAGACCAGAGTTTCATCGGCCTCCGTGGACTACACGGGGGCCGATGAGGTTACTGCCAGCCGCCGAGCACGACCATCAGCTTCCCAGAAACGCATCGCGATGCCCTTGCACCACCGCCGCGACGTGGTCCGCTACGGCGCGCGCCCGCGGGATATCGGCGAACAGCCAGACAGCGCGATGACCGCGACCCGAGTGGGACAGATCCGCACGGTGTTGTGTGGAAGTCCGCGTCTGTTTGAAGCCAAGCGGCTGTTGATTGCCACTGAGAACTGCCCCAGCGTTTCCACCGAGAATTGGCTCTGACGCACATTTGCTGACGGGCCGCTCCTACGATGCGCCGATCAAGCGCGCTTGCAGCAGATCGAGCTTTGCTCTTCCGTACATCTGGCGTTTAATGAGCTTCAAGCGTGTGAAACTGTCCCTCCGTTTGCCCATTCGACCACGGTAAGATGATCGCGTTCCTCACGGCGTCGAGGTCCTTTTCCACACCGCCGGCTAACGATCCGACAAGGCTGTTTCTGGCCGCTTCCAGCCACTCATGAAGCTTTCGAGCAGTCCTCGAGCGGATCACCGACTGGAAGTCGCCGATGGCCGTACGGGCAATCACAAGGTCTGGGACGTTCACTTCGATCGCCGCCACGAGGATCGCTTCGGACTTTGCAAGGTCATCGCGCACGGTGGTCATGAGCCGATGGCGTTCTCGTGAGTCCACTCTGATTGGCCTTTTCGGCAAGACGTCGGCGTTGCGCCCATTGCGATACGACGCCACTCTGTCCCAAAGCCCTTTGTCTTTATTTCACGCCTTCGCTATGGCCTCACCATAGCCGCCGCTCCAGATCGCAAACGATCGTCCCATAGGTTTGGACCCGCCGGAAAGCAAAATCATCAATGCCGATGACGGTGAGATCATCGTCCTGATTGGCAATACGGTGGCGAACCACCCGCAGCAGTGTGTCATTGCTCACTGGTACCATCAGACGATTGGCAAAGGCCGCCGCCGGCCTGCCACCGAGCGCCAAACCAAGATGGTGAACGATGGTCTCCAGCCGCGGGGTGCCCCGAGACGGGCGCAACCCGCATCAAGGTCAAGCCGAACGAAGTTTTCGTAATCCTCCCCGATCAGGGTGGTTGGTACTGGCTCGGCAACCGCGACAGTATTGAGGCCCAGATCGTCGTGCCCCAGCGAGACAACCGCCTTCGCGGCAATACCGCCGAGGCCACAGCTTACCGCACCGCTATGGGCCAATAGCTACCTACCCCGGGCCGGCGAGCATGGTTGCGGAAACAATTGCCGTCGGCAATCACCCTGTCACGGGCAGTTCCGATCGCCGGTAATTCCCACCACCCACTGACTCTGGGCCATGACGGTCTGGCGGGGCTGCGGGGGGGGCTCTCAGGTCTCCCACAGCCGGCTACGATGTCCTCCAAAAAAGTTTTTTCATCTCAAGGGTCCACAATGACGAAGGGCGTTTTGTTCTATGCACGCTACTCCACCGACGCCGGCCTCGAGGCCCGGCTGACCAGGCGCCGGAGGTGGAGGATTTTGGGGGAGGATCAGGAAGGCGAAGGCCGAGGTCAGCCCTGAGGCTGTCGAGCTGGTCATCAACTCCGCCTTCTATTACATGCGCGAGCACACCGATACGGAAACGAAACAGCCCTTCATCAACCTCGTGCAGCAGTTCGTGCAGAAAGTCGTGATCGGCAAGACACCCGGCCACCCGCCGGCATCCCTGGAGGTCCACGGCCGGATCGCCGGCATCCTCCGCCGCCATCGAGGCCGTAACGATACTGGAGAAGCAGTTCGAGGCGCTCAAGCAGCACGATCATCAGGAGAAGTTTCGCGCCGGCGAACTCGACACGGAGCAGAAACGCAAAAAGCTCCTCGACGCTTACGCGGAGGAGCTTTCAACTAAGCGACTTGAGTGGGCAAATATTCAAATGTTTTGGTTGCGGGGGCCTGACCGCACGGAGACTTGTAAATTTCCTAGCCATTGAACAGGTTTGAACCTAAGACCTGTTCGGGTCCAAGAAGTGTGATTAGCATGCTCACGCTCCCCTTAAGCATGCGCGATCACACCTTATTAGACGGCCCCCAAAGTCGATCTGACGAGACGAATGGTCAATCGTTTATCGGAAAGCTAAATCCGGCCTTTACCCGATCCATGACAACCATTGTCTTGAAACCCTTGATGTCATGGTTTTCATAGAAGAACCGGCGCGTAAACGCCTCGTAGTCCTCCATGTCCTTTGCTGTGATCACCAGGATAAAATCCGCATCACCCGTGACGTAATAGCCAATCATCACCTCTTTGGTGGCGCGAATCGCGGCCTTGAACCGATCGACGATATCCGCCCTTTCGCGCTCAAGCGAAACGAGTACGATCATGGTGATACCGCGGCCAGCAGCCTTGGGCGACACGATGGAAACATCCGCCTCGATCACCCCCTCCTCACGCAACCGTTTTAATCGCCGCTGACAGGCCGTCGGAGAGAGATTGACGATCTGAGCAAGCTCTTCGGAAGTCAGGCGATTGTTTTTTTGAACGGCGTCAAGCAGCGCCTTGTCCGCTCTATCAAGAGTGCTCATGCAGAATTCCTGCGTTCAATGTCAAATCTCAGCACAATTTCTGCGCTGAAGATGAAATCAACGCAGCCAAATGATCATTGCGCCCGGTTAGTCTCTCTGTAAACCCACCGGGAGCTTCGTATGAAAGGTATCGCCCGCGTTGCATTGAAAAACCTGCAGCGACCCGATTTGACCGAGCACCGTGCCTTCTTGGCTGGCCGCTGGGCTACTCGTGACAAGACGTTAGGTGTCATTGATCCGGCAACCGGAGAACACCTCGTCAACGTGGCTGCCTGCTCGCTCGAGGATGCAGATGCAGCTGTCGATGCCGCGAAGAAGGCTCTTCTCGTCTGGCGCGACAAGCTCCCCGTCGAGCGCGGTCGGATCCTGCATGGATGGAGCAAGTTGCTGCGCGACAACGCGCGGGACCTCGCTGTGATCATGACGGCCGAACAGGGAAAACCGCTCTCGGAATCGCTTGGCGAGATCGGCTATGCCGCCGATTTCCTCGACTGGTTTGCCGGCGAAGGCGAGCGCGCCTATGGAGAGACGATCCCGAGCCACCTGCCCGGTAGCCGACTTTCTGTGCAGATGCAGCCCTTGGGGGTGACCGTCGCCATCACGCCGTGGAACTTTCCCTCTGCCATGATCACCCGCAAGGCGGGAGCAGCGCTTGCCGCCGGCTGTACCATGATCGTCAAGCCGGCGCCTGAAACACCGCTCTCGGCGCTCGCTCTGGCAAAGCTTGCCGAGGAGGCGGGCATGCCTGCCGGCGTATTCCAAGTCATCACCGGCGAAGCCGCGCCACTTGCGCGCCGCCTCCTGGAGCACACGGATGTGCGCGCATTTTCTTTTACCGGCTCGACGGAAGTCGGTCGTATCTTGCTGACGCAATCGGCGGCGACAATCAAGAAAGCTTCGCTGGAGCTTGGCGGCCATGCACCCTTCATCCTGTTCGACGACGCCGAGCTTTCGAAAGCGGTAAAGGGCTGCATCGGCGCAAAGTTCGCGACTTCGGGGCAGGATTGCCTTGCCGCCAACCGGATCTATGTCCAGTGCGGCATTTATGAGCGTTTCGTCGATCAGTTCGCCAAGGCAAGTGCCGGACTCAATGTCGGCCACGGTCTTGAACCCGGCACAGATATCGGGCCGATGACGCGTCCCTCTGTCGCCGAGAAATGTCGCCAGCAGATTGCCCAGGCTCTTTCCGCTGGTGCGCGTCTCGTTTGCGGCGGACAGGATAGCCCACTCGGCGGTAATTTTGTCACGCCGACCGTGCTTGCCGATGTCACGGACGACATGCTGATCGCTCGCGAGGAAACCTTTGGACCGGTCGCGGCGATCCTGCCATTCGATGATGAGCAGGAAGTGATTGCGCGCGCAAATGCCAGCGAAATGGGGTTGGCCGCCTATGTCTATACCAATGACCTCGGCCGCGCGATGCGCCTCACCGACCGGCTCGAATACGGCATGATCGCCGTGAATACTCCGAAATTCACCGGCGCGCCCATCCCCTTTGGCGGCTGGAAGCAATCCGGACTTGGCCGCGAGGGTTCGCGTCACGGCCTCCTTGAATATCTCGAAGCAAAATATGTCTGCTTCGGCAATCTCGCTGCATGAAAGGAACCTCCGCCATGGTCATGGACATCGATCGGATCGCCGAAATGGACCGCAATGCGGTCCTGCATCCTTTCACCCAGCTCAAGGATTTCGCCAGCGGCAAGATGGGCGACCCGACGATCGTCGAAACCGGCAAGGGCATCCGCATTCAGGATGCGAACGGAAAACAGCTGATCGACGGCTTTGCCGGCCTATACTGCGTCAATGTCGGCTATGGCCGCACCGAGGTGGCCGAGGCCATTTCGCGCCAGGCTTATCGCCTCGCCTATTATCACTCCTATGCCGCCCACACGACGAACGAACTGGCGATCCTCTCCGATCGCCTGGTGAAGATGGCGCCGGGCAAGATGAGCAAGGTTTTCTACGGCATGTCCGGCTCCGACGCCAACGAGACGCAGGCCAAGCTCGTCTGGTACTACAGCAACCTGCGCGGCAAGCCGAACAAGAAGAAGATCATCTCCCGCGAGCGCGGCTATCATGGCTGCAGCGTCGTCTCCGGCTCCCTGACCGGCATGAGCTTTTACCATGACCACATGGATCTCCCGCGCGCGGGCATCCTTCATACCGGCGCACCGCATCATTACTGGGGTGCGGAAGCGGGCGAGACAGAACTCGAATTTTCCAAGCGCCGCGCCGACGAACTTGAAGCCCTAATCCTGCGCGAAGACCCCGATACGATCGGCGCTTTCATTGCCGAGCCGGTGCTTGGTACTGGCGGCATTACGCCGCCACCGCAGGGTTATTGGGAGGTAGTGCAAAAGGTCCTCAGGAAATACGATATCCTGCTGATTGCCGACGAAGTCATTACCGGTTTCGGGCGTACCGGCTCGATGTTCGGATCGCAGCATTACGGCATCGACCCGGATTTGATAACCGTTGCCAAGGGCCTGACTTCAGCCTATTTCCCGCTATCGGGCGCGATCGTCAGCGAAAAGGTCTACAAGGTTATGGAGGAAGGGGCCGACCGCGTCGGGTCTTTCTCGCATGGATATACCTATTCCGGTCACCCGATCGGTGCCGCAGCAGCCAATGCTGTGATCGATATTGTCGAGAAGGAAGACCTGCCGGGTAATGCGCGGAATGTCGGCAGTTATTTCCAGGAGCAGTTAAAGGCGACGTTCGCTCAGCTTCCCATTGTCGGCGAAGTACGTGGGGTCGGCTTGATGGGGGCAATCGAATTCGTTGCAGACCGCGAAAAGAAACTGCGCTTCGCCCCCGAACTCACTGTCGGCGCGCGTGTCTCGAAAGCCGCCCGCAATCGCGGTCTGATCGCGCGCGCCATGCCGCACGGCGACATTTTGGGATTTGCACCGCCACTTGTCACGACGAAGGAAGAGGTCGACGAGATAGTTGCCATTGCCGAATCCGCTGTCCGTTCAGTTATGGACGAACTGGTACAGGTCGGCGAAAAGATCTGAAGCGATCGCAGCCGCCAAGCTGGGTCGTTTTACCAACTTGATGCCTGCCTTGCAGGCAAGATCGCCGCGATTGCGCCTATTCACAGTGCAATCGCGGCCAACAATGCGTAAGGCTTCATCTTTTCGAGGAAGCGTGCATAATGTCATGAAATTACCGCTCTATAAACGAGACAATTTCATGCGTTTTCCAGAAAATCAGCTCGGACTCGATCCGGCTTCCCCGACGAAACCGGTGGATTGGCGACCGAACCTCACCAAGCAGAAGGGGGAGACGAAACACGCAGCACTCACCGAACGCATCATTGCCGATATCGGTGCCGGCGTGCTCAAGCCAATGGATCGCATGCCAACGCACCGCGATCTGGCGCGCGAACTCGGGCTATCCGTTCAGACAATCAGCCTCTCCTACAAGGAGGCCGAACGTCTCGGTTATCTAAGTGGTGAGATCGGTCGTGGCACATTCGTCAAGGCGCGCGTGACGGACCGTGCCGGCCGCATGATGCTTGATCATAGTCCCAACGAGGTGCTCGACCTCTCGATCATTCGTGGTGCTTATCTCGACGCCCATGAAAATGCCTCGCGCGAGATCTTCCGCGAACTGGCGGAAAGCGACAATGCAAGCTTCATGCGTCCCTGCCGTCCGATCGCCGGTCTCGATCGCCATCGCGACACAGCGCGCATCTGGCTGCGTATGCTAGGTGTCACCGCCGGTGCCGAGCGTATCCTTGTTACAAACGGCGCAGCCCATGGCATTTTTCTCGCTTTGAGCTGCGTCGTTCGCTCCGGCGACGTCGTCCTGTGCGAAAACCTCACCGATCATGGCATTATCGGGCTCTCCAACATAATCGGCTTCAGTCTCAAGGGGTTGTCTACGGACGAGGAGGGCATTTTACCGGATGCGCTGGAGGCTGCCTGCGCGGCAGGCGGCGTACGGGCCTTGGTGCTTATCCCGACGCTCAACAATCCGACCGGTCATGTAGCAAGCACCGCGCGCAGACGCGAAATTGCCGCGATTGCAAAACGGCACGGCATTTTTGTCATCGAGGACGAGGTCTATCGACCGATGATCGAGGAAGATCTACCTTCGATCACCGAGATGCTGCCCGATCTCGGTTTCTTCGTTACCAGTTTTACCAAGACAGTGCTGACAGGATTGCGCGTCGGCTATCTTGTCGTCCCCCCCGCCTATTCCATCCGCGCCGCCTCGATCCTGCGTGTTTCGAGCTGGAGCGGCACCTATCTCACGGGCGAGATCGCTACGCGCTGGGTCGAGAACGGCACCGCGCAGCGGTTGCTCGAAATCCAGCGTGAAGAGGCCCGTGCACGTCAAAGCATAGCAACAGAGATCCTCGGCGAGCACATCGCATCCAGTCATCCGCTGTCGCTTTGCGCATGGCTGAAAGTTCCTTCGCGCTGGACCGAAGAGGGGCTGGTCCGCTCGCTCACCAATCAGAATGTCGCTGTCACGCCATCGGAACCGTTCATTGCCGGACCGGGCCATGGCGGAGGCATTCGTATCTGCTTGGGTGGGCGCCTCAACCATGCAACGCTCACCAAGGCGCTGACAACCGTCCGTCAGGCCTTCGAGCAACTGCCTCCCGTCTATGACATCGGTAGAATCCTTTGATCTACGTTTCGTACAATTATTGAATCATTACAATATAATAATTGACACGATTTTACTTCGCTCTCAACATGACAATTATGAAGAGCGAAACCCTGCCTCGATCGGCCGAAAACACGATACTGCCAGTCACCCTGGCGGACGTGGAGCAAGCTGCGGCTCGCATTATGGGCCGCGTGGTACATACGCCGCTCGTACGCTCCAATTCTCTCTCCGGGGTCACCGGCCAGCCAGTGCACCTCAAACTTGAAACACATCAGCCTATCGGGGCTTTCAAGCTGCGTGGCGCAGTGAACGCCATCCTGTCGCTGGATGAGGCAGCACGCAGGCGGGGTCTCGTTACTGCCTCGACCGGCAATCACGGCCGCGCCGTCGCCCGTGCCGCACGCGATCTGTGTGTGCCGGCCACTATCTGCATGTCGTCGCTCGTTCCTACGAACAAGATCGAAGCGATCCGCGCCCTAGATGCGGAAATCCGGATCATCGGCACCTCACAGGACGATGCGCAGGAAGAGGTGGAGCGTCTGGTCCAGAGCCGCGGCCTCACACCTATCCCGCCTTTCGACGATGTGGATGTCGTTGCCGGCCAGGGCACGATCGGTCTTGAAATCGTGGAAAAGCTGCCCGATCTGGCAAGCGTGCTTATTCCACTCTCCGGCGGCGGCCTAGCGGGTGGCGTTGCCGTTGCCGTCAAGGCATTGAAACCGCAGGCGCGCGTCATCGGCATCTCGATGCAGCGCGGGGCAGCCATGTATGCGGCCATCGCAGCCGGAAGACCTGTTGCGATCCGCGAAAAGGAAACACTGGCGGATTCGCTCGGTGGTGGCATCGGCCTCAAAAACCGGGTCACTTTTCCCCTTTGCCGCGATCTCCTCGATGACATCGTGCTGCTGACTGAAGAGGAAATTGCCGCCGGCATTCGCCACGCCGCGCGTGAAGAACGCGAAATCGTCGAAGGCGCGGGAGCGGTCGGCATCGCTGCTATTCTGGCTGGAAAAGTTCGCCTTTCTGGCCCCACGGCCATTATTCTATCGGGCGGCAACATCGAACCGGCGAGGCATCGCAACATCGTCGGCGGAGCAATCGCATGAGCCGTATCAGCATCCTGACCGAAAAAGATCTGCGTGCTGTCGTCAGCCTCGATTTGTCGGCGGTGAATTGTGTCGAACAGGCGTTTGCGGCGCTCGCCACCAAAGCCGTTGTCATGCCGCCGATCCTGCGGCTGGACATTCGCGAATTCCGCGGCGAAGTGGATGTGAAGACCGCCTATGTGCCGGGTTTTGACGGTTTTGCCATCAAGGTCAGCCCCGGCTTTTTCGACAATCCGACGCTCGGTCTGCCGAGCCTTAACGGGCTGATGATCCTCTTTAGCGCGAAAACCGGATTGGTCGAGGCACTTCTCCTTGACAATGGTTATCTCACCGATGTGCGCACGGCCGCCGCCGGTGCGGTCGCTGCCAGATGTCTGTCTCGTGAAGATGCTTCTGTCGCCACGATTTTCGGTGCCGGCATGCAGGCGCAGTTGCAGCTTGAGGCACTGACGCTCGTGCGGCCGATAAAGTCGGCGCGCATCTGGGCTCGCGATAACGCCAAGGCGCGGAAGCTTGCAGGCGATTTCGCACTTGAGCACGGCATAGAGGTTATCGCTATGGCCGATCCGCAGGAAGCCATGCGCGGGGCCGACATCGTGGTCACCACGACGCCAGCCGAAAAACCGATCCTAATGGCAGAATGGCTGGAACCCGGCCAGCACCTGACCGCAATGGGATCGGATGCCGAACACAAGAACGAGATCGATCCCGCCGTCTTTGGCCGCGCGACCTACGTCGCCGATCGCATAACGCAAACCCGCATTCTCGGTGAGTTGCATCATGCCATCACGGCAGGAGTAGCAAGGCCCGATCAGCAGTTCGCTGAACTTGGAGCCGTCATCGCCGGCAAGGCGAAGGGGCGTGCAAGCGCAGACGAAATCACCTTCGCCGACCTTACAGGCACCGGCGTGCAGGATACCGCCATCGCCAATCTGGCCGTCACCCGCGCAAGAGATGCGGGAAGTGGCCAGACCATCGAAAACGAAAGAAAAATGGGAGATGCAGCGTGAGTGTGACGCTGAACTTTACGCGTGAGGAATATGCTGCGCGCCTTTCCAAAACCCGTCAAGCGATGGAAAAAACCGGTATCGATCTCCTGATCGTCACCGATCCGTCCAACATGCACTGGCTCACCGGCTATGACGGCTGGTCGTTTTATGTGCATCAATGCGTGCTGGTGCCGCCGAGCGGCGAGCCGATCTGGTACGGTCGCAAGCAGGACGCCAATGGCGCCAAGCGTACCGCTTATCTCGGCCACGACAACATCATCGGCTACCCGGACCATTACGTCCAGTCGACCGAACGCCACCCGATGGATCTGCTGTCCCAGATCATAGATGAACGCAAATGGTCGAGCCTCACGGTCGGTGTCGAGATGGACAACTATTATTTCTCGGCAGCCGCCTTCGCGTCGCTGCAGAAGCATCTGCCGAATGCCCGCTTCAAGGATGCGGCCGGTCTCGTCAACTGGCAGCGTGCCATCAAGAGCCCGACCGAGCTCGACTATATGCGCCGGGCCGGCAAGATCGTCGAGCTGATGCACAAGCGCATCGTCGACGTCGTCGAACCCGGCATGCGCAAATGCGATCTCGTCGCCGAGATTTACGATGCGGGTATTCGCGGCACGTCCGAGTTCGGCGGCGACTATCCAGCGATCGTCCCGCTTCTGCCGTCGGGAGCCGATGCTTCCGCACCGCACCTGACATGGGACGACAAGCCGATGCGCTCCGGCGAAGGCACGTTTTTCGAGATTGCCGGCGCCTATAAGCGCTATCATTGCCCGCTGTCGCGCACCGTGTTTCTCGGCAAGCCGACGCAGGCTTTTCTCGATGCGGAAAAGGCAACGCTCGAAGGCATGGAGGCGGGCCTTTCGGCCGCTAGCCCGGGCAATACCTGCGAAGACATCGCCCACGCCTTCTCCGCCGTCTTGAAGAAATACGGGATCATCAAGGACAACCGCACCGGCTATCCGATCGGTCTTTCCTATCCACCGGACTGGGGCGAACGCACCATGAGCTTGCGCCCGGGCGACCGTACAGAGCTGAAGCCCGGTATGACCTTCCACTTCATGACCGGTCTCTGGCTCGAGGACATGGGGCTGGAAATCACCGAAAGCATCGCGATCACCGAAACCGGCGTCGAATGCCTGTCGAATGTGCCGCGCCAGCTTTTCGTGAAGGGCTAAGGCCATGCTGACCAGCGCCCTTCGCCCCTCCCCCATCACCCCTTCCGTCGATTTCGGTGCGAAGGGTGTGCAGCACGGTCACCTGCGCCTGCCCTACAGCCGCGATGACAGTGCCTGGGGTTCGGTGATGATCCCGATCTGTGTCATTGCCAATGGCGAAGGCCCGTCCGCCCTTCTCACCGGCGCCAATCACGGCGACGAATATGAGGGACCGGCAGCACTTTTCGAGCTGGCGCAGCGGCTTGATCCGGCGCAGGTGAGCGGGCGCATCATCATTGTGCCTGCGCTCAACTATCCGGCATTTCGCGCCGGTACGCGCACCTCGCCGATCGACCGAGGAAACCTCAACCGAAGTTTCCCGGGGCGACCGGATGGTACCGTAACGGAAAAGATCGCGGACTATGTCACGCGCCATCTGATCCCGCTGGCGGACATCGTGCTCGACTTCCATTCGGGTGGCAAAACGCTCGACTTCCTACCCTATGCCGCAGCACACGAACTGCCAGACAAGGATCAGGAGGCACGCTGCTTTGATGCCGTAGCAGCTTTCGCCGCACCTTATTCGATGAAGATGCTGGAGATCGATGCCGTTGGCATGCTCGACACGACCGTCGAAGACATGGGCAAGGTCTTTGTCACGACTGAACTCGGCGGTGCCGGTACCGCCAGCGCAAAAACCATCGAGATCGCACGCAAGGGCAGCTTCAACCTGCTGCGTCATGCCGGAATTTTGAACGGTTCACCGGACATTCGACCGACGCGCTGGCTGGACATGCCATCAAGCGACTGTTTCACTTTTGCCGAGGATGACGGGCTTATCGCCTTTGTTCGCGATTTGGGCGAGCCGGTCAGAACGGGTGAAACGATCGCACGGGTGTACCCCGTCGGCAAGACCGGCCTTGAACCAATCGAATACCGCGCGGCCATGGATGGCCTGCTTGCGGCACGCCATGTGCCCGGCCTCATCAAAGCCGGCGACTGCCTTTCCGTCATCGCAACGATCACGGAGAAAACCTGACCAGACCAACGGCGTGAGATCCGAAAACGGACCGCGAAAACCCAACCAGAGGAGTAATCACATGCGCATCACCAAAATCGCCGGGCTTTCCGCCCTTGCTGTTGCCATCGGCATTACATCTGCCAGCGCACTTACCGTCGAGGAGGTCAAGGAACAGGGTTATATCCGCGCCGCGACGGCTAACGAAGTGCCTTATTCCTACATGCAGCCTGATGGCACCTCTGCCGGCATTGGTCCGGACGTGGCCAACGCCGTTCTGAAGTCCATGGGTATCGAGGAGGTCAACTGGACGGTGACGCCGTTCGGCACGCTGATTCCGGGCCTGAAAGCTCGCCGCTTTGACTTCGCGGCTGCCGAACAGAACATTTCACCCGAACGCTGCAAGCAGGTCTCCTTCACCGAGCCGAATTCATCCTATGGTGAAGGCCTTTTGGTAAAGAAGGGAAATCCGAAGGGCCTGACCACCTATGCCGACATCGCCAAGGATCCGTCGCTGACGGTGGCGGTTGTTTCCGGCGCAAACAATGTCGACTTTCTGCGCGCTGTCGGTGTCAAGGATGAGCAGATCGTCTTCATTCCCGCCAATGCCGATGCGATCCCGACCGTACAGAGCCGGACAGATGCATATGCCGCCACCGAGCTGACCGTCTCGGAACTCGCCAAGGGTCAGGCCAATGTCGAGCAGGTAGCACCGTTTGAAGATCCGATCGTCAAAGATGCACCAGTCCGCAACTATGGCGGCTTTGCCTTCCGTCCGGAAGACAAGGAGCTGCGTGACGCCTTTAATGCCGCTCTCGTCGAGTTCCGTAAAACGGATGAATACAAGAAGATCCTGACCAAATACGGCCTGTCCGAGCAGAGTATCGCTGCGGCCGCCGATAAGAACGTCGCCGATCTGTGCGCCGGCAAGTAACGGCTAAAGGTGCTCGGTCCTGACCGGGCACCATTCGTCAAAACTCGGGAGACTTCCAGATGGACTGGACAGCCTACCTGCCGATGCTCTGGCAAGGTGCCGTCGTCACCATGACGATCACGCTGGCGTCGATCGCCGTCGGAACCGTGCTGGCATTCTTCTTCGGCATTCTGCGCGTTGAAGGCGGACCTATCCTGTCGGCTATCGCGCTTTGTTACACGGAAGTGTTTCGCGGCACCTCGCTGTTCGTCCAACTCTTCTGGTTCTATTACGCATTGCCGCTGGTTGGCTTGAGTTTCGATCCGATCACAACAGGCATTTTGGTGCTCGCCGCACATGCAGGAGGGTATGGTGCGGAAATCGTGCGTGGTGCCCTTACGTCCGTCTCGACACAGCAGCTGGAAGCGGCGCGCGCGCTGAACTTCAGTCGTTTCCAGACGCTGTTTCGCATCTCCTTGCCGCAGGCGGTCGTCGAGATGATGCCGGCCTTCGGCAATCTCGCAATCGAGACGCTGAAGCTTTCCTCGCTTGTATCGCTGATATCCATCGCGGATCTCACCTTCGCGGCTCAGTCGATCCGCAACATCACGCTCGATAGCGCCAGCATCTATTCGATCACGCTTCTCTGCTATTTCGCCATGTCGCTCGTGCTGATGGTCGCAATCCGGGTGATCGAGCACTTCGTGCGGCGCGGTGATGTCTTCCCCCGCACCCGTCATTAGTGAGGGCTTTACAGTTATGATGTATGGTTACGAATGGGACACGACAACCTGGGTCACCTACACGACCTCGATCCTGCCTATCATCCTGATTGGCTTGACGGTCACCTTGAAGGCTGCTGCGGCAGGCTTCGCCATCGCGCTGGTTCTTGGTCTCATTTTCGCATTGCTGCGCCGCAGCCGCATACAGGTGATTTCCTGGCCGACAGCGTTGGTCGTCGAGTTCTTGAGGGACACGCCGCTTCTGGTTCAGCTCTTCTTTCTCTACTATGTGCTGCCCGATTTCGGCATCGTGCTTCCCGCATTCCTCACCGGTGCGCTGGCGCTCGGCCTGCAATATGCCGCCTACACATCCGAGGTCTATCGCGGCGGCATCGAAGCCGTGCATTATGGTCAATGGGAAGCCGCCACCGCGCTCAACTTGACGCACATGCAGACCTATCGCGACGTCATCATTCCTCAGGCAATCCCGCGTATCGTGCCGGCCATGGGCAATTATCTCGTCGCCATGATAAAGGAAACACCGGTCCTTTCCGTCGTGACCGTGCTTGAGATGATGGGGCTCGCAAACATGATCGGCGAGCGCACCTTCGAATATCTCGTGCCACTGACGCTAGTCGGCCTCATCTTCCTCCTCCTGACGCTGATCTGCTCGGCGGGTCTCCACCGCTTACAGAAAGCTCTCCCGAAAGCAGGAATACCCTTGCGATGACCGATAACAACAAAGAGCCTCTCATCGAGTTTTCCGATGTCACCAAGCGCTTCGGCATCCTGACGGTGCTCGACCAGTTCAATTTCAGCGTGGCCAAGGGCGAGAAGGTTACGCTGATCGGCCCGTCTGGCTCAGGCAAATCGACAGTCCTCCGTATCCTGATGACACTGGAGCCATTCCAGGAGGGCAAGCTCACGCTTGGCGACTTGTCCTATCACGAGGCGGGCGGCAAAGGTCCGTTCCACGCCTCCGAAAAACATCTACGCCAGATCCGCAATCACGTCGGCATGGTCTTCCAGAGCTTCAATCTTTTTCCGCACATGACGGTTCTGCGCAATGTGGTCGAAGCACCGGTCAGAGTGCTGGGGATGGAACGGGCGGAAGCTGAAGCGCGTGCGATCGAACTCCTGCAGATGGTCGGCCTTGCGGATAAGAAAGATCACTATCCAGTGCAGCTTTCCGGAGGCCAGCAGCAGCGCGTCGCAATCGCCCGCGCGCTCGCCATGCGCCCGCGCGTTCTGCTTTTCGACGAGCCGACCTCGGCGCTCGATCCACAGCTGGTGGGTGAAGTTCTTTCGGTTATTCGCGGCCTGGCACACGAGCATGATCTGACAATGTTGCTCGTCACTCACGAGATGCGCTTCGCACGTGAAGTGTCAGACCGAGTGTGTTTCTTCGACAAGGGGCGCATTTGTGAGCAAGGAACGCCAGAAGAGATCTTCGGCGCACCGAAGGAAGATCGGACTCGCGAGTTTCTGTCATCAGTTCTCGGGTAGAGCGCGGCGTCAAGGTTTTCACCACACCTTTTTGGCTCTAGAAAGGATACGAACCGCCGACCTCCTGGTTCGGCCAATACGTTCGCGCCAAATTTACATGTCGAGACAGCTACTTGCTCATGGGAAGGAGCGGAAATGAGGCCGTCTTCGGACTGTCCGCTTCGGGAGCGTAGAAAATGAAAGCGGTCACGCAACCGGCATGCGCCGAATCGGTCCAGATCCGATGGTTTCGACGCATTGCCTGACAGCGCCGCGTTCGAGGGTGCCAACGCATCCCTGCCGATGCGGATGTTATCCTCAAGGCCTGTGCGGCAGTGTCCGCCCAATTCGGTGCATCAATTGTTCAGCGTCGCTTGGTGCCGGCCGATCCCAGCAGCGCACCAGGTCGCATCTGGCATGAGCCTCTTGGTAGTCTTGACCATGCTCGCAGCTTGGAAGATGTGCCTGAGATCGAACGCTTCGATTTCGGGTTTTACGCTGTGCTTAGGCATCTCCGAAGCCAGCCAGTCGACGAGGTCGGGACCGTTCTCGTAGACGCGGGTTGGGAAGTTGTTTGAGCCGACTGCCAGCGAGGCCATGTCCGGCCGCAGCGGCAACGTGCCGCCGCGCTCCGGGCCGGCGCCCGAGCGTCCGCCGGTCGAGAACTGAACAATCAGGCCGGGGCAGTGCTTGTGCAATCCCTCAAGCAGCGAAGCGAACTTCTCGGGGACGGAGGTCGCCGACCCGTCAGAATTACGAACATAGCAATGGGCGATGCTCACTCCTGCTTCAAAGGCCTCTTGGGTGGACTCGATCTGCTCAGGAACCGTGATCGGCACAGCTGGGTTGCTGGTCTTTTGCGGCGGCGAACCAGTGATCGCAACGCAGACTATGCAAGGCTCTCTCATATCCATTTTCCTCGCCGGGCGAGGAGCCATGTCGCGCTACGCCGCGTCCCTCAGGGCTTGGGTTTCGCTCCCTCCCAGGCGCGCTGTAGCAGATCGCGCAGGGGGGCGGCTTCGATTGGATGCGGGTTCCAATACGGATTAGAAAGGGCGATCTCCCAGGCGCGGTCGAGGTCGGATTCCTTCACACCGAGGTCGCGCAGTGCTGTGGGGACACCAAGTCTGACTGCCAACCGGTGCAGCCCGATCGGCGCGTCAGACGCACCGATCGCCGCCGCGATCCGTGCCATGGCCTCGGGTGCCGCTGAGCTGTTATAGGCAAGCGCATGGGGAAGTCGCAAAGAGTCACTGCTTGTCATCGTCAGAAACAGTTTTTCATTCTGGGAAGAGGGGTTCGACTTCCCTAGGGCGTACCAATCTATTTGAAATCGTGGGGTAATTTCGACGTTCGGGTCTGCCCCGCCGCACGGCATTTCTTGCCGCGTACAATCCGATCTCCTTTCAACTTTTGGCTACCGACACATCGTGTCAGCCTGTGTTATAGTTGCTCTGCAAGGTGCAGGATTTAGCAGACACGCAAGGGGCGGCGATGGCGAGCGAGAGTCCTATCAACTCACCGAAGCACCCACGAAAATCGCCGGGCAGGAGCGCGCGGCCGGCGGAGCATGGCAGCGAGCGGCGCCTCATCACGGCGCTCTGCTACGATCTTGTCGGATCGACAAATCTCTTCCATCAATTCGATATCGAGGACTTCCAGGAGCTGATTTCCGCTTTTCAGCAGGCGGTGCGGTCGGCGATCGTCGCGCGTTCCGGCGTGATGCGGGTCGAGGCAGGTGACGGCGGTGTTGCCCTTTTCCCGACGGAACTTGGCTCGCGCGATGCCGCGTCGCTGGCGATTCGCGCTGGCTTCGACGTTATCGAGGCCTGCCGGCGCATCGGCCACGAGGCGCGGCGCAGCGACATGCATGTCCGCGTCGGCATCGCCACCTCCATTGCGCTGGTCCAGGAACCGCGCGAGGAAGTCCCTTCGCAGGAGCCGGTGACGGGGGCGGCGCTCGCCATGGCGACGCGGCTGGAAGCGCTCGCGGCCCCTGACAGCATTCTCGTCTCGGAGGAAACGAAGACCCTCGCTGGACGCGCCTACGCCTTCATCTTCGAGGGCAGCCGGTCGCTAAAGGGATTTGCCGAGCCCGAAAGGGTTTGGCGTGCGCTCGAACATCGTACCGAAGTTACCCGCTTCTACGCCTTCGGGCGGCTTGGCGGTTCCTTCATCGGCCGTGCCGCCGAGCTTGAGACAGTTGGCCGTTGCTGGCGAGAGGTCTTGGCCGGGAAAGGCCAGATACTGGCGATCGAAGGCGACGCGGGCATCGGCAAATCACGGCTTTTGCGGGAGATCCGCAAAGTTACCCGCAAGGAGCGATCGAGGGCCTTCCTGTTTCAGTGCGCGCCCGGCGGCGCGCGCTCCACGCTTCACCCGCTCATGCATGGCTTTCCCGGCACGGCGTCCAAGGCGGCTGGCCCCTCACGCCTGACGGCGACAACCGTCGCCGCCGCGTTCGCGCACCACGGCATAGAAGAGCCAGACGTCGCCGAACTGTTTTCGTATCTGCTCGGCGCTGCGGGCCGAAACGAGTCCCTCTCCGGCAGCGATCCCAAGGCAATCCGCGACAGGGCGCGGCGGGCGACCATCCATGCGCTGGAGACCGTCGGCGCCCGCGGTCCACTGATCATGGCGGTCGAGGATGTTCACTGGATCGATCCGACGTCGCAGGACCTCCTTGGGGAAATCGCCCGCACAGTTTCACGGCTTCCCATCCTTCTCGTCGTCACCTTGCGCCGCGGCGCCGCGATGGATTGGGCCGACGGTGCCGACGTGGTGCACCTGTCGTTGAAGCCACTCAATCGCGACGAGACGAAGCAGGCGATCGAAGCAAGTTGGCCGGCACACAAGCGCACGGCACTTCCGGAACTTCTCGAGGCGACGGAGCGGATTTCCGGCGGCGTTCCGCTGTTCATCGAGGAGATCTGCCAGTGGATCACGGAGATCACGCCAGCGGATGCGGCGAATATTCCTGAGGCAATCGCGCATGACGGCGAGGCCAAGGTCTCTCACACGCAGGCGCTTGCCTTCGAAGGGATTCTCGACGAAAGGCTCGCGCGCCTCGGACCGGCGCGGGACGTGGCGCGAGCCGCGGCGATCGCCGGCGGCCGTACGACGCTGACGCTGCTTCACGCGCTTTTGCCGGATCTCGCCAGGCGGTCGCTGGCGAGTGCGGCGGATGTGCTATGCGAAACCGGCTTTCTGACGCGTGGCCGAAGCGGCGGAACCGTGATCTACCGCTTCCGACACGCCCTGATCCAGGAAACGATCTACAAGGCACTGCTGCGCAAGCAACGGCAGGTTCTGCACCGGCGGCTGTTCAACGCCGTCAGCGACGACCGTGGGCTGGCGGAATGGATCGACACCGGCGGGCTCGCCGACCAGGCGGAACGCGCCGGGCTCACGGAGGAGGCAATTCGGCTGTTCATCGCCGCCGGCTCCGAGAGTGCCGGCCGCTCGGCGATGATCGAGGCGCGCCACCATCTGGAGCACGCACTGGCCCTTTGCGCTGAGATGGACGAAAGCGAGGCGGTCGACGCCTTGCGGCTTTCCGCCTTCACCAGGCTCGGCCCGATCCTCACTGGCCTCGTCGGCGCCAATTCTCCGCCCGCCCGCAAGCTGTACGAAGACGGCGTCGCCATCGCCCGCCGCCAGCCGAAGGAAGACCAGCCAAAGTGGTTTCCGATCTATTGGGGCTGGTGGTTGACCGGGCCTGACTTTCTCGTCATGCACGACCGCGCACTCGAAGTGCAGATGATGATGCTTGGCACCGAAGAGCGCGAAATCGCCCTGCAGGTTAAGCATTGCATCTGGGCCATCGACTTCAATCTCGGCTGGCACAAGGAGACGCAGGAGGCGATCACGGCGGGGCTTGCGCTCTACGACGAGCGATCGGCCGAAACCGCGCGATCGCTCTATGGTGGCCACGACGCCAAGGTCTGCGGCCTCGGACAACTCGCTCTGTCGCTCTGGCTGACGGGACAGGGCTCGGCCTCGGACACAGCACTTGCGGACATGGTCGGCCTGGTCGAGCGCATCGGCCATGTTCCGAGTACCGCCCATTCGCTCGACACCGAGGCGGTCTCGGCCTTCTACCGCGACGATTTCGAGCGGCTGGCGGATGTTTCGAGCCGGATGCAGCTCTTTGCCCAGCAACATGAGATGCAGTCGCTCGCTGGCATGTCGCTGCTTTTCGGCGGCTGGGCCAAAGCCCACAGCGACGACCTCCTCGCCGGCCATGAGATGTTCGGCGAGGGATTGGCGCTGCTCAAGGATCTCGGCGCCGTCGCCGACCTGCCGATCTATCTCTACATGCACGCGACCCTGCTCGGCCTTGCCGGCAAGAGTATGAGCAGGCCATTGACGTCGTCACCGACGCCATCCGGCAGGCCAAGGAAACCAACCATGCCTACTGGCTCGCCGAACTCTACCGCTGCCGGGCCGTGCTGCGCGCTCGGGGAAATATGAAAACCAATCTTGTTGCCGCCGAACTGCTGACCGCCATGACCATCGCCGAAAGCCAGGGTGCGATGGCTCTGCTACAAAGGGCGAGCCGCTCAACCCGGGAGCTGGGCGTTGTTATCGGACGCTGACACGGCCGAAGGCCTGACCCCTGCCCCGCCGGCGATCGACGGACGGATTGCCGACTTTCGCGACGAGCTTGCCGCCGGCTTGATGCAACCGCTCGATACGCCGGCCGACCCCGGCGCCGCCGAGGCATGTTTTCGCAGGCTGCTCCCTTTCAGCCGCCGGGCCGGCATCACCCGTCTCGCCGACCTGACCGGGCTCGACCGTCTCGGTCTGCCGGTGGCGCAGGCCATCCAGCCGGCCGCGCTTTCCGAGGTAACCTCGCTTGGCCGCGGCCTCACTCTGATGGAGGCGGCGGTCGGGGCGATCATGGAGGGTCTCGAGCGTTTCTTTGCCGAGCGCATTCCCTCCTCGGACTGCTTTCTTGCGACCGCCGACGAGCTTCGGATCGACGCGGCCCTGCTCGAAAACCTGCTGCTTCCCCACACCGGTACCGCATGGCGATCGCTGCCAATTCCCTGGACCTTGGCTGTCGATGTCGCGAGCGGAGCGCCGCAGCCGGTGCCGCTCGAACTTGTTCACACCTGCTATACCGATCCCGAGCCACAGGGCGACGGATTGTTCATCCGCACAACCACCGGCCTTGCCTGCCACAGCACGGCGCGCGATGCGTTCGCGCATGGACTATTCGAATGCATCGAACGCGACGCGATCGCGCGGGCCTTCACCACCCACGGCTTTTTCGATCGTCGCCGCATAGCGACATCGCACATTGGGCCGAAGGTCGAGCATATTCTTTCGGTCACCCGGACGCAGGGCATCGCTTTCGCGCTTTGGCACGCCCCCTCGCCCACCGACCTACCGGTGATCTGGTGCCAAGCGATCGAGGCCGGCGCGGCTGAGCCGATCCTGGCGTTGCCGACGGAGGGCCATTCGGCGGGCTTTACCGTCGAGACAGCCGCGGCGAGCGCGATGCTGGAGGCATTGTCGGCACGCGCCGGGGCGATTTCCGGCGCGCGCGACGACCAGACGCGCGAACACTATCGCAAGAGCACCGATCCGCTCGTCGCGGACGCTCGTCGCCTGATCCTCGAAGCCACGGCTGCGGGCACGGCAGCGTCGCCCTTCGCCCCAACATGCCTGCGCGACGTCGTCGACCGGGTTGCTGCCTGCGGGCTTGGACCTGTTCTCGCCGTACCGGTCGGAGCGGACGCCGAAGCAGGCGTAGCCTGCGTGCGAACCATTCTTGCGGGTGCGCGGCCGTTTTCAATTTTGCGTTGAGGGGTTGCCGATGACGAATGCCGGCAAGGAAGGTCCAATTTTGGTATTTCTCGGCCCCACGCTGCGTCTCGACGAGGCGCAGGCGGTGCTCGACGCGATCTATCTTCAGCCCGTATCCCAGGGAGACGTCATACTCGCCGCCCATGCCTTCCGCCCACGTGCGATGGTGCTGATCGACGGACAGTTCGAGGACCGCCCCGCCGTCCGCCACAAGGAAATTCTCTGGGCGATGGCACAAGGCATCGTCATGATCGGCGCGGCAAGCATGGGAGCCTTGCGGGCGGCCGAGCTTGCGCCCTATGGCATGATCGGCGTCGGCCTGATCTATAGGTGGTACCGGCGCTGGCCGTTGACCGCGGAGGATGCGGTCGCCGTGCAGTCAGGGCCCGCCGAACTCGGCTTTCTGCCGCTCACGGACGCACTGGTCGACCTTCAACGGACGTTCTCGACGCTTGCCCGCCGAAATATGATGACTTCCGATGAGCGCGACCAGCTCATCGCATTGGCGCGTGAGACGAACTTTCGTGATCGCTCGCTCGCAGCCCTATTGCGGGCTGGGGGATTTTCCAGCGACCGTATTTCGGCATTGCGGAAAGAAATGACCAGGCAAAAGCGCCAGGACGCCCTTCTTACGTTACGTAAGGCGCCTTCCCTAACAGTAGAGCGGCAGGGCCGCGACGTTAATCGCGCCTGGGTCGCAACCAATACTTTCATGAGAGATTTGGAAGCCTCGCATATTGACACCGACTTAATACGAAATTACTAATTAAACGTGTGGTTGATCAATCCTTCTTCTTCGAAAGCGATTGTGCCATGGAACCGTATCCGAACAATGTGACGGAACGCGTGAACCCACGCATCGGAACACGATTCTGGATTTTCCCCCAGCCTCCCTTCATCCCCGGCTACGAAGAGCCCGATCGCGTCTGGCTCTCGATCCTGCCCGACGAGATCCGTGACGGACCGAGCGACCAGTGGGTGTACGTGGTCGATCCGTTGATCGAAAAACAGCCCTATGGTCCTGACGATCTGCCGCCGTTCGAAGGCGAGCGGCGACCGGCGGCACGATCTGGCCCGGATCGCAACTTCGATAATATCGACCCGAAATCGCGGGCCTACCTCGGCGTCCACGTCTATGCCTGCGTACATTTCGTGCTCGACATCTGGCAGAGCTATCTCGGTCATCGCATCCGCTGGTTCTTCGACCCGGCCTTTCGCCGCCTGGAAATCATTCCCCTGGTCGACTGGGATAACGCCCATGCCGGCTACGGCTACCTGGAGCTGGGAGCCTCCGATGTCGGCGGCGTGCTGCGGCCCTATGCGCTGAACTTCGACACGATCGCCCACGAGGTCGGCCATTTCATCAGCCTGTCGGAACTCGGCATACCGATGATCACGTCGCGCGAGGCCGATTTCTTCCCATTTTCCGAAGCCTTTTCCGACTGCGTGTCGCTGATTTCGCTACTGCATTTCGATTCCGCCGTCGACCGGCTGCTGCGTCGGACACAGGGCAATCTCCTACTTTCCAACGAGCTCAACCGCTTCGCGGAGACCAGTCCCGAGACGCAAATCCGCCTCGCCACCAATTTCCGCCGCATGTCGGAAACCACCCGCGAGCCGCACGACCGCTCGCTCCCCTTCCTCGGCGCGATCTTCGACAGCATCGTAGAGATCTATCATCGGCAATTGGTCAGGGACGGCTTTGCCGACAGGCGCCTTTTGAAGGTCGATCTGCGTGACTTGACGCTGAGCGAGTTCGACGAATTCCGCTCGCTGACCGAACGGTCGTTTCGCGACCGGCCGCTCTATTTCAAGCTGGCGCTCAAGACCGCGCGCGATCAGGTCGGCAGTGCACTCGCCGCGTCGCTGCTTACACTTGATCCCAACACAATGACTCTCGAGCAAGTAGCACGGGCCGTCATCCAAGCTGCCAGCCGTGGCGGCGCCGATGCGCTCGAAGCGAATTTTGTGTGGCGTGAAATCATCGGTCCAAGATGAACTCTAGGAGGACAAACCATGAGCGACTGTTGCGGTCCCTATCCGGGCGTGGGGGAGGAGCCGGAAGGCCTACAGGCTCCTGACTACAGTACATACAACCCAGGAGAAGTGAAACTGTATGGCCGACCTGCCACTCCTCTATCCGAAATCAACGACAACATGCTAAAGGAGAAAATTGATGCCGCGCTGGACTCGAACGAAACGATAAACAGCCTGAATCTGGAAGCAAAAAAAGGAGTCGGTGAAATAATCGACGACCTAATAAGAGAGATCGAGAGAAAAACCGGCGAGGACGTCATCCTTTCTCTCTTGAACGGAAAAATAACATTCACCGCGCTTGGTGACGACGGAATTTATGCGCTGCCAATTACCATCGGTGGTCAGACGCGCCACAAGCAAGTCCGACAATGTATGAAAAGCATCGGCGTCATCTACGGATACGCCTATGAAGGCCATTGCTACCGATTGCCAAAGCCGCAAATCATGTTCTTGCCGGAAGAGGCTCGCACCATCGTGCAGGGCGATTGCGGCTGCGACTGCGGATACGAGCCCAAGCTCGGATATGCCGTATGGCAAATCGACAAGCTCGATGTCGTCGTGGCGCTCGACATCCGTGCCGACGACGTCAAGACGCTCGTCCTCGACGCCAATCTCCCGGGCAACCGTTCGCCGCTTGCCTATGCGCAAACTCAGGCGCTGGCTCCGCAACGTGGGCCAATGGGCGGATAGGGCCGGGAAACGGACGCCAAATCGGGCGGCTGCAACCACCAGCCGCCCCCAAATAGTTGAACACACGTCAATTCATCTCGGTCGAGAACCAGGCCATCAGCTCCGCGGCGTTCCTGATCCTGGTGGAGCGCATCATTCTCGCGCGGTGCGCCTCCACCGTGCGCCGCGACAGGTTCAGCTCCTCGGCGATCTCGTCGCTCGTCTTGCCCTGCGCCATCATCGTCAATATCTGCCGCTGCCGGCCGGTCAGCGGATCTTCCGCGTCTGCCAGCCACGACACGGCGATCTGGACGGCCCAGGCCGGGCAGGAGATCAGTCATATCGAGTTGCATATGCGCTCCACACTCAGCCATGAACTGGTTGAGCAGATCCGCTATCGCACGTGGGAAGGAATGAAGACGGTGGCACGCAAGGGCAAGGCGACCACCCGACTGTGCTACGGCTACCGGCTCGGCCAGCAGCGCGATGCAAACGGCGACCGGATCAGGGCCTGCGCGAGATCGAACCTGCCCAGGCAGAGATTGTGCGCTGGATCTTCGAGCAATATGCCAACGGGGTCAGCCCGTCCGCAATTGCGCAGAGCCTGAACGCCCGCGGCGTTCCCGCCCCGCAGCACAAATACTGGCGCGACGACACCATTCGCGGCGACGGCAAACGCCAGACCGGCATCCTCCACAACGAGCTGTATGTCGGCCGGATCATCTGGAACAAGCAGAACTACCGCAAGAACCCGGAGACCGAACGCCGAACCGCCCGTCTCAACGACAAAAGCCATTGGGTCGTGACGGAGGTTCCCGCGATGCGCATCGTCAGCGCCGAACTCTGGGCGCACGTGAAGGAACGGCAACTGACGACGCTCGAGAACTTTTCGCGGACGACCACCAATCGGCTGAACCGGACACACCGACCGAGCTATCTGCTGAGCGGCATGCTGGAATGCGCTGAATGCGACGGCTCCCACGCCATCATGGCCAAGGAGCGCTACGGCTGCTCGAACCACAAGAGCAAGCTGCCGGTCGACGGCCTTGGCGGCGCCTGCTGCTCAAACCGAAGACCATTCTCCGCAAGAACCTGGAGGATCGGGTTCTGTCCTGCCTCCCCGCGGCCTTCTTCGGCATGGGCGTGTTCGACGATATCGCCACGGAGGTTCGCCGGAACCTCGCAGCCTCGATCCGCAACGAACCCGACGAGCGCCAGCAGATTTCCGGGGCGTTGAAGGCTGCGGAGCAGGAACAGCGCCAGATCATCCAGCAGATCAGCGATCGTGCGGCCGAGGGGCGGCCGCGCCTGGCTGCGCTCGACGCCATGCTCTACCGGATCGAGGAACGCCGTGCCGGCCTCGAGGCCCGGCTGAACCAGGCGCCGGAGGTGGAGGATTTTGGGGGAGAATCATGAAGCTGAAGGCCGAGGTCAGTCCGAAGGCCGTCGAACTGGTCATCAACTCTGCCTTCTATTACATGCGCGAGCACGCCGACACGGAAAACAAGCAGCCATTCATCAACATCCTGCACCAGTGCATCCAGAAGGTCGTGATCGTCAAGACACCCGGCCACCAGCCGGCATCCCTCGAGGTCCACGACCGGATCGCCGGTATCCTCCGCCGCCATCGAGGCCGTAACGATACTGGAGAAGCAGTTCGAGGCGCTCAAGCAGCACGATCATCAGGAGAAGCTTCGCGCCGGTGAGCTTGACGGTGAGGCCAAACGCAAAAAGCTCCTCGACGCTTACGCGGAGGAACTTTCAACTAAGCGACTTGAGTGGGCAAACTGAGGCGTAGTTTTTTTGGTTGCGGGGGCAGGA
>UBXM01000060.1 GCA_900469445.1 Hyphomicrobiales bacterium
GGGTTTTGAGGGCGGGGATGGAAGAAGAGGTAAGTGGTTGGAATAGTTGGGGTGAGAGGACGGTTTCATCCCCGCTTGTGGCAGCGTCTGCCCCTCATCCGCCTGCGTCCTGCTAACCCTTCTCCCCGTTCTGACGGGGAGAAGGACGCAAGTCGCACCACTTTCACCTCCCGCAGACGTTGAGCGGAGCAAGTCCCCTCGCCGCATTTACGGGGAGAGGTGGAGTGCAGCAAGCCGCACTCTGGGTAATGAGCTACGCCAGGCTCGAAGCCCTCAGAACTCCACCACCTTGCCCGCTTCCAGCGTAACGCGGCGGTCCATGCGGGCGGCGAGGTCGTGGTTGTGGGTGGCGATCAGGGCGGCAAGGCCGGACTGGCGCACAAGCGCTTCCAGCGCATCGAAGACATAGGATGCGGTCTTCGGATCGAGATTGCCGGTCGGCTCGTCTGCCAGCAGCAGACGCGGCGCATTGGCGACGGCGCGGGCGATGGCGACGCGCTGCTGTTCACCGCCGGACAGTTCCGCCGGGCGATGTTCGGCACGGTGGCCGATGCGCATGTAATCGAGAAGCTGGGCCGCACGCTCCTTCGCTTCGGCCTTCGACAGGCCGCCGATCAGCTGCGGCATCATGATATTCTCGACCGCCGAAAACTCCGGCAGGAGATGGTGGAACTGGTAGACGAAGCCGATCTCGGACCGGCGGATGGCGGTGCGCTGGTCGTCCGGCAGATCGTTGCAGGACCGGCCACCGATGAAGACCTCGCCATCATCCGGATGTTCGAGCAGGCCGGCAAGATGCAGGAGCGTCGACTTGCCGGTGCCCGAAGGGGCGACAAGCGCGACGATCTCGCCGCTTTTCAATTCGAAATCGGCGCCTTTGAGAATCGAAAGCGTCGTTTCGCCCTGGCCATAATGACGTTCGACATTGGAAAGCTTCAGTACGGATTTACGAGGTGCCATGAGGGGATGCGATCCTATTCGTAGCGAAGCGCCTGGACAGGATCGAGCCTGGAGGCCCGCCATGCCGGAAAGATGGTGGCGATGAAGGACAAGACCAGCGCCATGGTGACGACGGAAATGGTCTCGCTGACACTCATTTCAGCGGGCAGTTCGCTGAGGAAATAGAGTTCCGGGTTGAACAGGACCGTGCCGGAAAGCCAGGAGAAGAACTGCCGGATGCTCTCGATATTGAGGCAGACGACGACGCCGAGCACGACGCCCGCAAGCGTGCCGACCAGACCGATCGCCGCCCCTGTCATGAAGAAGATGCGCATGATCGAGCCGGACGTGGCCCCCATGGTGCGCAGGATGGCGATGTCGGAGCCCTTGTCCTTCACCAGCATGATGAGGCCGGAAATGATGTTCAAGGCGGCGACAAGCACGATCAGCGTCAGGATCATGAACATGACGTTGCGCTCGACCTGTAGCGCTGAGAAGAAGGTCTGGTTGCGCTGGCGCCAGTCGGTGATGAAGATCTGCCGGCCGGCGGCTTCCTCTATCTTCGCGCGCAGCGCATCCACGGCTTCCGGGTCGTTGATGAACAGTTCGATCGACTGGACGATGCCATCGGCGTTGAAATAGAGCTGCGATTCTTCCAGCGGCATGTAGATGATCGTCGCGTCATATTCCGACATGCCGATCTCGAATATGCCGGAGATCGTGTAGGATTTGACGCGCGGATTGACGCCCATCGGCGTCACGTCGCCTTCCGGCGAGATCAGCGTGATCTGGTCGCCGGCATTGAGCCCGAGCTGGGCTGCGAGCCTGGAGCCGACGAGAACGCCCTGCCCCGAGGCGAAACCGACGATATCGCCCTGCTTGATATTGCCGGCGACTTCCGTGACCTTTTCGAGATCCTCGGCGCGGACGCCGCGGACCAGCGCACCCGAGCCGGCACCGCCGCGGCCAGAGGCCAGCGTCTGGCCCTCGACCAGCGGCAAGGCCATGCGCACACCCGGGACGGCTGCAAATTTCTTGGTCAGTTCGGCATAATCGTTGAGCGGGGTGTCGACCGGCTGGACGATCATGTGGCCGTTGATGCCGAGGATGCGGGAGATGAGTTCGGTGCGGAAACCGTTCATCACCGCCATGACGATGATGAGGGTCGCGACGCCGAGCATGATGCCGATGAAGGAAAAGCCGGCAATGACCGAAATATAGGCTTCCTTGCGGCGGGAGCGCAGGTAACGCCAGGCGACCATGCGCTCGAAGACTGAAAAGGCGCCGGCGCTCGGAGCCTTTTCGACCTTTTCCTTTTCGTCAACCGCCGCGGCACTTGCCATTCACATTTCCTCGTCTTGATCGGTGCCGGAGCAGACCAGTTCGGCCTGCCCCGCACCCAATGCTGTCATCCGGCCGGAAACCCGAACGGCAGTGCGATCAGCCGGTTGCCCGGTTCAGTGCGGCCTCGAGTGTCATGACCTCGCGGGCACCGGTCTTGCGGTCCTTCACTTCGACCTCGCCGACAGCCGCCGAGCGCGGGCCGACGATGATCTGGACCGGCACGCCGATCAGATCGGCGGTGGCGAACTTGGTGCCGGCGCGGTCGTCGCTGTCGTCGTAGAGCACGTCCTTGCCGGCATTCTGCAGCGAGGCGTAGAGCTTTTCCGACAGCGTGTCGCAGGCGGCATCGCCCGGCTTCATGTTGATCACCACGACATCGAAGGGTGCGACCGATTCGGGCCAGATGATGCCGTTCTCGTCATGCGATGCTTCGATGATGGCGGGAACAAGGCGGGTCGGGCCGATACCGTAGGAACCCATGTGGACAGGGTGTTCCTTGCCGTCGGGCCCTTGCACCTTGGCGCCCATCGGCTCGGAATATTTGGTGCCGAAATAAAAGATGTGGCCGACCTCGATGCCGCGGGCGGACAGGCGGTCGCCTTCGGGGATGGCGTTGAAGGCGGCTTCGTCGTGCATTTCCGACGTTGCGGCATAGACCGAGGTCCACTTGTCGAAGATCGACTGCAGGCCGGCGACATCGTCGAAATCGGTATTTTCGGCCGGGATTTCGAAATCGGTGAAGGCCTTGTGGCTGAAGACTTCCGATTCACCGGTTTCGGCCAGAATGATGAATTCGTGGCTGTGATTGCCGCCGATCGGGCCGGTATCGGCGCGCATCGGGATGGCGCGCATGCCGAGCCGCGCAAAGGTGCGCAGGTAGGCGACGAACATCTTGTTATAGGAATGGATCGCGTCTTCGCGGGTCAGGTCGAAGGAATAGGCGTCCTTCATCAGGAATTCACGCGAGCGCATGGTACCGAAGCGCGGACGGATCTCGTCGCGGAACTTCAGCTGGATATGGTAGAGGTTGAGCGGCAGGCTCTTGTAGGACTTGACGTAGGACCGGAAGATGTCCGTGACCATTTCCTCGTTGGTCGGTCCGTAGAGCATCGGGCGCTCCTGGCGGTCCTGGATGCGCAGCATTTCCTTGCCATAGGCCTCGTAACGGCCGCTCTCCTGCCAGAGTTCGGCGGATTGCAGCGTCGGCATGATCAGTTCGATCGCGCCTGCGCGGTTCTGCTCCTCGCGAACGATGGCGTTGACCTTGTCCAGCACCTTCTTGCCGAGCGGCAGCCAGGAATAGATGCCCTGGCTCTGCTGGCGGATCATGCCCGCGCGCAGCATCAGGCGGTGCGAAACGATTTCCGCCTCCTTGGGATTTTCCTTCAGGATGGGCATAAAATAGCGGGACAGGCGCATCTTGATTTCCGACTGTTTACTTGGCCTCCCGCATCACGCAGGAATCGGCCGATTTGAAGACATATTGCGTGGCTTATTACCGGTTCCCGGCGGTTAAGAAAACCCGGCCCCCATCGAAAAGCCGGTGGATGACGAGAGCGCTGGAACCGGTTCGGTCATGTGAAAATGTGATTTTGATGAAAACCGGGGTGCGACATATGCGCCGACCGCAAGTTTTTCCACACGTGTCACAAAAATACAAAAAAAGAGGATGACAAAGCCCAACCTATGAGCTAGCTTCAGCCCATAAAACAGGCATGAAGTTCAAATTCTTGCCAATCGCGGTAAAGTCTTGGGAGGATTAGATCTTAGGCGCGCTCGACGCTGCCCCGGCAACGGTTAGGATCACGCGAAACTAAAAAACAAGGCTTCAACGCCTTGTTTTTTTTTGCCTTGTCGCAGGGTCCGACGCGACATTCGAGTGTCGCACCCGGTCATTTCGTTCCCCTATGATCGCAATTGATGACACCCGCATGACAAGGGTTCGCCCACGGCGCTTGTGGACGCGTATCCGGTAGGAACAGGCGATAGAACCGGCTCCAGCTCCCTGTTTCAGCGCAATATTGGGCGCAAACCGGTTCCGGCCTTTTCTGCAGTTTCTCTATTTGAAACTCGGTATGATGTCCGGAATGCTGCCGATACCGAAGCCGAAATAAACGGATGCCAGATGATAGGCGAGATAGATCGCCGCAGAGATGACGGTGGTCAGGAAAATCACCCGGCCGCCCCTGAACCTTGCCGGGGCGCTTTCCACCGTTCCGAGCGTCACCTCACCCTCCTCGCCCTGGCTGCGATAGCCGAGCGGCAGGACGATGAAGAGTACCGTCCACCACAAGATGAAATAGATCGCGGCGACTGTCAGGAATGGCATGCGGCGGCTCCGTCATGGGGCTTGTTCAGCGGACAATTCGATGGAAGTCGCTGATAAAATGATTCCGGATATTGCGAAGAGTCCTTGATTTCATTCGTCATAACCCGTCTCGCTCAGACTTCTTCCAACTCGATCAGCGTGCCGTTGAAGTCTTTAGGATGGAGGAAGATCACGGGGTTTCCGTGGGCGCCGATCTTCGGAGAACCATCTCCGAGAATGCGCGCGCCGGTCGCCTTGAGCTTTTCGGCAGCCGCAGTGATATCGCGCGTTTCGTAGCAGATGTGATGGATGCCGCCTGATGGATTGCGCTCGAGGAAGGCGGCGATCGGGGATGTATCGTCGAGCGGTTCGAGCAGCTCGATCTTGGTATTTTCAAGTTCGACGAAAACGACGGTGACGCCGTGTTCAGGCAGGGATTGCGGTTGGGATATTCGGGCGCCGAGCGTGTCGCGATAGATCGCGGCGGCTTCGTTCAGGATCGGGACGGCAATGGCGATGTGGTTGACGCGACCGAGCATGTGTTCCTCCTCCCTTTTTGGGGGAGCCAGCTGCAGCCCCCTCACCAACAAAATCCAAGACTTAGCCTTTGGCTAAGATCTTGATTTTGTACCCTCTCCCACAAGGGGAGAGGTAAAGACTCGCGGGTGCGACACCCGTATCTCTCCCCTTGTGGGAGAGAGGGCGATTTCAACATCTTAGCTTTAGCTAAGTTTTAGAAATCGCAAGTGAGGGGATCGCCGAACACTCCTCCGCCGGCCATCCCCATCGCTTTTACTGCACGCGCGTGACAAACACCGTGACGACCGGCTTTTTGCCCCAGGCGATGTTGGCGGCGGAGCGGACGGCGCGGCGGACGGATTCGCGCACCGTATCGAGATCCTTGCGGCGGGTGCGCGGGATGCTTTCGACGGCGCCGAGAACGGCATCGTAGAGACCATCGTCCATGTCCTCGCCCTCGTCGTCGAATTCCGGCAGGCCGAAGGAGACGAGATCGGGGTCGGCCAGGAACTCATACCGCTGGTCGAGCAGGATGTTGACCGAGACGTGCCCGACGAAGGAGAGCTTGCGACGGTCGCTGATGCCCATCTCGTCCAGATCGCCGATCAGCTTGCCATCCTTGTAGATGCGGCCGAAGGGGGCGTCGTCGATGATTTCGGCAGGACCGGGCGCGAGGCGCAGGATGTTGCCGTTGCGCACGCGCGGGATCTGGCCGATGCCGGCCGACGCACCGAGCTCGGCCTGGGCCGTCAGGTGGGCGGCTTCGCCGTGGACGGGAACGAGGATCTGCGGACGCGTCCACTCGTACATCTTCAAGAGTTCGTTGCGGCGCGGATGGCCCGAGACATGGACCAGCGCGTCGCCATCGCCGATGATGTTGACGCCCTGTTCGATCAGCGCATTCTTGATGTCGAGAATGGCCTTTTCGTTGCCGGGAATGGTGCGCGAGGAAAAGACGACCGTATCGCCCTTGGTGAGCGCCACGTGGCGCATCTCGTCGCGGGAAATCTTGGCCAGTGCCGCACGCGGTTCGCCCTGGCTGCCGGTGAGGATGACTACGACCTTGTCGCGTGGGATATAACCATATTCGTCTTCGGCGATGAAGGGTTTCAGGCCTTCCATGATGCCGATGTCCTGCGCGACGTTGACGACGCGCTTCAGCGACGAGCCGAGCAGCAGGACTTCGCGGCCGGCGGCACTTGCCGCCTCGGCGATCGAGCGGATACGGCCGACATTCGACGAGAAGGTGGTGACGGCCACCCTGCCCTCGGCATTCTCGATGACCTTCTGCAGGCCCGCCGAAACTTCTTCTTCGGACGGCGAAACGCCTTCGCGCATGGCATTGGTGCTGTCGCACATCAGCGCCAGCACGCCCTCTTCGCCGATGGCGCGGAAACGCTGCTCATCGGTCAGCGGTCCAAGCGTCGGCTTGGCATCGATCTTCCAGTCGCCGGTATGGACGACATTGCCGAGCGGCGTGCGGATGACCAGCGACATCGGTTCGGGGATGGAATGGTTGACACCGACGGCCTCGATCTCGAACGGACCGACATTGATGCGGTCGCCGGCCTTGAAGATGGTGATCGGGATTTCGGCGCGGTCGCCTTCATACTTTCGCTTGGCTTCCAGCATGCCGGCGGTAAACGGCGAGGCATAGACCGGAACATTGAGGCCCGGCCACAGATCGTTCAGCGCACCATAATGGTCCTCGTGGGCATGGGTGATGATCATGCCCTTGAGGTTGTTGCGCTGAGAGGCGAGGAAACGGATATCGGGAAGAACGAGATCCACGCCCGGCAGGTCGGGACCCGGGAAAGTTACACCGGCATCGACCATGATCCACTGGCGCTTCTGTGGCGGTCCATAGCCATAGAGAGCGAGGTTCATGCCGATCTCGCCCACGCCGCCCAGCGGCAGAAACACCAGTTCGTCTTGATTAGCCATTCTTCTTCTTATTCCGTTCTTGTAAAGAATACATCCCCTGCCGCGATCGGCAGGACTTGTCCACCCCCCATGTCGAGTAACAGCAGGCCGCTGTCGTCGATTCCGGCAAATCTGCCCTCCAGCGACCGGTCGGGAAGATTGACGGTGATGCGTTCGCCGACGCCGCAGGCGACCTGTCGCCAGCGACGCACGATCTCGGCGGTGCCCCTGCCCTCATCCCACACGTCCAGCGCAAGCGCCATGGATTGATAAAGATGGGCGAAAAGTTCGTCCGGCGAAACCGCCGCACCGTGATCGACAAGGCGGGTGACACCGTAAGGCGCACTGTCAGGCATATGGCGGATATTGATGCCGATGCCGATGACAAGCGCCCTTCGGCCATCGGGGAGCGGCTCGCCTTCCAAGAGGATGCCGCAGGTCTTGCGGCGATCGATCAGGATGTCGTTCGGCCATTTCACCTGCAGAGCTGCGGCGCCCGGCGGCAACACCGCGCCGACAGCCTCGTGAACAGCGACTGCGATCGCAAGCGGCAATGAAGCGACGCGATCCATGGGTGCCGGATCGATCAGAAGCAGGGAGGCGTAGAGATTGCCCGGTTCGGAGGTCCAGGCGCGACCACGCCGGCCACGGCCTTGGGTCTGGCGGGCGGCAGTCACCCACAACAAACCGGGATCGCCCGCGCGAGCGCGGGCGAGACATTCACTATTGGTGGAGCCTATGTCGTCGAAAGCGACATGACGGAAGGCTTCGAGCGAGAAGCGGCCCTTTTGCGCCGCCATCCTCAGAAGAAGGACCGTGCTGCAGCATCCGCCGCAGAGCCGATCGGTCCGCCGTAAAGGACATAAGCCGTGATGAACAGACCGGAGATGCCGAAGATGAAGCGCAGTTCACCGGGCGTGCGTTCGAACTCACCCTTCGGCTCATCGAACCACATCAGCTTGACGATACGCAGGTAATAATAGGCTGCGACGACCGAGGTGAGGAAGCCGATGACGGCAAGGGTGAAGAGGCCTGCTTCGACGGCTGCCAGGAAGACGTAATATTTGGCGAAGAAGCCTGCGAGTGGCGGAATGCCCGCCATGGAGAACATCTGCGCCGTCAGCACCACCGCCATGAAGGGCTTTCTGGCAAAGAGGCCGGCAAGCTCGTCGACTTCCTCGACATATTCACCATCGGGACGACGCATCGACATGATGCAGGCAAAGGTGCCGACCGACATGATCATGTAGATGAGCATGTAGAGCGCGACGCCGGAGACGCCGCTTTCGCTGCCAGCCGACAGGCCGACAAGCGCGTAACCCATGTGGCCGATCGAGGAATAGGCCATCAGGCGCTTGATGTTCTTCTGGCCGACAGCGGCAAACGAACCGAGCAGCATGGATGCAATCGCCACAAAGACGATGATCTGGCGCCAGTCGCTGATCAGCGGCAGGAAGGTTTCCGAGGTGATGCGGATCAGGATCGCCATTGCCGCGATCTTCGGGCCGGTGGCGAAGAAGGCGGTGACCGGGGTCGGAGCGCCTTCGTAAACATCCGGCGTCCACATGTGGAACGGAACCGCGGAGATCTTGAAGCAGGCGCCGGCGAGGATGAAGACCAGGCCGAAGACCAGGCCGAGACCGCGGGTTTCCGACGAAAGCACGGCGGCGATTTCCTGGAAACCGGTATTGCCGGTGAAGCCGTAGACCAGCGACATGCCATAAAGCAGCATGCCGGAGGACAAGGCGCCGAGGACGAAATATTTCAGGCCAGCTTCGGTCGAGCGCAGGCTGTCACGGTTGAAGGCCGCGACAACATAGAGCGACAGCGACATCAGCTCGAGGCCGAGATAGAAGGCGATCAGGTCGTTGGCCGAGATCAACAGCAGCATGCCGAGCGTGGCGATGACCAGAAGAACCGGATATTCGGGCTTATCGAGATGCATGGCCTTGCCCTGCACCGCCGACATGGCCAGCGCGAAAATCGAACCGATAATCGCCGCCACCTTCATGAAACGGGCGAAGGGATCGACGATGAAAGCACCGCCGAAAGCTTCACCATTGCCCGGTGCAATCATGATCCATGCGCCGACGACGGCGAGAAGTGCGATCGACAGTCCGGAAATGAGCTGGCTCGACTTATCGCCGATGAAGACGCCCATCATGAGAAACGCAAGCGCGCCGACCGCGAGCACGATTTCGGGCAGAGCAAACTGCAGACTTTGATAAAAGAGTTCAGGGGTCATAGTCTTTTCTGTCCCGTCATCATTTCACAGCCTGAACGGCGGTCGCTGCGGCCTCAATGGCCGCATGGTAATTGGTTACAATTCTATCGACAGTCGCAGCCGATGCGTCGAATACCGGCGCAGGATAGATGCCGAAGAAGATGGTTACGACAATCAGCGGCCAGACGATGCAGTGCTCGCGGAAGGAGATATCGACCAGCCCCTGCATCAGGGCCGATTTCGCCTGACCGAAGATCATGCGGCGGTAGAGCCACAGCATGTAGGAAGCCGAAAGAACGACGCCCGTGGTGGCGAAGACGGCCGTCCAGACACTGACACGGAACACACCGACCGTCGCCAGGAATTCGCCGACAAAGGCGGACGTGCCCGGCAGGCCGACATTGGCCATGGTGAAGACCAGGAAGGCCAGCGCGTATTTCGGCATGCGATGCACGAGACCGCCGTAATCGTTGATATTACGGGTGTGGGTGCGCTCGTAAACGATACCGACGCAGAGGAAGAGCGCGCCGGAGATGACACCGTGCGACAGCATCTGGAAGATCGCGCCGTGCAGACCCTGCTGGTTGACCGCGAAGATGGCCATCGTCACGTAACCCATGTGGGCGACGGAGGAATAGGCGATCATCTTCTTGATATCGCTCTGCATCAAAGCCACGAGCGAAGCGTAGATGATGGCGATGACCGACAGCGTCAGGATCATCGGCGTGAAATAATCCGCAGCCAGGGGGAACATGGGCAGCGAGAAGCGCAGGAAGCCGTAACCGCCGAACTTCAAAAGCAGAGCCGCAAGGTCAACGGAGCCGGCAGTCGGCGCTTCGACGTGCGCGTCGGGCAACCAGGTGTGGAACGGCCACATCGGCACCTTGACGGCAAACGACAGGAAGAAGGCAAGGAACAGCCAGAACTGCATTTCGGGCGAGAACTGGTAGGCCAAGAGCACCGGAATGGAGGTCGTGCCGACTTCGGCATACATGACCAGGATGCCGACCAGCATGAAGATCGAACCGGCCAGCGTGTAGAGGAAGAACTTCATCGACGCATAGATGCGGCGCGGACCGCCCCAGACACCGATGATCAGGAACATCGGGATCAAGCTCGCTTCGAAGAAGACGTAGAAGAGCACGAGGTCCATCGACACGAAGACGCCGACGATCAGCACTTCCAGGATAAGGAAGGCGATCATGTATTCACGCGTATGCCGCGTGATCGCCTTCCAGCTGGTCAATACGCCAAACGGCATGAGGAAGGTCGCCAGCACCACGAACATGACGGACAGGCCGTCGACGCCGATGTGGTAGCTGATACCCTTGCCGAGCCAGTAATACTGCTCGACCATCTGGTAATCGGCGCTGGTGCCGTCGAAATTATGCCAGACGAGCAGCGACAGGAGGAAGGTGATGATCGTCGTGATCAAAGAGATGATCATGACGTTCTGACGACCGTCGTCGGTATCGTCGCGCGTAAACACGAGCAACAGCACGCCCACCAGCGGGAGGAAGGTGACCGTGGAAAGAATAGGCCAATCGGTCATCAGACAGAACTCCCGAGCATCATCCAGGTAATCAAAGCAGCGACGCCAAGCAGCATCGTGAAGGCATAGTGATAGAGGTAACCGGTCTGCAGACGCACGACGCGGTTGGCCGTGTCGACGACGCGAGCGGCAACGCCGTTGGGACCGAAGTGATCGATCGTGCCGATGTCGACCTTCTGCCAGAAGAAGCGGCCGATCGCCTTGGCGGAACGGACGAACAGGAAGTTATAGAGTTCGTCGAAATACCACTTGTTGAGCAGGAACTGGTAGAGGCCCGGCTGAGCGGCCGCGAGCTTCTTCGGCGTTTCCGGCGACTTGATGTAGAAATACCAGGCGGTGGCAAGGCCGATCAGCATGGCGATGAAGGGCGACAGCACGACCAGGAACGGCACGTGGTGGAATTCGTGCAGCAGTTCGTTGTGTTCCGAGGTGAAGAGCGCGCCCTTCCAGAAGCCGTCATAGGCATCGCCGTAGAACATGCCCTTGAAGAGCAGGCCCGCGAGCACCGCGCCGATCGCCAGAACATAAAGCGGGATCAGCATGACATTCGGGCTCTCATGCACATGGTGCATGACCTCGTGGCTTGCCCGCTCCTTGCCGAAGAAGGTGAGGAAGGCCAGACGCCAGGAATAGAAGCTGGTGAAGAGCGCTGCGATGACGAGAAGCGTGAAGGCAAAACCCGAGGCCACCGAATGCGAGGCATAGGATGCCTCGATGATGATGTCCTTGGAGAAGAAGCCGGCAAAACCGATCGAGGTGAACGGGATGCCGACGCCGGTCAGCGCCAGCGTGCCGATGGTCATCATCCAGAAGGTGACCGGGATATGCTTCCTGAGGCCACCCATCTTGCGCATGTCCTGCTCGCCGTCGACGGCATGGATGACCGAGCCGGCGCAAAGGAACAGCAGCGCCTTGAAGAAGGCGTGGGTGAAGAGGTGGAAGATCGCCGCGCCATAAGCACCGATGCCGAGCGCCACGAACATGTAGCCGAGCTGCGAGCAGGTCGAATAGGCGATGACGCGCTTGATGTCGTTCTGCACGAGGCCGACGGTCGCTGCGAAGAAGGCGGTGATCGCACCGATGACGGTGACGACGGTCAGCGCATCCGGCGACAGTTCAAACAGCGGCGACATGCGGGCGACGAGGAAGACGCCGGCGGTGACCATGGTTGCCGCGTGAATGAGGGCCGAGACCGGGGTCGGGCCTTCCATCGCGTCCGGCAGCCAGGTGTGCAGCAGGAACTGCGCCGACTTGCCCATGGCGCCCATGAAGAGCAGCAGGCAGGCCGCGGTCAGCGCGCCTTCGCGGGTCAATTGGAAGAAGAACACGTCGAAGACGACGCGGCCGGCTTCCGGAGAGCCTTCGGCCGGCAGATAGGTGCCGGCATTGGCAAAGATCGTTTCGAAATTGATCGAGCCGAACATCACGAAGATAGCGGCGATGCCGAGCATGAAGCCGAAGTCACCGACACGGTTGACGATGAAGGCCTTCATTGCCGCAGCGTTTGCCGACGGGCGGTCGTACCAGAAACCGATCAGGAGATAGGATGCAAGACCGACGCCTTCCCAGCCGAAGAACATCTGCAGCAGGTTGTCCGACGTGATGAGCATCAGCATCGTGAAGGTGAAGAGCGACAGATAGGCGAAGAAGCGCGGACGGTGCGGATCGGTGTGCATGTAGCCGATCGAATAGACATGCACGAGGAAGGACACCGTGTTGACGACGACGAACATGACCGCCGTCAGCGTATCGATACGCAGCGCCCAGAAGACGTCGATGTTGCCGGACTGGATCCAGCGCAGAACCTCGACGCTCATGGTTTCCTGGGAACCGAGCGCCACCTGGAAGAAAACGATCCAGGACAGGACGACGACGATCGCCATCAGGCCGCAGGTGACGAATTCCGAGGCCTTGGCGCCGATCTGGCGGCCGAAGAGGCCAGCGATCAGGAAGCCGACCAGAGGAAGGAAGACGATAAGCTTGTAGATCATGACCCGATCAGCCCTTCATCACATTGACGTCGTCGACGGCGATCGAGCCGCGGTTGCGGTAGAAGACGACAAGAATTGCAAGACCGATGGCGGCCTCCGCAGCCGCGACGGTCAGAATGAACAAAGCAAAGACCTGGCCGACAATGTCGTTGAGGAACGACGAGAAGGCGACCATGTTGAGATTGACCGCGAGCAGGATGAGCTCGATCGACATCAGGATGATGATGACGTTCTTGCGGTTCAAAAAGATGCCGAAAACGCCGAGCGTGAAGAGGATGGCGCTGACCGTGAGATAGTGGGAAAGACCGATTTCCATTTTTCTGTTCCTTTTTCCCGCTTCCTCAGAGGCCCTGGCCCGACTTGACCTTGACCACCTCGACGGCGGTTTCCGGCGTGCGAGCCACCTGGCGTGAAATATCCTGGCGCTTGATGTTCTGGCGGTGGCGCAAGGTCAGCACGATCGCACCGATCATTGCGACAAGAAGCACCAGGCCGGCGATCTGGAAATAGTAGACATAGTGGGTGTAGAGCACATCGCCGAGAGCGGCGGTGTTGGATCGTTCCGCCGGATTGGGGATCGGCATGGTGATGGAGTTCGCCGCTTCCGGCGACAGCACGCTCGAGCCGACCACGAGGATCAACTCGGCCGCAACGACCAGGCCGACCAGCATGCCGACCGGCGCATATTGCAGCACACCGGCTTTCAGTTCGGCGAAATCGACATCCAGCATCATGACGACGAAGAGGAAGAGAACCGCGACCGCGCCGATATAAACGACCAGCAGGATCATCGCGATGAATTCCGCTCCCGTCAGCAGGAAGAGGCCCGCCGCGTTGAAGAAGACCACGATCAGGAACAGAACCGAATGGACAGGGTTCCTGGCCGAAATGACCATGAACGCCGACGCCACGGCGACGAACGCGAACAGATAAAAGAATAGTGCCTGCAGACCCATCGTCGTGCCTTCTCGTCCCTCGTCGAGATCGGGCCTTAGTGCCCGCCCCGTCCGACCAATGCCCTATCTGACATCGGCTCTTACCTCATTTCACCGGCAACGAAGCCGCCGGCGGACACAGCCTTAACGGTAAGGTGCATCCATCGCGATATTGCGGGCGATCTCCCGTTCCCAGCGATCGCCGTTTTCCAGAAGCTTGGCCTTATCGAAATAAAGCTCTTCGCGGGTTTCCGTCGAAAACTCGAAATTCGGGCCTTCGACGATCGCGTCAACCGGGCAGGCTTCCTGGCAGAAGCCGCAATAGATGCATTTGACCATGTCGATGTCGTAACGCACCGTGCGGCGGGTGCCATCATTGCGGCGCGGGCCTGCCTCGATGGTGATTGCCTGAGCGGGACAGATGGCCTCGCACAGCTTGCAGGCAATGCAGCGCTCCTCCCCGTTCGGATAACGGCGAAGCGCATGCTCGCCACGGAAGCGCGGAGAGACCGGCCCCTTTTCGAACGGGTAGTTGATCGTCGCCTTCTGCCTGAAGAACAGATACTTGAACGCCAGGCAGAATGCGCTGACGAACTCCTTCAGGAAGAGCGAATTGACGGCTTGGGAGAGTGCGGCCATCTTTAAACTCCAGTGACGCTGCGGATGTTTTCAGCCATGATCAGCCTGCCCATCCCGTCAGTTTCAGTACGAATGCAACAATAACCAGCATGCCGAGCGACAGCGGCAGGAAGACCTTCCAGCCGAGACGCATCAGCTGGTCGTAGCGGTAGCGCGGCACGATGGCCTTGGCCATGGCGAAACCGAAGAACACCATCACGACCTTCAGCAGGAACCAGACGATGCCCGGGACCCAGTTGATCAGCCAGAAATCGACCGGCGGCAGCCAGCCACCCAAAAACAGGATCGTCGTCAGCGAGCAGATCAGCATGATCGCCGCATATTCCGACAGCATCAGCATCATGTACGGCGCGGACGAATATTCGACCATGTAACCGGCGACGAGTTCCGATTCCGCTTCCGGAAGGTCGAAGGGCGGACGGTTGGTTTCGGCAAGCCCCGAGATGAAGAAGATCACGAACATCGGGAAGAGCGAGAACCAGTGCCAGTCGAGGAACGAGTTCGGCATGCCAAGCATGGTGCCGAGGCCGGTCTTCTGGGCATAGACGATATCGGTGAGGTTCAACGAGCCGACGCAGAGCAGCACGGTGACGATGACGATACCGATCGAGACTTCGTAGGACACCATCTGGGCTGCCGAACGGAGCGCGCCGAGGAAGGGATATTTCGAGTTCGACGCCCAGCCGGCCATGATGACGCCGTAAACTTCGAGCGAGGAGATCGCGAAGATATAAAGGACGCCGACATTGATATTGGCGACCGCCCAGCCGTCATTGACCGGAATGACCGCCCAGGTGGCGAGCGCCAGCGTCACAGACACGAGCGGGGCCAGCAGGAAGACCGTCTTGTCGGCACCCGACGGAATGATCGGTTCCTTCAGGACGAATTTCAGAAGGTCGGCAAAGGACTGGAACAGGCCGAAGGGACCAACGACGTTGGGACCGCGGCGTAGCTGTACGTTTGCCCAGACCTTACGGTCGGCCAGAAGGATGAAGGCGATAAAGACCAGTAGGCAGACGAGAAGCAGAAGCGACTGACCGACCATGATCAGTGCAGGCCAAACGTAGGTCCAGAAAAACACATCCATATTCATATCACTCCGCCGCAGCCTGGAAGTTGTTGCGGGCCAATGCCGAGCACTCGGCCATGACGGCAGAGGAACGGGCAATCGGGTTGGTCAGGTAGAAATCCTTGATCGGCGACGCGAAGCCGCCCTTGGTCATTTCACCAGCTTTCTGGCCAAGCGCTGCCACATCATTGACCGAGCCTGCAGCGATCTCGTCGATCTGCGCAAAATGCGGGTGGTCCTGATAGAGCTTGGCACGCAGGGCGTGGAGGCTGTCGAAGGGCAGCTTCTTGCCGAGCACGTCGGAGAGCGCGCGCAGGATCGCCCATTCCTCGCGGGCTTCGCCCGGGGCAAAGCCCGCGCGGTTGCCCATCTGGACGCGGCCTTCGGTATTGACCCAGGTGCCGGATTTTTCGGTATAGGCGGCACCCGGCAGGATGATGTCGGCATTCATTGCGCCGGCATCGCCGTGGCTGCCGATATAGATCGTCGTCTTGGCGTATTTGGCCGAGAAATTCATCTCGTCGGCGCCGAGCAGGAAGAGAACATCCATGGAGCGCAGCATGGTGGCCGCATCGGCGCCCTTCTGCCCCGGAACGAAACCGAGATCGAGACCGCCGACGCGCGAGGCTGCGGTGTGCAGAACGGCAAAACCGTTCCACTCTTCCGTCAATGCGCCAACCGAGCCTGCGAGCTGGGCTGCGGCTTGAAGAACGGCCAGACCATCCGGACGGGTGAGAGCCCCCTGCCCTACGATGATCATCGGGTTCTTGGCAGAGCGCAGCTTTTCGGCAAAGCCGTTTGCACCCGACGCCAGATCGGTCAGCGTTTCCGGGCCTGCGCCGAGATAGTCATAGACGTAACGCAGTTCGTTGACTTCGCCGATCACGCCGATCGGGAAATTGCCGCGACGGAAGCGCTTGCGGATGCGGGCATTGAGGACGGCTGCTTCAAGGCGCGGGTTGGCGCCGATGATGAGCAGAGCGCCGGCCTGTTCGATGCCTTCGATGGTCGGGTTAAAGAGGTAGCTTGCGCGACCAAGCGACGGATCCAGCGCCGTCCCGTCCTGGCGACAGTCGAGATTTTCCGATCCGAGCGAGGTCAGAAGCTGCTTCAGCGCATACATTTCCTCGACGGAAGCAAGGTCACCGGCGATCGCGCCGATCTTGTCGGCAGACGCGGCGGAAACGGCAGTCTTGACGGCAGCGAAGGCTTCGCTCCAGCTTGCGGGCTGCAGGCGGCCATCCTTGCGGACGTAAGGACGGTCGAGACGCTGGGTCTTCAGACCATCCCAGATGAAGCGGGTCTTGTCGGAGATCCACTCCTCGTTCACCTGCTCGTTGACACGCGGCATGATGCGCATCACTTCGCGGCCGCGGGTATCGACGCGGATGGCGGAGCCGACGGCGTCCATGACGTCGATCGATTCCGTCTTGCCGAGCTCCCAAGGGCGGGCGGTGAAGGCGAAGGGCTTGGAGGTCAAAGCACCGACCGGGCAGAGGTCAACGACGTTGCCCTGCAGCTCGGAGGTCATTGCCTGTTCGAGATAGGTGGTGATTTCGGCATCTTCGCCGCGGCCGATCAGGCCGAGTTCGGAAATGCCGCCGACTTCGGTGGTGAAGCGGACGCAGCGCGTGCAGTGGATGCAGCGGTTCATCACGGTCTTGACCAGCGGGCCGATATACTTGTCTTCGACGGCGCGCTTGTTTTCACCGTAACGCGAACTGTCGATACCAAAGGCCATCGCCTGGTCCTGCAGGTCGCATTCGCCACCCTGGTCGCAGATCGGGCAATCCAGCGGATGGTTGATCAGCAGGAATTCCATCACGCCTTCGCGGGCCTTCTTGACCATAGGCGTGTTGGTGAAGATTTCCGGCAGTTCGCCGTTCGGGCCGCCGCGGATATCGCGCACGCCCATGGCGCAGGAAGCCGTCGGCTTCGGCGGACCACCCTTCACCTCGATCAGACACATGCGGCAGTTGCCCGCCACCGACAGACGCTCATGGAAACAAAAGCGCGGAATCTCGGCACCCGCTTCCTCGCATGCCTGAAGCAGCGTGAAATGGTCAGGAACTTCGATTTCGTTGCCGTCAACCTTCAGCTTTGCCATCGTATCACTTACGTCCTGTGTTCAACCCGAGCATCCAAGGCCCGGAAAAAATTCATTTCAACAACCGAGATCCTGCTTGTCGCAGGCCTTATTCGGCCGCCTCCATGACGGCGCCTTCAGACGTCGCATTGTATGTATATTGGTCGATCCGAGCTTCGATCTCGGAGCGGAAATTGCGGATCAGGCCCTGGATCGGCCAGGCGGCAGCGTCGCCGAGCGCGCAGATCGTGTGGCCTTCGACCTGTTTTGAAACCTGGAACAACATGTCGATCTCACGCTTCTGGGCGTTGCCGCGCACCATGCGTTCCATCAGGCGCATCATCCAGCCGGTGCCTTCGCGGCACGGCGTGCACTGGCCGCAGCTTTCATGCTTGAAGAAGGCCGCAATGCGCCAGATTGCCTTGATGACGTCGGTCGACTTGTCCATGACGATCATGCCGCCGGTGCCGAAGGAGGATTTCACCTCGCGCATGCCGTCAAAATCCATGATCGCATCAGCCATGTCTTCGCCGCGCACGATCGGGCAGGATGCACCGCCGGGGATGACGGCGAGCAGGTTATCCCAGCCGCCGCGGATACCGCCACAATGACGCTCGATGATTTCGCGGAAGGAGAGACCCATCGCTTCTTCGAAGGTGCAGGGACGCTCGACATGGCCGGAAACCATGAACAGCTTGGTGCCGACATTGTTGGCACGGCCGATCGAGGAGAACCAGGATGCGCCCCGGCGCAGGATGGTCGGAGCGACCGAAATCGATTCGACGTTGTTGACCGTGGTCGGGCAGCCGTAGAGACCCATGTTCGCCGGGAACGGCGGCTTCATGCGCGGCTGGCCTTTCTTGCCTTCGAGGCTTTCCAGAAGAGCCGTTTCCTCGCCGCAGATGTAAGCGCCTGCGCCGTGATGAACAAAGACGTCGAAATCCCAGCCATTCTTGTTGTTTTTACCCAACAATCCGGCGTCGTAACATTCATCGATCGCCGCCTGAAGGGCTTCACGCTCGCGCATGTATTCGCCGCGGACATAGATGTAGGCCGTATGCGCGCCCATGGCGAAACCGGCGATCACGCAGCCTTCGATCAGCGTGTGCGGATCGTGGCGCAGGATTTCGCGGTCCTTGCAGGTGCCGGGTTCGGATTCGTCGGCGTTGACGACGAGATAGTGCGGGCGACCATCGCTCTCCTTCGGCATGAAGGACCATTTGAGGCCGGTCGGGAAGCCTGCACCACCACGACCGCGAAGGCCGGATGCCTTCATCTCGTTGATGATCCAGTCCCTGCCCTTCTCGATGATGATCTTCGTGCCATCCCAGTGGCCACGGCTCATCGCGCCCTTCAAGGACTTGTCCTTGAGGCCGTAGATGTTGGTGAAGATGCGATCCTGATCTTTGAGCATGGGCTATTCCGCCGGTTCTTCGATTATGTCGAGGCGCTTTTCGATGCGCGTCACGCGCTGGTCCAAGCGGCCGAGAGTTTGATAGATGTTTGCAACATCCACATGGACGGCATTCATCTGTGTCGTCAGCGAAGTCAGCCTATTATCCATGCCATCGAGCCTGTGCTCGATGTTGGACAGCCCGCCCCGCATCGACTTCAAGACTTCGTAGATCAGATCGTTGGTGACTTCCGCCATCTGCTCTTCCCTCAGCGCGGTTTCTTGCCGAAGACTTTAATGTATTCGGCTTCGCCACCCTTGGCGAGCGCCTTGGCTTGCTTCAGCCAGTCGTCACGTTCGATGCGGCCCTTGAAATTCAGGTAGCCGTCGACCCATTCACGCTCTGCCTTCTTCCACGAGGAAACCTGCGCGAAGGTGTAGATGCCGAGTTCGTGCAGCGTTGCTTCGATCTTCGGACCGACGCCGGAAATCAGCTTCAGGTCGTCGACCTCGGCCGGCTTGTCGATGCCTTGAGGGCGGTTCTTGTCTTCCAGCGACGGCTTTTCCGATTTTGCGACTGGCGCGGCCTTTGCAGGCTCAGGCTTGGCTGCTCCGGATGCTTCGGCTTCGGCAGCCTTGACGTTGTTTTCCGCAGCCTTGGGGGCCGTTACCGGCGTCTTGAGCTTGGGATCGGTCTCGGGTGCCGTGTCCTTGGGATGAGCGGCGTCGGCCGGCGGCACGGAGGCTGCATCGACAGGTGCCGGCTGCGGCTCGAGATTGGTACGAACCGGCTTGATATCATCATTCAGCGTAACCGCACCGCCGACCGGAGCCGAGAGATGGCGGTCGATCTGCGGGCCGGGCTTGATTTCGTCACCCTTGCCTGCCTCGAACGCATCGATGATTTCCTCGAGACGCTGAGGGGTGAGATCCTCGTAGGCATCCTTGAAGATGATCACCATCGGTGCGTTGACGCAGGCGCCCTGACACTCGACTTCTTCCCAGGACAGCGTGCCGTCGGCATTCGGCTGCAGCGGATCGTGATGGATCTTGTGCTGACAGACCTTGATCAGCTCTTCGGCGCCGCGCAGCATGCAGGGCGTTGTGCCGCAGACCTGGATATGGGCGCGCGTGCCGATCGGCTTCAGCTGGAACTGGGTGTAGAAGGTCGCCACTTCCATGACGCGGATATAGGGCATGTCGAGCTTGGCCGCGACGTGCTCGATCGTGGCGCGGGTGACCCAGCCATCCTGTTCCTGCGCCCGCATCAGAAGCGGGATGACCGCGGATTGCTGCCGGCCTTCCGGATATTTCCTGATCGTTGCCTCAACCCATGCAGCATTCTCTTCGCTGAACGCAAAGCTTGCGGGCTGGAACTGTTCTTCGGCCAGTCGACGAACGGACATAGTTTCTTACGCCTTATCAGTTATTTGGACAGCCCGCGCAGATGGTTCGCGGACATTGGCAGACATCGCGACGTCAAAGCGGGCCATTAGCGGTCCACCTCGCCGAAAACGATATCGAGCGAGCCGAGGACTGCCGAAATATCGGCCAGCTGGTGGCCCTTGGAGAGAAAGTCCATGGCCTGGAGATGGGCAAAACCCGGCGCGCGCAGCTTGCAGCGGTAGGGCTTGTTGGTGCCGTCGGCGACGATATAGACGCCGAATTCGCCCTTCGGCGCTTCGACTGCGGCATAGGCCTCGCCGGCCGGCACATGGTAGCCTTCGGTATAGAGCTTGAAATGGTGGATCAGCGCTTCCATCGAGCGCTTCATCTCACCGCGCTTGGGCGGAACGACCTTGCCGTCGGTGGACGAAACCGGTCCGGTCTTGGCATCACCGAGCAGCCGCTCGACGCATTGCTTCATGATGCGGACCGACTGGCGCATCTCGTTCATGCGAATGAGATAGCGGTCATAACAGTCGCCGTTCTTGCCGATCGGGATGTCGAAATCCATTTCGGAATAACATTCATAAGGCTGCGCCTTGCGCAGATCCCAGGCAGCGCCCGAACCGCGCACCATGACGCCGGAGAAACCCCAGGCCCAGGCGTCTTCGAGCTTGACCACGCCGATATCGACGTTGCGCTGCTTGAAGATACGGTTGTCAGTCAGCATGCCCTCGATATCATCGAGAACCTTGAGGAACGGATCGCACCAGGCGCCGATGTCTTCCACCAGTTCGGGCGGCAGGTCCTGATGGACGCCGCCGGGGCGGAAATAGGCGGCGTGCAGGCGGGCACCCGACGCACGCTCATAAAAGATCATCAGCTTTTCGCGTTCCTCGAAACCCCAGACCGGCGGCGTCATCGCGCCGACGTCCATGGCCTGCGTCGTGACGTTCATCACATGCGACAGGATGCGGCCGATTTCGGAATAAAGGACGCGGATCAGCTGGCCGCGGATCGGGATCTGGATGTTGAGGAGCTTTTCGACGGCGAGCGAATAGGCATGCTCCTGGTTCATCGGCGCGACGTAATCGAGCCGGTCGAGATAGGGCAGCGCCTGGAGATAGGTCTTCGTCTCCATCAGCTTCTCGGTGCCGCGATGCAGAAGGCCGACATGCGGATCGACACGCTCGACGATTTCGCCGTCAAGCTCCAGGACCAGACGCAGAACGCCGTGCGCCGACGGGTGCTCCGGGCCGAAGTTGATCGTAAAGTTGCGGACGTTATGCTCAGTCATACCGCTTGCTCCATGCCGGACAGCGCTTAAGGCTGCGGCGGGAAAAGGATTGGGCCGTCGCGAAAATGCGCCGGCTTAGGCTTTGGCTTTGTCGTCGGCCTTCTCGTCGCCGGGAAGCACGTATTCAGGCCCTTCCCAGGGAGACAAGAAGTCAAAGTTCCGAAATTCCTGACGCAGTTCCACCGGCTCGTAGACGACGCGCTTGATGGCATCGTCGTAACGAACCTCGACGAAACCCGTAACCGGGAAGTCCTTGCGCAGCGGGTGGCCTTCGAAACCGTAATCGGTCAGAAGGCGGCGCAGGTCCGGATGGCCGGAAAACGCGATCCCGTAAAGATCCCACGCCTCACGCTCGTACCACTCGGCGCCGGCAAAGACTGCCGTTGCCGACGGGACGGCTTCATCCTCACCGGTCGCAAGCTTGACGCGGATGCGCAGGTTCTGGCGCGGAGACAGAAGGTGATAAACGACATCGAAGCGCTTTTCGCGCGCCGGCCAGTCGACACCGCAGATATCGATGAAGGAGACGAAACCACATTTGGGATCGTCACGCAGGAAGGTCAGGAGTTCGATGATGCCCTGAGCCTCGGTCAAGACCGTCAGCTCGCCATTGGCGATGATGGTTTCCGAGATAAGTGCCGGCTTTGCTTCCGAAAGGAAGGAGGAAAGCTCGGTCAAGCGTTCAACTGTCATAAGCCCCTCCCCGCCTAGCGCTCGATCGTGCCGGTGCGGCGGATCTTCTTTTGCAGCAGAAGCACGCCGTAAAGCAGCGCCTCTGCCGTGGGAGGACAGCCCGGTACATATATATCGACGGGGACGACACGGTCGCAGCCGCGCACCACCGAATAGGAATAGTGATAATAGCCGCCGCCATTGGCACAGGAGCCCATGGAGATGACATAACGCGGCTCGGGCATCTGGTCATAGACCTTGCGAAGCGCAGGTGCCATCTTGTTGGTCAGCGTGCCTGCAACGATCATCACGTCGGACTGGCGCGGCGAAGCACGCGGCGCGACACCGAAGCGCTCGAGGTCGTAACGCGGGCCGGAGACCTGCATCAGGCCCTCGACGGCGCAACAGGCCAGACCGAACTGCATCCACATGAGCGAACCGGTGCGCGCCCAGGTGATGAGATCCTGCGTCGAGGTGACGAGAAAGCCCTTATCGGCCAGCTCGTTGTCGATTTCGCCGAAAAAGGCGTCATCGCTGCCGATCGGCTTGCCGGTCTTGGGGTCGAGAATGCCTTTCGGCTGAGGCGCAACGAGGGTGCTGCCGCTATCGACTACTCCCATTCCAGGGCTCCCTTCTTCCACTCATAGATAAATCCTACCGTAAGCACGGACAGGAATACCATCATCGACCAAAAACCAAACCAGCCCATCTCCCCGAACGAAACGGCCCAGGGGAAGAGGAAGGCGACTTCCAGATCGAAGATGATGAAAAGAATCGATACGAGATAGAATCGAATATCGAACTTCATGCGCGCGTCATCGAATGCATTGAAACCGCACTCGAAAGCCGAAAGCTTCTCAGAATCGGGCGCCTTGTAGGCGACAGCAAAGGGCGCGATCAGAAGCGCCAGGCCGATGACCAAGGAGATTCCGATGAATATCGCGATCGGGATATAAGACGCGAGAAGTTCATTCATGATTCCAACCCCTGCCTGCAAGAAGCGCCGAGTGGCGCATTTTTAGTCAATGCGCGGCAAGCCAACGTGCATTGCAACAAGCCGTGACTATCGCAGCAACGTTTCCCACGCAAGTGCTTTAACAAGCCACCTCACACGCATAGCGGCGTGAAAGACGACAAAACGTCGCAGACGACGCGGGAAAGCCTGAAACGATTGAAAAACAGCGTTTCAAAGGAAGTCCGACTATCGCGGAAAGTTATTAACAGGAGCAAAAATCTCAACGTTTGCAGCGGATTTGCGTTTTATCAATTCTGGAGGCGGAATCTTACCCCTGCGACGTTTGCGCGCAGCAAATAATACACAAAAAACAATCTTTTCGGTTGCAGAGCACACTGGAAGCACAAAGGAAACATCCGGCGCGCAACAGCCAGCGCACGCATTGCGGGAACTCGCGCAGCTGCGGTAAGCATAACCAGGCCAAGCGCAAATTATCGCATATAAAAGTGGCTGATCACGCAATTGCGAACGACACCCTCCCCTCACCGGACGTCGTCGGCCGGAATCAGCGCAAACGACCACTGAAACGGCACGCCTGAACCGAACGGGAGAAACAGAAAGAATCGCGATGCCGCCCTGGGCGACACGAACGACATTAATGGAGGAGAAAAAGAATGGCGCGAGTGACGGGGCTCGAACCCGCGACCTCCGGCGTGACAGGCCGGCACTCTAACCGACTGAGCTACACCCGCGCATTTGCCTTTTACGGCGGATCAATCGGGGTCAACCGATCGATCAGTGAGAGAAGAATGGCGCGAGTGACGGGGCTCGAACCCGCGACCTCCGGCGTGACAGGCCGGCACTCTAACCGACTGAGCTACACCCGCACTTTCTTCAAGAACCATCCCTCCGTGAAGGGAAACCTCTTGGCCGGGCGACCTCAATCGCTCGGTTGGCGGCTGTCTAAGAGGTTCGTGATCGGGTGTCAAGCAGGTTTCAAGACAAAAGGATGACGCATTTGATGTTTTATCCACAGCCACTCTTTTTTGCGCATATCCGACGAATTTTTCAAAAAAACATCACGAAGGCTCTTGCGGTTTTTTTCCGATCCGCATAGATCACGGCCACCGACGCGGCGGACATGATCCGGTCAGCGGACGGGCGATTAGCTCAGTTGGTAGAGCGCCTCGTTTACACCGAGGATGTCGGGAGTTCGAGTCTCTCATCGCCCACCATTTTCCCCTTATATAAAGAACAAGATTTGCCAGCCTTTCATATCGCGTGCGTTTGCGCGACCTGATCAGGCAAATCACTGTCATTCGCTGCAAAATCGAAGCTGCCGCCGCGGCGAGCCGGTCATATGCGGCCGTGGACAACGGGCCACGAAGTTTTTCGTCGGCAGCCGCTGAAGATTCGCGCTAGGACCGACAGATGCGCATTGCCTGATGCCATCACGCGAGGCGCAGTGCGCTTCGGACTGTTCCAGTAAAGTCGGCGTTGTTCACCAAATGTGAACCCGGGGCCTCCTAACCTTACCACTCACCCTTGGTATCGTGCATTCATGAGGCAATGCTTGGTGACGACAAACGGGCTCCCCTCGATCCGATCGGCCCTTGGGGCAACACGGCAGGCGTTTATCGGCGTGGCCATTATCAGTGCCGTCAGCAACATATTGATGCTGGTCAGCCCGCTGTTCATGATGCAGGTCTATGACCGGGTTCTGACAAGCTACAGCATTCCCACGCTCGCAGCGCTTTCGATTCTTGCTGCAGGCATCTACGCGGTGCTGGCGATTATCGAAATCCTGCGCTCTAAAATCCTGCTGCAGATCGGACGCCGCCTCGATGAACAATTGAGCGCGCCTTCGATCATGGCGACGCTCGCCGTCCCGGCGGCAGGACAGGATGGCGGCCCATCGGCGCCGCTTCGGGATCTCGATCAGATCCGCCAGTTCATGAGCGGTCCGGGACCCATCGCAATCGCCGACCTTCCCTGGATGCCGGTCTTCGTCTGCCTGCTTTATCTCTTTCATCCCCTTTTCGGGCTTGCCGTCGTCGGCGGCGCAATCGTTCTTCTGAGCCTGACGCTTTGCAGCGAGTTTCTTTTGAGAAAGCCGAGCCGGCAGGCAGCACACCTGCTGGCCGGCCGCTGGGAGCTTTCAGAAGCCGGCCGCCGCAATGCCGACACCTTGCGCGCGATGGGCATGCAGGACGCGTTTGCGAAGCGCATCGAAAGCGCGCACGACAAATATGCGGCGGAAAACCTGCGCAGCAGCAATCTGACTGCCACCTTCACCGCCATTGCCAAGATTTTCCGGCTTGCGCTTCAATCGGGCATCCTGGCTCTCGGTGCGCTTCTGGTGATCGACCAGCTTGCTTCGGCAGGCGTGATCATCGCCGCATCCGTGCTCACCTCCAAGGCGCTGGCCCCGATCGAGATGGCGACCGGCCAATGGCGCAATTTCATCTCGGCACGGCAATCGGCACGACGCCTGCAGGAAACGTTCGACCGGATCAGGCCGGAAGCCGCTGAAATGCAGCTACCAGCGCCCAGCCGCTCGCTTTCCGTTGCAGGGCTTGCGGTCGCCGCCCCCGGCAGCGGCAAAATCCTCGTCCACAATGTCTCGGTCAGCCTGTTTGCCGGCCAGGGTGTCGGCATCATCGGACCAAGCGGCAGCGGGAAATCCAGCCTGGGCCGCGCGCTGACCGGCGCCTGGCCGACGATCAGGGGTTCGATCCGGCTGGATGGAGCGGAGCTTTCCCAGTGGCACAGCGACCGGCTCGGTCCGTCGATCGGCTATATGCCGCAGAATGTCGAGCTTTTCGCCGGCACCGTTGCCGATAATATCAGCCGTTTTTCGCCCTCGGCGACACCGGAAAAGATCATGGAAGCGGCAAAGCTCGCGAATGTCCATGACCTCATTCTCTCATTGCCGAACGGCTATGACAGCCAGGTCGGCGCCGGCGGCGGCACCCTGTCCGGCGGACAGCGCCAGCGCATCGGCCTGGCGCGCGCGCTTTATGGCAATCCGTTTCTCGTGGTCCTCGACGAACCGAATTCCAATCTCGATGCGGAAGGCGAAGAAGCGCTGACATCCGCGATCATGGGCGCACGAGAAAAAGGCGCGATCGTCGTCGTGATCGCCCATCGCGCCAACATGCTGAAGGTTGTCGATCATCTGCTCGTCATCAACAACGGCTCGATGACCGCGTTCGGACCGCGCGACGAGGTTTTGAGCAAACTCAAGACCAGACCAGACGAGGTCCGGAGGACCGCATGATGAAATCCGTATCGGAAAGCCCGGCAAACCGGGCCATCAGGCGCTATATGCTGCTTGCCGGCGTGACGCTTGGAACCCTCGTGATCGGTGCGGGCGGCTGGGCGGCGACGATGAATATCAGCGCCGCGGTGATCGGCAGCGGCGTCGTCGGTGTCGAAAGCAATACCAAGAAGATCCAGCACGGACAGGGCGGCATCGTTCGGGAAATCCGTGTCGGCAACGGCGCGATGGTGCGAGCCGGCGACATACTCGTGCGCCTCGATGGGGTGGAGGCTACGACCAGCCTCGCGGCGACGACCAAGGAAATCGATCAGCTGGAGGCAAAACGGCTGCGGCTGATCGCCGAGCGCGATGGCGCCAAGGACCTCATCGACCCGCTGCAGAAGATCGCCCGGCTGGACGACAGGCAGTTCATCGCCGGCCTGACATCGGAGACTTCGCTTTTCAAGGCGCGAGCCGAGCAGATAGAGAGCAAGACCGCACAGCTGAAGGAGCAGATCGCCCAGATCGAGCAGCAGCGGGACGGAACACGACAACGGCTGCTTTCCAATGCCGAAGAAGCCTCGTGGAGCGGGCAGCAGGCCCAGAGGATCGAAAACCTTGCCAAGGACGGGCTGGTTCAGTTTTCGCGGCTGGCCGATTCCAAACGCACGGTGGCGCAGCTCAGCGGCGAGCGCAGCCAGCTTCTTTCCGACGAGGCCACGGCCGGAAAACGGATCACCGAAATAGAGCTGCAGATCGTCCAGCTTGAAAAAGATAGACGCGCCGAAGTCCTCACCGATCTTGTCGACACCGAAGGCAGGCTTGCAAAGCTTGAGGAACAGCGGCTGGCGCTCGAGGATCAGATTGCTCATCTCGATATCCGCGCGCCGGTAGACGGTATCGTCCACCAGCTTTCGACGCATACGATCGGCGGCTTTCTAAGCGCCGGGGAAGCTGCGATGAATATCGTTCCAACCCGCGACATGCTGACGGTCGAAATGCGGGTCAAGCCGGCGGATGTCGATCAGGTTTCGGTCGGACAAGCGGCGCGGCTGCGCTTTTCGGCCTTCAACCAGAGAACGACATCCGAGATCGAAGGCAATGTGGAAAGCCTTTCGCCCGATGTCAGCGTCAACGAACAGACCGGCGAGACCTGGTATTCCGCCCGCATTGCGATCTCTCCCGAAGAGCGCGCCAAGCTTGGCGAACTCGTGCTGATCCCCGGCATGCCGGTGGAGGCCTATATAAGGGCCGAGCCGCGAACGGCACTTGCCTATCTCATGAAGCCGATCACAGACCAAATGGAACGGGCACTGCGGGAGAACTGAAAATCCTTTGCATGCGGATTACCAAGGATTTCTGCGTCACTTGAAAACAATCCTCCCTGCATAGCGAAGAACAATTGACTTCCGATCGAATAGATCTGATTGTATATTTAATTCAAAATCAATATTTCACTTCTCTGTCCATCCATTATAATCTTCATTTCGGGATTTCATGGCATGAACAATCAAGGAAATATCGAAACATCTCCTCCGTATGTCAAAATTACTCGCGCCCAACCATCATACACTTGCGTGATATCGGCTTCAGTTTGAAACTAATTTCGAGTCAGAGGATTTTTTTGCTGACCATCATAAAGTTTAGACGTTAAATGTGTTTCCTGAAAAGCAGACAAACCTTGAGCGCATCATCTAGATAGACTGGGCCTCACAATATAGCGGATTGGCAATGAAATTCGGCACGAGCGGACTGAGAGGCCTGGTTACCGATCTCGAAGGTCGTGCATCAGCACTTTATGCGCAGGCATTCGCAGCCCATCTGATCAGAAGCGGCCTTGCGAAGACCGGGGACCATATTCTGGTCGGGCGCGACTTTCGACCTTCCAGTCCGTCCATTGCCGCAACCTGCATCGGTGCGCTCGAGCGCGCGGGCCTGGTGCCACTCGATTGCGGAGCGTTGCCGACACCGGCGCTTGCGCTTTATGGGCTGGAGACCGGCGCTGCTTCGCTGATGATCACCGGGTCCCATATTCCGGCCGACCGCAACGGCATCAAGTTTTATCGAGCCGATGGCGAGATCGACAAGCAGGACGAGGTTCAGATCTCGGCCATTGCTATTGAGATGGCAGATGCCGAAATCGATACGGCACCCGGCGCGGCACCGGACAGGAGCGACGCCGCGAATGCGCTGTTTGCCAAGCGCGTCTTCTCCATCCTGCCGGCCGGCGCATTGACCGGGCTGAAGATCGGCGTCTATCAGCACTCGACCGTTGCCCGCGACCTGCTGGTCGAGGCGATCCGGCATTACGGCGCCGAGGTTACCGAACTCGGCTTCTCAGAAGACTTCATCCCGGTCGACACCGAAGCGGTATCGAGCGAAACGGTCGCCTCGCTACGCCAATGGGCTCGCGACCACGATCTCGACGCCATCGTTTCAGCCGATGGCGACGGCGACCGCCCGCTTCTTGCAGACGAAAACGGCGATCCGTTGCGCGGTGACCTTCTCGGGCTGATCTCGGCGCTTTTCCTCGGCGCGGATGTGGTGGTGACACCGGTCACCTCGAATTCCGGCATCGAGTCGAATGGGACGTTCAAGGTCGTTCGCACGCGGGTCGGCTCCCCCTTCGTCATTGCCGGCATGGATGAGGCATTGGCAGAAGGGCAAGACAAGGTCATGGGGTTCGAGGCCAATGGCGGTCTGCTGACGGCATCCAGCTTTTCCCTATCGGGCGGGTCCATCCGCCCGTTGCCGACACGCGACAGTTTCCTTCCCGTCCTGGCGCCTCTCTTGTTTGCCGCGCAAAAGAAGCTGCGTCTTTCGAGGCTGGCCGAAGAGTTCCGGATGCCGGTTGCGATGGCGGATCGCCTGGAGAATTTTCCGATCGAGACGAGTTCCGCGCTGATGGGCTATATCAGGCAGTCGGACGAACATCTCGGGCGCTTCCTGTCTCCGATCGGCGCTGTCGCGAAGAAAAGCGATATCGACGGCCTCAGGGTTACTCTTGAAGACGGTCGGGTCGTCCATCTGCGCCCCTCTGGCAATGCGCCCGAGATGCGATGCTATGTCGAAGCGCCGACGGAAGAGGCGGCCGCGGCTTTGTTGGAAGATGGCCTGGCGCTGATCCGGCGCTTTGCAACCAAACGTAATGATTAGACGATAATTTCGGCACTGAACACAGAATGACAAAGGCGGGGCAAGCATGACTGACAAGATCATTCCGGTAATCATGGCGGGCGGCAAGGGAACACGTCTGTGGCCGCTTTCACGTGCGAGCGCGCCGAAACAGTTCATCCAGTTCACCGATGATCTCAGCCTGTTCCAGAAGACGCTGGAGCGCATTTCCGACAGCAGTCTCTACGAGGCGCCGGTCGTCATCACCAACGAGGACTTCCGATTTCTCGTGGCCGAGCAGGCGCGCGAACTGGGCATGAAGCTTTCTGGCGTTCTGCTGGAACCGACGGCGCGCAATACCGCGCCGGCTGTCGCTGCCGCTGCCGCCTTCGTGATCCGCCAGTTCGGCAATGACGCCATCATCCAGGTCCTCGCTTCCGACCATGAGATCGTGCCCGGTGAGAGCTATCAGGAGGCGATCGACATCGCGTTCAAGACGGCGAAGGTCGGCAAGCTCGTGACGTTCGGCATCATGCCGACCGAGCCGGCAACCGGGTACGGTTATATCGAGGTCGGCCAGGACCTTGACGAAGGCGCCAAGGCGGTGAAGCGCTTCGTCGAGAAGCCGGATGTCGACAAGGCCACCGAGATGCTGAATGCCGGTGGCTTCCTGTGGAACTCGGGCATATTCATGTTCGGCGCGGCACAGGTAATGTCGGAAATGCAGAAATATGCCCCGGCTGTCGCCGATGCTGCAGCCGCATCCGTTGCCAAGGCGCAGAACGATCTCGACTTCGTGCGTCTCGATGCCGAGGCGTTCGGCAAGGCGACCGACATTTCCATCGACTACGCGATCATGGAAAAGACGGCGAATGCCGCCGTCGTCCCCTCCTCCTTCTCCTGGTCCGACATGGGCAGCTGGGATGCCGTCTGGAAACTCGGCAAGCAGGATACCGACGGCAATGTCGCACTCGGCAATGCCACGGTTGTCAACACCCGCAATTCGCTCGTCATGTCGCGCACCAGCCATCTCGCCGTACAGGGTCTTGACGGCGTTGCCGTCATCGCAAGCGAGGACGCTGTCTATGTCGGCAAGCTCGACGAGAGCCAGAGCGTCGGCTCGCTGGTCAAGATGCTCGGATCCGCCAAAAGCACCGCCGCGCTGACACAGACCCATCCGACATCCTATCGACCCTGGGGCGGCTATACGTCGATCCTCAACGGCGACCGTTTCCAGGTGAAGCGTCTTTTCGTCACGCCGGGCAAGAAGCTGTCGCTGCAGAAGCACCATCACCGCTCCGAACACTGGATCTGCGTCAAGGGCACTGCGGAAGTCACGATCGGCGACGACATCAGAATCGTGCGGGAAAACGAGTCCGTCTATATTCCGCAGGGCGAAGTCCACCGCCTCGCCAATCCCGGCAAGATCATGCTTGAAATGATCGAAGTGCAGACCGGCTCCTATCTCGGGGAAGACGACATCATCCGCATTGTGGACGAGTTCGGACGGGGGTAATAGCTGCCCTAACGAAAGACGTAGCAGACACCTATGTTGTCGGCTGCGGTGTCATTGATTTATCGGCACAAGGCCGTAGTGATCGATCGACGCGATTTGATAGGAAGGCAGTCATATGCGCATTGTGATGGTTGGCTCGGGTTATGTCGGGCTTGTTTCTGGGGCATGTTTTGCCGATTTCGGTCACACCGTGATCTGCGTCGACAAGGCTGAAGAGAAGATCGAGGCCTTGAAGAAGGGTATCATCCCGATCTTCGAACCGGGTCTCGATGCGCTGGTCGAAACCAACGTCAAGGCCGGCCGCCTCTCGTTTACCACCGAACTTGCCCCGGCCGTGGCCGAGGCCGATGTCGTCTTCATCGCCGTCGGCACGCCTTCCCGCCGTGGCGACGGTCATGCCGACCTCGGTTATGTCTATGCGGCTTCCAAGGAAATCGCCGAGGCGATGAAGGGCTTTACCGTTGTCGTCACCAAGTCAACCGTGCCGGTCGGCACCGGCGACGAGGTCGAGCGGATTATTCGCGAAAGCAATCCGGCTGCCGATTTCGCCGTGGTCTCGAACCCCGAATTCCTGCGCGAGGGTGCCGCCATCGAGGACTTCAAGCGGCCGGACCGCATCGTCGTCGGCATTTCCGACGAACGCGCCCGTCCCGTGATGAACGAGGTCTATCGGCCGCTTTATCTCAACCAGGCACCGAT
>UBXM01000059.1 GCA_900469445.1 Hyphomicrobiales bacterium
TTTCGCGTGCGGCGCTGAGGGCAGGAGAAAGCATCCTAATCCATGGCGGCGCGGGAGGGGTAGGGCATGTGGCTATCCAGGTCGCCAAGGCCATTGGTGCGAAGGTCTTCACCACCGTGCGCGAAGACAACTTCGAGTTTGCGCGAGGTGTCGGAGCAGACGTCGTGATTGACTACAGGAAAGAAGATTATGTCGACGCCATCATGCGGGAAACCGGAGGCCTCGGCGTAGACGTCGTGTTCGACACCCTTGGCGGCGACACACTGTCCCAAAGCCCCAAGGTGCTCGCGCAACTTGGCCGCGTCGTCTCGATCGTAGACATCGCACAGCCGCAGAACCTCATCGAGGCATGGGGCAAGAACGCGAGTTACTACTTCGTCTTCACGAGGCAGAACCAGGGCAAGCTCGACGATCTGAGCACACTGGTGGAACGCGGTCAGCTGCGGCCGCATGTGGGCGCAGTCTATTCGCTCGCCGACCTTCCGCTCGCCCATGCGCTGCTCGAGAAACCCAACAACGGCTTGCGGGGTAAGATCGCGATTGCCGTTGACCCCTCGGTCGACACAAAGGTGCAACGATGATTTATGAGATCGCTGTGCTGCCTGTCTACAAGGACAAGATCAGAGAATTTAGGCAGGCATTCGAGGGTGTTGTTCCTCTGCTCACGCGTGCGCAAGGGTACCGCGGTCATGTTCTGGCCCAAAGGATCGAAACGCCGGAGGTCTTCAACCTAATCGTGCGATGGCGCTCGCTCGAGGATCACACTCCACGTTTCGAAGTAAGCGAAGACCATGAGGAGTTCATGAGAGGCATACAGGATTACTTCTCGGAGGAACCGACGGTCTCTCATCTCGAGGGCGGCGCCTTTGCCGCAAGCGAACACGAAAATGGGGATGCCGCCGCTTAGCGCGAGCAACCTCCGCCATGCTAAGCAACGAAGCATGCTCCAGAGAAGCGCAGGGAAGGAGCAAATCAGCTCCTTCCGGCGGGCAGCGCATGGGTAACATGCCATTGCATACGTAGAGGGCGATATCGAGAGCGGTCGCCTCGTTCAGTTGGACTTTTTACTGGATGTGTACGCGCGCTGGGATACGCCCAGCCGTTTCCATATGATCTGCTCGAACCGCTTTTCGCCGGGAACCGCCGCCGAATGGCTTTTTTCGCAGACGCTTCAGCTCGCATCTTGACGTGCTGCCGGTGCCGCTGTCAGGCTTGGTGAATGTGCCGGCCGAGATGGCCTGTCTACTCCAGTAAAACCGATGAATCGCAAGATGGCTTGATGTGGCGTCTTGACGTTTTGTCGCACCCAGTACAAAATAGACTAAATATCTACAGAGTAGATACATGAAAGAATCCGAGCGTTACGTCACTGCTGTTCTTGCGGCTCTCAGCATCCTCGATGCCTTTGATGGCAAAGGGCCGTTGCGTTTTGCCGACCTGATGGCGCGTACCGGGCTGGGGCGCAGCCGGATCCTCCGGTATGTCGGCACACTGGAGGCCGCGGGTTATCTGGTGATCAACTCGTCGCACGGCACTTTTGAATTGGGCCCTAAGGCCTACCGGTTGGGGCTGACGATCAAGCAGCAATACGAAACGATGATCTCGCTGCTGAAGCCGCGGCTGGAGGAGCTTTCCACAAAGGCAGATGCCACGGCATTTTTTTCCGTGGTCCGCGGCAACCAGCGTCTGGTGATCGCCAAAAGTGAACCGCGCCACGGTGTCCGTTACGCGGTCGAGGAAGGGCAGATCAGGCCACTGCATGTCGGGGCCACCGGACGTGTCCTGCTGGCCTTCGGCTCCGAGGATCTGCGGGAAACCGTGCTTGCGCAGGATGCCCTCGAAGCATTGACCGACAACACCCTGACGGACGCCAGCCAGATCCGCACGCTGCTTAGCGAAATTCGCACTGTCGGCATCGCCACAAGCATCGGCGAAGCGACAGGTGAAGCGCTGGCGATGGCCGCTCCCGTGCTGGACAGCGATCGGCGTCTGGTCGGCGCGCTGACCCTTGCCGGTCCGGTCAGCCATATGGAGGCGAAGGTCGATTTGTGCGGCGAATTGCTGAAGCAGGAAAGCGATTACCTGTCCCGCCGAATTGCCGCGGCGGGCGATTAGCCCGCGCCGAAAACAACAAGAACCGGTGAATGCCGGATGCATGGAGGAGACAATGCATACTATAATTCGTAATCGGGAGGTGCAATCGGGCGCATTGCTGCTGCTCGTCGCCGCCTTCTTCCTGATTACCGGGCGCGGCTACGAATTCGGCACGTTCGACATGATGGGGCCGGGTTTCGTGCCTCTCAGCCTTGCGGCTCTCATGGCCGTGCTTGGCGCCGCCCTCATCGTGTGGGGCGCCAGGGCTGCCACGCCTGAAGACGCCAACCCTTTCGCAAGCTTCGCCGTCAGACCCACAGTACTCGTACTGGGTGCCATCGGGCTGTTCGCCCTGGCGCTCCCCTATCTGGGATATCTGATCGCCTGCGCACTCCTTGTTTTGGTCGGCGGCTTGGCTGCTCCTGACCGGCGTCTCGTTGAAGTGATGGTCTCGGCAGTGCTCATCCCGGTGATTACGGGCCTGGTGTTTATCGTCGTTCTCGGCCTGCCTATGCCTCTCATGCCGGAGGTGTTCTGATGGATCTTCTGGCCAACCTCTCCACCGGCTTCGGTGTCGCCTTCACCTTCGACAATATGCTCTATTGCCTCGTCGGTGCGGTTGTCGGCACGCTGATCGGTATTCTGCCGGGCCTCGGTCCGGTTGCCACCGTCGCCATGCTTTTGCCGATCACCTATGCGCTGGAGCCCACCTCGGCGCTGATCATGCTGGCCGGAATCTATTACGGCGCACAATATGGTGGTTCCACGACGGCCATTCTGGTCAATCTGCCGGGCGAAGCGTCATCTGTCGTGACCTGTCTCGATGGCTACCAGATGGCCAAAAAGGGAAGGGCCGGACAGGCGCTGACGATTGCCGCCCTTGGTTCGCTTTTCGCCGGTTGCGTCGGCACGCTGTTGCTGGCCGCCGTGGCACCAACGCTTGCGTCGATCGCTGTCGGTTTCGGCGCGGCGGAATATTTCGCCCTCATGCTGCTCGGTCTCGTGGCCGCCGTGGTGCTCGCTTCCGGTTCGCCGGTGAAGGCGATTGCCATGGTCGTTTTCGGGCTGGTGCTCGGGACGATCGGCACCGACATCAATTCGGGCGAGGAACGTTATACGTTCGGCATATTCGAACTGTCGGAAGGCATCGATTTCGTTGTCGTCGCCATGGGTGTCTTCGGTATCACCGAGATCCTGCGCAACCTGCAGAAAAGTGACGACCGCGAGCTTGTCACCAGCCGTATCGACAGCCTCATGCTGAGCCGGGAGGATGTCCGGCGCTCGGTTCCCGCCGTATTGCGCGGCACAGGCCTGGGGTCCATCCTCGGTATCCTGCCCGGCGGCGGCGCGCTTCTGTCCTCGTTCGCGGCCTACACGATCGAAAAACGGCTCTCGAAACATCCGCAGGAGTTCGGTCAGGGCGCCATTGAGGGCGTAGCCGCGCCGGAAAGCGCCAACAATGCAGCGGCGCAAAGCTCCTTCGTGCCGATGTTGACGCTCGGCATTCCGGCCAATGCGACGACCGCACTTCTGATGGGCGCGATGATGATCCACAACATCCAGCCCGGCCCGCAGGTCATGAACAACAATCCCGAGCTATTCTGGGGTCTGATCGCCTCCATGTGGATCGGCAACGTCTTGCTGGTCATCCTCAACCTGCCGATGATCAGTGTCTGGGTGAAGCTGCTGAAAGTGCCGTACCGGCTGCTTTACCCCGCTATCCTCGTCTTCGTCACGGTCGGTGTGTTCTCGATCCAGAACTCGACCTTCGCGATCTATCTGATGATCGGTTTCGGCCTGCTCGGGTACGTCCTCAGCAAGCTCGAATTCGAGGCCGCGCCATTGCTGCTCGGTTTCATCCTCGGACCGATGCTGGAAGACAATTTCCGGCGCGCCCTGCTCGTTTCGGCGGGCGATTTCACCACCTTCGTGACACGGCCGGTCAGCGGCGCGCTTCTCGCGCTCACCGCTTTCCTGCTGTTCCTCCTCCTATCGTCGAAATTCCGCCAGAAGCGCGAAACCGCGTTTCAGGAAGAATAGTCCTACAAGCAGAAAGGAAGCAAACATGACGCTTGCACAGCAGATCGCGCCTTCGACACAGACGGTCGCGGAAGAATATGAAGAATACAAGGCCGCCGGTCGTATCTGGGGGCAGGTGCCGCCGGAGCGGATCAAGAAGATCAAGTTTCCGCGCGTGCCCAAGGAAACGACCGACAAATATGTCGCGCTCTCCGACCTGACCACGACCGTCTCCGACGTTCTGGACGGCATGGGCGTCCGCGGCACCGTTGCAGCCTCGCATGTCAAGCCGCTGCTGCCCGGCCGCAAGATCGCCGGCACGGCTGTCACGTTGCGCAGCATCCCCGAGCGCAAGACGCCGACCCAGGGTGCGCACGACAAGGACCCGATCAAGATGTCGACGCGCGAAGTCTATTACATGGGCGAGGCGGGCGACGTTCTGGTGTCCGATTTTGGTGGCAACCTTGAAGTCTCCAACATGGGCGGCCAGTCCTGCCTCGTTGCCAAGACGACCGGCTTTGCCGGTGCAATCGTCAACGGTGCCATCCGCGATCTCAATGCGGTTCACGAACTCGATTACCCGGTCTGGTGCAAGGGTCTTACCCCGATCACCGGCAAGTTCCGTATGGAAGCCATCGAGATCAACGGTCCGGTGACCGTTCACGATATCGTCGTTTATCCGGGCGATCTCATCGTTGCCGATGACAGCGGCTTCTGCGCCGTGCCGTTCGAACTGGTCGATGAAGTGCTCGAGCAGGCGATTGCCATCGAAAAGGCCGAGGACGTGATGCGCGACCTGATCCGCACCAAGCGTCCGATTTCCGAACTGCGTCCGCTTTTCCGCAAGCGTTACGACTGATCCGAAAACATAACCGGCGGCATGCACCGCCGGTCTATCGTCACACAGGGAGGTAATCATGAAACCAATGCATCTCGCGGCGGCCATCGCCGTTTCGGTCGCTGCACTCGTCACGCCGGCTCACGCTGAAGACTGGAAACCGACCAGCACCGTCAATCTTATCGTTCCGTCCACCCCCGGCGGCGGCCATGACACCAATGCGCGCGCGCTTGCGCAGGTGATGGAAAAGCATGCCGGCCAATCGATCGTCATCGTCAATCAGCCCGCAGGCGGCGGCGTTGTTGCCTATAACGAAATGATGAAGGCCAAGCCGGACGGACTGACGCTCGGTCAGGTTTCGACAGTGCTGGTGACAGACAAATACCGGCTCGAAAACGTCCGGTATGACGCCGACACGTTTAAGTATCTCGGCCAGATCTCCGAGGATCCGAATCTTCTGGTCGTATCCACCAAAGGTCCCTACGCCAACCTCGACCTGAAGGGTTTCCTGGACAAGGCCAAGGCAGAACCGGAAACCATCAATTTCGGCGTTTCCGGCAATTGGGGCAATCAGGATTACGTTCGTTTCGCAATCGAGCAGGAAACCGGATCAAAATTCCGTCGTGTGCCGATCAAGGGTGGCCGTCAGGTTCTGCTCGGCATTCTGTCGGGGGATATCGCCGCCGGTCTACTCTACCCGTCGGAAGTCAAAGCCCAGGTCGATAGTGGCGAGCTGAAGGTACTGGCTCATAACGGTTCCTCTGCGCCAGAGGGCTTTGGCAATATTCCAAGCCTGAAGGATAGCGGCGTCAATGTCGGTCTGCCAGTCTGGCGCGTCCTGACACTGCCCAAGGAAACGCCGGCGGAAATTTCGGCGGGCTGGGAGAAGATCCTTGCCGATACGATGAACGATCCCGCCCTAAAGGAAGCCTACAAGGCGGTCTCGATCGGCTACGCCTACAAGAACGGTGCGGATGCCAACGCATTGGTACAGGAAGCTTCCAAGGTGCTTGGCGAGCTCAGCCAGAAAGCCGGTCTGGTCAAATAAACGTCGTTGACGTAGCCCGACCGCTGCCCGGCCATTTCCGGGCAGCGGCGACAGGCATGCGTCGACGGGGAACATTCGTGCCTGCGGCGGCGATATCAGTGAAAAGAACGAAATGTTTCCACTCGATATGCCCAACGCTCGTCTGATCGCTATCAGCAACACATCCCAATCAGCCGCTCGAAACCGCAACCATATTGCTTCCCAGCCACAAGACTTCTTCTTTCAGTTATTTAACATTCTGGGCTTCGTGGATGAGAGCGGATCACTGGTTCGATCCCGTTCAAGAGAGCGGCTTCCTTGCGATGTTCTGTTTTTTGGACAGGGGAGATATTGCCGGCCGCCGTTCTCGTTGCCCGTTAAACTGAGTATGTAACCTTTCTTAACGCGATGACACACCTTTCCGCGCCCTGATCGTTACCGTCATTTCCGTGTTCTTCGCTTTTCGCGGATCAAACGGAAGGTCGTTTCATGAGTGGGATATCCCGATCAGTCTTGTCGATGGCAAAGCCCGCCATCTGCGCGTTTTTTCTCTGGCTTGCCTTCGTCTCGGCATCTCATTCGGCTGAGCAGATGCCTGTTAGCGTGGTGATCGCCAGAGAGGATGCGGTTACAGAAACGATCCCGGTCGTCGGGTCGCTTGTCGCCCGCGAAGAAGTGCAGGTCCATGCGTTCCTACAGGACCGGGCGATCGAGCATGTTCTCGCCGAGGTCGGGCAGAGGGTCGAAAAGGGGCAGCCGCTTGCTCTGCTCGACACGACCGAGGCACGGATGCTCCTCGACAAGAATTCGGTGAGCATGTTGCGTGCCCGCGCAGCTGTGGCCGTAGAAGAGAGCAGGCTTGAGGTCGCGCAAGTCAGGCTGAAGGAAGCGTTGAAGGTTGTGGACCGCAGCCGGGCTCTTCAGCCGAAAGGTGCGGTCTCACTACAGGTTCTGGAGGAGCATGAAAATGCCTATGCGCGTGCAGTGGCGGAACATGCCCTTGCGCAACAGTCTCTCGCCCTTGCAGAAGCCGATGCGGCGCTGATCGAGCGTGAACGCTACGAGATCGAGCTGACGATCGAACGCAGCACGGTGAGAGCACCCGAATACGGGTTCGTCTTGAGGCGGACGGCCCGGGTCGGAGCGATGACCTCAGGTTCGGCAGGTCCGCTCTTCGTGATTGCCAGGAATGCGGAAATCGAGTTTGTCGCGCAGGTAACGGAAACGAGCTTCGTGATGCTCGGTGAAGGCATGCATGCCGAGATTAGGCTGGCTGGGCACGAAGGCGTAGTGCGTGGCACGTTGAGACTGAATGCGGCCGAACTCGACCCGGTAACGCGAAGCGGAGAAGTGCGCATCGCGCTCGGCGACGCCGAAGGCATGAAACCCGGCATGTTCGCTCGTGGGACGGTCCACGCCTCTATGCGGCGCAATATCGTGCTTCCAGGTAGTGCGGTCAAAACCGCAGGCGGAGTAAGCAGCGTCTTTATCGTCGAAAATGATGTCGTCGCTCTGCGACCGGTCGTTATCGGTACGCGGCGCAATGGTCTCGTCGAAATCGTAGATGGCATAAGTCAAGGCGAAATGGTGGTGCTGAAGTCGGCCGGGTTCCTTAAGGTCGAAGATAAGGTAAAGCCCATCATTGCGGCATCTGGCCGTCCTGCCGGGGAACGGCTGGTATCCTCGGTCGCCACCGAAAGCATGGAGGTGGCGCGATGAACGGCAATATCTCGGCCTGGGCCATCCGCAACCCACTTCCGTCGATCCTGCTTTTCGTCATCCTGACGGTTGTCGGCCTCTACAGTTTTTCCCGGCTGCCGGTCACCTATTTCCCGACAATCATCACACCTGCCGTGAAGGTCACCGTCGAGCAACCGGGTGCCACGCCCGTCGAACTGGAAACCGAAGTTACGCGGCTCGTCGAGAATGCGATCGCCGCGCTTCCGGCGATCAAGGAGCTCTCCTCCACGATCGGCGAGGGGCGCTCGGTCACCACGGTCGAATTCGAACTGGGGCTCGTTTCCCCCGATCGCGCGATGAATGATGTACGCGATGTGATCGCAAGGATCAGAGGCGATCTGCCGGGAACAATCGACGAGCCGATCATCGAGCGGATCGAGGAAGAAGCGCAGTCCATTGTCACCTATGCCGTCTCCAGTCAGGAGATGACGGTAGCCGAAATCTCCTGGTTCATCGACGACACCGTAAAGCGCGATCTGCAGGGGCTTGCCGGGGTCGGGCGCATCGAGCGCATCGGTGGCGCCGACCGGGAGATCCATGTCGAGCTCGACGCCGACCGGTTGCAGGCGCTGTCGCTTTCCGTGAGCGGGGTCAACCAGACGATCGTGGAAAGCCAGCTCGACCGGTCCGGCGGACGCAGCGACATGGAAGGCCGCGAGCAGGTGCTGACGACTGCCGCCGCCGCGACCACTGTCGAAGGGCTTGCGGAAACAAGACTTTCGCTTTCGGGCGAAAATTCCGTGCGGCTGGCGGATGTGGCGACCGTGAGCGATACTTTTGCCGAGCCTCGTGCCTTCGCGACCCTGAACGGCGCGGATGTTGTCGGTTTTTCCGTTTATCGCTCGCAGGGTGCAAGTGACGTCACCGTTGCTAAAGAAGTGGCCGTTGCTGTCGAAAAACTTAGCTTCGGACATCCAGACCTTCGTTTCGGCATTGTCGATGATACCGTTTCCTATACCGAAGGGAATTATCGGTCGGCGATGCATACTCTGCTCGAGGGCGCAGCACTCTCGATCATCGTCGTATTTCTTTTCCTGCGCGATTGGCGGGCAACTCTGGTTGCGGCCGTCGCCCTGCCATTGTCGATCATCCCGACATTCTTTGCGATCGATCTGCTTGGTTTCTCGCTCAACATTCTCAGTCTTCTGGCGATCACGCTGGTGACCGGCATTCTCGTCGATGATGCGATCGTCGAAATCGAAAACGTCGTCCGGCACCGCAATATGGGCAAGTCCGCCTATCGCGCAGCACTCGATGCGTCGGATGAAATCGGCCTTGCGGTGATTGCGATATCGGCAACGATCATCGCCGTCTTTGCGCCGGTCGGGTTGATGAGCGGCGTGGTCGGGCTTTATTTCCGGGAATTCGGGCTGACCGTGGCGATTGCGGTGTTCTTTTCGCTTCTCGTCGCGCGGCTGATCACGCCGGTCATGGCTGCCTATATCATGACGAATGCCCCGCCGATCGAGCCGGCGAGAGGGAAATTGTCGCTCGCCTACGAGGGCCTGTTGCAACAAACCCTGCGCTGGCAATGGGTGACGGTGACATGCGCCTTTGCCCTGTTCGCCACGACGATGATTTCGCTGATGTCGGTGCCGACCACGTTTCTGCCGGAGGAGGACACCGGGCGTTTGACACTGACCGTCGAACTGCCGCCAGGCACTCGCCTCGACGAGACCCGCGAGGTTACCGACAGGATCGCGGCGGCAATCGGTAAAGTCGAGGAGGTCGAAGGCGTGCTGGTCCGGGCTGGATCGAGCATGAGCGGCCAGCAGGATGTACGATACGCCGTCGTTTCGGTCGACCTTAAGCACAAGGCCGAGCGGAACCGATCGTCCTTCGAGATAGAAGCGGATCTCGAAAAGGCGTTGATCGATATTCCCGATACCCGCCTTCGCTTCCTCAATGATCGCGGCGGTCGCGACATATCCTTCTCCGTGCTGGGCAGTGACGGGGACGCCGTTCAGGACGCCACCGACAGGATCCTGCGCGAGATGGCAACGGATCAAAGTTTCGTCGGGCCATCGGGCGACAATATCGCGATGCGGCCGGAGTTGCGCATGACGGTTGACACCGAAAAGGCGGCAACGCTCGGTGTGTCGACCGCAGCCATCGCCAGCACGATGCGGATTTCGACGATCGGCGATGTGGATTCGCGTCTGGCGAATTTCGTCGAGGGATCGCGCCAGATCCCGATCCGCGTCGTTCTCGATCGTGCTGCACGGGGCAGGTTGCCGGTGTTCGAAACGCTGAGCGTGCCTGCCGCGAATGGCGGGCAATTGCCGCTGTCCGCTGTGGCCGCGATCAGCTTCGACGAAACCATTGCCGCGATCGACCGCTTCGATCGGCAGCGCCGGATAGAGATCGGCGCCGACATGGCGAGTGGCTTGACGTCAGGCCAGGGGCTGGGGCGTCTGATGCAGCTTGAAAGCGTGACGAACCTGCCTGATGGGGTGTACGTGCAGGCGACCGGCGATTCCGATACCGAAGGCGAGATATTCGAGAGCTTCGCGGTTGCCATGGGCGGCGGCATTATGCTGGTGCTCATCGTTCTCATCCTGCTTTTCAAAAGCGTGCTGTCGCCCTGGACTATCCTCGCCTCGCTGCCGCTCTCTATCGGCGGTGTCGTTGCAGCCCTTCTCCTCAGTGGATACCCGATATCCCTGCCTGTCGTGATCGGCATCCTGATGCTGATGGGCATCGTCACCAAGAATGCGATCATGCTCGTGGATTTCGCCATCGAGCGGGAAGCGCATGGGCTTTCCCGCGGCGAAGCGATTGTCGAGGCCTGCCGGGAGCGGGCACGTCCGATCATCATGACGACGCTTGCGATGGTGGGCGGCATGTTGCCCTCGGCTTTCGGCATCGGGGAAGGCGGAGAGTTTCGGGCGCCGATGGCAATTGCGGTAATTGGCGGATTGCTGGTGTCCACCATCCTGTCGCTGATCGTGATCCCGTCATTGCACCTGATCATCGCGGGCGCCGGCGATCGTGCCAGCCGCATCTTCCGGCCTTTCCTCCAGTCGGCCGAAGCGGATCTGGATCAGGTCCGGTAATAGGCGCGCCGTAAGCCAGGGCTCCCCCAGGACCCAAAGCCCCCGGCGCGCTTCGACGGGGCCAGCTTCCGCAGGCTGGCCCCGTCATCCGTTTTCCTTGGGCTTGATCAAAACACCGGCTTTCGAGGCTAAGCGGCGAAGTCTGGAAAGGAATGACGGAGGCTGGGGATGTTCGGTGTCGGGCCGCCGGCTGCGTGGTGCCCGTCTGCCTCAAGGCTCTCCCATGTCAGAAGGAAAACCGATGCTATTCAAGAGTGAGGAGGAGGGGGATCGTGCTGGTGGTCAGCTGTCGTCGCCCATGGAATGTCGCCACGGGTCTTCAGTAACTGCGGTCGACCAGAAGCAGCAGAATAATGGGGCCGCCCAGAATGGCGCCGGCCAATGCGACCGATACCAGCATTTGGAAAATGAGGCGTGAGAGATCTCTCCTGGCCATTCGGCGCAACCTCTATCGGCTGAAGATTGATTTTTTGGGATAGATGCTGACGTCGAGGTTCGGCGAGAGAAAATCTCTAGGCGCAAGGACGACGCGATGGTCTGGCATGAAATTGCTTGAAGCGATCAATTCTGGACGCCCGCGAGATGGTGCAGATGTCTGATGATGTCGCCGACTGTCAGGAAGCGATCGGCTGCGTTGTCGTCGATCTTGAAGCCGAACTCCTCCTCGAAGACCATCACCATCTCGGTGATCTCCAGCGAGTCTGCGCCCAGGTCGTGCGAGAGGCTCGCCTCCTCGACGACAAGTTCCCTTGGGAGATCGAGGTAGGTCGAGATGACGCTCCTGACCCTGTCGGATAGGTCCTGGCTGATGGGGTGGGAGGAACCGGTGTGAGGTCGAATTTGCATATTTGTCAGCTCTTTTGATGTTGTGTTGGGATGCGTTCTCGCCCGCAGGATGGAGCTGCAGGTCGCGATCTGCTTCATCGAGTGCGCGTGAATGCGATGCGGGTGGCGTTGGCGCGTCCGCCAAGTCGCGGCCGGGTTCCTCTCAGGGAAAGCCTTTCCCATCGGATCTGGCAGGCCAGCAATTCGGCTGTAAGCATCACGATGGTGACGATCAGCATGGAAAGGATGACGTCGGAAAGATAATGACCGCCGAACAGGATGCGGTTGAAGGACAGTGAGACCGCGAGCGTCCCGAGCAGAAGCTGTGCGATCCTGCGTGTGAGCCTATGCCTGGCCGGGATGAGGTAGACCAGAGACAGCATCGCCATCGCACCTGCAGCCTCGCCGGATGTGAAGGAGCAGTTCGAGGCGCAGGCATCGGACATCTCCCATGCGGCGGAGAGGGGCTGATCACCGCCGAGACCAAATGTGTCGCGCGGCCTTGCCCGTCCAAAAGTGTCTTTCAAGAACATGTTGACGATGAGACCGACACCAACGCCATAGGTGATTAGCGGAACAAGGGCGTGCTTCAGATTGATGCCGATCGCATTTCTCAATGGGCGCGAGATGACGAGAGCGATGGAGGCGCCTATGACGAGACTACCCGCCCAGAAATTGGCCTGCCGCAGCGTCTGCAGCAATCCGTTATGCCTCAAGGGGAACTGCTCGCCGTCGAAGAAAGACTGCGAGACCGCCATGTCGATCGAGGGATTGAAGTAGAATATCCCGCTCGCAACCATCGTCGTCATGAACAGGATGGAAAGGTAGCAGCTTGTCTGCTTGCTGCGTTGGGTAGATGGCGTCATAGGTCTGCTCCGAATGTTCGGGGCAGGCTAGGCCTGACCGCAGGGGCGGTTCATTTCGTCTTGTGTCTTATTGTTGCACGCCCGTTTAGGAGGTCTGCGGCACACTTGTGGCCAACATGCTTGCCGGTCCGGTAAACGCTTGTCCTGTCGGACGCTTCCCAACCCTCGCAACAAAACTTAATAAAGCGAAACATATGCTGCCTGGCGGGCATGCGAAACGCGTGCAGTCAGGCGATCAAGGACAAAAGCCGTGCAAGCAAATTCCGCCAATGCAAAGATCCTGATTGTCGAGGACGATCCTGAAATCGGCAAACTGCTCGCGCTGGCCATTCAGGAAAACGGCATGATGGCGACCGTAGCGGAAGACGGGCATGTGATGAATGCCCTGCTGCGCAGCAACGAATTCGATCTCATCATTCTGGATGTGATGCTGCCTGGCGAAGATGGCTTGAGCATCTGCCGGCGAATCCGTTCGGAAAAGACGACGCCGATCATCCTTTTGACCGCGCTGGGTGAAGAGGTCGACCGTATCGTCGGGCTTGAGGTCGGTGCGGACGACTATGTCACCAAGCCGTTCAGCCCTCGCGAGGTCGTCGCCCGCATCCGCAGCCTGTTGAGGCGGGCCTCCTACGGGCTGGCGCATACGACGATCCAGCGGACGCTGCGCTTTGAAGGCTGGCAGATCGATCCGCTTCGTCGCCAATTGCACGATCCGAGCAATGCGCGGGTTGCGGTGACGACGACGGAGTTCGATCTTCTGCTGGCCTTCTGCCGCAATCCTGGCCGGGTGATCACCCGAGAGGAGCTGCTTTCGCTCACCCATACGGGGCTGGCGGGGCCGATCGAACGCAGTGTCGATGTCCATATCAGCCGGCTGCGTCAGAAGATCGAGCCTGATCCCCGCAACCCCGTTCTGCTTCAGACCGTCAGGCTCGGCGGTTATATGTTCACTGCCAATGTCGAGCAGTCCTGAAACGCCGCATCACGCGAAAAGGCCCGGTTCGCACCGGACCTTTCTTAGCACTGGCAACAGATTTCAGAATTTGTAGCCGACGAAGAGGGAGGCTGAAGGCTGGATCTTTTCCTCGACGATCGGGCTGTCAGCGGCATCACCGGTGAGAAACCCGACACCTGCCTCGCCGCGCACCAGCCAGTTTTCGCTCAGCATATAGATGGCCGACGCAGAGACATTGACGCGCTTCAGCCCGGCTTCAGCCTTGTATTCCGAAAGGCCGGACCTGGCTGACTGGGTGGCATCAACGCCGAAATAGGCTTGCATATGCTTGTCGTTGGCAACGATGGCTTCGACGCTTGCGCCGAGGATCAGACGCTCTGTAACCGGTGCCTGGTATTCGGCGCCGAACGTTCCAATCAGGCTTTCGCTGCCGTCGATTGTCTGGTCGACGGCGGCGTAAACTTCAAAGCCGTTCCAACTGTAGGAAGCCTTTGCGCCCACCGTGGCTGCAAAGTCGATATCGCCGAGGCCGTTCAGGCGGTCGGCATCGTCTTCGTCACGGCCACCTTCATAGCCGACCTTGCCCGAAAGCGCGAAGCCTTCATGGCGGAATGGCGTGATGGTGACTCCACGCGGGTCAATTTCCAGCCATTCGCCATATGTAAAGACAACGAACGGGACGGGGTTGATCGCGAACTCGTCGCCGCCTTCATATTCCGGTTCGTATATTGCGCCGGCTCCGACGAGCAGGCTCCAGTTTCGTTGGGGCTTCTCATCGTTGAACCGCTCTTGATCGAAGGGCGGTTCCGGTGACTGTCCTGCCTGGCTCGCATCGGCGGCTAGTGCGGTCGAGCCCGAGCCTGCGAGCAGCAGGGAGACGGATAGAGCGCTTGCGAGAAGGCGCCGGTTGGTCCGTTGGGTAAAATACATGGGTGCTCCAGTGATTTGACACGGACGCCGCCTGAAGACGGCTCGTCGTGCATGCAACATGTCTGTCCTGTCACGAACGGCACCCATGCCGCATGTCGTTGTGTTACGCTTTGTTGCGAAGCGCCTCCGGCGGCCCCTGCGCTTGTGATCAGGCGGCGCTGCAACAATTCTTAATGTCCATTTTCCGTCACCATCACTATTGTCCAGCGATTGCCGAGCGCTGGTTATGGAAGGTTTGCGGGTTCTTGCTATGCAAAAAACGAAGGTGATGAACGGCTATTCGAAAAGGTCGGCGGTGTCCCGGCTGTTCCGGTGGGGCTCGACCATCCACGGACAGATCACCGGAGTGATCCTCGCCTGCCTCGTCATCGCCTTCGTCATAGGTTCGACATTGGAACGGCGGGTGCGCGAGGAATATAACGCGCCGGATCTCGAAGGCATGTCGGCGCGTGTCACGGCGTTTGCGCTCGTGCTCGCGAAAGCGACGCCACAGGAGCGTGAGATGATCGTTGCGGCGACCAACCGCAACGACCAGCATCTTGCTCTGCGCCCGATCTCATATTTTGACAATTTCACCACGTCGTCGCCGGACGAGCCATTCATCCAGCGGCTGATCGACCAATTGCTGCCGCCGGAAGACTATCCCGTGCCTTATGGCGGGTGGCGCACCTTCGTCGATGGCAGGCGTGTGCTGGCAGCTGAGGTCGACGACCGGACACTGATCGTCATGGAACTCCTGCCGGAAAGCTTTCTCCGCAACGACGCCTTAAGATTCGGCTCGAACTATCTCGTCGCGACCGTCACCCTGATCATTCTTCTCTCCGTCTTCGCCGTTTGGGCGATAACCAGCCCGCTCAGGCGCATCTCGGCTGCGGCAATGAAGGCGGATATCTCGCTCGGTCCGGCCGTCTTCGAGGAACGCGGCAGTGTCGAGATCGTAGCGCTCGCTCGCGCCTTGAACAGCATGCAGCAGCGTATTTCAACCATGGTCGAAGCGCGCACACGGATGCTGCGTGGTGTCAGCCATGACTTGCGCACACCGCTGACCCGATTGCGATTGCGCGCCGAGCGCCTCGGTCCCGAAGAGGTGCGGGATGCCCTCCTGGTCGATATCGAGCGGATTGATCGCTTGCTCACGGAAAGCCTTGGTTATCTGCGTGACAACCACCAGCAGGAGGCACAGCAACGCGCCGACTTAGCCTCGGTGCTCCAGACTGTCTGCGACGAATTCTCAGACATGGGGCACGCCGTTCAATATCGCGGCCCTTCCCACATGGTTGCCAGCTTCAAGCCTTTGGCGATAACGCGGGCTGTCACCAATCTCTGCGAGAACGCCGTTAAGTTTGGCACAAATGTCGAAATAGAACTCACGACGACCGATGGAATGGCGATCATCGACGTGAAGGATGATGGGCCCGGAATCCCGGAAAAGTATCGCAGCCGTGTGCTGGAACCGTTTTTCAAGATGGATGCTGCACGCGGAGGCGTCGACACCGGCTTCGGCCTTGGCCTGTCTATCGTTGCAGAGATTATCCAGGCCCACCACGGGAGACTTGAATTGCTGGAACGTTACCCCAAAGGACTGATCGCACGTCTGACTTTTTAGGCCATTGGGATTGTGCGGGCTAACACTAGGACTTCAGGGCCGCATCCGCTCAATATCCACGCAAGCTTGAGTCTGGCCCATCAGCGACTGACTGCAAAAACTGCTGGGCGCTCACCGACAGCCGTGACCAATTCACTGTGCATCCATCCTGTGCAGGATCGCTCGCTAACGCCGGTGGCGCATCCGCTAATCCTCCGGTGAAGCCACGAGAGTGTCGACCGTTACGGTAGACAATATCCTTCGAAGTCAGACTTCCACCCACGATGCCAATCGGGTCTTCCGGCCAAATTGACGCATGGATGTATGTCGCATTGCGTATCATCGCATGATCCCTGAACATCAATGATAGCGCTATCAGCGCGTGAGGAGAATGCAACGTGATTAAGCCGGCGCGACGCCGTGCTTCAAGCGTGCTGGAGGATAATTATGACTATTGAAACCGCGCCCGGATCGACGCCTGCTGCGTCGACGGGCGGATTGCTCAAGAAGACGAGTGTGCGCTGGACAATTGTTGTCATGCTCTTCGTCGTGACTTCGATTAACTATGCAGACCGTGCAGTGCTTGCGATCGCGGGACCTGCGCTCAGTAAAGAGCTCGGACTTACTCCGTCTCAGATGGGCTTCATATTCTCGGCCTTCGGCTGGGCTTACGTTGTCGGTCAGTTGCCGGGCGGCTGGCTGCTTGACAAGTTCGGCTCCAAAATCGTTTACGCCCTGTCCATAGCGCTGTGGTCATTCTTCACGCTTATGCAGGGCTTCGTAGGCTTTTTCGCGGGAGCCACGGCGGTTGCGATCCTGTTTGGCCTGCGCTTCCTCGTCGGCTTGGCGGAAGCTCCGTCCTTCCCTGGCAACAGCCGTGTCGTGGCGGCATGGTTCCCAAGTCACGAGAGGGCGACAGCGTCGGCTATCTTCAACTCGGCGCAATATTTCGCTACCGTTATCTTCGCGCCGATCATGGGCTTCATCGTCCAGTATTATGGCTGGCCCTGGTCTTTCGGCTTCATGGGTGGCATCGGCTTCCTGATTGCCTTCCTGTGGCTCAAGACTATCTATAATCCGTCCGAGCATCCCCGCATCAACCAGGCCGAAATTGACTACATTTCGGCAGGCGGCGGCCTGGTGACAATGGATAGTCCCAACAAGAAGGATGCTGCCGGCGGCGCCAAGATGGACTACGTGCGGCAGATGTTTGCCAATCGTATGATGGTGGGTATCTTTCTCGGTCAGTTCTGCATCAATGCGATCACCTACTTCTTCATCACCTGGTTTCCGGTCTATCTTGTGCAGCAGCGCGGCATGTCGATCCTGAACGCAGGTATCGTCGCTTCGATTCCCGCCATCTGCGGCTTTGTTGGCGGCATCCTTGGCGGCGTTCTTTCCGACGCCATGCTGAAGCGCGGGTTCTCGCTTACCGCAGCGCGCAAGACGCCAATCGTGCTCGGCATGTTGCTGTCGATGTCGATGATCGCCTGCAACTATACAGACGTTCAATCGGTCGTCATCTTCTTCATGGCAATGGCGTTTTTCGGCAAGGGCATCGGCGCCCTCGGCTGGGCCGTCATGTCTGATTGCGCACCGAAGGAAATCACCGGTCTCGCCGGCGGCGTCTTCAACATGTGCGGCAACATCTCCTCGATCACGACCCCGATCATCATCGGTTACATCGTGCAGACCTCCGGCTCCTTCAATGGCGCACTGGTCTTCATCGGAGCCAACGCCCTCGTGGCTGCCATCAGCTATCTCGTCGTTGTCGGCGACATCAAGCGAATGGTCCTCAAGCACTAGTCTGCCCGCATGCTGCGCGGCAGACATGTCGCGCAGCTCTTCTAACCACGGAAGCCAGCAGGAAAACGGCAAATGTATATCGGCGAACAACTCATCAACCCGACCGACGACCGCTTAAAACTGTCGTCCCAGCTAGGATCGAGGGGTATCGTTATCGACTCCCGCCCGAACCGGGAGGTCATCGGCGAAGACGGTCTTTGGGACCCACAGAAGGTCGTCACACAACGCCGCAGGATCGAAAGCTACGGCATGAGCATGGATTGCATGGCGCTCGACGTCAGTTCCGTTCTGCTCGATAGCCTGCGCAATCGCGATCGGGCGGAGGCCATCATCCGGCGCCTGCAGCAAAATATCCGGGCCGCCGGCGAAGGTGGTGTGCCTATGGTCAAATACACAGTCGCCATGGTCGGCATCACCCGTACAGGAACCGTCCAAGGTCGTGGCGGTATGATGTGCTCAGCCTTCAAGGCTGACGAATACAAGGCCGAAAACGATGCCCGCTTTTCATACTGGGGTGTGGTTCTTCCCGAGGACGGTGCAGGTGGCGCGCATTCCCCGGTCGGCGCAATGAAGACGGCGGAGGCCGGTGGCCAGATCATGGCATCGGAAGCCGGCGCCATCAGCGAAGAAGAAGGCTGGAGCGCCATTCGTTACCTCGTCGAAAACCTGCTGCCTGTCGCGGAGGAAAGCGGCGTCAAGCTCGCCTGCCATCCCCACGATCCGGCCTATCCACCTGGCGGCCTCAACGGGGTTCACCACGTCCTGGGTTCGCTGGATGGGCTTCGCAAATTTATCGGAATTGCCCCGGAAGCCAAAACGCACGGGTTTAATTTCTGCCAGGGCACGATTGCGGAAATGTCGAAAGATCCGACCGGCACCGTTCTTCAGGCTATCCACGAATTCGGCGCCGACAAGCGCATATTCATGGTGCACTTCCGCAACATCAAGGGCGGGTACCTGGATTTCCGCGAAGCGATGCCGGACGAAGGATCTGTCGACATGTTCGAATGCGTCAAGGCGTACCGGAAGGTCGGTTACGATGGCATTTTATGCCCGGATCACGTGCCGCTTTCCGATCTGGACCCTGGCCGCGAACGCTTCTTTTCCTTTGCGCTCGGTTACACGCAAGGACTGCTGCAAGCCACAAGCACCTGAAATACCGCCTGGACCTAGGAGGTTGGTCCAGGCCTGCCGGAGGCGGAACGCCGCCTCCGGCAGGGTGATCGACGCGATCACTCTGCCCACAGCATGAGTAGCGGCAACGCTGTTCGATTGTAGACGATGATAGCTACCGAAGGAGGCTTTGCTATGACGGATACTCCCCTTTGCATCAAGGTTCACGACAGCGATAACGTCGCCATTGTCGTCAACGCGCCGGGTCTGCCAGCAGAGACGAGATTTCCAGATGGGCTCGTTTTGTGTGAGTTTGTCCCCGAGGGGCACAAGGTCGCCCTGACGGATCTTGCAGCCGGCGCGGAGATCCGACGCTACGGCGAAGTAATCGGTTATGCCGTTCGCGATATCCCGAAAGGCAGCTGGATCGAAGAGTCGCTGGTCGCATTGCCGATTGCTCCAACTCTGGAAACACTGCCGCTGGCAACCTGCGTACCGGCTGCCCAACCGGCGCTTGAAGGATATACTTTCGAGGGCTTTCGCAACCCCGACGGCTCGGTTGGCACGAAGAATATTCTCGGCATCTCGATGAGCGTCCAGTGCGTGGCCGGCGTCCTCGACATCGCGGTTCAGAAAATCAAGAAGGAACTGCTGCCCAAATATCCGAATGTCGATGATGTGATTGCAATCGAACACATTTACGGATGTGGTGTTGCCATAAATGCGCCGGAAGCCGTTATCCCGATCCGGACGCTTCAAAATCTCGTCGTGCATCCCAACCTCGGCGGCGCCGTGATGGTGGTGAGCCTCGGCTGCGAAAAACTCCAACCGGAACGCCTTCTGCCGAACGGTCAATCCGCCTCGATCGTCACGCTGCAGGATCCCAGGCATATCGGCTTCGGCTCGATGATTGCCTCGATCATGGATATGGCTGACAAACGCCTTGCCGAACTCGACAAGCGGCAAAGGGAGACCTGTCCGGCATCCGATCTCGTGGTCGGCCTGCAGTGCGGCGGCTCGGACGCATTCTCCGGTGTAACCGCCAACCCGGCGCTCGGTGTCGCAGCCGACCTCCTGGTGCGAGCCGGCGCTACCGTGATGTTTTCCGAAGTCACCGAGGTTCGCGATGCGATCCATCTTCTGACCCCGCGCGCGGTTAACGAGGATGTGGGCCGAGCCCTTATCCGGGAGATGCAATGGTATGATACCTATCTCGCCGCCGGCGACTCCGACCGCAGCGCCAACCCAACCCCCGGCAACAAGAAGGGCGGACTGGCAAATGTCGTGGAGAAAGCACTCGGCTCCGTGGCCAAGTCCGGATCGAGTGCCATTGTCGGCGTGTTGGCGCCGGGCGAGCGCGCGACACAAAAAGGACTGCTATATGCTGCGACACCCGCCAGTGACTTCATCTGCGGTACGCTGCAGACTGCATCGGGCTGCAATGTCGAACTCTTCACGACAGGCAGGGGCACACCCTATGGCCTGTCGATGGTTCCGGTGATCAAGGTCTCCACCCGCACGACGCTGGCCGAACGCTGGCACGACCTCATCGACTTCGACGCGGGTCGTATCGCAACGGGAAAAATGAGCCTTGAAGAGGCAGGATGGGAGATCTTCCGGCTGATCCTCGAAGTCGCCAGTGGGCGGCACGAAACCTGGGCCGACCACTGGCAAATCCGCAACTCCCTGGCGCTTTTCAATCCGGCACCGGTGACGTGATCGGAGGAATTTAGAGGCTTTTCAAAATAGAAGATCCTCAGGGAAATCAGACCATTAGGACGGACGCCCCACGTGGCCGCGTTTGTTCCCATATTCAAATAAGGGCACGCATATATCATCTGCATTTGCAGGTGAGCTTTCTGGAGGCTTAACATGACGACTGAAACTCATATCGGAACGACGCCTAAAGTTACTGAATTCTCAGTTATTCCGGTCGCAGGCCACGATGGCATGCTGCTCAACCTTTCGGGAGCACATGCGCCATTCTTTACCCGCAACATCGTGATAATGAAGGATAGTGCTGGCCATGTCGGGGTCGGCGAAGTCCCCGGCGGAGAGAAGATTCGCCAGACGCTGGAAGATGCTCGCGCGCTTGTCGTCGGGCAGCCCATCGGGGCCTACAACAATATACTCAATGCAGCACGTAAAGCCTTTTCTGATCGAGATTCCGGCGGTCGCGGCCTTCAGACATTCGACCTTCGCATCGCAATCCATGCGGTAACGGCGCTCGAAGCCGCATTGCTCGATCTTCTCGGGCAATACCTGGATGTTCCCGTTGCGGCCCTTCTGGGAGAAGGTCAGCAGCGCGATGCCGTCGAGATGCTTGGTTATCTCTTCTACGTCGGCGATCGCAAAAAGACCGATCTCCCCTATCGAGAAGAACCCGACGCTCCGAACGACTGGTTCCGTCTGAGACACGAAGAAGCGCTCACTCCGGAGGCCATTGTGCGCCTTGCGGAAGCCACGCATGATCTCTACGGCTTCAACGACTTCAAGCTTAAGGGCGGTGTGCTTTCCGGCGAGGAAGAAATCGAAGCCGTTACCGCTCTGTCGAAGCGTTTCCCGCAGGCCCGTATCACTCTCGATCCGAACGGCGCTTGGTCGCTCGAAGAGGCAATCCGCGTTTGCAAGGGCAAGGGCGACGTTCTGGCCTATGCGGAAGATCCTTGCGGTGCTGAACAGGGTTATTCCGGTCGCGAGGTGATGGCAGAATTCCGCCGAGCAACCGGTCTGCCGACGGCAACCAACATGATCGCCACGGATTGGCGTCAGATGGGCCACGCGATCCAGCTTCAATCAGTCGATATACCGCTTGCTGATCCTCACTTCTGGACCATGCAAGGCTCGGTTCGGGTCGCCCAAATGTGCAACGAATGGGGTCTCACCTGGGGATCGCATTCCAACAACCATTTCGATATTTCGCTTGCAATGTTCACCCATGTCGCAGCGGCGGCGCCCGGCAAGATCACAGCGATCGATACGCACTGGATCTGGCAACACGGTCAGCGCCTCACCAAGGAACCCTTTGAAATCAAAGGTGGCCTCGTCAGCGTACCGAAGAAGGGCGGGCTCGGCGTCGAAATCGACATGGACCAGATCGAAAAGGCGCACGAACTCTACAAGAAGCACGGCCTTGGCGCTCGTGACGATGCGATCGCCATGCAATATCTGATCAAGGACTGGGTCTTCAACAACAAGAAGCCTTGCCTGGTCCGCTAGGCGATCCCTGGCCGAATTGTGGAACCGTCTCGTCACCAGACACGATAGTCATGGCGCGGCAATATCGCCCCGAAAACCTGACAGGTTTTTGGGGCGATAGCTCGCAGATGTCTGACTTTGGGCGTGGCATGTGTCGGCTGCGGATACGCTTGCTTGGGCGGCCGAACCATTCAGGCGAACGGGCAGGACGAACTGGCAGGACCGCATCCCGGTCCCACCACATCCGCAACTAGGTGCTTTCGCGCTCGACGACGCTAAATCCGATATCGACGACTTTTTCCGTCTCCCGCCCTTCAATGCGTGCAAGCACCATCTCGGCGGCGCGAAGGCCGATCTGGCTACGATCGATATGCACCGTAGACAGAGCCGGAAACGTATAGGGTGCAAATTCGAGATCACCGAAGCCGATCACTGCGAGGTCGGACGGAATGGACATTCCCCGCGCCTGCACCTCCGTCATCACGCCATGCGCGAGGACATCGGAACTGCAGAACACGGCCTCGACAGAAGGGCCTTCATCCAAAAGCTGCGCAATTCCAGCGCGTCCCTTCTTGAAGTTGCCGGGAGCCGTGACCGTCGAAATCCTCACATCATTTATCCCTCGCTCGGAAAGTGCTGCGAGAAAAGCTCCCTGGCGCACCTTTGCACGTTCGTCAGAGGCCCAAACCATGCCAAATCGGCGATAACCCTTGTCATACAGATAAAGAGCGACCGAACGCCCAAGCTTCTCGTTCGAAAAGCCGACCAGCATGTCGATCGGTGTCGGTGTGAAGTCCCAGGTTTCTACGACAGGCACTTTGGCAGCCAGAAGCCGGCTGCGGGTAACCTGCGAATGATTGATGCCGGTCAGAAAGATGGCGTCGGGTTTACGCGAAAGCACGGCTTCAAGCAGAGCCTCTTCCTTGTCGGCTGGGTAACCCGACAAGCCCAGCATCACCTTGTAACCGGCATCACCGAGACGATCGGTAAAGCGCTCGATGGCCTCGGCGAAAATGGAGTTGCCGATAGTGGGCACGATCGCGGCAACGAGACGGCTCTTTTTCGAAGCGAGCCCGCCGGCGAGCAGATTGGGAACGTATCCGGTGCGCTGGATTACCGCACGTACGGCTTCGAGTTTCTGGGGTTTTACCATGTCAGGCCGGTTCAGCACCCGCGACACCGTAATCGGTGAGACACCGGCGAGTTTTGCAACCTCCTGAAGCGTTATCGCGCCTGAGGAACGGGTCTTGCGTGGGGTCTTCGTAGAAGGATCAGTATTGGATGGGGGAATATTGTTGCGCAAGTTAAAAGCATTTCGTGTTTATGACGATGCTAAAGAATAGCAGGGCGTCTTGATTTTTTCAAACGTAAGGCCTGGCCTACTTTTCCTCCCTCCTGACGAATTGCCGCAGATCCATGCCCTAGGCAAGAGGCCTTATATCGCAAATGATAGCGTTACCAGAAAACGCGGCAGATGATCGTGTGTTTGTGATGGAAAGGTGCCTCGGCGCCATAACGATCGAAGAGGACGATAGACATGAAGTTGGGCTTTATTGGTTTGGGGATCATGGGCACGCCGATGGCTGGTCACCTGCAGGCGGCAGGCCACGATCTGTTTGTGAACACCATTGGTCCGGTCGCAGACAGTCTGACGTCCGGCGGCGCGGTGATCTGCGCCACGGGCAGGGAGGTTGCCGAACAATCCGAGATTATCTTCGTCATGGTGCCGGATACGCCGGACGTGGAAGCCGTCCTTTTCGCGGAAGGCGGCGTTGCGGAGGGACTTTCCGCCGGAAAGATAGTCGTCGATATGAGTTCCATCTCTCCGGTGGCAACCAAGGCGTTTGCCAAAAAGATCGGTGAGCGTGGTTGTGACTATCTCGACGCGCCGGTCTCGGGCGGCGATGTCGGCGCCAAAGCGGCATCGTTGACGATCATGGTGGGCGGACCGGAAACCGCATTCTCCAAGGTCAAGCCGCTCTTCGAGCTGATGGGCAAGAACATCACTCTGGTCGGCGGCAATGGCGACGGCCAGACGACGAAGGTCGCCAACCAAATCATCGTTGCGCTGACCATCGAAGCCGTTGGGGAGGCGCTGCTTCTAGCCGCACGCGCTGGTGCCGATCCCGCACGCGTCCGTCAGGCACTGATGGGTGGCTTTGCCAATTCACGTATTCTCGAAGTGCATGGTGAGCGGATGGTGAAGCGCAATTTCGATCCGGGCTTCCGCATCGCGCTGCATCAGAAGGATCTGAACCTCGCCCTGTCGACGGCGCGTTCGCTGGGGCTTTCCCTGCCGAACACGGCAACGGCGCAAGAGCTGTTCAATGCCTGCGCGGCAAATGGCGGTTCGGCCTGGGACCATTCGGGCATGGTGAAGGCGCTCGAACTGCTGGCCAATTTCGAAATCGGCCAGCAGCCGAAGGCCTGAGACCGAAAGGAACCTGTCATGGCCATCGATGTGAAAGCACTGCTGCGGGACATGTTTGACGCTTCGATCCTCGCGGCTCAGCCGCAGCGCAACGTGCCTGCAAACCTGCCGGAACCTCCAAAAGGCAAACTGGTAGTGATCGGAGCGGGCAAGGCTTCTGCCGCGATGGCCAAGTCATTTGAAGATGCCTGGCCCGGCGATCTGTCGGGCCTGGTGGTTACGCGTTACGGATACGCCATTCCATGCCGACGCATCGAGATCGTCGAGGCGGCGCATCCTGTTCCGGATGCCGCCGGGCTCGAATCCGCCAAGCGAATACTGGATCTCGTTTCGGGCCTGAGTTCCGACGATCTGGTCGTCTGCCTGATATCGGGCGGCGGCTCGTCGCTCTTGCCTCTACCGCTGCCCGGCCTGACGTTGGAGTACAAGCAGGAGATAAACCGGTCGCTGCTCAGGTCCGGCGCGACGATCACGGAGATGAATACCGTCCGCCGCCATCTTTCGGCGATCAAGGGAGGGCGTCTGGCTGTGGCATGCCACCCGGCCAAGGTGCTTACCCTGCTGATTTCCGACGTCCCAGGCGATAATCCGATAGACATCGCGTCCGGCCCGACCGTCCCTGATCCGACAACTTGCGCAGACGCCCTGTCGATCATCCAGCGTTACGGGATCGATGTTCCAGAAACAGTGCTGGATATTCTGCAAAGCGGCAGCGGCGAAAGCATCAAGCCGAACGATCCCCGGTTGGGTGGCTGCGAGGTGCGTATGATCGCGACACCTCAGATGGCCCTCGAAGCCGCAGCCGAAGTCGCAATCAACGCTGGATACACACCCTACATCCTTGGAGATTCGATCGAAGGCGAGGCGCGCGACGTGGGAAAGGTCATGGCCGGTATTGCCCGCCATATAGCTGACTTCGGGCAGCCTTTCGCGGCGCCCTGTGTCCTGTTGTCCGGTGGCGAGACGACGGTGACAATTCGCGGCGATGGCCGCGGCGGGCGTAATGTCGAATTCCTGCTTTCGCTCTGCATCGCGCTGGACGGCGCGCCCGGTATCCATGCTCTGGCTGGAGACACCGACGGGGTCGACGGCATCGAAGAGATCGCTGGCGCCATCTTCGGTCCCGACACCCTGGAGCGCGCCTGGAAACTGGGCGCCAAGCCAAACGAATATCTAGCCAGAAATGATGCCCACGCATTTTTCGAACTGCTCGGGAACAGTGTGGTCACCGGCCCGACGCTGACAAACGTCAACGATTTCAGGGCGATCGTGATCGAGAATGGCGGCAGTCTTTCCGATCGATAGTAGAAGTGCGGGTTTCGTCGCCGGAAAATTGCGGCGACCCGACAGAGAGGATGAGGAGAAAAACATGTCGATTCAGGCCCCGTATACGGCCTTCCCCAACAAATTCCGTCAGGATCTCCTGGCAGGCAACACGCTGATCGGCTGCTGGAGCGCGCTGGGCAGCCCGATCTCCACCGAAGTTCTGGGTCTCGCCGGCTTTGACTGGTTGCTGATGGATCTCGAGCACGCTCCGAACGACATCCTGTCTCTGATTCCGCAGCTGATGGCGCTGAAAACCTCCTCATCGGCACCGGTTGTGCGGCCGCAATGGAACGATACCGTGCTCATCAAGCGGCTGCTCGATGCGGGAGTCTTCAACTTCCTCATTCCGTTCGTCCAGAGCGTCGAGGAAGCCAAGGCCGCCGTTGCAGCAACCCGGTATCCGCCGCATGGGGTGCGCGGCGTATCCGTTGCTCAGCGCAGCAATGTCTATGGCACGGTTCCCGATTATCTCAATATCGTCAACGACAACATCACGGTCGCCGTTCAGATCGAAAACCAGGCCGGGGTTGCCGCCGCCGCAGAGATTGCCGCCGTTGACGGAGTGGATGCGCTTTTTGTCGGCCCGTCCGATCTTGCTGCCGCTCTCGGCCATCTTGGTAATGCCGCTCATCCGGAAGTGCAGGCGGCCATCAAGACGGTGTTCGAAAAGGCGAAATCTCAGGGCAAAGCATCCGGGATACTTGCTCCGGTCGAAGCCGATGCCCGTCGCTATCTCGATATGGGCGCCACCTTCGTTGCCGTCGGCTCCGATCTCGGCGTCTTCAAGGCTGCAACCGCGACGCTCAAGAACAAGTATATCTAGCCAATTCAATACCCAAAACTCAAAACTTCAGGAAAAAAGTGGGGTAGCAGAGCGATGCTGCCCCACCATTTTCCGGTGAGTTAAGGGCACTCAACAGTGTATCGTCTCTTTGGTTGCCGGACTTCGTCAAGCCTGTTTGTCCAAACAGGGACCATGGTCCCTTTCGAGGTCATGGCCTCATGATGATGTTCGCGGCGAATGCCTCAATGTGCGACTGAGGTCTGGAGAACTGATGCTGGAGACAGCTGACAAACTGGCTCGGTCACGATAGCGGTTCGCCGGGTCGAAATCCCATCGAGACCAAACACCGCATGCTTTCGCAAACTCAATAGAACATCCGGCGGAACGGCATAATCGCCGCCCCCATCGCGGCTGCGTCTGTCGCAATTTCCGATATGATCAGTTTCGGCCCGCCTCTGTGCACACCATAACGCGGGCGGTCGAAAATCTTTGTCCGCTCGATCAGCATGGATGCCAGGGCGGGTGGAATCTGGCCGCCGAAAACGATTGCCTGCGGATCGAGCGTGGCGCGAATGGCGTTGACCAGACGGATATAGGCCGGTGCCACGTCCTCCACCCAGTCCATTACGCCCGGCCAATCGCGATTAAAATTGCGGCGCATGTAGTGGATCGAGGGAACGTTGATGCCACTCCCGTTCAGCCGGTCAATCAAATATTGCAGAGCAGGGCGCCTGTCCGTCTCGATCTCATCATAGAGCCCAGAAAATTCACCGGCATTGCCGTTGCCGCCCTGGAGCAGTTCGCCATCGATGATCACGCCGCCGCCAAAGCCGTAGTTGAAGCTCAAATAGGCGAAATGTCGGATAAAACGGCCGATCCCGAACATCGATTCTGCAATGGCGCCGGACTTGCCGCCGTTTATCACCCATACCGGCCGCTCGAATGTCTCCGTGAGGATAGGGCCAAGTTCGATCATCGACCATTCATGAAGCGGAAGGGGTGCGTTGTGGCGCGTGCCATCCACATGGTAACCGGCAATCGCAAAGCCTATGCCGAAGAGATCATTTTCTGCCAGATTGTTTTGGCGCTGAAGCTCTTCGACTTGCTGTTTCACCAGTTGAAGCGCCTGATGCATGGTCGTTTCGCGAAGCGGCACTTCCCGTTCGCCAATGATCTTGCCGGCCAGATCGACAATGCAGATGCCGATGATATCGGTATTGACCGAGATACCGCAGGCATAGGCATGGCCACCATTCAAATGCAGCATCGGGCTGGGCTGGCCGCGTCCCAAGCCCGGCTTGGCTGAGCCGAGCATAATGATGTTGCGATCGGCGAGATGATCGAGGATGCGGTGGACTGATTGCTGAGTGAGGTCGGTATGGCCGGTGATTTCCGAGCGGGAAATGCCGGGATTACGCCAGATCAATTGCAGCAATTTGCGCTCGTTGGACGAAACGACCGCCGTCTCGTTCACCCGCAGAAAGCGTGGAGCAATCAAAGCCTCCGGAACGTAAACACCTGACACGCCACAAAACCTTACTGCAAAAGTGTAACAATCACACCATTAACGCTGCAACTTATGCCTGCTTATCGACGAATATCCGCTGTTTCAAGCAATTTTCGTCGTCATGGAATTGTTACACACTAAGTGTAACAAGCGCTCGTCATTCCTCCCGGGACGGCTCGGGATATCCAAAAGGGCGAAGCGAACATGAAGATCTCCACTCTTGCGACCACTGTCGCGCTTCTCGGCTGTGCCAGTGCGGCGCAGGCCGCCAATATCGAATTCTGGTACGGCAATACCGGCAATGTCGAAGTGGCCATCAAGGCGCAATGCGATGCCTTCAACGCTTCGCAGAGCGAGCACAAGGTCAACTGCGTCGGCCAAGGCTCCTACGAAGTCTCCATGCAGAAGGCGATTGCCGCTTACCGCGCCAAAAACCACCCGGTTCTCATCCAGTTCTTCGATGCCGGCACGCTCGACCTGATGCTGTCCGGCGCCGTTGAGCCGGTTCAGGATCTGATGCCCGAGGTGAAGTGGGACAGCTATATCGCCGGTGCCCGCGCCTATTACGAAACCTCCAAGGGCAAGCTGTTTGCGCAGCCCTACAATTCCTCGACGCTGCTGTTCTACACCAACAAGACCGAGCTCGAAAAAGCCGGCATCTCTGAGACGCCGACAAGCTGGGAAGGCATTATCGAAGCTGCCCGCAAGCTGAAGGCTGCGGGCCATGCCTGCCCGTTCGTCACCGATGGCGACACCTGGCGCGTGCTGGAGCAGTTCTCCGCCCGTCACGGTCTGCCGATCGCCACCAAGCATAACGGTTATGACGGTCTCGACGCCGAATACGTCATCAACTCCACCTTCGCGGCAAAGCACCTCGCCAACCTCGTCGAATGGCGCAAGGAAGGTCTCGTCCGTCTCGCCGCCGATACCAAGGCCGGCAATTACACCGCTGCCTTCAATGCCGGCGAATGCGCGATGATGGAACAGTCTTCCGGTTCCTACGCCGCTGCCGCCAAGGCTTTTGACGGCAAGTATGAGCTGACCGTTGGCATGGCGCCGATGTACAAGGATTACACCCGTCACAACACCTTTGTCGGCGGCGCGTCCATCTATGTCATGAAGGGTCACGACAAGCCCGAGATCGAAGCTGCCAAGGCGTTCCTCGATTTCCTGCGCAAGCCGGAACAGCAGATGTCGTTCACCGCGGCGACGGGTTACGTGCCGGTCACCACCGACGTTCTCGATGTGATCGCCAAGAGCGACGTGGCGAACTCGCCAAAATATGCCACCGCCAAGGTCGGCGTCGAATCCATGAACCAGCCGGCCACCGCCGATACGCGCGGCATCCGCCTCGGTTTCTACGTGCAGTTCCGCGAAGTCTTCATGGAAGAAACCCAGAAGGCTTTTGCCGGCCAGCAGACCATGCAGGTCGCGCTCGACAACACCAAGAAGCGTGGCGACCAGCTGCTGCGCCGTTTCGAGCAGACCTACAAGGGCAAGCAGCTTCCCTGATCCACGTCTGGTGATTTTCCAAGCATGGGGCGGGTTCCGCCCCATGCCTTCTCTTGTTCGGAACTGTCTCCATGTCGTCGGAATCCTCCCTGTTCAGCCATCGATGGCTGCCGGCTCTTTTGCTGGCGCCGCTGCTGCTGCTGATCGTGCTGTTCTTTTATGTGCCGGTCTTCCAGGCTTTCTACTGGTCGTTTTTCCTTGAGCAGCCGTTTGGCGGCGGTTCGGAATTCGTCGGCCTTCAAAATTTCCAGCGTGTCCTTTCCGATGCGGAATTCTGGGCGGCGACCGGTCGCACGGTCATCTTCATGCTGACGGCATCCGCGCTCGCGGTCGTCGTGCCGCTGATGCTGGCGATCGCCGCCGACCGCAAGATCGGCATGTCCTATCCGGCCCGCAACATTCTGGTCTGGCCGAAGGGCATTGCCGGCGCGTCGATCGGTGTCGTTTTCGCCTTTATCTTCAATCCGTTCGTAGGATTGATGGGGCCGCTCAATGCGCTGTTCCCCGGCCTGTGGAACCCCGGCATCGATGGCACGGATGCGTTCATCACGCTGGTGGCCGCGCATGTCTGGAGCGGCATTCCGTTCAATTTTGTCATCCTTTTGGCCGGCCTGCGCTCGATCCCGCCCACCATGTATCAGGCTGCCGCCATGGATGGTGCAGGTCCATGGCGCCGCATTTTCGATGTGCAGCTGCCGCTGATCATGCCGCAGCTGTTCCTGACCTTCGTCCTGGAATTCACCGAAAGCATCACCTCGGTCTTCGCGCTGATCGACACCATTACCGGCGGTGGTCCGGGCGGCTCGACGACGCTGCTTGTCTACAAGATCTATGTCGACGGTTTCCGCGGTTTCGACCTTTCCGGCGCCTCCACCCAGACGGCCATTCTGATGGTCTTCGTCCTTCTTCTCGCAGCCTGCCAGTTCTACTTCCTCGGCCGGCGCATCAATTACGAGCGCTGAGCCATGGTCGAAAACGCACGTTCCATCAACATCGCCGCCAGCATCCTGCTCGCCATCGGCATCCTCTATATCGTCGGGCCTTTGTATCTGACGCTTTCCACCGCATCGCAGTCCTATGAATACATGCTGCGCAACGGTCTGGCCTGGGTGCCGGGCACCGAACTTTTTGCCAATATGGGCAAGGTCATCCACGATACGCGCATCCCGATCCAGATGCTCAACAGCATGATCGTGGCCTTCTCCAACGCGCTCGCCACTTGCATCCTGTCCTTCCTGTCGGCCTATGCGATCGTTTATTTCCGCATCCGCTGGGCGGGCGTGGCTTTTGCGCTGATCCTTGCCACCATCATGTTGCCGCTCGATATCCGCGTCATCACCACCTATCAGGTGGCCTCGAACATTTTTTCGCCGCTGAATGCCGTGCTCGATTTCACTGGCCTCAACAGCCTGATCGAGATGATGTTTGGTGCACCGATCCAGCTCGAACTCAGCGTGCTCGACACCCATTTCGGCCTGATCGCGCCGCTGGTGGCACATGGCACCGGCACCTTCCTGTTCCGCCAGTTTTTCCTCACCCTGCCGAAAGATCTGTTCAAGGCAGCGCGCATGGATGGGGCAGGGCCGCTCCGCTTCCTGATCGATATTCTTCTGCCGCTTGCCCGTACCAGCTTTGCCTCGCTGTTCGTGCTCACCTTTTTGAGCGGCTGGACACAATATCTGTGGCCGCTGGTCGGGGCCTCGACGCCCGACATGCAGACCGCCGTTGTCGGCCTTGCCCGTCTCGTGCCGGATGCCGATGGCCAGGTGCCCGATTTTCCGATGATCATGGCCGGTGCCGTGCTCGTCTCACTCGTCCCCCTCACGATGATCGCCCTTTTGCAGCGCTTTCTCGTCCAGGGCCTCGTTCTTTCGGAGAAATGATCCCATGACCGCCATCGACACTGCCATCCGCGCCGCCGCGGCCGAGATCGATCTGATCGGCGTCACCAAATCCTATGACGCCAAAAACACCATCATCCCGCCGATCGACGTGACCTTGCGCCGCGGTGAATTCACCGTTGTGCTCGGTCCCTCCGGTTGTGGCAAGTCCACGCTTCTGCAGATGATTGCCGGGCTCGAACGGGTTTCCGGCGGCAAGATCGTTATCGGTGGTCGCGAGGTGCAGGATCTGGAACCCAAACATCGCGGCTGCGCCATGGTGTTCCAGAACTATGCGCTTTATCCGCACATGACGGTGGCCGAAAACATGGCCTACAGCCTCAAGGTCGCCGGTGTTTCCAAGGCCGAACGGGCGGAGCGTGTCGCCACGGTCGCAAAAATGCTCGGCCTTGCCGATTTTCTCACCCGCAAGCCGGGTCAGCTGTCCGGTGGTCAGCGCCAGCGTGTCGCCATCGGCCGCGCCATCATCCGCGAACCCGGCGTACTGCTGTTCGATGAGCCGCTGTCGAACCTCGATGCGCAGCTGCGCCACGACATGCGCGTTGAGCTTGCCGAACTGCATCGCCGTATCGGTGCGACCAGTGTTTTCGTCACCCACGATCAGGTCGAGGCGATGACGCTGGCCGACCGTATCCTCATCCTCAACAAGGGTCATATCGAGCAGTTCGATACGCCGAAGGCGATCTATCACCATCCGGCTTCCGTCTTCGTCGCAAAATTCATCGGCTCGCCGCCGATGAACATCCTGCAGGTCGAAGGTGATGGCTCGGTTCTGCGGCTGGCCGATGGTCAGGCGGTTGCGAACTATGCGGGCAAGGGCAAATTCCAGCTCGGCATCCGCCCGGAAGATATTGCCGTCAACGAAGGCGGCTCGATCAAGACGGAAATCCGGTATCGCGAAGATCTCGGCTCGCATGAAATTCTGGAAACCAAGACCGCCGAGCAGAATCTTCGGATCGCCATGCCCTTCGGCGTCGAGATCGATACGACGCAGACCTTGTCGCTCTCCTTCCCGCAGGCGCGCCTGCATCTCTTCGAGGGTGAAAGCGGCCGCGCCATTGCCAACGCCTTCGGCGACGCGCAACCGGCTTCGGTGAAGGAATACCAGTGAGTTACAGGGAATTTATTGCCGACAAAGCCCGCGATTGCGCCGTGGTTGCGCATCGCGGCATCTGGCGCAATGCGCCGGAAAACAGCCTGTCTGCCATCCAGCGTGCGATCGATGCCGGTTATGATGTCGTCGAGATCGACATTCGCCGCAGCGCCGATGGCGGTCTTTTCCTGCTGCATGACGACACGCTGGAGCGCATGACCGGTCTCGATCAGAGGCCGGAGGGGTTGGCTTCGAGTGACCTTTCGGTCTTGCGCCTGCGCGACCGTGATGGCGGCGAAGACAATGCCTTCACACTGGAAAGGTTGCCGAGCCTCGCCGAGTTTTTCGAACTGACGCGCGGGCGCATTTTTCTGCATCTCGACGTCAAGGAACGGGAGGTGATCCCGGATGTGATCGCTCTCGCAAAGGCAATGGGTGTCGCGCATGAGGTCGATTTTTGGGCCGCCCTGAAAACCGAAAAGGATCTGAATTGGATCCGCAAAACGATCCTTCCGCATGACGTGCTGTTTCTGGCCAAGACCCGGCTCAACGTGCCCGGTGCGGCCACCCAGCTGGCTCTGCTGCATGACCTCTCTCCCTCCGTCTGCGAAATCTATTTCGACAGGCTGGAAGAACTTGCTGCCCTTAAGGGCCTTACCCGCAACACCGGCATGGCGCTCTGGGTGAACACGCTCGACAGCGTCGCCTGCGCCGATTTCACCGATACCGCGGCCCTTGCCGATCCCGATGCCGTCTGGGGACGGCTGATCGATGCCGGCATTTCGGTCATCCAGACCGATGAGGCCGCTGCCCTCAAATCCTATCTCGCGGCCCGCCGCGCCTGAATACCCTCCAAGGAAAAATGACATGACGCATTACGTAGACTACATTGCCGACCAGAAACGCGATCCCGCCATCGTTGCCCATCGCGGTGCATGGCACGGTGCCCCGGAAAACAGCCTCGCCGCCATCGAGCGCGCGATCGCCGTCGGTGCTGACGTTGTCGAACTCGATATCCGCAAGAGCGCCGATGGCGAACTTTTCATCATGCACGACGACACGCTGTTGCGGATGGCCGGTATCGATCGTGATGCCGAAACCTTCACCATTGCCGAGCTGCAGGCCATTGCCCTACGTGAAGATGATGGCGGCGAACATCGTGCCTCGACCGATCAGCGTATTCCGACGCTGAAACAGGCGCTGGAAATCATTCGTGGCCGCATTTTTGCGGATCTCGATCTGAAGGATCGCGGCCTGTTTTCCGAAGTCGCCGCCTGCGCCCGCGAAATGAATGCCGCATCCTATGTGGACCTGAAGACCCGCGTCATGACCCGCGAGGAACTGGACTGGGTGCGCGCCCAGAATATCGATGGCGTGGCCTTCATGGCGATGTCGAAATTTACCGCTGAAGGCATCCATGAGACGATGGCGCTGCTGTCGGAAATCAAGCCCTTCATGTGTGAAATGCGTTTCGACAGCCTCGAAACCATCAAGGCCAACCGCCAGATGTTTCGTGATGCGAACATGGCGCTGTGGACGAATACGCTCAACATGGAAGCCAGTGGCGAATGGGTAGACAAGACGGCACTTGTCGATCCCGACCGCATCTGGGGCACATTGATGGATGCCGGTGTCAGCGTTTTCCAAACGGACGAGCCGGAAGCATTGAAGGCCTATCTGCAGGGCCGTCGCGGATGAAAACCGTTTCTGACGAACTTCTCGATGAGCTGATGGGGATCATGCGTGAGGCTGCGGCGGGAGAAATCCTGCCGCGTTTCCGCTCGGTCACGTCGGACAGCATCCGCGCCAAAACCGCAGCCGACGACATCGTCACGGATGCGGATATCGCCTCGGAGCGGGTGATCAGCGAGAAGCTGAAGGCGCGGCTGCCGGGCATCACCATCATCGGCGAGGAGGCGGTGTCCGAAGACGCTTCCATCCTCGCAAAACTTGCTGATGCGGAATTGGTCGCCGTCATCGATCCTGTCGATGGCACCTGGCATTTTGCGCATGGCACGCCGATGTTCGGCAGCATTCTGGCCATCGTTTCGGGTGGTAAAACCATTGCCGGCATCATTCATTACCCGGTTCTGGGCGATTTTCTGGTGGCACGGCCGGGGCAGGGCGCATGGCATGTGGCGGCGGATGGCGCGCGCACACGGCTTTCCGTTGCAGCGCCAAGCCCGGTTAGTGAAATGCACGGTTTCATCCCGCTGCATATGTTCGAGCCTGGTATGCGCGCTGAACTGGCATCCCGCGTTTTGAGGTTTCTGCGTATCACGACATGGCGTTGCTCGGCTTGGGAATACCGCATGCTGGCAACGGGCGCGATGAGCTTCTGCCTCAACGAAAGTCTCAAGCCTTGGGATCATGCTGCCGGAGTCCTTATACACACGGAAGCTGGTGGCTATGCCGCGACCCTCACTGGCGAGGCATATCGACCGACGATGACGGAAGGCTATCTGCTGACTGCTCCCAGCGAGAAGTCATGGAGCCTCGTTAGCGACGCTCTAACCTCGCCTCTTTGACGGGTCCCTCGACAAATAGGGTGTCGGATCGTGCAAGTTCCAAAGAGTGCGGTTTCGCCCTTTAGCTGGGCGAGTGAGTGTGCGTAGGCGAATTCAGGATGAGCTGCATGACATTCGACGGCGTGCTCGGACGATGGTTAGGCTCCGATCAAGAGCCCATCAGTTCCATTCTCGAAAATCGTTTGATCGAGAAATCTTCCAGCGGCGTATGGGTGCTGCCCGTAGCGATCAACTCGGCCATGACGTCACCCACTCCGGGGCCGAGCTGGAACCCGTGACCGCAGAAGCCGAAGGCGTGGTAGAGGCCTTCAGTCGTTGTGGATTGCCCCATGACGGGCAGTCCATCGGCGACATAACCTTCACAGCCAGACCAGGTGCGGATCACCGAGACGTTTGCAAGTGCCGGCAGCAGGGGCAGGAGCGCCCTGAGCTGTCCCGGCAGGCGGGCGGGATCGGCCTTGGCATGGCCGCTGTCGAGCGACACGTCGGTGCGTTCCGCCCCGCCGCCAAACACGATGTTGCCGCGTTCGACCTGGCGAAGATAACCGCCGCCATGGTCATGCCCCCAGACGCCGACGACCGGCAGAACCCGATGCGGAAGCGGCTCGGTGACGCCCATTTGCGGACCTTTGGCGACGATCGGCACCGGTTCGGAAAATTGCTCGGCGATCCGTGCGCCCCAGGCGCCGGCCGTGTTGAGGAGTACGGGCGACGAATACAGGCCTTTCGAGGTTCGAACTTCGAAACCGTATGGCGTTTTGCCTATGCTTTCGACAATGGCTTCCTCGACGATTTCCGCACCGAGCCGACGCGCGGCATCTGCAAAGGCGGGGGCAATGAGACGAGGATTGCCGCTTCCGTCCTGTGGGGAAAAGGAGGCGCCGATTGCGGTCGGGCCGAGGCCCGGAAACCGGGCCTGCACATCCTTCGCGTCGAGTTCCTCCAGCTCCAATCCCCAAGGCCGCGCTGCCTCGGAGAAGCTGCGCATCTCATTCAGCCCCTTCTCGGTGAAGATGAGGCGAAGATGGCCGGTGGCGCGAAACTCGACATCACGCCCAAGCAGCCTTTCCGCTTCTTTCCAAAGGGCCAGCGACCGGTGGGCGAGGGGGAGTTGGGGCAGATATCTGCCGCTTCTGCGGATATTCCCGAAGGATGCGACGGTCGCACCACTGCCGACGCGGTTTCGCTCGATAAGCGTCACACGCAGTCCGCGGCGTGCCAGGAAAAAGGTCGAGGCCGCGCCCATCAGGCCACCACCGACAACAATCACATCCATCCGGCGTCCTCGTCATCCTGAAAATCGGATGAAGAGTGACCGATCCGGCATGGTCAAGTCAAAGTCGAGCTTTGGGCAGTCCCATAAGTCGGACCTATGGGTCGGCCCGCTCGAGGGCATAAGTTCTGCTTATGGGATATCGCCCTTTCCGTCTTGGACCGTCGTGGTTCCACCGTGCCAGCTTTGCACAACCAGACGGAAAGGGATCGAATATGGACAATGCGCCAGCGCCCGGCAAAGGCCATCTCAAGGAACAGGATTGGAAGGTCGGCGTCGATATCGGCGGAACCTTCATCGACTTCTGCGCTCTCGAAACGCGGTCAGGCAGGGTCGCCTCCTTGAAGGTTCTGACCACGCCGGACGATCCGGGTGCGGAACTGATGACCGGGCTTTCGCTTCTCGCCGAACGCGAAGGGCTCGATCCGGCGGCGATCAGCCGTTTCGTGCATGGTACGACGGTCGGCATCAACACCGTCATCCAGCGGCGCGGCGTATCGCTGGCGCTGATGACCAATGCCGGTTTCGAGGACGTGATCGAACTGGCGCGCCTGAGAATGCCGGACGTCTATTCGCTTTTCTGCTCGCGTCCCGACCAGCTCATCTCGCGTGACATGGTCTTCGGCATTCCGGTGCGACTGAGAGCCGATGGCAGCGAAGCGCAGGCGCCGGACATGCAGGCCGTTATCGAAGCGGTTGCAACCGCCAAGGCAAGGGGTGCATCGGGTATCATCATTTCCTTCCTCCATTCCTGGCGCAACGATGCCCAGGAAGCGGCGGTCAAGGCGCAGATTGCAAAGTCGGCCCCTGATCTGTTCGTCTTCACATCGTCGGAAGTCTGGCCGGTCATCCGTGAATACGAGCGCACGACCACAGCCATTCTCAACGGCTATGTCCATCCGCGTGTTTCCGGATATCTGACGGCGTTGGAGGACAAGCTGCTTTCCCGTGGGGTGACGGCTCCGGCACTTTTGACCAAGTCGAATGGCGGGGTCATGAATGCGGCGGAGGGCAAGCGTTCATGCGTGCAGATGCTCCTTTCCGGTACCGCATCCGGCGTCATCGGCGCCGCCTGGCTTGCCCGCCGCGCCGGTGAAAAGCATATCCTGACGCTCGATATCGGCGGCACTTCGGCCGATTTCGCGTTGATCATAGACGGCGAGCCGCAATTCGGCACGGGCGAACTGATCGGCGAGTTTCCGCTGCATATTCCATCGGTCTCGGTCAGCTCCATCGGTATCGGTGGCGGTTCGATTGCAAGCGTCGATGCGCAGGGCGTCTTGCGCGTCGGACCGGAATCTGCCGGATCGACACCTGGGCCGGCCTGTTACGGACGCGGTGGCACACAGGCGACCGTGACGGATGCTATGGCGGTTTGCGGCTGGCTCGGCCATAGCCAGATGGCTTACGGCCAGTTGCAGATCGATGTCGGCCTGGCGCGCGCGGCAGTCTCCAAGCTCGCCGACCAGATCGGCCGCACGGCCGAAGAGGCAGCGCAGGCCATTCTCGATATCGCCATTTCCGAAATGTTCGTGGAGGTGGAGAAGCTTGCCTCGCGTGCTGGCGTCGATTTGCGGGAGTTCACCTTGATGCCGTTCGGCGGCGGTGGGCCGATGCTGGGCGCCTTCCTGGCGCGGGAGTTCAAGATGGCGAAGGTCATCGGACCGCCACGTCCGGGCGTCGTCTCGGCGCTGGGCGGCCTGGTGGCCGATCTTCGCGGCGACTTCATCCGCACCGTTTTCACGCATCTTTCCGCCGAGGCAACACCGCTGTTGCGCAAGGCGCTGGATTCGCTCTCTGCCGAAGGTCTGGCATGGCTTTCGAAGCAGGGACATCAGGGACCGGCGACGCTGCATGTTTCCGCCGACATGCGCTATGTCGGCCAGAGCTTCGAGATCGAGGTGCCGGTTCAGGCAGCCTGGATCGCCGAGGGCAAGCTTAGCCCCATCGAAGACGCCTTCCATGCCATGCATGCGAAGCTCTACGATTTCGACGATCCGGACGGAGAGATCGAGATCGTCAACCTGCGGCTTTCGGCGATCGGTGCCGGTCCGGCTCTGGAGCTTCCGGTCGAGGCCGAACATGCCGGTGCTGCCGCTGTGCCGGAGCGGGAGATCCCCGTCTTCACCGGCAAGGAATTCGAATGGATCGGCCTTTACCGGCGAGATCTTCTTCATCCGGGCGGCCGGTTCTCAGGCCCGGCGGTGGTCGCGCAGGAAGATACGACCTTTGCCATTCCGGCCGGCGCCACGGTCGATGTCGACCGCCACCTGAACCTGCATCTGACCTTCTCGGAGTAACCAGCCATGTTTGACCCATTGAACCTTCAGGTCTTTGCCAATCACACCCGCGCGGCTGCCGAGAACATGGCCTATACGCTGCAACGGACCGCACATTCCGCCTTCGTCAAGGAGACGGAGGATTTCACCGTGATGCTGATCAACCGCAATGGCGACACGTTCGGCGTGCCGATGGGGCTCGGCGCCACATGGTATCCGGGCCTGACCTATACGCGGGCGATTGACATGGTTGCCGACTACAAGCCCGGCGACGTCGCCTTCACCAACGACCCATATTCCTGCTTCGTCGCGACCCACGCGCCCGACACGCATCTGTGGAAGCCAGTGTTCTACGAGGGTGAGATCATTGCCTGGACCGGCGGCCACATCCACAATACCGACATGGGCGGCGCCGTGCCGGCGTCTCTTTCGCGCGCCCTGACCGAAATCCATCAGGAAGGCATCCGCTTTCCCCCGATGAAGCTGGTCAATGAAGGTGTCTTCGACGAGGACATCTTGAAGATCATGACCACCAATGTTCGCAAGCCCGATCTCAACATCGGCGATATCAAGGCGCTGGTGGGCGCGCTCAATACCGGCGAGCGCAAGATCCTGGCGATGGTCGAGAAATTCGGGAAAGAGGCCTTTCTCGAAGGCGCGGAAGTGCTGCTCGATCATGCCGAAGCGCAGGCGCGCGACATTCTGCGCTCCATGCCGGACGGTACCTATGTCTTCGTCGATTACGCCGACGAGGATTCCGTCGAAGCCAATCCATGCCGGCTGAAACTGACGATGACCATCAGGGGCGACGAGGCGATCCTCGATTTCACGGGTTCCGACCCGCAGCTCGGGTCCTCGCTCAATGTTCCCTCGGGTGGCGATCCACGGCATACGATGCTGCTCGTCGGCGTCTATTACGTGCTCTACACGATCAATCCGAAGATCCTGCTGAATACCGGCCTGACGCGCCCGTTTACCTGCATTGCACCGCAGGGCAGCGTGCTCAACCCTATTTCGCCGGCTGCCGTCGGCATGCGGTCGCTGACCTGCGCCCGCCTTCGTTCGGTGATCTTCGGCGCCTTCTGCCAGGCCGTGCCTGAAAGGCTTCCGGCAGCACCTGCCGGCAACAATTGCATCGTCAACGTCATGACCACCGACGAGCGGGGCCGTACCGTCATCGCGGCCGTCAATCCGGTCGTCGGCGGTGGCGGCGGCATGCCCCATCGCGATGGCACCAACGGCTCCGGCGCCGATGCGGCTTACCTCAAGAACACGCCGATCGAGATTACCGAGACCGAAGTGCCGATCGAATTCGTCAAATACGGGCTGGCTAAGGACAGTGGCGGTGCGGGCCGCTGGCGTGGCGGTCTTGCGACCGAGATGGCGTTCCGGGTGTTCAGCCCGGGCAGCCGGATTACCGCGCGCAACCGCGACCGCAGCTTCTTCCGGCCCTGGGGTCTGCTCGGCGGCAAGGCTGCGGGCCTTTCCGACATGGTGCTGAACCCCGGTCGGGACGACTATCGCCGGCTCGGCAATATCGATACCGCCATCCTGCAGCCCGGCGACGTGCTGGAAATCCGCTCGGCAGGCGGCGGCGGGCGCGGCAACCCTCTGGAACGTGAGGTCTGGCGCGTGGTTCGCGATGTCGAGCGCGGATATGTCTCTGCAGAGGCAGCAGAGCGCGACTATGGGGTCGTCATTCGTGATGGTGCTGCGGATGAAGGAGCGACCGAAAGCCTGAGGGCATCGCGTTCCGCATCTGCCGGCCACTTCCACTACGGTCCCGAGCGTGAAGGTTATGAGGCGCAATGGACACCGGCTGCCTATGATCTCCTGACCGACATTCTTGCCGGTCTGCCGATCCATTGGCGCTTCTTCACCAAGACGGAAATATTCCGTCGGATGAAGGGCCGTGCCGGACCGGAAGGCGTGTCTGCGGCCCTGGCGGATGTCCGGGCGCGCTTCAGGGAAATGCCGGAGCCCGCGATCGAGACGAAGGAGGCTGCTGAATGAAGCCGCACCCGCGAACCGGGCGAATTGTCCGTCTGTCGGAAACGGCAAGACCGCGGGTGCATTTTCATCTGGATGGCTCGCCCTGCGAGGCTCTTGCCGGTGATACGGTGCTGACGGCGGTCTTGTCCTCTTCACGTCACCTGCGGCAATCGGAATTCGGGCTGGAGACGCGGGCGGGTTTCTGCCTGATGGGCGCCTGCCAGGATTGCTGGATCTGGCAGGCCGATGGCGGAAGGCTTCGTGCCTGTTCGACGCCGGTCATGGACGGCATGCAATTGCTGACCGAAGCGCCTGCCGGGTGGCCGTCATGAGTTCCGGTGCTGAAAAGGTCGTCATCGTCGGCGCGGGGCCGGCAGGCATTCGCGCCGCCGAGATGCTGGTATCGGCGGGTATGAGGCCCGTTGTCATTGACGAGGGGATGCGGGCCGGCGGCCAGATCTATCGCCGGCCGCCGGATGGCTTTACCCGATCTCCGCGGGAACTCTACGGAAGCGAAGTCGACAAGGCGGTCGCCTTGCATGGCCGGTTCGACCAGATGGTGGCCAAGGGACAGGTCGATTACCATCCGCAGAGTTCCGTTCTTGCCTGCGCCGACCGAAGCCTGCATGCGTTGACGCCTTCGGGGAGGCGCGAATTCGGCTATGACCGGCTGATCCTTGCGACAGGCGCCACCGATCGCCTCGCACCGGTGCCAGGGTGGCAGTCACCCGGTGTCTATAGTCTCGGCGCAACGCAGATCGCTCTCAAGGCTCAGGGTGTCGCGCTTGGGCGAAAGATCGTACTTGCCGGCTCGGGGCCGCTGCTGACGCTGGTCACAACGCAATTGCTGAAGGCCGGGGCCGAGATCGAGGCCGTTCTCGACACTTCGTCATTGCGGACGCAGATGACGGGACTTCCCGGCATGCTGGCCAGGCCGGGACTTGTCCTGCGCGGGATGACGATGCGCGCCAAGCTGGGCCGGCTTTACCATGCTGGCGTGAAGATACTTGGTATCGATGCCGACGAATGCGGTCCGGTGAGCATCCGCTGGCAGGATGCGCGTGGCGCAATGCGGAAAAGCGTTTGCGACATGGTCGGTATCGGATGGCATTTGCGGGCAGAAACACAGCTTGCCGGGCTTGCCGGTTGCCAGTTCGATTATGATGTCGGCTGGGCGCAATGGCTTCCACGCACCGACCGCATGGGAAGGGCTGCAGAACGGCTCTATCTTGCTGGCGACGGCTTGCGCATTCTCGGAGCCGATGGGGCGGAAGTTGCCGGTCGCCTTGCGGCGCATGCCTGTCTTTCCGATATGGGCCTGACCGCGCCCGACAGTTCTGCGGATCTGCGGCGGCTCAGACGGTATGAGCGTTTTGCCCGTGGCATGGCGCGCGCCTTTCCCTGGCCGGCCGAGATGGTTCGCAACACGCCCGACGAGACGGTGGTTTGCCGCTGTGAGGGGATAACTGCCGGTCAGTTGCGTGACGGTGTCGATTACGGCGGTGCGGAAGCCAATCGGGTGAAGTCGCTCGCGCGGGTCGGCATGGGCCGTTGCCAGGGGCGTTATTGCCAATTGGCCGGTGCCGAGCTGATTGCGGCAGAGGCAGGGACTTCCGTCTGCGACGCCGGGCGCCTGCGGGAACAGGCGCCGGTCAGGCCGGCTCCGATCGGAGCATGGGTCCGGGATGCCTGAACGGCTCTAACGATTGAGATCTTCCGCCTTGGCCAAAACCGAGGCGCAGGCGTCGCGAATATTGTCGCGCATCGCCAGGTGGCTTCCCGTGAGCGGCCGGTCGCGGCTGGTGAGCAGCGCGATCGGCACCATCGCCTTGTGAGACAAGGGTTTGCGGACAAGGCCGGGAAACTGGTCCCATGGAAGCAATCCATCGACCACGGCGACACCATAACCGTCGCGGACAAAGGGCAGGGCGGTCAGCGAGATGTCGATTTCGATTGCCGGATTGAACATCTGCTTTTCGGCCGCTGCCGCACTCAAAAGTATGCGGCCGGGATAGGTACCGGCCCTGTAGGAGATCAGCGTTTCCTCCTGCAAGTCGGAAAAATTGATATGTTCGCGCTCCGCCAGCCGGTGTCCTTCGGGCAGGATGCAGATGAGTTCGGTATGGCCGAGCGTCTCGACCTCGATGCCCGGTCTCGCCATGTTGTTCATCACAAGCCCGAGTGCGGCATCGCCGTTGCGGATCATGTCGATGACATTGACCAGCGGTGCGATGAGGGAGCGGATGACGACATCCGGATGGGCTTCGCGGAAGGATGCGAGCGCCTTCGGCACGATCGACATGGCCGGTGGTGCGGAGGCGGCAACCCGGATGATGCCGGTGCGGCCGAAGCGCATGTCGGTCGTATGCCGCTTCAAGGCGCCCAGTTCCGAGAAGATTCTCTCACATTCGGGATAAAGCTCCTCGGCCTCGCGGGTTGGGACCAGCTTGCCGCGAACACGATTGAACAGTTTGAAACCCAGCTGGTCTTCCGCATGAAGCAGGATCTGGCTGAGGGCGGGCTGCGATATGTTGAGCATGGCGGCGGCCCCGGTCACAGTCCCGCAGCGCATCAGCATGCAGAAAACTTCCAGTTGGCGTGCCTGCATGCGTTTTTCCGTGTCCGTTGGTTGCCTGTCTCAGCTTACATTAAAGGGTGATCGGTCAGAAGTCGGCAACCTTGCCCCAGGAAGACCGCTCGAAGCGCTCGGGACGGTAAGGGGCCGGATCGACGATGGGCTGCGCGCCGGTAATGATGTCGGCGATCAGGTGGCCGGCTCCCGGGCCGATGCCGAAGCCGTGGCCGCTGAAGCCCGCCGCAAGCACGAGGCCCGGAACGACCGCAGTCTCACCGATGGCGGGCACGCCATCCGGTGTGGAATCGATATAACCGGCCCATGCTGCGGTGACTGGCCTGCCCCTGAAATCGGGCAGGAGTTCCATGGCCCGCTCATGCGTCAGCTTGACGGTGTTGCGATCGACCGCGGGATCGAGGATGCGCATTTCCTCCATCGGCGTCGGCCGATCGAGGCGCCATGTCTTCAGGCTTTCATGGCCGCTGCGAATGCCTTCCAGTCCACCGGGCGAGAGGCTGCGCCAGCGCCGCATGAACATCGGGAGAAACTGTGCTGCGAAACGCATGTTCTGCGCTGTCGGGTCGACACGGCCGCGTCCGCTGATCGCCAGCGTGTGTCCACCGTCGCCGCGTCGGGTAACCGATACCCGCGCCGTATGGAGCGCATCCGGAAGATCGCCCTGGCCCGGGCCGACGGAGAGGATGGATGAGCGGATGGAAGCCTGCGGGAAGCGGATGCCGAGCTGGCGGCAGAAGGACGACGCCCATGCGCCGCCGGACAGGATCGCCACCTTCGTCCTGATCGTTCCGTGTTCGGTGACGACGGCGGAAAGCCTGCCGCCTTCCATCTCTATACCCCGGGCTGCACAGTTCTGGTGTAGAGAGCCGCCCAGCTTGATGATTGCGCGGGCGACGGCGGGAGCGGCATTGGCGGGATCGGCCGTGCCGTCCGTCGGCGAAAATACGCCGCCCTTCCATGAGCGGCCGGTCGCCTTGCCGCGTTCGCCGGCTGCGGCGCTGTCCAGCATATGCGTGGTGACGCCTACGGTCCTGGCGAAATCCCGCCATCTGGCCCAGCCGGCGATCTCTTCCTCATTGTCGCTCAGATAAAGGAGACCGCAGCGGCGGAAGCCTGTGTCTTCTCCCGTTTCGGCGGCGAAACGCTCCCACAGATCGAGGCTTTTCGTTGCCATCGGGAGTTCGCGGGCATCGCGGTTCTGCTGGCGGCACCAGCCCCAGTTGCGGCTCGATTGTTCGGCGCCGACAAAGCCCTTTTCAACCAGCGCAACCTTCAGGCCGCGCGTCGCCAAATAATAGGCGGTAAAGACCCCGACAATACCGGCGCCGATAACGACAGCGTCGGCAGACTGCGGGAGATCGTGGGAGGTCGGGACGAGCGTGAGCGGCGCTGGCATGGCATTTTCTCCTTATGACCGCCAGCATAGCGGGGCGAACGTCCCGTCGGTTACCGGACCCATGGCGCGCACAGCATTAAATGCTGCATCATCGGGTATAAGCGGATTTTTCTGCGGGTACGGCTACTGCACAATGGAATAGACAAGTGTCTTCATGGTGTTAAGCTGGTTTTTGCAGATCGGCAGAATAAAATGCTGCCGCGTGCTGGTCACAAGGAGAAATCGCGGATGAAGCTCGACCGTATCGACATCAAGATTCTCTACGAACTCCAGAAAAATGGCCGCATCACCAATGTCGAGCTTGCCGAACTGGTCAATCTTTCCCCCAGCCCATGCCTGATGCGGGTGAAGAAATTGCAGCAGGAAGGTTATATCGACGGATATTCGGCCCAGATCAATATCGGCAAACTTGGCCAGACCCTGACCGTTTTCACCGAGATCACGCTCAAGAACCATCGGCAGATCGACTTTGCCCGTTTTCTTGCGGCGGTCGAAAAAGTCGATCAGGTCATCGAATGCCATCTCGTTTCCGGCGGCTATGACTATCTGCTGAAATTCGTCACCGCCGGTATCGGCGAGTACCAGACGATCATGGAACGCCTGACGGATATGGATATCGGCATCGACAAATATTTCAGCTTCGTGGTGCTGAAATCGCCGATCGTGAAGGCGCATATGCCGCTCACCAGCCTGTTCCTCGTTTAGCATATCCCGATTTCTGGCGAGAGCGATCACCGGCATTCGCATGCCGGTGATCCTGGTGTTCAGGCTTGCCCGTAAGCTTTCACCAGTTCGGGATCGCGTTCGAGGCTGTCGAGCCAATTGGGGTCCAGCTTGGGCACCGACGAAAACAGCAATTGCGAATAGGGATGCTGCGGGATCTTGGAGATAGCCGGGGTGATCTGTTCGACTTTTTGCCCGCGATACATGACGACAATCTCGTCGCAGATGGCTTCCACCACCGACAGGTCGTGACTGATGAAGATGTAGGAAAGCGCAAGCTCGCGCTGCAATTCCTTCAGAAGATCAATGACCGCAGCGGCGACAACGGTATCGAGTGCCGAGGTGATCTCGTCGCAGAGGATGATCTTCGGCTCGGCGGCGAGCGCGCGTGCGAAATTGACGCGCTGTTTCTGGCCACCGGAAAGTTCAGCCGGCGTTCTGCTGCGTAGCGCTTTCGGTAACTGCACCATGTCGAGCAATTGATCGATGCGGGCGCTGCGCTGGCTGCCCTTCATGCCGTGATAGAAGGTGAGGGGGCGGCCGAGGATGTCCTCGATCGATTTCGCCGGATTGAGAGACGTGTCCGCGTGCTGGAAAACGATCTGCAATTCGCGAAGCTGCTCGTGACTTCTCTGCCGTGCCGAAGGTGCCAGTTGCTGCCCGTCGAGGGTCAGCTTGCCGGATGAGGCTGGCAGGATGCCGGCGATCGAGCGGGCAAGTGTCGATTTCCCGCAGCCGGATTCACCGATGATGCCGAGATTGCGCCCCTTTTGCACAGTAATGCTGGCTTCCTGAACGGCGCGCACCAATGGCAGGCCGTCCTCCTGAATAGGACCGTAACCCGCAGTGAGGGCGTCGATCTCAAGCAGGGGCTGTGCCTGCGACACGGCACCGAGATTGTCTCCGCGCGGCTTGGGCTCAAAGGCAGACAGAAGTTCGCGCGTATAGGGATGTTTGGCATTGTTGAGAATGGTTTCGGTGGAGCCGACTTCCTGCACTTCGCCATTGCGCAGCACGAGAATACGGTCGGCGATCTGGGCGACGACAGCCAGATCGTGGGATACGTAGACACCGGCAATTCCGCTTTTCTTCATGACGGACTTGAAGGCGCGCAGAACCTCGATCTGGGTCGTCACATCCAATGCCGTCGTCGGCTCGTCGAAAATCACGAGTTTCGGATCGCTGATCAGCGCCATCGCGGCGGCGAGGCGCTGCAGCTGACCACCGGAAACCTGGTGCGGGTAACGATCGCCGATCTGTTCGGGATTGGGCAGGGAAAGTGCCTTGAACAGAGATATGGCCTTCTGCCTGGCTTCGGCCGGTGGCAGGAGCTTATGGATATGCGTGACCTCGACGACCTGATCGATGATGCGCTTGGTAGGATTGAAGGCAGCGGCGGCCGATTGCGGCACGTAGGATATTTCCCGCCCCCGGATCATCGCCCGCTGCCGCTCGCTCAGCGTCACCATGTCCTTGCCGGCGACATGGATGCTGCCGCCGGATATGCGGCAGCCCGTGCGGGTATAGCCCATCAGGGTCAGGGCAATGGTGGTCTTGCCGGAACCACTTTCGCCGATCAGCGCGACGATCTCCCCTGGTGCTATATCGAGATCGACGCCCTTGATGATGTCCAGGCGGCGGCCGGAATCGGTTGTCGCTTCGACCTTCAGTCCGCGAATTTCTACGAGATTTTCCATTCACGCACTCCGGTCGCGGATCTTCTTGGGCAGGTTGTCGATCAGCAGGTTGACGCTGATCGTGAGGCTGGCAATCGCAAGCGAGGGCACGATGACAGCCGGTGCGCCGAAAGGCAGGCCGCTGATGTTTTCGTGAACCAGCGCACCCCAATCGGCATAGGGCGGCTGTACACCGAGGCCGAGAAAAGAGAGGCCGGACAGAAGCAGCGTGATGAAGACGAAACGAATGCCGAAATCCGCCAGCAACGGGCCGATAATGTTCGGCAGGATCTCGGAAAAGATGATGTAAAGGATGCTTTCGCCACGGGTGCGGGCGACGGTGATGTAGTCCATCGTGTTGACGTTGACGGCAAGCGCGCGGGCGAAACGATAGGCGCCGGGGGTATAGATCACCGCCAGCATGACGATCAGGACATTGATCGAGGAACCGATCGCGGCAGCAACGACGAGGCCGGAAAGCTTGCTGGGAATGGAATTGAGCGCATCGAGAAAACGGCTGAGGATCGTATCGAACCAGCCGCCGATGACGGCTGCGGCCATGCCGAGTGCCGTTCCGGTGAAACAGGCAATGCAGACGGCGGCAAGCGAGATGCCGACGGTGTAACGCGCCCCCATCATCAATCTGGAGAGCATGTCACGGCCAAGATAATCGGAACCGAGAAGCAGCTTGCTGCTCATCGGGCCGAAATAATCCTCGTCGACGATTTCTCCGATCGGATAGGGAATGATGTGCGGGGCCGCCAGTGCGATGACCGCCCAGAAGACGATAATCGCAAGCCCGACCATTCCGACCCAGCTGAAGCTGTAGCTGACTTTGCTCGAAAAGGGCGTGGATAGGGTCATGTCAGCGCAGCCTCGGGTTGGCAAGAATGGCAACGATATCTGCAAGCGTGATCAGGGCGAGATAGCCGATGCAGAAGATGATGGCGCAGGATTGGATGAGCGGCAGGTCACGCGTCGAGACGCCATCGACCATCAGCTTGGCAACACCCGGATAGTTGAAGATGGTCTCGACGATGATGACGCCGCCGACGAGATAGGACAGCGACAGCGCGATCGCGTTGGCTATCGGTCCGACCGCGTTGGGCAGCGCATGGTAGAGCACTGCGCGCGGACGCGAAGCGCCTTTCAGAAGAGCCGCTTCCACATAGGGCGTGTTGATCGTGTCGATGACGGCTGCGCGGGTCATGCGGATCATCTGTGCCGAGACGACGAAGGCAAGGGTGATGACCGGCATGGCATAGACTTTCAGCACCTGCCAGAAGGAGGTCACCTCATTGGCAAAGGAAAGTGCGGGCAGCCACTTCAGATAGACCGAAAAGACGAGGACCGCGGACGTGGCGATCATGAATTCGGGCACGGAGATCACGCCGATCGTCAGGATCGTGACGATGCGGTCATAGAGGGAGCCGCGGAACATGGCTGCGGTAATGCCGAGCGTCAGGGCAACCGGTACGGCGATCAGCGTCGTGATGCCGGCAAGCCGCATCGTGTTGACGAAACGTCCGCCGATCAGATCAGCGACCGCGACATTGTTGACGTAGGAGGTGCCGAGATCGCCCTGTGCCAAACCGGCGAGCCAGCGGAAGAAACGGAACACGGCAGGCTCGTCGAGATGCATGGCGGCGCGGAGACCGGCAACGGCTTCCGGCGTGGCCGCCTGCCCGAGCAGGATAGTTGCAGTATCGCCGGGCAGCATGGCGGTTGCAAAGAAGACCGCGAACGAGACGATCAGCAGTGTCAGGCCTGCAATGAGAAGCCGGTGCGCAATGAGATTGAGTACGAATGTCCTCAAGATCGGCTCCCTGGTTTTGAGAAGTTCCAATTGCCGGCAGGCTCCCGTCTGGAGCGGAATATGCCGGAACATGCGGCACAAATGGCAGGAGACGGGTGTCTCCTGCCATCATGCATGAGCCTCAGGCGTCGATCCAGACGTATTCGGCAAAGGCGTAGCCCATCATGCCGCCAAGCGGGTTGGCCTCGAGGCCCTTCAGCTTTTCGGTGATGGCGTCGACATTGGAGATGTAGACCGGAATGATGGTGCCGGCTTCTTCTGCAACCATGACCTGCATCTGGCCGTAGATTTCCTTGCGCTTGGCTTCATCGAGAAGGCCGCGTGCTTCGACCAGCATGCTGTCGAATTTTTCGGACTTGTACTGGCTTTCGTTCCACGGCGCGTTGGACGCGTAGAGAAGCGAGAACAGGATATCCGGTGTCGGACGCGGATTGATATTGCCGAAATGGATCGGTGCCTTCAGCCAGTAGTTCGACCAGTAGCCGTCGTTCGGAACACGCTGGACATCGAGGTTCATGCCGATTTCGGCAGCCGATTGCTGCACGATGGTCGCCATTTCGACGGCAGAGGTGGCGGCGTCGGAGGTGATGATTGGGATCTTCTGACCCAGCACGCCGGCTTTTTCGAAGTGGAACTTCGCCTTCTCCGGATCGAAGGCTTTCGGCTTGAGTTCGGCATTGTGATAGACGCTTGCCGGCGAAATCGGCTGGTCGTTGGCGACTTCGGCCAGACCGCGCAGAACCGACTTCTGGATCTGTTCGCGGTTGGTGATGTATTTCATACCCGTGATGAAATCGGCCTTGTCGCCCGGCGTCATGTCAAGGCGGATATTGAGGTCGGTATAGTTCCCGGATGTGGTCTTGGAGAGGACGAAGCCGGGCTGGCTTTCGACCAGGCGCATGGAGCGCGGCTTGATCGAGGCGGCGAGATGGATGTCGCCGGAAAGAAGCGCGTTCACGCGGGCATTGTCGTCCGAAATAGCGAAGAATTCGAACGAGTCCACATGAGCGCCGCCGGACTTGAAGTAGTTCGGGTTCTTGGCAAAGATCGACTTCACGCCCGGCTCGAAGGTTTCGAGCTTGAAGGCGCCGGTGCCGATACCCTTGGAGAAATCGGTCGTGCCGTCCTGGACGATCATGAAATGATGCTGCGACAGGATCGTCGGAAGGTCTGCATTGGGGTTGGCAAGCACGATCTCGACCGTTGTCGGGTCAACCGCCTTGACGTCGGTGATCTGCTTGGCGATTGCGTTGACCTTTGAGCCGACGGCCGGATCGAGGTGACGCTTCAGCGAGAAGACGACGTCGGTGGAGGTCAGCGACTTGCCGTCGTGGAAGGTTACCCCGGAGCGCAGCTTGACGGTCCAGGTCTTGGCGTCCGCGCTTTCGATCTTTTCTGCAAGTTCCATCTGCGCAATGCCTGCCTGGTCGAGGAAGGTCAGGCGGTTGTAAAGCGCGCAGCAGCGGACGTAGTCGGTGGAAAGGGAGGCCTTGGCCGGGTCAAGCGTATCCGCGGTCGAGGACGACCAGCCGGCCGCCTTGAGGTTGCCGCCGCTCTTCGGGGTTGCCGCGATGGCGTCGGACGCCCGACCGAGGATCATGCCTCCGGCAGACATTGCGACGCCGCCTGCAAGCATCATGCTTAAGAGTTCGCGCCGAGTGGCTCCGCGGCGAATGGCATTCTCGACCATTGCGTCGTCCGACGCGGTCCAGTTGGTGATCTTATTATGCATCTCATTCCCCTTTTCACCGTTGGCGGGCGGCCGGTCTTCAGCCGGCTTGGCCCGATGTTACGAAGATCGTCGATGGTCAGTTCTCGTTGGCAACCCTCACGGCTTCGGCCAGTTCGGCCATCGAAGTGAAGTGGTAGTCAGGCTTGGTGAATTCGGCAGGCTCGATCGTGCCGCCATACCCTTTTTGGGCATGCCGGCGCTGGATCCAGCAATTGGTCATGCCGAGCTGACGCGAAATGCCGATGTCATGATATTGGCTCTGGGCGACGTGGAGGATGTCATCCTTGCTCGCGCCCTCTGAGGAGACGAAGTCGAAGACCTGATGAAAAAAGGCCGGATCGGGCTTCTCGGTGCCGGTATCATCGGCGGTGAAGGCGGCGTGGAAGGGATTGTCGAGCTCCTTGGAGAAAAACTCGAATGCCCAGCGCCGCGCATTGGTCATCGCGATCAGGCGATAATGCTGCTTCAAGTCGGCCAGTGCTTTTACGCTGTCCGGGAAGGCCTTCCAGGTCTTTGCAGAATCGCGCAGGCGTTCGCCATGGGCCTTTTCGGCGGGCAGGCCGAGTTTCGGTGCGATCAGGAGATAGACGCGAACAAGATCATCCGGGAAAAGGCCGGTGGCGTCCGAATAACGGGCTGCCCGGTAGAGCGCTAGCGCTTCTTCGCCATCGACTTCGACACCGTTCTCGGTTCCGATTTCCTTGAGGCAGGAGGTCAGCCCGCCTTCAAAATCGATCAGCGTGCCAACGACGTCGAAGGACAGATATTTGAATGATGTCAGAGATTTCGTCACGTTAGCATCCCGTTTTCTGGGCAATTGGCGCGCTGTGCAGCCGAGTGCCGAAGATTATGCTGTTCCGCGCCCTTTTGATTTTCCCCTCCCTTTGCGGGTTTTATGGGTTTTTGGGCCTTTATTAGACTGAAGTTTGACAGTTCGGCCCCGCCATTTTCTCCGAATTGGCGGGGTAGTGCGGCAGAAAATTCTGAAATTTGCCTCTTGGCGGTATAAGGCCCGGTGCGTGATCCGGGCTCAATCCTTCATCGCGCGGCGGACATCGGGATCTTCCAGCGTCTGATCGAGGGTCTTTGCGGTACGCTCGATGATCGCATCGATCTCGTCATCCGTGCAGCAAAGCGGTGGAGCATAACCGAGAATGCCGGTGGCGAATGCGCGGATCACGAGGCCATTGTCCCAGGCGCGATCGAAGACTCTCCGCGCGGGGGCCGCTTCAGCGGGAAGCGGGGTTTTGGCAATCTTGTCGGTCACGAGTTCGACGGCCGCCAGCATGCCGCGCCCGCGGACGTCTCCAACCAGAGGATGATCTCTCAGGCTTTCGAGGCCGGCCATCAACCGTGCGCCGGCTTTAACGCCGTTTTCGAGCAGGCCGCCTTCTTCGTAGAGTTTCAGCACTTCGAGACCGACTGCCGCGCTGACCGGATGGGCCGAATATGTGTAGCCGTGGCCGACTGCCGAGGCACCCGCGCCATCGGCGATCACCTGATAGACGTGGTCTGCCATGAACACGGCGCCCATGGGAACATATCCGGATGTCAGGCCCTTGGCGGTCGTCATGAAATCGGGAACGATATCGTCCTCGGTGCAGGCGAAGAGCGGTCCGGTGCGACCGAAGCCGGTGATGACTTCGTCTGCGACGAACAGGATACCGTATTCCTTGCAGAGATTGCGCATTGCCTTCAGCCAGCCCTTGGGCGGAACGATGACGCCGCCGGAACCCTGGATCGGCTCGGCATAGAATGCCGCAACCCGGTCCGGACCGATCGTCTCGATCTTGTCCTTCAACTGGGCAAGCGAGGCATCGATGATCGCTTGAGGATCCTGGCCGACAGGATTGCGGTAGGGATAGGGCGACGGGATCTTGTGCTGCCATTCGAAGGGAATGCCGAAGCCCGTGTGGAAATTGGCAAGCGCGGTCAGGCCTGCGCCGACCGTCGAGGAGCCGTGATAGCCCTGTTCGATGGAGATGAATTGGTCACGCTGCGGCTGCCCCCTGGCAATCCAGTAGTAGCGGATGAAGCGGATTGTGCTATCGATGGCATCAGAACCGCCAAGCGTGAAATAGATATGCTTGAGATCGCCGGGCGCTCGATCGGCCAGTTCCGCTGCGAGGCGGATGGGGGCTTCGGAACCCAGTCCGAAATAGGCTGTCGCATAGGGCAGTTCACGCATCTGGCGCGCCGCGGCTTCGACGATCGAGTCATGTCCGTAACCGGCATTGACGCACCAGAGCCCGGCAAAACCGTCGATCAGCTGATGACCGTGGGCATCCGTGACGGTCGCGCCCTTGGCAGATGCAAGCACCCGCACGCCCTGCTGTTCATGGCCGCGATAGGAGGCGACCGGATGGACCAGATGGGCGCGATCGAGTTCGATGAGCGAATTACTGAGCATGATGTTCTCCGGATCAGCCAAGGGCTTGATTGGCTAGGGCAAAGGTTGTCGCCGTAGAGGCGGCGGATTGAATGGAAAGAGGCCGCGACATGGCGATGCCGCCGCCGACATGGGAAAGAGCGTGCTCCGAAAGCCATGGAGCGAGGCCGGCAGCAGCGATGGTATCGACCCGAACGAAACTGCCGATCCGCTGAGCCAGGAAATGAGACACGAGTGATTGCGCATCCTTAAGATTGCCGGCGACCACCGGTCCGATGACCTCGCCGCGACCGAAGGCACGGATGCAGGCAAAGCCGGTGATTTCACTGCCATTGCGGATGACGGCGAACTCGCCGATCTCGAAGAGCTTGTGCATGAGCGCTGCGCGGTCTGCGCCAAACGCCTGTCTGTCGAGTGCCGTTATCGCGGGCAGGTCATCAGCCGTTGCGGCCTGCGTATTGGCCGAAGACCGTGCTGAGGCGACGATCCCCTGGTGCTGGAGGATCGTGCCGGTTTCGCGAAAGCCGAGCTTTTCATAAAGAGGAAGCCCGTCACTGGTGGCGATCAGGCGAAGAGGCCGCGCGCCACCGATAGCCAGGGCCGCATCCATCAAACGGCGACCGAGGCCGCGGCCACGCATGGCGGAATCGACTATGACCATATTGATCGTCGCACAATCCGAACCATAGAGCGTGACGAGAGCGGTGCCGACCACGTTGCCGTCCTCCTCTACCGCAACCACGCCCTCGCTCAATTGCTGGGCGACCTGCCAGTCTTCCTGACGGTGCGGCCAACCGGCCTCTCGCGAGAGACGAACGGCTGCCTCAAGGTGTTCGGCGTCAAAGGCCTTGATCTCAATGTCACCCATCTGCATGGACGATGCTCCCTTTTCTGCATTCGAGTTTCGGGGGGAATAGGCCGGACGATTATCCGAAGGCGGTGGCTGTGACGATATCTTCCGCCAAAGCGGCGGCCCGTTGCCGCATCTTATGCCGCGCTTTGATCTTTCTGCTGCGTTTCCGGGTGGTTCTGGCCGGGGTTCAGGCTCGGTTTCTGCAACCAAATGCCAAAGCGAAGCCAGGATACAGAACTTTCTGCTTCGAAAGAGGGGAAATCAGTCGGCAGACGCGCGGGAAGCAGTTCTATTATCGATCATCACCCGAAACGCCAGCCAGGCCTTCCCAAAGGCCCCATGCAAGGATGAAGCGCATGACCACCTTCCGCCCGAAATACATCACCTTCGATTGCCATGGTACCCTGATCAACTTCCAGATGGCGGAAGCGGCGCGCGACCTTTATGGCGACCGTCTCGATGAGCCGGCCATGCTGGAGTTCATCAAGAATTTTGCGGGCTATCGGTTCGATGAGATCATGGGCGCCTGGAAGCCCTATGCCGAGGTTGTCTACAACTCGCTGGAACGGACCTGCAAGCGCAACGGCGTGACCTTCGCCGACGAGGACGCCAAGATGGTCTATGAGCGCGTTCCGACCTGGGGGCCGCATGCGGATGTGCCGGCAGGGCTTGCCAAGGTTGCCAAGGAAATTCCGCTGGTCATTCTCTCCAACGCCATGAACGACCAGATCCCTTCCAACGTCGCCAAGCTCGGAGCTCCATTCCATGCCGTTTATACGGCCGAGCAGGCCAATGCCTACAAGCCGCGCTTCCAGGCTTTCGAATACATGTTCGACATGCTGGGCTGCGGCCCGGAAGACATCCTTCATTGCTCGTCGTCCTTCCGCTACGATCTGATGTCGGCCCATGATCTCGGCATCAAGAACAAGGTCTGGGTCAATCGTCGCCATGAGCCGGCCAATCCCTATTACGGCTATACGGAAATCGCCGATATCTCCGGGCTGGCCGGCGTTGTCGGGCTCTAGGAAGGGCCGAGGCTGATGAAATACGTCTCCTATTGGCATGATACGGCATCCCGCTTTGCGGGAGCCGTTCAGGGACCCGTCGAGGGTCATTACGACGTTGCCGTCATCGGCGGAGGATTTACGGGACTTGGCGCTGCGCGGCAGCTGGCGATGGCGGGCGCCAAGGTCGTCGTCCTTGAGCGGGATACAGTCGGTTTCGGTGCCTCGGGGCGCAATGGCGGCCATCTGAACAACGGCCTGGCACATAGTTACCTTGCCGCCAAGCAGGAGCTGGGCAAGGAGCGGGCGATTGCGCTTTACAAGGCGCTCGACGATTCCATCGACACGCTCGAGGCAATCATTGCCGAAGAAGGCATCGACTGCAATTTTCGTCGTGCCGGCAAGCTGAAGCTCGCGTCCAAGCCGCAGCATTTCGCAAGCCTGGCGAAGAATTTCGAGGCCGTGCATGCGGAAGTCGATCCGGACACAGCACTCCTGTCTTCCGCTGATCTGAAAGGCGAAGTCGGCTCACCCTTCCATGGCGCGATGCTGTCAAAGAAAAGCGCCATGATGCATATGGGGCGTTATGCCGTGGGCCTTGCCGAGGCAGCGGCGCGACGCGGTGCAACGATCGTCGAAAATGCCCTGGTGACGGAGCATTCGCAGGCCGGTGGGCGTCATACCCTGAAAACCGCAAAGGGTGTCGTGACGGCCGACAACGTGCTGGTGGCGACCGGTGCCTATACGACGCCAAACTTCAGCTATTTCCGTCGTCGCATCATGGCGGTTGGCAGTTTCATCATCGCGACACGGCCGCTGACCGATGCGGAAGTGGCTGCCACGATGCCCGGTAACCGCACCTGCGTGAACACGATGAATATCGGCAATTACTGGCGCCTGTCGCCGGATAACCGGCTGATCTTCGGGGGCAGGGCGCGATTTTCCGCCACATCCGATCAGCGTTCGGACGCCAAGAGCGGGGAGATCCTGCGCGAAAGCCTGGGCAGGATCTTTCCGCAGCTGGCGAAAGTCGAGATCGACTATTGCTGGGGCGGCCTCGTCGATGTCACCAAGGACCGTTATCCGCGTGCCGGTTACCATGACGGTCTATGGTACGCGATGGGCTATTCGGGTCATGGCGCACAGCTTTCCACCCATCTCGGCATGACAATGGCTGACGCGATCCTCGGCAAACCGGACAGAAGCCCGGTGAAGGATCTCGATTGGCCGGCCGTGCCCGGTCACTTCGGCAAGCCCTGGTTCCTGCCGTTTGTCGGCCTGTATTTCAAGATGCTCGACAAGATCCAGTAAGCTGACGCCGGTTCCGTCATCGGTCGTAAAAACAAAAGAGTGGGGTTGCATGCAGCCCCACTCTTTTTCGTGACACCTTGAGATTGGGCTCAGGCGAGCCCGCCCATATGGAAGGTCTTCACTTCCAGATATTCATCGATACCGAGCTGTGATCCCTCGCGACCGAGACCCGATTGCTTGACGCCGCCGAATGGGGCGACTTCCGTCGATATCGCACCGGTATTCAGTCCGACCATGCCGAATTCGAGCGCCTCGCCGACCCGCCAGGCCCGCTTGAGGCTTTCGGTGTAGAAATAGGCCGCCAGACCGAAAGGCGTGCCGTTGGCAATGGCGATCGCCTCGTCTTCCGTCTCGAAACGGAAGAGTGGAGCAACGGGGCCGAAGGTCTCTTCGTTTGCAAGCTGCATGTCCGTCGTTGCGCCAGTCAATACGATCGGAGCGGTATACTGCCCGCCCGCCGGCAGTTCAGGCTTGTCGGAGATGATCGTTGCACCCTTGGCGAGTGCGTCCTCGACGTGGCGATTGATCTTGGCGATAGCCGCCTGGTTGATCATCGGGCCGATCGAAACGCCTTTCTCCGTGCCGGGGCCGACCCTCATGGCATTGACCCGTGCCGTGAGTTTTTCGGCGAAACGCTCGTAGACGCCGGACTGAACCAGGATCCTGTTGGCGCAGACGCAGGTCTGGCCGCCATTGCGGAATTTCGAGACGATCGCGCCTTCGACGGCAAGATCGAGATCGGCATCGTCGAACACGATGAAAGGCGCGTTGCCGCCGAGTTCAAGAGACAGGCGTTTGACGCTGTCGGCGGCGCCGCGCATCAGGAGCGAGCCGACAGGAGTGGAGCCGGTAAAGGAGATCTTGCGGACCGTCTGATTGGCCATGATCTCGTTGCCGATTTCCTTCGGCATGCCGGTAACGATATTGACCACGCCGGCCGGAATTCCGGCCATTTCGGCAAGCACGCCCAACGCCAGTGCCGAATAGGGGGTGAATTCGGATGGTTTGACGACGACCGTGCAGCCGGCGGCGAGCGCCGGGGCGATCTTGCGGGTAATCATCGCATTCGGGAAATTCCACGGCGTGATGATGCCGCAGACGCCGACCGGCTCCTTCAGGACGATGATGCGGCGATCCGGCGTCGGCGACGGGATGGTCTGGCCACCGATGCGGCGAGCCTCTTCCGCGAACCATTTGACGAAGGACGCGCCGTAGCGGATTTCGCCGCGTGCCTCATCGAGAGGTTTGCCCTGTTCGGTGGTGAGGATCAGGGCCAGATCCTCGATATGCTCGATCATCAGGCCATACCAGGCTTCGAGCAGCGCTGCGCGCTCGGCATGGGTTTTCTTCTTCCACGCCGGATAAACCTTGTTGGCGGCCTCGATCGCCGCACGCGTCTCGTCACCGCCCATATCCGGAACAGTGCCGATGACCGTCTGGCTGGCCGGGTCGGTGACGTCGACCGTCTTGCCTGATCGGGCAGAGACCCATGTTCCGCCGATCAGGCCTTCCTGCCGAAACAGGGACGAGAGGTTCAAATTCTGCATTGGTCCGGTCCTCGGTAATGTTAGATCGCGGCAAGCAGCGCGCTGGTGATGGCGTCCGTCCGGTCCTTGCCGGGGACGGTGCCGATGCCGCTTGCGGTGGTGGCCTCGATCGCCTTCATGATCGTGGCGGCGGCTTCCTTTTCTCCCAGATGGTCGAGCATCATGGCGCCGGACCAGACCGTGGCGATCGGATTGGCGATGCCGAGATGGGCGATATCAGGAGCGGAGCCGTGTACCGGTTCGAACATCGACGGGGCGTTGCACTCGGGATTGATATTGGCGGACGCGGCAAAACCGAGCCCGCCCTGGATGGCAGCGCCAAGATCGGTCAGAATGTCGCCGAACAGGTTGGAGGCAACCACGACATCAAGGCTTTCGGGCGCCATAACCATCCGCGCCGCCATGGCATCGATATGATAGCTGGTGACCTCGACATCCGGATATTCGGCGGAAAGCTCCCTCGTCACATCGTCCCAGAACACCATCGAATATTTCTGGGCGTTCGATTTGGTAACGGATGCAAGCTTGCCGCGACGGCTGCGTGCCTGTTCGAAGGCAAAACGAAGGATACGCTCTACGCCCCTGCGCGTGAAGATCGAGGTCTCGACGGCAACTTCGTCGGAACTGCCCTGATGGATGCGTCCGCCGGCGCCCGAATATTCGCCCTCGGTATTCTCGCGGATGCAGAGGATATCGAATTGCGTCGCCTTGAGCGGGCCTTCCACGCCCGGCAGCAGGCGATGTGGGCGGATATTGGCATATTGCACGAAGCTCTTGCGGATCGGCAGAAGCAGTCCGTGCAGCGAAACCGAATCCGGAACCTCCGCCGGCCAGCCGACAGCACCGAGCAGAATGGCGTCGAAGCCGCGCAGGATCTCGATGCCATTGGCCGGCATCATCGCACCGGTCTCCTTGTAGAAAGCGCAGGACCAGGGGAACTCGGTGCCATTCAGCTCAAATCCGTGCTTGCCGGCGGCCTTTTGCAGCACCGACCATGCGGCTGCGGTCATGTCGCGGCCGATGCCGTCGCCGGGGATCAGGGCTATCGTGTGTGTCTTCATGCTCTTCATCCTCAAAGGCTGATCAGGACGCTCTTGCTTTTACGGTTGGCCTGAAATGCTTCCCGGCCGAGATCCTTGCCGATACCCGACTGCTTGTAGCCGCCTGTCGGCAAAATGTGGTCGCGCGAACGACCGTAGCGATTGACCCAGATCGTGCCGGCCTGCAGGCGGCGGGTGAGCCGGATTGCGCGCGAAAGATCGCTGGTGAAGAGGCCGGCGGCCAGCCCGTAGCTCGGATGGTCGGCAAGCGCCATGGCTTCTTCCTCGTCCTCGAATGTCTGTATGGTCAAAACAGGCCCGAAGATTTCCTCGACCACCGCCGGAGACGTCTGGTCTATGCCGGCCAGGAGCGTTGGCGCGTAGAAATAACCGGGCACATCCATGGAGCTGCCGCCCGTCAGGCGTTCCGCACCGGCTGCGACAGAGGCCGTGACGATGTCATCGATACGCTGGCGCTGCCTGTCGGAGATGATCGGCGAATACTGGCTTGCCGCATCCCAGGTCGGACCCGGCACAATGGTCTTCATCCGTTTCAAGATGGCTTCGATAAGCGCAGCGGAGGCGCTCTTTTCGACGATCAGCCGGGATCCTGCAACACAGGCCTGGCCGGCATTGCTGGTGATGCTTGCCGTCACCGCCGCTGCCGCCTTTTCGATATCTGCATCGGCGAAGACGATCTGCGGGCTCTTGCCGCCGAGCTCCAGGGTCATCGGCTTGATGCCGGTGCGGGCGATGTTCTCCATGATCGCGGAGCCTGCGCGCGTCGAGCCGGTAAAACTCACCTTGGCGATGTCGGGGTGTCCGGTAATGGCGTTGCCGGTGGTCATTCCGTCGCCGAGCACGATGTTGATCAGGCCCGCCGGTATGCCGGCCCGCACTGCCAGTTCGGCAAGATAGAGCGTCGAGAAGGGTGTCATCTCGGACGGTTTGAGGACGACGGCATTGCCGGCGGCGAGTGCCGGACCGAGTTTCCACGCCGCCATGTTGATCGGGAAATTCCATGGCGTGATGGCGCCGACCACTCCATAGGGTTCCGTCATGATCATGCCGAGATTGCCGTCGTCGGTCGGCACCAGATCGCCACCTTCCTTGTCGGCGAATTCGGCGAAGAAGCGGATCTGCTCTGCGGAGACCGCGATATCGCCCGAGACGAGCTGACCGACCGGGCGGGTGGAGGATACCGCCTCCAGCCGGGCCAGCGTTTCCGCCTCCTGCTCGATGAGATCGGCCCAGCGATGAAGGAGGTTCAGTCGCTCGCGCGGGCGCAGGCCGCCCCAATTGCTGGTCTTCAATGCCGATTTTGCGGTCTGAACCGCCTGATCGACGAGATCGGCGTCGGCAACCGGGCAGCCGGCATAGTTCTTCCCATCGGATGGCCGTTGCATCGGGATCATGCCCTCAGCCGCGACAAGCCGATCGCCGATAAAATGCCCTACGGGCAAGGTCAGGCTGTCGGGATCGAAACTCAGGCTCATCGTGATGCCTCCGGTTACGTGACGACGGTACCGTCGTTTGCGCAATGCTTGTTCCATTGGGTCTCGGCACATGGCCGAATAGGGTGCCGAATGCGGCGCGGCTTGATAGCCAAGTCGCGCCGCCTGCAATCGTATCAGGGCGTGACCGTGATATAGATCTTGCGAACGGTTTCGATCGTCTTCCAGACGCCGACGAAACCGGGCTTCATGACAAAGCTGTCGCCTGCCTTGTAGACGACCGGATCGCCATCCTTGGGGGTGATTTCGGCGACGCCAGAAATGATGTGGCAGAACTCGAAGGTCTCGCCCTTGATCGAATGGGTGAGGCCGGGGGTCGCCTCCCAAACGCCGGTATGGATCAGCTCGCCATGTGCTTCATCCTGGGCCCATGTCTTGAACTGCGGGTCGCCGGAAATCAGCCTTTCGGGCGTGGGGCGCCCTTCACGCGGGGCAAAGGACGGGTTGGTTTCGATGGTCTTGAGGAGCGACATGGTTGTCCTTTCGATGTTGAGGTTTCAATAACCGCGCTGCCTGTCGACGAGGCCGACCGGATCCAGTCCGGCGCGAAGCCTCTTGATATTGTCGATCACGGCACGCGCGGCCGTATGGGGTTGGCTGATGCTGGCGATATGCGGGGTGAGCAGGATTTTCTCATGTCGCCAGAATGGGTGACCGGCGGAGAGTGGCTCCGGGTCGGTCACGTCGATCACGGCTGCGGAAAGCTGGCCGTCATCAAGGGCCAAGAGCAATGCGTCATGATCGAGTTGAGGGCCGCGTCCGACATGCACGAGGCCTGCGCCCCTGGGCATCGCGTTGAATATATCGGCGTTCAGAAAGCCGCGTGTCTCGTCGGTCAGGGGAAGCAGGCAGATGAGAATGTCGGTTTCGGACAACATGGTCTTGAGACCATCCGCGCCGCTGTAGCAGCGAACTCCATCGATGCTGCGCTCCGACCTGTTCCAGCCGGCAAGAGGAAAGCCAAAAGGCTTCAGGCGATCAAGCACGGCCTGGCCGAGATTGCCGAGGCCGAGGACGCCGATACGGCGGTCGCCGGCCTGAGGCTGCGGCAATACCTTCCACGCTTCGGCCTTCTGTTGCTGCAGATAGGCGGGGAGGTTGCGGTGAAGCGCGAGCACGCCGAGCACCACATATTCCTGCATCATCCGCACGATGCCTTCTTCGACCATCCGCACGATCTTCACATGCTCTGGCACCGAAGCCGCGCTGAACTGGTCTATGCCGGCGCCGGTGGAAAACAGCACTTCGAGATTGCGGTAACGCGCAAGGTTTTCCGGAACCGTCCAGGTGATGAGGTAACGAACGGCGTCGGGATCGACGGTCGAAGGATCCATGGAATAGGGCAGGTCAGGAAGTTCCCGGGCAAAGGCATCCCGGAAAATCTGGCCGCGCGCGGCGTCTGAGTGGAAAAGGAAGGTCATGATGCTGTTCCCATCTCACGTTTGCCGCAGCATATCTGGCCGAGCGTCTCGATCATCGTCTGACAAGCGGCCAGTTCGCTCGTCAGGATGAATTCGTTCGGCTTATGGGCACGGGCGATATCCCCCGGCCCGCAGACGATCGCGTCGATGCCTGCCTGCTGATAGAGACCTGCCTCAGTGCCATAGCTGACCGCTGCAAGCGGCTTGATACCGGTGAGGTCCTCAAGAAGGGCAGCAAGCGGTGACGAGGAAGCCAGCAGAAGGGCAGGGTAGGCGCTGAGCAACTGCCAGTCGATTTCGAAACCTCTGGCGACGAGTGCTGCGCCGGCCGTTCGCACGGGAGCAAGCAGGGCCTGCGGTTCGGCGGACGAGATGGCTCGTGCCTCTATCTCGAGCGAGCAGTGATCTGGAATGACGTTGACCGCCTGGCCACCGCGGATTGTTCCAACAGAAATGGAGGAATAGGGAGGCTCGAATTCGTTTTCGAATGGGCCGTTTGTCAGCTCCGCTGCCGCAGCGACGGAGGCCTGCAATACTTCGGTCATCGCATGAATGGCGTTGAGGCCGAGATCGGGCCTGGAGGAATGTCCCGTTCGCCCCGTGATCGTAACCCTCGCTGCAGCCTTTCCCTTGTGCGCAAGGATTGCCCGCATTCCGCTCGGTTCTCCGATGATGGCGCCGAGCGCGGGCAGGCACAGGTCCGGCAACCGGGCAAGCAGATGCGGCACACCCCGGCACCCGGCTTCCTCGTCATAGGAGAAAGCGAGATGGATCGGGCGTGTGAGGGGGGCCGCAACCAGCGCGGGAACGGCTGCCAGAACCGCCGCCAGAAAACCTTTCATGTCGCTGGTGCCGCGGCCATACAGCTTTTCGCCATCGGCTCTCAATGCGAAAGGATCGCTGTTCCATCCAGCCTCGACGGCCGGCACCACATCCATGTGACCTGATAGAATATAACCGGGCCTGTCGGCAGGGCCGATCGTCGCGAACAGATTGGCGCGGTCACCCTCAGGGCCTGCAAGCACATGCGCCTTGATGCCGAACGAGGAGAGATAGGCAGCAATCCACTCAACGATATCGTTGTTCGGAGTGCCGACGACGGAAGGGAAACCAACCAGTTTTTCCAGGATCTCGTAAGCGCGCATCGATCTTGCCGTCATGCCCAGTTGTTATGTGCCGTATTGGCGGCATCTCCCCGATTTGAAGACCAAGGTTAGTCGTCGGGAAAAGGGATGGCTGCTGAAAGTCGAAGCGATACGGTGCAATCTTGTGCCGAAACTCAACTTCACAGTGAAATGTTTCGCCGGGTGCGGGCTAACATAATCATTGGGAGTGATGGGCTTTTTACCGGGCCTGCAAGAAAGTCCTGTCGCGGCTGGGTGAAGGATGAATACGAAGATACCACAGACATTGCATGTCGATGCGTTCGAGATGCGTACGGCCGATATCGCGGATGTCGAGCTTTCACAACTTCAGGCATTGTCGATTTCCGTTGGATGGCCGCATAGAGCTCCGGACTGGCAGCACGCACGCGATGTCGGCCACGGCTTCGTTGCGCTCGACGAGATCGGGCGAATATCGGCCTCCACCATGTGGTTTCCTCATGGAGATCAGTTCGCCACTTTCGGCATGCTGATTACCTCGCCCCGACTGCAGGCGAACGGCGCTGCGAGATGGCTGATGGAACGTGTGCTTGCAGATTGTTCCGGCCGGCATATTCGTCTCAACTCGACCCGTGAGGCACGCCGCCTTTACGTCTCGTTCGGATTTCGCCCGCAACGGACGATATTTCAATGTCAGGGCGAGGCCGTTGCGCCGCCGGAAACCGCCGCAATTGCCGACGGTCTGACGCTCAGACGCCTGGATCGCGCCGATATCGAAGCCGTGATTGCGCTCGATACGCCCGCCTTCGGCGCCGAGCGACGGGTACATCTCATCCGTCTGCTTGAAAGCTCGATCTGCTACGGTCTTTATGACGGCGACCGGCTGCTGGCCTATTCGATGAGACGCCGCTTCGGGCGCGGGCATGTGATCGGCCCGGTCGTCGCGTCCTGCGATGCGGACGCCATCGCCGTGACGCATCCGCATATCGTTGCGCATGTCGGGAGTTTCGTGCGGATCGATCTTCGTTTCGAGGCCGGCGACTTTGCGAGTTTTGTCCAGCAGTCCGGCATGTCCGTCTATGACACGGTCAAGACGATGGTGACGTCCGAGGCTGCGAGTTATGGCGAAAGCGACGGCGGCCGGCCGATCGTTTATGGGTTGGCTTCGCAATCCTTCGGCTGAAGGTGTGCGCTCGCAAAAACTGCCCGATGGAAGCACTCGGACTGGCGTTACCGCTGGTCCCAGCGGTCGCGCATCTCGTAGTAGAGAACGGCGAGGGGCAAAAACCAAGGCTTGCCGTAATAGAGATGACGGCTACGGAAGGGCAGATCTTCGTAGGCACTCGGTTGATGTTCGACACCCAGCATGCGCTGGGCAATCTTGTGGCCGAACCAGCTGGCACGCGCGATACCGGTCCCGTTGTAACCACAGGCGTAATAAACGCCCTCATGCTGGCCGAGATGCGGCAGCTTGTCGAAGGTGAAACCGGTCTGGCCGTGCCAGTAATGGGATATTCCTGCATCCGCCAGTTCGGGAAAAACCTGCAGCATCTGTTTACGCAGATGGGCGGCATTCGTTTCAACCACGTCTTCACCGGTAACCTTGAGCACGCGTCCGCCGAAGAGTATGCGCGTCCCGTCCGGCGACGGCCGGAAATAGGTGACGACACGCTGGCTTCCGGCAAGCATCCGCCGCTTCGGCATCAACCGGCTCATGACGGCGGATGGCAGAGGTTCGGTTGCTATGATTGCGCTGCGGATCGGGATGATACGGCGTTGCAGGAAAGGATAGAGCGAGCCGGTATAACCGTTCGTGGCAAGCAGAACCTGCTTTGCCTCGATCTGCTTGTTGCCCGCCGACACCCGGAAACCTGCTGTTTGCCGTTCGATTGCCGTCACGCGTATGCCGCCAATGATTGTCACGCCAGCCCGTTCGGCAGCCTGTGCCAGACCTGCAACATATCGTGCCGGGTGTAGCCCGGCATAGCCGGGAATGGCGAGACCTCCGTGATAGAAGTCGGTGCCGATCTCGCCATGTTGTTGCGCACGCGGCACGAGATAGGCGTCACAGGGCATGACCTTGCGGATGCGCTCCAGTTGCGCCCCCATCGCATCGTAGGCACGCGGCGTAACGGCGCCGCGGAAATATCCGACGACGGACAGATCGCAATCGATTTTCTCCCGGCCGACGACATCCGTTACGTGCTGCAGGGCCTCAAAGCTCTCGGTGACGATCGCCCTTGCCTTATCGGCACCATAGGCCATGGCCGTATCGAATGTTGCCCAGCCCGGACCCAACATGCCGCCGTTTCTCGACGAAGCGCCCCAACCGGGGGCTTCGGCGTCCAATACGGTGACCTGCCGGCCCGCCTTGGCAAGCGTCAGGGCAGCATTGAGGCCGGTGAAGCCACCGCCGACAACGACCACCTCACTGCGGGAAGGCAGATCCGCTTGCAGGGTTGCTGTCGGTTTCGCAGCCTCCCACCAATAGGGTTCATTGACGGCATCATGGGTGAAAAAGCGGCCCTTCAGCTTCCTCATGGCCGTTACGCTTCCAGAACGCGTCGCAGGAAATCCTGCGTGCGCGGGTTTTGCGGACGGCTCAGCACTTCTTCGGGAGGGCCCTGTTCGACCAGAACGCCACCGTCGAGAAAAAGGACCCGATCGGCAACTTCCCGTGCGAAGCCCATCTCGTGTGTGACGACAACCATGGTCATACCTTCCGCGGCCAGTGACCGCATGACCGCAAGAACCTCGCCGACGAGTTCGGGATCGAGCGCGGAAGTCGGTTCGTCGAACAGAATCGCGTCCGGCTGCATTCCGAGCGCCCTCGCGATGGCGACACGCTGCTGCTGGCCGCCCGACAGTTGCGGCGGATAGCTGTCCGCCTTCGCGGCAAGTCCGACGCGTGTCAGCAATTCGCGAGCGTGTTCGAGCGCTTTCTCGCGCGGTTCCTTCTTAACGTAGATCGGACCTTCCGCGACATTCTCCAGCGCCGTCATATGGGGAAAGAGGTTGAAACGCTGAAACACCATGGCCACCCGGGTGCGGATGTGCCTGATGCTTTTGCTGGCGGTATCGACGCGATCGCCATGAACCCTGATCTCGCCGCCCTGATAGGTCTCAAGCCCGTTGATGCAACGAAGCAAGGTCGATTTTCCGGATCCCGAAGGACCGATGATGCAGACGACTTCGCCCTTTTTCACCGAGAAGGAGATGTCATGGATGACTTCGATCGGGCCGAAACTCTTGCGGATGTTCTTCAGTTCGATGATGCTCATCGCGATTTCCCCAGACGCCGTTCAAGCCAGGAATTGAAAGCCGTCAGCGGCAGGCTCATGGCAAGATAGATGAATGCGACAAGCGTGAAGATGATCGTGTTCTCGAAAGTGGAGGACGCGAGCAGCTTTCCTTGCAGCGAAAGCTCCGCGACGGTGATCGTCGAAGCGAGCGAGGAATCCTTGAGCAGCATGATCATGGTGCTGCCATAGGGCGGCAATGCAACTCGGATCGCCTGGGGCAGGATGATCCGTCGCATCAGCAGGCCCCAGCCCATGCCGATCGAAAGGGCCGCTTCCGTCTGGCCCCGGTCGATGGCTTCTATGCCTGAGCGGAAGACTTCCGCCATGTAAGGCGAATAGGCGATACCCAGCCCGATTATGGCTGCCTGAACGGCCGTCAGCGACAGGCCGAGATCCGGCATGACGAAGTAGATATAGAACAGGATCACCATTCCGGGGATGCCGCGCACGATGATGATGATCGTACTGGCGGTAAAGGCGAGCGGCGCAATGCCGCTCACCCGCATCGAAGCCCAGACCAGACCGAGCACTGTCGCAAGGACAAATGCTCCAATCGTCACGAGCACGGTCAGATAGACGCCCTGCATCAGGATCGGCAGATAGCCGGGCGCCTGTTCGAAGAAATGAGACATGATCTTTGTCGCCGAGCCTTAGAGGCCCCACTTCTTCTTGATCGCGTCGAAGCGGCCGTCCTTTTGCATGTTGGCGAGCCCGGTATTGATCTTTTCCAGAAGCTCGGCATTGCCCTTGGTGACCGCGATATTAATCGGTCCGACGACAGCCGGCTTGTAGGATTGAACGAGGCGAAGTCCGGGGAACCGCCCCTGAGCAATGTTATAGGCGAGGATCGGATAGTCGCCGACGCCGCCGTCCAGGCGACCGTTGGTGACATCGCGCAGGATGTCAGGCAGGGATTCATAGGCGTTCACCTCGGACGGTGCACCCGATGATTTCATGTAATCAATGTAGCGGGTACCGACCTGAGCCCCGAGCTTCTTGCCCTTTAGATCCTGGACGCTGGTGTAATCGGTCGTGTCCTTGTCCGATACGACCAGGCCTTCGCCATAGGTGTAAACGTCCTGGCTGAAGTCGACGATCTTGGCACGCTCGGGCGAGCCATACATGGCTGCGGAAATGATATCGATCTTACCGGAGGTCAGTGCGGCGATCAGCGCCGAGAACTGCATCGGCTGGATCTCGATCTTGAACCCGCCTTCCTTGGCGATCTCCTCGATGACATCGACCATCACGCCCTGGATGGTATTGGTTTTCGCATCGAGGAAAGTGAAGGGGGTACCAGTCGGAGTTGACCCGACCTTATAAACCGTCTGCGCCTGAGCTGTGTGCGCGGCAAGCGCGAAAGATATGGCAACCAGAGTTGTCTTGAACCACATTTAGCTGTTCCCTTTTTATATTTTTCAAGAAAATGCCTCGCGGATTATTTCCGACAGACAATTGTAATTTCTCGGAAATCTTACTGCGCATGCAGAGCATTTTAGCCCGGTGCGGGATTATAAAAATCGACCGGTGGAACCCAGTGTCTCATCTGGGAATCGTACGATGTTTCGAATGGCGAATATTCCACGGCAGATAATGCTGAATCCGAAGCCCATTCGAAATTCATTCGGACGACATACAGCTCATTGTGAAGGATGCCGTTTGCCATCGCCGCGGATGTGTCGCCAATGCCTCGAACGATGCCGACAGCGTCATCATCGTTCAAGGTTACGGCATGGCCGCCGCTCAGGCGTAGCAGGCCAGTCTCCGAACTGACGCGAAAGCTGCGCGCGAGCGGCAAGGACGTGCAAGACCGCCTTACGTGGAAATAGACTTCATGGAGGAAAAAGCGGTTAGCGAGAGTTCATTCAGCCCGAATAACCCAGTAGTCGTGAAATCCGTTCAGCGGCGCTCTTCGTTTTCTCGATATGTTCGTCCGACGGAATTTCGCCGACGAACTGAATCATGTCGACAATACCGACAGCACCACAAACGATGCCGGAGGCATTGAAAATAGGGCTGGCGAGAGTGTTTAGACCAAGAGCAGCCTGATTGGGCGCAACTGCCCAGCCTTGCCGTCTGATGACTTCGAACTCTTCCGCCAGAATGGTCGGCGATACGATGGTTTCCGGCGTGAGAAGTTCAAGCCGGTTTCGAAGTATCCTGGCCTGGAAAGCCTGCGAGGAAAAGGCTGTCGCGACCTTGCCCTGAGCCGAGCCGTGAAACGGCAGGATCGATCCGACCCGAACTCCGATTTCAATGGAAGCCCGCCCGGGGACGGTTGCGATGACCAGCATGCCTTCGGGCGTCAGTTGCGACGCAACTGCGGAATGCCCCAGTGCATCCCGAAGTTCGAGGAGCAGATCGCTGGATGCACGGATAAGCCCCATATTGTCGAAGACTGATTGGCCGAGAGACAGTAGCCTTGTGCCGACTTCATAACGCTCAGAATCGTACTGCTGAAACACATAACCCTGCTGAACGAGGGTTTGCAGATGGCGATGGATGCGGCTTTTGCTTGTTCCCAGGGCGTTGGCGAGACTTGTGACACCCACCCCTTTGGGCGTGCGCGCGACTTGCTCGATGATACTCATTGTGAGGATGACAGACTGGAGGCCATCTGATTGTTTCTCTTCAGTATCGGTCATCTGCCGCTGCCTTGCCTTTTAAATCCATATATACGTCCATAAAATAATGACCGAAAGCGCGAGGTGCTTCCGCGCCATCAAGCCGTAAGACATCAGGTGAAAATGCACCTGATACTAAGCAGCGCGTCTCTTTCACCATCGAGATCCCGGCGCAAGATCTGAGATCTTATCGGCCCCGGTCGAGCTGCTGGAAGCAAAACCGATCTCTTTGTCTGACTGTTTCGAAACATTCACACGTGAAAATTTCGGCACAAATCACATCGTTCAGGAAGCTACCAGAACGGCCGCGCATGCTGTCTTCCATCGATATCACCCCCGATGATCGCAATCAAATGCGTAAGAACAAAGTTCTGAAAAATCAAGGCATTCGGGCGCCCACTTGTCGAACGGCAACCCTCTTCCCCGGGTGAAAATGATGCCAATCGTCCAGGTTGCGTCCGTTTGACGCGCAAGTTCGACTTAATCTCGAGCTTGACGTAAAGCCATGAAAGGCGAATAAATCAGAACAACGTTTCTTTCAGCGGAACAAACAAAGGTTGATACATCACCCTGGTTGTTGGTCTGCTCTTCGTCGAGAGCGGCCTGGGAGAGCGGGAAATCAAGCTGGCGACGTGAAAGCGTCACTAGAGGAGAATGGAGGAATACAAATGACTAAACCTGCCTCAGAGACATCGGAACTTGATGCACGCGTTAGCGAGATATTGCGCGGCGGCGTTGATCCGCATGTTCACAGCGGCCCGTCAATCGCTCCGCGAGCCGTCGATCACCTGGAATTGGCAAAACAACTTTCCGAGGCCGGCTTCGTTGCGGCTGTCACCAAGGATCATGATTATTCCGGCGTCGTTCCTGCGGAGATGATCCGCAAGCATCATCCGGAACTGTCGACCGCGATTTACTCAGGCATAGTGCTGAACAATGTCATCGGCGGCTTCAACCCCTATGCGGTAGAACATACCGCCGCGATGGGTGGAAAGATCGTTTGGCTGCCGACGCTTGCGGCCGAAAACCACCTTAAGTGGGAAAAATCTTCAGGTTGGGTCCACCCGGCTTCGACCCAGAAAATCCGCTCTGCGACCGCAGTTCCGCTTTTCGATGCCAACGGCAAGCTTCTCGACTCGGTTCTTGATGTTCTCGATGTCGTGGCGGCAACCGGCATGGCGCTCGCCAGCGGCCACATCCATGTCTCCGAAACGAAGATTGTGTTCGCAGAAGCCATCAAGCGCGGCGTCGAGCATCTCATTTTCACCCATCCGGAGGACATTGTCGGTGCTTCTCTCGAAGATGCGCGCGAGCTCGCCGGAATGGGCGCCTATGTAGAGCATTCCCTGGCGTTCTTCCTCAACGGTTCGAAATTCCAGACGCGCACCGAAGAAGAACTGAAGGCGCATATCGATATTGTCGGCGTAGAGCGAACGATCCTGTGCTCCGACCTCGGACAGGTCGGTACGCTCACGCCGATCGAGGGCTTCCGCAATGGCGTCCTCGCATGCATCAAACTCGGATATTCGGACAGCCAGATCCACGACATGGTCGCAACCAATGCGGCAAATGTTCTCGGACTTGCGGGCTGACCATCTGGTACTTGCTCTCAGGTCACGGGGTGCCCTGAGAGCTTAATTCAAATTATTCGCGCCGTCGGCTTGGGGCCGGGAATCCCACGCTGCTTTTTGGAGGGACAAATGTTAAAATGGTATCAAGAGCTTAATAGCAAAGAGCGCAAGACGTTCTATGCCTGTTTTGCTGGTTGGGCGACAGATGCGCTCGACACTCAACTTTTCAGTTTTCTTATTCCGACACTTGTTGCGATCTGGTCGATCACGAATGCGGAGGCCGGCTGGCTCGGCACCTCCGCGCTGATCTCTTCCGCCGTCGGCGGTTGGGTCGCCGGCATCTTCTGCGATCGCATCGGTCGCGTCGCAGTGATGAAGATCGCCATCGCATGGTTTACCGTCTTCACCATCGCCAGCGGTTTTGCCAATACCTATGAACAGCTTCTGATCGCCCGTATCCTTTCCGGCCTCGGCTTTGGTGGCGAATGGGCAGCCGGTGCCGTCCTGATGGGAGAGGTCATTCGGCCTGCTTATCGCGGCAAGGCTGTTGGCAGTGTTCAGAGTGCCTATGCGCTCGGATACGGTTTTGCGGCCATTCTCTCCTCCGTGCTCTTTGCCACGATCGAACCGTCCAACGCATGGCGCTGGATGTTCTGGATCGGCGCGCTTCCCGCCGTCTGGGTTTTCTGGGCGTTGCGCGGGGTGGAAGAACCTGAAGTTTTCCTGAACGCCAAGAAGGCCCAGCGCGCGCGCGGCGAAACCGTCAATCCCCTGGTCATCTTCGCGCCGCGCTATCTCAAGACGACGATCCTGTGCTCGCTGCTTGCGCTCGGGGTGCAGGGCGGAGCGTTCTCGATCGTCATGTGGCTGCCGTCGTTTCTGAAGAGCAACTATCACCTCACCTCGGTCGAAGTCGGTTATTATGTCTTCGTGCTGACCTTCGGATCGTTCATCGGTTATATCGTCGCCGCCTATCTCTGCGATGCCATTGGCCGCAGGCTCAGCTTCTTCGTCTTCACCATCCTGAACTGGATCATCATTCCGGTTTTCCTTTTCGTGCCGGAAATGGGGGCGGTGTCGCTGCTGCTGATCTTCCTGCTCGGCTTTTCGCTGCTCGGCATCTACAGTGCTCTTGGCCCTTACTTCACGGAGCTGTTCCCCAGTCTCATTCGTGCAAACGGGCAGGCCTTCAGCTACAATTTCGGCAGGGCGGTCGGTGCCTTCTATCCCGCCATCGTCGGCATGCTCGCATCCGCTGATCTCATGCCGTTGCACAGTGCGATGGGCGTGACGGCAATGTCGGCCTACGTCTTCGTGCTGCTCGCGGTCGCCATCCTGCCGGAGACCAACGGACGTGATCTCACGACGGCCGATAGCAAGGCCGACGTAACGCCGGCCGCACCGGCGACGCAGCCCAGCGAAGCCAATCCTTAAGAAGAATTCCAGACGTCAATCGGAAATCTCCCAACGGTCTCGGGCCGTTGGGGACCGACGGTGCGCGACATGCGTAACCTCAACACATCAGCTGAAATGTTTGAAAAACATGACAATTCAGAATCGAAACATCCTGATCGTTACCGCCCACCCGGAGCAAAGCTCATTCAACCACGCTTTGACCGAAAGTGCCGCCACCGCATTGCGCGCAGCCGGACATGATGTGGTACTTTCGGATCTTTATGCCGATAATTTCGGTGCGACGTCTGGGCCTGGTGATTTCACCGTGCGACCGGATGCAGATCGCTTCCATCACCAGACCGAGCAAACCAATGCGGTTCGCAACAAATCCTTCGCGCCGGATATCGCAAGGGAGCAGGCCAAGCTCGCGGCGGCTGATCTCGTCATCTTCCAGTTCCCGCTCTGGTGGGGAGGGCCGCCTGCAATCCTCAAAGGCTGGCTCGATCGGGTTCTTGCCTATGGCTTTGCCTATGTGGACGGCTATCGGTTCGACACCGGCCTTTTCCGTGGCCGGCATGCGGTTCTGTCGGTGACCACAGGCGGGACGCCCGCCCGGTTTAACGAAGAGGGCGTCTACGGACCTATCGAGCAGCTGCTGCGACCGATCCAGCGCGGCGCACTGGAATATATGGGTTTCGAAGTCGCCCCGCCCTTCGTTTGTTACGGCGCCCCTCGCATGAGCGATGAGGATCGCCAGACCCATCTGTCGCTCTGGGCGAAACAGGTCCTCGAGCTCGCAAAACTTCCCACGGACAGATCGCTCTATCCCGCAGACCCGCTGTCGCTGGTGGAGGACGGTGCATGGGCGAAAAGCCGATGACCTCGGCAAAGAAGCATTTCAGACGGGCCTGCCCCGTCACCTCTGAACGGAGTTAAACATGGAACAGGACATATTCATTCTCGATGGCGCGCGTACCGCAATCGGTACATTCGGCGGGGCGCTCAGCACGTTCACACCGGCCGAGCTTGGCGTGATTGCCGCGAAATCGGCAATTGAACGCTCCGGCGTTGCGGCCGGTGACATCGACAATGCTGTTGCCGGTAACGTCATCCCGAACGCGCCGCGTGATCTCTATCTCGGGCGCGTGATCGGCGTGGAGAGCGGGCTGCCGGTCTCGGCTCCCGGCCTTACGCTCAACCGGCTCTGCGGTTCCGGCGCGCAGGCGATCGCCACGGCGGCATCGATGATACGGGCTGGAGAGAGCAAACTTGCGCTTGCCGCTGGATCGGAAGTCATGAGCCGCGCTCCTTATTCGATCGATAGCCTCCGCAAGGGCCAGAAGATGGGCGATGCCGGGTTGACTGATTGGCTGCTCGGATCGCTCACAGACCCATTCGGTTGCGGGGGGATGGGAATTACTGCCGAAAATATCGCAGCCAAATATGAAATCAGCCGCAGCGAACAGGATGCCTTTGCGCTGGAGAGCCAGAAGAAGGCGGTCCACGCCATCACGCAACAGCGTTTCGCCTCGCAGATTGTCCCGGTCACGGTCAAAACGCGAAAGGGTGAGCAGACTGTTGCGGAAGATGAGCACCCCCGTGCAGATACGACATCTGAGGGCCTTGCCTCGTTGCGCCCGACCTTCCGCAAGGACGGCACGGTAACGGCCGGAAATGCGAGCGGCATCAATGATGGGGCGGCGGCAGTTGTCCTGGCAAGCGGTGCCGAAGTTGCTGCCCGTGGTCTTCGCCCGCGTGGAAAATTGCTCTCCTGGGCAGTTGCAGGTGTGCCGCCGGAGATCATGGGGATCGGCCCGGCGCATGCGGTGCCGCTGGCGCTGCAGCGCGCCGGCATCGAACTCAAGCAGATCGACGTGATCGAATCGAACGAGGCATTCGCCGCGCAGGCGATTGCCGTCAACAGGCTGCTCGATCTGCCGCTTGCAAAGGTCAATCCGAATGGCGGTGCGATCGCGCTCGGCCATCCGCTGGGAGCCACCGGCGTGATCCTGACGGTCAAGGCTCTTTATGAGCTGGAGCGTATCGGCGGACGCTATGGCCTCATCACCATGTGCATCGGCGGTGGGCAGGGCATAGCCCTCGTCATCGAGAATTGCCTGATCAACCGCGCCTAGAACTCAAGGAGGAAACCATGACTTCGAATTTGCGAACTCGGATACGAGCCGGCGAATTGCTTGTCGGATCATTCATCAAGACGCCATCCCCCCATGTGATCGAAATCCTCGGTCATGCGAAGCTGGATTTCGCGGTGATAGACCAGGAGCACGCACCGATCGGTATCGCTCAGGTGGACATGCTGGCGCTGGCCGGCAAGGCGATCGGCTTACCGCTCCTGTCCCGCCGTTGGGGGACGTCGGTCGACTGGATCTCTCCGTTGCTTGATCTTGGGCTGGCCGGGGTGATGGTGCCGCATGTGTTGAATGCCGAAGGCGCCCGTTCCGTCTGCGATGCCGTGCGTTTTTCACGCGGAAAACGGGGGCTCTCGCCATCACCCCGCGCAGGCGATTACGGCGGCATGGGTATCGCTGACTACCGCGCCAAATGCGATGCGGAAAGCGTCGTCATGGTGCAGATCGAGGACAGGTCCGCGCTTGACCATCTCGATGAGATCGCCGGCGAACCGGATGTCGATCTTCTGTTCATAGGACCGGCGGACCTCTCCCAATCTATGGGGGTTACCTATCCCTCACCGGAGCTGGACGCTGCCATCGAGCAGATCATTGCTGCCGGCAAGAAGGCCGGTGCCGCCATCGGCCTGTTCGTCGGTGATGCCGGCCATATCGCCAACTGGCACGCCCGCGGCGTGACCGTCTTCGTCTGCGGATCGGACCAGGCACTTCTGCGCAAATCCGCGACCCAGATGATGACCACAGCAAAAAACGACAAGGAGTGAAACATGTACAAGGACAAGGATCCGCGCGCCGATCTCTTCGCTGCAGCAGTAAAGCCGCCTGCAACAGGTTTGATTGCGGAAGAACAACTGGCAACCTTCTATGACACCGCACCGCAGGAAGAGCAGGATGGAAACCGCACCTGGTATGTGAGGGGCTGCAACTTCGTTCTCGCCTATTCCGAAACGAGCCCGGGTGCCGTTCTGGAACGCAAGGGACAAGCCGACGAATACGTCCTTTATCTGGCCGACCCGGCGGACAAGGCCATTATCGAATGGGGTGGCGAAAAGGTCGAGATTGCAGGTTACTCCGTTACATTCATACCGCCGGGCGACAGTAAGATCGTCCTGCCGACCGGCGGAAAGCTGACCCGGCTTTTCACCACTGCCTCGAAGGACCTGGTGAAGGAATGCCCCAACGCAGATGCCTATGATGCACCGCGTCCGCACATTCCCGCATTCGAGCCCTGGCCGGAACCGGTGGGTGGCTGGAAGGTTCGCCAATATTCGCTCAACGTTCCCGATGAGCCCGGCCGCTTCGGCAGGATTTTCCGCTGCACGACCTTCATGGTGAATGCGCTTCCAGCACAGGTCGGACCGCGCGATCCGGCAAAAATGTCGCCGCATCATCATGACGATTTCGAACAGTGCTCGCTCGCACTGGGTGGCAGCTTTACCCATCACCTGCGCTGGGCATGGACGACTGATATGGCCGACTGGCGCGCGGACAAGGCGATCGATGTCGGTTCGCCGTCAGTACTTGTCATCCCGCCTCCGGTCATTCACACGACGCGGGCCAGCAGCGACGGCAATAACGATCTGGTCGACATCTTCTGCCCGCCACGGATGGACTTTTCGCTCAAGCCCGGCTGGGTCCTGAACGATACCGACTATCCGATGCCGAGCACCCGGTAAGACAGTGGGAGAGGGCCGATCGATGGCTCGGCCTTCTCCCCGAAATGTGCTCGTTCGGCGGCGCGAGGCGCCGTTTTGAGCAGGCATTCACATGCGGGCTGCAAAGCTCCGCTTTTTCCAAATCAAAGGTCTCGATGAATGTACAAGGTGAATACCGCTGAGGAAGCCGTAAGGCGGATACCGGATGGAGCCGTCCTGATGATCGGTGGCTTCGTCGGCATTGGGACGCCTCAGGATCTTGTTGATGAGCTGGTGCGTCAGGGCAAGAAGGATCTGACGCTTATCGCCAACGATACCGCACGCCCGAATGTGGGTGTCGGCAAGCTCATTGATGCCGGCCTGGTGAGTAAAGCTATCGTCAGTCATATCGGCACCAACCCTGTTACCCAAAGACAGATGATCAGTGGGGCGATCGAGGTGGAACTGGTTCCCCAGGGCACTCTGGCCGAACGCGTGCGCGCCGGTGGATCGGGGCTTGGCGGCGTGTTGACGCCAACCGGTGTCGGTACGGACGCGGCTCTCGGAAAGCAGACGATCGAAATTAACGGAACTCCCTATCTCTTGGAGACAGCGTTGAAGGCTGATTTTGCGCTGATACGAGCGCGGAGTGCCGATTATTCCGGCAACCTCCGTTATTCCCTGACGTCGCGCAACTTCAATCCGCTGATGGCCATGGCTGCCGATTTCGTTATCGCGGAACCGGATGAAATCGTGCCTGTCGGATGTATCGAACCCGATGCCGTCGTCACCCCACATGTGCTCGTCGATCTTTTGGTTGCCAAGGGAGCGACGCTATGAACGAGAAGGAAATTATCGCAAGGCGGGTCGCGCAGGAGCTCAAGTCGGGCACCCTCGTCAATCTCGGGATCGGGTTGCCAACCATGGTGGCGTCCTATCTTCCTGTCGGGCTCGACGTCTCGTTTCAGTCGGAAAACGGCATAATAGGGATGAGCGCCTTGCCTGATCCGGGCCTTGCCGGCGGCAATCTGACCGATGCCGGCGGAACGCCTGCCGGCGCCTTACCGGGAGCCAGCGCCTTCGACAGCGCCATGTCGTTCGCGTTGGTACGCGGCGGCCACCTCGATGTCACCGTGCTTGGCGGGCTTCAGGTCGATGAGGAAGGACATCTCGCCAACTGGATGGTCCCCGGCAAGATCGTACCGGGAATGGGTGGGGCAATGGATCTTGTCTCAGGCGCCAAGCGCGTGATCGTCGCCATGACCCACACGGCCAAGGGTGAACCCAAAATCCTCAAGACATGCTCACTGCCGCTGACATCCGTGCGGCGCATCGATCTTGTGGTCACTGAACTTGCCGTAATCGAGCCGACGGATGAGGGTCTGGTCCTGCGCGAGATTGCGCCGGGATACACGGTCGAAGACGTGGTGGCGGCTACGCAGGCGGAGCTTCGTATACCGGTGCCGCCACGGTTCATGAAGGTTGATCCCGAGGAACTGCGATAGGGACCAAAGCCACCAGCGTGTTGGTGCTGGATGTGTCTGGCACCAACTTCATTGCGTCGATGACAGACAGCAATAATTGTAAAAGCTCGAAAAACCTTCACAGCATCAGATGGATGATTTTTTCAGAACATTGTTCCGTCCGTCGAAACATAAAGGTCTTGTTATCAAATACACCCTAGATTGATGCTAGGACATTAGAGACCCCCTATACGCGTATGAAGCGCGACGTCTGCGTCGGACGGCTCCTGGCTGCGTGCCCGATTTCCGGGCTTTTCACGACATCGCTTTCAGAGGTTCACCTGATGCTACAAAATTGGAAAATCAAAACAAAGTTTGTCATTGCAATTGCCATTCTCGGCGCCATTTCTCTTGGCGGTCTTTTGTATGTCACCGGCAAGTTTAGTGCCGCCAACAATTCCTATGCCAATTTTTTGAAAAACGAGAGCAATGCTGCGACCCTTAGCCCTCGTGCTGCGGCGGGGATGTGGACATCTACGACCTGGCTGAGCCGCGCGCTGGTTCAGGATCCGAATTCCGATAAGTTCAAGGAGCTTTCCGAGCGTTTTGGCCAGGAATTTGCGGCGGCCCGTGATCGCCTCACCAAGATTCCCGCCATCGTTCCGAGCCGGAAGGAAGCGATAGAAGAATTACTTGTCGGCGTCGATAATCTCAAGTCGGTGGGCGATGGTCTGTTGAAGGCTCATGTCGATGGTGATGAGGCGGGAGTTCACGATTTTTCCGCCAAGCTCGATGCGGTCATCGTTGCCTTGCCGCTGAAATTCGCCGCCAATAACGTCGCGATGACAGAAATTCTAAACAACGGCGCCGCGCAGATGTCGGAGTCCGTATCCACGACGATTCTCTATGCGATCTGCGGCATGATTGCCGGGATATTGTTGGCGATGGCGCTCGCGCTGACGATCGCCCAGAAGGGCATCACCGCGCCGATGGCGCGTCTGCGTGAACGCATGGCCTCGCTTGCTGCCGGCGAAGCTCGCGCCGAAATCGATGGCCTCGACCGCAAGGACGAGAT
>UBXM01000077.1 GCA_900469445.1 Hyphomicrobiales bacterium
GCGCTGCAGGGACTGGCGATCGGCATGACCGGTTTCACCTGGATGATCAGCGAAACGATTTTCGGCCAACTGACGGACGGCCAGCCGCCAATGGGAGCAGGTGCCGTTCTGTCTGCCATCTGCTTCGTGCTGTTGTTTGCCTTCGGCCTTGCCGAACGTGGCGTTATGCTTGGCGATGCTTTTGTGGTCGCGACCATTTCCATGCTGGTCTTTCTTGTCGCGGTCTTCGTGTTCTATCCGATCGGATCCATGTTCATCGGCGCTTTTCAAGATTTCGACGGCTCGGTGAGTTCTGACGGTTTTTTCCGAAACATCGCCGACCCTTCGATCTGGAGCCTCGATTGCGTCATCGGTGGCGCGCGCTGCGGCGTCGCATGGCGCACACTGTTCCTCGCCATCATGACGGCAGCCGGCTCCACCGCGCTTGGCCTCGCCTTCGCTTTGGTCGCCACACGCACCTGTTTTCCGTTCAAGAAGGGTCTGCGGCTTCTCACCATTCTGCCGATCATCACGCCGCCCTTCGTCATCGGCCTTGCTTTGACGCTTCTCTTCGGCCGCGCCGGCATCGTCACGCAGGGCCTGTCCTCGACATTCGGCATAGAACCGAGCCGCTGGCTTTACGGCCTCACCGGCATCTGGATCGCGCAGGTCCTGTCCTTCACGCCGATTTCCTTCCTCGTGCTGATCGGTGTCGTCGAAGGTGTCAGCCCGTCGATGGAAGAGGCCTCGCAGACCCTGCGGGCAAACCGCTGGCGTACCTTTTGGCGTGTCTCGTTGCCGCTGATGAAACCCGGTATCGCCAACGCTTTTCTCATCGGCTTCATCGAAAGCATGGCGGATTTCGGCAATCCGCTGGTGCTTGGCGGCAGCCACGGGGTGCTCTCGACCGAAATCTTTTTTGCCGTCGTCGGCTCGCAGAACGATCCGGCCCGCGCCGCCGTGCTTGCCATGATCCTGCTCGGCTTCACACTGTCGGCCTTCCTCGCCCAGCGGATCTGGCTGTCGGGCAAGAACTTTGCCACCGTCACCGGCAAGGGCGATAGCGGTGCGCATATCGCCCTGCCCCGGCCGCTGTCGATCGGCGTGCATGCCGTCGTCATCCCCTGGATGATCTTTACGCTCGTCGTTTACGGCATGATCCTGTTCGGCGGCTTCGTCAAAACCTGGGGCCTCGACAACAGCCTGACGCTTGCCCATTACGCCAAGGCCTTTTCGATCACCTTCCGCGATGGTTCGCTGGTCTGGACCGGCGTTGCCTGGAACTCGTTCTGGACGACGATGGAGATCGCTCTGATCGCGGCACCGCTGACGGCAGCTGTCGGTCTGGCAACGGCCTATATCATCGTGCGACAGAAATTTGCCGGGCGAGAACTGTTCGAATTCGCGCTGATGATGAGCTTTGCCATTCCCGGCACGGTCATCGGTATCAGCTACATCATGGCCTTCAACCTGCCGCCGCTGGAAATGACCGGCACGGCGCTGATCCTGATTGCCTGCTTTGTGTTCCGCAACATGCCGGTCGGCGTGCGCGGCGGCATCGCCGCGATGAGCCAGCTCGACAAGAGCCTCGACGAAGCCTCGATGACGCTGCGCGCGACCAGTTTCCGCACCGCCCGCAAGGTGATCCTGCCGCTTTTGCGCCCCGCCATCACGGCAGCCCTTGTCTATTCCTTCGTGCGCGCCATCACCTCGATCAGCGCCGTCGTTTTCCTTGTCAGCGCCCAGTACAACATGGCGACATCCTACATTGTCGGCCTGGTCGAGAACGGCGAATACGGTGTCGCCATCGCCTATTCCTCCATGCTGATCGTGGTGATGATCACCGTCATCACCGGTTTCCAGCTGCTGGTCGGCGAGCGACGGTTGCGACGCGAAAACCGCGTTTCCGGCCTTGCCAAACCGACCCTTCCCGTCCTTTCCGAGGAGAAGACCGCATGACCAGAAACGCCGGTTCGGTCACGTTCCAGAATGTCCGCAAATCCTTCGGCGCCTTCACGGCCATCCATGACCTGTCGCTGACCGTGGAACCCGGCACGCTGGTGACGCTGCTCGGTCCTTCCGGCTGCGGCAAGACGACGACGCTGCGCATGCTGGCGGGCCTCGAACACCCGACCTCCGGCCGCATCCTGATCGG
>UBXM01000057.1 GCA_900469445.1 Hyphomicrobiales bacterium
GCGCCAGGGGGGCAGGGAGGGGGGCCGGGAGAGGACACGCGAGGCCCTGTTCGGTTGGCTCGCCACGCATGTGGACCGCGCGACCGGCCTCTGGGGAAAGCCGACTGTAGAGCAGGGGCTTCTCCAGCCGATCAACGGCTTTTACCGTCTCACGCGCGGAAGCTACGCGCAGTTCGGCATGCCGGTTCCTTATCCGGATGCGGCGATCAATTCGGTTTTGACCCATTACCGGAACTATCAGGGCTTTTCCGGTGAAAGCTACACGGCCTGCAATCTTCTCGACACGATCCATCCGCTCTGGCTTTGCCTCAAGCAGACGGATTTCATGCGCGACCAGGCGGAAGCGATAGCCGAGACGATCATTCTGCGCGCGCCGGAGCGCTGGCAGGCCGCGACCGGCTTCGCCTTCGCGGATGGCCAGCAGGCCAGCCTGCAGGGAACGGAAATGTGGCTTTCGACGCTGCATCTCGCCGCAGATCTTCTGAACCTGACCGAGCATTTCGCTTTTGTCCCGCAAGGCGTGCATCGCACCCGGGCTGCCGGGCTGGGCGTCTAGTTGCCTTTCCGGCCTGAAAAAGTCGACGGTATGCCTTCCGCTCTCCTTCCTTTGACCGGGTTTTCGGCAGGATCGAAAGCGCATGCGACCACAAATCACGCTTTCAAGTATGGGGAAGTGTGGAAGGGTCGGCTTCTCACATAGAGAAGGAATGATCCCATGGATGTTCACGCGGCAGGCAGCCCGAGTACCGGCCAGATAGGACAGTCGTTGAACGTGCTCGGCGCTTTGCTCAGCATTGATCCGGCTGATCAGGATCTTGATCCCGTGCTTGCCCATGTTCTGGATTCGGACCTTGCGGCGTCATGGTCCTATCTGCCGGCACAGTCCGTGCAGTCGGTACAAAAGCGGATGATCGCATCCTTGGGGCAGGAAGCGTTCGATGGGGCTATCTTGCCGCTCGCCTGGAAAAAATCTCTGCATGAAGCTTTCCGCGATCTCTTTGTCGGTCCCGCTCCGTTGTCGGCTCCGCCATGGGGATCCGTCTATCTTGCCGAAGAACCCGCGCTTTACGGCGTCTCGACCATGGAACTCAAAGGCTTCCTGAGCGCCAATGGCATCTCCGCCGTCAGCCCGGATGGTGGCCCGGAAGATCATTTCGGAACGCTCTGTCTTATCGCTGCGTGGCTGGCCGCGCAGGATCGTCTTGATCTTCTCGACACGTTGCTGGGCGAGCACGTCCTGCCCTGGGGCTTTGCCTATCTCGATGCGCTGGGAGAAGCTGCGCTTGCAATTGCCCAGGATAATCCACCCGCACCCTTTTATTCGGGTGCGGCCGAATTGGCGGCTTCAACGCTTCATGCCATGCAGGAGGCGCGCGCCATTCCAGCGACGAAAAAGCCTCTTTATCATCCACAAGCGGAGCGTTGATCGCTCGAGATAGGAGGCCCCAAAATTGGAGCCTCCATTTTCATTCGTCATGCGTAGATCGTATAGAACAGATACCGTCCGACCACCTCGCCGGCCACAAGCAGAACCGCCGCCGTGAAGGTGAGGGCAAAACCTGCGCTTTCCTTGCTGCGCAAGGCTCGCCACAGGGCATAGAGCAGCAGCGCGGCACCTGTGAAGCTCACCAGCCAGCGTATCAGTCGCATCTCGTTTTGAGCCTGGAATATTTCCAGCGGATCCAGGGCATAGGTCACGACGGCATTCATCGGATTGGCGTGGATCGCGGTCACATAGGAAGGCAGCACGGCGAGCTGCGCGGCGATGCCCACCAGCACAAGAGCCACGGTCCAGCCCAATAGCGGCAGCACGCCGGCAAATCCGATCACGCGCGCCACCTTTGGCCCGATCAGCGCAAAACCGACGATCGCTCCCATCAGAGCCAAGCCGCCGAACAGCATCACATGCGTGTTGGCGTGCATCCAGGTTACGATAGAGGCATTGCGGTAGATATCACCCATGAACCAGACAGACAGGAGCCCGATCAGAAAACAGCCGGCAACGGCTGAAAGCGGTACGCGGCCCCAGCGCAGTGAAGCCAGCGCCGTCAGGCATGCCGCACCGATGAAGGCTGATGCCACAACGATCTCGCGGCTCAGCGCCGAGGTCGCGACATGGCGGATTGCATTCGGCGCATTGAGCGGATAGCCGAGATGTCCGAATGACGCCGCAAGGCCAAGCCCGGCCAGCACGCAGGCAAGCAGGATTGTGTCGCGCGTTGCGGAATAAAAGAGTGCCGGCCCCAGCCGATCCCGCAGCAAAAGACCGGAGAGGCTGACCGCTCCCATAAGCCCGACACCGGCCGTGTAGCAGATGGTGAAAACCAGAATGGACCAATCATGCATCGTCTAGCCCTTTCCTTCAGGCGCCCGTATGGGGTTTGATCACCAGGTTCGGTTTCGTCATGGATGACGGCGGCAGGCCCTTGGCGTCCGCCAGCGTTCCGTATTTTGCGCGCAGCTCGGTAATGTCGCCGTATTTGATCGCGTTGAGCGGGCAGGTCGCAACGCAGACCGGGTCATCCCCCTTGGCCTGCAGATCGATGCAGAAGTCGCATTTCGACATCTGCCCCGCGGCCTTGTCGAGTTGTGGCGCGCCATAGGGACAGGACCAGGCGCAGTAACCACAGCCGATACACTTGGTCCTGTCGACGAAGACGACGCCGTCTTCCGCCCGTTTGGCCATGGCCGTGGTGGGACAGTTCTTGACGCAGATCGGATCGTCGCAGTGATTGCACGAAATCGACATCGTGTAGGCGAAGACGTTGTTAATATAACCTTGGCCTGACGGTGCGAACCCACCGCCATGCACTTCGTGCACACGGCGGAAGGAACGGCCGTCGTCGAGGCCATTCTTGTCCTTGCAGGCCACGACACAGGCATTGCAGCCGCTGCACATGGCCGATTCGATATAGAAGCCGAGTTGTTTTGCCATCGCGTTGCCCTTCATGCCTTGCGGACTTCGACCAGTGAGGTCTGGTGTGAGTTGCCGTGCGCCAGTGGCGTCGGGCGTGTCGAGGTCAGCACGTTCGGACAGCCTCCTCGGTCTATCCCATCTGATCCCGGCCGCCACCAGCCGCCCTGCTGCAATGCGACGACCCCCGGGATGATCCGTGGCGTGACATTGGCCGGAATCTCCATCTCACCGCGTCCGTTGGCGACGCGCACGAGTTCACCATGTTTGACATTGCGTTTGTCGGCGTCGATCGGGTTGATCCATAGCTGCTGCGGCTGCACCGCCTTTCCCCATGGATTGGCATGGAATGTCGAGTTCGCCCGGTTCTTGCCCTTCCAGGTGATGAATTGCAGAGGATATTGCTCGGCCAACGGATCTTCAGGCCCTTCCCAGGACGCCACATAACGCGGGATCGCCGGGATATCGGGGTTGCCCATGTCGTGAAGGCGCTGCGAGAACAGCTCGATCTTGCCGGAAGGCGTCGCGAACTTGTTGTTTTCGGGGTCCTCGATCTGCTTCTGAAAGGCGACGTAACTGCTGGAATTGCCGTAATAATGCACGCGCTTGACCATCAGTTCGTCGAATGTGGGTATTCCCTCGTCGGGCATGCGCTGGCGCGCATCGGCCACCACGGCCTCTATCCACTGCTTCTGTGTGCGGCCGCGGGTGAATTCCTGTTCCACACCGAGCTTGCGCGCCACGTCGGCCAGCCAGTCATAGGTGCTGCGCGCCTCGTAAAGCGGCTCGACAAGCTTTTCCGACAGGATGAAGTAATTGGCGGTCCCCCAGGTTTCGGAGATGTTCCACTGCTCCATGAAGGAGGTGCCGGGCAGGAGGATGTCGGCATATTTGGCGCTTGGCGTCATGTAGAGGTCGGCGCCGAGAATGAACTCGACCTTGCTTTCATCCTCCAGCATCCTGGCCGCGGCATTGATGTCCGGGTTCTGGTTGACGAGATAGTTGCCGGCGACATTGACGATCATCTTGATTTCGCCGTCCAGCTTTTCAGCGCCCTTGAGCCCGACTGCCGGCGTCACCTTGCTGGCATCCTCGACCGCCTGTACCCAGTTCATGATCGAAATCGAGGCTTTGACCGGGTTGGCGACCGGATCGGGCATGCGGCAGAATTTGCGCGTGGCGTTGCCGCCATGGCCGGAGGCCCAGCCGCCGCGCTTGCCGACATTGCCTGTCAGCGCTGCAAGCAAGGTTGCTCCGCGCGCCGTACGCTCGCCACAGCCGTGCCGCTGCGGCCCCCAGCCCTGGATCAGCGCCGCCGGCTTGGCGGTGGCATAGTCGCGCGCCAGCTGGCGAATGACATTGGCGGAAACCTTGCAGATGGCCTCCGCCCATTCGGGCGTCTTCGGTTGTCCGTCGCTCTCGCCCGTCAGGTAGGGCAGAACCGAGCTGCCGGCCGGCGCGCCTTCGGGCAGATGCTCCTCGTCGAAACCGACGCAATAGGTATCGAGAAACGCCTTGTCATGCAGGTTCTCGGTGACGATGACATAGGCCATCGCATCCATCAGCGCATTGTCGGTCGTCGGCAGGAGCGGAACCCATTGGTCGGCATAGGCGGCGACCGTATCGGAGTAACGCGGATCGACGACGATGAACTTGATGCCGCGCCGCTTCATCTCCTGGAAATAATGGTTGGTATGGCCGAAGATCGTTTCGGTCGGGTTGTGGCCCCACAGGATGACAAGTTTGCTGTCGAGCAACGTATCGTGGCTGCTGCCGGTGGCGTGGGTGCCGTAGGTATAGGGCGTGGCGGCGACCGAATTGCCCTGGCTGACCGAATGGTAATAACCGAGATGGCCACCGGTAACGTTCAGCAGCCGTCGTGTGATGCCGTCGCTATTGTAGGTGCCGCCGATATCGCCGGTCATCACGGTCACGAAGCGCGAAGCAGGACCGTAGGTATCGCCGATACGCTTCCATTCCCGGGCGATGATATCGGTGGCCTCATCCCAGGAAATCCGCTCGAACTTGCCTTCGCCGCGCTTGCCGACCCGCTTCATCGGATATTTCAGCCGGTCGGGATTGTAGACGAAGCGCCGATACCCTCGGCCACGCACGCAGCCGCGCATGATCGGCATGTCCTCGTTTACCTCGCTGTCGAGCCGGGTGCTGATGCGCGTGACGACGCCATCCTTGACATGCGCCTTGATGAAGCAACGGCCGCCGCAATCGAAATGCGAGGCGGTCTGCACCACACGTTCAACGGATTCCGCAATTTGCCCATCGGTTTGGGCTGCGGCTGTACTGACATATCTGCCGGCTATGAACGGCAGGGAACAGAGGCCGGCGAGTTCGAGAAACCCGCGACGGGATAGTTCGGGCATGACACTTCATCTCTCGGTGGAAATATAGGCAAAACGCTACATCCCGCACCGGTTGAAGTCCGTGTGGCAAAACGACTGGGCGAATATCAACAAACCGCGTTACACCGCGATTACGCCGCGCTACCGCGTCATTTCAGATATATGCAAAAGACGATTGGCCGCAGCCGCAAGGTCAGTCGAGCATGACCATATAGGACGCCACCTGCTCCTCGAAGAATTTCGAGAAGGAAGCGATACGTGGCGGCAGTGCCTGATAGGGCGGGTAATAGAGCGTCAGCCAGAGTTCCGGCGGCGCCCAGCCCGGCAGAACGTGGACAAGCCGCCCGGTCCTCAGATGCTCGGCAATGTGGAAGCCGGGCAGCATGGCAACACCGGCGCCATCCGCCGCCATATCCGCCAGAACCTCGCCACTATTGGCGCTGAAGGCGCGGCCGGCCGAGATCGTCATGCTCGATCCGCCGTCCGACAGAACCCAGGTCTCCCGGCGGCTCTCGCCGCTATAGGCAAGGCAATCGTCGGGCGAAAGCTCGCTCGGATGCTGCATGTCGGCAAACCGGCTGCCGGGGGCTGCCACGAGAATGCGCGGTACGGCACGGATCTTGCGCCAGATGGTGAACTTGTCGGAAGGCTGAGACGAGATGCGGATCGCCAGATCGTAATCGTCGTCGACGATGTTCACCAGGCCATCGGAAAGCGAGATCTCGAAGCTCATCTTCGGATACCGTTCCTTGAAACCCGACAGGATCGGCGGCAGCACCGCCTTGCCGAACCAGGTCGGCGCGCTGATCCGCAGCCGTCCCTCATCGGCCTTATGGGCGTTCATCACGTCCTTGCGGGCATTTTCGAGCGCCTCGATCGCCGGCTGGACCTGTGCCGCAAAAATCGCGCCGTCGGTCGTCAGCGAAACCTGCCTTGTGGTGCGCACGAAAAGCTGCACGCCGAGGTCCGTCTCCAGCGCTGCGATGGCGCGGGTGACCGCCGCCGGCGTCATGTCGAGTTCGCGGGCGACCTGGGCAAAGTTCCGCTTTTCGGAGGCAAGCAGAAAGATCCTGAGGGCTTTGTAGTCGTTCATCTCGATTATTTCAAAATTTGCAATTCAATCGACAGTAATATTGCAATTCCGCTGCCTGATCAATCGGCCTAAATCTCTGCTCACGAACACAGACAAACGCCGAGAAAGAAAGGCACTCAGATGATCAAGGATATCAAGGGACTGCACCACGTCACATCGATGGCATCGGATGCGCGCCAGAACAACCGTTTCTTCACCGAAACCCTCGGCCTGCGCCGCGTCAAGCAGACGGTCAACTTCGACGACCCGAGCGTCTACCACCTCTATTACGGTGACGAAAACGGTTCGGCCGGCACGGTGATGACCTATTTCCCCTTCCAGGACATGATGCTCGGCCGTCCGGGCGTCGGCGAAGTCGGTGAAACCCAGTTCTCCATTCCCAAGGGCGGGCTGAAGTTCTGGCAGGATCGTTTTGCCGCACAGGGTGTCGACGGTCTCGAAGCCGACACGATCTTCGGCGCCAACCGTCTGCGATTCATGGGGCCGGACGGTGATGCGCTGGCGCTGATCGAATCTGCCGATGACAACCGCAAGCCATGGCTCTCGGAGGGTATTCCCGACGACGCGGCGATCCGCGGTTTTGCCGGCGCGCGCTTCAACCTGCATGACACGGCGGCAACCGAAGAACTGCTCGGCTTCATGGGTTATCAGCGCGCCGAGACCGAAGGTGACGCAACCCGCTTCATCATCCCCGGCGGCAACGGGGCCGATACGATCGATCTCGTCGCACTGCCGAAAACGCCGTTTGCCCGGCAGGGCGCCGGCTCGGTTCACCACATCGCCTTTGCCGTCGACAACCGCGAAAAGCAGCTCGAAGTCAGAAAGGCGCTGATGGATACCGGTTATCAGGTCACCCCGGTGATTGATCGCGATTATTTCTGGGCGATCTATTTCCGCACGCCGGGCGGCGTGTTGTTCGAAATCGCCACGAACGAGCCGGGCTTCAACCGCGATGAGGATACCGCACATCTCGGCGAGGTGTTGAAGCTGCCGACCCAGTACGAACCGTTCCGCGACCGGATCGAAGCCAATCTCGAGCCGCTGGCAGCCTGACGGTTCGGTAGAGAGATCGAAACGCCGCGCGTCTTACCGACCGCGGCGTTTCAGTGCTGGTGACGGGAGCGCCCGTAACGCTGGGCGATATGGGCGTTGAATGCCAGCGCCACATGCACGAGAAGCCGGTCCCTGACATCGTCGGCCATGTCGAAAAGCGGCATCAGGGCGGCCCCGATGTCGCGCGCCGTGCGGTCCTCGATGCCGCGACAGATCGCCAGGTCATCGACACGCGGCTCGCCCGCCTCGTCTGCGAGTTCCGCCAGATGCTGGCGTGGAATGTGGAAGACGAGCGCTTCGAATTCACCGCGAATGGCAATGCCGGCGCCTTGTTTCAGGCTGATCAGACAGATCGATCCTTTCGGATAGAGTTTCAGCGGTGCCGGCGGCAGGTCCGGCCAGACATCGCGATGTTCGACATCAATCAGGTAAAGCACCACGAGAAACGCATCATCGGCCGGCAGGATGACGGGCCGGTCCGTATCCTCGTAATGTCGCCGGAGATGGGTAATGGAAAGCTCCGCCCTGCGAAGCGGCCTGGTCATCAGAGATCGGGCATTGTTGGTCCCGAAATAGTCCGCAATCTTCTCGCCTACGGGCAATGCGTCACTCACATGCGTCTCGCTTGTTCCCGTATCGGCCAGACGGTCGCGCTGCCTGACGCAGGTGGTAAAGGTTGCACATTCCCATCAGTCGTTTCGACTTAAGCGGTATGGCGAAATCAATCATAATCGACAATCATAAGCGTTATAGAACGGAATAGACCAAATCTCGCAGCCATGGCATCAACACGCCTGTTGCCCTTTGGTTGCCCCATAGTCGTCCTTGAACGGTTGAAAGAGAAAGTAGGGCCCTTGCTCCGTAAATCCATTAGCGGGACGAAATCTTCTCTCGGGCAGAAAACCGACAGTTTCGGTTGCCCGTTCGACAAGCTCTACAAGGATCAATCGCTGCACGGCGCGGATATCTCGTTTTTCCGCAAGGGCACGCGTGACGACGGGATCGAGCAGGTCGCAACACCGGCGAGCGACCGCGGTTTTGCCATCGGCATATCGACCGTCCCCGGCCATTCGCGCCGGATTTTTCACGAACATCACGCGACCACCCATGTGTTCGAGGAGGACGCTCTCTACATCCGCAATCTCGCGGAGCCTTACAAAGCGGATCTTAGCGGCGCTTTCGACATGCTCCTGCTTGAGATTTCCCCCGCCTCGCTCATCAAAATTGCTCAGGAAGCCGACTTTTCCGGCGTGACGATGCTCAACGCGGAAACCGCGTCGAGCGACCCCGTGCTTGCCAATCTCGTCCGCGCGCTCGTGCCGGCGCTGGAGCGACCGGAAGACGCGAGCAGGCTTTTCGTCGATCAGCTCGCAACGGCGATCGGTACCCATCTGGTTCAGCGCTACGGCGGCAAGACGCAGGCATCCGCGACGCGATCGAGAAAACTGTCGCGCTCACACGAGGTTCTCGCCAAGACCCTGCTTCTCGAAAATCTCGACGGGCAGATATCCATTCTGGATGTCTCGCGCGCCTGCAATCTGTCGCGCGGTTATTTCATTCGCGCCTTTCGCGAAACGACCGGCGTGACGCCCTATCAATGGCTTCTCACCGAGCGGATCACCCGCGCGCGGGAAATGCTGCGCAGCTCCGAGGCTCCGCTTTCGGAAGTGGCTATCGCCTGCGGTTTTGCCGACCAGAGCCATTTCACCCGGGTTTTCACCAATGTCGTGGGAACGACGCCGGGCCATTGGCGGCGCAACGCCTGAGGCGACTTCACCATCCGTTTGATCGTTACCGTCGGCTGGCCCGCAAACCCGCCGAAGACTGTCTGTTTTTGCCATTTGGCAAATCTAACGTTCCTTACGTCCAATTCACCGGACTTTGAGACAAGACCATTTCCGCCAATTGAGCGATTTTCCGCACCGTCGAACGATCACCATTGGAGCTTCAGCCCAAGACACGACGGGAGCCGGAAAGACGTAAGGCGATAATTTCAAAAATCGCAATTCACTCGCAATTAATATTGCAATTCCGTGAATTTCGAAATCGCTTTAGGTTTGTTTTCAGCAGCCAAGACGAACGAGAGTGGACGGAGCGGCAAAGCTCAAAAAGACTCCAGACACTCACGAACCTCCTGAGACGAGCGCCGACACCCCGGCGCCCGGCCGGCAGGTGCTGCCCAGTCAAAACCTGCCGCATCAGCGGTTCAACAAACGCAACGAGGAACCTCAAATGTCCAAGCTCGAAGTCCTGACCCCGAAGAACAGCCAGCTCATCTTCATCGACCAGCAGCCGCAGATGGCCTTTGGCGTCCAGTCAATGGACCGCCAGGTTCTGAAGAACAATGTCGTCGGCCTCGCCAAGGCAGCGAAGATCTTCAATATCCCGACCACCATCACCACGGTCGAAACGCTGTCTTTCTCCGGCCACACGTTCCCGGAACTGCTCGCCGTCTATCCCGAGAACGATATCCTCGAGCGCACTTCGATGAATTCCTGGGACGACCAGAATGTCCGCGACGCGCTCGACAGACACGCTGCCGAGGGTCGCAAGAAGATTGTCGTTTCGGGCCTGTGGACCGAAGTCTGCAACACGACCTTCGCACTGTCGGCGATGAACGACCGCTCCGACTTCGAAATCTACATGGTTGCCGATGCCTCTGGCGGCACAACCTCCGACGCCCATAAATACGCGATGGACCGCATGGTTCAGGCCGGCGTCATCCCGGTCACATGGCAGCAGGTCCTGCTCGAATGGCAGCGCGACTGGGCGCACCGCGAAACATATGACGCCGTCACCTCGCTCGCCAAGGAACATTCCGGCGCCTACGGCATGGGCATCGATTACGCCTACACCATGGTCCACGACGCGGCAGAACGCGTCACCCACGGCAAGCGCATCGGCCCGAACCCAGCCCAGATCACCGGCAAGTAAGGCCTGATGGAGCCGCTCCGATACCCCAATCGGAGCGGTTTTTCTGTCATCGAGGAGGTTCGTCATGAAAGTCTATATTCTGTCGCTTGGCGCCGGTCTTCTGGTCGGCATCGTCTACAGCCTTCTGAATGTCCGCTCGCCCGCGCCGCCGGTCATCGCCCTGGTCGGTCTGCTCGGCATTCTCGTCGGCGAACAGATCATTCCGCTTGCAAGGACCATCTGGGGCAAGGAGCCTGCGGCGATCTCGTGGATCCACCAGATCAAGCCGCACATGTTCGGCCATCTGCCGAAAGGCAATGAGCGGACCGCCGATCTCGCCACCCGCCAGACATCATCTGCAGAGGAGAAAAGCTGATGCCGACACGTAGAACCCTTCTAGGCGCGGCGTCCAGCCTCGCCTTTCCCTCGCTCTTCTCGTCGGCCCGCGCTGCCGATCCCGTCAAAATCGGAACCGATACCATGCACCCCGACACAATCCTCCATAATGGCCGGGTCACCACGCTCGACCGCGCCAATCCCAACGCCACGGCAATCGCCATCAAGGACGGCCTGTTCCAGGAGGTCGGCACCGATGCCGAGATCATGGCGCTCGCCGGTCCGGGCACCAAGATCGTTGATCTCAAGGGCAAGCGCGTCCTTCCCGGCCTGATCGACAACCATACCCACGTCGTGCGCGGTGGCCTGAACTACAATATGGAACTGCGCTGGGATGGCGTCCGTTCGCTGGCCAACGCAATGGACATGCTCAAGCGTCAGGTGGCGATCACGCCCGCGCCGCAATGGGTGCGCGTCGTCGGCGGCTTTACCGAACATCAGTTCACTGAGAAACGCCTGCCGACGATCGAGGAGATCAATGCGGTCGCCCCCGATACGCCGGTCTTCCTCCTGCATCTTTATGACCGCGCTTTGCTGAACGGCGCAGCTTTGCGCGCCGTCGGTTACACCCGCGATACGCCGAATCCTCCGGGCGGTGAGATCACCCGCGATGCCAACGGTAACCCGACCGGCATGCTGCTCGCCAAGCCGAATGCCGGCATCCTTTATTCCACGCTGGCGAAAGGCCCGAAACTGCCCTTCGACTATCAGGTCAATTCCACCCGTCATTTCATGCGCGAACTCAATCGCCTCGGCATTACCGGCGTGATCGATGCCGGCGGTGGCAACCAGAACTATCCGGACGATTACGAAGTCATCCAGAAACTGTCGGACGAGAACCAGCTCACCGTCCGGCTTGCCTACAATCTCTTCACCCAGAAGCCGAAGGAAGAAAAGCAGGACTTCCTCAACTGGACGCAGTCGGTCAAATACAAGCAGGGCAACGACTATTTCCGCCACAACGGCGCCGGTGAAATGCTTGTTTTCTCCGCTGCCGATTTCGAGGATTTTCGCCAGCCGCGCCCGGAAATGGGGCCGGAAATGGAAGGCGAGCTGGAAGAGGTCGTCCGGGTTCTCGCCGAAAACCGCTGGCCGTGGCGCATGCACGCCACCTATGACGAGACCATCTCGCGCTCGCTGGATGTCTTCGAAAAGGTCAACAAGGATATCCCGCTCGAAGGGCTCAACTGGTTCTTCGACCACGCCGAAACCATCTCGGAACGTTCGATCGATCGTATTGCAGCACTTGGCGGCGGTATCGCCACCCAGCACCGAATGGCCTATCAGGGCGAATATTTCGTCGAGCGTTATGGTCACGGCGTTGCCGAAGCCACGCCGCCGATCAAGCGCATGCTCGACAAGGGCGTCAACGTCTCGGCCGGCACCGATGCCACCCGCGTTGCCTCCTATAATCCCTGGGTGTCGCTGTCATGGATGGTGACCGGCAAGACGGTGGGCGGCATGCAGCTTTATCCGCGCGCCAATTGCCTCGACCGCGAAACGGCACTGCGCATGTGGACCGAAAAGGTCACCTGGTTCTCCAACGAAGAGGGCAAGAAGGGCCGCATCGAAAAGGGCCAGTTCGCCGATCTCGTCGTGCCGGACAAGGACTTTTTCAATTGCACCGAGGACGAGATCTCGTTCCTGACATCGGAACTCACCATGGTCGGCGGCAAGATCGTCTATGGCGCCGGTGATTTTTCCGTGCTCGACGAGAGCAATATCCCGCCGGCCATGCCCGACTGGTCGCCGGTGCGGAAATTCGGCGGTTACGCCGCCTGGGGTGAACCGGAAGGCGCCGGTGCCCGCTCGCTCCGCCGCACCGCCATCTCGACCTGCGGCTGCGCCAGCGATTGCGGCGTCCACGGCCACGACCATGCCGGCGCCTGGACCTCGAAACTGCCGATTGCCGACCTCAAGGGCTTTTTCGGCGCGCTGGGCTGCTCCTGCTGGGCGGTGTGAGGCTGGGTCATTAAGGGATCTCGCCCAAGACGCAAGTCCCCCTCTGGCCT
>UBXM01000055.1 GCA_900469445.1 Hyphomicrobiales bacterium
CCCCCAGTTGCCCCGGGGGGGGCGGGGCGCGACCCCCAGTCCTGCCGCAAGCTTGCCTGCCAGCGACCGGGCGGGGGAGGGCTGGGCCTGACGGGCCGGTGTTGCGGGCGAGACGGCGCGGACGGTGGGGGCGGCTTTTGAAGAATAGCCGGCACCTGCGCCAAGATCGAAGCGGGAAACCAGCGCCCGCAGTCTTTCCGCCTCGCCGGCAAGCGATGCACTGGCGCTGGTTGCCTCTTCCACCATCGCGGCGTTCTGCTGTGTCACCTGATCCATCTGGTTGACGGCGACATTCACCTGCGACATGCCGACCGACTGTTCCTTTGACGAGGTTGCGATCGCATCGAGCTGGCTGTTGATCGCCGCCACGTGATCGCGGATGCCGGAAAGTGCCGTGCCCGTGGCGCTGACCAGCGAAACGCCGCTTCGGACTTCGTCTGCGGAGTTGCGGATCAGGTCCTTGATCTCCTTGGCCGCCTGAGCCGAGCGCTGGGCAAGCTCGCGCACTTCCTGGGCCACGACCGCAAATCCCTTGCCGGCCTCACCGGCGCGAGCGGCTTCCACACCGGCGTTGAGCGCCAGAAGGTTGGTCTGGAAGGCGATCTCGTCGATCACGCCGATAATGCTGGAAATCTGCTCGGACGACTGTTCGATCCGCTGCATGGCGTTGACGGCCCTGGAAACCACCTCGCCGGATTGAATGGCCGAGCTGTTGGCTTCGACGGCCATGCCGCGCGCCTCTTCGGTGCGGATGGAGGAATTGGCGACATTCGAGGTGATCTCGTCGAGCGCCGCGGCGGTCTCTTCCAGCGAGGCGGCCTGTTGTTCGGTGCGGCGGGAAAGATCGGAAGCGCTCTGGCTGAGCTCGCGCGATCCGTTGTCGATCGCGCCGGTTGCTTCCGAAACGGCCTGCATGGTGTCGCGCAATTGCGCCACCGCCGAATTGAAATCCGCGCGCAGACCTTCGAAATCCGGGCTGAACGGGCGGTTGAGGATGACGGCGAGATTGCCGCCGGAAAGCTGCTTCAGACCCTCTGCCAGCCCCTCGGTCGCCTGCGCCATGTTTGCGGCGCGCACACGATCGGCCTCCGCATTGCGCTGGCGTTCCGCGTCCTGGGCGCTGCGGTTGTCTTCCGCCTGCTTCTCCATCTGGCGGGCGCGCAGACCGTTATCCTTGAATACCTGTACCGCGCCTGCCATGCGGCCCACTTCGTCGCGCCGGTCGACACCGTCTATCGTGACGGCAAGATTGCCGCCGGCAAGTGTGATCATCGTTGCCTGCAATTGGCTGATCGGTTTGACCAGCCAGCTGCGGATGGCGAAAAAGCCGGCAAGCAGCACCAGAACAAGGCCGGCAAGCACGCCGCCGAGCGTCGTCATGGCGGTCATATTGGCCGTAGCGCCGAGATTTTCAGCCTTGGCCGAGACGCCGTTGATGATTGCGTCGGTGATCCTTGTCGAGCTTTCGGCGAAGGCGGCAAATTGCGGCTGGCAACCGGTGAGGAAAGCCTGCTGCGAAGCCTGTATTTCAGTTTCCGTCTTGGCCGCTTCGCCGAGCTTGATTGCAGGAGCGCAGGCTTGCTGCAGAATGGCCAGCCCCGCAGCCTTCAACACATGCAGGTCCCGGTTGTCGGGCAGGATGCCGATCGCCGCATCCATGCGCTCGCTAAATCCGGCCTGGGCATGCTGCAATTCCGCAGTCGCCGCCGCATTGCCCTCCGGCGTGCGCGACATCAAAAGATCGCCGATCGCCGCCCGCGCCATCTGGATCGATCGGTTGGCGCGCGCCACCGAAAGCGATGCCGCGCTCTCCTTGTGCAGCAGGTCGCCATAAGAGCCGTTGATCTCGTAGATACGTGAACTGCTATAGCCAGCGATGCCGATAGCGAAGATACCGAACAGCGCCATGATGGCCATGAACTTGCCGACGATCGAGATGTGCTTCATCGATATGCCCCGTTTGCAAAGAGTGCGTCGGGGCGATGGTAGCGACAGGTCTTTATGATTGCCTGTCAGCTAATATATTATTTTACATCTATCTAAAATTATACTCGCGGAGATTGCGCGGATTGTTTTCACCCTCCGGTGGAGGCGCTCGAAAACGAATGCCCGGATGAACGCATCGTTCACAACTTGCGCGTTGACGCCGCGCATAATCGTGGATAAATTTTATCCGTGATTATATCTTGATACGCAGGGCTCGACCAAGAGCCGCACAGTTCGATCAACGCTGGACGGGAAATCCGCAACCTCAGGAGAAACCGAAATGAGCAATTCCAGAAAAGTCGTCGTTATCGGTGGCACGGGCCTCATCGGCTCCAAGGCGGTTGCGATCCTTCGCAACGCCGGCCACGAAGCCGTCGTTGCAAGCCCCAGTAACGGCATCAATGCCTTCACCGGAGAAGGCTTGGATACAGCACTCACCGGGGCGGATGCGGTCATAGACGTCTCGAACCTGATGTCCTTCGACGCGCCGGTTATCAGGAATTTCTTCGCGACGTCTGGCAACAATCTGGCGAGAGCCGAGAAGGCCGCCGGTGTTCGCCATCATGTGACGCTGTCCATCGTCGGCACCGACGCTCTGGTCCAAAACCCCTATATGAGCGGCAAGCAGGCGCAGGAAGAAACCATCCGGGCATCGGGTCAGGACTATACGATCGTTCGGGCCACCCAGTTTTACGAATTTCTCGAGACCCTGGCCGATGCCTATGCTGTCGATGATGCCGTCAAGGTTCCGGACATCCAGTTCCAGCCGATTGCTGCGGATGACGTTGCCGCCGCTCTCGTTAAGGTCGCTCTGGCAGAAGTCCGCAACGCTACGATCGATCTCGCCGGCCCCGATCGTGCTGCCTTCGCATCGGTGATGAAGGACTATCTGGACGCAAAGGGGGATACCCGCGCTGTCAGTGCGGACGCATCTCTCGGTTATTTCGGTGCTCCGGTGAGCGAGATGTCACTCGTTCCGGCCGGCGCATCTCTCAACGGCAAGATCACGCTGGCGGACTGGCTCATCGGCCAGAGCAGCGTCAAGGAAGAGGAGAAGGCATGATGAGGACGATCATTTCCACCATCGCGGCAGTTCTTTTGCCGCTCGCCGTAGCTCACGCGCATGACGTGACCAAGCATGAACTTGCCTATGAGACGAAGGGCACGAAAGTGACGCTCGTTTATGAACATCCGCTTCCGGATGTTCCAGGCAAGAGCGTCAAGGGTGTGCTCGTCGAATATGAACCGGGCGGTTACAACGCGGCGCATACGCATGCGAAATCGGCGCTCATTTATGCGACGGTTCTCGAAGGTTCGGTGCTCAGCGGCATAAACGGCGGTGAGGTGAAAACCTACACTGCAGGCATGAATTTCACCGAACTTCCCGGCGATCAGCACGATGTCAGCGCCAATGCCAGCAAGACAGAACCGGCAAAGCTTCTGGCGGTCTTCGTGGTCGATACTGACGACACCGCCCTGACGACGCCACGCAAACCCTGATGATGCGGCACGATGCCTGAAGATACGCCCATGCGCAGAGGCGGTGTGAATACCGCCTTTTCGCCTTGCATCTTCGCCTGCTGTCTCGATTGTCAACTTTTGCCCACGCCAGACATCAACGACGGATCGAGTGGCATGGATTGGTCGGTTGGCAGATTGCATGATCCCCAAACACGCCTATATGCCGCGGTCGGTGGATATCTCGTCGTAACCGGGGAAGTCTGATGCTGGAAAGATTGGGACACGGATTTCAATTGCCGGGTGCGAGCGAAGACGAGATCCGCGCCTGCGAAAGCAGGCTGAAGATCAGCCTGCCGGATGAATACAAGGCCTTCCTGAAAGCCTCCAACGGTTTCAATGATATGGTCGGCGCGGGCTATCTGGTTTTGTGGGGAACCGGGGAACTGGCCGAGGCCGACGGTTACGAGATCTTCGAGTTTGGAAAAGATCGGTTCCTTATCGGCTCGAATGGCGGACCGACTGCTTATGGCATCGTCGATGGAAACTACATTTCCGTCCCCTTCGTTGCCGCCGGTCCCTGGGAGGAAGAGATACGCATTCTCGGCAGCAATTTTGCAGAGTTCATTACCGCAATTGAAAGCGGTGAGGGCTGGTAAGGCCTGGTTCACCAGTCATACCGCGTCGCCATCAGGACGTTTCAGTCTCCCGTAATCTCTCCGCATCTTGTCAGGAGATCATCGACGACGGTTTCGAGCGGCCGTGTGGCGTCAATGCTTCTGGCATTTGGAGGACTATCTTCTTTCGTCGCATGCAATCGCAGGATCAGATCCCGCTCTGCCGGCCTGCCGCCGAACTCGTCTTCAGGTCTCTCGCTTAACCTGCCGATCAAGGTATTCAGGTCGATCTCAAGCACGAAAACGTCATCGAACAGCGCGATGAACTGGTAAAAATTCCTCGATCCGCCGCAGAAGAACGAGACCGCATGGCACTGATCGGCCAGCACGGGCCGAAGCTTGCCCACATCCCAGAGATGGTGCGCATGGACAAAAGCCGGATCATCGCAGTTTTTATCCCATGCCGCCGTGTCCAGCGGCTCGCCAGTCAACGGATCACCACGATAGGCGAGTTCCCGATCACCGTGGACGACGTGATAGCCGCGTCGCTGCAGTTCGGTTGCAACCGAGGTCTTGCCACTGCCTGATACGCCCTCGATCAGATAATTCCGGATGCCCATTTATCTCCGCTCAATCGATGATGCGGAGCATAAGAGCGGAATGTGATCGCTGCATCTCAGGCCCCGAGCGAGTGGGTTGCCGTTTCACATCGACAGCTTCGCGACGATAATGCGGGCAGCCTCGCGCGAAATGCCGTCCGGGTACATGAAGTTGTGAATGGTCGCGCCCTCGATCATGGCGTCGAGCGATGACGCCACGGATGGCGGAAAATGCCTTTCGAGTGCCTCCCGGCTTTTCGCCATCCATCCGGTCATGACGTGTCTGGTTTCCGGATTGCGCGCCACATAGGCGTAAAGCTCGAGAATGAGGGTCATCTTCCGGTCGGTCATGGCGTACCAGCCGCACATGACATCCACGACGACTTCGCGGGCTTCATCGGCCGTCTGCGCCTTCTGAAACGCCACGTCGAAATGATGGGCAATCTCCTGCGTCAGCTTTAGAAACGCCTGCTCGAGCAGATCGTTGAGGCTGGCGAAATGGTAGGTCATCGAGCCCAGCGGCACATCAGCCGCTTCCGCCACCCGTCGATGGGTCGTGCCGGATACGCCCTGAACGGCAATCACCTCCAGCGTGGCCTCGATGATCCGTGCCTTGCGGTCGGGATCGTATCGCCTGTTGCCGCCCGAAGACCCTTCTGCCGTCATTCATTTGTTCCTCTTATTCAGTCTTGACGACTTATGCGTACAAACGTACATAACGCAAGTGTACATTTGTTCTTAACGTGGCCGATGGAGCTTTTCTTGACCACCTCAATCCAAAAACGGCGCTTGGCGCTGTTTGCGTTCTTTTTCATTCCCGGCCTCTCCATGGCCTCATGGGTCACGCGCACACCGGCGATCCGTGACAGTCTCGGTGTGTCCATCGCTGAAATGGGCGCCGTGTTGTTCGGTCTTTCGGTGGGCTCGATGACGGGCATCCTGAGCGCCGGTGCGCTCGTCGGTCGGTTCGGCACACGCAAGGTGATGTTCACCGGCCTGTGTTTCATCATCCTGTCGCTGGCGACCTTGGCGCTTGGTGTCACCATCGCGTCGTCGCTGACGGTGGCGCTGGGGCTGGCCTTTTTCGGCCTTGGCGTCGGTGGTGCGGAAATTGCCGTCAACATGGATGGGGCGGATGTGGAGCGCATTACCGGCAAACATCTTCTCCATGCGCTGCACGGTTTTTTCAGCCTCGGCACGGTGTTTGGCGCGCTGATCGGCATTGCCCTCAATGCCCTGCATTTCCCCGTTGCATTGCATATGGGAGTGATCGCGCTGATCTGTATCCCCGTCATCGCCACGGCCATCCGGCATATCCCGGTCAGTTCGGCTGTCCATGACGGCGAGGGAGATCATGCAAATGGTTCGGCCACACAAACGCCCGTCTGGAAAGAGCCGGTCGTTCTCTTGATCGGCTTCATCGTGCTGGCCATGGCGCTGGCGGAAGGGGCGGCGAACGACTGGCTGCCCTTGCTGATGGTCGATGAATACGGTTTCAGCCCGACGGCCGGATCGATGGTCTTTCTCGGCTTCGCCACCGCCATGACCGTTGGCCGTTTCGGCGGCGGCGTGCTTCTCAACCGTTACGGCCGCGCAGCGGTCGTTGCCGCCAGCGCCATCACCGGCGCGGCTGGCATCGCCATCGTCATCTTTGCCAGCCATCCGGCTCTGGCAGCGGTTGCCGTGGTCCTTTGGGGGCTTGGTGCATCGCTCGGTTTTCCCGTCGCGCTCTCTGCTGCCGGCGATTCCGGGCCGAACGGTGCGGCACGCGTCAAGATCGTTGCGATTGCGGGTTACGTCGCCTTCCTCGTCGGCCCGCCGCTTCTGGGCTTCGTGGGTGAGGAATACGGCCTGCGCAACGCGATGATCGTCGTGCTTGCTCTGGTCGCGCTGGCAACGTTCTGCGCACCGGCCATCCAGCGCAGGGGCGGAGCGGGCAAGCCGGTCGAGGCGTAAGTACTTCTCTCTGAAAGCAGAAAGGGCGGCCCGAAGGCCGCCCTTTCCGTAACTGAACCGGTTGGCTCAGACATAAGACCCGATGGGTCTTACATCATGTCCATACCGCCCATGCCGCCCATGCCGCCAGGCATGCCAGCCGGAGCGTCCTTCTTCGGCAGCTCGGCGATCATGGCTTCGGTGGTGATCAGCAGCGAAGCAACCGAAGCTGCGTTCTGCAGAGCCGTACGAACAACCTTGACCGGGTCGACGATGCCCATGGCGATCATGTCGCCATATTCAGACGTCTGGGCGTTGTAGCCGTAGTTCTCTTCGTTCTTCTCGAGGATCTTGCCGACCACGATCGAAGCTTCGTCACCAGCGTTTTCAGAGATCTGGCGAACCAGAGCCTGCAGAGCGCGGCGGATGATGTTGATGCCAGCTTCCTGGTCATCGTTTTCACCCTTGACGGTGATCTTGGAAGCAGAACGGAGCAGGGCAACGCCGCCGCCGGCTACGATGCCTTCCTGAACAGCAGCGCGCGTTGCGTTCAGAGCGTCGTCGATGCGGTCCTTGCGTTCCTTGACTTCGATTTCGGTCGAGCCGCCAACGCGGATGACGGCAACGCCGCCAGCGAGCTTGGCAAGACGTTCCTGCAGCTTTTCGCGGTCGTAGTCCGAAGTGGTTTCTTCGATCTGCGCCTTGATCTGGGCAACGCGGCCTTCGATGTCAGCCTTCTGGCCGGCGCCGTCGACGATCGTCGTGTTTTCCTTGGAGATCGAAACCTTCTTGGAACGGCCGAGCATGTCGAGGGTGACGTTTTCGAGCTTGATGCCGAGGTCTTCGGAAATGACGGTGCCGCCCGTGAGGATGGCGATGTCTTCCAGCATGGCCTTGCGGCGATCGCCGAAGCCCGGAGCCTTGACGGCAGCGATCTTCAGGCCGCCACGCAGCTTGTTGACGACGAGCGTTGCAAGAGCTTCGCCTTCGACGTCTTCAGCGATGATGACGAGCGGCTTGCCGGTCTGAACGACGGCTTCCAGAACCGGAAGCATCGCCTGCAGGTTCGACAGCTTCTTCTCGTGAAGGAGAATGTAAGCGTCGTCGAGATCGGCGATCATCTTTTCCGGGTTGGTCACGAAGTAAGGCGACAGGTAGCCGCGGTCGAACTGCATGCCTTCGACGACTTCGAGTTCGGTTTCAGCGGTCTTGGCTTCTTCGACGGTGATAACACCTTCGTTGCCAACCTTCTGCATGGCTTCAGCAATGTCGTTACCGACCTGCTTGTCGCCGTTTGCGGAGATCGTGCCGACCTGGGCAACTTCAGCCGAGGTGGAGATCTTCTTTGCCTTGGCCTGCAGGTCCTTGACGACTTCTGCAACAGCGAGGTCGACGCCGCGCTTCAGGTCCATCGGGTTCATGCCGGCAGCAACGGCCTTTGCACCTTCGCGAACGATCGCGCGGGCGAGAACCGTTGCCGTCGTGGTGCCGTCGCCGGCGATGTCGTTGGTCTTCGAAGCAACTTCGCGGACCATCTGGGCGCCCATGTTTTCGAACTTGTCTTCCAGTTCGATTTCCTTGGCGACCGATACACCGTCCTTGGTGATGCGCGGAGCGCCGAAGGACTTGTCGATAACGACGTTACGACCCTTCGGGCCGAGGGTTACCTGCACTGCGTCAGCGAGGATGTCGACGCCGCGCAGCATCTTTTCGCGCGCAGAGCGGCCGAATTTTACTTCTTTAGCTGCCATTTTGAGAGCTCCTGAATAGAGGTTTCAGCGAATTACGAAAAAGGTGTAACCGGCGATCAGCCGATAACGCCCATGATGTCGGATTCCTTCATGATCAGAAGGTCTTCGCCGTTGAGCTTGACTTCCGTGCCGGACCACTTGCCGAACAGGACGCGGTCGCCGACCTTGACGTCGAGAGCAACGAGTGCGCCCTTGTCGTCGCGTGCGCCAGAACCGACGGCGATGATTTCGCCTTCAGCCGGCTTTTCCTTGGCGGTGTCCGGAATGATGATGCCGCCCTTGGTCTTTTCTTCAGACTCGACGCGCTTTACGACAACGCGATCGTGCAGGGGGCGGAAAGTTGTGCTTGCCATTGTCTAATCCCTCGATCAAATGACATGGACAGGTCTCAGGAATAAGACCCGCGGATCTCGTTTAGCACTCCTCTAAGGTGAGTGCTAACGCAGCCGGAGATAAGGGTGGCCATGGGGCGAGTCAAGAACGGGCTCGAAATTTTCGTTGCCGCTCTGCAGCATGACGCGGAACAGGATTAACGGCCCCGATGCCCAGACCTCCCTTGTTCGGACGAAGCGGCTTTTGCCAAGCGAGTTTGGCCTCAGCATGGCAGCCGCACGACATGGACCGTCATACAGCCTTAACATGACATTTTTACTGAGGCGCTTCCAGCTTGGAGGAGGGTGGCTTAGTCCCCCTCTGGCCTGCCGGCCATCTCCCCCACAAGGGGAGAACATACGCGGCAAACACCTTGGCGCAATTGAGCCAAGGCGACAGCCGCTGGGTTAAGCCCTCCCCCTTGTGGGGAGGGTGGGGAGGGGTTTTAGGCTACGCGCACTGGTGTCGCCATGAGGGAGGAAAACGGGCATATGACGGTACTCGATGAGACGGCAAGATCGGACGACGCAAAGCCATCTCTTGCCGAAATGACCGCTGTTTTCGCGCGCATCGGCCTTTTGAGCTTCGGTGGTCCGGCAGCCCAGATCGGCATGATGCACAAGGCGCTGGTCGAGGAAAAACGCTGGATCTCCGAGGAGCGGTTTCTCCATGCCCTGAACTACTGCATGCTTCTGCCGGGGCCGGAGGCGCAGCAGCTTGCCACCTATGTGGGCTGGCTGATGCACGGCACCCGCGGCGGCATCATTTCCGGTCTTCTGTTCGTCATTCCCGGCCTCGTCGTCATCACCATCCTGTCGGCGGCCTATGCGCTCTATCAGGAAACCACCTGGCTGACCGGCCTCTTTTTCGGCCTGAAAGCGGCCGTGTTGGCGATCGTCGTCGAGGCGGTGATCCGCCTGGGCAAGAAAACCTTGAAGACCGGGTTTCTCTGTTCGATCGCCGCCGCGGCTTTCGTGGCCCTGTTCTTTTTCAGTGTGCCTTTCCCCGCCGTCGTTCTTGCAGCCGCGCTGGCGGGTTTTCTCCATGCCCGGCGCGCCGGTTCTCCGGCCGTTGCCGTTGATCTTGCCGACCTTCCGGCAAGGCCGCCTGCGGGCAGGGCAGTCGCCATGCTCATCGGCTGGATCCTCGTCTGGCAGCTGCCGCTGGCGATCCTCTGGATCGTTTCGGCGCCGGATGCGCTCTCCAGCCTTTTCGCCTTCTTTTCGAAAATGGCGATGGTCACCTTCGGCGGCGCCTATGCGGTTCTGGCCTATGTCGCTCAGGTCGGCGTCGAGGATTACGGCTGGCTGAAGCCCGGCGAAATGCTGGACGGTCTGGCGCTGGCCGAAACGACACCCGGACCGCTGGTCCTCGTCCTCTCCTTCGTCGGTTTTCTCGTCGGTTTCCGCGAGGCGTTCGGTGTGATCGGCGGCGTGGTGGGGGCGCTTCTCGTCGCCTGGGCGACCTTCGTGCCGAGCTTCATCTTCATCTTTGCCGGTGCTCCCTATATCGAGCGCCTGCGCGGCAATCGGGTTCTGTCCGGTGCCCTGTCGGCGATCACGGCTGCCGTTGTCGGTGTCATCCTCAATCTGGCGATCTGGTTCGGCCTGCATGTTCTCTTCGGCGAGGTACAGCGGCTCGAACTGATGCCGTCGATCGGCCTCGATCTGGCGTTTCCGCTCTGGTCGAGCCTTGATCCGGTGGCGCTTGCCTTCTTCGCCGGCTCGGCCTTCCTGCTGTTCCATCTGAAGCTCGGCATGGTCGCGGTTCTGAGCCTCTGCGCGGCCGCCGGCCTTGTGATCCGCTTGCTGGCCCTCATGTAACGCTCAGATGAAATATCCCGCACCGCACGCAAATCTCCTTGCCATGACGGCCGGGCTTTGCGACATCAGCGCGAGATATGACAGCCGGACAAGGCAGCCAGATAGGCAGAAGGTGATCGACAGGCATGGCAAAGCGCATCCAGAATCTGAGTGAAGTAATCGGCGGCTACGATGTGGTTCTGTCCGATGTCTGGGGCGTTGTGCATAACGGCGTTGCCGCCTTCCAGCATTCCTGTCAGGCGTTGGCCGAGGCCCGAAAGGCCGGCGCGACCGTCGTGCTGATCACCAATTCGCCGCGTCCGGCCCCGGGCGTCATCGAGCAGTTGAAAGTGCTTGGCGTATCGGACGACACCTATGATCGCATCGTCACCTCCGGCGACGTGACCCGCCATCTGATAGCCGAAGGCCCGAAAAAGGTATTTCTGCTCGGCCCCGAGCGCGACATGCCGCTTTTCGACGGTCTCGATGTCGAGGTTGTCTCGGCGGAAGAGGCGCAAGCCATCGTCTGCACCGGTTTCTTCGACGACGAAAAGGAAGTGCCGGAAGACTATACCGACATGCTGACCGCCTGGGTGGAGCGCGATGTGCCCTTCATCTGCGCCAACCCGGATCTGGTTGTCGAGCGCGGCCACAGGATCATTCCTTGCGCCGGTGCCGTTGCCGCCTATTACGAACAGCTCGGCGGCAAGACCCGCATCGCCGGCAAGCCGCATTTCCCCATCTATGACGCATCTCTGGCCGCTGCCCGCGAAGCCCGCGGCGAGTTCGACAAGTCGAAAGTGCTGGCCATCGGTGACGGCATGCCGACCGATGTGCGCGGCGCGCTTTCGCAAGGCCTCGACCTGCTTTATATCAGCGCTGGTATCCATGTTGCGGAATATACCGTCAACGGCGAGACGGACGAGGCCATCCTTCAGGCCTGGCTGAAAAGCGAAAACGCCGCGCCGAAATTCTGGATGCCCAGACTGGCCTGACCGGTCTTGCAAACGAGAATAGCCTGATCCGGACCTGCCCATGACCGTATTCCATCGCAACGAAAAGAAGGACCCGCTGCCTGAGGTGCTCAAGGGCGGAGTGGTCGCGATCGGCAATTTCGACGGTGTGCATCGCGGCCATCGCAGCGTTCTGGAACGTGCCCTGGATTTGGCCGAAGAGCGCGGCGTGCCGGCTCTGGTTCTGACCTTCGAGCCGCATCCGCGCACGGTCTTCAAGCCGGACCAGCCGGTTTTCCGGCTTACCCCGGCACCGCTGAAGGCAAGGTTGCTGGAAGCGATGGGTTTTCGTTCGGTGATCGAATATCCGTTCGATCGCGATTTCGCCTCCCGTTCGGCCGAGGATTTCATCCAGTCCATTCTGGTCGACTGGCTGGGCGCAAGTGCCGTCGTCACCGGTTTCGATTTTCATTTCGGCAAGGGTCGCGAAGGTGGCCCGGCCTTCCTGATGGAAGCGGGCAAGCGCCATGGCTTCACGGTCTCGCTGGTCGATGCTTTTCGCGATGAAAACGCCGAGGTGATTTCCTCAAGCCGTATCCGCAGCCTGCTTGGCGAAGGCGATGTCAGCCATGCCGCTGGCCTTCTCGGTTACCGTTATACGGTCGAAGCGGAAGTGATCGACGGCGAAAAGCTCGGTCGCCAGCTTGGTTTCCCGACCGCCAACATGCGGTTGGCCCCCGAGGTGGAGCTGAAGCCCGGCATCTACGCTGTCCGCTTCCGCCGTCAGGACGGCACGCTTTACGACGGCGTCGCCAGCTACGGCCGCCGTCCGACGGTGACCGATAACGGCGCTCCGCTGCTCGAAACCTATCTGTTCGACTTTTCCGGTTCGCTCTATGGCGAAATCTGCGCCGTCTCCTTCTTCGGCCATCTGCGCGACGAGCTGAAATTCGACGGGCTCGAACCGCTGGTCGCGCAGATCAGGCGGGACGAGGAGGAGGCGAGGGCGCTGCTGTCAGGCGTTCAGCCGATCGGCGAAGTCGATGCGAAGATCGCCTTCGCCTCGATGACAGAAAACGAAGGATAAGATCATGGCAACCACCCCGCGCCGCCCGGCAAACCCGATGGACGCCGCCGAAGCCCTGTTCAAGCCGGCCAAGAAGACCGCAGCCCCCGCCGTGGAAAAGCGCGCTTTGCCGGAAGTGAAGGAACAGGTGACGCTCAAGCTCGACAGCGCCGTGATCGAATATTTCCAGGAAGACGGCCCCGGCTGGCAGGACCGCATCAACGATGCGCTGAGGGCTGTGATGCAGGCCAATCCGAAGGATTGATGCGACGTTACTGAGCGGAATTTTGCGCGCTATTCCTTATTTGGCGGCCATTTGCGCGCGGTATGGATGATCATCAGGATCGAGACGGCCTGCGCCTCGACCTGATAAACGACGCGATAGCTTTCATGTGGGATGATTTCGCGCGTGCCTGTGATCGCGCCACGTCTTCCCATGAATGGAAAATGTTGCAGCCGCGATACCGCTTTTGTGAATAACTCATCCATCCGGATGGCGGCATCTGGATCTTGAGCTTCGATATGACGGAATATTTGCGCCCGATCCATTTCCGCTGCGGGCGCCCAGCGTATTTTCATCGGATCAACGTATCTTCGCAGCGGCTGCCGTACGCATGGCGGCAAATCTTTGCTCGACTTCTTCGCCTGGAATACCTTTTCCCGAAGCCAGTTCGCTTCTGGCGATCGCTGCCTTCTCCTGCATGAAAGCCAGGTAATCGGGCGCCGTTTTCTGTTGCAGGATAAAATCCTCAATCATGTCCTGCAGGATTTCTGCTGGCGATTGATCGGACGCTTCTGCCGCAGCCACGAACTCGTCACGAAGTTCCTGCTCGAGCGTCAATGTAAAGATGGCTTCCTTGTTCATGTCCATCACCTCTGTTCCAGAAGATATACGCTGTCGGATTTTCTAACAAGCGCCCCAAGTCTCCCGAAATCCCCCTTCCTTTCCGCCCCAAAACGCCTTAATAACCGCGTCCATGACAGATTTCCGGTCGGAAGCGATCATCGCGAAGATGATCATACGAATTATCGGCCCGGCTTTCCGCGCTGCTTGATCAAGCTGCGGGAAGGTCCGGGATTTTGGCGTTTGAACAGCGCCTCCGCCACCGAATTTTCATCCGCATCGCGCCGCTGAATGGCGCCAGAGACGATTGCCAAATATGACCGATACAGCCGAAAAGCTCGACTACTCGAAAACCCTCTATCTGCCCGAAACCGAATTCCCGATGCGCGCCGGCCTGCCGCAGAAGGAGCCGGAAACCGTTGCCCGCTGGCGCGAGATGGATCTTTATAGACAACTGCGCGCTTCCGCCGCCGGCCGCGAAAAGTTCGTGCTGCACGATGGCCCTCCTTATGCCAACGGCAACATCCATATCGGCCACGCGCTCAACAAGATCCTGAAAGACGTCATCACCCGCTCGTTCCAGATGCGCGGTTATGACAGTAACTACGTTCCGGGCTGGGATTGCCACGGCCTGCCGATCGAGTGGAAGATCGAGGAAGAAAACTACCGCGCCAAGGGCAAGGCCAAGCCTGACCTGAAACAGCCGGACGCGATGATCGAATTCCGCAAGGAATGCCGCGCTTACGCTGAAAAGTGGATCAAGATCCAGGGCGACGAATTCAAGCGCCTCGGCATCGTCGGCGATTTCGACAATCCGTATCTGACGATGAATTTTCACGCCGAAAGTCGCATCGCCGGTGAACTCCTGAAGATCGCCATGAGCGGCCAGCTCTATCGTGGTTCCAAGCCGATCATGTGGTCGGTGGTCGAGCGGACGGCGCTGGCTGAGGCTGAGGTCGAATATCATGATTACGAGAGCGACACGATCTGGGTGAAGTTCCCGGTGGTTGGCGCGGCCGAGCTGGCCGATGCCCATGTCGTCATTTGGACGACCACGCCGTGGACCATCCCGGGCAACCGTGCCGTCGCCTATTCGCCGAAGGTTGCTTACGGCCTTTACGAAGTGACCGAAGCCGTCAATGACTTCGGCCCGCAGCCGGGTGAAAAGCTGATCTTTGCCGATGCGTTGGCCGAAGAGTCTGCCGCCAAGGCAAAGCTCACCTTCAAGAAGTTGCGTGGCGTCTCTGCCGAAGAGATGGCAGCCCTGACGCTTGCCCATCCCCTCCATGGCCTCGGTGGCGGTTACGACTTCAAAGTTCCGCTCCTCGCCGGTGATCACGTCACCGATGATGCCGGTACCGGTTTCGTCCACACTGCGCCGTCGCACGGCCGCGAAGACTTCGAGGCCTGGATGTCGGGCGTCAAGGAACTGGAAGCCCGCGGCATCGACACCCGCATCCCGTTCCCGGTCGATGACTCGGGCACCTACACCGCCGACGCCCCCGGTTTCGAGGGCGCTCGTGTCATGGATGACAACGGCAAGAAGGGCGATGCCAATGATCGCGTCATCAAGGCGCTGATCGAGCGCAACGCGCTGTTTGCCCGTGGCCGCCTGAAGCACCAGTATCCGCATAGCTGGCGCTCCAAAAAGCCGATCATCTTCCGCAACACGCCGCAATGGTTCGTCTATATGGACAAGGACCTCAAGGACGGCACGACTTTGCGCACCCGCGCGCTGTCCGCCATCGACGATACCCGTTTCGTGCCGGCCGGTGGTCAGAACCGCCTGCGCGCCATGATCGAACAGCGCCCGGACTGGGTTCTGTCGCGTCAGCGCGCATGGGGCGTTCCGATCTGCGTGTTTGCCGATGAGGAAGGCAATGTCCTGCAGGACGAAGCCGTCAACAAGCGCATCCTCGAAGCTTTCGATGCCGAAGGTGCCGACGCCTGGTTTGCAGCCGGTGCCAAGGATCGTTTCCTCGGTTCAGAGCACGACCACGCCAAGTGGACCCAGGTCATGGACATCCTCGATGTCTGGTTCGACAGTGGCTCGACGCACACCTTCACGCTGGAAGATCGCCCGGACCTGAAATGGCCGGCCGACGTTTATCTCGAAGGCTCCGACCAGCATCGTGGCTGGTTCCATTCGTCGCTTCTGGAATCGGCTGCCACCCGCGGTCGCGCGCCTTACGACACGGTCGTCACCCATGGTTTCACCATGGATGAAAAGGGCCAGAAGATGTCGAAGTCGCTCGGCAATGTCGTCTCCCCGCAGGATGTGATGAAGGATGCCGGCGCCGATATCCTGCGTCTGTGGGTCATGACGACGGATTACTGGGAAGACCAGCGCCTCGGCAAGACGATCATCCAGACCAATGTCGATGCCTATCGCAAGCTGCGCAACACCATCCGCTGGATGCTCGGCACGCTGGCGCATGACGAAGGCGAAGAGATCGCTTACGCCGAACTGCCGGAACTCGAAAAGCTGATGCTGCACCGCCTGTCCGAACTGGATAAGCTGGTGCGTGAAGGTTATGACGCGTTCGAATTCAAGAAGATCGCCCGCGCGCTGATCGATTTCTCCAACATCGAACTGTCGGCCTTCTATTTCGACATCCGCAAGGACGCGCTTTATTGCGACGCCCCGTCGTCGCTGCGCCGTCGCGCGGCTCTGGCAGTCATCCGCAAGATATTCGAATGCACGGTGACATGGCTGGCACCGATGCTGCCCTTCACCACGGAAGAGGCATGGCTGTCCCTGAAGCCGGATGCGGTATCTGTTCATCTCGAACAGTTCCCGGACGTCCCGGCCGAGTGGAAAAACGAAGCCGTTGCCGAAAAGTGGGCGAAGATCCGCAAGGTGCGTTCGGTTGTCACCGGCGCTCTCGAAATCGAGCGCAAGGACAAGCGGATCGGTTCGTCGCTGGAAGCGGCGCCGGTCGTTTATGTCGCCGACGCCGAGTTGTTGAAGGCGCTGGAAGGCCTCGAATTCGAGGAAACCTGCATCACCTCGGCCATCACGATCACGTCAGGCGAGGGCCCGGAAACGGCCTTCCGTCTGGCCGAAGTTCAGGGTGTTGCGGTGGAGCCGAAGCTTGCGGAAGGCGTAAAATGCGCCCGTTCGTGGCGGGTGACGACCGATGTCGGCTCCGATCCAGCCTGGCCGGATGTGTCGGCGCGCGATGCGGCGACGCTCACCGAACTTGCCAAGCTTGGCAAGCTGTAATGTCATGAACCGTGCCGGATGATTGCGCTTCAACGCTTCATCCGGTATTCCTGCCTGAAATTGGCCGGATTTATCCGTCAGGTCGATGGCAATAGTCTATGAGGCGTCGAGGCGGGCGTCTGTGGTAGGGGTTTGATGGAAACGACGAAAACCTTGCGCATGGCCCTTGGTATGGCCGGTATTCTGGTCGCCACTGTGACGCTTTCCGGCTGCATGGGAAGCCCGACCTACGGCACCGACAAGACGGCCATGGAACAGTTGGGCGACGACCTGACGTCTGCTATCGATATCGGTGGCGAACGTAACCGGGAAAACGCCAAGATCCGCTACAACCCGCGTCCGTCGCTCGTTGTCGCCAGCCATCAGCAAGGCGGCGATCTGCCTCAGCCGCAACAGTCGCTTGCCGACCGCAAGAACAACCCGAACTGGGTCGAGTCGCCGGAAGATACCCGCGAGCGCCTGCGTCAGGAAGCGACCGACAATCAGGATAATCCGCGTTACCGTTCGCCGCTTCTCGCCGGCAAGGGCCAGGCAGGCCAGATGACGGAAACCCAGAAATGGGAAGCGTTCCGCCAGGCCAAGTCCAATGCGCAGGATCCGGGCATCGCCGGCACCCGTCGCTCTCTTTCCGATCCGCCGTCGCAATATCGCACCGCCGATGCGGCGATCCTGCAGGATCTTGGCGAGCCGGAAACCAAGAAGGAAGCACGCCGCAAGAAGGAAGCTCAGGCTGCTTCCACCGGCGGTTCTTCCTGGTGGAAGCCTTTCCAGTAAGGAACGGCCGGTGAGGCCAGTCTTTACCGCCGTGAGCGGAAAAAGCCGGTAAGCAGTTCGGCTGCCGGCACCTCGGCAATGCCGGAATAGACGTCCGGCGCATGATGGCAGGTGGGTTGCGCAAAGAACCGCACGCCGCTTTCCACAGCTCCCCCCTTGGGATCGCTTGCCCCGTAATAAAGGCGGCGGATACGGGCAAAGGATATGGCGCCTGCACACATGGTGCAGGGTTCCAGCGTCACATAAAGATCGGCTCCACTGAGGCGCTCGCTCCCGAACCGGGCTGCGGCCTCGCGGATAACGGCGATTTCGGCATGGGCGGTGATGTCGTTTTCGGCGCGGGTGCGGTTGCCCGAACGGGCGACGATCTCGCCGTCAATCACGAGCACGGCACCGACGGGAACCTCGCCGCGTTCCGCCGCATTCCTGGCTTCTGTCAATGCGGCATCCATGAAGCCGTCGCTCTTAGGCATTTCAGCGATTTCCTCTTAACCCGGATCGCATGAACTGGTAGGAAGCATGCAACGCGAAGCGCGCCCAGTGGGTGTGCATCCATCTGGTCAACACGAACAAGTATGTCCGGAATACTCCGTCGACATCCTGCTTCAGGCAAACAACATATGAATTCAAAAGACAAGCCGAAGCGCGGCGAAGCGAAAACCTTCGTTCGCGAAATCAAGCCAAAGGCTGAAGGCAAGGCAGTTTCGAAGTCCGGCGCCAAGAAGGACGCCAAGCCTGGCTTCAAGTCGGGCGGCAAGCCGGCTGGCGCTGAACGGCCACGCGCCAAGGAGGAAGGCGCGGTCAGAAAGCCGGTCCGTTCGGCCAAGCGCGAGGAATTCGTCGGCGAAGGCGCAGCACCGGCAGACGGCAAGCCCGAGCGCATTTCAAAAATTCTCGCCCGCGTCGGCGTGGCCTCGCGCCGCGATATCGAGCGGATGATTCTCGAAGGTCGCGTCACGCTGAACGGCAAGCTGCTCGACACACCGGTCGTCAATGTGACGCTGGAAGACAAGATCGAGGTGGACGGCGTGCCGATCCGCGGCATCGAGCGTACCCGCCTTTGGCTCTACCACAAGCCCGGTGGCCTGGTGACGACCAATTCCGATCCGGAAGGCCGCCCGACCGTATTCGACAACCTGCCGGAAGGTCTTCCGCGGGTTCTCTCCATCGGCCGTCTCGACATCAACACCGAAGGCCTTCTGCTTTTGACCAATGACGGCGGCCTGTCGCGCACGCTCGAATTGCCGACCACCGGCTGGCTGCGCCGTTACCGCGTTCGCGCCCATGGCGAGGTCGATCAGGAAGCGCTCGACAAGCTGAAGGACGGCATTGCCGTCGACGGTGTGCTCTACGGTTCGATCGAAGCGACGCTCGACCGCAGCCAGGGTCGCAATGTCTGGATCACCATGGGCCTTCGCGAAGGCAAGAACCGCGAAATCAAGAACGTGCTCGGCGCTCTTGGCCTCGAGGTCAACCGCCTGATCCGCATTTCCTACGGTCCGTTCCAGCTCGGTGACCTGCCGGAAGGCGAAGTGCTCGAAGTGCGCGGCCGCACGCTGCGCGACCAGCTCGGCCCGCGCCTGATCGACGAATCCAAGGCGAATTTCGAAGCGCCGCTCTATAACGAGCGCGGCGCAGAAGACGAAAAGCCGCAGCGTGACGAAAGAACAGAGCGTCCGGCCAAGTCCGAGCGTGGTGGCTGGGGTAATGATCGTGGAAACGACCAGGGGGAACGCCGCGAGCGCGCCCTTGGCCGTCTGGACACCAAGCGTCCGGATAGCCGTCGCGACGATCGCAAGTTCTCCGATAGGCCAGATGGCAAGTTTGCCGGCAAGTTCGGCGGAAAATCCTCGGATCGCGATTTCGGTGACGAAAAGCCGAAGAAGCGTCCGCCGATGGGCACCAGCCGCACCGCCAATGTCTGGATGGCGCCCGGCGCCCGTCCGACGACCGATGAAGGTGGCCGCAAGGTCTCTGCCCGCGCCCAGGCCGAGCAGCTGTTCAAGAAGCCCGCACCGGAAAACGATCTCCGCGTCAAGATCAACCGCGTCAAGGATGACAGCGACTGGATCCGTGGCGAAGACCAGCCGGAACGAGGCGCAAGGCGTGGTGACCGCGAGGAACGCGGCGACCGTGGTTTTGGTGACAAGCCACGTGGTGAACGCTCGTTCGGCGACCGCAAGCCGCGTGATGACGGCGACCGTCCCGCACGGGGAAAATCCTTCTCCAGCGAAGGGCGCTCGGAGCGTCCGCGTGGTGAGCGCAGTTTTGCTGACAAGCCTCGTGGCGAACGCTCTTTCGGCGATAAGCCGCGGGGCGAGCGTTCCTTTGGTGATCGCAGACCACGCGAAGATGGTGATCGTCCCGCCCGTTCCTTCTCGGATCGTCCGCCACGTGGTGACCGTCCGGCGCGCGAAGACAGAGGCGAACGCTCCTTCGGTGATCGTCCGTCGAGAGGCGACAAGCCCTTCGGTGGCAAGCCTTCTGGCGCAAAGCCTGGCTTTGGCGGCAAGCCGTCGGGTGGAAAGCCCGGTTTCGGCGGCAAGCCGGGTGGCGGTAAATCCTTTGGTGGCAAGCCTTCCGGCGGCAAACCCGGTGGCGGCTCGCGTGGTGGCCCAGGCGGTGGACGCCCGGGCGGCAAGCCGCGGACACCGAGGGGCTAAGCAGTGCGGATCGTAGGGGGTGAGTTCCGCGGCCGCGCTCTGGCCACGCCGAAATCGAATGATATCCGGCCGACCATCGACCGGACTCGCGAAAGCCTGTTCAATATCCTCGGGCACGTCTATCCGGACGCGCTCGACGGCACGCGGGTGATCGACCTTTTTGCCGGAACCGGCGCGGTCGGGCTGGAGGCTCTGTCGCGCGGCTGCAAGCAGGCGCTGTTTGTTGAAAACAGCGTCGAGGGCAGGGGCCTGCTCTGGGAGAATATCGACAGCCTCGGTCTGCATGGCCGGGCGCGTATTCTCCGTCGGGACGCAACAAGCCTCGGTTCGATCGGCAATATCGAGCCGTTCAACCTGATCTTCGCCGATCCGCCCTATGGCAAGGGATTGGGCGAAAAGGCGCTGCATGCGGCCCATGCCGGCGGCTGGTTGGCCGCAGGCGCTCTTGTCCTGCTGGAAGAGCGGATCGATGCCGAGATCGTCGTCGATCCGGTCTTCAAACCGCTGGAAAGCCGGATGTTCGGCGATAGCCGCATCGAATTCTATCGCTATCAGCCGGGCTGAACTTCGTCATGAACACACGCCTCTCCCTGCCTAATCTGGATACTGAAAACAGCGGGGAGGGCCTGCGTTATGCGGTGGCCTTCGGCGGCGGCGGCGCAAGGGGCGTATCGCATATCTGCATCATCGAGGCGCTCGATGAACTCGGCATCAGGCCGGTGGCGATCTCGGGCTCCTCGATCGGCGCGATCATGGGCGCCGGCATGGCGTCCGGCATGCGTGGTGCCGACATTCGCGACTATACGGTGCGCACGATGGGCAACCGCAATTCGCTGTTCAATCGCCTCTGGACGCTTGGACCGGCCTCGATGCGCGACAAGCTGGGCGGTTTCCGTTTCGGCCATTTCAACCTCGATCCCATCCTCGATGCCTTTCTTCCTCCCGACATCCCGGAGGATTTTGCCGATCTCTCCATCCCGCTGAAGATTTCCGCCACCGATTATTACGGCCAGGCCGAAGTTGTGCTGGAAGATGGCGATTTGCGCACCGCGATTGCGGCATCGGCCGCCATTCCCGGCCTGTTCATGCCGGTCTGGGTCAATGGCCGGGTGATGATCGACGGCGGCGTCTTTAATCCCGTCCCCTATGAGCAATTGCTGGATCTTGCCGATGTCGTCATCGGCGTCGATGTGGTCGGCGCGCCGGAAGGCGACGGCACCCATCCGCCGAAGCGCATCGACGCATTGTTCGGCGCAAGCCAGCTGACCATGCAGGCCTCGATCGCGCTGAAACTGAAGCTAAATCCGCCGCACATCTTCCTGCGTCCGCAGGTCAACCGCTTCCGGGTCCTGGATTTCATGAAGGCTCAGGAAATTCTCGACGAGGCGAGCCACGTAAAGGATGAGCTGAAGCGGGCGGTGGATGCACTGGAAACTGCCGCGACCGCCGGCTGAGCTCACCATTTCCCGAGCGACAGGCCCGCATTCACCTCATCGACACTATCCTCCTGGACATTGACGCGTTTCGGCTTGATCAGCGGTTCCGGCTTAACCGGGCTGTTGAACAGCATGTCCCGCCCGGCGGTAATGCCTTCGACGGCCTGGATCTGCAGGCGCTCCTCGTCGCGGCGGCGGATGTCCTCGCGGATTTCCTCGGCGCTCGCCTCTGGCATTCCCAACGCTTCGAGTGTCTTTGATCCGAACAGCAGGCCGGATTCGAGCGTCTCGCGCAGTTCGTATTCGACGCCCTTTTCCCGCAGCCACAAGGAATGGATCCGGTCATAGGAACGGGCAAAGAGGCGGACATTGGGAAATTCGGACTGGATCAGTTCGACGATCCTGTTCGTCGTTTCTTTCTTCTGCGTCGCAACGACGACGATCTTGGCGCGTTCGATGCCCGATGAGACGAGCACATCGCGGCGCGTGCCATCGCCGAAATAGATGCGGAAGCCGAAATTGGCGGCCTGGCGGATACGGTCGGCCGAATCGTCGATGACGGTAACGTCGCGCCCGCCGGCAAGCAGGATCTGCGCGGCGATCTGGCCGAAGCGGGAAAAGCCGATCATCAGCACGTCGGCTCCGGCTCCCGCGCCGGCAAAATCCTCTTCCAGTTCTTCCCGCGTTTCGCCGTCCATCAACCGCTTGGCGAGTGCCGCCCCGAGCGGCGTCAGCGCCATGGAAAGCGTCACGATGGCGATCAGCAAAGAGGCGGTCGAGGAGGAAAGCAGTCCTGCAGCAGTCGCGGTGGTGAACAGCACGAAGGCGAATTCACCGCCTTGCGGCAGCAAGAAGGCGATCTGGATCGCGTCGTTATGGGGTGAACCCCACAGCCGGCAGAGCCCGTACACCACCAACGCCTTGACCGCCATGAATACGAGGACGGCAGGCACGATGAACAGTATGTGGTTGACGATCACTTCCAGTTCCAGCGACAGGCCGACCGCGACGAAAAACAGCGCCAGAAGCAGGCCGCGAAACGGCTCGATATCCGCTTCCAGCTCATGCCGGTAGGAAGATTCCGCCAGCATCACGCCGGAGAGGAAGGCTCCCATCGCCATCGAAAGGCCGACCATCTGCATGGCAGCGGCCGATCCGAGCACGACGAGCAGGGCCGCCGCAATCATCACCTCGCGCGCGCCGGTGCGGGCAATCACCTGGAACATCGGGTTGAGCAGGTATTTTCCGGCAATGATCATTGCGGCAATGGCTGCAATCGCCACGGCGAAATCGACAAGCGGGGTAGCCGCCTGTTCCTCCGTTCCGGGAGCAAGCACCGTGATCAGCGCCAGAAGCGGCACGATCGCCAGATCCTGGAATAGCAGCACCGAGAATGACCGCTGTCCGTACCGGCTGTTGATGTCGCCGGCATCATTGAGCAATTGCAATGCGAAAGCGGTGGACGAAAGAGCAAGACCGAAGCCGATGATCAGGCTGCCCTGCCAGTTTGCCATCCCGGCCTCGAAAGACAGCACGGCGAGTGCCAGCCCGCTAAGGAGAACCTGAGCGGGACCGAGGCCGAACACGTCACCGCGCAACTGCCACAGGCGCGAGGGCTTCAGTTCCAGCCCGATGATGAAAAGCAGGAAGACCACGCCATATTCGGCAACATGCAGCACCTCTTCCGTGTCAGTGATGCGCTGGAACACCGGCCCGATGATGACGCCGACCGCCAGATAGCCGAGAACTGTTCCCAGCCCCAGCCTTTTGAAGATCGGCGCGGCGATGACCGCTCCGGCGAGGAGCAGAAGCACTTCAGTGAACAGCGAGCCGGGTGCGGTCATGCAAAAACTTTCGATCGGCAAAATGGAATGGTCAGGTCGTTCGCAAGCTGCGACAACCCGGTCAAGAAAAGGTGTGGCGCACTTGATGCTTCGAAGCGCTCACAATAAATGGGACGGGAACGAAAGGCTTGCAAATATGAGCTCTGAAATTGATTCCGCCCAGCTTTTATCCCGCGCTTCCGAACTGATCGATCTGGCGAAGGCCGCAGGCGCCGATGCGGCCGATGCGGTCGTGGTGCGTTCCCGCTCCCGCTCCGTCTCGGTGCGCCTCGGCAAGGTCGAGGGAACCGAATCGTCGGAAAGCGACGATTTTGCGTTGCGCGTTTTTGTCGGAAAGAAGGTTGCGAGCGTCTCTGCCAATCCGGGCTTCGACATGAAGACACTGGCCGAACGCGCCGTCGCCATGGCGAAGGTCTCTCCCGAAGACCCGTTCGTCTGCATGGCCGACGAAGATCGTCTGGCGAAATCTTACCCCGATCTCGACCTTTTCGACCCGACCGAGGTTCCGACCGACGATTTGCGTGAAGCGGCCCTTGCTGCCGAGGCTGCTGCATTGGCTGTCGACGGCGTTACAAATTCCTCCGGTGCCGGCGCCTCCGCCGGCATGGGCGGCATGGTTCTCGTCACCTCGCACGGCTTTTCCGGCAGCTACATGGCCACCCGCTTCGGCCGTTCCGTCAGCGCCATTGCCGGCGTTGGCACGAAGATGGAGCGTGACTACGATTTCGACAGCCGCCTTTATGCCGCCGATCTCGATGCCGCCGACCTGATCGGCCGGCGTGCCGGCGAGCGTGCGGTGGCGCGTACCAATCCGCGTCAGGTGCCGACGGCAAGCAATGTCACTGTCGTCTTCGATCCCCGTATGGCGCGCGGTTTCGTCGGCACGATTGCCGGCGCCATCAACGGCGCATCGGTTGCCCGCAAGACCAGCTTCCTGCGCGACAGGATGGGCCAGCAGGTGCTGAAGGCTGGCCTCAACATCACCGACGACCCGCTGATCGTGCGCGGTTCCTCCTCGCGGCCCTTCGATGGCGAAGGGGTTTCAGGTGAGCGGATGACGATGATCGAGGACGGTGTCTTGAAACACTGGTTCCTGTCGACCTCGACCGGCCGCGAGCTTGGCCTGCCGACCAACGGACGCGGCGTGCGCGGCGGCAATTCCGTCAGCCCCGCCTCGACCAATCTGGCGCTCGAGCCGGGCGACATCTCGCCGGAAGAGCTGATCGCGTCTGTCGGCACCGGTCTTTACGTGACGGAACTGATCGGTCAGGGCGTCAACATGATCACCGGCGAATATTCACGCGGTGCAAGCGGCTTCTGGATCGAGAACGGCAAGCTTGCTTATCCCGTTTCCGAGGTGACGATCGCATCGAACCTCAAGGACATGTTCATGCGCCTGACGCTGGCAAACGACATCGACCGCAAATACGGTGTAGCTTCGCCGACGATCGCGATCGAGGGCATGACGCTGGCGGGAAGCTGACGCCATGGCTTCTCTCGACACAAACTGGAGCGCGGATCTCGATCTCATCCTCGACGCAGCACGGCAGGCCGGTGAAATCGCCAATGGTTTCTTCCGGCAATCGCCGGAGGTCTGGTGGAAGAACGAGGGCCGTTCGCCAGTCAGCGCCGCCGATTTCGCCGCCAATGACCGCCTTCAGTCTGTCCTCTTGAAGGCGCGCCCGAATTACGGCTGGCTTTCGGAGGAGACCGATGACGACAATGCCCGGCTCGGCTGCGAGACGCTGTTCGTGGTCGATCCGATCGATGGCACGCGCGCCTTCATTGGCGGCGAGCCGATCTGGTGCGTGTCGGTGGCGGTCGTCCATGATGGTCGCCCGGTGGCAGGCGTGCTTGTGGCGCCGGCGCTGCAGCAGGAATATCAGGCTTCTGCCTATGGCCCGGCTCTGAGAAACGGTGCGCCGATTGCTGTCCGGTCCGGCAGTGAGGCGAGCGAACTGGTATTGGCCGCGGACGAGAAGATCGTCCGCAAGCTGCAGCCCGAACTTGCGATCCATCGGGTCAGCCACGTTCCCTCGCTCGCCTATCGGCTGGCCATGGTCGCCGACGGGCGCATCGACGGCACGATCGTGAAGAAGGACAGCCATGACTGGGATCTGGCGGCTGCCGACCTGATCCTGGAGCGTGCCGGCGGAGCCTTGACCGGCCTTGATGACCAGCCCCTGATCTATAATCGCACAACCGTCAGTCACGACGTTCTGGTGGCCGGCACCCGCCACGCGAGACACGTGCTTCTGCCCCATCTCGTGACCGGCGCGGCGGGTTGACCTTTGTGGCGGAATGCCGCAGAGGAGGGGCTTCTAGTCAAGAAATGGACGGATTTGGAAATGACGCAATCGAGCGACAAGAAGCAGCTCCTGCACCTGGTATTCGGCGGTGAACTTTCGAGCCTGGACGGCGTCCAGTTCAAGGATTTGTCCGCTCTCGACATCGTCGGCATCTATCCCGATTACGCCACTGCGCTGACCGCATGGCGTGCAAAGGCCCAGTCGACGGTCGATAATGCCGAGATGCGCTATTTCATCGTCCACATGCACCGCCTTCTGGACCCTGAAAACAAGTAGGCCTCACACAAGGCGGCAGAAATATGATAAGGCTTCAGGTTAAGGTGGGCTTGACCTGAGGCCCGCTTTTTTGACGCATTTATGAAACAGACAGGCCGCAATAGAATATTGCTCCAGGGGTGAGGTATTGATGGCGCGAACCAGGGATATGGAGCGAGAGCTGTGAGCGGCGCTGTGGCCCGCGCGGCTCTTGCCGGCTATCGCCTTGCCGGCGTGGCGCTCTATCCTTTGGCCGGCCCATATCTCGCCTTCCGGGCGATGAAGGGCAAGGAAGACCGTTCAAGACGGCTTGAGAGGCTCGGTTATGCCAGCCAGGCGCGACCGCGCGGCCCGCTTGTCTGGGTCCATTCCGCCAGCGTTGGCGAAACCCTCTCCATTCTGCCGCTGATCCGCGAATTGCGCCGTCGCGAAATCCATGTCGTACTGACCACCGGCACCGTGACTTCCGCAGCGCTGGTGCAGGCGCGGCTCGGCGATGAGGTCATCCATCAATATGTGCCGGTGGATGTCAAATTCCCGGTCAAGCGCTTCATTTCCTACTGGAAGCCCGATGCCTGCATCACGGCGGAATCCGAAATCTGGCCGACGACGGTGGCCGAGCTGGCGCGTCGACGTATTCCGCAGATCCGCGTCAATGCCCGCATTTCCGACCGCTCTTTCGGTCGCTGGAGCAGCCACGCCCGGATGGCGGAGGCGCTGTTTGAAAAGATGGCGCTCGTTGTCGCCCAGTCCGATCTCGATGCCGAACGGTTCCGCGATCTCGGCGCATGGCCGGTCATCGTCTCCGGCAATCTGAAGAGCGATACCGACCCGCCGCCCTGCGACGAACTGCTTCTGGCGAAATACAAGGCCGAGATCGGCGATCGCAAGACCTGGGCGGCGATCTCCACCTTCGACGGTGAGGAAAAGGCCGCCGCGACCGTTCACCGGGCGCTGAAGCCGCGAAACGGTCAGTTGACCATCATCGTGCCGCGCCATCCCGACCGCGCCGATGCGATCGAAGCCATGCTGAAGGAAGAAGGTCTCGTTGTCGCCCGCCGTTCGCGCGATGATGTGCTGACCCCGGAGACGGATATCTTCCTCGGCGATTCCATCGGCGAGATGGGGCTTTACCTGCGCCTGACCGAAATTGCCTTTGTCGGCCGTTCGCTGACCAACGAAGGCGGCCAGAACCCGCTCGAACCGGCCATGATCGGTTGCGCCGTGCTGACCGGGCCGAACATCCAGAATTTCCGCGATGCCTATCAGCATCTCGTCCGCAAGGGCGGAGCGCGGATGGTCAAGGATGTCGAGATGCTGGCCAAGGCCGTCCACTACCTGCTGATCACCGATCCCGCTCGAGCCAAGATGGTGGAAGCCGGGATCGATGCGATGGAAGATCTGCGCGGTGCGCTTGCCAAGACCGTCAAGGCGCTCGAACCCTATATCAATCCCTTGACCGTCACGGCGCGCCTGCAGCCCAAGGTCGCTGCTATCGGTAGCAGTCGTTGAGTTCGCCCCCAGTCATCGCGGGCATCCTTTTCGACAAGGACGGCACGCTTATTCGTTATGACGAAAGCTGGGGGCCGGTGAACCGCGAGGCCGCCCGTATCGCCGCAGCCGGCAATGCCGCCCTCGAACCCGTTCTGCTGATCGCCGGCGGCATGGACCCGGTGACCGGCAAGACCAGGGCCGACAGCCTGCTGGCTGCGGGCAATTCCGCCGAAATCGCCGAAGGTTTCGTTGCTGCCGGATCGCCGCTCGATGTGGCCGATCTGACCCGGCAGCTCGATGCGCTGTTCCTGCGCGCCGCGGAATATTCGGTGCCGGTTGCCGATCTTCCGGCCGTTTTCTCCGACCTGAAGGCACGCGGCCTCAAGCTCGGCATCGCCTCCAGCGACAACGAAAAGGCGATCCGCCGCATGGCGGAAAGTTTCGGCATATCCGGCCATGTTGATTTCATCGCCGGTTACGACAGCGGCTACGGCACCAAACCCCAGCCGGGCATGATGCTGGCCTTTTGCAAGGCCGTCGGTCTCCAACCGGCAGAGGTCGCGATGGTCGGCGATAACAATCACGACATGCATATGGGCCGGGCAGCCGGGGCGGGGCTTAATCTCGCAGTGCTGACAGGCACGGGAACCCGCCAGACGCTTTCGGGTCTGGCCGATCATTGCCTCGACGATATCACCTCACTGTCCGACATCATCTTCAGCCCGGTACCGGCGGGGGAGTGACGGATGGTCTCTGAAGCGCCGCCCTTCTGGTGGGAAAAGGCCGATTGGCGCGCTTTCGCGCTCCTGCCGATCTCGGCCATCTATGGCAGGATCGCCGGTCGCAGGATGCGGACGGCCAGACGGGCCTCTGCGCCAATACCGGTCATCTGCGTCGGCAACTTCACCGTCGGCGGCGCCGGCAAGACCCCGACCTCGATCGCGCTTGCAAGGGCCGCGAAAGAGATGGGGCACAGGCCCGGTTTCCTTAGCCGTGGTTATGGCGGCTCGCTGGACGTGACGACATTGGTCGACCCCGATCGTCACCGGGCCGACGCCGTGGGCGACGAAGCGTTGCTTCTGGCGGCGGAGACCATGACGGTGATCTCGCGCAGGCGGGTCGACGGCGCAAGAAAGCTTGCTGCCGAAGGTGCCGACCTGATCATCATGGATGACGGTTTCCAGAGCGCCCGTCTGCATCTGGATTTCGCGCTGGTCGTGATCGACAGCGTCAGGGGTATCGGCAACGGCCATCTCGTGCCGGGCGGCCCGGTACGTGCGCCGATAAAGGAGCAGATGCGGCAATTATCGGCGATCCTCAAGGTCGGCAATGGCGAGGCCGCCGATGCGCTCGTCCGCCAGGCGGCCCGCGCCGGCAAGGCGATCCACGTGGCAAGCCTTGAACCCCGCCCGGACGCATCGCTGGCCGGCCAAAATGTGCTCGCCTATGCCGGTATCGCCGACCCGGAAAAATTCTATCGCACCGTCCGCTCGATCGGCGGGATGATCTCCACGACCCGCTCCTTTCCCGACCACCATTATTTCACCGGGGACGAGATCCAGTCATTGCTCGACGATGCCGAGCGTGAGGGGCTGATCCTTGCGACGACGGCCAAGGACGCCGCCCGTCTCGCCGGCCATTCCGGCCCGGTCCGTACATTGCTGGAAAGGTCGAAGATCGTCGAGGTCGACATGGTCTTCGACGACCCGCATGGCCCATCGGCCATGATCGAGACGGCATTCCGGAATTTCCGCGAAAGACGGCTGCGCGAGGGCGCGGCCAAGGGGTGAATTTCAGCCCACCTGCTGGTTCGGCAGTGTTCCGGCGCGCTTTTCGGCTTCGAGCGAGGTTGCGCAGTCGACATAGGCTTCCTGCCGGGCGACGCTCCAGTAACGAAGCTCGTCGACCGGGATATGCGCGCTGGTTGCCGCGCATACGACATAGGAGCCGGCGCTCAGGATCTGATAGTCGCCGTCGAGATAGCGGATCTTGGCCTCGCGAAAGCCGCTTCCCTCAAACCGGTTCATCACTCGTCTCCTGCGAAAAAACATCGGTCCCCTCTACCCCGAACCAATTGCGATTACCAGAGCGCTTATCAACTGCGCCCGAACAGCCGCTCTATATCAGAAAGCTTGAGTTCGATATAGGTCGGCCGCCCATGGTTGCAGGTGCCGGAGCCCGGCGTCGCTTCCATCTGGCGCAAAAGCGCGTTCATCTCGTCGGGTTTCAGCCGCCGCCCGGACCTGACCGATCCGTGGCAGGCCATGGTCGCGGCGATATATTCGAGCTTGTTTCTGAGCCCGCTCGCCGTATTCCATTCGGCAATCTCGTCTGCGAGATCGCGCACGAGCGCACCTGCATCCACCTCGCCGAGCATGGCCGGCGTTTCGCGCACGGCAACCGCGCCCGGACCGAACCGCTCGATTGCGAGCCCCAGCCTGTCTAGCTCGGTCGCATGTACCATCAGCCGGTCGCAATCCTCTTCCGGCAGGTCGATGATCTCGGGGATCAGCAGCACCTGTGAGGCAAGCCGGTCGTTTTCCAGCGCCTTGCGCAGGCTCTCGTAGACGAGCCTTTCATGCGCCGCGTGCTGGTCGACGATCACCAGCCCCTTTTCGGTCTGCGCCACGATATAGTTCTCATGCACCTGCGCGCGGGCGGCACCGAGCCGATAGCCGGCGGCCGTGGTCTCGGGCGTATAAGCCGTCTCCTCAATGACATCCGCACGTGCCGTCGGCATTGCGAAAGCGTCGAACCCGGTCTGTGTCGGACGCGGCTGATAGGCAGGTGCAACACCCATATCGAGTGGGCGGGAAGGCGACGACGATGCCGACCAGCTTGTCTGAGGCGGTGCCGAAAGCGGATAGGAGCGCTGGGGAAAGCTCGATCCGGATGTCTCGGAAAAGCCCTGTTGCTCGGGCGCCTGCTGGAAGGCCCGCAGCATGGCGGCGGCACCGGTGGTCGAAGCCCGGTCGCCCTCGCGGTGCAGGGCCTGACGGATCGCCCCGACGATCAGCCCGCGCACGAGCTGCGGATCGCGGAACCGCACATCCGCCTTGGCCGGATGTACGTTGACATCGACGAAGGCGGGATCGAGGTCGATCGACAGCACCGCGACCGGATATCGCCCCGCCGGCATCTGTTCGGCATAGGCGCCGCGGATGGCCGAGAGAATAAGCTTGTCCTGCACCGGACGGCCGTTGACGAAGGCGAACTGATGCGCCGAGTTGCCGCGGTGAAAGGTCGGCACGCCGACGAAACCGGACAACGACACGTCCTCGCGCCCGGCATCGATCTCGATCGCATTTTCCTTGAACTCAGACCCGAGTACCTGTGCCATGCGGGCGAGATGGTCTTCGCCTGTCGCCGGAAATTCCAGCGTCGACCGGTCGGAGCCCGATAGTACGAAGCGGATATGCGGAAAGGCGATCGCCATGCGCTTGACGATTTCGGTGATCGCCGCCGCTTCCGCCCGTTCCGTCTTCATGAATTTCAGCCGGGCAGGGGTGGCGAAGAAAAGGTCGCGCACCTCGACAACCGTGCCCTGGTTGGCCGGTGCCGGCTTGACCGGCGAAGCCGCGCCGCCGCTGACGGAAACCTGAAAGCCCGACGGATCGCCATGGCGGCGGCTGGTGATCGTCAGCCGTGCGACCGAACCGATCGACGGCAGCGCCTCGCCGCGGAAACCCAGCGTATGAATGTCGTCCAGCGTCGTGGAGATCTTCGATGTGCAATGGCGGCGCACGGCAAGTTCCAGATCCGCCGCATCCATGCCCGAACCGTTGTCGGTGACGCGGACGAGGCTTTTGCCGCCGCCGGCCGTGGCGATTTCGATGCGGGTCGCACCGGCATCGATCGCATTTTCGATCAGTTCCTTGGTCGCGCTGGCCGGTCGTTCGATGACCTCGCCGGCGGCAATCTGGTTGATCAGGGTTTCAGGCAGGAGTTTTACAGACATTCTCCCATTTTCGGGGATTCTGCCGCCGGAGAAAAGAGCTGCGACAGGATTATCCTCGGCAATCGTCTCAATGGGAAACGCCATTAATCCGGCCTTAAGGTAAACCCGCTACGGTCGCCCCAATAAATAGGATGAATCCGGGAGGGCATTGCTGCTCTCCGCGAATGACCGGAGTGGCGGCCAGCTGGGCACCGCAACAACGATCCGGTCCTTCGTTGATGACTTGGAGCCAGCATGTTTCCAACTGACGAGCGTGAAGGAAGTTTTGCCGATCGAATGCGGTATCGGCTGACCGGGCATGGCTAAAAGCCGTCCTGAAAGCATACGGAGTTTCACCCATGAATGATTTGGACTCGGCGGATCCGAACATTCAAACTGCCATCCTGGAAGCACTGGCCGAAGGCCTGTCCGCGGCCGTATTGCTCTATGACAGGAACGACCTCGTCGTATTTGCCAGCCAGCAGCTCGCAAATATCATGCGGGTACAGCCCCGCCTTCTGGTGCCGGGAACCCGTATCCGCGACCTTCTGAACGCCATGTATGATGTCGGCATCCGTCTTGTCGCCGATACCCATAACTATCGCCGCGCCCTCGGCCGCGATGATTGGGTCGCCGAACAGATCGCCGGTCTTTGGAAAGAACGCTCCGAGAGCCTTGAGCGTCCAGGCCCCGACCGCTGGCTGAACGTCGTCAAGCGGCGTCTCCCTTCCGGTTACGGTGTCTGCGTCATCAAGGACGTTTCCGAACAGAAGAAGCGCGAGGAACAGTGGCGTTTCGACACGGAACGTGTCCAGGTGACGGAAGAAGTCCTCGACAACCTGCCTTTCCCGATCAGCGTCAAGGACCGTAACTCCACCTTCGTCGCGGTCAACAAGGCCAATTGCGACTTTCTCGATCTGCCTGCCGATGCGATCCTTGGCCACAAGGGCACCGACATCAATAACAAGGCGTTCGAAGAACGTCTCGTGCCGATCAACCAGCATGTCTATGAAACCGGCGAGCCCATCCAGCTTTCCGAGCGCATCACCCGCCCGGATGGATCGACGGTTCTGACAATCGTCCACAAATACCGGATCGGCAAACCCGGCCGTTATTACATGGTCACGGTCAAGCAGGATGTTTCGTCGATCGCGGCCGGTGCCGGTGGCGACCCCACACTGCAGTCGTCCGAATGGGCTTCCGGCTTTGTTCCTATCGATATGACCCGCGATCTGGCTCCGGCCTCGCGGCCCGGCTCGGTCCCCGAAGTCACCGGCGCAAAGATACTCATCGTCAGCCGTTTCACGGACACGACGGCGCAGGCGGTCGATATTCTGACCCAGCATGGGGCGGATGTTTCAGCCGCCGCCGATGCCGATGAATTCACCCTCTTTCTCCAGCTTGCCGCCGAAGCCGATGTCCGCATCGATCTCGTGGTGATCGATGCCCGTATGCCGGCGGAACTTTCGCAGGTCGCCGAAGCCTATGGCGTGACTGCAGTGGGTGTCGAGGAAGGGGGGCTTGGACCGGATCTGCCGTTCCTGGTTGCCGCTGAACTGGGAAAGCCCGTTGAAGAGCTTGTCCTGCCGCCGCTTGACGATCACACCTTTAAGCCTGCCCAAAACGATGACATCGTCGATGTTCTGGTTGCCGAGGACAACGAGGTGAACCAGATCGTTTTCTCCCAGATCATCGAAGGGCTCGGTTATCGCTATGTCCTGGCGACCGATGGCGAAGAGGCGGTTCGCCTCTGGCGGGAACACGCCCCGCGCCTTGTTCTGATGGATGTGACGCTGCCGAAGCTGACGGGTTTCGAGGCGTCCGCCGCAATCCGCGCACTGGAAGACGGAATTCAGGCCGTGCCGATCATCGGCGTCCTGCCCCAGGCGTTCGAACGCGATCGCGAAGCCTGCCTGGAGGCCGGCATGAACGACGTGATCCTGAAACCGATAAGCCCCGAAGCACTGGATGCGGTGTTTCAACGGTTCCTGGCCCTGCCGGGTGACGAAATCGAGCCGGAGGCCTGGCCCGTTTCGTGATCGGTTGTGGCATAAGCTGATACACCAGCAGAGTTTCTTAATCTTTGTCCCGCATCCTTCGCTCGTTTCGACAAGCAGGATTTTTTATGAAGCCAGCGGGCAACCCATTGCCGCACGTCAGCCAGAACGAATTGCAGGCCATGGCCTACAGCGATCCGTTGACGGGCCTGGGCAACCGCTACAGGTTGCGCGACAAGGTGCGCCTGCTTGCCGCCGAACGTGCCGACGATCCGGCCCCCTTCGCCATCTGTATCGCCAATCTCGACGGCTTCAAGCCGATCAACGATCTGTTCGGTTCGGAAGCGGGCGATGAAATTCTCTGCCAGGTCGCCCATCGCCTCAAGGCCTGCATGCCCGATGGCGCAACGGTGACGCGGCACGATGGCGACGAATTCGCCTTTGTCCTTCCTCTCGTCTTCGAGCGGGTAGGGGCGGAGCGCATCGGTCAGATGATGAAGGATGTTCTGTCCGCTCCCTATGATCTGGGCGACCGCAACGTTCGCCTCTCGGCATCCTTCGGTTTTGCCATCTATCCTTTTGCAGGTGAGGAATTCGAAAACCTGCTGAAGAGCGCCGAAACGGCCCTCTACCGATCCAAGCGCCGCGGCCGCGCCCAGATCACCGTCTATTCCACCGAAATCGCCCAGGAAATGAAGCGCGCCACCCAGATCGAGCAGGCGCTGCGCAACGCGATCATCACCGACGCGGTCGATGTCCATTTCCAGCCGATCGTCCGCATCCGTGATGGCATGGTGGCCGGTTTCGAGGCTTTGGCGCGCTGGCGTGATGCCGATCTCGGCTTCGTTTCTCCCGCCGTCTTCGTGCCGCTGGCCGAAGAACGCGGTTTTATCGATGCGCTCTCGGATACGCTACTGCGCAAGGCGGCAGAGGCGGCCCTTTCATGGCCGCGTGAGCTTTTCCTGTCGTTTAACCTGTCTTCCGCCCAGCTGATGGATCCGGGCACATCGAGCAATATCCTTTCGACCCTTTCGCGCGTCGGCCTCGATCCGCGGCGGGTGGAACTGGAAATCACCGAAACCGCGGTGATGACGTCTGCCGATACCGCCCAGCGGATCATTTCGGAATTGCGGGCAAGCGGCGTGCGCATCTCGCTCGATGATTTCGGCACCGGCCAGTCGAGCCTCGGCCGGTTGCGCGATTTTACCTTCGACAAGGTCAAGATCGACCGCGCCTTCATCTCGCGCATCACCACCGACCGCGCGTCGGAACATATCGTGCGCGCCATCATCGCCATGTGCCAGGGCCTCGACCTTTCCGTCGTTGCCGAAGGTATCGAGGAACAGGCGGACGTCGACATGCTGCGCGCACTCGGCTGCGGCATGGGGCAGGGCTATCATTATGGCCGCCCGGTGGATGGTGCAGCCACCCTGCGGTATCTGCAGGACCACTATCACGACTTCATGGCGCTCGAGCGAATTTGAGGTTTGCACAAAGCATCCGCAAACAGCATTCAGCGAGCTTCGGTCCATGCCTGGCCTCGGGTGGCTTAGGAATCTCTCCGTTCCAGTTTCGACTTATTGAGATATTGACCTAATGCCATCACCGCAACGCCAATGGGCACGAGCGGGAAAGTCACAAGCGATTGGCCTATCGCCAGCAGCATATATGGGTGAAAGCTCGTTATCGCGGCAATGGGCATGAGGCCCAAGACAAAAATTGCCATGCCGAGCCAGGTAATCACCGTTTTGTTCGCTTTGACGAACCACCATGATGCAAGGCCCAGAAAAATGATGGCAGCTGCAACTCCCATGATTTCTCTCCTTCTTTCTCGTCGGTCTGCCGCTACGGCGTCTCCTCAGTAACTGTGTCCGAGGTCCTTTTTGACAAGAACGAAAAGAGGGCTATCGCATGCTGCATCATCCGCTCCTGCCGCTTTGCAGACATCCGGCGACGCTTCTGATCGTCGCGGCAAACGCCCGACTGGGCGATGATCTCCTCTCGACTGAACGAGAGCGCCCCCATGTCGATATCTAGGGATCCGGCATCCAACGATCCGCTTCTGCAGCCGTTTCAGCTCAGGCATCTGACGCTGAAAAACCGTATCATGTCGACGGCCCATGAGCCTGCCTATTCGGAAGACGGCATGCCGAAGGATCGCTATCGGCTTTATCATCTGGAAAAGGCGAAGGGCGGCATCGCCATGACTATGACGGCGGGGTCGGCCAGCGTTTCGGTCGACAGCCCGCCCGCCTTCGGCAATCTGCTCGCCTACAAGGACGAGATCGTGCCCTGGCTGAAGCGGCTGACCGACGACTGTCACGAGCATGGCACGGCTGTGATGATCCAGCTTACCCATCTCGGTCGCCGTACCAACTGGAACAAGGGCAACTGGCTTCCGGTTCTCAGCCCCTCTCCGATCCGCGAACCCGCCCACCGCGCCTTCCCCAAGGAGATGGAGGACTGGGATATCGAGCGGATCGTTTGCGATTATGCCGATGCTGCGGCCCGCATGAAGGAGGGTGGTCTCGACGGTATCGAGATCGAGGCCTATGGCCACCTGATCGACCAGTTCTGGTCGCCCGCCACCAACAGGCGCGAGGATGAATTCGGCGGTTCGCTGGAAAACCGCATGCGCTTTTCCGACATGGTGCTGAAGGCGATCCGCCAATCGGTCGGACCGGATTTCATCGTCGGCATTCGTCTGGTGGCGGATGAGGACTGGGAAAAGGGCCTGTCGCGCGAGGAGGGGATCGAGATCGCAAGACGGCTGGTCGCCTCCGGCGATGTCGATTTCCTCAATGTCATAAGAGGCCATATCGACCACGATGCCGATCTCAATAACGTCATTCCCATTCAAGGCATGCGCGCCTCGCCGCATCTGGATTTCGCCGGCGAGGTGAGGGCGGCGACGAAATTCCCGGTCTTCCATGCCGCCCGCATCGCCGATGTCGCAACCGCCCGCCATGCGATCGCCGAGGGCAAGCTCGACATGGTCGGCATGACCCGCGCCCATATTGCCGATCCGCATATCGTGAAAAAGATCATGCGCGGCGAAGAGGCGCGCATTCGCCCCTGTGTCGGCGCGACCTACTGTCTCGACCGGATTTATGAGGGTGGTGAGGCGCTCTGTATCCACAATGCGGCGACCGGCCGCGAGGCTTTGATCTCCCATGACATTTCCCGCTCAGAGATAATACGCCGCGCCGTCGTGGTCGGGGCCGGGCCGGCAGGGCTGGAAGCCGCGCGGGTTCTGGCCGAGCGCGGCCATTCGGTCACCGTGCTCGAAGCGGCGGGAGAGGCCGGAGGCCAGATCAATCTTCTCATCCGCAATCCCCGCCGCCGTGAGATGATCGGCATCGTCGACTGGCGTCTGTCGGAACTTGAGCGTCTCGGCGTGGACATCCGTTACGGGACCTATGCCGAGGCGGACGATGTCCGATCGCTTGATCCCTATCTCGTCGTGATTGCGACCGGAGGGTTCGCGCAGATACCGGAACTGGAGGAGGGCGAGGATCTCGTCACCAGCAGTTGGGACATATTGGCCGGGGCGGCCAAGCCGCACGGGCCGGTCCTGCTTTTCGATGACAATGGCGGTCATCCCGGAATGAGTGCCGCAGAGGTCATCGCGTCGAGTGGCGTGGAGCTGGAACTGGTCTCCCCCGAACGCTTTTTCGCGCCGGAAATGGGCGGCATGAACCATGTGCCCTATGCCAGAACCTTTGCCGAAAAGAACGTGACGGTCACGATCAATACGAGGCTCAAGGCCGTTCGGCGCAGTGGCAACGGCCTGACCGCCATTCTCGGTTCCGACTATTCACCCGCCACCGTCGAACGGCAGGTCTCTCAGGTCGTTGTCGAACACGGCACCGCTGCCAATGCCGATCTGTTTCTTGAATTGAAACCCCTGTCGAAAAATCTGGGCGCGGTCGATTACAAGGCTCTGATCGAGCGCCGGGCACCGCTTGTCGCGAAAAATGGCGAAGGGGCGTTTGATCTCGTCAGGATCGGTGATGCGGTGTCGAGCCGCAATATCCATGCCGCGATCTATGATGCCCTGCGGCTCTGTTCTCTATTGTAGAACGACGAAAGGGCGGCGCCGCAGCACCGCCCCTCGGTCTTCATCCTCACATGTCGAGTGGCGGATGGCTCGTTCCAGGCTTCAAGCTTACTGCTTCGGAGCCGTCGACGAGTTTGTGTCGCCACCCGTAGCGGGTGCTGCAGGCGCGGCAGGTGTTGCCGGCGCCGTCGTGGAAGACGTTGTGGTCGCATCGGTTGCGGCCTGCTTGTCAGCCAGCGTCTTGAATTCCGGGGCGGACTGAAGGGCTTCAGCCGTTTCCGTCGTGGTCAGGCGCACGTCATTGTTGTTTTCCGCATCGCGCGCCATGCTGATCTTGCTCATCGGCAGGGCGACATCCTTTTCGCCGATACCGAGGAAGCCACCGACGCCGACAACGGCCGCGACGATGCCGCCGTTTTCTTCGAGGATCAGGTCGTTGACGTCGCCGATGCTCTCGTTATTGGCGTTGTAGATCTGTTTGCCGATATAATCATTGGCGCTGACCTGGGTTTCCGACTGCTCGGTCAGGTAGGTAGCATCGCCTGCTGCCGACATGTCGGAACCAGCCGAAGGCGCCGGAGCCATCGTGTTGGTTTCAGCCGGCGCGGTGGGCGCTGCCGGGGTAGCCGGAGCCGCATTATTGGTCTGCGCAAATGCCGGTGCAAGGGCGGTGGACGTCATGAGGGCGGCCGCGATAATTGCTCCAAGGGTCTTCTTCATGGGGATCCTGTCTTTTCCGTTTGTTATCGTTTTCCTTAGAACCGCCGCCTCGACTGGGAGGGTGTCGGGGTGGCGGCTCGTAGGTCAAACACAGCGGAAAAGGATTGGTTCCCCTAATTGCCGGTTTTTTAGGCGGCTTCTGTCTCGATCCGATACGAAATGAGGGGGCTCACACGCGATAGGCGGGATCGTATTTGGCTCGCGCGCCGGTCTCGACAGCGAAGGTTGCTCCCGCCATCGGATCCGCAGCACGACCGGCTTCGTCCAGTCCTTCCCAGGCGGATGTGACGGCGATCCGGCCGGAACCGATGAAGGCCGGGCAGGTCGTGCGTTTTGCGGGCAGCTGGTACCGCTCGATGAACGTCCCGTCCGCATCGTAGTGGTCGAGCGCCGCTTCGCCCCATCGGGCATTCCACAGATGACCATCGGCATCGCAGATCGATCCGTCGATCCCGCCCGCCTCCGCACTGCCGTCGATGAACAGTGACGGTTTGCCGGTCGGCAGGCCTGTCGCCGGATCCGTCGAAACCTTCATCAGCCTGTTGCCGCGGGTATCGACGAAATAGGCGGTTGCCGCATCGGGAGAAAAGCAGATCGAGTTGGGAATGCTGATCCCGTCGTAAAGCTTGGTCACCACGCCTTTCGCGACGTGATAGATCGAGCCTGCGCCATCTGCTGCCGTGCGTCCCATCGTGCCGATCCACAGGCTGCCCGATGCGTGCACGCGACCGTCATTCGACCGGTTTCCATCATTGCCGGGTTCGAGTTCGCAATGCGGCGCAAGTTCTCCGGTCGATCGGTTGCGGATGAAAAGGCCCTTGTCGCTTCCAATCAGCTGGCGCTCGTCATCGATACGCGCAACGACGCTGGCCATGACCGCCAGGGGATGGATGGCTTCCGTGCCGCTTGCCAGATCCAGCGCATGCAACGCCCTTCCCAGAATATTGCACCACCAGAGCGTATTGGTCTCGGCCTCGAAGCTTATTCCTTCTCCCAATTCGCACAAAGCCGAGGAAAGGACCGTGCCCTCGAACGGATGAGTGGATGCCATCGTTTACCTCCCGGATGCCATGGGTCATTGTTCGTGGCCTATTCGCCACATCATGGCCTGACTGTCCACATAGGGTGACGTGGAGATGCGTCATCCCCAGCAAAAAAATGCGGCATGATGTCCTATCGGGCAAACTCTGCTAAAGACGAGCAGCTGTCAGTATTGATAAAAATGTTGATCGCCGAAAAAATTAACATCTCTTTTAAGTCTGCAGTGGAAGCTCATATTTTGTTAGACACGCGATGCGGGAAGAAATGCAAGGACATTGCAACTTTTGCCTTTTCTCCCACTGAGCGATCTCCGAAAATCACCTGAATGATTCGTGTGCTTGCGCCGGTGATCCGGCGCATTCGGAACAGAGAAGCAAAAAAATGTCCAAAACGGAAACGGCCGCCAAACTGATGACTTTCGACGTGGACGTCGAAGAGATCGCAGGTTTGAAGACCCAGTTCGATGTCTTCCGTTTTACCAAGAAGCTCGTCGAGTTTTATGGCTTCAAGAACTTCATGGTTCTCAATCTGCCACCGGCAACTGCGCTTGGTCTTTCCGGCAGCGCCATCATCAACAACTGGCCTGCCGAACTCGTCTCGCTTTTCGACCGTGAAGGAATGATCCGCTCGAGTTTCGTTCTGCGCCAGCTGCGCCGGTCCGTGACGCCCTTCGCGTTCGATCTGGAGCGCGATGCGGAAACGCCGGAGATGAGCACCGTCTTCGGCAAGTTCGGCATAGTGCGGGGCGCCTGCATTCCGGTTCATGATCCGGCAGGAGCCAGAGGCGCGGTCGTGATCGGCGGCGTTGGTGACGAACCCAATCGCCAGCAACTGATGGAACTGACTTTCGCTGCAATCCATATCTTCGACCGGCTGGCCGAAATCCGCAACATGGACGTGCGCGCCACCGATCTTTTGACGGATCGCGAGATAGACTGCCTGACATGGACCGCCGCTGGAAAAACGAGCGCGGAAATCGCCGATATCCTCGGCCTGTCCGAGCATACCGTCAATCATTACCTCAATCGCGCTGCCAAGAAACTCGATACCGTCAATCGCACCCAGGCCGTCGCCAAGGCTCTGCGTATCGGATTGATTAAATAGGCTTTCTCTAATCTGCACAAATGGTGTGCGGTGACTGTTTGCTGCAGTGCGAAATGCCGACTTATTCGACGTTTATTCTGAAAAATACTCGGAAAAACCGGTAAATACGCCTCTTCCAGACTGGCACGTTTCATGCTTGCTTAGAGCCAGGTCCAGAGGGGACTTGAAAAGCGTACCAAGAGACGCGACCCAGAGAAAGCCGTTGTCCGGATTGCGCGCCTAAGGGCTGCCATCCGGGCAGCGGCTTTTATTCATCTTGCCGGTATGCAGCCGCAACTCCTATATAACGTGCATGAATGTGCGCCGGGGCGGCACGCCCGGGATGCGCTTGTCGATGAGCAGGAGTTCGATATGCCGGATGTAACGAAGAACCAGGTGCTGGAAGCGCTCGCCAAGGTTCGCAGTCCGGATCTTCAAAGCGACCTTGTGACCCGCGGCATGGTATCGGATGTCTTCATCTCGGATTCCAAGGTCTATTTTTCGATCACCGTGCCGGCCGATCAGGCCAAGGCGCTCGAGCCCTTGCGGCTGGCTGCCGAAAAGGCGGTGACGGCCGTGCCGGGCGTCAAGGGCGCGCTGGTGACGCTGACCGCGGACCGCAAGGCATCGAGCGCACCGCAACAGCCGCCAAGCCCACAGGCTCATGGTCATTCTCATGCGCCGGCCGGGGCCCAATCCCGTGGCCCGGCCAATGTGAAGGCCGGCGTTCCAGGCGTTGGCGCGATTATCGCGGTGGCATCCGGTAAGGGCGGTGTCGGCAAATCCACCACGGCCGTCAATTTAGCCCTTGGCCTGCAGGCAAACGGCCTGCGCGTCGGCATTCTCGATGCGGATATCTATGGTCCGTCCGTACCGCGGCTTTTGAAAATCTCCGGCCGTCCCGAACAGATCGACGGTCGCCTGATCAAGCCCATGGAAAATTACGGCCTGAAAGCCATGTCGATGGGTTTCCTCGTTGATGAAGAAACAGCGATGATCTGGCGCGGCCCGATGGTTCAGTCGGCGCTTCTGCAGATGTTGCGCGAAGTCGCCTGGGGTGATCTCGATGTTCTCGTCGTCGACATGCCGCCCGGCACGGGTGACGCGCAGCTGACCATGGCCCAGCAGGTGCCGCTTGCCGGCGCTGTGATCGTCTCCACGCCGCAGGATTTGGCGCTGATCGATGCTCGCAAGGCCGTCACCATGTTCCGCAAGGTGGAAATCCCGCTTCTCGGCATCGTCGAGAACATGAGCTATTTCCTCGCTCCCGACACCGGCAAGCGTTACGATATTTTTGGCCATGGCGGCGCCCGCGCGGAAGCCGAGCGGATCGGCGTACCGTTCCTCGGCGAAGTGCCGCTGACGATGGACATCCGCGAACGCTCCGATCTCGGCACGCCGATCGTACATGCGGAGCCCGACAGCGATGTCGCCAATATCTACAAGGATATTGCCGCAAAGGTCTGGGCACAGCTTTCCCAAGGGGCACGCCGCAAGGCACCGTCGATCGTTTTCGAATAGAATACGCCGGCCCGGGCCTTCATGCTCTATTGCAGTCCATTCATCGCAATGCAGGCTTGTCGCTGATCGCCGCAAGCCTCTTGCGAACAGGGCGTTGAAGCGCCATTTTCCCTTCATTGTCCGGGGCGCTAAGCCTTGTGATCTCGGCTTGATTGACGCCTCGCCTGACCGCAGGCGAGAGGTCGCTGGCCGCTTCCGGGCAGGAAATCGAATGTGATAAAGGCCCGCCACAGCAAAACGGTGTCTGCCAAACAAGCGTAATCTGGAAGTCCGCCCGCTCCATTCCGCCACTTCGCTCTGCCCACTTCACTCTGCATGCCGCAATCCGCCATCGTTCGTCGTCTTCTGGAAAGGCTGACTTCAGGTCAGGCACTCTATGGGTCACCCCGCTGAACATTCCGCCGCTGAAAAGACGCGGAGCCACAGCCTGTTTGCGCTGACGCTCGGATCGGTTGGCGTCGTTTATGGCGATATCGGCACCAGCCCGCTCTACGCGTTCCGCGAAGCGCTGAAGCCCGTCGCCGGCGACGGCGTGACCCATGTGGAAATCATCGGCCTGATTTCGCTGATGATCTGGACGCTGACGATCATCGTCACCCTGAAATATGTGATCTTCCTTTTAAGGGCAGACAATGACGGGGAGGGCGGAACGCTTTCGCTTCTGGCGCTGCTGACCAAGTCGGCCAACGGACAGCGCGCCATGCTGATGCTGCTCGGTCTGATCGGCGCAGCGCTCTTCCTGGGCGATGCGATGATCACGCCGGCGCTTTCCGTCATGTCCGCGGTCGAGGGCCTCAAACTGGTCACGCCCAGGCTGGATAGCGCCGTTTTGCCGATCTCGGTCGTCATTCTCATTGCGCTTTTCGCCATCCAGTCGAAGGGCACTGCCTTGGTGTCCCGCTTCTTCGGGCCGATCACCGCACTCTGGTTCATCGTCATGGGCGGGATCGGACTTGTGCATATCGCCGACGACCTGAGCATCCTGCGCGCTTTTAACCCCTGGTACGCGATGGAGTTCATGCTGCGGGAAGGCTTCGCCGGCATTGTCGTTCTCGGTGCGGTTTTCCTGACGGTCACCGGGGCTGAAGCGCTTTATGCGGATCTCGGCCATTTCGGCCGCAAGCCCATACAGCTGGCCTGGTTCCTTTTGGTCTTTCCGGCATTGACCCTGAACTATCTGGGACAGGGCGCCATGGTGTTGCAGCATCCGGAAGCGATGAGCGATCCCTTCTACCTGATGTTTCCCGAATGGGCGCTGATCCCGGTCATCCTTCTGGCGACGGCTGCAACCATCATCGCCAGCCAGGCGGTGATCACCGGCGCCTTCTCCCTAGTGCGCCAGGCCATCCATCTCGGTTATCTGCCGCGCATGCAGATCCTCTTCACCTCCGAAACCAATACGGGGCAGATCTTTTTGCCCGGCGTCAACACGCTGCTTCTGATCGGCGTCATTGCGCTTGTGCTCGGCTTTGAAAGCTCCGAAGCGCTCGCCACCGCCTACGGCATCTCCGTTACCGGTGCGATGGTGGTGACGACGCTGATGGCCTTCGAATTCGTAAGGCTGCGCTGGATGTGGCCGCAGACCGTGGCGCTTGCGACACTTGCCCCGCTGCTCGCCTTCGAACTGGTTTTCCTCGGCGCAAATCTGTTGAAGATCCATGACGGCGGCTGGGTGCCGGTAATGATGGCAGCGATCTTCACAATCCTCATGTGGACCTGGAAACGCGGCACCGCGATCCTGTTCGAAAAGACCCGTCGTATCGACGTGCCGCTCCAGACCTTCGTGCCGATGGTGGAAAAGAAGTCCGACCACGCGCCCGCATCGGTGCCCGGCATCGCCATCTTCCTGACCAGCGATCCGCAGACGGCGCCCGCAGCGCTTCTGCACAACATCAAGCACAACCACGTCCTGCACGAGAAGAACGTCATCCTGACGATCCGCACCGTCAACAAGCCGCGTGTCTCGATCGAGGAGAGATACCGCGTCGAAAAGATCTCCGAGCGTTTCACCACGATCGAGCTGCGCTTCGGTTTCATGCAGTCGCACAATGTTTCCCGAGCGCTCGCCTATCTGCGCAAGACCGGCTTCAAGTTCGACATCATGTCGACCTCGTTTTATCTCGGCCGCCGCAAGCTCGTGCCGGATGCCGAATCGGGCATGCCGATGTGGCAGGACCGGCTCTATATCGCCATGGCCAGCACCGCGACCGATCCGTCGGACTATTTCCATCTGCCGGCCAACCGGGTGGTCGAACTCGGCTCCCACGTCATCATCTGAGCCCCGCCGAAACTTTAACGCGCGGTCTCGAATCGCGTCGCAGCTGCCTCTCCCGCGTGTCCGCGATGCAACATTCACGTCTTTGTTAAATGCGCGTGTGCTGAAGGAGCCTGCGCGGCAAGGCTTTCCATCTGCGTGTTAACCGCTCATCAAGGTTAATGATTCACTCTTCAACCAGTGTCGCTGCCTCGGACGATCCCCCTCTGGGTTCCGACCAGGCTTCTATGGTTACCTTGTGGAGTTGCCGTTTTGCGTTCGAAAAGAGTTCTGCGTAAGGGGTCCCTGCAGCGTTGGGACAAATTGGCCTCTCCGGTTCTGTTCGGTTTTGCCGCCTGGCTGGCTTTTCCGGCAGTTCCCTCCCAGGGTGATCTCACCGATCTTTTTGCCGGCCGCAACGGCTCTTCCGAAAGCTGGCGCATGGTCATCACCCAGTCGCCGGCAGGTTCGCTCCATACGGCTTCGCTCGCTTTTCCCGGCGGCTCGCATGTACTCGGCGGCGATGCCGGTATCGCACTGCCCGACGGTCGCAAGGTCGCGCTGGCCGACAAGGACAAGCCGGGCGAGGGGACGCCCGACGAGGACCGCGTCAACCGCGCGCAAAAGAAGGGACGCATCGTTGCCGTCATGCCGATGCTGCCGCCCAAGGCGTTCTCTGCCGGTTCCATCCTCGAGCGCTCCAGTTCGCTGACCAAGCCTGTCGACGACGAAGACGAGATGACGGCCTTCGTCAAGGTGGACAAGGGCGAGCAGGCCAATCAGCAGCCGGTCGAGGTTGCCGAATTCTACTTCCGCAAGGACGAGGTGAAGGAGCAAAGCCTGCCGCCGATGATCGCCAGCCTCGTCAACAACGATCACGCCGACATCCTCGCCACCGCTTATGCTCCGTCCTCCCCGGACTTCTCCCGCCAGTCGCCTTTCGATTCCATTCTGAAGAAGCCCGATAGCGGTCGGTTCATCCCCCCGATCGGCCCGGAGGATCATGCCTGGGCGGCAAACCCGCTGCCGGCTGATTCCTTCTCGTCCAAGCAGCAGCAATGCCTCGCTTCGGGCATCTATTTCGAGGCGCGCGGCGAATCGGTGCGCGGCCAGGCCGCGGTTGCCCAGGTCATCCTCAACCGCGTGCGCAATCCGGCCTATCCCGATACGATCTGCGATGTCGTCTACCAGAACGAAGACTGGCGCAATCGCTGCCAGTTCTCCTTCGCCTGCGACAATATCAAGGACCGTATCCGCTCCCAGGATCACTGGAAAGTGGCGCGGGAAGTGGCCATGGCCGTGACCGCCGGCAAGATCTGGATGCCCGAGGTCGGCTCCGCGACACATTATCACGCGACCTATGTCCGGCCGAACTGGGCAAAGACGATGAAAAAGGTCGGCCGCATCGGTCTGCACGTCTTCTATAGAACCTATGGTGGTGGTTGGAGCTGATACAAGCACCTCAGCGTCCACCGATTCCCGCATCAGTTTTATCCGCCATCCTGTCGCTTTTGGGATAAAGCGATGAATCTATTGGTTTTAAATCCCTTGGGGCAAGCTTGTTCAGCGCCTTGACTAGCAAGGCGGCGAAAACTATGTTGCGCGCACTTGAAAGAGGGCCGGAAGGCGCGAAATCCCTCGCTAACCGTCGTCCGGCTTTGCCGGATGGGAGTGCCGGTGATGGAGGATGCGATGGAAGAGCCTGATGATGGTCTGGACGAGCGCCGGAAGCAACTTTCTGCAGCCTTGGCTGACAGGAAGGCAGACGACGCGGCAGAGGCGAAGAGGGACGCGCAATCTGAAGAAAGCCGCAAGGGTATGGCCTTGGGCTTGAAGATTTCCTCTGAATTCATCTCTGCAATCGCCGTGGGCGGTCTTCTGGGCTATCTGCTGGACTATTTCGCGGGCACTTCTCCATGGGGGATGATCGTATTCATCCTTCTCGGATTCGGCGCCGGTATTTTGAATGTGCTTCGCACCGTGGGCATGGTGGCTTCACCGCCCGGCATGGGTGGCGGAAGCGACAAAGACAGGACGTGAACCGCACGCGGTTCGTTTAACAGACAGGCCGAAAATCGGTCAGCGAAAGAGGTAGACGGTGGCAAACGATCCGATCAGTCAGTTCCAGATCAGCAAGATCGTTCCGATCGAGATCGGCGGCATCGACCTTTCGTTCACCAACGCCTCCCTCTTCATGGTCGCGACCGTCGCCTGTGCGTCCGGGTTCCTGTATTTTGCAACGGGACAGCGTGGTCTTATCCCCGGTCGCGCCCAGTCCGTCGCCGAAATGTCCTATGAATTCATTGCCAACATGCTGCGTGAAGGCGCGGGATCGCATGGCATGAAGTTCTTTCCGCTGGTCTTCTCCCTGTTCATGTTCGTGCTGACGGCCAACATGCTGGGTCTGTTCCCGTATTTCTACACCGTCACCACCCAGATCATCGTCACCTTCGCGCTTGCGATCCTGGTTATCGGCACGGTTATCGGCTACGGCTTTTACAAGCACGGTTTCCAATTCCTGAAGGTATTCGTGCCGTCTGGCATCCCTGGAATTCTCCTGCCTCTGGTTGTTCTGATCGAAGTCATTTCCTTCCTGTCGCGTCCGATCTCGCTCTCCGTTCGTCTTTTCGCGAACATGCTCGCAGGTCACATCACGCTGAAGGTTTTTGCAGGTTTCGTCGTCTCGCTGGCGGCCCTTGGCCCGATCGGTATCGGCGGCGCCATCCTGCCCCTCATCATGACCGTTGCCATCACCGGTCTCGAATTCCTCGTCGCCTTCCTCCAGGCCTATGTCTTTGCGGTGCTGACTTGCATGTACCTCAATGATGCAGTTCATCCCGGCGGGCACTAAGGATAACCACCCATTGGCGTCCTGAGGCGTCAGTCATCAGCCGCAACACCCATTCGAAGGAGTTCATCATGGACGCGGAAGCAGCAAAGTTCATCGGCGCAGGTCTCGCTTGCTTTGGTATGGCCGGTACGGCCCTCGGCCTCGGCAACATCTTCGGCAGCTATCTGTCGGGCGCCCTGCGCAACCCGTCTGCCGCCGACAGCCAGTTCGGCCGTCTGGTATTCGGCTTCGCCGTTACGGAAGCTCTGGGCATCTTCTCGCTGCTCGTAGCTCTCCTTCTCCTGTTTGCTGTATAAGACTTAAACGTCTAGCGGCATAGGAATAGGATCACGGCTGGCCGGTAACGGCCGCCGTGATCTACTTTATATGGAATTCACCTGGAGGTGATGATGATCGTGACCTCGGCATACGCGCAGACCGCGCCGGCCGCATCTGAAACGCCCGCTGCGCCCGCAGGCGAGGTTCATACCGAAACTGGTGTTGCCCACGAGGCAGATCACGGTTCCGGTGCGTTCCCGCCTTTCGACTCGACGCATTTTTCGTCGCAGCTGATCTGGCTCGTCATCACCTTTGGTCTTTTCTATCTTTTGATGAAAAAGATCATCGTGCCGCGCGTTGGCGGCATCCTCGAAGATCGCCAGGGCCGCATCGCCGCCGATCTCGAAGAAGCAAGCCGCCTCAAGGCGGAATCCGACGCTGCCGTCGAGACCTATGAAAAGGAACTGGCAGCCGCCCGTTCCAAGGCAAACGGCATTGCCGAAGCTGCCCGCAACGACGCCAAGGCCAAGGCTGCAGCCGATCGCACCGCGATCGAAGCGGAACTGGCGGCCAAGCTCGCTGCAGCCGAAACCCGCATCGGCGAGATCAAGGCCAAGGCTTTTGCTGAAGTCGGCACGATTGCCGAGGAAACCGCAACGGCGATTGTTGATCAGCTGATCGGCGGCAAGGCCACCGGCGACGACATCAAGGCTGCTGTCGCAGCTGCCAAGACGGGAGCCTGATCCATGGATTCGACATTTTTCGCGCTCGTCGGTCTCGTTCTTTTCCTCATGCTTATCGCGTACCTGAAGGTTCCGGGCATGATGGCGAAGTCGCTGGATAAGCGTGCCGACAATATCCGCGACGAACTTAACGAGGCAAAGAGCCTGCGTGAGGAAGCCCAGGCGCTGCTTGCTGAGTACCAGAAGAAGCGCAAGGAAGCCGAAGCCGAAGCCGCAGCCCTGCTTGCCGCCGCTGAACGCGAAGCAGCCCTTCTGACCGAAGAAGCGCGCCAGAAGACGGAAGAGTTCGTCGCTCGCCGCAACGCGCTCTCGGAACAGAAGATCAAGCAGGCCGAAGCCGACGCGATTACAGCCGTAAAGTCCGCCGCGATCGACATCGCTGTCGCCGCCGCCGGAAAGGTGATTGCTTCCAAGGCCGACAAGCCGACCCAGACAGCCCTCTTCAAGGACGCCGTCGCCAAGGTCCAGTCGCGCCTCAACTGATTTCGGTCAGACAAGAGATTTCAAAAGCCGGGTGGAAACGCCCGGCTTTTTTGTTGTCGACGGCAAAAGATGTGAGGTCGGCACTGTCTAGCAACAGGCTATTGTGAGCGACGGGCAAAAGGGTGAAGGCCGACTATAGGTTCTCGGCTCAAACCGAAGCTTCTCGCTTCGTGCGCAGAGTTGCGGATGCTCCGGTTGCCAAAGCGGCTTGAAAACGGTTGTCGAGATGGGTGTCTTGGCGCAATCGCTTCTACTGCTCGTAACATCAGCTTTCAGCGTGAAGAGTTCCGCCACAAGCAGGTGGCGCGAAGGACATGCGATAAAACAAGCTTCTGAAGCATGAGCGGCAAACTCGAAGGAGCGCGCAAGCTTCAGGTTCTGCGGGCTTCCAGGCGACGCTTGTCACGTTCGACGTGTTCGTAACCCTTCGGCGTAAGACGGAATTGTCGTTTTTGAAATTCGCCGCGAATGAGGATGAAACCTTGTTCTTCGGCTTCGCCCAATGTCTTCAGGCTTGTACCTTTCGGTGGAGACTGCCAATCTAGGCCAGTGGCGCTGTGCAGCAAAACCATAATTTTGATAATCTCGTTTCTCCATGGCAGATGTGGAAAGCTGTAGATAGCTTCGCACTCAAGTCCCGGCAATGGCTTGCGATGATGCATCGCCGCCGAATTGCTGATCCCGCATTTATTGGCCAGCGGGTCATGGGGAAAGATCAATCTTCCGCAGGATCATCCTTCTTCAACGGCCGAAAGCTCATCCGGTGCAGCGGGCAGGGGCCGTCCGAGATGATTGCGTCGCGGTGCTGCTTCGTGCCGTAGCCCGCATGTTTGGCAAAGCCATAGGCGGGATAAACGAGGCCGGCGCGTTCCATCATCCGGTCTCGCGTCACCTTGGCGATAATCGAGGCGGCGGCGATCGAGACGGAGCGGCTGTCGCCCTTGATGACGGCCTTGCCGGAACAGGAAAGCCCTTTCGGCACGTCACGGCCATCGACCAGCACATGCGCCGGCGCAACCGGCAGGCATGCCACTGCCCGACGCATGGCATCGAGACTGGCGCGCAGGATGTTGATCTCGTCGATCAGGCGTGGGCCCGATGAAGCGATCGAGACATGTGCGGTTGCCATGATCGCCTCGAACAGGGCCTCGCGCTGCTTGAGCGAGAGTTTTTTTGAATCATTGAGGCCGTCGGGAATATTGTCGGGATCGAGGATTACCGCTGCTGCGACCACCGGGCCGGCGAGCGGGCCGCGGCCGGCTTCGTCGGTTCCGGCAACCGGCCAGTGCCCGGCATCACGGGCTGCAAGTTCCAGGCTGAAATCACAGGTGAGGGGGCTATCGAAAAGCATCGGAGAATCGGGCGGCGTACGAACCAACATGGCGGCAGGCTCGCACGCCGTCCCGATCTCCTGCAAGCCCCGAAAGCGAGTGCGGCTTCGCTTTCCACCGCGCGTATGGCGGCGGGCTCGGGGCAATGTTCTCGGTGGGCAAGGGGGCGGGTAACCTGACCGAGAACGAAGTTGAATAAGTCCTGCGCCACGCAGGGCGCACAAAACGGGATATGCGACGGACCGAAATGAAATCTGGCGCAGAATGCGTCTGCATTCTTGGACATTTCACTTTCGGCTTGTCTCTCCCCTCCGTCGAAGTCGTCCTTCCTATAGAAGCGAGAGCTGGATGCCGCCGCCGTTCGGGCGAATGAACAGATCGTCGCGCAGATGCATGCCGCGCCGGACAAGTCCCAGCCTCTTGGTCGCCATTTCGAAACGGCGGCCGATCTGCCAGGCATAGGGACCGACGCCCTTCATCCGCTTGCCGAATTCCGCATCGTAATCCTTGCCGCCGCGCATCGAGCGGATCAGCGACATCACATGCCGGTAGCGATCCGGATAATTGCGCAGCAGCCAGTCGCGGAATAGAGGGCTGACTTCCAGCGGCAGGCGAAGCAGGACATAGCTTGCTTCCGTGGCGCCTGCCGCATGGCCTGAATCGAGAATGCGCTCGATCTCATGGTCGTTCAGTGCCGGAATGATCGGCGAGGCCATGATGGCGGTCGGTATGCCGGCATCCGACAGTGCCTTGATCGCTTCCAGCCGCTTGGTCGGCGTCGAGGCGCGCGGCTCCATTGTCCGCGCCAGTTTCCGGTCAAGCGTCGTCACCGAGATGCCGACCTTGGCCAGCCTCTTCGAGGCCATGTCGGACAGAATGTCGATATCGCGCATGACCAGCGCCGACTTGGTCACGATCACCACCGGATGATTGGCCTTCTGCAGCACTTCGAGGATCTGGCGCATGATCCGCCATTCCCGCTCGATCGGCTGGTAGGGGTCGGTATTGGTGCCGATCGCAATTGCCCGCACCTTGTAATCCGGCTTGCTCAACTCCCGCTCGAGCAGGCGCGGCACATCCGGCTTGGCAAACAGCTTCGCCTCGAAATCCAGCCCCGGCGAAAGGCCCATGAAACTGTGGCTCGGCCGGGCAAAACAATAGATGCAGCCATGCTCGCAGCCGCGATAGGGATTGATCGACCGGTCGAAGCCGAGATCGGGACTGTCGTTGCGGGTGATCGCCGTCTTCGGTTTTTCCACCTGCACTTCGGTGCGGAAAGGCTCCAGTTCCTCCAGCGTCTGCCAGCCATCGTCAAAAGCCTCGCGCCGCTCTTCCTCGAAGCGTCCGCTCGGATTGAGGCCCGCGCCTCTGCCGCGCCGCCGGTCGATCTCGATCCTGAGGCCGGACGATTGGACCAGTGCATCGGCAATGTCAGCCGTATGGGCGGGCGCAAACGCACCCTGCCGCAGTTGGGACAGCTCGGTCATTGAAGGCTCCTGACGGGATCATTTCCCGTTCTCGATGATTAAATTCCTACCGCCGAAATGAGAACATTGCAAGAACAAACTTTGTTGTTTGCTGGCTTTCGCTTGTGCGATGCGGTAAGGGTCAGAAATGCTGACTGTTTTGATGGAATGCAGGGATCAGGAAGCCGAGCTTGCTCAAACGCTTTCGATCCTCGTCACGGCTGCCGTGGAAGGGCTTGTAAGCGACGTGATCGTGCTTGATCACGCGTCGCGCGACGGGTCGTCCCATGTGGCGGATGCTGCCGGTTGCCGGTTTCATAACCACTGGGACATCAAGGATGTCCTGCGCAGTGCGCGCGGCGAGTGGCTGTTGTTCATCGAAGCGGGCGCGCGGCCGCAAAGCGGCTGGATCGACGAGGTGCTGGAATATCTGGCGCTGCACAGGCAGGCGGCGCGCTTTTCGCCGTCACGCAACTACCGCCGCCCGTTCTTCAAGCGCATCGGTCGCCCGGTTCCGCCGCTGGAATACGGTCTGCTGCTGCCCAAGAAGAACGCGATCGCCCTGGCGAAATCCGGCATGGATCTCGAAGCGCTTGCCAAAGGCCAGAAGACTACGAAGCTGATGAGCCAGCTCATCCCTGCCTGGGTTGTGGCGGCCCGCTGATTACCTCAGCTCTTCGTCCGTCTGAGATGCTCGTCCAGCCGCGGCAGGATTTCGACAAAATTGCAGGGCATGTGGCGATAGTCGAGCTGCGCCTTCAATATCCCGTCCCAGGCATCCTTGCAGGCGCCGGGCGAGCCGGGAATGACGAAGATATAGGTGGCATTGAGCACGCCGCCCGTCGCCCGCGACTGGATCGTCGACGTGCCGATCTTGTCGTAGGAAATCCGGTGAAAGACTTCCGAAAATCCGTCCATCCGTTTTTCGAACAGCGGCTCAAGCGCTTCCGGCGTCACGTCGCGGCCGGTAAAGCCCGTGCCCCCGGTGGTGATGACGACATCGATCTCGGGATCGAGCGTCCAAGCCGTTACCTGGCCAGCGATCCTGTCGCGATCGTCGGTGACGATGGCGCGGGCTTTCAACAGATGCCCAGCCGCTTCGATGCGGTCGGCAAGCGTTTGGCCGGACTTGTCGTTTTCCATCGTCCGCGTATCGGAAACGGTGAGCACGGCAATGCCGAGAGGCACGAAGACGCGGCTTTCATCGATCCCGATCATGGATCTGCTCCAATCGTCCGTGCGGCGACAAAATACCAGTCGGGCCGCTGGCGTTGAAGATTGGCCGCGGCAAGGCTAGCGCCCTCCGATGTATCGAACAGCCCGAAACATGTCGCGCCCGAGCCTGACATGCGCGTCAGCCACGCGCCTTCGGCCGCGATCATGTCGGAAAGCGCCGCGATTTCGCCGACAAGCGATCGGGCCGGTGGCTCCAGATCGTTGCGCAGGGCGATGAGATCGGCGTGCCAGTCTTGCGTGAGCGGCGGAATCGCCGGATTGTTCTTCGTTGTCAGCCGTCTGAAGATGTCCGGTGTCGAAACGCCGCGAAGCGGATTGCCGAGCAGGATTGCAAAGGAAGGCATCCTATCGAGGATGGTGATGTCCTCGCCGATGCCCCTTGCGGCAAGCGGACGGCTTGTCAGGCACATGGGCACATCGGCGCCGAGTAAGAGGGCGAGCGCCGAGAGTTCCGTCTCGCTGAGTGTTGCATTCCACAGGCGCAAAAGACCGCGCAGGGTTGCCGCCGCATCGGCCGAGCCGCCACCGATGCCGGAAGCGATAGGCAGGTTCTTTTGCAGATGGATGGCAACCGGGGGGGCCGCCATGCCCGTGGCTTCAAGCGCGTTGCGCAGCATATCGCGAGCCTTGAGCACGAGGTTCTGCGCCGCCGCATTCGGATCGGACGACAGGCCCTCGCCGAAACGGCCGGAAATCGAAAAGCCGTCCTTTTCGGCAGATGCAAATCCCAACCGGTCCCCGGCGGGAGCGTGCGTGGTGGAACGGCCTGCATCCACATCTGCGGCAAAAGTCACAAGGCTGTCGAGCAGATGGTAGCCGTCGGCGCGCTGGCCAACCGCATGCAGCGCCAGATTGATTTTTGCCGGGGCGAATTCGGTGATTGTGAATTCGGTCGATGCAAATTCGAAAAGGCCCGCGTCTGCGGCGGGCCTTTGCATATCGAGCGGCATATCGTGCATCAGGACTTCTTGTCGGGCTCAGCCGGCGTCGGCGCAGGCTGAGCCGGCGTTTCCGTCTGGTTGCGCACGGTATTGGTGGCATTCGGATCGAGAGCCGGCAGGCCGTTTTCGATCTTCTGCTTCACCTGTTCGCGATTGATATCCTCGCCTTCGGAAATCAGCGTCCGGTTCCACTGGTAGACGGCTTCGAGCTTGCGCCCGACACGCCAATAGGCATCGCCAAGATGGTCGTTGATCGCCGCATCGCCTGCACGCAGCTGGATCGCCTTTTCGAGTTCCGTCACCGCATCGTCGAACCGACCCATGCGGTAATAGGCCCAGCCGAGCGAATCGACGATATAGCCGTCATCAGGACGCGCCTCGACGGCCTTTTGGATCATCGTCAGGCCTTCGTCGAGATTGAGGTTCATGTCGACGAGCGAATAGCCGAGATAGTTCAGCACCTGCGCCTGATCCGGGTTCAGCTCCAGCGCCTTGCGGAAATTCGGTTCGGCCTTGGGCCATTCCTTCAGGCGCTCATAGGCAATGCCGCGCTGGAAGAAGACCGACCAGTCTCCCGGCCGCGGCACCGAGCCGATGATCTCGATGGCCTTGTCGTAATTCGCCGCCATCTCCTTGTAGTCCTTCGCTTCGGAAAGGACGCTGCCATAGGCGATATAGCTGCGGATGTCGGCCGGATCGGATGCGATCAGTTCCTTCAGGTGGCTCTTGGCTTCTTCCACCTTGCCGGTATCGGAGAGTGTAATGCCGAGTTGCAGTTCGGAAATCCGCCGCATCGGCGAACCCTCCGGCACCTTCTGGTAGAGGGTGATGGCGCGTTCCGGCTGTTCCAGCTTTTCGGCAATGCCGCCCAGCATGATCAGCGTGTCGGCGCTCTTGTCGTCCAGCGCGTGCGAGATCTGCAGGTAGAGCGCCACCATGTCTTCCGCGCCCTGGCGGTTCAGTGCGCCGCCGATGGAAAACAGAACGCCCGCAGCGCCTTCGGCAGCGGTGGTGACCTGCTGGACCGGCTTTTCACCCTTTTCGATGCTCTGGCGAAGCGCCTTGAGCGGCGCGTAGTTGGAGATCATGCCGTCGCCGACGGAGATCGCATCGAGCGCCTTCTGCTTGTTGCCGGTCGAGGCTTCGAGCCGTGCCAGCGCCATGACGGCGCGCATGAACGTATCCGGCGCGGTCGCCACCGCGTCGTTATTGGTCACCGCCTTGTTGAGATACTGGCGGGCGGTCTGGATGTCGCCGGTGACGATCGCCATCGCGCCGAGGTGATAATCGGTAAACACCTTGAACCATGCTGGACCCTTGAGGCCGCTGATCGACGAGATCGCCTTTTTGCCCTTGCCGGCGCCGACATCGGCCCAGCCGGACAACAGAAGATGCGTCAGTCGGTCGAGGTCATTCGGCCCTTCATAGGCCAGGATTTTCTTGGCGCTGTCATATTTGCCGCTGCGCAACGCTTCCAGTCCGCGCACGATCTTCGTCACGCGCTCGACGGCCGTGTCGCCCTTCAGCGCTTCGGCTTCCTTCAGTCCGTCGGCAAAATCGCCATTCAGAAGAAGCGAAATCATCAGCCGTTCGCGGATTTCGAGATTGGCCGGTTCGAAATCGAGCGCCTTGCGATAAAGCGCGATCGCCGTCGGATAGTCGTGATCGACGTCGGCCGTGCGGGCAGCGAGGAACGCGCCGGCAAACGACTTCGCGTCGCGAGCTTCGAACGTCACGGTCTTCTCTTCGGCAGGCTTGGCTTCCGGTGTGGCGGCGCCCGCCACGGAACCGAAAACCAGGCACGCCGCAAGCGCGACGCTGGAAAGCAGGAGATGACGGTTTGTCTGCCGCATAAACGGGCCTTTCATGAAAGCTGGCGTGTCGGCGACGTGTCGCCGCAGGAATGCGCCGAATGATTCATAACAGAATGGCTTTTTTGAAGCAGGTCCGCAAGGAAATCTCGGTTATCCACGCCGGCCTGTCCTAACTGTGAACGGTCGCCGAACCGTCGTGAAGCGGGCTCCGGGTCAGGGCGTCGCAAGCGACCGGGCAGGCATGTCGATGAGTTTCAGACGCGCCAGATCCTTGTCCCGTCCGGAAAGCCGCAGAATGGATTTGATCTTCTCAAGGCTGGCAACCGGCACGATTGCGGAGCCCAGCCGTGTCTCGATCGGGTCGCCGATGTCTATCGGCTGCCATCGCATGTCTGCAAAAATCTCGAAATTGCTCATGATTTCGACATCGAGCGGGCCCAGATGTGGATGCAGCAGGAAGTCGGATCGAAAGAGATCGGTGCCGCCACCGGCTTCGTTGGGCAAATCCCACGCTTTGCGGACGCGCTCGCAATCGGCCTTCGAGATCAGAACATCGATGTCCGAGAAAGGTATGTCCCGGTAGCCGTGCAGGTAAAGCGCCGCGCCGCCGAAAACGCACCAGGGATCGGTGCAATCTGACATGAGGTCGGTAAGCCTTAGCAGGGTTTCTTCCAGAAGTTTTTCCGAAAAAACCATGATGGGACCTCCGCGACGACTGAGCTTAATTCACCCGCTGGATGGTGAAGTCAATGACTTCCATCATCGCATCCTTCAGCGGCCCGGCCGGCAGAGGCGCCAGCGCATCGCGGGCGATCTTGCCGTAATGCAGGGCGCGGGCGATCGTATCCTTCAGCGCATCGTGCCTGGTGATCAGACCGAGCGCCTTTTCAAGATTTTCATCGCTGCTTTCGCCGTTCTCGATGGCGTTGCGCCAGAAGGCCTGCTCTTCCTGCGTACCGCGACGATAGGCCAGGATGACGGGCAGGGTGATCTTGCCCTCGCGAAAATCGTCGCCGACATTCTTGCCCAGATCGACGGCATTGCCACCGTAATCCAGCGCGTCATCGACCATCTGGAAGGCGTAGCCGAGGTTCATGCCGTAGGAGCGCAGCGCCGAACGGCTTGCCTTGTCGGCATTGGCGATGATCGGGCCGACTTCTGCGGCCGCCGCAAACAACGCTGCCGTCTTGGCGCGGATGACGGAGAGGTAGTCGTCTTCAGTCGTTTCCAGGTTCTTGGCAACGGAAAGCTGCAGCACTTCACCTTCGGCGATCACGGCGGCGGCGGTCGCCAGCACGTCGAGTGCTTCGAGCGATCCGACATCGACCATCATCTTGAAGGCTTGGCCGAGCAGGAAGTCGCCGACAAGGACGCTCGCCTGATTGCCCCAGATCATCCGCGCGGTGGACTTGCCGCGGCGAAGATCGCTTTCGTCGACCACGTCGTCATGCAGAAGCGTTGCCGTATGCATGAACTCGACCGAGGTGGCGAGCTTCACATGGCCTTCGCCCTGGTAGCCGAACATTGCGGCCGATGCGAGTGTGAGCATGGGACGCAGCCGCTTGCCGCCTGAAGAAATCAGGTGGTTGGCCACTTCCGGGATCATCTGCACATCCGATCCGGCCTTGGAAAGGATCAGCTGATTGACGCGCTCCATGTCGGCCTTGGTGAGATCCACCAGCGGCTTCACGGATGCAGATTTGTTTTTGCCTTCTTCAAGCGGTATGACGACGCCCAAGTTCAGGCCTCCCTAGAAAGAATTACCCACCAACAATAGAAACTGGTCCTTAGGGCGGCAAGGGCAAAACATAAAGCGATTTTCACGAAAGGATGCCAGATGATTGAGCTTATCCGCACGAATGACGTCGTCACGTTGTCGCTGGCGGAAAGTTTGATGAAGGATGCCGGCATCCATTGCCTTATCGCCGATCAGTCTATGAGCGTTCTGGAAGGTTCGCTCGGCCTCCTGCAAAGGCGTCTTCTGGTGGAGGAAGGACGGTCGCAAGAGGCGCGCACCATCCTGCGCGATGCCGGCCTGGAGGCTGAATTGCGGCCATGAATACACAAGATATGATCAAGCCCGATCCGGGAGAAGCGACCTTCACCATCGATGCCTTCCATCGGGGCCGCTTTCACGTTGTACAGCCCAGAAATGAAGGACATCGCTCCGGCATAGATGCCATGCTGCTTGCCTCGCTCGTGGCGGCGGACCGGCCGGTGAGCGTTGCCGATCTCGGGTCCGGGGCAGGGGCGGCGGGTCTTGCGGTCGCCTCGCGGCTTGGCGATGCCCGCGTTCTCTTGATCGAGAAGTTTCCGGTCATGGCGGATTACGCCAGAAAAACCATCGCATTGCCCGAAAATGCCTTTCTGGCTGACCGGGTGAACGTGGTCGAAGCCGACGTGACGTTGACGGGCAAGGCGCGGGTCGCGGCAGGTCTCAAGGATGAGGTTCACGATCACGTCATCATGAACCCGCCCTTCAATCACGCAGGCGATCGCCGGACGCCCGACAACCTCAAGGCCGAGGCCCATGCGCTGACGGAAGGTCTTTTCGAGGCCTGGATGAAAACCGCGGGCGCGATCATGAAGCCCGGCGGGCAGTTGTCGCTGATCGCCAGACCCCAATCGATCGCCGATATTCTGGCCGCCTGCGGCAAGCGTTTCGGCGGCATTGAAATAACGCCCGTCCATCCGCGTCCGGGTGAAGATGCAACCCGTATTCTCGTAACGGCGATCAAGGGATCGAGGGCGCGGCTCCTGTTCCGCTCGCCGCTCGTCGTGCATGGTGCCGACGGCCATACCTTCCTGGCCGAGGTCGATGATCTCAACAATGGGCGCACCGCCTATCGCCGCCGCGGCAAAACTGCCGATCGGTCCAAATTCGCGTAAGAACCATTGCGTTTGCAGGGATGTTACATACATCAACTCCCAACTGATCAATGATGATGGGAGAGAAAATGGGCTTGCTTGCTCGCTTTGTGCCGAAACGTTTCCGCAAGAAGGGAATAGCGATACCCGTCGTGCGGCTTCATGGTGCGATCATGACGGGAGGCAGCCAGTTCAAGCCGACGCTCAGCCTCGCGACAGCCGCCCCGATGCTGGAGAAGGCCTTTGCCAACAAGGAGGCGCCGGTTGTCGCCATCTCGCTCAACTCGCCGGGCGGCTCGCCGGTACAGTCGCGCCTGATCTTTCAGCGCATCCGCGCCCTTGCCGAAGAAAAACAGAAGAAGGTGCTGATCTTCGTCGAGGATGTTGCAGCCTCCGGCGGCTACATGATCGCGCTTGCGGGTGATGAGATCTTTGCGGACCCGACCTCCATTGTCGGTTCGATCGGCGTCGTTTCCGGCGGTTTCGGTTTTCCCGAAATGCTGAAGAAGATCGGCGTCGAGCGCCGCGTCTATACCGCCGGCGAAAACAAGGTCATCCTCGATCCGTTCCAGCCGGAAAAGGACTCAGACATCGAATACCTGAAGACCCTGCAGGTCGAGATCCACAAGGTCTTCATCGACATGGTGAAGATGCGTCGTGGCGAGAGGCTGGCCGATGACGGGGAAATCTTCTCCGGCCTGTTCTGGACCGGCGGCAGGGGGTTGGAACTCGGCCTGATCGACGGTCTGGGTGATATGCGCGAAGTGTTGAAGCGCCGTTTCGGCAAGGATGTCCGCATGGAACTGATCGGCAGCGCCCGCACGCTGTTCGGCAAGCGCCTGCCGGGCGTGGCGGTCTCGACGCCGGCCTTCGGCGAAATCGCGGCACAGGCGGGTGCAGGACTTGCAGCCGGTATCGAAGAAAGGGCATTGTGGAGCCGATACGGGCTCTGATGCCCGACGTGCCTCGCCTCAAGGGCGAGGCGCTTTTTACAAGGACTTCGAGGGGAAATGGCCCAGCTTATATTCATGGCCGTGCTGATCGTCGGCGGGTGGCTGCTCTACAGGCGTTTCATCAAGGATGCTGAAAAACTGACCGCACGCCGCAAGCAGCAGGAAAAAGAACGCCAGACCGGCGCTGTCGGCACGCTGGAGAAGGATCCGGTGACGGGCGAGTACCGGGTGAAGAAGGAAGAGGAATAGCGCAAACCCTGCCGCCTTCTGCTATGATGCGCAGACCATGGAACGGAGACGATCATGCGCGTGACTAGGTGGAATGACGCTTTGGCGGTGCAGATACCCGAAGAGGTGGCCAAATCGCTCGACCTCAAGGAGGGCGACGAGGTTGAGCTCACCGTGGTTTCCAATGGGGATCAAGGCCCTCTTTCGGGTGAGGAGCGCGAAAAGCGCTCGAATATATCCGTTCCCGGCGTTGGAAGCTGCCCGAGGGTTGGAAGTTCGATCGTGACGAGGCCAATGAGCGGTGAGCAACGCGCCATTCCTCGACACGAATATCTTCATCTATGCTTTTACCGATGATCAGCGAACTGCCAAGGCTCAGGCCCTTCTTTCGAAGCCATATTCGACGAGCGTGCAGGCGTTTAACGAATTCGCACATGTGATGCGCCGCAAGTCCCGGCGGGACTGGAGTGAAATCCGGACAGCTCTGACAACGATCCGTCGAATGTCGGAACGTGTCGTCGTTCTCGATCTGGCCTTGAATAACCGGGCATTTGAGCTGATCGCCAAATACAATCTCGCCTTTTTCGACGCGTTAATGGTCGCTGCCGCCCTTGAAGCAGAAAGCCGGCTTTTCGTTTCCGAAGACCTGCACCATGGCCTCGTGATCGATGGCGGGCTGACAGTCATAAATCCATTCCGCTGAGCGGGTTTGGCTATAAATCCTTGACCCGTTCTCCATCGCGTGGCACTCGTCCGCATCCTCAATCAAACGATGCCGATTATTCCCATGACCGATCTGCCAGAACATATGGACCCCAAGCGCTCCTTCCAGGCGCTCATCCTGACTCTCCATAACTACTGGGCGGACAAGGGCTGCGCCGTTTTGCAGCCTTACGACATGGAAGTCGGCGCCGGTACCTTCCACCCGGCCACCACCTTGCGCGCGCTCGGCCCAAAGCCGTGGAAGGCCGCTTATGTGCAGCCGTCGCGCCGCCCCTCGGATGGCCGTTATGGTGAAAACCCCAACCGTCTGCAGCACTATTACCAGTATCAGGTCATCCTGAAGCCGAACCCGTCCAACCTGCAGGAGCTTTATCTCGGCTCCTTGAAGGCGATCGGTCTCGATCCGCTTCTGCATGACGTGCGTTTCGTCGAAGACGACTGGGAAAGCCCGACGCTCGGCGCCTGGGGTCTTGGCTGGGAATGCTGGTGCGACGGTATGGAAGTCTCGCAGTTCACGTATTTCCAGCAGGTCTGCGGCATCGAATGCTCGCCGGTTGCCGGCGAACTGACCTATGGTCTGGAGCGCCTCGCCATGTATGTCCAGGGCGTCGATAACGTCTATGACCTGAACTTCAACGGCCGCGAAGGCGAAGAGAAGATCTCCTATGGCGACGTCTTCCTGCAGGCAGAGCAGGAATATTCGCGCCATAATTTCGAATTCGCCAATACCGAAATGCTGCATCGCCATTTCATCGATGCGGAAAAGGAATGCCTTGCACTTCTCGCCGCCGGTGCACCGGGCGACAATGCCAACCAGATGCTGCATAAATGCGTCTTCCCGGCCTATGACCAGTGCATCAAGGCATCCCACGTCTTCAACCTGCTGGATGCGCGTGGCGTGATCTCGGTCACCGAACGCCAGAGCTACATCCTGCGCGTGCGCACGCTCGCCAAGGCATGCGGCGAAGCCTTCCTGCTGACCGACGCCGGCGGCGCGAATTTCGGTGACAAGGCGGCTTGAAGCCCTCTTTTGGAAAAGAGCGAGGTGCCGCGTCTCACGCGGCTTCGCTTTTTTCCAGCGACAGCCGGAAACCCAGTGCCTGAACGACTTTCTGGACGGTCCCGTAACGTAGTTTCGAACCGGACCTGAGAGCCTTGTAGAAGCTTTCCCGGCCGAGGCCCGAAAGCTCTGCGACATTCGACATTCCGCGTGCCTTGGCCACATGCCCGAGTGCGGTGATGAAGACGTCCGGGTTTTCGTCGTCCATGGCCAGTTCCGGATATCCCCGCATAGCGTCCGGGCTGTCGAGATAATCGGCGATCTCGAATGCACTGATCTCCGTCATGGTTTTCCTTCCCGATCGCGCGGGCCAACGGAGGCGGCATACTGCAAAGTTTGACCTGGCCGACTATTCAATAAGCGACAGATCGCGTTTAGATACACCAGTTGAAACAAGGGGTATCGTCCAAATGTATATCGCGCTCGGTCTTGCCGCCATCGTCGCTCTCTATCTCATCGTCATCTACAACGGCCTCGTCAGGGCGCGGCAGATGGCGGAAGAGGCGTGGTCGGGCATCGATGTGCAGCTCAAGCGCCGTGCCGACCTTATCCCGAACCTGATCGAGACGGTGAAGGCATATGCCGCCCATGAAAAGGGCACGCTCGAAGAGGTGGTGAAGCTACGCAATCAGGCGCAGGCCGTGCCGCAGGGTGATGTCGCCGGCCGTGCCCAGGCCGAAGGCCTGCTCTCCCAGGCGCTCGGCAAGCTCTTCGCGCTGGCCGAAGCCTATCCGGACCTCAAGGCCAACCAGAACTTTGCCGAATTGCAGACCTCGCTGGAGACGATCGAAAGCGAGATCCAGATGGCGCGGCGTTATTACAATGGCTCTGCGCGTGATCTCAACATCAAGGTCGAGAGCTTTCCCGCCAATCTCGTGGCCGGTCCCTTCGGCTTCTCCAAGCGCGATTATTTCGAGATCGAAAACGAAGCCGACCGCGCCGTGCCTTCGGTCAAGTTCTGAACCGGTGCCGCTGATGTTCCGGCACGTCACCCTTGGCCTCGTACTTCTTCTCGTGGCGGCGCTTCCGGCCGCGGCCGAGGAATATATCCGCAACTATCACTCCGATATCCGCATCGGCGCCGATGGCGAGGTGACTGTTGCCGAGGCGATCACCGTCAATGCCGAGGGTGACCGCATCCGGCGCGGCATATTCCGCGATTTTCCGCTGACGATGGAAGGTGCAAACGGCCGCACCATCCATGTCGGTTTCGATGTGGTTTCCGTAACCCGCGACGGCCGGCAAGAGGCGTTTCGCACGGAAGACGTCTCGGGCGGCATCCGCATCTATGCGGGATCGGGGGATACGCAGCTTTCTCCCGGCGAACATACCTATGTCATCACCTACAGGAGCAGCCGGCAGATCCGCCATTTCGACGATCACGACGAGCTCTACTGGAATGTCACCGGCAATGGCTGGCAGTTCCGCATTGAAAAAGCCTCGGCGCGGGTAACGCTGCCGGCCGGCCGGGTGACGCAGACGGCGGTATTTACCGGCCCGCAGGGATCTCGGGCGAGCAATGCCACCAAGGAGGCTTCCGGGCCGCAGGCGACCTTTGCCACCACGCTGCCGCTCCGGCGCGAACAGGGCCTGACGGTCGTCGTCGGTTTTCCCAAGGGCATCGTTGCGCCGCCATCGGCCGAACAGCAGCGTGCCTGGTGGTGGCGCGACAATCTCAACCTGTTTCTCGTGCTCGGCGGCCTCGTTACCGTCTTCGCCTATTACCTCTTCGTCTGGCGCAGGGTCGGGCGTGATCCGAGAGGCGGCGCCATCGTGCCGCGCTGGGATCTTCCTGACGGAGTGTCCCCGGCGCTCGTCAACTACATCGACAACAAGGGATTTTCCGGCGCCGGCTGGACGGCCTTTTCCGCCAGCCTGCTCGATCTGGCGGTCAATGGCTACGTGACGCTGGAGGATCTGAAGTCGCGTGTCATCGTCAAGCGGACGGGCAAGACGCCGCGAAAACTCCCGGTAGGGCAGGCCGCCATCATCGGCGAACTCGGTTCAGCAGGCCGGGAATTCGCCATAGACAAGGCGAATGGCGAGAGGGTCGGGAAAGTCGGCAGACTGTTTCGCGGCGCGATGGAGAAGGAACATCGCGGCAAATATTACCGCCACAATGTGGCGGCGATCGTCTGTGGTGTCCTTTTGAGTGTCTTAGCCCTGCTGTTGTTGCTGGTTGTCGGCGATATCGACGAGAGCAATATCGGCTTCCTGGTCGTTCCGTTGATCTTCGGCCTGTTCTGGTCCTTCTTCGCGGTCAAGGTGGCGCAGTCCCTGATGCGGCGAACCGCGATCTTCGCGCGCATCCTTTCGGCGGTCGCGATCGCATTTTTCGGTTTCGTCGGCTTCAGCATGACATCGCAGTTTCTGGTGGGCCTGATCGACAGCCTGCATGACGGGCATTGGCCGCTCCTTATCGGGGTCACCGGCATCGTGATGATCAACGCGGTGTTCTTTTTCCTCATGGGCGCGCCGACGCGGCTTGGCCGCAGGATGATGGATGATATCGAGGGATTGCGGCTCTATCTGACGGTTGCCGAAAAGGACCGGATGAACATGGCGGGCGTGCCGCAAATGTCGCCCCAGCATTTCGAAAAGCTTCTGCCCTATGCCGTGGCGCTCGGGGTCGAAAAGCCGTGGAGCAGGGCTTTCGAAGCCTGGCTGGCAACGGCTGCCGGTGTTGCTGCAGCCTCCTATGCGCCGCAATGGTATGCCGGCGACAATATCGGCAACTTCGGCGACCGTATCGGCGGGTTCTCCTCCTCCATGTCCTCGACGATCGCCTCCACCATCCCGACCCCCAAATCCTCGTCTTCCTCCTCCGGCTTTTCCTCCGGCGGCGGTTTCTCGGGCGGTGGCGGCGGTGGCGGGGGAGG
>UBXM01000054.1 GCA_900469445.1 Hyphomicrobiales bacterium
ATCTCGTCCTTGCGGTCGAGACCATCGATTTCGGCGCGAGCTTCGCCGGCAGCAAGCGAGGCCATGCGTTCACGCAGACGCGCCATCGGCGCGGTAATGCCCTTCTGGGCGATCGTCAGCGAAAGCACGACGGCGACGGCAATGCCGATCAGCATGCCGATGATGGCGAACTGGATGGTCGAGGAAACTTCGGCCGACAGCTTGTCGCCGCCGTTCTTGATCAGATCTGCCATGGCGCCGTTGCTTGCGCCGAACTTCGGCGACAGTTCCACGATCGCCTTGTCCAGATCAGCCTCAAGAGCGTTGACCCTGGCGGTGTCACCGGAAACATGGGCCTTCAGCAGATCGTCGCCGATCGACTTCAGCTTGTCTGCGCCTGCAAGCAGTTCATCCGTTGCGGCCTGACGGCTCGGGACGAGGCCCGGAACCTGCGCCAGACGGGCGCGCGCACCGGTGATTTCCTTGCCGAAACGCTCGGAAAGATCTTTGAAGGCAGCGGATTGCGGATCCTGCGCAAGGGCGCGGCTCAGCCAAGTCGTGGCCGTCCACATGCCGGCGGCACCGCGCGGAACGAAGGTCGCAGCCGTGCTCTCGTTATGCAGAAAATTCGAATAGGCTTGGTTGGCGGCGCTGAAACGCTGGGTAACGAACAGCAGACCGGCCAGAGAAATGACACCAAGGATGGCAATCGCCATCAAAAACTTGGTCTTGATTTTTAAGTTCTTGAGCATGGGGGGACCTTCTCAGGAAAACTGAAAGCACGCATTGGGGAAAAGGAAAAATACAGGAACCGCCTTTGACGGCGCGCATCATGCGCATGGAGGATCGGCAAGGCGATCACGCGTCCTTGTCGCACCCTAGGGCGACTTTCATAAAAAAATCTTACATTTGCTGCGGTGCGTTACAGTTTTTAGCAAACGTGAGGAATCACCTTCCCGATGGCTCTGCCCCATCTTCACCCCTCCTTAATCATGGGGGTAAAATAAGCGAATTTTATGTTGCGGCGCACAACACCCGAACGCTAACAGGCGATACAGGCCATGATTGCCGCCTCCCGCAGCGCGGGCAGATTGATATGAAATCAACGACTATTATCGAAGGAATTTTCCCGTGGATCTTAGCCGCCGTAACCTCATGACATTCGGTGCCGCCGCCGCAGCGACCGCCGTCACCACCAAGATCGCCTCCGCACAGGCGATCGGCTTCACCCCCTCCCCGATTTACCCGGATCCGGCCATCCAGGTTCTCGACCCGAGCTTTGCCAAATATCGCGTTGCCAGCGCTTCGCTGGAACAGGTCGCAACCGGCGCACGCTGGCTGGAAGGCCCGGTCTATTTCGGTGACGGCAAGTATCTGCTGGTCAGCGACATCCCGAACAACCGCGTCATGAAGTTCGACGAGACCAACGAGACCTGGAGCGTTTTCGACGCCAACTCGAACTATGCCAACGGCCATTGCCGCGACCTCCAGGGCCGCCTGATTGCCTGCGAGCACCTGACCCGCCGCGTCACCCGCACCGAATATGACGGTTCGATCACGGTTCTGGCCGACAACTACAAGGGCAAGAAGCTCAATTCGCCCAACGACATCGTCTGCAAGTCGGATGGTTCCTTGTGGTTCACCGATCCGCCATTCGGTATCGGCGGCATGTGGGAAGGCGAAAAGGCGGATGCCGAACTGCCGCATTCCGTTTACCGCATCTCGCCGGACGGCGAGCTGTCGCTCATCACCGACGAACTGAAGGGCCCGAACGGCATCGCGTTCTCGGAAGATGAGAAGAAGCTTTATGTGGTCGAAGGCCGCGCGCAGCCCTATCGCATCGTCTGGTCCTATGACGTTGCCAAGGACGGCAAGACCGTTTCCAACAAGAAGGCGCTGATCACGGCCGACGACAATGGCGGTCTCGACGGGTTCAAGGTCGATGTCGACGGCAACCTGTGGTGCGGCTGGGGTTCTTCGGGCGCGGCCGGCGCCAAGCCGGAAGAGCTGAACGGCGTCAAGGTGTTCAACAAGGACGGCAAGGCGATCGGCTTCATCAAGCTGCCGGAACGCTGCCCGAACCTGGTTTTCGGCGGAAAGAAGAAGAACCGTCTCTACATGGCATCCAGCCATTCGGTCTACGCGCTCTATGTCGAGACGCGCGGCGCCGTCTGATGGCCGCGAATGCATCATGATTGACTGAAAGCGGGCCGGAGCAATCCGGCCCGTTTGCATTTCGCCACAACACAAACGGGTTGCAACACCCGGCGCATTCATGAGCCTGTTATATTCAGGCGTGAGACAGGTTACCGTAGAATTGTCACATTGAGCGGTTCCAAGCTTTGCAGCTTGACGATCGCAAGCTGCCAGACCTATGCAAACATGATTTCCAGCCTCCCCGGAAATCATGCCCTACCCTTGAAGCTGTCCCCCAACCTTCGGAGCTGCCATGAGCGTGAGTTGGACTGATGCCGCCATCCTTGGACTTGTCCAGGGATTGACCGAATTCCTGCCGGTTTCCTCCAGCGCGCATTTGCGCATTCTCGGCGAGTTCCTTCCCTCCGGCACGGATCCCGGCGCAGCATTCACGGCCATCACCCAGCTCGGCACCGAGACTGCGGTTCTCGTCTATTTCTGGAAAGATATCATCAGCATTGCGACCGCCTGGCTGCGCCAGGTGTTCAGGCTCGGCGCTTATGACAAGGATGCGGCCCGGATGGGCTGGCTGATCATCATCGGCTCGCTGCCGATCATCATTCTCGGGCTGGGCTTCAAGGACCAGATCGAGCACGGCCTGCGCAACATGTATATCACCGCCGTGATGCTGATCGTCTTCGGCCTGATCCTCGGTTTTGCCGACCGGATCGGCAAGAAGAAGTATGCGCTCAAGCAACTGATCTGGCGCGACGGCATTATTTTCGGCTTCGCGCAGGCGATGGCGCTGATCCCCGGCGTCTCCCGCTCCGGCGGCACGATCACCGCCGGCCTGTTGATGGGCTACACGCGCGAGGCAGCCGCCCGCTATTCCTTCCTGCTTGCCGTTCCGGCCGTGTTCGGCTCCGGCTTCTACCAGCTGTTCAAGACGATGGGTGAAGAGACAGCCGTTGCCGCCGGCCCGACCGCGCTTGCAACGCTGATCGCCTTCGTCGTGGGCTATGCCGTCATCGTCTGGTTCCTGAAACTCGTCTCGACCAAGAGCTACATGCCGTTTGTCTGGTACCGCGTCGTGCTGGGCATAGCACTGCTCGGCATGCTCGGCTTCGGCTATGTAAGCGCTATCTGAGCGGGAATACCGGTCTTGTGAGACGGGGCATCGTCGATGACCCGTCTCACTGGTCGAGACAACGGGAATGCGCGATCATGCGAAAAGCCGTCGGCGCGTCGTTCATGCCGAAAGGCGCGCCTCCAGAACCATGTTGAATGGCCCGGTGAATGCCCTGCCGACATGCTTGAAGCCGCCGGAATGGATCACCTCCGCAAGTTTCGCCTCGCCCGCCTGTGCACCCAGGCCCTCCGCAACTTCCTGATCGAGCGACGTCGGGACGCAGATCATCGTTGATGCATTGTAATAGAGGCGACCGACGGGGTTCATGTTTTCTTCGGGGCGGTCGCCTGCAACCGGCTCCACGATCATCCATGTTCCGTCGGCCTTGAGAATCAGGCGCATGCGGTCGGCGCAGCCTCTGGGATCGCCCATGTCATGCAGACAGTCAAAACTGGTCACCAGGTCATAGCCGGTTTCTTCGATGTCCTTGGCGGCTACCGCCAAAAACTTCACCCGGTCATCCACCCCGTGGGAGCGGGCATGGCTATTGGCTTCGACGATCGAAGGCTCGTGGAAGTCATAACCGACGAAGCTGGAATTCGGGTAGGCCTTGGCCATCAGGATTGTCGAGAACCCGACACCGCATCCGACATCGGCAACCTTTGCGCCCGTCGTCAGCTTGTCCTCGACGCCCTGCAGAGAAGGCAGCCAGAGCTGGACGATGTTGTTGACGTAGCTTGGACGGAAGAACGCTCCAACCGCGCAGAACAAACATCCCGCGGTATCTCCCCACCGCACACCGGAACCTGTCCGAAATGATCGCTCGACCTTCGGTTCGCCCTCGATCATCGCGGCCACGAGATCGAATGCTCCTTCCATGTAAACAGGACTGTCCCGGTTTACGAATACCATCGCCTGCTCGGGCGAGAGACTGAACATCCCGGTGCCGCTGTCAAAGTCGATATATCCATTGGCAGCCTGCGCCAATGCCCATTCCCGGACATAGCGCTCGGTCAGCCCACCTGCAGCACTCGCCAGATCTGCGGCGGTCGCGGAGCCTAACCGGTAAAGGGCCGCGAAAAGGCCCAGCCTCAGGCCGATCCTGACGGTCGGAACGCTATACGCCCCGCCGAGATCGCCCAGCATCTTGCCGACAAAAGAATGAAGTTTGTCCTCATCGAGATGTACCATGCCAGCCTCCCAGAAAACCCGTCATCCGACGGAAAAAAATGGGGGAGCGCGAAGGCGCTCCAACGAACGCTCGTACATGATGAAAGATAACTCAAGAGCCCTCTTCTGTCACGTCAATGACGGTACAGATCAGGCTGCCGCAAGCGAAGAAGGCCGGACGAGTGGAGCCTTGGCCCGGGGAAGACGCCGCATGACGGCCGCAAGAGCGCTCGGCTCATTGCCGAGCGCAGAGCGGCCAACCATCAATCATAAATCCGCTTCAGGTTCGCCACGCAGTCGAGTTCCTTTGCCTGCGACAGGAGCTGGTTCAGCTGGCGCAGGTCCCAGACTTCCACTTCCATGGCGATCTCGGAAAAGTCGTCGGCACGGTTGGAGCCCATCGACATGGTGCGGATGTTGATGTCGAGCGCACCGATGGTCTTGGCGACGGTTGCCAATGTGCCCGGCTCGTTGATGGTGTTGATCTCGATCTTGGCCGGGAAGCGCGACTTGTTGGCCTCGTCGAGATCCCAGCGGACATCGATCCAGCGTTCCGGTTCGTCATCGAACTTCTGCAGCGCCGGCGCCTGGATCGGGTAGATGGTGATGCCCTTGCTCTTGCCCTCGTCCATGATGCCGACGATGCGGTCGCCGGGGACGGCACCGCTCGGGGCGAAACGCACCTGGGTGTTGGACGCCAGACCGCGGATCGGCATGAGCGTGGCGACAAGCCCGGCTGCCTGCGCATTTTCCAGTTCGGTCGGCGACCTCGCCGGCATCTTGAACATCATGCCGGATCCGCTCGGGACGTTGAACCAGCCCTCGTCCGCCGACGGTTTCACGGTGACGCGCTCGTCCTTGTAGTCGGGGAAGACGGCGCGCAGCACATCGAGCGATGAGAGTTCGCCACGGCCGACGGAGGCAATCGTATCCTCGACATCCTTCTGGGCCAGCCGATGAAGCGCCGGCTTCAGCGCCTCGCGGGAAAAGACCTTGCCGGCACGCTCGAAAGTGCGCTCGAGAATACGGTGACCGAGGCCGGCATATTGCTTGCGGATCGCCATGCGGGTGGCGCGGCGGATGGCCGAGCGCGCCTTGCCGGTGACGACGATCTCTTCCCAGGCGGCAGGCGGCACCTGCACGCCGGAACGGATGATCTCCACCTCGTCGCCGTTGTTCAGGCGGGTGACGAGCGGCATGATGCGGCCGTTGATCTTGGCGCCGACCGTGGTGTCGCCGATATTGGTATGGACCGCATAGGCAAAGTCGATCGGGGTCGCGCCACGCGGCAGCGCGATCAGCTTGCCCTTCGGCGTGAAGCAGAAGACCTGATCCTGGAAAAGCTCGAGCTTGGTATGTTCGAGGAATTCTTCCGGGTTGTCGCCTTCCGCCAGCGATTCGATCGTATGGCGCAGCCAGGAATAGGCATTGCTCTCCTTCGGCAGCAATTCGTCGCCCTTGGCCGGGCCCTTGCCTGCCACCGACTGGCCGTCCTTGTAGAGCGTGTGGGCGGCGATGCCGTATTCGGCGATTTCCTGCATCAGCTGGGTGCGGATCTGCAGCTCGATACGCTGGCGCGACGGACCGACGATGGTGGTGTGGATCGAGCGGTAGTCGTTCTGCTTCGGGTTCGAGATATAGTCCTTGAAGCGGCCGGGAACGACGCGCCAGCGGGTATGGACGATGCCGAGCGCCTTGTAGCAGCAGGCGACATCATCGACGATGATGCGGAAACCGTAGACATCCGACAGCTGTTCGAAGGAAAGCGACTTCGACTGCATCTTGCGGAAGACCGAATAGGGCTTCTTCTGCCGGCCCTTGACGAAGGTATCGTTGAGGCCATTGGCGACCAGAAGCTCGCGCAGCTCGTCCTCGATCTTCTTGATCAGCCCTTCGTTGCGCGACGACAGTTCCGCTAGGCGCTGGGTGACGGTCTCATAGGCTTCAGGGTTGATATGGCGGAAGGACAGGTCCTCCAGCTCGTCGCGCATGTCCTGCATACCCATGCGGCCGGCAAGCGGCGCGTAGATATCCATCGTCTCTTCGGAAATGCGCGCCTTTTGCTCGGCCTTCATATGGTCGAGCGTGCGCATGTTGTGCAGGCGGTCGGCAAGCTTGACGAGCAGCACGCGCACGTCGTCTGAAATGGCGAGCAGCAGCTTGCGGAGATTTTCGGCCTGTTTGGCTTTTTTCGACACGAGGTCGAGGCGCTTCAGCTTGGTCAGGCCTTCGACGAGACGGCCGATATCTTCGCCGAACAATTCGTCGATTTCGGCGCGGGTGGCCGTCGTGTCCTCGATCGTATCGTGAAGGAGTGCGACCGCGATGGTCGACTCATCGAGATGCATGTCGGTGAGGATGGCCGCCACTTCGAGCGGATGGGAAATATAGGGGTCGCCGGAAGCGCGCTTCTGCTGACCATGCTTCTGCATGGCGTAAACATAGGCTTTGTTGAGAAGAGCTTCATTGGCGTCGGGCTTGTATTTCTGCACCCGCTCAACAAGCTCGTACTGCCTCATCATTCCCGGATATGCCCTTTCAACCCGACGTGCCGACAAAGAAAATGGCGCGCCAACCATCGGTTAGCGCAGCCATCATAAAAGAGACAACCAGATTAGGGCGATAGAATGAACGATAAGTTGCCCAAAGGCACCAATCTATCAGTAATCGTCACTCTTTTCCGGCGGAACGAGACCTTCGATGCCGGCCAGCAGCTCTTCTTCCGACATCTGGTCGAAGGTGATGGCTTCCGGAGCATCTTCATCTTCCGCGTCAGCAGCAACCGAAACGCCGCCTGCAGCGATGAGGGCTGCCGGATCGGGCTCGGGCTCGTCGACTTCGACATGCTTCTGCAGCGAATGGATGAGGTCTTCCTTCAGGTCGTCGGGAGACAGGGTCTCGTCGGCGATCTCGCGAAGGGCAACAACCGGGTTCTTGTCGTTGTCGCGATCAATCGTGATCGAAGCGCCCTGCGAAATCTGGCGGGCACGGTGGCTTGCGAGCAGAACCAGTTCGAAACGGTTGTCGACTTTGTCAATGCAATCTTCTACTGTGACACGGGCCATTGCCTGTCCTTTGCGGTCCTGGATTTCCGGAATTGATACGCCCGATACAGCCATCGGACGGGAAATTCAAGTTTTTCCTAACCCAGGACCAATCGAGTCGTGAGTTACGGGGCGTTTACTGAGGAGAAAACGCCCCATCCGAAGGCGCAAACCGCTGATGGGATGATCTCCATCAAGGCTTGCGGGCTAGGAAACGGATGAGGTTCATCTGTTTATCCGGATAATATTCCGGCCAGCGCCGTGCCCGGGAACTCATCGTCGAATGGTCCAAGCCTTGGACATACGACTAAAGCGCTTGGGTAGGAGGAAATATATTCAATCAGTAGATGCTTGGAATATTGCGAATCATAACATAAATGACAGATATATGAATAATTCATAATGTAAGCGAATTATTCCAGTATCGTCGGTTCAACTTTTCGTTTGCCGATACTCCCGCGAAGCGGGCAAAAAAAGGGATGGAGAAATATGTTTGACCCGAGAGAGAAGATTGCTCTCTTTATCGATGGCGCAAATTTGTACGCCGCATCGAAAAGCCTCGGCTTCGATATAGACTATCGCAAGCTTCTGAAGGCTTTCCAGAAACGTGGTTATCTACTTCGCGCTTATTACTACACGGCGCTTATAGAGGATCAGGAATACTCCTCCATTCGCCCGCTGATCGATTGGCTGGACTATAACGGCTACAAGGTCGTGACCAAGCCTGCCAAGGAGTTCACCGACAGTCTCGGCCGCCGCAAGATCAAGGGCAATATGGATATCGAGCTGGCGATCGACGCGATGGAGCAATCCGAAACCGTCGATCACCTGGTGATCTTCTCCGGCGACGGCGACTTTACCAATCTGGTGGAGGCGCTGCAGCGGCGCGGTCGCAAGGTCTCCGTCGTATCGACGATGCAGACGCAGCCGCCGATGATTGCCGACGATCTGCGCCGGCAGGCCGATCACTTCATCGACCTGATGACGCTGAAGGCGGAAGTCGGTCGCGACCCGAGCGAGCGCGCGGTGCGCCCGACGGAACCAACCGAGCCGGCTGATGCTTAATCGGCCCGGAAAACAACTCTGTTCAAAGGCGCCGGAAACGGCGCCTTTTTTCATGACGTCCGGAAGTGATCAGGCTGGCTTGGTCGCGACGATAGAGGGATGATCGCCATCACCCGCACCACTTTTACCAGCGACCCCGCCGCGTGATTTGCGTGCGCGGAACACGGCCTCGACGACAAGCGAAAGCGGCAGGCCGATGAAAAGCGGGATGAAGAAATAGATCACCCGGAAGGCGACCAGCGAGCCGATCGAGGCCTGATCACCCATGACATGGCGCACTGTGGCCTCAAGCACGCCGAGGCCTCCCGGAGCGTGCGTGATGAGGATGGCGACATTGGCGAGAACGAAGGCGGTTGCGGCCTTCAGATAGCTGACATCGGCGCTGGCGGCCATGACTTCGCGCAGGCAGGCCGAGACGAAGGCGAAGTTGATCGTGCCGATGACGATCTGTGCGACGGCAATCTTCCATGTCGGCATCTGAAAGGTCCAGCTGCGGATCTTGAGCGGCGCGCGCAGGAACACTGCCAGCGCCACATAAAGAGCGGTCGCAGCCAGGCATCCCGCGCCGATGGCGATGACGATCTCCTCCTTCAAACGCAGCACGGTGGCCGCATCTTTCGGATTGATCACCATGACGATGCCGGCAAGCACGGCCATGCCGAGGCCGACCGTGACGCCTGACAGGAGCACGATCTTCGCCACATCCTCCGTCGTCATGCCCCAGTGGGCGTAATAACGGTAACGCAGGGCACCGCTGCTGAGGCCCGACATGCCGACGCTCTGGCCGATGGACAGGGCGATGAAGGATGCGAGCGCGATTTTCGGATAGGGCAGATCGCTCTTCACGTAACGGACGCCACACCAGTCAAAGCCGGTGAGACAGAGATAGGAGGCGAAGGCGAAAAGGAGCGCCAGCGCAAGATTGGCGGCCGGGATATCGCGGACCGACTGGATGATCTCGGACGGAGAATGTTCACGGAAGACCTGATAAAGAAGCCAGGCTGCAAGGCCAAAGCCTACGACCAGCATGGTATAGGTAAAAATCTGCTTCTTCGTCATCGTCCGCTTGCCCACATAAAGGTGAGACAAAACGGTTGGATAACAGGTTTTGTTCCGGAATGGGCCGACGGCCAGCAGTTTCTTGTGATGGGGGTTTAGAGCATGACGGCGCAGATCGAGATCCAACCGCCGAGAGAGAGTTGGCCTGCGGACTTTCAGAATTTGAAAGCCGCTTTGCAACGCTCCCTACCCGCCGGCTCGTATCTTCACCATATCGGCTCCACCGCGGTCGCTGGCCTTGCCGCCAAGGACATCATCGACATTCAGATCACGGTAGACGATCTTTCACAGATCGACGAAACAGCCATGCGGCTGGAGGGATTTGAATTACGCCCGATTACCAAAGATCACTGTCCGCCGGGTGTGGATCTTCCCGATGCCGAATTGCGAAAGCTGTTTTTCAAAAGCCTGGGGCGATCCGCAAATATCCATGTGCGCGAAAAGGGGCGCTTCAATCAGCGCTATCCGCTTCTATGTCGAGATTTTCTGCGCGCTCACCCGGTGGCCGCTGGGGCCTATGCGCAGATCAAGCAGCGGCTGGCGGAACATTTTCCAACAGACATCGATGCCTATTACCAGATCAAGGATCCGGTCTTCGACATCATCATGGCCGGCGCTAATGATTGGGCAGAACTGACAGGCTGGAAAGAGCCGCCGGCGGACTGAACGATCCGGCCTCAGCCGCCCTTCAGCAGCCGCGACTTCTGCCTGTTCCAGTCGCGTTCCTTCTCCGTCTCGCGCTTGTCGTGCAGCTTCTTGCCCTTGGCGAGAGCGAGTTCGAGCTTGGCGCGGCCGCGGTCGTTGAAGTAGATCTTCAGCGGCACCAGCGTCATGCCTTCGCGGTTGATGCCGTTGCGAAGCCGGTTGATCTCGCGCTTGGACAGGAGCAGCTTGCGGCGGCGGCGCGGCTCGTGATTGAAGCGATTTGCCTGCAGATATTCCGGAAGGTGGCTGTTGATCAGCCAGATTTCCTCGCCCTCGTCCGATGCGTAGGATTCGGCGATATTGGCCTTGCCATCGCGCAGGGATTTGACCTCCGTGCCGGTCAGCACGATGCCTGCCTCATAGGTATCGATGATCTCGTAGTTGAAACGAGCCTTGCGGTTTTCCGCAACGATCTTGTTGACCACGCGCTGGCTGCCTTTGGGTGCCATCAGACGAATTCCATTCCGCTTTATCCATAAAAGAACCCCGCCCAAAAGCGATGAGCGGGGTTCATGCATTCATATAATGCGGCCGGGGCCGAATGTGAAGCTTATGCGTCAGCGCAGACGACGCTTAAAACCTCAGTTCAACAGGCCTGCATGGCGAAGCGCCGCATCGATCGCGGCTTCGGTCGAAGGCTCGAGTTCGGAAACGAGGGGCGAGCGCACCTTGCGGTCCATGCCACGCAGCCTGTTCAGGCCGTATTTGGCGCCGCAGAGACCCGGCTCGAGGAAGATCGCCTTGTGCAGCGGCATCAACCGGTCCTGATATTCGAGCGCCTTCTTGTAGTCGCCGGCAAGCGTTGCCGCCTGGAATTCGGCACAGAGACGCGGCGCGACATTGGCGGTGACGGAGATGCAGCCGATACCACCATGGGCGTTGAAGCCGAGCGCGGTTGCGTCCTCACCGGAAAGCTGGATGAAATCCGGGCCGCAGGTCATCCGCTGCTCGGAGACGCGCTCGATCTTGCCGGTGGCATCCTTGACGCCGGCAATATTCTTGTGCGCCTTGGCGAGCTTGCCCATGGTTTCCGGCGTCATGTCGATGACGGAACGGCCGGGAATGTTGTAGATGAAGATCGGCAGCGAAACCGCTTCGGCAATGGCGGAAAAATGGGCGAAAAGCCCCTTCTGGGTCGGCTTGTTGTAATAGGGCGTGACGACCAGAAGCGCGTCGGCGCCAGCCTGTTCGGCGTGCTGGGCAAGCTCTATCGCCTCGGTCGTATTGTTGGAGCCGGCGCCTGCGATGACGGGCACGCGCTTGGCGGCCACTTCGACACAGAGTTCGACCACACGCTTGTGCTCGTCATGGGAAAGGGTCGGCGATTCACCCGTCGTACCGACCGGCACGAGACCGGAGCTCCCCTCCGCGATCACCCAGTCGACATGGTCTGCAAACGCTTTTTCATCGACAGCCCCGCCAGCGGTGAACGGCGTTACGAGCGCGGGGATCGATCCCTTGAACATGCAAAAACTCCCATGGCCGCAGTCCATGCTTCGGCCGTAATCAATGACTAAGGTTGCGCACCATAGAGCGGTGGCAGATCGCCGACAAGCGCAAAGCTCACGGGAAACTGATCATCGTCAATCCCGGAAATGGCGCAATTTCAGGGACGTGGTAAGGTTTCGTTAACGCCATCGGCGCCTAATTGGAAAACCCGACGGGGGTATATATCTTTTTCGCGAGTTGCCGGATGATCAAGCCCGCTCTGATCCTCACCTTGGGATTGAGTGCAGCCAGCATATCGAGCCTAGTGCTCGCACAGAACGGTGGCGCGGGAAGCGGCATCGTGCCCCTGCCCTTTGCCCGCCCGGATGCACCGGCAAGCATACCCATGCCGACGCGGCCTCCCGCTTCCATGCCGACACCCGCGGCCATCCCGACGCCGGACATCACCGGCTCCATACCGCGGCTCGACCGGCCGCTTGCATCTTCTGCCCTGAAAACCGGCCTTGACGCGCTTTCCGACAACGACGCCGCACGGGTGCTTGCAGCGCGCAACAGCCTGCCGGAAGGCTCGCTCGACAGACGGATCCTGACCTGGGCGATCGCCAGTTCCGGCATGCGGGACGTTCCCTATCGCGAAATCGCAGCAGCGGCGCGGGAACTCACCGGCTGGCCGGGGATCGGCGGATTGCGCGAACGGGAAGAACGGGCGCTCTACCGGGAAAACCCGCCTGCAGCCGCCGTAATCTCGGCCATGGGCAACAGCCGCCCGCAAACGTCGGAAGGCGCGATCATTCTTGCCCGCGCGCAGATGGCCTCGGGCCGGGCAGCGGATGCGACACGGGTCATGCGCACGCTCTGGGCATCCGATACGCTGGATGTGGCGACGGAAGACAAGGTGCTCAGTGAGTTCGGCCGCCTGTTGACCGGCGCCGATCACAAGGCGCGCATGGACTATCTCATGTATCGCGGCCGCATCGCGCAGGCGAAGCGGTTCTCCGGCCTCGGCAACGCCCAGTCGCTCTATAATGCCTGGGCGGCCGTTGCGAATAACAGCAAGAATGCCGGCACTCTGATCAATGCCGTCGCCGGCTCCTGGGCAAGCGATCCCGCCTATCTCTTCGTCAAGATCGAATATGCCCGGCGGCAGAACGACTATGCCGAGGCGGCCAAGCTTCTCGAACGCGTGCCGCGCGATCCCGCCAAACTCATCTATCCGACCGAATGGTGGAACGAGCAGCGGATCGTTTCACGCGGGCTGGCCGATCAGGGGCAGTTCCGCGCCGCCTACCGGCTGGTTGCAAACCATGTGGCCCAGTCAACGGTCGACCGGGCCGACGCGGAGTTCCATGCCGGCTGGTATGCGCTGAGAGCGCTTCAGGATGCGACCACCGCCGAGACCCATTTCCGCAATATCCTGGACGCTTCCAGCCGCCCGCTTTCGGCATCCCGCGCACTTTACTGGCTAGGCCGCTCGGCCGAGGCTGGCGGGCCCGGGCAGGCTCGCTCCTTTTATGAACAGGCCGCACGATATTCCGGCACATTCTACGGGCAGTTGGCCGCTGCCAAGCTCGGCAAGTCGACGCTCGACGTCAGCTACCCCTCCCCCACGGCGCAGGATCGCGAGCGGTTTGCCTCCCGCGAAGTGGTGCGCGCCATCACACGGCTTGATGCCGTCGGTCACGACCGGCGATCGGCAGCACTTTATTCGGCGCTCGGCGAGCAGATCGACAGCCCCGGCGAACTCTCGCTGCTGACGGCACGTGCGGAAGCGCAGGACGACCATGCCTTGTCGCTTCGGATCGGCAAATCGGCCTTCTCCCGCGGTGTCGATGTGGCGGCGCTCGCCTATCCGATCGGCGTCATTCCCGCTGGCGCCAATATTGCCGGTTCCGGCAAGGCGCTTGCCTATTCGATCGCGCGGCAGGAAAGCGCCTTCAACCCGGCAGCCGTTTCGCCAGCCAATGCCCGCGGCCTTCTGCAACTTCTGCCGGGGACCGCGCAGGGTGTCGCCAAGCGGCATGGCCTGAGCTTCAAGGCAGACAGGCTGACCAGCGACGCCGGATACAATGCGACACTCGGCGCCCATTATCTCGGCGAACAGATCGATGCCTTCGGCGGCTCCTACGTGCTTACCTTCATCGCCTATAATGCCGGGCCGAAGCGTGTGCCGGAATGGATCGCGCGTTATGGCGATCCGCGCGGCAAGCCGCTGGACGAGGTGATCGACTGGGTGGAGCGCATCCCCTTCCCCGAGACCCGCAATTACGTACAGCGGGTTCTGGAGAATTATCAGGTCTACAAGACAAGGCTCGGCCAGAAAGCCGATATCGTCGCCGATCTGAGATATGGACGGCAGTGAGGCGGTAAGCCGCCAGCAGTGATGCCATGCGCCTCGCGCTCACAACCGCTCGATGGCAAGATGCTCAAAAGAAAAAGCCCGGCTCCAGGCCGGGCTTTTCAGTTTCTGCCGGTCAGAAATCCCGCTGCAGCCGCAGGAAGCCGTCGAAACGGTCGCCATCGCCATAACCGGCGGTGTCGATGTCAACATTGTTGTAGTTGAAGGTCGCCTTGGCCAGGAGGTTTGGCGTGACCTGGTAATCCGCCGTTACGCCGACACGCCAGGCACTGCCGCCCGCGTAGTCATCACTCGTCGGAATGATGTTATCCCAATATTGGACGCCGGGTGTGAGCTTGAATTTTTCGGAAACGGCGAACTCATATTCGGCGCCGATCGTCCATTCGGAATAATCCCAGTAGCGAGTCGGACCGGAAGAATAGACACCGAAAACACCCAGCTTGCCCGGCCCGATTTCAGCCGACAATGTGGAGGCTACGACGCCGTCTTCATGATCGAACTCATAAGCGCCGAACAGATCGATGGAAAATGCATCGAACTCGCCGCCGACCAGACCGCTGATACCGATTTCGTCGGCACTGCCGTCGTCGTCCGTCTTCCAACCGGCCTGCGAGTTGAAGAAATCAACCTGGCCATAGGCCGTCAATGCGCCGCTCTCATAGGTGTAGCGAATGGAGTTGTTCAGCGTATCGCCGCCAATATAGCCGCCGAAGATATCAGAAGCATTGCCCGAGAGCGGACCTTCATCGGCAAGCACGGTTTCACCCGGAAGGCCCGTGTCGAAGTAGTTGTAGAAGTAGCCGATACGGAAACCACCAAGCTCGATATAGGTCTCGTTGAGCGCGAAATCCGAACTGCTGCCATTGTTGTTGGCGCGTAGCGTGACGCGGGAGCCGAGGGTGCCAAATTCGGTATCCGATTTGGCTTCGAACCGAAGCTGGGCGCGCGTATTGGTGCGATAACCCGAATCATCGGCAAGATCGACCGCGCCGCCGCTTGTATCGATGTCATAATCGCTGCGGGCATCAAACTGCAGACGAATATAACCGCCGATCTTGAGGCAGGTCTCGGTGCCGGGGATGTAGAAATAGCCGGTGCCGAAAGCGTCGCAGACCCGGACATATTCCAGCGGCTCCGGCTCGGCGGCAACGATGGCGTCCGCGGCTTGCGAAACAGATGCAGCAACAAGGCTTGCTGCCGATGCGATGAGAAAACTGGTCAGCTTCATTGGGATTTCCTCGGTGAGCTGAATGCGCCACATGGCAAACGCTACTCCCGATCACCATCAGCGCAAGCGGCTTCTGATATTCCCATCAGCTCAATCTCGCAGATGGGAAATGACAGTTACCAATTTATCACGATCGACACCGCAGGCCGCGCGGCCCACTTCGTTCGCCGCGCTCTCCCCTCTTTCGGCCAGGGTGCCCGGTATGCGCAAACGTCTCCAAAACGAGAAAAGCCCGGCACATGGCCGGGCTTTCCAAATCGGATCCGTGAACCGGATTAGAACGAACGCTGCAGACGCAGGAAGCCGTCCCACTGATCGTCGCCGTCATAGTCGGTGTAGTTGACGGTCGCCTTGGTGGTCAGGTTCGTGGTGATCGCGTAGTCTACAGTCAGACCAGCGCGCCATGCATCGCCACCATCGAAGTCGCCGTCGACATAGTCAACATTGTCCCAGTACTGAACGCCGGGAGCGATCTTGAACTTGTCGTTGACGGCGAAGGCGTATTCGGCGCCGATCGTCCATTCAGACGTTGCCCAGTAACGGTTCAGGCCGGTTGCGTAGGCAGCGAAGATGCCGAGCGAACCCGCGCCGAACTCAGCCGTCAGCGTGGATGCGAAGGCTGCTTCTTCGGTATCGAAGTCGTAACCAGCAAAGAGGTCGATCGCTGCAGCGCCGAACTTGCCGGTGATGACGCCGTTGATGCCGATTTCGTCAGAGTCAGCGAAGTCCGGTGCATCGATGGTGCCAATGTTACGGCCATCCTTCCAGCCGTCAGAGGCTTCGAAGAAATCAACCTGACCGTAGACGGAGAAAGCGCCGCCGTCATAGGTGTAACGGATCGAGTTGTTGAGGGTCTGGCTCGGGCCGTTGTCGGTCAGAACCGTTTCGCCCGGAAGACCGGTATCGAAGTAGTTGTAGAAGTAACCGACGCGGAGGCCGCCGAGTTCGATGAAGGTTTCATCGAGGTAGAAGTCGCCGCCATCTGCGTCGTCGCTCTGGGCTTCCATGTTGATGGTGGAAGACAGCGTGCCGAATTCCGTGTCAGACTTGGCGTCGATGCCGAGCTTGCCACGCGTTCTGGTGCGGTAGCCCGACTCATCGGCTTCAGTGCCGTCGAGATCGCTGCGCGCATCAACCTGGAAGCGAACGTAACCGCCGACCTTGAGGCAGGTCTCGGTGCCTGGGATGTAGAAATAGCCTGTACCGAACGCGTCGCAGACGCGAACATATTCCAGAGGCTCAGGTTCGGCGGCGACGATTGCGTCGGCAGCCTGGGCGACGGTAACGCTCGCAAGCGCTGCGGTCGAAGCGATGAGAAGGGTTGTGATTTTCATTTGGGGTTCCCCGGTCAACTCTAGGCTTTACAATTATCAAGCTACAGTCGGGCGGCGGTTATCTACAAGCATTTCCGCATCTATGAGTGGCACTGGCGCAAGAGTTACAAGTCAGCAGTTACTTATTTGTCACAAATTTGACGGGAGACACGCTCCCCAAACCGCCTCTCCGTGCATAGGCATCCACTAACTTTCGCGAGAATCGCGGCCATGCGCGAATCATCAAATACAAAAAGCCCGGCTTTTAAGCCGGGCTTTCCGTTCAGATCTGAAAAATCAGATTAGAAAGAACGCTGCAGACGCAGGAAGCCGTCCCACTGATCGTCACCGTCGTAGTCGTTGTAGTTGACGGTTGCCTTGGTGGTGAGGTTGGTCGTGATCGCGTAGTCAAGCGTTACGCCAGCGCGCCATGCGTCGCCACCGGTGAAGTCACCGTTTTCGAAGTCGACGTTATCCCAGTACTGGGCGCCGGGGGTGATCTTGAACTTGTCGTTGACGGCGAATGCGTATTCTGCACCGATCGTCCACTCAGCAGCCTGGTAGTAACGGTTCAGACCGGTTGCGTAAGCAGCGAAGACGCCGAGCTTGCCTGCACCGAGTTCAGCCGACAGCGTGGAAGCGAAAGCAGCTTCTTCAGCGTCGAAGTCGTAACCAGCGAAGAAGTCGATAGCAACGCCACCGAACTTGCCGGTGATGACGCCGTTGATGCCGATTTCGTCAGCGCCAGCCCGAGACGTCGGATTGCCAGCGGCGTCACGGGTCAGGACGCGGTTGTCCTTCCAGCCGTCCTGCGATTCGAAGAAGTCAACCTGACCGTAAACCGAGAAGGCGCCGCCATCGTAGGTGTAACGGATAGAGTTGTTCAGCGTGTCAGCGTTGGCGTTGTCGGTCAGAACCGTTTCGCCCGGGAGACCCGTATCGAAATAGTTGAAGAAGTAACCAACCTGGAGGCCGCCGAGCGAGATGAAGGTGTCCTTCAGAACGAAGTCCTGGCTGCCGCCGTTGGTGTTGGCTTCCATGTTGATGACGGAAGACAGAGCGCCGAACTCGGTGTCGGACTTAGCCTGAACCGTCAGCTTGCCGCGGGTGTTGGTGCGGTAGCCGGATTCGTCTGCCGGGGTGCCGTCGAGATCGCTACGTGCATCGAGCTGAACGCGGACGTAACCACCGATCTTGAGGCAGGTTTCGGTGCCCGGGATGTAGAAGTAGCCGGTGCCGAAAGCGTCGCAAACGCGAACGTATTCCATCGGCTCGGGCTCAGCAGCCACGATTGCGTCGGCAGCCTGTGCGCCAGAAACTGCTACCAGGGCAGCAGCGGAGCCGAGAAGAAGGCTCTTGATGTTCATTTTTGACCTCCAGTCAAAGTTACGTATGGGTCTAGGTCTTGATTTACCGAAGGACAAAAATTCCTTGGGCCCATCCCCGTGTTTGAAAGCTGACGAACCACCGCCGCGCTTCGGAGTTGAAAATACAAATCGCCGTGATGTGCGCAATGCCGAACTAGGGGCAGAGGAGATTTTCAAAGCAGGTTCACAAAACCATGTTGCCGAAAGGACACAAAAACGCGTCGGGCAGTCGATAAAAATTTAGTTTTCGTTAAGAAAACGGTTTGATGACAGCAACTTAGGGATCGCGCAAATAAGAACGTTTCGTGACTAGAGCGCGTTGCGGATAAGCAACAACCACGTCTCGCAGGCGCCTTGCTTGCGCATGCCAGTCAATCAACGATTTCATGAAGGATAATGGCGGAGAGGATGGGATTCGAACCCACGATACGCTTTTGACGTATACTCCCTTAGCAGGGGAGCGCCTTCGACCACTCGGCCACCTCTCCGGTGCGGCCTGATTATTGCGGATAAATCCCGAATGCAAGGTCTTTTAGCAAAAAGAGACGTCGCAGGCTGGGGATGAGCCCCAGCCGCGTCATTTTTTCCGGCTTCCCGCGGGAAATCGGCGCTTCGCAGCTTTCAATACCCCGCGCCTGAAGGCCCCGCGCCCGGCCCGCGTCCATAACGGCCGGCAAGCGCCCTCAGCGTGGCGGAAAGCTCGGTAACATCGGCGCCGACGGCAACAAAGCTTGCGCCGAGATCGAGATAACGGCGGTTCAGGGTTTCGCTGAAGGTCAGGATACCGGCCGGCTTTCCTGCCGCGATGATTCGGCCAATCGCCGATTCGATAACTTCCTGCACTTCGGGCGCCTCTATCCGGCCGAGATGACCCAGATCGGCGGAAAGATCGGCCGGGCCGATAAAGACACCATCCACGCCATCGACGGCCGCAATCGCTTCGAGATTATCGATCGCCACCCTGGTTTCCGCCTGCACGAGCAGGCAGATCTCGTCAGCAGCTGTCTGCGCATAGTCGGCAATCGCGTTGAAACCCGAAGCCCGGGCAACGGCGGCTCCCAGTCCTCGCGTGCCATGCGGGGGATAACGCACCGCCTGTACCAGCGCTTTGGCCTGTTCGGGCGAATCGACCATGGGAACGAGAATCGTTCGAGCGCCGGCATCGAGCAGCTGCTTGATGAACCCGGTCTCGCCGGAAGGCGGGCGGACAACAGGTTCGACCGCAAAGGGTGCAAGCGCCCGCAACTGGGCGATGATGCTGCGCAGGTCATTCGGCCCATGTTCCGAATCGATGACGAGCCAATCGAAACCGGCACTCGCAGCGATCTCGGCCGGAAGCGCTTCGCCGGTGTTCAGCCAGAGACCTATCTGCTGGCGGCCAGCACCGATCGCAGCCTTGAAGTCATTCTTCGGGACGGGCATTTCTCCTCCTATGCCTTTTAATGTGAATTTCGGTCCAGCCACGCGGACCTTATAGAATCAGGACAGCAGCAGCTTCAGGTCCGTGGCCGGGTCTGCGAGTTGCGCCCTGTCCGGATTAATGCCGGTCTCCAGCATTTTCTTACCCGTGACATAAGCCTTGGCGTCGTTGACGGCATCGACGGCGATCAGCTTCTTCTGACGGAAATACCAGATCGACACCGCTCCCTCGCGGGTACCGGGACGCACCAGCGTGTCGTCATAACCGAGATTGAAACCGGCGATCTGCAGCTTCACGTCATACTGATCAGACCAGAACCACGGTTTTGGCGCGTAAAGCTCCGTGCCGCCGGTGAGTGTGGCGGCGACCGATTCGGCCTGGTCGACTGCGTTCTGCACCGATTCGAGGCGGATGCGCCCCTCCTCCCATGGCAACATGGCACAATCGCCCATGGCAAAGATTGACGGGTCGGAGGTGCGGGCCGAGCGATCGACGATCACGCCGTTCCCGACATCAAGGCCGCAATCCTGCGCCAGACGGTCGTTCGGTGTGACGCCGATGCCGACGATGACGAAATCCACGTCGATCACCGAACCATCGGAGAGTTCGGCGGCGCATACCTTATCATCCTTACCGATGAGGCGGGTCAGCCCGATCTTTTCGCGAATCACGACACCGCGCTCATCATGGATCGCGCGCATGATATCGGCGGTCTCCTTTGCCGCGACACGAGCGAGAATACGGTCGGCCATCTCGATCAGCGTCACTTCGAGCCCAAGGTGACGTGCGACGGCGGCGGCCTCCAGCCCGATATAACCGCCACCGATGATCAGCAGGCGGCGGCCGGCCTTCATTTCATCCGCCAGTCGGTCCGCATCGCGCTTGTCGCGCACCGTATAGACTCCCTGCAGCTCGCCGCCGATGCTGGCGGGCAAGGTGCGCGGGCTGGCGCCCGTCGCCAGAGCAAGGGTTTCGTATTCGAGCGTCGATCCGTCCTGCATGCGCACGGTCTTTGCGGCGCGATCTATCTCCTCGACATAGGTCGCGAGCCGAACCTCCACCTCGTTTTCGGCAAACCATGCGTCAGGTCGGAAGGTCAGGCGGTCGAAGCTCATTTCGCCGAGCAGATATTTCTTCGAAAGCGGCGGCCGCTGGTAGGGATAGACCTCTTCGGCGCCAATCATCGTGATGGGCCGCGTATCCTTCAATGCCCGCAGTTTTGCCGCAAGCGCAAAGCCCGCCTGCCCTGCCCCGACGATCACCAGCCTGCCTGTCACTTGCTTGCTCCATTCCGATTTCACCGCCTATGGCATAGCACCTCGGGCGAGGTTCAAGGCGTATCGTCGCGACGCTTGGCCGTCAACAACGCGACATTATGTCCAGTGCGCGAGAATGAAGCGGTCGAGACACCATAGATCGAGAAAAATTTACCAATCAACTTTAGAATGCATCAGAATTACGGAAATAAAATCATACACGTGGAGAGAATTGGGAGGAAACCATGGCCCCATTGATGGACGGGACCGACACTCAGGAACAGGCAGGCCTGCGCCGCATCTTCGAAAAGTTCAGCATCGATCGGCCCGGCAAGATCGTGCTGGTCGAACATCACTTGAGCACCAAGACAAGCATCCGTTGCCTGATCAGGACAATGTCACTGCAGGGAGCCGAGCTCGAGGTCACGCCGCATATTCCGGTGCCCTCTCATTTCTTCCTCGCCATCCTCGGAATCCGCGACGAGATCGGCTGCACCGTCATGGCGCGCGAAGAAGAAAAGGTGACGGTCGGCTTCAACATGCTGATCAACCCGGAGTTCCTCCACCACGTCATTCGGCTGAGCTTCGAGACGAGCCATTGAGCAACCTGCCGTCGATGGCAGGAACATCGCGGCGGTAACGTTCACTGCCGCGCCCGGCGCCAACCGGCAGCCCGGGCATCCGCCTCGGAGCAAAACCATCGCTCTCCGTATTCATGGCTGATCCTGGTATCGTCGTAATAGAGCTGGCCCGGCACATGGTAGATCCGCTCACGGGAATTAATCGAGATATTGCCCTTGATGCGGCATGATGGGCTGACATTTGCCTGGACGTAACGGGTGATACCCGGAAACAGGGTGTGACCGCCCGTGGCGAGGAAACTCGCGGTTGCCGCTCCAATCACAATCAACGTAAACTTGCTCATATGGCGAAGATGCGTTGAAAAGATTATTTCCTCACTTCATCAATCTCTAAAATTGCACGAAAAGCAGCATAAAACCCAAGGTCGAAACCGCGAACGTGGATCAGGGGTATGGCCAGCCAATCCTTGCCATCGAGGTCTGCGGGCGGTTCTCCTGCACTTGCGCGGCAGCAAAAGCTTTCTATTGTGTCCCGGTTTTCAACCGGACTTATCTATCATGCCAGCATTTTCCCGTTTCACCCCGCTGATCAGTTCCCTGCCTTCGACCGTGCCATTCGTTGGCCCGGAAGCTCTGGAACGGAAGATCGGTTCCGCCGTAAAAGCGCGTATCGGCGCCAATGAGAACGGTTTTGGCCCGGCGCCTTCCGTGCTCGCGGCAATCTGCGAAGCGGCGGCGGATACGTGGAAATATGCGGATCCGGAAAATTTCGATCTGAAGGCGGCGCTGGCAAGCCATCTTGGCTGCCGACCCGAAAATCTGGCGATCGGAGAAGGAATAGACAGCCTGCTCGGCCAGATCGTGCGCCTGGTGATCGATCCGGGCCTTCCGGTCGTTACCTCTTTCGGGGCCTATCCAACCTTCAACTTCCATGTTGTCGGCCATGGCGGCAAGCTGGTGACCGTGCCTTACGTCGGTGATCGCGAAGACCTCGGCGGCCTGCTCGACGCCGTGCGCCGGGAAAACCCGCCGCTCGTCTATTTCGCCAATCCCGACAATCCGATGGGGAGCTGGTGGGATGCCGGCGACATCGTTGCCTTCGCAAAGGCCCTGCCGGAAACGACGCTGATGATCCTCGACGAGGCCTATTGCGAGACTGCCCCGGCCAGTTCGACACCCTCGATCGAGGCATTGATCGACATGCCGAACGTTATTCGTACCCGCACCTTCTCCAAGGCCTACGGCATGGCCGGCGCGCGTGTCGGTTATGCGATCACGACGGAAGGAACCGCCAAGGCCTTCGACAAGATCCGCAACCATTTCGGCATGAACCGGGTCGCGGTCGCCGCGGCAACTGCGGCGCTGAAGGATCAGGCCTATCTCGGCCAGGTCGTTGCCGACATCAAGGCATCGCGCGAGCGGATCGCAGCCATCGCAACGGCCAATGGGCTGAACGCCCTGCCATCCGCCACCAATTTCGTTGCCATCGATTGCGGGCGTGATGCAGCTTACGCCCGGGCGATCGTCGACGGGCTTTTGCAGCACGGCGTCTTCATCCGCATGCCGGGTGTCGAACCGCTCAACCGCTGCATCCGTATCAGCGCCGGCAAGGAAGCCGATATGCGGCTATTGGAAGAGGCCCTGCCTCAGGTACTGAAATCTCTCTAAGAACCAAGGCCGGGTATCAAAGTACCCGGCCTTTTTCATTCCAGTGCCTTTCAAGTCCAGTGTCAGACAACGCCGCCATTGGTGTAGAGCGTCTGGCCGTTGACCCACCAGCCATCCGGGCTGCAGAGAAAAGCGACCATTGCGGCGATATCGGACGGCTCGCCGATCCGGCCATGCGGTGTCCGCTGGGCAAATCCTGCAACCTGCTCATCCGTCTTGCCGTCAAGGAAAAGCGAGGTCGCGACCAGTCCCGGCGCTATCGCATTGACGGAGATCTTTCGGCCGGCCAGCTCCTTGGCGAGAATGTTGGCGAAAATTTCCATCGACCCCTTGCTGGCTGCGTAAGGCCCGTAGGTCGGCGAGCGAAGCTGCACGATGCTTGACGACGTGGCGATGATCCGCCCGCCGTCGCGCAGACGCCGGGCCGCCTCGCGCAGCGTGTAGAAGCTGCCTTTGACGTTGGTATCCATCATGGTGTCGAAATCCTCGTCCGACATGTCGCGAAACGGGGCGAGGTTCATCACACCGGCATTGGCGACGGCCACGTCGACGCCACCGAATTCACGCTCGGCAACATCGAACAGGCGACGCACCGCCGTGGGTTCGCGAATATCGGCCTGCTCCCATACGGCCTGACCACCGGCCTTTTCGATATCCTGCACAACAGCGGTCGCAAGATCATGATTAACCCGGCAGTTGACGACAACCTTGAACCCGTCGGCGGCAAGGCGCTTGGCAGTTGCCGCACCGATGCCGCGCGAGGAACCGGTGACGATCGCCACCTTGTCCGCCGTGCGGAACTGTTGAGCCTGCGCCGTGCCGGACGCAGCGGCAACCACTGCCGGGGCGATGGCTGCCGCCGACAGAACGGTCCTGCGCGAAAGTAGCGATTTCTTGGAATTATCGTCCATGATGAACTTCCCTAATTGCTTCAAGTGCCTGTGTTTTCAGGGCAGCCGGGAGCGTTCCGGAAAAGCACTCCTCCGGTTCGTCACGTCTGCAATTTGGACATCGCCTTATCGTCACATGACGATGCGGCTTCCGGCACCGCCATGTGCGGATCGCGACCGGCGGTACGCCCTCACAGTTGTTGACTAACTCTCTTTTGGAAAGTAGGCACCTGGAAGTACCGTACTCACCTGCGAGAAAGAAATGGGAAAACCGAACGAATCCGTGTTCACGGCCGAGGAACTTTTTCGTGCGCAGTCCTACAAGGCGCGCGATTACCCCAAAAATGTGCCGCCCGGCGTCGAAGACATGGTGCGGGAGATGATCTCAAGCTTTGCCGACAAATGGACGGTGGTCATCCTCGATACGCTCTGGGATGAAGGAACGCTGCGTTTTTCGGAACTCGCCCGGCATGTGGAGGGTATCAGCCAGAAGATGCTGACCCAGACTTTGCGCCGGATGGAGCACGACGGGCTGGTGATCCGCACGCTTTATCCATCGGTACCGCCGAAGGTGGAATATCGGCTATCGCCGCTCGGCCTGACGCTTGGTGCGGCCTTCTGCAATGTGTGGATCTGGGCGGTGGAGAATCACGACGCCGTCTGCAAGGCGCGCGAAACCTTCGACAACAAGGATTGAGCAGGGCGCCATATGCAGAAAACCGCGCCGGCCTTGTTTCTGCCGGTCGCGGTTTGGAATTGTCGCGACGTCCGAAGCGGACACGCCTTCTCTGTGGTGTTTATCTGGCCGCCCTCTCGCGGGGCGGTGAAAATTCGTCGGGAGCGGTGCTCAGTGCACCGTCATCCATTCGCGAGCAGCGCGCAGCGCTTCGGCAAGCTGCATCTTGGTCAGCTGAGGAGCCAGATCGGCGCGCAGTTCGGCGGCGCGGTCCGAGCCCTTGATGGCGGCAATGTTCAGCCATTTGTGGGCGGACACGAGGTCGACTTCGACCCCGCGGCCCGTTGCATACATCAGGCCCATATCGCAGAGGACTTCTGCGCGGGCATCGCCACCCATGGTGGCCGTTTCAGTCGTCGAAATTTCAAAGCGTGCCATCGGTTTTGATCCCTGTTTAAAGACCGTGTTTGTTTTTCTGCCCTGTTCATCATTCCCCTTTGGATCACCGTCTCATGCGGCTTTGTTAATCCATCGGGGTGGCGGTTTTTCCCGCTCGTTTGATGAGACCAATATGCCCCCAAGGTTCGAAAATCCGACTAAAAAGAATGCTTAACTTGCGGAAAACAAAGTTCAAATGCTTCGTAAATTTGAGTTTTCGTTAAGCACTACAGGGCCTGCCCATTAAGGGTTTCGGACTTCTGTTTACGAAGCGTTAGGATTTCGATCTAAACCCTTTGTTCAGCATGTCGGACGCTTCCATTTTCACAAAGACGAAAAAATGCGGCCAAATCCTCATGCCGCCAGGGTTATGAAAACCGAGACCTATCCGCGTTCCGCAACTTTACCTTTACGTGCAGGTAAGCTAATTTGGTTCTCGGCTTCGACTGCGGGAGGGCTTTCGGAGACCGGGAAAACGAAGATCTGAGGAGGGATCTCATGCTGAAGACGTTTGCCGTGGCTGCGGCATTGCTGGTGAGTGCGGCGGTTACCCATGCCGCCGAGCCCATCGAGGGCAACTGGAAAACCCAAAGCGGCGCGACCGCCGAGATCGGCAAATGCGGATCGGCCTATTGCGTGACGCTGAAAACCGGCAAACATGCCGGCAAGCAGATCGGTAAACTGTCCGGCACCGGCGCCGACTATTCCGGGCAAATCACGGATCCTGACACGGACAAGACCTATGCCGGTTCCGGTTCCGTTACCGGCAATGCGCTGAAGATGAAGGGCTGCGTGCTCAAGGTGCTGTGCAAATCGCAGACGTGGTCGCGCCTCTAGCCAGCTGTTTTTTTCAGATCAAGCCGGTCGTCAGGGCCGGCTTTTTCTTTTGATGCTGCGGACCGGCAAGCTTCCGGCCCGTTAATTTCCCTGAACGCCAGATGAAATGTGCTCTCAGCCTTCATACAGGCACTCGCCTTTATTCTGCCCCCATTCAGCCAGGAGCCAATCGGAACCTCGGCATAACCGGAGCAGGATCATGACAACCATCGCACGCCGCCTGACCATCGTCACCTTGATGATGACGGTCTTCGCGTTGTCTTTCGCAGCTCTTGCCACCCACCCATCCAAGCGTCCGCTGGGCCTCAACATCAGCACCGGCGGCCTGTGCGTCTATTCCGGCAGCGGTGATTGCGTCTCTACGCTGTGAGCCGTGCCTGGCGAAGCGCCATCGGGGGAGAATACGGAATGACGATCGCCGTTTGATTGTCATAGAGTTCTCCTTATAATGGCTCATGAACACACGAATCTCTTCCCTTTCTCCGCTTTCCTTCATCAGCCCGAGCGCGATCGAACCGCAGGTATTCGACAATGCCGAACAGGCCGTCGATGCGCTGACCGCGCTTTATGAGCGCAACACGAAATTCCTGATCGATGGGTTTGGCGAGCTTGCGAAGAGCGGCGGCATAAAAGGCCGTTACCGTGCCTTCTATCCGCAGGTGTCGATCGAGACGACTTCGTTCGGCCATGCAGATTCGCGGCTTTCCTACGGCCATGTCGCGGCACCGGGCATCTACACGACGACGATCACGCGGCCGAAGCTGTTTCGCCACTATCTGATCGAGCAGCTCGACCTGTTGATGCGCAATCACGGCATCCCGGTCACCGTATCGGAATCGACGACGCCCATTCCGCTGCATTTCGCCTTTGGCGAAGGCGCCCATGTGGAAGCTTCGGTCAGCAATGCGATGGCCGACATTCCGATGCGCGACCTGTTCGATACGCCGGATCTCAACAATACAGACGACCTGATCGCCAATGGCGAATACGAGGCGCCTGCCGGAGAACCCGGGCCGCTTGCGCCGTTTACCGCGCAGCGCATCGACTATTCGCTTGCCCGGCTCAGCCATTATACGGCGACCGGTGCAGAGCATTTCCAGAATTTCGTGCTCTTCACCAACTATCAGTTCTATATCGACGAGTTTGCCGCCTGGGCCCGCAAGCTTATGGTCGAAGGCGGCGATGGCTACACGGCCTTTGTCGAGCCCGGCAATGTCGTGACGCTTGCCGGCAAGGATGCGCCGGAGACCAGTCCGATCACCCGCATGCCGCAGATGCCCGCCTATCATCTGAAGAAGGACGACCATTCAGGCATCACGCTCGTCAATATCGGGGTCGGTCCCTCCAATGCGAAGACGATCACCGACCATATTGCCGTTCTGCGCCCACATGCCTGGCTGATGGTCGGTCATTGCGCCGGCCTGAGGAACAGCCAGCGTCTTGGCGACTACGTTCTTGCACATGCCTATGTGCGCGAGGACCACGTGCTGGACGACGACCTGCCCGTCTGGGTACCGATCCCCGCACTTGCCGAAGTGCAGCAGGCGCTGGAAAGTGCAGTCGAGGAAGTGACCGGCTATGAAGGTTTCGAGCTGAAGCGGATCATGCGTACCGGCACGGTCGCCACGATCGACAACCGTAACTGGGAACTGCGCGACCAGCGCGGGCCGGTGAAGCGGCTTTCCCAGTCACGCGCGATCGCGCTTGACATGGAATCGGCAACGATCGCCGCCAACGGGTTCCGTTTTCGCGTGCCCTATGGGACGCTGCTTTGCGTTTCCGACCGGCCGCTGCATGGCGAATTGAAACTGCCCGGCATGGCGACGGCCTTTTACCGGACGCAGGTCAGCCAGCATCTGCAGATCGGCATCCGCGCCGTGCAAAAACTCGCCGCGATGCCGACCGAGACGCTGCATTCGCGCAAACTCAGAAGCTTCTACGAGACGGCGTTCCAGTGACATTGTCCTGATCAAGGAGTATATTCCTGCGCGTGTATGGAGGTTCGTATGCGCGCATCCTTGAGCATTGACGATGACTTGCTGAACGAGGCGAAGGAAATCACCGGCCTGCCGGAAACGGCTTCCGTCGAAGATGTGATCCGTCAATTCGTGAAAGACGGGCGCCGCCTGCGTGCCATGGCGGAATTGACCGGCATTGGCTGGGATGGCCCACATCTCAGTCGGCCAACCTTCGATACGCTGGCAGCCGAGTTCAGAGCCCTGACGGGCGGGCGAGAGCACACGCCATCCGAAAGACTGATGCGCGAGGGACGCGATGAGCGATGACGGTCTATGTCGTCGACGCAAGCGTCGTCGTCAAATGGGTCGTGGAAGAGGCCGGAACTGAGGCTGCTCTGTCGCTGCTCAAAAATTACGATGTAGTAGCGCCTGACCTGATACTGGCGGAATGCGCCAATATTTTCTGGAAGAAGGTTCGACGCGGAGAACTGTCTGCGGCGGAGGCTCGTTTTGCGGCATTGATGATCGAGGGATCAGAATTGCAGCTTCGCGGGATGCTGCCCATCTGGCTTTCTGCAATTGAACTCGCCGCCCGGATCGACCATCCGGCCTATGATTGCCTTTATCTGGCTCTGGCATTGAAGGAACAATTGCAGTTTGTGACGGCGGATGAAAGTCTTGTACGCAAACTTCGCCAGCTTTCCGACCCACAGATAAGGGACCTCGCGCTTCCTCTGAAGGATTTCGCCTAAACCTTTACGCCCCGCCCTCTCGCCGCAAATAGCGACAGGGCCGTGCCGATCAGTGAAGACACGATGACGAGGAGATGGGTGTTGACCGCTGCCTGAGCGAGTTCCTCGACGGCCGAACCGGTCACCGCTGCGCCAAACGCGATGGCGCCGGCGCTGATGCCGGCGGGATAGGTGCCGACACCGGCCGGGGCATGGAACGGCAGGACGGAAGAAAGTTCACCGCCCAGCGCGCCGCCGAAGCCCTGTGCGATCGAAAGGCCGCCGAGCAGGCCAAGCACCCAGGCGAGAACCGCGATCTTGGTGAACCAGTTGATCAGCGTCGCCCCCCAGGCGCGGGCGAAAGCCGCGGCATTGACGGGAAGGCCGGCCTCGACCTCCTTCAACAACTTGTCCGCCCTGGCCGGCAGGATTTTCGTCGCCAGCCGCAGACCGACGCCACGCAGCGCAAAACCGATGGCCGGCAGGATAAGAAAGACGGCCCAGAGCGCCCCGGCCCAGACCGCCTGTCGCTGCAGGACCAGACCGATACCGGCTGCGGCCAGAAGCGCGTGCAGATCGAACAGCCGCATGACGAACAGTGCGGCCGTGCTTCTGGCCAGCGGCAGATCGAACTCGCGCTTCATCAGCAGCGGAAAGCTGGCTTCTCCGGAGCGGAAGGGCAGCATGATGTTCAGGAGATTATGCACCTGCACCAGGCGCAGCAGCGTGCCGAAACGACCGCCGGTTTCGACAGGAAAATAATCGTAGATGCGCCAGGTTCGCAGGACGTAGGTGCCAAGCAGAGCCGCGAGCGCAACGAGGGCGGAACCAAGCCCGGCGCTTTCCCATAAAGCCAGCACGCTTTCCCAGCCCCAGAACCACTGGATGAAGATCGCATAGAGGATGACGATCGCAAGCGTCAGCAAGGTCATGGCGTTACGAGTTATCCACGCTCTTTGGCTGGCAACCGAAGAATTCTTCATATATCAGGAGGCCCCAATGCGATATTTTTCGGGTCTATGCGACAATGCTGCGCGATAACGCGCGGCCTGCTTTTAAGCCCGCACTTCTAGGAGAAACACACGGTGCGTACAACAACAGAGTCGGTCACCCGCCTCGTCGAGACGCCCAATCCGATCGAACTGTCGTTGGTCGTACCGCTCTTCAACGAAGAGGAAAGCGTCACGCCCCTGATCGAGCGAATTGTCTCTTCCATGGTGGATTATCCCGCCAGCTGGGAATTGATCCTCGTCGATGACGGCAGCACGGACGCCACGATCGCCAATGCGCGGACCGCGCTCGATCGTCCGGGCCTCGACCTGAAGATTGTCGCCTTGCAGCGCAATTTCGGCCAGACGGCCGCAATGCAGGCCGGTATCAACCAGGCAGAGGGGCGGCTCATCGCCACGCTCGACGGCGACCTGCAGAACGATCCCAAGGACATTCCCCACATGGTGGCGGAACTCGAGCGCCGCGAACTCGACCTTCTGGTCGGCTGGCGCAAGAACCGCCAGGATGGGCTGCTTCTGCGCAAGGTTCCGTCGTTCATCGCCAACCGGCTGATCGGCCGGATCACCGGCGTGCGTCTCCACGATTACGGCTGCTCGCTGAAGATCTATCGCTCCGCCGTGATCAAGCAGGTGAAGCTGATGGGCGAGATGCACCGCTTCATCCCCGCCTGGGTCGCAGGCGTCGTGCCGAGCTCGCGGATCGGCGAAATGCCGGTGACCCACCATGCCCGCCAGCACGGCACGTCCAAATACGGCATTTCGCGCACCTTCCGGGTGATCCTCGATCTTCTGTCAGTGATGTTCTTCATGCGCTTCAAGGCGCGACCGGGACATTTCTTCGGCTCGCTCGGGCTGGGACTGGGCGCAATCTCGGGGCTGATCCTCTTTTATCTGTTCATCGACAAATTCATCATGGGCAATGACATCGGAACACGCCCGCTGTTCCTGATCGGCGTCATGCTGTTCCTGTCGTCGGTGCAGATGATCACCACCGGCATCCTGGCCGAAATGATCGCGCGCACCTATTACCGCGAGGACACGGCCCTCAGCTATATCGTCAGGGAAGTCTATCAGGCCGAAACGCCCGCCGTGTGACACCCCGACAGAGACAGTAGATCCGTGGACCGGGAATAACGGGCTACGGACGCCTTCTTGCTGGAGACAATCTTGCCGAAAATTTCCTCGCCAACCCATGCGCATGACACGCCGGCTTTGACTGACCGGCTCGGCGCCGGACAGACCCTGGCTTTGGTGCTTGCCGTCTATTTTGCCGTCCAGGTCCTCATACGCTTCATTATTCCCCATGGACTGGAACTCGATGAAGCCGAGCAGGTCTACCTGTCGCAATGGCTGCTGCCGGGTTATGGCGCGCAACCACCTTTTTACAACTGGCTGCAGCATGGCGCGATCCAGATCTTCGGCATCTCGCTCATCACGCTTTCGGGGCTGAAGGGGCTGATCCTCTTCCTGTCCTATATGTTCTATTATCTTGCCGCACGGCAGGTGCTGGAAGACAAGCGACTTGCAGTCATTGCAGCACTCGGGCTCCTGACCATTCCGCAGGTCTCGTTCGAGGCGCAGCGCGACCTGTCGCATACCGTCGCCGCCATTTTCGGCGCGTCCTTCTTTCTTTATACGCTGCTGAGGGTCATCTCGCGGCCGTCACTTCTGGCCTTCCTGTTGTTCGGCATCGCCACCGGCATTGGCGGCATCACGAAATACAATTTTGCCATTCTGCCGATCGCGGCCGGGCTTGCCGTGCTGATGGACCGGGAAATGCGCCGCACGGTGCTTTCGTGGAAACTGCTGCCGGCGGCGCTTCTGGCTTTGGCGATCGTGACACCACATGCACTATGGCTTCTCGACAATTTCGACGAAGCGAGCCAACGCACGCTGCAAAAGCTCGCCGGTGACGAAACGAGCCTGCTTGGAGGCATCGCAAAGGGCCTCGGTTCCCTGACCGTCGGGGTTTTAAGCTTCCTCGCTCTCACCCTGATCGTCTTCGCGGCCGTCTACCGCGAGCATCTCAAAGCCGTTGTGCGAGCCAATAGCCGATGGACACGCCTTGTCGGCCGCATTCTCGTTCTTTCGCTTGGGCTGATCATCCTGATGATCCTGTTTGCCGGCTTCGAGAACGTACGTGACCGCTGGTTGACACCGATTCTGCTTGCCGCGCCGCTCTATCTGGCGCTGAAGATCGATGCTGCGAAAATCCCGGTCGAGGTGAGCTTCAAGCGGCTGTGGGGCGTCGCCGTGGTGATCATGGTGCTGATCCCGCTGGCACTTGCGCTGCGCGCCAATATGGGCCGCATCAACGGCAATTACGGCTATGTCAACATTCCCTTTGCGGCGCTTTCAAAGACCGTGGCGGAAAAGGCGGCCGGCGCGCACACGATCGTAGTCGCCTCGGACGGACAGCTCGCCGGCAACCTGCATTTCAATCTTCCCGGCATGTCGGTCGCGGTCGATCCGCCGCCGGCAACAATGACGAGCTCATCCGTTGCAGGCTTCGACCGGATCGTCTTCGTCTGGCGCACGAAAGACGGCAGCATGCCTGTCGCCTTCGACAAGCAGTTTTCAAACTATCTGATCGAACAAGGCATTACGGCCACGCCGCAGGATGTCGCGATCGTCGGCTACCCCTATCAATGGGGTCAGCCGTCCGACCAGTATCGGTTCGGATATGCGGTGATGGAGCTTCCCCGGTAAGGGTTACTCCTTCACCGTATCACGCAGGTGATCGAGTGCGTTGCGCAGCTTTTCGATCACCTCGTCGATCTCCGATCGGCTGATCGTCAGTGCCGGAGATGCGAGCATCCGGTCGCCGGTGGCGCGCATGATCAGGCCGTTCTCGACGCAGTGATTGCGCACCAGCGTGCCGATGTCGTCGGGTTTTGCGTAACGGCGGCGGGTGGATTTGTCTGCCGCCAGTTGCAGCCCGCCCATCAGGCCGATGTTTTCCGCCTGGCCGACGACGGCGTGATCCTCAAGGCTTTTCCAGGCGGAGGCGAAATACGGTCCGATATCGTCGCGAACGCGCTCGACCAGTCCCTCCTCCTCGATGATGCGCAGGTTCTCAAGTGCCGCCGCAGCGGCAACCGGATGGCCGGAATAGGTATAGCCATGGGCGAAATCGCCGAATTCGCTGATCATCACCTGTGCCACGCGATCCGAGACCAGTACGCCGCCGATCGGCAGATAGCCGGAGGACAGGCCCTTGGCGATCGGCGCCATGTCCGGCTCGACGCCGAAATGCTGGTAACCGAACCAGGAGCCGAGACGGCCGAAGCCGCAGATGACTTCATCCGAGATCAAGAGAATATTACGTGCCGTGCAGATGCGGGCGATTTCCGGCCAGTAGGTATCCGGCGGAATGATGACGCCGCCTGCCCCCTGGATCGGCTCGGCAACGAAGGCGGCGACGCGATCCTCGCCCAGCTCATCGATCTTGGCATCGAGTTCGCGGGCCATTTTCAGGCCGAATTCGGCGGGTGAAAGATCGCCGCCCTCGGCATACCAATAGGGCTGGTTGATGTGGTGGACACCCTCGATCGGCAGGTTGCCCTGTTCATGCATGTGCTTCATGCCGCCGAGCGAGGCACCGGCAACGGTCGAGCCGTGATAGGCGTTCTTGCGGGCAATCACCTGGGTCTTCTCCGGCTTGCCGAGCGCCTTCCAGTAGACACGGGCGATACGGAACCAGGTGTCGGTCGCTTCCGAGCCGGAATTGGTGAAGAAGACGTGGTTCATCTTGCCGCCCGTCTTCGAGGCGATCTTCTGGGCAAGCAGCGTTGCCGGCGGCGTCGTGGTGCCGAAGAAGGTGTTGTAATAGGGCAGTTCCTGCATCTGCCTGTAGGCTGCTTCGGCGATCGACTTTCGACCATAACCGACATTGACGCACCAGAGGCCGGCAAAGGCATCGAGATATTTCTTGCCGGTCGAATCGAAGATGTGGACGCCTTCGGCGCGCTCGATGATGCGGGTGCCTTTGGCGTTCAGTTCCTTCATGTCGGAGAAGGGATGCAGATGGTGGGCGGCATCGATGGCCTGAAGATTGGAAATGGCCGGCTTGTCGTTCATCGCGTTCCTGCTCCTCAGATTGTGCGACCAATTCTTATCGGTTACGAACGAGGTTCCGCAACCTCAGAGATGATGCTTCATGACCGATACCGTTGAGCCCCATATCGAAATCCTGCTCGTCGGCATGAACGGGGATCTGCGCGGCAAACGTATCCCGATCTCGAAGGAAAAGAAGGTGTGGGACGGCGCCGTGCGCCTGCCGACCTCCACCCAGTCGCTCGACATCTGGGGCGACGACAATGACGACATTACCGGTGTTTCGCTGACGCTCGGCGATCCGGACGGGCAGTGCATTGCCGACCAGCGCAGCAAAGCGCCGATGCCGTGGGGGCCGGAAGGCTCCACCCAGGTTCTGGCAACGATGCATGAGCTGACCGGCGAGCCAAGCTTCATGGACCCGCGCGCGATCCTCGCCAATCTGCTCAAGCGTTTCGATGAACGTGGCCTGACGCCGGTCGTTGCGACGGAACTGGAATTCTACGTGGTGCAGGACGACTGGCGCGAGACCGGCCGCCCTCGCCCGCCGGCAAAGCTGATGTACAAGGACCAGCCGAACGGGTTCCAGCTCTACGACATGAGCGCGGTCGATGCGCTCGACGACTATCTGCAGACGGTGCGGCACTGGGCGAAGCTTCAGGATATTCCGGCGGACGCAACGACGGCGGAATTCGGTCCCGGCCAGTTCGAGATCAATCTCCTGCATCGGGCAGACGCTCTGGCTGCCGCCGATGACTGCATCTATCTCAAGCGGATCGCCGAGCAGGTCGCGCGAAAATTCGGGATGAAATCCACCTGCATGGCCAAGCCCTATGGCGATCAGGCCGGATCCGGCCTGCATGTACATGCCAGCATCATCGACCGCGACGGCAACAACATTCTCGATGCCAGGGGCGGTGATCCGGCGAAGCTGAAATCGGTGACGGCGGGCATGCTGAAGACGATGCGCGATGCGCAATTGATCTTTGCGCCATTCGCCAATTCCTATCGCCGGTTCCAGCCGGGCTCGTTCGCGCCGGTCGATATAGACTGGGGTTTCGGCCATCGCGGAACGTCGGTGCGCATACCGGACGCCAATGGACCTGCAGCCCGTATCGAGCATCGGGTCGCTGGCGCGGATGCCAACCCGTATCTGCTGCTCACTGCCATTCTCGGGGGAATGCTGGCGGGATTGGACGCGCCTCTCGATCCCGGCCTGCCGACCGAACCCGGTCAGGAGCCGCCCGAAGGCACCAAGCGCCTGACGCATGATTTCCTGACCGCCGTCGAGGATTTCTCCGCCTCGCCCTTCATCGGCGACGTGTTCGGGGCGCGTTACCAGAAGCTTTATGGCGATACGAAGCGCAAGGAGGCGGTCGCCTATCTGCGCACGGTGAGCGACTTCGATTACCAGACCTATCTGCCGAGGATCTGAGAGCTTTCAGGGCCATGCCGGGTCGCGGAGTTTCAAACCTGTCCGAACATGGGCAGGCTTTCCGCTACCGTTGATTTTCAGCACAAACACCTTTTGAGATTGCCATGAAGCGATTGATCATTGTCATTCTTTTGCCTCTCCTGATCGTCACGGCCTCGGCTGCCGCCATCGTCATCGATGGACTTAGCGACCGGATCGAAAAGGCGGATGTCGGTGTCGTGCTTGGCTCGATGGTCATGCCCGACGGAAAACCGTCGCCCCGCCTTCAGGCCCGTCTCGACCGGGCCATCGAACTTCACCGGCAGGGGGCTATCGATTTCATTCTGGTCAGCGGCGGCACCGGCAAGGAAGGTTTCAGCGAAGGCAAGGTCATGCATGACTATCTCGTCGCACAGAACGTGGCCGCAGACCGGATCATCACCGACGAGTTTGGAAACACGACACGCGATACGGCAGAGAATGCAGCAAGGCTGATGAAGGATCGCGGCCTAACCTCGGCAATCGCGGTATCGCAATATTTCCACCTTACGCGAAGCCGCATGGCTCTGCGGGACGCAGGTATTGCGCAGACCGGCACGGCATATGCGCGTTATTTCGAAATGCGGGATATCTATTCGACCGCACGCGAAATTCCGGCACTGGCCAAATACTGGCTGAACGCGGGCTGATCCGAAATCCGACACCGCTTGCGTGCTGGCCGATGGTACCCTGACAAGCCCATTCGCCTGCGCCGATCTTGCTGCTATAAGTGGCAGGTACGGATTGTCGCACCGGTCTGTACGGAAGGCGACAGCGTCGTTGAGGACGTTGGCCATGGACATGATTTTCGCATTCCTTCGCTTGGGCTTTGCCGCCATCTTCGTCACTCTCGCATCGGGTAGTCTCTCGTTTGCCGAGGACGCACCGCTGACGATCATCGTCCATCCCGGGCAGAGCACTGCCGAGGTTCAGCAGATCCTTGATTTCGCCACCCGCACCGGCAGGCCCGTTGAAATCGAGGTCGGCCAGGCGGATGCGGCAAAGACCGCCGTGACGGCACCGCCTGCGGCGTCTGCACCGGTTCCGACGCCGGCCAGCAGCCCTGCGGTCACAGCCCCTGCCCCTGCCCCGATGACACCC
>UBXM01000052.1 GCA_900469445.1 Hyphomicrobiales bacterium
CTTGTGGGGACTAATTAATAGTTGATTAACCATGGCACTCCGATTTGCACTATATCTAGTGGGTCAAATCGACGGAGACACAATTTTTCTGAAAGAATCTAACAGATTTATAACAGGATTCGACACAAGCATATTTGACATGCCTCATTATCGCCAAATCAGGGACAAGGGGTAAAATGCGCGGACAATCTACTTCCAGTTGCCGCCAGCGCAGAAACTTGTAGCTCCTGCGGTCCACTGCCCGTAACCCGATGCGACGAGATTTGAGATCACCCGACATACGTAGCGCTGCTGCGCGGGGTCGTTGTTCGGTCCGGCGTGATAACGGGCGACGGCCATCGTCCAGGTCTCGTGGCGATTATACAGCTGACGCAAAAAGCGCGCCGCATAGGCAACGTTCTGGGCCGGATCGAACATATCCTGCAGGGAGGCAAACTCCGCGCCGTGATATTTGAGGTTGATCTGCATGCAGCCGATATCGATCAGCTCGGCACCCTGCCCCCGTGAATTTGCGACCTGGGCAAATGCCTCCTGCAACGAACCGGGGAAGAATGCCTTGCCCTCGACATTGAGGGCATAGGGACTAAGTGAGCCCTTGCGCCCTGTCTCGGTCAGGCCGACAGAATAGAGTATGCCCTCGGGGATACCGTATTGTGCGGCGGCGCGCTGTATCTGCCGTTCGCATGCGAGGCTGGCGCTGACCGCCGCTTCTCCCCGATCAGAGATAAACGGTGCCGGGACGAGCACCAGCGCCGCCAGAAGCCACGCCTTGAGCCGAACCTTCATCCTTACCTCCAGAAGAGCTGCCACGTGCGCCAATGTCCGACGTATCCGCCAGATTGCCGCTCGTATTGCCGCCCTGGCGGCCGTTCTGCTGCTGTTGCTGCTGTGCCTGGCCCATGTCGGAGGACTGGCGGCCGTTCGCAAACGCGTCACTGCCCTTGTCGGAAGATGTCGAGCTGCTTCCACTCGCAATGCTGACCGTGATCTGATCGACGCTGTAACCCTGAGCCTTCAGGTTATCGAGCATCGAGGAGCTATCGCCAACGATCTGCCTGTAAGCCTTGCTGCTTTCGACCGTCAGATGAATGTTCAGCTCTTCACCGACCATGCGCATGGTTGCCGTTACATGCCCGAGATCGTTCGGATTGAGCTCGATCTTGAGCGTGTTCACCACCTTGCCCGTGCTGGCATAAAGCGCCTCGTTGGACAGTTTGGCGCTCGGGTTCATGGCAGCCGACCAGTCTGGATCCTGGCCGAAGGCCGTTGCCAGCGAGACGGCATTCGAGCTCGGCGCGATGCCGATGTAACGACGGTTCTCGGTGATCTGGACAGTCGCCGTTTCGGTATCCATCGACACTTCACCATCATGCTGCAAGGCATCCTGGATGGCAGGCGTCACGTCGGCAGTCTTGGAAGTGCTGCCCTGAACGGACTTGCCTGCATCCGCGGCAGTATTCACGGATGTGGCGTCTTTCATGGGTTGAGCTGCGTTACCGGCCTGCGATGCAACGGCATCCACGTCGATTTCGGCAGAAGGCGTCTGCATGGCTTGCTGATCGTCAACGACGTCGGACTGCACGGTCTGGCCAGCCGCCGCATCCGGCGTGACCTGAAGCAGCGCCAACACATCGTCCGCCGCTTCAGTGTCGGCTGCATCGGTATCCGTCTGGGCGGTCTTGGCCTGGTCCGCTGTAGTATTGTTGCGAACCGGCGTCCCCTGGCCTTTGGTATTGGCGGGGATGGCCGCCTGCAAGTCCGCCAGGAGATCCGTTGCGGTGTCGAGATCCGCACCATCAACGACGACGGCCTGTTCGGGCTCCGGCATATCGACGGCCGGCGTTTCCATGACAGTCTCCGGAGTAACCACGTCCGAAGCCTGAGCCGTGGTTTTCGAGAACATGGATTCCACGGTCATGGCGAATGGACGGCCGCCTGCGGACGTCTTCTCCACGGTGGCATCCGTCTCGGGCTGATCCTGTTCGGTCTGGGTCGCCGCTACCGTGCTATCTTCGCTCTCCGCGGTGTCGGTTTTGCCGCGCTGACTCTGGCCTTCGCCATAGGAGTTGAGCGTCTTTGCAAAACCGTCGTCCTTGGTAGAGCCTTTTGCTTTACCCGAAGCGGAAGAAGCTGCCGTCGAAACATCCGCGCCCGACGGCATGGGGCCGTTCACTACATTCATCATTGGTTCCAGTCCTCCTCCGAAAGGAGCGAATCTATATCACCCAGCTTGTTTCGGCCTTGCGTCACGAAGTCGTCAACCGCTGCATTTGTCGCGGCTGGTGCATTCGGCACCACCGATCCTGCGGTGGTCGGATCGGGCTTGGCGCCCGCGGTCTGGGTGTTATCGTCGCGGTCGCCTGTTTCGGCACCTTCAGCTGTGATCTCAACCGGCCTGACGATTTCTTCGCCAATGCGTTGCGCGGCATCGAGAAGCGCCTGGTCACGTTGGGAGAGCCCCTCACGCGGCATGGAAGAAAGCTGGTCGACCACTTCAGAAACCTGGGAAGAAGGGACTTTGGCGAGGTGCTCGTAAAGGCCGGGCAGAACCTTGCGCCCATTACCGCTCAGCAGGTCGTTCAGCTTGCGCGCTTCTTCAGCCGTATAGCGCGCCAGTTCAAATTTGCCTTTCAGCGTCGCCAGCCGCGATATGCGCAAATAAAGCTCCTGGGCGCGGTCCGGATCCATCAGGTCGGCCACTTCGGAAATCCGCTCATGCCCCAGCCCCGCCTCGCTGGTCACCGCCAGATCGACAAACAGATCGGCAAACTGACTGGCATAGGGGGAGTGAAGAAAACGCCGCGCATAACGCACGGAATAACCAAAGGCGCGGTCAACATCCTTGATGGTCGTGCTGGCGACGATGGAGCGGCGCAAGGCAGCCTCTTCCAGGATCGTTCCCGGCGCATCGACGCGCGTCCGATCGTAAAAAATCAGCGCCGCGGTCGGGTCCGTCGGATAATTGACGTTGCCGGCGACCAGATTGAGATAGGGGCCGATCACTGAGCCCTGATATTCCTGCGAGAGGGACGCAATCGAGCTTGCAACCTGCCCGCCCCTGCCATCCAGATACTTCTGCAGGACGTTGACCACCCGCGCGTCGAGATAACCCTGCGTGTCACGCGCGGCGAGGAAATTCAACGTTGCGGGATTGCCGCCACTCATCACGTAAACGAAGACGGCATCGGCATTGCGCGTGTCTGCAAGCGTGCCGTTGTCGGCGGATCGCAGCCGCTTGTCGAGCGAGTCGAGCAGATAGCGCTGAAGATCCGAGGCGGAGTGATCTCCAAGCACCAGTGAGTCCTGGACGAACTGGAGGGATCGCAGGATCTTGTAGGCATCGAGCGACTGGTCCTGGGCGCGCGTTTCAACAGCTCCTGCAGCCAGCGCGGCTGCAAGAAACGCGGAACGAACAAACCAGTGTCTACGAGCAAACATCAGCAGTTACCTTCAACCATCGGCGATCAGGATTTCGATACGGCGATTGGCTCCGTCCTCGGGATTATCCGTCACCTGCAGACGGCGATCGGCGAAACCGGACAACTGCTTCACGCGGGTGTCTTCCAGGCCGCCACGCAAAAGCATGAAATAGGCGGCATGGGCACGATCCATAGACAGCGTCCAGTTATCGGCATTGCCGCCACGGTAAGGCCTGCTGTCGGTATGACCGCGGATAACGATAGAACCGGCCTGCTGCTTCAGAACTGTCGCGACCTTTTCCATCGCCAGCACCGTTTCCCTGCGGGGGACGGCCGAACCGAGATCGAACATCGGCGTTGCGGCCTGGTCGGAAATGCTGACGAGCAGCCCACCTTCGGATGGGGTTACGACAATGCCTTCGGCAAGCTTGCCCGGAACTCCGGTCATCGCCTTGACGAGTTCTTCCTTAAGTTCCTCGGCCTTCTGGTTCTGCTGCGCCGAAGTCGCGGGGCGATCAGGCTCGGGCTCTCCGTCATAAGGCTTCTCTTCCTGCTGAGCTGCCGCTGCAGGTGTGCTTTCCGGCGATTGAAGCGCTGCGACCTGCTGCTCGGCGGAAGAATCCGTGGACGTCTGGGCCTCGGATGTAGACGGCATCTGCGCGTCTGCCTGGTTCGGCGCCTGCGTCTGGGCTGCAGCCGTCTCGACCGGCTTTGCATCCGGCGCCGGCGGCAGGCTGCTGTCCTGCGTCACGGCGACCGCGCCGTTCTGACCGTTTTGCGGCGCAGAGACCTGCTTGCTCCAGAAGTCCGGATCGAACGGGTCGCGATAGGCTTCGCCGCCTGAGGCGCCGGTCGACGGGCCGGAATTCGCCGCACCGCCCTCGCCTTTCACGCTGACATTGGCCTGCTGGCCAACTTCCTGCGCGATCTCAGCCAGAACGGCATAGGGATTTTCGAAGAATGCCTCTTCGGAAAAGCTGGTATTTTCACCCGATGAAGCCGTGAGGTCTTCGCCGGAAGCAGCGGCGGAGCCGTCCTGCGTCTTGTCGGCGGCGATATCGGACTTCTGAGCGTCGTGTTCGCCCTCGGCTTCCTTTGCAGGTTCCTTGACACCGTCCGAGCTGGGCGATTCATCCGTCAGCTTGATCGGGTTGAAATAGCTTGCGATCGAGGCCTTCGTCTCCTCATTGGAGGCGTTGACGAGCCACATGACCAAGAAGAAAGCCATCATTGCCGTCATGAAGTCCGCATAGGCGATCTTCCAGGCGCCGCCATGCGCGCCGTCGTGATCACCCTTGTGGCGTTTAACGACAATGATCTCGTTCTTGCCGTGATGATGACTTTCACTCATCTATCTGCTCTTCCATCGCTTCGACAAAAGTCTTCAGACGCGTCACAAGAATCGTGTCACCGACTTCCAGCGTCATGTCGATTTCCGTCGATTCCCTGTATTCGACTTCAGTCACGAGCGGGTCGAGCCGCTTGCGCATCATTTCGATGAATGTTTCGGACCCCTGGACGGAGATCTTGACCGTCCTGCCCTGGCCGATTTCCTCGGCGACATCGGCCGCAAATTTCGCGCCGGCTGCACGCGCAACCTCTTCCTGGACGAAGGGGGAAAGAACGCCCGCCACCGAGGCATCGACAGCCTCCGCGAGCGACGTCTTCATCTCGTTTAGGAAGGCCTCGACCCGCTCGGCGACGGCGCCGTCGTATCTTGCGGTCAGCGCTTCCATCTCTTCGCGGTGTTTCGCAGCGATCTGCGCCAATTGCTCTTCGTGGCGCCCGGCCATCTCGGCCACGGCGGCCTCATAGCCTTCCGCGCGCGCCCGGCTCTTTTCCGCCTCGATATCGACGACAGGCTCCAGCGGTGTTTCCGGCAGAGCGAAGTCGTCTTCGGGAAAATCGAAATCGGAAACGAACTCCGGCGGCTGCGGCTGCGGAGCGCCAAAATCCTTCAAATAACGGGCAAGCGGCACACTCATGGAAATATCCCTATCGAGCCGACATGCGGATAATGAAAAGGCTTACCTCAAAAATGAACAAGTTGACCCTTCCTTCGTGCGTTTGGCAGGCTCGCTTCGAAGCGATCGGCGTGACGCATCCCGGAATGGACGCATCACCGCCAGAAATGAGCTACGATGCCAAACTTGTGCGAAGATGAAGGACCCGCCAGGCACTAGCTAAAAAGAACCCGGGCGCTTTCACGATGGCTGTTGAGCATGGATATCAGCTGCACCGAAAGCGACTGCTGGGTCTGGTAGGCCGCCAGCTTGGTGGATTCCTCTTCCATATCCGCATCGACCAGACGACCGACGCCTTCGTCGAGAACGTCCTGAAGCGATTTCACGAAAGTGGTCTGCTGATCGATCCGGGCAGAAACCGTGCCAAGCGAGCTTGCCAGCCGGTTGAGGCTGTCGGTCAGCTGGCCGACGACGGCAATCATATCGTCGAGCTCGGTCGCGGTCGTGGCATCCGATACGGCAATCTCCGTGCCGGGCGCCGGAATGGTCGAATCCACGTTGAGCAGATAATAGTCGCGGGAGATCGCGGTACCGTCGGGTCTCAATGTGTTGGCGTCAGTCGCAGCCGTCAGCAGCCCGCGATTGGCATTGGCGGAATCGATAAGCGTCGTATCTGACGATTCGATCGTAAGATAGCTGAGAGATACCGCCCCCGAAACGCTGCGCTGAAAGGACGTCGGGATGGACTTCGCAGCGCCGAGAACTTCATCGGAGTTATAGAGCCAGTTGTCGCCCGAGAATGTCGCCGCCTGCAGGACGGACTTGAGGTTTTCCTTGAGCGAGCTGATCCGGCCATTCAGCGCGTCGCGGTCCGTCCCTTCCTCATAGGCGGTGACCAGCTGGCCGGTTATCTCATCGAGAATATCGAGAGATGAGGTGACGGCCCCATAGGCGGTATCGAGCTTGGAGGAGCCGAGATTGAGCGCGTCACCGATGCTGCCCAGAATGCTCTGGTCGGATGTCATGTTGGTGGCGGCCGACCAGTAGCCGGCATTGTCCGCGGCAGAAGCAACGGCCAGGCCGGACGACGTGCGCTTCTGGGTTTCCTCGAGATTGTCGCTCGCGAAAATCAATGTCTGCAGGGCGCTCTGCACATAACCGACCGTCATGATTTTTGTCATGTTCTAACCACCTAATGTTCGAAATCAGGACATGCCGGCATATCATCCGGCCGCGACGCATCGGCTTCATGCTGCCTGCCATCCGGCAAGCGCGTCACGTTAATGGCTTTGCAGCCCGTTCACGAAGGTTAATGAAAACCTACGATTCGGACAAGACGCGAACAACCTTGCGCCAGCATATCGCCCCGAGCCACGATCATGAACAAGTGACCGAAGCCATTGATCTTGCTTGATATGGATCGAGCCGCGTCTTTGAAACGCGGCTCGATTCTGGTCATCAATTTCGGAAATTCCCCAATCCTTAGCCCTGGAAGAGCGTGAGGATGTTCTGCGAGGAGGTATTGGCGATCGACAGCGACTGGATTGCCAGCTGCTGCTGGGTCTGGAGCGCCGAAAGCTTGGCCGATTCTTCTTCCATGTCGGCATCGACCAGGCGGCTTACGCCGGTTTCGATGGCGTCCGAAAGGGTGGCGGCAAACTCGTCCTGAAGATCGATACGGGTGATCAGGGCACCGAGAGCTGCGCCGGAGTCGGTCAACTTCGAGAGCGCCAATTCGACCTGGTTAAGGAAACCCTGGATCTCACCGGTGGTGGAGATGCTCGTCAGTGTGATATCCATGACGCTGCCGAGGATGCCATCCTGGCCGACACCATCAACGATGGTTCCGAACATCGCGTAGGAAGCGACCTGGAACTCAGCGGTGGTAACCTTCACTGTTCCATCCGAATTGCGGATGAAACCGTCGACGACGACGGTGTTGGAGGCGGTGTCGGTGGCGACCATCCAGTTTTCACCGGAGAAGGACGCCGCCTGAGCGATCGAGCTCAACTGTTCCTGGAGTTTTTCAACTTCAAGATTGATCTGTTCCTTGTCGGTCGATTCTTCCGTGGCCGTTACGAGCTTGGCCTTGATTTCGTCGACAACGTCGATGGCGCTTTCCATGGCTGCGTAGGCGGTATCGACCTTTGCAGCGCCGACGCCGAGGGCGTCGGAAGCAGCGTTGATTGCCTTGTTGTCGGAATTCATCGTGGTCGAGATCGACCAGTAAGCAACGTTATCTTCAGCGGCGCCTACGCGGTAACCGGAAGAGACACGATCCTGAGTTTCTGCGAGGCTGGTGCCGATACCGCGAAGCGTCTGGAGTGCGGACATTGCGGACGTGTTGGTCAAAATGCTCGTCATCTAAATTTGCCCCTTTGGCTTTTCGTTAGGAGGGACATTCCGGCGTGGACCGGTAAACGCGATCAGCTTCATGCCTGGCCTAGGATTGCGTTAAGCTGCTGTCCGGCCCGCTGTTTCAATGACGATGAAAAAACTCCATCATAGTTAACATAAAGTTAACAACCGAAGTGGAGCGTTAACGCGAGTAAACAAATCCATAACAGACGAAAGTTGTAAAGAGAGAAATTAACCTTTAAAAACAAGGCACAAAAAAAGGGTCGCACCTGCGTGCGACCCTGATTTCCGATAACGGATTTTTTTACTGGAAGAGCGAAAGCAGGTTCTGCGAGCCAGAGTTAGCGATCGACAGGGACTGAACAGCGAGCTGCTGCTGCGTCTGGAGCGCCGAAAGCTTCGCCGATTCTTCTTCCATGTTGGCGTCAACCAGGCGGCTTACGCCAGCTTCGGTTGCGTCGGACAGCTTGGAAGCGAATTCGTCCTGCAGGTCGATACGGGTCGTCAGTGCGCCGAGAGCAGCACCAGCGTCCGTCAGCTTGGACAGAGCGGTTTCAACCATGTCCATGTAGGTGTCGATCTGGCCTGTGGTGGTGGCCGAGGTCAGAGCAACCGTCATGACGTCGTTCAGGATACCGCCAGAGCCAACGCCGGCAACCATGGTTGCGAACATTGCGTTGCTTGCGATGTCGTAGGTTGCAGTGGTGATCTTGACGCCGCTGCCATCCGTTTCGCGGATGAAGCCGTCAACAACCTTGCCCTGCGTGGTTTCGTTGGCTTCAGCAACAACCCAGTTTTCGCCGGAGAAGGATGCAGCCTGACCGATAGCCGACAGCTGCTGCTGCAGCTTTTCAACTTCGAGGTTGATCTGTTCCTTGTCGGTGGAGTTTTCGGTTGCGGTAACCAGCTTGGCCTTGATTTCGTTTACGACTTCAATGGAGCTTTCGATAGCTGCATAGGCCGTGTCGACCTTGGCTGCGCCGACGCCGAGGGCGTCCTGAGCTGCGCCGAGGGCCTTGTTGTCGGAGTTCATAGTCGTGGAGATCGACCAGTAGGCAACGTTGTCTTCAGCTGCGCCGACGCGGAAGCCGGACGAAACGCGGTCCTGTGTGCTGGCGAGATCGGTGTTGATGTTCCGCAGCGTTGCGAGAGCCGACATGGCGGAGGTGTTGGTCAGAATGCTGGTCATGAAAGTTGCCCCTTTGGCACTATGATTTGAAGGGACATTCCGGATTGCGCCGGGGAACGACAGTCAGCTTCATGCTTGCCGGAAACCGTTAATTTCGGCCCGTCGTTTTGATGAGCCGATTAGACACGGTTAAGGTTAACAATTCCCAAACACGAAAAGAAAAAAACGCAATAATTTCATTTACTTCCCATTAATTTTTAAGCATTTACTTCTCATTAATCCAGGTTAAATTTTGGTATCGATTTCGCGGGAATTCGACAGGCCCAAAACGCAAAAGGGCCGCACCTTAAAGGTGCGGCCCCGATTTGAGATTGCTGCCAGTGATTACTGGAACAGGCGCAGGATGCTCTGCGACGAGGAGTTGGCGATCGACAGCGACTGGACAGCCAGCTGCTGCTGGGTCTGCAGTGCCGAAAGCTTGGCAGATTCTTCTTCCATGTCGGCATCGACCAGGCGGCTTACGCCGGATTCGATTGCGTCGGACAGCTTGGAAGCGAATTCGTCCTGCAGGTCGATACGGGTCGACAGTGCGCCGAGAGCAGCACCAGCGTCCGTCAGGCTCGACAGGGCGGTTTCAACCATGGTCATGTAGGTGTCGATTTCGCCCGACGTGGTGGCCGAAGTCAGAGCGATGGTCATGACGTCGTTCAGGATGCCGCCAGAGCCAACGCCGGAAACCATGGTTGCGAACATCGCGTTGTCTTCGATGTCGTAGGTTGCAGTGGTGATCTTGACGCCGCTGCCATCCGTGTTGCGGATAAAGCCGTCAACGACCTTGCCCTGGGTCTCGTCGTTGGCTGCAGAAACAGCCCAGTTTTCACCGTTGAACGAAGCGGCCTGACCGATAGCCGAAAGCTGCTGCTGCAGCTTTTCAACTTCGAGGTTGATCTGATCCTTGTCGGCGGAGCTTTCGGAAGCGGTAACCAGCTTGGCCTTGATTTCGTTGACGACTTCAATGGCGCTTTCGGTTGCAGCGTAAGCCGTGTCGACCTTGGCTGCGCCGACGCCGAGGGCGTCCTGAGCTGCGCCGAGAGCCTTGTTGTCGGACTTCATGGTCGTGGAGATCGACCAGTAGGCAACGTTGTCAGCGGCAGAGTTTACGTTCTCGCCGGTGGAGATGTTGTTCTGGGTCTTCTGCAGATCCTTGTTGATGTTACGAAGGGTTTCGAGAGCAGAAGTCGCGCTGGCGTTGAAGTTGATGCTAGACATGAAGTGTCCCCTAAAGACTAAAAACAAACGGTGAGGACATGCCGGTTATTAATCGGCTGCGACGATCCGACATCATGCCATTCGGTTCCGTTTTTCGTTTAGGACACCAACCCGTCGCAGGAGGAAATTAGGCGCGCAGGCCTTGCCAGAATCTTAATTTCGGGGGGGCTTCAGCGACCTTGCGCAAGCGTGGTAAATAAACAGATAAGCCTTGTTTTCAGGCGTTAAGCATAATCTGCTCGGCTGTTTTCCGGCACGCTGACGCCACACCGGTTTCAAGCAAGCTTCGCCCAGTAAAAAACCGGGATCAATTTCTCGCATCTTGCATCCATGCGCTTCCGAAAGTGGCTGGGCCGGACGATTGCGATAGTCAAAATACGGAGCATACGTTGAACGAGATCAGCTACAAGGCCGCATCGCAGCAGTTTCGCAGCGGCCAGTACACAGCGTCGCTTGCCATTATCAATCGCCTTCTCGATGTGCAGAAGGATGCCCGTACCTATGCGCTGCTCGCCCGAACGCTGCAGCAGCTCGGACACAAGGCCGAAGCCGCCCAGTCTTTCCAACTGGCTGCCGAACTCGGTGGTCAGAATGCCGATGACAATCTTATCGACAGTATCCGGCTCTATTTCGAGCTGGGTGAGAAGGACAAGGCGCTTGCGCTTGCCAGCCGCATCCTGCCGAAAATCACGCGGGACCCGGAACTCGGCTACATCGTTGCCTCGCTCCTCGTCGACAGGCAACAGGCACGCCTTGCCCGTGTATTCAAGACCATGCTGATGAAGAGCAGCAAAATCGACCATATGCGGCTCGGTGCGCGTATCTCGCTCCACACATGGGATTTGTTCGACCCGTCCGATATCGAGACGGCACGCGTGCTTCTTTCACGGCTGCCGAACAACAATGCGGTCCGGACCATGTACCTGACCTTCAGCCGTGAACACAGCAAGTTCGACGCCATCGACCGTCACCAGCCGATCCTAAACGAGGCCGTAGCAGCCGGTGACATCGACTTCGTCAAATGGGACGGCACGTTCTTCAATCTGCACTGGTCCGGCGACGAGCACCTGAACCAGCTGGCACGCAGCAACACGCCGAAATTCTCGGCGGACATGACAGCGCTGCGGCACAAGGAGCCGCATACCTGGTCGGATAAGATCCGCATCGGCTATCTGTCGTCGGACTTCTTCGACAAGCACGCAACCATGAAACTGATCCGCCGCGTGCTGGAACTGCATGATCGCGATCGTTTCGAGATCACGCTGTTCTGCCATTCGGATCCGAAGCTGCTGGCCACCAACGAGGTCGACCGCAGCGAATGGGGCAATATCGTCACGATCCGCGACATGGACGACGAGCAGGTTCTGTCCGAAATCAAATCGCGTGAGATCGACATCTTCGTGGACCTCAAAGGCCATACGATGGGCACGCGCAATACGGTCTTCAACAAGCTGGCGGCGCCCATCCAGGTTGGCTGGCTCGGCTTCCCCGGTTCCACCGTGAATGTCGATCTCGACTATGTCGTGGGCGACAAATATGTCCTGCCGGAAAGTTCGAAGCCTCATTATTACGAAAAATTCTGCCGCCTTCCGGAAACCTATCAGCCGAATGACCCGGTTCACCGGCCGCTGGCCAAGCCTATGGCCCGCAAGGACGTCGGTCTGCCGGAAGATGCCTTCATCTATGCGTCGTTCAATGCGAACCGCAAGATCACCTCGCCGATGATCGAGATGTGGGCGGAGATCGTCAAATCCACACCCAATAGCATTCTCTGGATTCTGACCAACAACAGCGAAGGCCGTGCCAACATACAGAAGAAGCTTGTCGCATGCGGCTTGCCTGCCAAGCGTATCCTGTTCATGAACAAGATGCATTTCGAGCACCACCTCAACCGTATTCCGCTTGCCGATCTTGGCCTCGACACCTACCCGGTTAACGGCCACACGACGACCTCGGAAATGCTCTGGGCCGGGTTGCCGGTCCTGACCTACAAAGGCACGAATTTCGCCTCGCGCGTCAGCGAGAGCCTGCTCAACGCCATCGGGCTGCCGGAACTGGTTGCCGAAAACGAAGCGGACTATCTGCGCATGGCCGTCGAGTTCGGCAACAATCCCGAACGCCTCAAGCCGCTGCGGCAGCGCCTGGAAGACAACCGCCTCAAGAGCCCGCTCTTCGATGCCGAGCGTTTCTGCCGGCATCTCGAAACTGCCTACGAAATGATGGCCGATCGCGCCCGCAAGGGCCTGAAGCCGGATCACATCGATGTCGCCGGCCTGCCGCCGCGCACCGAGCCTTTCATGGAAAAGGCCGACTGAACATCGTCGCCGGGCAGAAGCCCGGCCGGACGCGCATTGCGTGCTGCGTCCGACAAATTCCAGCATGATGCTGCTTTGAAGCACACGGTTCTCGTCAACTATTTGACGGGAAGCCCGTTTCTATTGCCGGGATGCGTGCAAGGCACATCATCACAGACCGGCATCGAACCTGATTGAATTTGCAAACCGGCGACAAAAGGCCGGCGCGATCGACTGTATCGCATAAAACCAAAGGGGGACTACAGATGTCAAATTTCTCTTTAATTTCAATTATCCATCTCTACACAAGCTTTACACAATAAATTTATCCCCGAGCGATCCTCTGAAGTTTTCAGGGATCTCGTGACAGCCCGACCACAACGTTAACCACAAAAAACTGGCTAGACGGCTCACATGAAAACATGCCCTTATTCCATCGAACGCGAAGAAATCCTGGCCAAGGCTATCGGCCCTTTGGCGGCCGAACTTAGGTTGCTCGATGCCGCCGACCTCATCTCGCTTCTTCGCTTCGAGTATCACACCACGATTGCTGATCTCGTCGATTCCGCGGCCGAACTCTATTTCCATCCGGGAACAGTCCGATTCGGCGTTGGCGGTGACTACGCGCTCGACTGGTCTGCCTATCCGTCGATCACGCTGGATCTGGAGATCACCCCTCCGGGTATCACCATCTACAGCCGGCTGAAGCTGGAGGCCGACAAGGCCAGCATCTCGATCAACTACATCAATTTCCACAGCCCGGCTGCGGATCCGATGGAAAACACCTCCATCCTGGCGGATAGCCTCAAGAAGGTGACCTTCCGCAACACCAAGGCACAGGCGGCACTGGAGTTGAGCAGCCTGGCCCATCATTGAGACAGAAAGAGCATCCTTCCGGCAACCGCTGGAAGGATCCACAGGACGTCCTTCATTCCCTTGCCGCGCACCTGCGCGGCATTTGCGTTTATGGCGCCTTGCCGGAGCCTGCAGGAAAGCTCGCGTCCGGCCCCATCCACCGATGCCAAGTGATTGATTGATGTTGACGCCAAGGGGCTATCGCTACGGCGCTCAAAATCCTGATCAGAATGTTCACGGATCGGCGCTCCGGCGCCAGAGCACCGAAAGCAGCGCGTTGGGCTGCAAGAGCGGCTTCACTACATCTGCAAGTCTAAGGCGTGGCGCGATCTTTCAAATTTGCTTGTCGCGCTTTCGCTCCTTGTTTTTACACACATGCCCTTATCCCGAAACCGGTGACCACTTTCGGGAAGCATGCTCCAGGGCGATCTTGCGTTTCCAAGACAAGCGAAAACGCCCCAGCGCCCTGCCCGGCAGGTCTGCCGCACAGAGAGCTGAGGCGCACAATTTCGATGTCTCAGGAAAACGATCTGACCAGCGAACCGACGAGCAGGTTCCAGCCGTCTATGAGGACGAAAAACAGGATCTTGAACGGCAGCGAGATGGATGTCGGCGGGAGCATCATCATACCCATGGCCATGGTGATCGTCGCGACCACCATATCGATGACGAGGAACGGCAGGACGATGAGGAAGCCGATCTCGAAGCCGCGGCGGATTTCCGACAGCATGAATGCCGGAATGAGCACGCGATAATAGGGTCTGTCGTTCTCGGATGTCTGCTGCCCGCGTTCGGTGGCAAGATCGACGAAAAGCGCGAGATCCTTGGGCCGGGTATTCGCCATCATGAAGGTGCGGAACGGTTCCGCCGTCCGTTCGATCGCTTCGGCTTCGGTGACCTGACTCTGCAACATCGGCTGGATGCCATTACGCCAGGATTGCTCCAGCGTCGGGGCCATGACGTAGAATGTCATGAACATCGCCATGCTGGTGAGAATCATGTTCGACGGCGTGGTGGCAAGGCCCATGCCGGTTCTCAAGATAGAGAACGCGATGACGAAGCGCGGAAAGCTTGTCACCATGATCAGGATGCCCGGAGCAACGGAGAGAACGGTCAAAAGACCGAAGGTACGCACGATCCAGGCCGCTGCCGAGCCATCGACAGGAGCGTTAATCAGATCCTGCAGCTGCTGCGCATGCGCAAGGCCGGGCGCCAGAGCCAATACGGCAACGAAAATCGCGAGACGAATCATTCGACAACAAAAGTCCTAACCAGGACCTTCGTTACACGCCCTTGGGAACGCAGGCCAGCAATCTCATCGAGATCGCTCTTCAAATATGTGAATCCACGCGGTCCCTGCAGCTGCTGCAGCGACAGGGTTCGCAGATAGGCCATGATGTTCTGATTGACGGTTTCTGCCAGCGCCGGGTCGGGCGGGCCGTCGAAAACCAGCCCGACCTGAAGACGGATGAGGTTTTCCGCGGGATAACCGATATTGGTCAATATCGGTCCCAGCTCCAGAAGATTGGGGAGTGCCGGCGCAACGGCTTCGGCCCCACCGCCATGCTCGCCCGAGGAAGGCGGTGTCGCTTCGGCAGGCTTCGGCGCCGGAGCCGGCGCAATGAGCGTGCCGGTCAGCCAGCCGCCGCCGCCGCCCACCAGGGACAGCAGCACCACTGCACCAATCATAGGAATGAGCGTGTTTTTCTTCTTCGGGACGATTTCGTCGTCAGCCGTGATAGCCATGTGGTTTCAACTCCTCGGCAAAGCCCGGAGGCCTCAGATCGGCGAGAACAGGTCCAAGACCTGCTGCCCGACGGGCGGTTGCTGGATTTCCGTCACGCGACCGCGGCCGCCATAGGAAATGCGTGCCTCGGCGATCTTTTCGTAGGAAATCTCGTTCTCCGCATCCACATCCTGCGGCCTGACGATACCGGCAACATTGAGAATACGGATCTCGTGGTTGACGCGGACTTCCTGAGAACCACTGATCAGAAGATTGCCGTTGTCCAGAACGCCGGTCACGACAGCCGCGACGAGAAGCGTCAGCTGCTCGGCGCGTTTGGTCGAACCCTTGCCGTTCGTCTCGGACGCGCCATTAAACCCGTAGGTGGATTCCGTCTTCGGGGTCCACCCGAAAATCGTGGCGTCGGCATTCCATCCGGACTTGCGGCTGTTGGTCTTTTCCAGGTCCGTTTCGTTGTCGAAATTCGCCTTGTCGTTGATCCTGATGTTGACGGTCAGGATGTCGCCGATATTGAGCGCGCGCGCGTCCTTGAACAGGGCGGCCTGGCTGTCGCTCCACAGCGAATAGCCATTGTTCATGTTTGGCGGACGCTTCGGATAGGATGCGAGCTGCGGGGCCTGGCTGAACTGCAGGCCGCTGCCGATCGCACTCATCGACGGCACATTGCCGATCTCCCGAATGGTCTGAGGCGTTTGCGAGCATCCGGAAAGAAGCGCCACGGTAGCGAGGAATGCGGGTGCTATTTTGGTCATGACGGATCTTTCGACGTGTTGGGATCCGCTGAACTGGCGATGATGGAAGCGACGGCCGCAGCCTTTTTCGCATCCATTTCGCTCAGAATCAGACCGGATTGGCGAGGCGGAAGCCGCATGACGATCGCGGCGGCAAGGCCTGCCTGCATTTCCTGCAACTGAGGGGCGGCAGTGTCGGGTTTCATGGTCTTGAAGATATCGACGAGACCGTTTTCAGCCTGCTTCATGAATTCGTTGCGGCGACCGATCCAGTCTTCGTACTCGGCCTTGCGGGTTTCCATGACGGCAATGCGGTCGTTGACCTCGCCCTGAAGCTTTTCGAGATCCTGTTTCTGCAAGGCGTAACGGCGGTCACGCGCTGCATCGGCAATATTGCTGCAATATTGCTGGACTTCGGTCTCGCTCGTCAGGCCGGTCGTGTCGCGAACCTGTTCCTGGGCGTCGGCAGAAGGCAGGGCAACCATTAGCCCCAGGAGAGCAAGGACCGGAAGGGCAACCGAGGAACGTTCCCACGACCGCGGCCTGGCTGAAGATGATGTCTCTGGGCCAATCATTGCAGTACCAGCTCCGCTTGCAGTGCACCTGCTGACTTGATCCCCTGCAGGATCGCGATAATCCCATCAGGCTTGACGCCGATGCTGTTCAGTCCCGCTACCAGCGAGCGCAGATCAGGACCCTCGAGGACAGCAACCGGGCCACCCGTCTTCTCGGCGATGATATCCGTCTCCGGCTGGACATAGGTCTCGCCGCGCGAGAAAGGCAGCGGCTGGATGACCTGCGGCATTTCGGTGACCTGCACCGTCAACGTTCCATAGCTGACAGCGACCTGGGAAATGCGGACATCCGCGCCGATGACGATGGTTCCCGTCCGCTCGTTGATGACTACCTTGGCGGGCGTATCTGTCTGGACAGCCAGGTTTTCGATACGCGCCATGAGACGAGCAAGATCTTCCTGCGGCGGCTTCTGCACCGAAACGACCTGAGAATCACGGGCCTCGGCAATCGGCATCCGATAGGTGCTGGCGGAAAATGCATTGATCACATCCGCGACACGGATGGCGGTGGAGAAATCCGGATTGCGCAGCTGAAGGACAAGATTGCCCGAATCCTTGAAGCGCGACGGCAGTTCCCGCTCGATGATTGCGCCACCGGGAATGCGGCCGGCGGTGGTGATACCCTCGGTGATGGTTGCGGCGGCGCCTTCGGCAACAAAGCCGGAGACGACGACGGCGCCCTGCGCAACGGCATAGATCTGTCCGTCGGCACCGGTGAGCGACGTCATGACGAGCGTTCCGCCACGCAGCGACGTTGCATCGCCAAGAGAACTGACGGTCACGTCGATACGGCTACCGGGGCTTGTGAAAGGCGGCAGGTTCGTGGTGACCATAACGGCTGCAACGTTCTTGGCGGCCGACTGGCCGCCTTGTGTCGAAATACCCAGGTTCTGAAGCATCGCGCGCATCGACTGATCGGTAAACGGCGAGGCACGCAGTCCGTCGCCGGTGCCCTGCAGGCCGACCACCAGACCATATCCGATAAGCTGGTTATCGCGTCCGGCCTGGAGTGAGACCACATCCTTGATACGCGCATTCGATGCCGCCTCGACAAAGGATGCCGCAGCGAAAAGTGCCAGCACGCTGGCGACGATCGTTGTAAGCAGTCTACCGATCATTTTTGGGCAACCTCGACATTTCCGTCGGCTCTGACCGTGCCAGTGACGGTAACTCCGCTCTCGGTGTTGCGAACACGGATTGAATCTCCGGTCATGGCATCCTGAAGAGCCGATCCGGTAGCCGAAATCGTCAGGCCACCGACGTTGAACATGATGCGGACAGACTTGCCACGCTCGATTGTGAAAGGCTCCCGCAGCGAGGCAACGGGGATCGTCCTTCCCGGCACCAGCGTGCGTTTCGCGACCATTCCGATCACATCCTTGACATTCGACGTGTAGCCACCCGCCAGGTTGGGGTTGGTCACTTCGACTTCCATGACCTGACTTGAGGAAATCACGTCACCCGGGAAAATCGTCGAGGTGGGAACAACGGCATAAAGAGGCTGAGCAACCGCGACCTGCGATCCGGCACCCGCGATGAACAGCAGCGACAGGGTAACCCCGCCGATTGCAGATCGAAGTGCATTTCCACTAGGAAACATCATGTTTGCCGCCTCTTAATCCGTTACTTCAGGTTCTTGCTGACGATCTGAGCCATTTCATCCGCGGTCGTGATGACCTTGGAGTTCATTTCGTAAGCGCGCTGCGCCGAGATCAGGTCCGTGATTTCCTTGACGGAATCGACGTTGGAACTTTCAAGGTAACCCTGCTTCAGGTAGCCATAACCGGCATCCACAGGCAGCCCGACAACCGCATCCCCCGAAGCTTCGGTGACCGCGAAAAGGTTGTCGCCGAGCGGACGCAGACCTGCATCATTGGCAAAAAGCGCCAGCTGGAGCTGACCGACTTCCGTCAGGTTTTCCTGATCGCCGATACGAACGGAAACCGTGCCGTCCTGGGCAATGGTAACTTCGGTCGCGTCCTGCGGAATGGTGATCGCAGGGACGACGCCGTAGCCATCGATCGTTACCAGACGTCCGTTGGCATCCTTGTTGAACGCACCGGCGCGCGTATAGAGCGTGGTTCCGTCCGAGCCTTCGATCTGGAACCAGCCATTGCCGACGATCGCAGCGTCGAGGACATTGCTGGTCTGGGAAATTTCACCCTGTTCGAACAGCTTGCGGACGGCAGACGTCTGCACGCCGAGGCCGATATTGGCACCTTCCGGCACGACCGACTGGTTGGCGCGGTTGGCAACGCCTGCGGCGCGTTCGGTCTGGTAGAGAAGGTCGGTAAACTCCGCCCGGCCGCGCTTGAACGCGGTCGTGTTGATGTTGGCGATGTTGTTGGCGATGACTTCGAGGTTCGTCTGCTGGGCATTCATACCCGTAGCAGCAATCGCGAGTGCTCTCATGGACGTGAAACCTCTTTATCCTAGATCTGCATTTTGGAGACTTCGAGATAGGCCGAAACGACCTTGTCTCTCAGTGCGACGGCGGTCTGAAGCGTCCGATTGGCTTCCATGACGGCATCGACCACTTCACGGGTGGTCGCCTTGCCCTGGATGCCGGCAAAGGACATCGTTTCGCCCTGCTTGACGCTATCGAGCGCGCCCTTGGCGGCATCGGCGAGAAAGCTGCCGAACGACGGGCCCGCAACGCCGGTTGCAGCCGCACCGACGGCGGTGCCCAGCATGTTCGACAGGCTGTTGCCGGTGGTTTCCGTCTGGTCGAGGCCGCTGGACTTCGTCAGCGTACCGATGCTTGAAATGCTATCGATCATCATTAACCTTTCAACAAATCGATTGTCGACGAGATCAAATCCCGCGTCTGCTTGATGCTCTGCAGGTTTGCCTCGTAGCTGCGATTGGCTTCGCGAAGGTCGGCCATCTCGATCAGCACATTGACATTCGGATATTTGACCATGCCCTGCTCGTTGGCGGCGGGATGGTCCGGATCGTATTCTTCGACGAAATTGCCCTGATCGGTGCCGATCTTCTTGACGTCCACGAGGCTGATGCCGCTGGCGCGATCCATCTCGTCACCGAAGGTGATGATCTTGCGGCGATAGGGATCCGCACCCGTGGTGTCACCGGTCGTACGCGCGTTCGCGATGTTTTCCGAAACGACACGCAGGCGGGTGGACTGGGCTTCCATTCCACTTCCTGCGATCTTGAGCGAAGCCATCAATGCGTCCATGTTATTTACCCAGTGCCGTCAGCATCATGTTGTTGATGTTCTGGACGAGCAGCGTATTCAGCTGGAACTGACGCTTGATCTCGCCCATCTTCGAAATTTCCGCCGACAAGGCGACGGTATTGCCGGACTCCTGGACGCCGATCTCCTGATTGAGCTTGGTGTCCTTAAGTTCAACCCGACCGTTGCCGGCGATGTCCGTGGCCATGTGCGCCGAGTTGGTCCTGGCCATTTCCATGGCACCAAGTCCGCTTGCAGACTTGAGCTCGGCATCGAACGGCGTCAGATCCTTGGATATGTATTTCGGCGTGTTCGCGTTAGCGACGTTCGTCGTCGTTACCTGCTGTCGAATGGACAGCCATTCCGCCTGCCTGGACGCAAGCTCGAACAACTGGATCGGCTGCATGGTCATGGTTGTTCTCCATCTTGTTGTCCGGAACGCTAGAGGGACAATCTTGCGCGGGACTTACGGTAGGAGCAGCCTGAAAAATTCCCGGCGCCGAGGGCTTTTTCCTATTCGCCAAGCCAAACAGGTTCGCGCAAGCCCGGGCTCTTAACTGTCGCTCAAATCGCCAGAGCTCTCCTACGCGGGGGCATGCGCCGTATCCGTAAATCAGGAGACACCCATGCAATCCGGTATCTATGTCGGCATTTCCTCACAGATTGCTCTCGAGCGTCGCCTCACCACGATTTCCGACAACATCGCCAACATGAATACCGTCGGCTTTCGCGCCACGGAGGTGAAGTTCGACGAGGTTCTCAGCCAGACCCGCAACGAGAACAACACAAAGATCGCGTTCGTGTCCCAGGGCAACGACTATCTCTCGACGCGCAATGGCCAGCTCGAGCAGACAGGCAACTCGCTGGATTTCGCAGTCAAGGGTGACGCCTGGTTCGCCATCGAGACCCCTCAGGGTCAGGTGCTTACCCGTGACGGACGCTTCTCCATGGGGCTCGCCGGCGAGCTCATCTCGACGCAGGGCTATCCGGTTCTTGACGCGGGTGGTGCGCCGATCCAGCTCGATCCGCGCGGTGGTTCGCCGAGGGTGGGTCAGGACGGACGCATCATGCAGGGTGACCGGGCGGTCGGGCAGATCGGTGTGTTCTCGGTCGATCTCGACAAGGGCTTCTACCGTGCCGACAACAGCGGCATCATTCCCACCGACGCGCCGCAGGCGGTCGTCGACACCATGGGTGTCGGCGTCATGCAGGGCTTTCTGGAGCAATCCAACGTCAATGCCATCGGCGAGATGACCCAGCTTATCCAGGTTAACCGCGCGTTCGAAAGCATTTCCTCGCTGATGAGCGCAAGCGAGGACAACTTCTCCTCTGCCATGAGAACACTGGGCGGTAGCCAGTAGGAAACACGCCGATGACGACGACGGCCCAGCCTGATCTCCAGCCTGATCTTCAGCCGGTCACCCAACCGATAGCCATGCCACGCCTGGACCGTCTGTCCGGCATGGCGGCGCATTACGCGAACCCTTCCAGCGTTCTTTCCTGGGGCGGTCGGGTCAGGATGATCGCGGCCGGATATTACACCGTCAGCGGCCTCTCCAGACATGTGCGGCTTGGCGAGTTCGTCTCCCATCAGAGCGCTACGGGAACTCATATGGGCGAGGTCGTGCGCGTGGAGCCCGACCTTATCTACGTCTGCCCGATCGAACCGGGCGAGCCGATCGGCGTCGGCGACCTTGTCTTGCGCACGGGGGAATTCCGGTTGGCACCCAGCGACAGCTGGTGTGGCCGAACGATCAACTCGCTCTGCAGGCCGATCGACGGCAAGGGGCCGCTGCGCGAAGGCACTTCCCAGCGTTCTATCAACACGCTGCCGCCACCATCCATGACCCGCCGACGCGTCGATACCTCATTCCGCACCGGGGTTAAGGCAATCGATATCTTCGCGCCGATCTGTTACGGCCAGCGTCTCGGCATTTTTGCCGGATCCGGTGTCGGCAAATCGACACTTCTTTCGATGCTGGCCAAGGCCGACGCCTTCGATCGCGTGGTGATCACGCTGGTCGGCGAACGTGGCCGCGAAGTACGCGAATTCATCGAAGATACGCTTGGCGACAATGTCGCAAAGGCGGTGATCGTCGTCACGACGAGTGATGAAAGCCCGATGCTGCGCAAGATGGCGCCACTGGTGGGCATGACGATCGCGGAACATTTTCGTGATCAGGGACTGAACGTCTTGTTCATCGCCGACAGCGTGACGCGATTTGCCCATGCGATCCGCGAGGTTGCGATTGCAGCCGGCGAGCCGCCGGTCGCGCGCGGTTATCCGGCATCGGTCTTCACCGAGCTGCCACGCCTTCTGGAACGCGCCGGTCCCGGCATCGAAGGCACCGGAACGATCACGGCGATCATCTCGATCCTCGTCGACGGCGACAATCACAACGATCCGATCGCCGATTCGACCCGCGGCATTCTTGACGGACATATCGTGCTTGACCGCGCGCTCGCGGACGAAGGCCGCTATCCGCCGGTCAATCCGCTTTCCTCGATCTCGCGTCTCGCCCGCAAGGCATGGACGACCGACCAGGAACGGCTGGTCTCTAGGCTGAAGGGACTGATCAGCGTTTACGAGGAGACGAAGGACCTGCGGCTTATCGGCGGTTACAGACCAGGTGCGGATCCCGATCTCGACATGGCCGTAAAGCAGGTTCCGATCATCTACGACGTGCTCAAGCAGTCGCCCGGCGATGCGGCCGTCATCGACGCCTATACCGAACTCGCCAATGCCCTGAAGGCATCTCTCAGCAATAACAATCGCCCAATGCCGGCAGGAAAGAGATGAGCATGAAAAACAGGCTCTTCGGTGGAATAAAAATCGACAGGAAGCAGGCCTCCGCTGCGGCCGCGGCAGAAACCAAGCCGATCGATCGCTGGCTGGTCGCCACGCTGGTCGGGTTTTCGATGCTGTGCGCCGCCTTCCCCTGGTACGTGTTCTTCAACCAGGACAAGTTCGGGGTCAACGTGGCTGGCTGGGAGAAGCTTCGCGACGTGCAGCACGGACGCCCGGCGGGCGAAGCCGGTATCGGCGCGCTGCGCGATCCGCAGCAGGACGAGGCCGAACGCGCGCTTCTGCGCGAGATGGAAACCGACAGGCTGACCACGGCCGCGATATCCTCCACACCGTCCGGCGGCGGATCGGATGCAGGCGGTTTTGAAGATCAGGCATTTCCGGGCGGCGTCGAGTTCAAACTGCTGCATGTCGCCAACGGCCGGGCCCTGATCGAAAACGGAAGCGGCATTTTTCTCGTGCAGATCGGCTCGAAGCTGCCTGACAGCTCGCGCCTTGCAGGCCTTCGGCAACGGAATGGCAAGTGGGAAATCGTCACATCCGCAGGCAAGGTTTACGGTGAATAAGGGACTGTAGCCTCTCCGGCGGCCTTCATGGCCATTCGGTCACGCCGATGGGGGAAATAACAACAGTCTCACGCAAGGCAGCTGCCTTATCGATATTTCTAAGACAAGCGTTGGATACGAGCTTACAATGAATCTTATTATCGGATTTGTCATCACGGTCGGCTGTATCATTGGCGGCTACATGGCCATGGGCGGCTATGTCGCTCTCCTCATGCAACCGTTCGAACTGGTCGTCATCGGCGGCGCCGGCATCGGCAGCTTCATCATGGCGAACCCGATGAAGGTGCTGAAGGATTCCGGCAAGGCGCTCGGCGAGATTTTCCGCAACGCAGTCCCCAAGGAAAAGGCCTATCTGGAAGTCCTCGGTGTGCTCTATTCGCTGATGCGCGACCTGCGAACCAAGTCGCGCAACGAAATCGAAGCCCATATCGACAACCCGGCGGAATCGCCGATCTTCCAGTCGGCGCCGACGGTTCTGAAGGATACCGAACTTACCTCCTTCATCTGCGATTACGTGCGCCTCATCATCATCGGCAACGCCCGGTCCCACGAGATCGAAGCGCTGATGGACGAAGAGATCGAGACGATCCTTCACGACCGCATGAAGCCGTATCATTCCATTCAGTCCATGGGTGACGCGTTCCCTGCACTCGGCATCATCGCCGCGGTCCTCGGCGTCATCAAGGCGATGAGCCACATCAACGAATCCCCCGAAGTTCTCGGCGGCCTGATCGGCGCGGCTCTCGTCGGCACGATGCTCGGCATCTTCCTTTCCTACTGCCTCTGCAACCCGATCGTCTCGCAGATCAAGATCGTGCGCACCAAGCAGCACCGGCTCTACATCATCGTCAAGCAGACCCTGCTTGCCTACATGAACGGCTCGGTACCGCAGGTGGCGCTTGAATACGGCCGCAAGACGATCTCGTCCTCCGACCGTCCGTCGATCGACTCGGTCGAGCAGGAAATGATGAAGCCGGTCGGCGGCGATACGAAGGCGGCGTAACGACAATGAACAGCAGCAATCAAGCTTCGCAAGCACGGCCCGCCATGGAGCGGGCCCTCCTGGCCCGCCTGACGGGATCGCTCGGTGACCAGAAAACGCTGGAGCACCTTGCCCAGGATTTCGGCTCTCTCTATCAGAGCTTCCTGCCGGATGTTCTGCATAGCGAACTCGGCCTTTCGGTCGATGTTGCCTTCGACGGATACAAATCCGGCCTGATGAGCGAGCTCATCGGCAAGCTGGGCGACAACGTCGTGCTGGTCGATGCAACGTTGCGCAACTGGTGTCCGAAATTCGTCATCGCCTGCGGTAATGCGTTTGTCATCACGCTTATGGAAAACATGCTCGGCGCTACGCCGGATTCCATTTTCCAGCCACCACGGCGGGCCTTGTCACAGATCGAACTCGACCTGTCGACGGTGATTTTCGACAAGATCGCCCAGGTGCTGCGCTCCGGCGTCAATGCTCCCGGCGGCTTCGAAACCTCGATCGAGAAGCCCCATAATGCAGACGCCAGATCGGTGCTGGAAGAAGAGGAAAACGATCCCTTCGCCATGTCGATCCGCGTGGAGCTGAAACTCGGCAAGGTCGCATCCGAATTTTTCCTCGTCATCCCGCAGAAGCACCTTTTGAAGACGACGATTACCCTTCCCAAGTCGAAGGGTGATTTTTCCCGCGAGCAAGACGCCTGGACGGAAAACATGTCCGGTCAGGTTCGTCAGTCGCGTGTGACGCTGGAAGCCAAAATTCCACTCGAGTCGCTGACGCTCGAGACGATTTCCAAACTGGTTGCCGGCGATGTGATCGCTTTCCGCGACAAGGAAGAGATCATCGTCGATGTCAGCGCCAATGGCCGCGAAATGTACAACTGCGAGTTCGGCAGAAGCGGCGAGAACTACACTGTCCGCGTCAAGGACAATGTGAGCAACGAAAACGAAATTTTGAAACATTTGCTCGGCTAGAGCGAAGGACCTCTGGGCCTTGCGGCGACAGACCAGTAGTCGATTGATTTAGAACGGGAATGCTACTTTCATGGCAACAAAGAAAACAGCTTCGACGGACGAAAACGAACTGCCCTCCGCAGATTCGGACTTCGATTTCGACAATGCGGTCAACGACCTGCGTGGCGTGATGAAACATGATGCCGAGGGCACCGCGCCTTCGGCTGACGACAGCTTCGGCTTCGACTTTCCGGCCGGTGGCGAAACGAGTTCCGAACTGCCGGCATTCGGCGATGCGGCCACCAGCGATTTTGGCGGTGACAGCGACTTCGGGGCGACCAATGATTTCGGCGGGAGCAGCGATTTCGGCTTCTCAACGCCGGAAAGCAAGCCGACTGCGGGCTCGGGGCTGAACAGCAACCTCGACCTCATCATGGATATCCCCATCGATGTTCATGTCGTGCTCGGAACAAGTCGCATTTCAGTGTCGAATCTGATGAACCTTCAGGAAGGCGCAGTTGTTGCGCTCGACAAAAAGATCGGTGAACCGGTCGATATCACCGTCAACGGGCGCCGCATTGCCCGTGGTGAGATCACGGTTCTCGAAGACGACGATACTCGCTTCGGCGTGAAGCTCATTGAAGTCATGAGCTCCAAGACTTCCTGATCCGGAAGTCAGAAGCAAAGAGGAAAAGACCATGATGGACTTTGAAGACTTCGGCGGGGCATTGACAGACAAACCTCTTTCCCAGGCGGAAAAGGCAGCAGCCGTGCTGCTCGCTATGGGAAAGAATGTCGCCGGAAAGCTGCTCAAATTTTTCACCCAGGCGGAATTGCAGGCAATCATCGCCGCAGCGCAGACGCTGCGCACCATCCCGCCGAATGAACTTGCACAGCTCGTCAACGAGTTCGAGGACCTGTTCACCGAAGGCGCAGGCCTCATGGACAATGCCAAGGTCATCGAGAGCATTCTCGAGGCAGGCCTCACCCCGGAAGAAGTCGACAGCCTGCTTGGCCGCCGCATGGCCTTCCAGTCTTACGAAGAGTCCATCTGGGACCGGCTGCAGGAAGCCGATCCCGATTTCATCGCCGCCTTCCTGATGCGCGAACATCCGCAGACGGTGGCCTACATTCTGTCGATGCTGCCGTCCGGTTTCGGTGCCAAGGTTCTGCTGAAGCTGCCCGATGGCCAGCGTGCCGACATCATGAACCGCACGGTGAACCTGAAGAACGTCAACCCGAAAGCGGCCCAGATCATCGAGAACAAGGTCGTGGACCTGATCACCGAGATCGATCGCGAGAAGAATTCTGTCGGCCCGATGAAGGTCGCGGAACTGATGAACGAACTGACCAAGCCCGACGTCGATACGCTGCTCAACTCGCTCGAGGAAATCAGCCAGGACGCCGTTGCCAAGGTTCGTCCGAAGATCTTCCTCTTCGAAGACATTCTCCTCATGCCGCAGCGCAGCCGCGTGCTGCTGCTGAACGACATCTCCGGCGACGTGCTGACCATGGCGCTCAGAACCTCTTCCGCGCAGCTGCGCGAAAGCGTTCTGTCCTCGATCAGCCCGCGTTCCCGCCGCATGATCGAGTCGGATCTGCAGGTCGAGATGCCCGGCACGAACCCGCGCGAGATCGCGATCGCGCGCCGCGCCATCGCTCAGGAAGCGCTACGCCTTGCCAATTCGGGCCAGATCATCCTCAAGGATCCCGAGGCCCAGCAAGAGGGCGCAGCAGCCTGAACAAGGCTCGATCAAGAATTCCGCGCGCCGTTATCGGCGCGCGGCGCCGTATCCGACGCTGTTGATAACCGCGATACCGGCAGGGCTTACGATTGCCCCCCATCTCATCCCGTGAATAATATCTGACGATAGTCCTGCATGCTTCCCGCAACCCAAAAGCCGGTTTCGGATCGGTATGCAGCTTTTAGGTTCTACAGCGTCTTTTCTCCGCGAGCATAGCGGCAAGGCACTGTACTTTTGTGGTCTGCTCCAGGGCCGTCAGGAAGGCGCTCGTGTCCGACGATCAGGACAAGGACAGTAAAACAGAAGAACCGACAGAGAAGAAGATTCGCGATGCGATGGCCGAGGGCAATACTCCCTCATCGCGCGAAGTGCCGCTTTTCGCGTCGTCGCTCGCCTTTTACATCTATCTCGTCTTCTTCCTGCCGAACGGTGCCGCCCGATTGGCGGAAACCCTGCGCGATCTGCTGGAGCAACCCGACCAGTGGCGTCTTCAGACCGCCAACGATCTCGTCTCGCTGTTCGTCCGTGTGATGTGGGATGCCAGCGCAATGCTGCTGCCGGTCGCCGTTCTGTTCATCATCTTCGGGCTGGCGTCCAACTTTGTCCAGAGCATGCCCGAGTTCGTGCTGAAGCGTATCACGCCGCAATATAACCGGATCTCGATTGTCAAAGGATGGAACCGTCTTTTCAGTGCGGCCGGACTGGTCGAATTCGGCAAGTCGATGTTCAAGATCATCATCGTCTCGATCGTGATGGTCATTGTGCTGAGACCGGATTATTTCCGGTCGCTCGACGCCCTCTTCTCGGATCCGCAGGTCATGCTCGTCGAAATGATGGCCATCATGAAGAAAATCATGATCGTCATCCTGTTTGCGACCGGCGTGCTCGCCATCGTCGACTATATGTGGACGCGGCACCATTGGTATTCGAACATGCGAATGACCAAACAGGAAGTGAAGGACGAGTTCAAGCAGTCGCAGGGCGACCCGCTCATCAAGGCTCGTATCCGCTCCATCGGCCGCGATCGTGCAAGACGACGCATGATGACCAATGTTCCCCGCGCCACGCTGGTGATTGCCAACCCTACTCACTATGCGGTGGCGCTACGTTATGCCCAGGGTGAAAGCGAAGCGCCGATGGTCGTCGCAAAGGGCCAGGATCTGGTCGCCCTCAAAATCCGCGAGGTTGCGCAACAGCATAACATTCCCATCTTCGAGGACCCGCCGCTGGCGCGTTCGATGTTTGCGCAGGTGTCCGTGGATGGCGTCATCCCTCCAGCGTTCTACAAGGCTGTGGCTGAACTGATCCATCGTGTCTATGCCGCAAGAGCCAAACGCGGTCGAAGATAGAAATCAGGTGATGTAGCCGAGCCTGATCGCCTTGGCGATCGCCTGGATCCGGTTGACGGAATCGAGCTTGATGGTTGCGGAGCCGAGATAGGCGTTCACGGTGTGCACGGAAAGGCCGAGCTTTTCGGCAATCTCTTCGCTGATACGACCATCGCCAGCAAGTTGCAGGCAGGTAATTTCACGCTCGCTCAGCGATTCCGCCGGCACACTGCGCCGCTCGTCGAGCGCCAGCAGATCCATCATGATCTGGCAGCTTTCCACGTGCTGATCGATTACCGCACCCGCGGTCAGCGTGAGCTGATCGGCAAAGAATGCCACATAGCCGTTGCCGAGAGCACCAAGACGCACGGGAAAAACAACGCCCGAAAAAGGCAGGATGGACGTTTCGAGCCGGCGCACCAATGGCGAAAACTCACCCGCATCGACCATGCTGCCCGATCGCACACCACTCCAGACCAGCGGCAGGAGCGACATCTCGACGTGATCGAGCAGGGTCTCTTCGAATTCCGCCAGAATCTGGCTGCTGACTTCGGCGGCGCCCGGCCCCCAATTTTCAAGCTCGCATACCAGCTTTCGCTTGTTGGGAAGTCCTGCACCGGCGATCCGGAAGACGGCAAAATTACGGGCCTTCAGGCCTTTCTGCATAGCGACGAGTTTCGGAAAAATGTCCGATCGGCTCGATCCGCGCTGCAGACGAAGGTATTGAACGCCTCCCGGCCCTTCCGATGTGCCGCCTCGTGAATAGCCCATCCCGTTGCCGCCCTATACCAGATTGTTGCGAACCGCGTAGGCGATCGCCTCGGAGCGCGTCTTGGTCGCCGTTTTGCGCATCACGCTTGTGATGTAGTTATTGATCGTATTGCGCGAGATGCCGAGGATCACCGCGATCTCGTCGCTGGTCTTGCCTTCCGCAATCCAGAACAGGCATTCGAGTTCCCGTTCGGTCAGCTCAAAATCGCGCTCCGTGCGCGATTCCACGCTCTCGACGAAGCTCGCCCCGTAAGCGGCCAGCAGGCCGACTTCCTTCAAATGTTCCTGAGACAGGATCGTACCTTCGGAAAACAGCAGCATCAGCGAAAAACGCGTCCGGCCGACCGAAAAAGTCAGGGCGCAATACTGGCGGCTCAATTTGTCCGGCAACACGATTTCTTCGGGCAGCAGTGAGAAGCTCGGTGTCAGAACTGAGAAGCATTTTTCCAGTTCGGTCGACCGCGCATAACCGCTGGCCAGTTCCGAACCGAGCCGGCGGACGAGATCGAAAGGCCAGTTCGAGGTGACGATGAAGTCCAGTCCCTGTTCCTGGATCAGGTCGTATCGGGCCAGCAGAAAGTGGGAAGCGCCGACATGATCTGCCAGCAGCCGCATGATCACCTGCAGATTTTCCGAGCCGGCAAGGGCAGAAAGGCGGCGGACCAACTCATCGCGAGACATGATCCCCGTGTGATCAATCTCCTGAAGAGAGCGCCCCTGCGCCGAAACATCCATGCCCGATAACTCCATTCGTTATCTGCTCCTGCTGCGTCGTTTGAGACCTCGCCTGAGAAGCCTTCCGAGTTTCCGTGTTACCGACACCTGCCGCATCCCTGTTGAGGGACTCTGAAACCGCCGACGAATCACCTTCAGTGTAGGAGAAGCCTGAACAATTGCCATCACGTGCAATTCGAATTTCCCCAGATGCTGCGCGAGTGTCACATCTGCTATTAAGGACAGGCGGCCGAAATCGTTCCGATGATAGCCAAAAGGGCCGGACTTGCGCCCGACCCTCTTGCATCATCATATCTTTGTGAAACCGTCTCAGGCGGCTTTTTCGAACGCCCACTTGCGAAGGATCTTTGCGGCACGCTCTTCGGAGATCTCGACCATGCGAGCGAGACGCTTTTCCGGGCCTTCCTTGACGCGGCGGTTGAAGCCGTCGCTTTCGTCGTCGCCCATGAGATCGCTCGATCCGTCGAAGCCGAAGTCCGCACCGAAACCGTCCATGAGAGCGGGGCTTCCACCGGCCGGGGAGAAATCGGGCAGTTCCAGGCCGGCGCCTTCGCCGATCGTCTCACCCGATGCGCTGGTGCCAGCAACCGTGCGGACCAGGGGACGCAGGCCGAGCCAGATGACCAGGAACGCGACGCCGAGGAAGGCCAGAGAGTTGATGATCCCACCAAGATTACGGGTCAGGACTTCGGTAACGCTCGGGCCGCTTGCAGCTTCGTCGAGCAGCTGGGTTTCGAGGAAGTCCATGGCTGTCAGGGTGACCACGTCGCCACGATCCGCGCTGATACCGGCAGCAGAGGTCACGATCTTCTGCATTTCGGCGAGATAGGCGTCGATCTTGGCCTGGTCAGCCGGTTCGCCGACCATCTGGGCGATGCGGCCCCTGTTGACGACCACAGCAACCGAAACCTTTTCGATCAGATAGCTGTTGCGGGTCGTGGCAATGGTCTTCTGGTTGATTTCGTAGTTGGTCTGTTCTTCACGCTTGTCGGACTGGTCGGAAGACTTTGGCCCGTTGTTGCCACCCTGTTCAGGGGCAGCCTGGGGCACGTTCTGCTCGACCGTCGAGGCGTTATCATCGGCAGACTGCTGCGACTGCGAATTTTCCCTCGTCGCGCGAACCGAACGCTCCACACGGGACTCCGGGTCGAATACGGTTTCCTGGGTCTGCTGGCTGTCCGTGTTCAAGGCAGCCGTAACGCTGGAACGGAAGTTGTCCATGCCCAGGAACGGGGCAAGAGCCTTGTCGATATTGGTCTCGATTTCGGACTGAACGGACTGGACGATACCAAGCGAACGGCTGAGCTGGTTGTTGCCGCCCTCGTCACCCGAGGCGAGCAGCTGGCCGGTGGAATCGAGAATCGTCACGTCTTCCACATCAAGTCCAGGAACGGCCGAGGCAACCAGGTGACGAATGGAAGATGCCGCCTTGCGGCCGGTCGACGACCCCGCACGGATCATCACCGAAGCCGTCGGCTTCTGCTGCGCGCGGCGGAAGTTGCCGACATCGGGCATGACGATATGGACGCGAGCGGCGGAAACGCCGCTGATCTGCTGGATCGATCGGGAGATTTCACCCTCGAGCGCACGAACCCGAGTTACTTCCTGCATGAAGGATGTAAGACCGAGCGAGCCGACATTGTCGAAAAGTTCATAACCAGCGTTGGAGCTGTTCGGCAGTCCACGCTCCGCAAGCATCAAACGTGCCTTGCTGGTGCTGCCGACCGGAACCTGGATACTCTTTCCGTCTGAACCGACCTCGAAAGGCATGTTCGCCTCGGCAAGCGCCATACTGACCTGATTGACGTCGCTTGTCTCAAGGTTCACGTAAAGCGTCTCGTAGGCGGGCTTATTAACAAACATCGCTGCGGCAATGACAATCGCGATCGAAATCGCACCTGCAGCAGCTAGAGCAATAAGTTTCGTCTGACCGAGAGAGGCCAGATTTTTAGAAATTTGTGAAAATTGAGCTAACAGATTCATTCTGTTCCCACATCGCCGAACTCGGTTATAGAGCTAAATGCTCAAGCCGCACCCTATGGGGCGAAGCTTGTGCGAGCGTTTCGGCAATATGGAATGTGGAAAGACGGTCGCGAAAGTTGGCGGACCGCTATTCAGTGCATCACTTAAAAGAAGTCGAAGTCGCCCGCGGCCTTGTTCAGCGGCTGCGAATGACCGTGCCGGACACCATTGGCAAGCGATCTCTGCATGTCGGCAAGCTTGACCAGGCTGAGCGCCGTTGACACATCCACCTTCCATTCATTGGGGATGGAGCCGGTAATGGTGTCGATGAATTCAGCAAGACCACGCGTCTTTTGCACGGCAAGATCGATACCCTGCAAGATCTTCACCGTGTCGGGCGACTGCAAGACATTTTCTCCGCCCACTTCGAGAATCTGCGGTTCCACGCGCTCTATCAGATAGGCGACGTCATGCAGCTCGGAAACCAGCCGCATCAAAACATCCGGCAGGGCCTCCTCAGGAGTAGCGTTTGGCGATGTAGCAATGTCGGTCATAGCCATTCCAGAATATGAATTGAGGTTATAATCAGAAAAACTCGATGGCGTTGTCGACGGGCTTGGGCGGCGTACGGACAGGACGCTGTTCCAGCGCAACTGTTCGCTGCGTCTCGGCGCCCGTTAGCGGATATTGCCTGGCACGACCGTGAACAGGCCAGTATTCAAGCTTTCGTCCATGCTCTCCCCCGGTGGATGAGCCGACGACCTGAATACCTTCGTCTCTCAGAAACTGCATTGCGAAGGCGGCATTCTGTTCACCGACATTCGAGAAGCTTGCGATCGTCTTGGCACCGCCAAAGATCTTGGCTTCCAGTCGGTCACGCCGGGCGCCCTTCTTCAGGAGACCGTTGATCAACAACTCCATCAGATGCACGCCGTAGCGCGTCGCGTCACCGCCCGATGCCATGGCCCCGCCCGAGCCCGGCAACAGGAAGTGGTTCATGCCGCCGACGCCGGCGACAGGATCACGAAGACACGCGGCCACGCACGATCCAAGTATCGTCGACAGGACGACTTCAGGGTCGTCGATGACCTTGTACTCCCCCTGGATGATATGGACGCGCCTGCCCGCAGTGGCATCATTCATTTGAGGGCTCCGAATACCGCTTCGATAGCGGCCTTCATCTTTTCAATGGTGAAGGGCTTGGCGAGTACGTTATTGGCGCCGAGCTGCGCTGCCTTCTGGACCAGTGCACGGTCGCCCTGCGCGGTCAAAATGATGAAGGCAGCCTTTTTCGTTGCCGGGTTCGATCGGACAGCCTGCAGGAAGCCGATGCCGTCCATGTTGGGCATGTTGAAGTCGGAAATGACCAGATGATGCGGCTGCTCCGACATGATCTTCATGCCCTGCACGCCATCACCGGCGGATGTGATCTGCTTGAAGCCGAGCTGTGTAAGAGCATCGCTGAGCAGCAGACGACTGGTCACCTGATCGTCGACAATCAGAACTTTGATTTTTTCGGCGAGAGACATTTATTCGGTACCTTCTTTTCGGGCGGCTGTTAATTTCAAAACTTCTTCTCCAATGGAGCCCAATGGCAGTTGATGCTCGACGGCGCCCAATTCAAAGGCGACTCTCGGCATGCCATAGACCACACAGGTCTTCTCGTTCTGTCCGATCGTGCGGGCGCCAGCGCTACGCATTTTCAGAAGTCCGGAAGCCCCATCACGCCCCATGCCGGTCAAAATCACGCCGACCGCATTGCGGCCAGCCAATTCCGCGACCGAATCGAACAGGACATCGACCGACGGCCGATGGCCGTTCACGGGATCCTTTTCGACCAGCCGGCAGCACGGCGCTGACGGGTTTGCCACCTGCAGATGCCGGTCGCCACCGGGCGCGAGATAGATCTTGCCGATCTCCAGACGCGCGCCATCGGTTGCTTCCTCCACGACAGGTGCGCAGATACGATTAAGACGTTCAGCAAAACTTTTCGTAAACGTCGGAGGCATATGTTGAGTGATTACTGTTGGCGGGCAGTTCTGCGGGAACTTTTGCAACACAGTGATCAGTGCTTCCACACCCCCGGTAGAAGACCCGATGGCGACAACCTTTCGCCCGACTCGATATTCGTGAACGGACATTGGCGGTGTAACGGGGGTCGGGGCAGATGTTGCCGTAAACCTGCGACCCGAGCGGGCAGCCGCCTTGACCTTTTCGGCAAGATCCATGAACGGGCGGCGATCGCCCGGAGCCGGCTTGCCCACGCAGTCGAATGCACCGATCTCAAGAGCGGCGAGCGTCGCATTGGCACCGTGATGCGTCATGGTCGAGACCATGATGACCGGCATCGGCCGCAGACGCATGATCTTCTCAAGAAATTCGAGCCCGTTCATGTTCGGCATCTCGATGTCGAGCGTGACGACGTCCGGGTTCAGCTGCTTGATCGCAGCGCGGGCTTCCATGGCATCGCCGGCCTGACCGACGACGCTGACATCCGGGTCGGAATTGAGCACGGCGGTGATCAGGCCCCGCATGGTGGGGCTGTCATCCACGACGAGGACGCGGGCGGGCGCGCTCATGCCTTCCTCCCTGCATGCTTGCCGATATAGCGGTACGTGGTGATGCCGATATTGTCGAAGTGATGCTTTGCATCGCCCGATACGCGCTCGGAATGGCCGATATAGAGATGACCGCCGTCCGGAAGCAGGGAGGCGAAGCGGGACCAGATCTTCATCTGTGTCGGCTCGTCGAAATAGATCACCACGTTGCGGCAGAAGATGACATCGAAACCGCCCTTGAACGGCCATTGAGCCATCAGGTTGAGTTCGTTGAAGGTGATCAGTTTCTTGACGCGATCATCGATCTGGCACTTGCGGCGGCCGTTGATATCCACGTCGCGGAACCATTGCTTGCGCATGGCCGGCGAGATGCTTTCCAGAGCGTTCTCGTCATAAGCGCCGTTTCTCGCCGTCTCCAGGATCTTGGGATCGATATCGGTCGCCAGGATGCGGAAATCGTAATCGGCGGCATTGGGGAACATTGCCAGCACGGTCAGTGCGATGGAATAGGGTTCCTGTCCATCCGAACACGCGGCCGACCAGATGCGCACACGGCCACCACTCTTGGCACGGTTGATCAGGCCCGGCAGCACTTCGTCACGCAGATGCTCGAAGTGATGGTTCTCGCGGAAAAAGCGGGTGAAGTTGGTCGTCAGATGCGACAGCATCTCACGACGGACCGCTGCGCCTTCGGGCGAAGAGACGAGCACGCAATATTCGCGAAAACCCTTCAGTCCCAAATTGCGGATGTGCTTGGACAGACGCGAATAGACGAGAGAAGCCTTGGAATCATTGAGATAGATTCCAGCATCCGCATAGATCATTGCAGCGATTTCGGTGAGATCACGGCGTGTCAGCGGATATTCTCCGCTTGCCAGTACCTCATCCGGCGACTGCCGGCTATCAAGCGCGCCCAACGGCATCATGCAGCTTCACTTTCCTTGTCGTGAGCTTTCTCGGGGAAGAGGGCATCCAGCTCGATCAGGCAGATCATCCGCGTGTCGATTGCCAGGATTCCCCTCGCGTATTGCTTTTCCAGGTCCGAAGAGATTTCCGGGACCGGCTGGATATTATCGTCGGTAATCGTAAGGATATCGGAAACGGCCTCAACCAGCAGACCGACAACCTTGCTCTTGACCTGGGCAACGATGATGACATGGCGGGCCGTCGGCTCCGCTTGCTTCATGCCCAGTCGCGCCGACATGTCGATAATCGGCAAAACCGCCCCACGCAGGTTGATCACGCCCATGACGTAAGGCGGGGCGTGCGGCATCGGGGTGGCTTGCGTCCATCCGCGGATCTCGCGGACGGACATGATGTTCACGCAAAATTCCTGATCGCCGATCCGGAAGGCGATGAGCTCCCGGCTTCCTTGCGAGAGAGACTTTACGGCATAAGATACGCTCATCGACCCAGTTATCCTGCTGCTGCGAGCGACATTTCAGGCTTCAACGACTGGCCGCGCGAAGCACCCACAACGGCATCGACGTCGAGGATGAGAGCCACGCGACCATCGCCGAGAATGGTCGCCGCAGCGATACCCGGAACGTGGGTGTAGTTCGCTTCAAGCGACTTGATGACGACCTGACGCTGTCCCTGGATGGCATCGACCATGAGGGCCCGCTGACCGCCGCCTTCGGATTCGACCAGCAGTGCCACGCCTTCGACCGGATTGGCCTGGTTGGCGCGGAAGTTGAGGATACGACCGACATCTACGAGCGGGCAGAACGAGTTGCGGATGGAGATCAACCGCTGGTTCGCACCGAAGGAATGGATGGCGGAAGCTTCAGGCTGAAGCGTTTCGACGATCGCCGTCAAAGGCACGACCAGCGTCTGGCCGGCAACGGTGACGACCATGCCGTCGAGAACGGCGAGCGTCAGCGGCAGGCTCATGGTGAAGGTTGAGCCGAGACCCGGACGCGAGGAGATCGAGATACGACCGCCGAGTGCCTGGATCGAACGCTTGACGACGTCCATGCCGACGCCACGGCCGGAAATGTCGGAGATCTTGTCGGCGGTCGAGAAGCCCGGCGCGAAGATCAGGTTGTCGATTTCCTCGTCCGACAGGTTGGCATCGGGCGAGATGAGATCGTTGTCGATCGCCTTCTGCTTGACGCGCTCACGGTTGATACCGCCGCCATCGTCGATCAGCTCGATCAGGATACGGCCGGAACGGTGCTTTGCCGACAGCTTGATCGTGCCTTCCGGATCCTTGCCCGCGGCCTCGCGCTTTTCGGGGCTCTCGATGCCGTGGTCGACGGCATTACGGATCATGTGGGTCAGCGGTTCGGCGATCTTGTCGATGACCGTCTTGTCGACTTCGGTGTTTTCACCTTCGGTGACGAGGCGGATCTGCTTGCCGACCATGTCGGCCACTTCGCGGACGATACGCGACATGCGCTGGAAGACCGGCTTGACCGGCTGCGCACGGATGGCCATGACCGAATCCTGGATCTCGCGGGTGAGCTGCTGCAGCTCTTCGAGACCCATGTTGATGTTCGATGTGCCGTTGGTATCGTTTTCGACGACGCTCTGGGAGAGCATGGCCTGGTTGATGACAAGCTCGCCGACGAGGTTGATCAGGCGGTCGACGCGATCGAGATCGACGCGGATCGTCTGACCGGCGGAAGATGCCGCGGCAACGGCGTTGTTCTGGGTCGCCGCTGCTGCGGCTGCAGCCGCACTTTCCTTCTTTTCAACCGCGGCATTAACGGCCTTGGCAACACTCGAAACGGCTTCGACGGCAGCGACAGCTTTCGGCTGCGGCTCGACGATCTCGGCCGGCTCTTCGTCGAGTGCGGAAAGATCGAACGGCACCGGGACCATCGGCAGCTCTTCGTCCGCCGACACTTCCGCCAGCTTGACCTCAAGCTCGCAATCCCATTCGGCAAATTCGAAGACCGCCCGAACTTCATCTTCGGACTTCGGCGTGGTGATGGAGATTTTCCAGCCGAAATAGGAGGCTTCCGGATCCATGCTTTCCAGCGCCGGCAGCTGGTCCGTGTCGCAGGCAATGCTCATCTCGCCGAGGCGGGACAAATCCCTGAGCAGAAGCGCAGCTTCGTTGCCCTTGGCGTAAAGCTCACGCGCCGGCTTGAAGGTCACTTCGTAGGTGAACTGCTCAACCGCATCCTCTTCTTCACCAAAACCGTCGAAGGTGAAGGGGATCGGCTGGAAACCGCTATCGTCGGTCGGCGTGGCCGCAGGGGCAGCGGCGGGTTTTGCGGCCTTGGGTGCCTCGGCTGCCGGCGGTGCTTCGCCGTTTGCCAATGCTTCCAGTTCCTTGACCAGTCCGCGCGTACGGCTTTCCTCGACGCTGCCGCCATCACGCGAGCAGGTGACGAGGTCGGCGAGCACGTCGGCCGACCTGAGCATGACCTTCAGGACATCCTGGTTCGGTTCCAGCTTGTTGGAGCGCACGCAATCCAGTGTCGTCTCGAAGACGTGGGCAAAGGCCACGAGCTCTTCCAGACCGAAAGCGCCAGCACCTCCCTTGATGGAATGAACGGCGCGGAAAACGGCGTTGACCGTTTCGGGATCGCGATCCCCATCGTTCAGCTTGAGAAGACCGGATTCCAGTTCAGCGAGCTGTTCTTCGCATTCCTGAAAGAAGATCTCTTTGATTTCGTTCATATCCATCGGAGGAATTCCCGTTTCAGGCGGTTACACGCTCGATCGCATCAATCAATTTTGCCGGATCGAAAGGCTTGACGATCCAGCCGGTCGCACCGGCCTGACGCGCCCGGTTCTTCTTTTCCGCATCGCTTTCCGTGGTCAGAACCAGGATCGGAACGGCACGATACTTGTCGTTGCGGCGCACGCCCTCGATGAAGCCGAAGCCATCGAGACGCGGCATATTGATGTCGGTGACGATGACATCCGGGTTGCAGCCTTCGAGAACCTCGAGACCTTCGATGCCGTCTTCTGCCTGGATCGTCTCAAAACCTGCGTTGTTGAGGGTCACCAGAAGCATGTTCCGGATTGTCCGTGAATCATCCACGGTCAGCACTTTTTTCTTCATTGCTAGATCTCCTTAGCAACCAAATTGGCTTCGCTGATACCGATCAGCTGCATCGTCGTTTCAAAGGCGTCGGATGCCTTTTCGACGAGAAATGACTTATTGTCGGCCTGCCATGCGGCAGCACCGGCAACCAGAACCTGAACGCATTGCACACCGGCACGCTCCACCGCCGAAGCATCGATCACGATGTTCTTGCCGCGCATGGACATGAGCTGGCCATGCAGCACCGATGCTTCGTTGAGGTCGAGAACGGGCGCGAGCGCCAGTTTTCCCGATGCGGCCTTCCTTGCAGCCATCAGCGTATTCCTTGCCGTTTGTAAAAGGGTTGCGCCTCGGTTTCAGCCGATGCGTGATATCGATCGGTCAGCGCGCCGGCTGCCGTCTGGCCTGCCACGGGGCGCTCCACGGAGCCGCGTTCGCTATTCCGCTGGCGGGCGATGCGGAATTCGCGCACCGTCTGGCCCAGTTCGAGAATGACGGTATGCAGTTCGTCGGCGCTTTCGCCGGTATTGCGGGCGAAGCTCGCATTCGCGCCGATCTCGTGGCTGAGCGAACCAATTTCCGAGGTGACGCGGTTCAACCCATCGGCCTGTTCGACCGTGCGGCGGGCAACGCCGGTAATCGCGTCATTGATTTCGCCGACCTGCCGGACGATGCCGCCGATCGCGGCCTGGGTGCGGTGGACCATGTCGACGCCTGCGCCAACTTGGCTCTTGGTGCCGGTGACCAGCGTCTTGATCTCGCGAGCCGCATCGGCGGAACGCTGGGCAAGCGCCCTCACCTCCTGCGCGACGACGGCAAATCCACGGCCGCTGTCGCCGGCGCGGGCGGCCTCGATCCCGGCATTGAGAGCCAGAAGATTGGTCTGGAAAGCGATCTCGTCGATGACGCCGATAATCTCTCCGATCTTTTCAGCCGAAGTCTCGATGTCGGTCATGGCGCTGATCGCCCGGCCGACGATCTGGCCGCTTTCCTCGACGGAGCGCTGGGTTGCGACAGCAGCAGTTTCAGCCGCCGACGTGCCTGCAACGCTTTCCTTGACGAGCGCGGACAGCTGGTGGAGATCGTCGTGTACCGACTGCGCCCGGCGTGCCTGGTCTTCGGAAGCGGCGGCGAAGGTCGAGGCGTTGCGCGCCATGGCCTCGGTCAGGCCGACGGCCTGCATGCCGGCATTGTCGATGACGCCGACCGAAGAGCGCATGCCGCCGATTGCATTCGACAGGAGATCCGCCAGTTCGCGGTAGGCTTCCGGTACGTCGTCCGGCAGAGCTGCCGTCAGATCGCGCTCGGCGAGCGCACCGATGACAGCGGCAAAGGTATCGACCGCTTCAGCCTGATCGGCAGTGCGTTGGTCGGCGAGCGCCCGCTGATGCTTCTGCCTGAGTTCGTTGAAACGGAGCGAGACGGCGATCTCGACATCGACCATGACCAGACGCAGGATGGCGGCGAGCAGGTCCCTCAGTTCCTGTTCGCGCCTGCGTGCGCCGGGAAGGAATGAGCGCGGCGCGAAATCCTCGACCGCGCCGAGCACGAGATGTTCGAGCATCACCGAATGGCCGGCAATGTGCCAGCGCGGGTCGAGCCCCATGCGGCTTTCGGTATCCGAGAGAACCTTGACGCGATCCGCATAAAGCGCGTCGAAGCGTGCGTCGGTGAGCACCGCCCAGTGGGAGGCCTGAAGATCGTTCAGGCGGTCGACCTGCTGTTCGGTTTCAAAATGGCTGGAGGCTTCGGGAGAGGACTGCAGGCGCTGAAAGAGATCGCGCAGACCGTTCTTCAGATGCCCTTCGAGCCGGGGGCGACAGCGGCGGAGCAGGTCGCACAGGTCGCCGTCGAGACCGGCAAATGCCAGTCTATCGCCAAGGCTGCCTGCCTGGCGACGTCGAACCTGTTCGCTTGGCGTGTCCTGCACCAGAAGTCGTCCCCAAAAACCACACAAGCCGAGAAATTCGGCGCGAAAGAAGCCATGCCTGTCAGGGACTGGGAGGACGTGGAATGCCCGGCACACAGGATATGATCCCGTGCCGTGCGAACGCGGTCACCGCAGTTTTCCCGACTTTTCAAGATTGGATACCGGATTCAAACCGGTACAGCTTTGGCGGCTTCATGCCTTGGTGAGCAGACCGCAGTCGTCCCATTTCGCCGTATAGCCCAATTTGTATGGTTAATTCCTTGCGCGAAGGTTAATGGACGGTGGATATCGGCCGTTTTGCTACAGAACTGCAGTAAACAGGCACGGTATCGAAGCACCGCTCAAAAAAGACTGCAAGCAAAGGTTTTGGCGTATCAGTTATTGCGATCTGTGAGATCAGCAATCGCCCTCAAGCCGTCCTTGTTGCCGAGGTCGGCCAAGGCCTGAAAAATCCGCATGGCCTCGCCCTGATGGCCGATATTCATGAGGGCATATCCGCGCAGGCTCATCAGGTCGGTCTGTTCAGGAACGATCTGGGCCCGCTGGTCGAGTGCGATCAGGGTTTCCCTGTAACGCGCCGACTTGAATGAATTGACCGCACGGTCAGCGAGAATGGAGGCCTGAAGCTCGACGGCGCGGGTATTGTTCTGCGGTGCGATAGTGGCGGCAGCCGCCGCCTTGTCGGTGAGACCAACCCGCAGATAGGCAAGGCTCTTGCCGTAAGCGGCATCGGAACGAGCCGCCTGAGACGAGGCTGCCGTCGCCACATCGAATGCCTGCGCTGCTTCCAGCGGGCGATTGAGATCCATCAGGCACCAGCCGCGGGCAAGCGCCTGTTCGGGCGAAAGCTGGCGAGGGTCGACCGTCGAGGCGCAACCTCTATGAACCGGAGCGCTGCGCGTGGCACGCGACACGCGCGGCGCCGGTCGCTCCACCGGCACCGGCCGGTAGGTCTCGGTGGCAGGTGCGGGCTGTCGGACATAGGTCTGCCGTTGCGGCTGAGGCTGCATCTGCTGCTGGGGAACCGGATATTGCTGGGCCTGCTGCTGTTGCGACGGTGGCGTGAGCTGCGAAAGGTAATCCTGCCCCTGCAATCGGCGGCGATCATCCTCACCAAGATTGGCGATGCGATCGGACCTGCCGGCCCAGCTGCGCTGGATTGCTGCGACACCGGCCCGGTCACCCAGGTCGTTGCGGCTCAGAACAAGACCATATGCGGAAGGCTCGTCGTCCGGTTTCCAGGTCAGGGCCGCGGCGAACCATTGAGCGGCGGTCGCGGGCTGGCGCATGTAGCGCGCATACCAGCCGAACTGCTGGGCCGCGGCGGCATCCTTCGTCTCGATGACGACCGGCGCCATGCGCGACAGAACCTCTTCCTGCAGGATCGGCGGAGGATCGAGGGCCAAGAGGTTTGCGACGGCGGCCATGTAGGCGGCCTTGGAACCGGGCGAACTGTCACGCCATTTGTAGAGGACGTTTTCGGCCTCGAGCGGAGACTTCTGCCGTGTCAGCGTCAAAGCGAGGCCTTCGGCGGCGAAGGCCGTGTCTTCCTTGGTAAAGGCCTTGCGGAACCAGCGCTCGGCACCGCCGAGATTGTCACGTCGATAATAATACCAGCCGAGCAGCAGCGCATCGGACGCCAACTCATCCTTTTCAGCCAGTCTTTCCAGCCGTGTCAGATATTTGTCGGCGACGACGAGCTTCGGATCGGTATTGCCTTCGCCTACCAGACGGCGGGCGAGATCATCACGCAGGCTTTCGAATTCAGGCTGCCCGTCCGCGCCGGTGCGCTCCTTCGACAGCAGTTCTTCGATCATGTCCGGCGATAGCAATTCGCTCGCCTTCTGCACCGTGGCCAGTCGCTCCGGCGGATTGTCGCAATTGCTGAGCACATAAAGATAGGCATCGCGCGCCCGCGGCTTGCGGTCGGTATCGGCAAAGGCTTCGGCCAAACGCCACAGCACATCGACTTCGCTGCAGGTCAACAGCGTCGGGTTTTCAGCGGCGATGCGGATGACCTCGTCATAGGTCTTTGCATCGGATGCCGCCGTCAACCGCGTACGGGCCTCGGCAAGCTTCAGCCGATCCAAGAGATCGGCCGGTGGCTGCCAGCTCGGCTCCGCCGCCTGCCGATCGGAGATAGCCTTGCGCACATCGGCATAACGCGCCTGCGCATAAAGCTGCCACATGTTTTCCAGCTGCGGATCGGTCGTCGGGCGCGCGGCCAGCGGATCGGCCGGCGGCGTCCAGTTGGGATAAAGTGCGCGCAGACGGGAGATTTCGGCCCGAAGTCTTGCCGTATCGCCCCGGGCAGCAAAATAGCGCAAAGCGCTTTCATCGACCTGCGGGGCGGCGGCCGCCGGTTGGGCTGCCTGTGCCGGCGCCGATGGTTGGGTTTGCGGCTGGTTCTGGAATTGCTGCGAGATCTGGGCGGTTTGCGTGTCTGTCGCCGGAAGGAGTTGTGCCGGAGTTGGGGATTGCGCGATGACCAGCGACGGGCGTCCGGACCTCTGATCCGCAGAAGATGTCGCCTGCAGGCGATTCGTACGGGCTGCGTCTTCCACTGCAGTACCGGACAACGCCGAATCACCTGCCGTCAACGAACCAGTAATCTGGCTGAAGTCGACTTCAGACGTTCGTTTGTAAGCGATCAATGCCGCTACGGCTATGCCAAAAGCCGCAACTGAGATCAGCGAAAACCGCATCTGCACCCCGGTCCCTGTCTATCCAGATCTATTGGCCCGCGCACACAAGCCCACATTTGAACTGCAATTGGTTAAAGAATGAGGGGATATGGTTAACGAACAATTTAGATTTCGCCGGTAGTTAAGAATTCACGAATAAGCAAAGGTGACTCGATCTCTGTTTGCCGCCTCGACAAAGGCGGAACGGTGACCCTCGCAGAAAGCGGGCAATGAGTAATGAGTGTCTGCCCCAGGACTGGATTTCGATGACGGACAGGCACTCTATTCATATGCGATCGACACGGCGGAGCATCCGACCGGGACTAGCGGCCCTTCTCGGTATCGCCTCGCTGACGCTGGTCGGCTGCGGCGGAAAACCGATCCAGTCCGAGGCCTTCATCAAGAATGTGCCGGCGGAACAGGCTATGGTCATGCCGCCACCGGCCGGTCCCGGTATCGTCAGCATCATCGAGCGACGTTTCAACAACGCGATCAGCCAGGACATTCACCTGGTGACCGACGCATCCACGCCTGGCCAGAACATGCTGAAGGTCCAGCTCTTCGGTACCGAAAGCGCCTTCCGTCACGCCGATAACAGCCTTGGCATGTCATCTATTACCGAAAGCAAGATCTCTTCGGAAATGCGGCAGTCGCTGCCGCGGGTCGCCATGTCCAAGTCGCAGTTCTACGTGCAGAACGCCTATGGCCCGTTCGGATATGCTTTCGGCCGCGGCAGAGGTTCAGACCTTTGCCTTTATGCCTGGCAGCAGATCCGCACCCGCAACCAGGGCACGCCCTTCGCCAATTACGGTGTGATCCAGATCAGGCTTCGGACCTGCGAGGCGAATGCCACGGAAGCAAAACTTCTTTCGGTGATGTATAATTTCACGATCAACGCCTCGGTCGATGCACTGGGCTGGAACCCCTATGGCGCAAACCGCCAGTTCAATTCCGCGGTCGGCACCACCGGCGCGCCGATCTATCCGCGCCCGGCCTCTTCCGAGCCGATCGTCCAGACACTGCCGCCACGCCAGACCGTTTCCTATGCGCCAAGGGTTCAGGTGCGCCGCGCTCAGCCGGCTCCTCAGCCCGTGGCGCAGCCGGTTGTCCAGCCACAGCTCGAACCACGCGGCCCACGCGTGCCCTCGCCCACCGGCAGCGGCTATTCATCCGTTACAGGCCGCACGTCCGACGGCGACATCACGCCCAACTCATCATCCGGAACGGCCGTACCGGCGGCCCAGAGGGTGACTGTTCCATCTCCGACCTGTAGCATTGCAAGCGACGGAGCAGATGTTGTCTGCCGCTAACCTGTCGTTTCGCCTCCTGTTTTCATTGGGGTAGCCGTCATGAGGACCATTTATTCCGCCTTCATCTGGGCCGTGGCCACCGTAATGATCATCCTTCTGGTGACGTTGCCGATCAACACGCGTACCCAGCTGATCGCGAGCATTCTCATCGTCACCGTCATGGCGATCATCAAGCTTCTGGATGTCGGCGGGAAATGGCGACTGGTGGCGCTGGCCTTCGGCACCGGGATGGTGTTGCGCTACGTCTATTGGCGCACGACAAGCACGCTGCCGCCGGTCAACCAGCTTGAGAACTTCATTCCCGGCATGCTCGTCTATCTGGCCGAGATGTACAGCGTGCTGATGCTGTCGCTCAGCCTGTTCGTCGTCGCCATGCCGCTGCCGCCGGCGCGCCCAAGCAGCCGCTCCAGCAGCGACGAGAACCTGCCGACGGTCGATGTCTTCGTGCCGAGCTATAACGAGGACGAGCTGCTTTTGGCCAATACGCTGGCCGCCGCACGCAACATGGATTACCCGCCGGAAAAGCTCACCGTCTGGCTGCTCGACGACGGCGGCACGGTGCAAAAGCGCAGGGCCAACAACGTTGCCGATGCGCGCGCAGCCGAAGCCCGCCACGCCAAGCTCAAGCAACTTTGCGAAGATCTCGGTGTGAATTATCTCACCCGCGAGCGCAACGAACATGCCAAGGCCGGCAATCTCAACAACGGGCTTGCCCATTCGACCGGAGACCTGATCGCCGTCTTCGATGCCGACCATGCGCCGACCCGCGACTTCCTGCTCGAGACCGTGCATTATTTCGAGAAGGACCCGAAGCTCTTTCTCGTTCAGACGCCGCATTTCTTCCTCAACCCCGATCCGGTCGAGCGCAATCTGCGGACGTTCGAAAAGATGCCGAGCGAGAACGAGATGTTCTACGGCATCATCCAGCGCGGACTGGACAAGTGGAACGCCTCCTTCTTCTGCGGTTCCGCGGCAGTATTGAACCGCAAGGCTTTGCAGGTCTCCAACGGCTTTTCCGGCGTCAGCATCACCGAAGACTGCGAAACCGCGCTCGACCTTCATGGTCTGGGCTGGAACAGCATCTATGTCGATCGTCCGCTGATCGCGGGCCTGCAGCCTGCGACATTTGCCAGCTTCATCGGCCAGCGCTCGCGCTGGGCGCAGGGCATGATGCAGATCCTGCGCTTCCGCTTCCCGCCGCTGAAACGCGGTCTCTCGCCGGCGCAACGCCTCTGCTACATGTCGTCGACGCTGTTCTGGCTGTTTCCTTTCCCGCGGACGATCTTCCTCTTCGCGCCGCTGTTCTACATCTTCTTCGATCTGGAAATCTTCACCTCCTCCGGCGGCGAGTTCCTCGTCTATTCGCTGACCTATATGGCGGTGAACATGATGATGCAGAACTATCTCTACGGATCGTTCCGCTGGCCCTGGATCTCCGAGCTCTACGAATATGTGCAAACAGTTCATCTTCTGCCCGCCGTCATCTCGGTCATGCTCAATCCGCGCAAACCGACCTTCAAGGTTACGGCGAAGGATGAATCCGTCGCGGTAAGTCGTCTTTCGGAAGTCAGCCGGCCATTTTTCGTGATCTTCTTCGTCCTGATCATCGCCTTCGCGATGAGCGTCTACAAGGTCTATACCGAGCCGTTCAAGGCGGACGTCACGCTCGTCGTCGGCGGCTGGAACCTGCTCAACATCATCATAGCCGGCTGCGCGCTGGGCGTGGTTTCTGAACGGGGCGAACGCCAGGCATCGCGCCGCGTCAAGGTGAGCCGCCGCTGCGAATTCGGCATCGACGGAAAATGGTACACAGCCACGATCAACAATGTCTCGGTGCATGGAGCCCAGCTTGAAGTCTACACCGAAGGCGCCACGGGCATTGCCAAGGATACGATGGGCTATATCCGGTTCCAGCCTTTCAGTGATCTGCCCACGGGTGAATTGCCGGTCGATATCCGCAATTTCGACAGGACAGGCGATGTCACCTCGGTCGGCTGCCGTTACATGCCGCAAAAGGCCCTCGATCACCGGCTGATCGCCGATCTCATGTTCGCCAACTCTGCCCAGTGGACGCAGTTCCAGACCGCACGCCGGAACAATCCAGGCCTGTTCCGCGGTACCTTGTGGTTCCTCTGGCTCTCCGTCTACCAGACGAGCCGCGGCCTCGGTTACCTGATGCGCGATCTCGGCAAGTCCCGCAGCGCTGAGAAAGGCTAGGAGCGAGCGTCATGAACAAACTCATCCTCTTCGCCCTTCTCGCATGCACGGCGACACCGGCTTTTGCCCAGCAGGGTGCGACACCGTTCGACATGGGCACGGAGCGTCGCGACCAGGGCATCCAGGACACGCCACGGGCACCGGCTCCTGCCGCACCCGTGCCGGTCAATCCTGCTCCGGCCGCGCCTTCTCGGCCGGCCCCGACGAGCCAGGCACCTTCCCCCGCCACGTCTGCGCCTCCTGTCGCAAGGCCTGCGACGCCGCCGGTACAGCAACCCGCCGCGCCGCAATGGAGCGCCCAGCCGCCGTCTTCGGCCCCCTCGCCCGCATCCCCGCAACAATCAAAGCCGTTAGCAGCCGGCACCGTCGACCAGACGCGTCGCTATCTGCTCCCGTTTGCCGATCTGCGTCTGAATGGCGAGATCGAGCAGCGATCCTGGTCCGTCTACCTTACGGCCGATCAGGCGGGGCGTGCGGCCAAGCTGCATGTCGCCTACCAGAACTCCATCTTCGTCGCGCCGGAAACGTCGAAGCTGACGATCACCATCAATGATGTGGTCGTTGCAGCGGAACCCATTGCCTCTGCGGAAAAGCCGGCCGAGCGCGTCTTCGAGATACCCGCCGGTTTGCTCAAGGCGGGCGGCAACATGGTTCGCTTCGGCACCAGCCAGCGCCACCGCACCGACTGCACGATCGAATCCACCTATGAACTCTGGACGGATGTCGATCCTTCCAAGACGTACCTCTCCTTCGATGGCGCCAACGACCGTCGCCTGGGCACGCTGGACGATTTGCGGGCGGTCGGCGTGGACGGCAGGGGCAATACCCGTTTCCGCATCATTGCACCGGCTCTCGATCAACTCGGCGCGACCGACACGCTGATGCGCCTCTCCCAGGGGCTTGCGCTGATTGCCGGGATGCCCAACCAGTCGTTCGCCTTCAGCAGGCAGGCGAGCGGCGAAATCCAGCCCGGAGAGGTCGCCGTCTTCATCGGCACAACGGACGAACTGAGGACGGCGCTTCCAAACTTCGCCCCCTCGAACAACAGCTCGGCCGCCGCCAGCTTCGTCGATTATCCCGGCAGCAGTGGCGTCTCGTCTCTCGTGCTGTCCGGTCCGAGCTGGCCCGCGATCGACAATCTGATCGATAGTTTCGTCGCCTCGCTCGATGGCCGCTCTACACAACGGCTCAATACGCTTTCCACGGAAAACTGGCACGGCATGGACACGCCGCTGCTGTTTTCCGACACGGTGCTCGATTTTTCGGCGCTCGGCGTGCCCAGCCAGGAATTCACCGGTCGCCTGTTCAGGACCAGTTTCACGATCGGGATTCCGGCGGATTTCTATGCCAATGCCTATGGCGAAGCCCGTATCCTGCTTGATGCCGCCTATACGCCAGACGTGTTGCCGGGTAGCCATCTCGACATCTTCGTCAACGGCAACATTGCGTCCACCGTGCCGATCACATCCGAGGGCGGCGCAATCCTGCGGCATCTGCCGATCAAGCTGACGCTCCGGCACTTCCGGCCCGGCGTGAACACGATTACCGTCGAAGCTGCGCTGCGTACCGCGGCGGATGCCGTCTGCGCGCCCGGCGCAAGCGGTGAAGAAAAACCGCGTTTCGCGATCTTCGGTACCTCGCAGTTCCACATGCCGGACTTCGCACGCATCGCCCAGGTGCCGAACGTCGCGGCAACCGCCGGCATCGGGTTCCCCTATTTCATGGGGCAGGATCCGGTATCGCTGTTCCTCGGCCGGATCGACGAACCGACCCTTTCGGCAGCGGCCACTTTCGCCGGCAAGATCGCCAGTGCATCCCACAGGGTCATCCCGCTTAACGTGACGATGTCGGCAGCGCGAATGGCGGAGCGAAACGCGCTCTTCGTCGGCGGCATCTCGGAAATGCCGCTCAATGTCCTTTCCCAGCTGAAGATCGACCAGGACAGCCGCAACAGCTGGAGCCCGGAGATTACACCGCAGACCGTCACACCCTCCGGGATCAGCCTGCAGGACTGGCAGCAGCGCTCCGATGGCAATTTCCTCAGCCGGCAATTCGAAGAGCTGAGCCAATGGGCCAAGGACAATTACGACCTGTCGCTCTCGGCCCTGCGTTTCGCGCCGCCCACTGACGAGCTCTACAAGCCGCCGAAATCGGCTCACCTGCTCGTCGCCCAGGAAAGCGATCCGACCGGGCAAGGCACCTGGACTGCGGTCCTCGCACCGGACAGCGCCCAGCTTAACGACAGCATGCAGCAGATTTCTGCTCGCGAGGAATGGGAGAAGATGAGCGGGCGCATCGCCGTTTACAGCGGCGCGGAGGAAGACATGGGCAGTGTTCCCGTCAGCTGGTTCCGCTTCATGCCGACACAGGAGCTGAGCTTCAGCAATGCGCGATTGATCACCGCAAACTGGCTGTCGGACAATATCATGTCCTACGCCCTGCTTCTGGCAGCCGGCAGCGTGTTGCTGGGACTTGCGACTGGCGGGCTCTTGAGCCTGCTTGGACGCCGGTGAATTTTCAGGCGGGAAACCGCTTGCTGACATAGGCCGATCCCTGAAGACCAAAACGCCAGGGACGGTCGGTCGCTTGCGAGATTCCGATGCGTGGGCCGGTCGAAACCAGCGCCGGCACCTCGGCTTCTTTCAGCCTGAACGGCTCTTCGAACAGAGACATTCCGTCATGGTCGATGGTGATGCCCAGCGCCTGGCAAAGCCGGCCAGGTCCCGAGCACAATAGAAGCGGGTCGTTGCGCCCGCGACGGCCTTCCATTTCGGAAAGTCCCGAAAGCGGCTGGAGCGCGCGGATCAGAACCGCACTGCCCGGGCGGCAGACGAAATTCAGGCACCAGTGGATGCCGTAGGAGCGATAGACATAGGCGCGGCCCGCCGGTCCGAACATCGCGCGGTTTCTGGGGCTTTCGCCGCGAAAGCTATGCGAGGCGGGGTCGTCCGGCTCGTAAGCCTCCGTTTCCACGATAATGCCGCCGGCTCCATCGACATGGAGTTCTGCGCCGATCAGTTCGGGCGCAACAATCGATGCATCGCGTTCAAAGAAACTCGGTTCCATCTCATCCTGTCATCCAACCGCAGACCGGTAATTCACCCGTCTTGCGAAACATTAACGGGACCGGCTGCGATATTTACTCTCTGCTAACGCCATCTTCCATTCAGGCTTTCCCATCGACCGAAAAAACGCATCTATTAGGTAAGACTAAAAGAACCCTGGGGGAGGCAAGGGATGGCTGTTTCCAATACCATGGCTTACGAACCGATCGGTCCGGACGAACTGGAACGGTTGCAGAATATCTTCGAGACGGCACGCTATATCGCCTGCATGTCTCGTCATGATCCGGCCGCCGAAAGGCTCGCAGCGATGGCGATCCGTTTTTATCAGCTGGGCATTCGCGACGACGACGATCTCATTCATACGATCGTCAAGACCAACAAGGCTCTGCGCCCTTCTGCCGATGAAAAGATCCCGGTGGATCTGAACTGAAATCCTGACGGTGCCACCCGATGACGGGCGAGCCCTCGGCCGGCCGTTTTCGCGTGTTTCTGCCCGACAAAAGCGTCTCCTATTCATCAATAGCGACGAAGAGTTCGTCGGTGCAGTTGCTTACCGCAAGCTGCCATCCTATCTCCTCGGTATGGAACAACAACCGCCCCGGGCGGTGCAAGGATGGACGATAAGCGCATGACCGAGCTGAAGCTTCTGGCTCTCGATACGGATGACCTGGGTGTCGTATCCGCCCATATGCAGGATGCCGTCTTCAAGCTTGGCGACGTGCGCTGGTCGGGGACGGAGAAGACCTTTTCGCTTGCCGCCAACCGCTTCGACTGGGCTGCCGCAGAAGGCAAGCGCAAGGGCTTCGAGCGCCATCGCGCGGCCCTCGTCTTGAAACGTGTCGAGGCGGTTCGCTCCAACGGCATCAACCGCAACCGCAAGGAAGACGTTCTCTCGCTTCTGGCGATCCGCTTTGCCCAGAAAGGCGAAGGACCGGACGGCACGATCGAACTGGTGCTTTCCGGCAATGCCGCGATCGAATTGGATGTCGAATGCATCGAAGTCGCACTTGCGGATATCGGCGGCGCGTGGGAAACCCCATCAAGGCCGCGCCATCCCTGACCAATGTGGGTGTGTCCGGCCTGATGATGGCATGGACCTGGAAGGACGACCCGCGTGGCAATCTGGCTTGAACAGACATCCGTAGATTTCGAAGCGCAGTTCAAGGCGTTTCTGTCGACCAAACGCGAGGTCTCGGAAGACGTCAATGCCGTGGTCAAGGCCATCATCGACGACGTGCGCGCCCGCGGCGATGCCGCGCTGATCGATTATTCCGCGCGGTTCGACGGCGTAGACCTGGCGAAAGACGGTATCCGCATTTCGGAGACGGAAGTGGATGCCGCGATCGCTCAAACGGATCCGGCCGTCATCGACGCGCTGAAGCTTGCAGCCGAGCGCATTGAAAAACACCATGCCCGCCAGATGCCGAAGGACGACATCTATGAGGATGCGATCGGCGTCGGGCTAGGCTCGCGCTGGACGGCAATCGAAGCCGTCGGTCTTTATGTGCCGGGCGGTACTGCGAGCTATCCGAGTTCGGTGCTGATGAATGCCGTGCCGGCCAAGGTTGCAGGCGTTCCGCGCCTGGTGATGGTCGTGCCGGCAGGCGGCGGCAAGATCAACCCGGCCGTACTGGCCGCAGCCCGCATCGCCGGCGTCACCGAAATCTACCGCGTCGGCGGGGCGCAGGCTGTCGCCGCCCTCGCCTATGGCACCGACACGATCGCGCCGGTGGCGAAAATCGTCGGCCCCGGCAATGCCTATGTGGCCGCCGCCAAGCGGCAGGTCTTCGGCACGGTCGGCATCGACATGATCGCCGGCCCGTCGGAAGTTCTGGTGATTGCCGACCGCGACAATGATCCCGACTGGATCGCCGCCGATCTGCTGGCCCAGGCCGAGCACGATGCCGGGGCCCAGTCGATCCTGATGACCGACGATGCCGAATTCGGCCGAGCGGTCCAGGCTGCCGTCGAGCGGCAGCTGAAGACGCTGTCGCGCACCGAGATCGCTACCGCCAGCTGGCGTGATTTCGGCGCCGTCATTCTCGTCGAGAATTTCGAAACGGCGCTGCCGCTTGCCAATCGCATTGCCGCCGAACATCTGGAACTCGCCGTTGCCGATCCCGATGCGCTGATGGCCGGCATTACCAATGCCGGCGCGATCTTCGTCGGCCGCCATACGCCGGAAGTGATCGGAGACTATGTCGGCGGTTCAAACCATGTCCTGCCGACGGCCCGCTCCGCCCGCTTCTCGTCGGGCCTCGGCGTGCTCGATTTCGTCAAGCGGTCGTCGATCCTGCGCCTTGGAGCAGAACAGTTGCGGCAGCTTGCACCGGCGGCGATCACGCTTGCCAAATCCGAAGGGCTGGACGGCCATGCCCGTTCGGTTTCCATTCGGCTGAACCCCGGAGAGTGACGGATGACGCAAGGGGAGTTTCGTCTCTGCGATGTCGTTCTGGACGACTCGATCGGGCGTTCCACCCCTGACGTGGAGCATGAGCGGGCGGTCGCGATCTTCGATCTGGTCGAGGAGAACTCGTTCACCCCACTGGGCCATGCCGGCGGGCCTTACAAGCTTCGACTTTCGCTGGTCAATGCGCGCCTCGTGCTGACGATCACCACGGAAACGGATCAGGATGTGGCAACCCATATCCTGTCGCTCACCCCGTTCCGGCGGATCATCAAGGACTATTTCATGGTCTGCGAGAGCTATTACGAGGCGATCAAGACCGCCACGCCATCCCGTATCGAAGCGATCGACATGGGCCGCCGCGGCATTCACAACGAAGGCTCGCAGACGCTGATGGACCGGCTGGACGGAAAGATCGGCGTCGATTTCGACACCGCCCGGCGGCTGTTCACGCTTGTCTGCGTTCTCTACTGGCGCGGTTGACCATGACCGCCGACGCACCGAACCGGAAACAGGAGATCGGGATCCCGAACGCGATCCTGTTCATGTGCGGGCAGAATTCGATCCGCTCGCCGATGGCGGAAGCCATTGCAAAAAGCCTGCTGCAACCCGATATATACATACAGTCAGCCGGCGTCCGGTCCGGCGAACCCGATCCCTTTGTCGATGTCGTGCTGGAAGAAGTGGGGCTTTCGCTCAGCCAAAAACGGCCGCACCAGCCGCGCACGCTGGATGAGATCGAAGACGATTTCTTCGATCTTATCGTGACCTTGGCGCCCGAAGCGCATCATACGGCGCTGGAACTGACCCGTTCGCATGCCGTGGATGTGGTCTATTGGCCGACCATGGACCCGACGGTGGTGACGGGGACGAGAGAGCAGCGACTGGATGCCTATCGCCAGGTGCGGGACCATCTCTGGAAGCTGATCGACAAACGAATGAAACCAATTCGGCGCGCACCGCCGGCAAGCGGTTGAGCGGGGAAATTGTGCGTCCGAAAGAATAGCTATTAGGCGTGGTTCACAAACCGGACGCGATTGTGTAGTTTCCGCGCAAATTTCGAGGCGGTGGACGAAAATTCCTGCCTGCCCGACCTTAGACAGAAAGAAAACCGATACATGGCTAAAGAAGAAGTCCTTGAATTTCCGGGCGTTGTCACGGAACTGCTGCCGAATGCGACCTTTCGGGTAAAGCTCGAGAACGAGCATGAAATCATTGCCCACACGGCTGGCCGCATGCGCAAGAACCGTATCCGCGTTCTCGCCGGCGACAAGGTTCTGGTAGAAATGACGCCTTACGACCTGACCAAGGGCCGTATTACATACCGCTTCAAGTAATTTTTCGGCAGGATACGGCCTGAAATGGCGCTTGAGCAAAAGCTGATACTGGCATCGGGTTCGCCACGCCGTCTGGATCTTCTCAACCAGGTGGGCATCGAGCCTGCCCGGCTGATGCCGATGGATATCGACGAGACGCCGAAACGTGCCGAGCATCCCCGCTCGCTTGCGCGTCGGCTTTCGAGCGAAAAGGCCGAAGCTGCCTATCGCGCGATCAAGGACGACCCGACCTGGCGGCACAGCTATATCCTGTCCGCCGATACGGTCGTTGCAGTCGGCCGCCGGATTCTTGAAAAGACCGAATACACGGAAGAAGCGTCTGCGGCGCTGCATCTTCTGTCGGGGCGCGGCCACTGGGTCTATACCGGCATCTGCCTGGTAACGCCCGGCGGACAGTTCCGTCAGAAGGTGGTCGAAACGAAAGTCCGCTTCAAGCGGCTTTCCACCCGCGAGATCGACAATTACATCGCATCCGGCCAATGGCGCGGCAAGGCTGGCGCCTATGCCATCCAGGGCATTGCCGGTGCCTTCGTGCAGAAGCTTGTCGGCTCCTATACCAATGTCGTCGGGCTACCGCTCTATGACGTCACGACGCTTCTTGCAGGCGAAGGTTTCGACGTCGCGCAGGGTTGGCCGGAGGCCTGACCAGGCCTGTGCGGGCAACCGATTGCGCTTCCGGCGTCATTTAACGATTTGATAGAAAAGGAGTTGCTCGCGTGACATCCGAACCGATCAAGACGGGCGGCAAGGTCGAGCCGCTCAGGAAAGCCCGCCCCTGCCCGGAATGCGGCAAGCCCTCCTCGCGGGAAGACTATCCGTTCTGCTCCGAACGCTGCCGCACGCTCGATCTGTCGCGCTGGCTGAAAGGCTCCTACGCCATTCCGGTGGCGGATGACGAAAGCAAGGCGGATGATGATCAGGGCGGACGCGAGTAACCGCGCCCGCCGTCGAGACAGAGACAGCCCCGCCCATTTCTCTCCTTGCGGCAGCGGAACTTTTTCCTCCTGAGCCTTCGTCACCCTCTTTGATCGTCTGCGGGCCTTCCTAACTTACATCCTCGCAAAACACCGCCTGTATCCGCGACAGGCGGAAACATGGCCTGCGGACGAGAAAGCACCGCGATCTTCTCGGGTTCACTCGCGGTCGGTCGACCTCCTGTTGCCATCCACACCTCTCTTCTGAAACCGACAACGACATTTAAGGGAGGGCATGCTGCAATTCAGCCGCCCTGCTCCGCCCGATTTTGGCGTTTATCCACAACAGCAATGCTTCGCCGCCTCAGAAGGTCAGTGTTTCAAGACTGATTTTGCAGGGAAATTCGGAATTTTCGCAAACCTGTCAAAAAAGTCGCGCAGGGTGCTGGACATGGCCGAACAAGATGTTATAACCCCGCTCGCTCCCGGGGGTTACATCCTCCGGACGGCCTTAAACGGCCGGCAGGCTTCACATAAGCCTCGGATGCCCGGATAGCTCAGTTGGTAGAGCAGCGGATTGAAAATCCGCGTGTCGGTGGTTCAAATCCGCCTCCGGGCACCATTTTTTCTTCGGAACAGATGTAGGCCTTCAGAATATCCTTCGACGGGCAGTTCCGGCCGCCTAAGGGACAATAAAGCGCGCCAAACACTCCCGGCCCGCTTCGAGCCTTCCCCCTAGCCGGAAATCCGTGGCGCCTGTGGTCTGTCCTCACCCATCACGCACATACGATGCACTTTCCCTGCATGCCGCAGAAAATCTCCTATCGATTTTCATGAAGATTGGATGCACCCACAACAACTTCACCAACAACATATCGCACGACATTCGATTCCTACGCACTCCGAAAATGCGCGCCATCGAGAAAAATGGCAGACAAGGTGCCTGCCAATATGGCCGCCTCATATCGTCTCATTTCTAGGCCAAATGATATCACAACTACCTGCAAATACTACATTATTTCCACAATCACCCATCTCATTCAATCTCAGCCCGTATCACCGAATATTGCGTCTTGTGGCGGGCTGAATGGCGGGCTAGAGAAAGGTGCCTAAGGTTATTTGAGGACCGAAAAAATGTTGAGCGACGCGAAGGCGCGGAAGATCAAGCCAAAAGACAAGCCGATTTCCGACGGGACGGTGCCGGGGCTTTACCTCGTCCCCACCGAAGCATCGGCCGGCACCGGAAAATGGATTCTGCGCTTCGTCTCGCCGGCGACCGGCAAGCGGAGGGAGATGGGGCTGGGCAGCTACCCGACCGTCTCCATCCGCGACGCCCGGCTCAGGGCTATAGAAGCGCGTGGAGCGATGGAGAACGGCAAGGACCCGCTCGACCTGCGGCGCGCGCAGGAGCGCGAAACAGCGCGCCTGGCTTCTGTACCGACCTTCGAAGTCGCCGCCCGGCAGCATCACGCCGATAAGGCGGAAGGTTTTCGCAATCCCAAGCACACCGAACAATGGATGACGTCACTCGAGCAGCACGTCTTTCCAAAAATCGGCAAGCGGATGGTCAACGACCTCACCCCTGCTGATTTCGCTGCGTGCCTCAAACCGATCTGGCTCAAGAAGGCGGAAACGGCAGCCCGCATCAAGCAGCGCTGCGATGCCGTGATGAACTGGGCGGCGGCTCATGGCTTCATTCTAGCCAGCCCGGTCGGCGTCGTTGACAAGATACTGCCGAAGCAACCGGGCAAGCGCGAGCGCGTCGAGCACCAACCGGCCCTGCCTTGGCGAGAGCTGCCGATATTCATGTCGATGCTGCATGAGGGAGAGACTGTTTCACGATTGATGCTGGAGCTCCTTATCCTCACGGCCTGCCGCTCCGGCGAGCTGCGTCAGATGCAATGGGACGAGATCGATTTCTCTCACGCACTCTGGACGATCCCGGCCGCCCGCATGAAGGGCAAGGTCCTGCATCGTGTGCCGCTCGGGCCAAGGGCAATCGAAATCCTGGAGATACAGCTCGACAAGTCAAAGACCGGCGAAGGCCTAGTCTTTCCATCGCGTTCGCGCAAGCCGATGACCGACATGGTGCTGACCAAATTCCTGCGCGACAAGAAGATCGAAAGCGACACCCCCCGCCGCCTCGCCACCGCCCACGGCTTCCGCTCCAGCTTCCGCGACTGGGCATCGGAGAACGGCTATCCACGGGATCTGGCGGAGCGGGCGCTCGCGCACACGATCAAGAATGCGGTGGAGGCTGCATATCACCGTACGGATTTGCTAGAGCAGCGACGGGCGATGATGCTTGAGTGGGAGGGATACTGCTTAAACACAGAGGCATAGAAAATCACGCGCTATCTCCGTCTTGCGAGGCTTCTGAGTTTTGCTTGAACCTGAAACACACGGCTAACTAGTGTGGCGCGCAATAACGCACCGACCGTTATCCTCCCTTGCAGGGCGAAACTGCTCGCGAGTAGGTATTCTCTTCGATATATGCCGTTCCTCGCAAAGTGGCAGATCGCGGGCGTCACAATCTTTCCATATTTTTCAAAAGAAAATGACCCAAACGCCTCATCCATTGCTATTTCACCCTTGATCCCGATCGGTGTTCGCATCAATCGCCCAGCGTCATCGTATAGAGGAAGCAATCCTAAGGTTGTTAACGCAAGAGCAAAAACGGGCTCGTCTCCGGGCTCTTTGCCATCAGATCGATCTAAGCCGAAATCCACTGCCCTTGCTGCGATTTGGCGGCTAGTACGGAACACAGATTTCGCCGCATCGCTGCGGTCAAAGTAGTACACGCCTCCATTGAACTTTGGGAGCAGCTCACCGCCGCATAGCTCAAGCGCGGCGCCGACATCTCTCACCCAACCATTCTCATCTCTCTCTCCAGATACAAGGTATTTCTCGCATACAGGGGTAAAAGGGTAGCGCTTAAGGTTGTCCAGCTCCTCATAAAAGGGGGCTCCGACCAAACAATCTGAGTCTATAAACAGAGTACGTTCAAAGGGAGAGTACTTGTCTATCCATAACTTTTGAAGAAAGCCTTTTCCGCGTTCAGCTTTGACGGCAACTAGCTCATCAAAAACTCCGCGAGAGGGCTGAAGGTCCGTTACGAGCGCCACCTTTATCGCCGGCATATGGCGTTTAAGGGAAAAGGAGAGCGCTTCCGCCTGCCTCAGATATTTTTTATCGCCGAAAGCAAATGTTAGAACTCCAAACTCGCAACGCCACTTTATCTCCTCTTTTGAATTCATGCTTGTGGTAGCTCCAAAAGTTAACGGAAAGCCCCTGCTTCCTTAAGGCAATCGTACTTGTTTTTCTCACCCCGTCGATATCGGTAAAGTACGCCTGACCTCTTGCTCTTACCGATAATCTGAAACCGTGCCTTCGCTACCCCCTGCTTGTAAGAGGTATATACTATGGTACAGCGCAAGAGGTGCCTGTTTTTCAGATAGCGCTTTCCAAAACCTACAGTGGCGGCGATTGATGATCGCTCAACTACCGACACGTTTAGCGTCAAAACCACTTGGCAATGAGGCGAGTGGGGTTTAGTCAAACGATGACAGTTTTTTTAAGGAATAACTATGCGCATTGTGATGGTTGGCTCGGGTTATGTCGGGCTTGTTTCTGGGGCATGTTTTGCTGATTTCGGTCACACCGTGATCTGCGTCGACAAGGCTGAAGAGAAGATCGAGGCTTTGAAGAAGGGCGTCATTCCGATCTTCGAACCGGGTCTCGATGCGCTGGTCGAAACCAACGTCAAGGCCGGCCGCCTGTCGTTCACCACCGAACTGGCACCGGCTGTCGCCGAGGCCGATGTCGTCTTCATCGCCGTCGGTACGCCTTCCCGCCGTGGCGACGGTCATGCCGACCTCGGTTATGTCTATGCGGCTTCCAAAGAAATCGCCGAGGCGATGAAGGGCTTTACCGTTGTCGTCACCAAGTCGACCGTGCCGGTCGGCACCGGCGACGAGGTCGAGCGGATTATTCGCGAAAGCAATCCGGACGCCGATTTCGCCGTGGTCTCGAACCCCGAATTCCTGCGCGAGGGTGCCGCGATCGAGGACTTCAAGCGGCCGGACCGTATCGTCGTCGGCATTTCCGACGAACGCGCCCGTCCCGTGATGAACGAGGTCTATCGGCCGCTCTATCTCAACCAGGCACCGAT
>UBXM01000050.1 GCA_900469445.1 Hyphomicrobiales bacterium
TTAAGCCCTCCCCCTTGTGGGGAGGGTTGGGAGGGGTCTTTTGCGAGATATTCGAAGGCTTCACGCATTGCCATACCTCCTGCGGCTCCAGGCCTGGATGAGGTTGATCACCAGAAGCATGGCAAAGGAGATCAGGAGCATGATCGTGGCGATGGCGGTCGCGCCGGCATAATTGAACTCTTCGAGCCGGATGACGATCAGCAGCGGTGCGATTTCCGAAACGTAAGGGATGTTGCCGGCGATAAAGATGACCGAGCCGTATTCCCCGACACCGCGAGCAAAGGCGAGCGCAAAACCGGTCAAGAGCGCCGGCGTGAGGCCCGGCAGAAGCACGTTGAAGATCGTCTGGAAACGGTTGGCGCCGAGCGTGGCGGCTGCCTCTTCCACTTCCTTATCGATCTCCTCCATGATCGGCTGCACTGTGCGCACCACAAACGGCAGGCCGATGAAGATCAGCGCGATGACGATGCCGATCGGCGTGAACGCGATGCGGAACGGCATGAACAGCGAGCCGATCCAGCCATTCGGGGCATAAAGCGAGGCAAAGGCGATGCCTGCCACCGCCGTCGGCAAGGCAAACGGCAGATCGACCATCGCATCGATCAGCCGGCGTCCGGGAAAGCGATAACGGGTGAGTACCCAGGCGAGCAGCGTGCCGAAGATGACGTTGACCAGAGCAGCAATAAAGGCCGTGCCGAAGGATATGTAGAGGGCCCTGATCGTCCGTTCATCGGAGAGGATGGCGAAAAAACCGGACCAGCCGAGCTCTGCCGTGCGCCAGAGGAGACCGGCGATGGGGATGAGGATAATGAGCGACAGGTAGGCGAGCGAAAAGCCGAGCGTCAACCCGAAACCCGGGATAATGCTCGGCTGCTTCAATCTCCAGCCCGCCGTGGAAGCGGAGGCAGATGCGGTCATGCGTGGTTCCGAATTCTGATTACAGGCCCAACATGGCGACGGTGCGGAAGAAACTACCGCACCGTGCCGTCAGTGTCACTTGATGGCTTTATCTGGCATGGCCTTACTTGGCGCCGGGCTTATAGATCTGATCGAAGATGCCGCCGTCACCAAAGTGTTCGGGCTGCGCCTTCTTCCAACCGCCGAAGAGCGGGTCGTCGATGGTGACGAGCTTGATCGGCGGTAGCTGCTTCAAGAGTTCCGGCTTGACCACTTCGGGCTTGGACGGACGATAGAAGTGCTTGGCCGCGATGTTCTGACCTTCATCGGAATAGAGATACTGCAGATAGGCTTCGGCAACCTTGCGGGTCCCCTTGGAGTCGACACTGGCATCGACGACGGCAACCGGCGGTTCGGCGAGGATGGAGATCGGCGGCACGACGATGTCGAACGCGTCCTTGCCGAATTCCTCACCGGCCAGATAGGCCTCGTTTTCCCAGGCGAGCAGAACGTCGCCGATCTGGCGCTGAGCAAACGTTACCGTGGAGCCGCGAGCGCCGGTATCGAGAACCGGGGCGCGTTTGTAGAGATCGCCGATATAGGCCTTGATCTTGTCCTGGTCGCCCTTGAACTCTTCATTGGCCCAGGCCCAGGCCGCGAGATAGTTCCAGCGGGCGCCGCCCGAAGTCTTCGGGTTCGGGGTGACGATCTGCACGTCGCCCTTCACCAGATCGCCCCAGTTCTTGATGCCCTTCGGATTGCCCTTGCGGACGAGGAAAACGATGGTCGAGGTATAAGGTGACGCATTGTTGGGCAGGCGGCTGCGCCAGTCTTCCTTGATCTTGCCGGTCTTCTGGATGGCGTTGATGTCGCTTTCCAATGCCAGTGTCACGACATCGGCCTCAAGACCGTCGATCACGGAACGGGCCTGCGCGCCGGAACCGCCATGCGATTGGCGGATCGTCACGTCATCACCACCTTCGGCCTTCCAATGTTTGGCGAATGCCGCATTGAAATCCTTGTATAGTTCGCGTGTCGGATCGTAGGACACGTTCAGAAGCTGGGTCGCGGCAAAAGCCGGTGCAACGCTTCCCGCAGCGAGCGTCACGCCGAGCGCGAGCACTGCAAGCCGCTTTCCAATCCCATCGGTGAAGTTCAGCATAGGTCTCTCCTGTGATCTCAACTAAACTCTATCGGTCAGGTCGTCTTAGTCAATTCACGGCGAAAAGAAGGCAAAACTGTTTCCCTTGACGGGGTTCAGGCGACAAAGAATGGGTTCCGTGAGCATCAGTTCACAGAACAGCTGCGTTGGAAAAATGCCGAACCGCAAAAACGCAATCCGCCGGAAATTCGTTCCGGAGAGCCGATTCAGCTCAGGTGAGCCTCACGTTTCAGGAAAATTTCCGTATGCCTAACTGCTTCGAGTACCGGGCGAAAAGGTGGGCAGAAGTCGAAACCGAAGGCGCGATAGATCGAGATCGCATCCGTCATGTAGATGGTGGTGTGCGCTAGCAGCCTCGTCTTGTGGCGGATTTCGACGGCCGTGATAACCGCCCGCATCAATGCTCCGCCGATACCCTTTTGCCGGAATTCGGGGGTGACAAAGAACTTGTGAAGCTCGTCGGCGGTATCATCGAAAACGGAGAAGGCTAGGCATCCCGCCGGCCGGCCATCCCATCTGGCCAGCAGCATACGCGCTCCCGGCTGCTCGTAGCGGCGGGCAAGGCTCGCGGCAGCCCCGCCGTGATAGAAATCCATCGCCAGATGCGGATCTATGGCATGGATCTCGGCCATGGCGACGTCCCATTCCGCCAGCTCCCGGCAAAGCGCCGCGACGATCTCGAAATCCTCCGGCGATTTTGCAATGGAGACTGAGAACATGCCACGCCTCTCGACAACGAGAGTACATTAGCATGACGGATTGCAAGCCAATAGACGGCAATATCGATCGACGTCGAGCCTTACGCCGTCAGCAGTTCGCGTACCTGAGTGGGTTTCTGCGTGCCCTCGCCCGCACCTTCGATCGCGTCGGCGATCGTGGTGTTGAACAGGACCTCGCGTGTGGCATCGGCGACGCGAGCGAAGACGTGGCGGATTTCGCAGAGATGCTCGCCGTCGCAGTCATCGCATTTGCGGTAGGCGGTCTGGGAGAGACAGGGAAGCGGCGCGATCGGGCCGTCGACCAGCCGCAGCACTTCACCGAAGGAGATCGTGTTGGCGGGCTTCAGCAGAAGATATCCACCCTGCTTGCCGCGGCGGCTCATGACGATGCCGGAACGCTTCAGGTCAAGCAGAATCTGTTCCAGAAATTTCTTCGGGATAGACTGCTGGACCGCGATCTCGGAAATCAGCATGGGCTCGTCCGGGTCGGCCTGCGCCAGAGCAGCCAGGGCTCTCAGCGCATATTTCGCTTTCTGGGATATCATCACGCAACCATCAACAGCAACGCCGCCGCGAGGCCGATTTGAGCCTCACGTCGCCGCCTCACACTTCGTAATCCCAGCGCCTCGCGAACATCCTAAAAGCGGCATCCGCGGTCGCCTTTGTGCATGCAGCGATGCCGCATTGCACACTGACTTCTGAATTAGCGCAAACATGCAAAAATTACAAACCTATGCGGGCATTTGCTGCCGCAAAAACAGTCACATTTGGTTAAGGCGGCAGGTTTTCTGTGTAGGCCGGGCTTTGGAGAGATATTTGCTCAACTGAACCGGCTGAAGAAACGGGTTTTCCTGTCCTCCACATCCGCAAGTGGCGATAATACAGCACTTGCTGATGAAAGAAGACCCATGACCCCGCATGATGTGATTGAGCGTACCGCTTATGGTGAGGGTGCCGAGGCTCTCGCCGCCGAACTGAACGACAGACTTGCCAGCCTTGATCTTCCCGGCCGTCTTTCCGCCGCTGCCGAACTTGGACACGCCGTGTTCACGACATCGCTCGGCATAGAGGATCAGGTGATCACCGCTGCCATCGGCACACACCGTCTTCCGATCGAAGTCTCGACACTGGAAACCGGGCGCCTGTTCAAGGAAACGGTCGACCTGATTTCCGAGACCGAGGATCGTTATCACATCGCCATCCGTCGCTTTCGACCGGAACAGGACGATATCGACGCTTATGCGGAAAAATACGGCCTCAACGGCTTTTACGACAGTGTCGAAGCCCGTCACGCCTGCTGTCATGTGCGCAAGCTGATCCCACTCGCCAAAGCGCTTTCGAGAGCGCAGGTGTGGGTGACCGGCTTGCGCCGCGGCCAGTCCGGCAATCGCGCTTCCACGCCTTTTGCCGAATACGATGCCGAGCGCGGCCTCATCAAGGTCAACCCGCTGGCCGACTGGGATATCGACAAGATCAACGCCCATGTGACGGCCGAGGATATTCCGGTCAATCCGCTGCATGGCCGCGGTTATCCGTCCATCGGCTGCGAGCCCTGTACCCGCGCCATCAAGCCCGGCGAACCTGAACGCGCCGGACGATGGTGGTGGGAAAATGACGAGAAACGCGAATGCGGGCTGCATGTCCCGGACAACGCGTCTCAGCCGATACCGACTTCGGCTCCTCAGGCGAGTTCAATCGCCCGCTGAGGCTCAAAATCCCACTCTTTGTGTGTAACGTTTAAGTACTACCGGAGACCGAAATGTCCCTGTCTGCACAGGAAACGGAAATCAAGAACCCACCCGTTTCCCGCCCGCCGCTCGATCCTCACCTCAAGGCTCTCGAAAACGAAGCGATCCATATCTTCCGCGAGGTCGCGGCCGAGTTCGAAAACCCGGTCATGCTGTATTCGATCGGCAAGGATTCATCCGTCCTTCTGCACCTCGCCCGCAAGGCGTTTTATCCGGGCCGTGTCCCCTTCCCGCTTCTGCATGTCGATACGACCTGGAAGTTCAAGGAGATGATCGAGTTTCGCGACCAGATCGCGGAAAAATACGATCTCGATCTCGTCGTGCATACCAACAAGCGCGGCCGCGAAGAGAATATCACCCCGTTCACCCACGGATCGGCCTTTTATACCGACGTGATGAAGACGGAAGCGCTGAAGCAGGCGCTCGATGCAGGCGGTTACGACGCGGCATTCGGTGGTGCACGCCGTGACGAGGAAGCCTCCCGCGCCAAGGAGCGTATCTATTCGTTCCGCACGCCCGACCACAAATGGGACCCGCGCAACCAGCGGCCGGAATTGTGGAACATCTATAACGGCATGATCAAGAAGGGCGAGAGCGTTCGCGCTTTCCCGCTGTCCAACTGGACCGAGGTCGATATCTGGCGCTACATCCAGGCGGAGGACATTCCGCTCGTGCCGCTCTATTACGCCGCCGAGCGCCCCTATGTGGAGCGCGACGGGATGATGATCCTTGCGGAAGATCCACGGCTGGAACTGAAGCCCGGCGAAGAAATCCAGCACGGCTCCATCCGCTTCCGTACGCTCGGCTGCTTCCCGCTGACGGGCGCAATCCGCTCGACCGCCTCCAATCTGGAAGAGGTGATTGCCGAGTTGGAAATCGCCACCGTCTCCGAACGTCAGGGCCGCGCCATCGACCGCGACCAGTCCGGCTCGATGGAAAAGAAGAAGCGCGAAGGATATTTCTGAGATGAGCGCCACAGCAACTGCAAATGCCGCTTCGGCAAACGTCATCCCCTTCGCCGAGAGCGCAGCCCGCGTTTCGCGCGACACGCGACCGCTTCGCCTGATTACCTGCGGCTCGGTCGATGACGGAAAATCCACCCTGATCGGCCGGCTGCTCTGGGACACCAAGGCAGTGAAGGAAGACCAGGCGGCGACGCTTGCGCGCGACTCAGGCGCACAGAACGATCTCGGCCTGCCCGATTTCGCGCTGCTGCTCGACGGTCTTCAGGCGGAACGCGAACAGGGCATCACGATCGATGTCGCCTACCGCTATTTCTCCACCGACCGGCGGTCGTTCATCGTCGCCGACACGCCCGGCCATGAGCAATATACCCGCAATATGGTGACCGGCGCCTCGACCGCCGATCTTGCCATCCTGTTGGCGGATGCCCGCGCCGGACTGCTGGAACAGACCCGCCGTCATGCGACGATCGCGGCGCTGATGGGCATCCGGCAATTCGTTCTTGCGGTCAATAAGATCGACCTCGTCGGTTACGACAAGGCCGTGTTCGAAAAGATCTCACATGAGTTTCGCGAATTCGCACTGGCACTCGGCGTGCGGCAGATCACCGCGATCCCGATGTCGGCGCTGAAGGGTGAGAATGTCGTTCTTTCCGGCGCATCGGGCATGCCCTGGTATGAAGGCCCGACATTGATCGAGGCGCTGGAGCTTGCCACCAGCCGCTCCACCCAGGCCGGCGGTTTCCGCCTTCCCGTGCAGCGCGTCGTGCGTCCCGGCGAGAGTTTTCGCGGATATCAGGGCACTGTTGCCGGCGGCTCGATCAAGCCGGGCGATTCGGTCGCGATCCTGCCTTCGGGTACCGTCGCCAATGTGAAACAGATCGTCACCTTCGATCTGGTGCGCAACGCAGCCGTTGCAGGCGACGCGATCACGCTAGTTCTCGACCGTCAGGTGGATGTGGCGCGTGGCGACTTGATCGTGTCGATCGACGGCCAGCCGATGACCGGCACCTCCTTCGATGCGCAGCTCGTGGCTCTGCAGCCAGGCGGCCTCGAGCCGGGCAAACGCTACTGGCTGAAAAGCGGGTCACGCCGCCAGCGCGTGGTGATCGAACCCATTTCGCAGCTCGACCTGCAGACCGGACAGTGGAAACCGCATGCATCGGTGCTTTCGATGAATGCGATCGGCAAGGTTCATCTGTCGTTTGAAGAACAGGCGGTCTTCGACCCTTACGAGCAGAACCGCGCGACGGGCGCCTTCATTCTGATCGATCCGGATACGCTCAACACGGTTGCGGGCGGAATGGTGACCGCCAGGCGCGGCGACCTCGGCGGCATCCACCGGGGCCGCGATGGCGAACAGCGCGTCGTGCTTTCCCTTCCCGCCGATCTGGCCGAACAGTTGATGGCGAGCGATCTCTTCGCGAGCCGTCGCGACGAAACGGAAATCAGGCGGATGACTTCGGCGGAGGCTGCTGAGCTTTTTTCCGATGCCGGAAGCGATATCTAACGGAAACCAACGGAGGCGGCGCAAGCCGCCTTCTCCTCGTGCGAGCGCATGGCAAAAACCAACCGGAAACAGTCCGCAATCGGTCCGTTGATTTGAAATGGCTTTTGCGGAGGAAATCTCTCGGGAATGAAAACCCTTGCTCTACAAGGGCTCTAACTGGTCGGAGTGGCAAGATTCGAACTTGCGACCCCCACGTCCCGAACGTGGTGCGCTACCAGACTGCGCTACACTCCGTGACCAGTGGCGCCTCTATAGAACAGCATTTTTCCTTCGACAAGCACCGTTTTCGAAAAAAATGTGACAAGGTGAATTTCGTTTGTCGCACCATGTTCAGACACCACGAATCCGTTGCAAAAAAGTGGCGCTTCGAGAATTTGATGTTGATGCCGTTCTGTGATCTCGCGGTGAGCCAAGAAAATCTGCTAGCTGGAACATTATAGATCGCCCTCAGGGGCATTGCTTCCAGGGGCATTGCTTCGGGCACACCCATCAGACAAGGAATTTCACGGATCATGAGCCGCCGCCTCATCGCATCGACCACGCTTCTTGCGCTCGTACTTTCAAGCTGCACGACCGTCACCATTTCCGACAGCCCGATCTCCAAGCGCTGGGTCGGCCGCTCCGCCGGCGAATTCTTCGCCAAGTACAATCCGCCGCTCGATGACGTGTCTTCCGGTTCCAGCACGGTCTACAGCTGGCGTGGCGGCTATAAGCGCATCAAGCTGGAGAACGGCAAGAGCGCCTCCGTCAGCTGCTCGGCCAAGCTCACCGTGTCTTCCGATTACACGATCCGCAATATCGAGATCACTTCAGACCGCCCCGGCGCAACCGGGCCGAGCTATTGCCAGGAACTTCTGGCCGGCGCTTGAGGCACACGACTTCCGGAGTGGCGGGCTATCGGCCCGCGCTCCATTTGAAAAACCCGCATTGGCAGCAAAAGCGCTCAGCTATTTAGAGCGACCATCATTTCCGGTAGCATAAACCGTCGATTTGACATAATTTAGCGCCAGTTACCGCCAGTTTCATCAACCAGGGTCTCCAGACGCGTTTGTCCTATCTCGCAACTCATGCTCGTGTCGTCAGCGCATTGGTGATGCGCGAAATGTCGACGCGCTTCGGAGCCAAGCCGGGCGGATATCTCTGGGCATTTCTCGACCCGGTCAGCCATATCGTCTTCCTGTCCGTCATCTTCATGGCGATCGCGCATATTCCGCCGCTCGGCACCAGCTTTCCGCTATTCTTCGCCACCGGTTATATCGGCTTCCAGTTCTATCAGGCGATGGCGGGTTATCTGAACAGTGCCGTCAGTGGCAACAAGGCCTTGCTCAGCTATCCGAGCGTGGCGCCGATCGACACCATTGCTGCACGTTATGCGCTGCAGATCGTCACGACCACGATCGTTGCCATCGTCGTGCTCGGTTATATCGTCTTCACGGTGCGCCATCCGGTTTCGATCCATCTGCCGCCGATCCTGGAGGCTATCGCCGCGGCAAGCCTGATCGCTCTCGGCATTGGGCTCGCCAATACCGTGCTGTTCATCATGTATCCGATTTACGAAAAGCTGTATGGCATCATCACCCGCCCGCTTTTCCTCGTGTCCGGGGTCTTCTTCCTGCCGGACTCATTGCCGCCGATCGCCAAGGATGTGATACTTTTTAACCCTTTGGCCCATATCGTCATGCAATTCAGGACCGGATTTTATCCGCAATACCGGGCTTCAGGGTATGACGGGTTTTACGTCTGGTGCGTTGCAGCCAGCCTTATGTTCGTGGGGCTCGTGCTGTTTACGTCGTGCAGAGCAAGGCTGAGAGACAGATGATCCGATTGGAACGCGCCACCAAAGAGGTGCGCATGAAGGGTGTGAGAAAAATGATCATCGACGACGTGTCGGTGACCTTTCCGCGCGGCAAGAGCATCGGGCTTCTCGGGCGCAACGGCGCCGGCAAGTCGACACTGCTACAGATTATCGCAGGCACGCTCGAACTCGACCGCGGCCGCATCATCCGCCAGGGAAAAATCTCCTGGCCGCTGGGTTTTCAGGGCAGTTTCCAGGGCAATCTCTCCGGCGAGCAGAATGTTCGCTTCGTTGCCCGCATCTATGGTGTGAATACCGACGAGCTTGTCGCTTATGTTGCGGAATTCGCCGAACTGGGGCAATTCTATCATGCGCCGGTGCGGACCTATTCGTCGGGCATGAAGGCAAGGCTGGCATTCGGCGTGAGCATGGGGATAAATTTCGACTATTATCTGGTCGACGAAATCACCGCCGTGGGCGACACCAACTTCAAGCGGAAATCGCAGCAGACCTTCAAGGAAAAGCTGAGCAATTCCGACGTGATCATGGTGTCCCACAGCACCGGGACACTACGTGACTATTGCCAGACGGGCATCGTTCTGGAAAATGGTCAGATGACCTACTATGATGATATCAATGAGGCCATCGCCGTGCATGAAAGCAATATGAAAAGGCACTGACATTGAACCAGACGGCTACGAACACCGTATCAGGCAATCAAGTTGCCCAGCCTTCTCCGGATCGGCCGACCGCCCAGCCGAGCAGAAACCTGCGACTGCTGGAATCGCTGCTTGAGCATCGTGCGCCGGCGCCGGTTCCGGCAGAACAGCCCGGTGCGCCCGAAATCACAGTTGCTCCGAAATCCGAGGAGCCGGTAAAGCGCGGCTGGCTGGCAACGCTAAAGACCCGACATATGGCGATCGTCGGCGGCTTCCTTGCGCTTGTTGCCGTGCCGTCCGTCGTCAGCACCGGTTACATGGCCTTTATTGCAGCCGACCAGTATCACAGCTTTTCGTCGTTCTCGGTGCGCAGCATCGAAGCCGCTCCGTCGAGCGACTTGCTCGGCATGTTCAGCCAAAGCTCGGCCGGCAGCACGCTTTCGGATTCCTATGTGCTCGTCGATTTCATCCTCAGCGAGCGGATGGTGCAGATGGTCGACGAGGCTTTCGGCCTTGATGCGGTCTTTGCCCGCCAAGGAGCCGACTTCTTCTACGGCATCACGCCGGACATGCCGATCGAAGACAGGCTCGCCTATTGGCGCGACATGGTAACGGTGAATTTCGACCAGACCTCGGGCATCATGGACCTTCAGGTCAAGGCATTCAGCCCGGAAATGTCGCAAAAGGTCGCCGATTTCGTCATCGGCCGAAGCGAAAAGCTGATCAACGAACTGTCGTTGACCGCCCGCAACGAGGTGCTGAGAACCGCGCGCGATGAAGTTCAGACCGCCGAAGACCGCCTCACCCAGACCCGGGCCTCCTTGAGAAGTTATCGAGACGCATCGCAGGAAGCCGACCCGATCGAAGGCGCCAAGCTTGCAGCCCAGTTGATCGGCTCGCTCGAAGAACAGCTGGTCAAACTTAAAACGGAACTTTCGACCGCGCTTACCCAGATGAGCGGCGACACGCCGCGCGTGCGGGTGATCCGCTCGCAGATTTCCAGCCTGGAAAAACAACTTGCGCAGGAACGCCAGCGTTTCGGCAGCGGCTCCTCCGGAAAGGCTGGCCGCTCATCAGGCCAGGCAACCGATGTCGCCGGCCGTATCGCCTTGTATGAATCGATCCAGACCCAGAACGAGTTTGCCGAGCGCGCCTACACCGCCTCGCTCGCCTCGCTCGAAAAGGCCCGTGTCGAGGCCGGTGCAAAACAGCGGTATCTGGCCGTCTTCATCAAGCCGACCCTGTCGCAGATGGCGCAATATCCGCATCGCCTGCTGAACCCGATCCTAGTGACATTGGCAGGGCTGCTACTCTGGGGTGTTGCCGTCATGATCTTCTACAACATTCGCGACCGGCACTGACGATGGATGCAGGCGATCCGGGCATTAAAACCCGACCGCCTGTATCTTCTTGCCGTCTCGGTACGGGGCATGCCCTTGAACCACCTGACCACCCATCTGCGCATCGTTAGCGCCTTCGTGATCCGTGAAATTGCGACACGATACGGCCGCAGCCCCGGCGGATATGTCTGGGCTCTGCTGGAGCCAGTGGCGTTTATCGGGCTGATGTCCGTGCTTCTGGGAGCAATCGGGAGATTGCCGGCCTTAGGCACGAGCTTCACCCTGTTCTATGCCACGGGGTATCTCGCCTTCAACATGTATAAGGGCATGGAAGGTTATCTCGCGTCAGCCATCAGCGGCAACAAAAGCCTGATGAGCTATCCCAAAGTCTCGCCCTTCGATGCCATCGTAGCGCGGCTGATCCTGCAGGGAATGACATCCTGTGTCGTGGCTTGGGTCATTCTCTACGCGGCACTGTGGACGACCAGCCAACCGGTTACCATCCAATGGTCCTGCATTGTCGAAGCGATCGCCTTCGCCTGGATTATGGCGCTTGGCGTTGCCCTCGGGAACACCGTGCTGTTCTTCAAGTTTCCGCTCTATCAGAAAATCTTCGACATCGTCATGCGGCCGCTTTTCTTGTTGTCGGGCGTATTCTACGTGCCGGCGCATATGCCGCATCCCTTCTCGGATATTCTTCTGGCCAATCCCGTGACACAGATCGTCGTGCTGTTCCGCGACGGTTTTTACGTGCAACATGGAGATACCGGGCTGGACATGCCGTATCTGATCGCAATATCGGCAGGTCTTCTGTTTTTCGGAATGCTGCTCTTCACGCTTTTCCCGGTCGCTCGTGCGCGCGATTAAGACACAAGCGCTCAGCGCCGGAAGATCGCCTTGAACAGTCCCAGAGCGGATCTGCGCTGCGCCTGCATGCGGTAGCTGACGACCCGTTTTGCCCGCTCGGAGGATAGCAAAAAGGTCAGGACGAAAAACACCGACATCGAAAGCTTGATCTTGGCGGAATACGGGTAGGCCCAGAGGAGCGTCAGCAGAAAGAGAAACTGGCGAACCCCGACGCGCACGCTGTTGGCGATCGCCAGATAGAAGCTGCGCTCCTGATAGAAATAGGCACGATCAGCGGTCACCAACCGGGATCCGAGGTCTTTTTCATTCAGAAGCCGGCGAAGATGTTCAAGCCGGTGCTCGAACCGTTCCGCTTCGCGCTTGAGCGGTATCGGGTTCAATTCCCCGCTGAAGCAGGAATCATTGCGGCCATGGACACGGTAAAGGCCGAGCGGTTTGGACAGGCTGATTATGTCGCCCATGAAAGGCGCCACGAAAAGAATGACGCCATCGACCGCGCGTTCGTAATCCGCTTCCTCGATGAACCGGCAGACATCCCGACGGAATACGTTTCCGGATGTCGGTGGACTTGTATAGTCGCCCGTCTTGAGAACATGTTCGGCCAGCTGCCGCCCGCGGAAATCAGCAAGCGGCGGCACCGGGCCACTGATGACCCTCCGCTGCGCATCCATTCTGAGCAAGGGAAACTGAAGTTTCGCCACATCCTCGTCAAGACGGGAGAGGATTTCGGTCAATGCTCCGGGCAGCAACTCGTCATCGGCATCGAGAAACAGGACGAAGGGAGCCGTAGTTTCCTGAAGACCACGCAGGCAGGCGAGCCTTTGCCCTCCGTTTTCGGTGCGGTAGGCACGCACGCCCGTCCGGCATATTTCAACCCAGGAATTGTCGGTCGAGCCGTCATCGATGACGACCAGTTCACAATCCCTGCGCCCCTGCTTTATGACGCTCTCAATCGCGTCGACGACATAATCCGCATAATTCCAGCAGGTTACGATAACTGAAAGCCTCGGAGACCGCGCGCGGCTCGTTCCCACGGAAAAACTGCTGCTCGAGTCCGCCGCCAGAGTCTGATGGGGTCTCAACGCAGCATTGTCTCTCATGATCGTTGCCTGTTGATGACGTAGCCAACGAGATTGGCGCCGGCTCTGCGCAACTGTTGTTCGGCATTCTTGACGGCTTCCCGCGTGGTGCGGCCCCAACGCGTCACGATGACGACGACATCGGCCTGAGATGCCAGGGCCAGAGCATCAAGCGAACTGTCCAATGCCGGCAGATCGATGATCACATCGCCCTTCTGGCGGGCTGCCTCGATGATCTCGCGAACGCGCGGATGGCGGAAATTGGAATAAACGTTGGTTACCGTATCGCGAGACAGGACCGGCAGGATCGTAATCCCATCCCGCTGCTCGAAAACCATATCGGCGATATCGGCATTCGAGATCGCGGCATCGGCAAGCGATGCCAGCGGACCACCCGACACTCCCTTGGTCTGCTCTCCGCACCAGAATACGGTTACAGCCCGTCCGCTTCGCTTCAGCATATCGGCCAGATTGAGCGCAAGGGCAGATCCGCCCGCGTCCCGAGAATATCCGGCCAGTGCGATCACGGCGTTCTTCTCACCTTTCTTGTGGGTATGCGAGATATCGATCAGTGTGCGCAAATCGCGGATCGCCGCTCCGTGGCGCTGCATCCGTTGGCCCGCCGCGACCCGCGTCGCCAGCTGCAGCCTGCCACCGACCTCCGGGATTTCCGCCATGCATGGCAACGTGGTTTCGAGCTCGAGATCCTTGGGACTGCGGACCCTTCTATCGAAGGTGATGCTCAGCGCCAGCACGGCCATGCCGCAAAACAGGCCCAATATTCCGCCGAAGGCGACGATGAGCGAGGTTCTGGGACTTGATGGTGCAAGCGGAGAAAGGGCCGCACCGGTGATCTTGGCGTCGGCATCCGGCGTTGCTGCCTTTGGCAGCGTGCCTTCCGTCATCGCTTGCTTGGCCGTCTCGATCTGGGCCGCCAGCACATCGAGCCGCCCCTGCAGGGTTTCCGTGCCGGCACTCGCAACCTGCTCCTTGGATGTAACCGATTGCAGGATATAACCGGAGATGATGGCGTTGGCGACGCGCGCAGGCTGCGCCGGATCCGTCGACCAATATTCGACCGCAACGACGTAGGACTGGCCGACACGACGCGCGGAAACCCTGTCGACAAAATTGGCAAATGCAATCCGCTTGAGGTTTTCCTCCGGGCTTTGGGTCAGCGTGGAGGTCTCATCTTCTGCGGGTTGACCCGAAAATGTCGAGCGGACCCACTCGATCGTGCCGGTGATGGCCAACTTCAACAGCCCTGCAGGCTGCGGAGCAAGTTCCGGGCTTTCATAGAGTTTCAGGCTCTCGAACACCGCGGAAAGCAACCGCTCCGAAAGAATGATCTGCAATTCGCTTTCGGCGCTGTTCAGGTCAAGCCCCTGCTGCAGCACCGAGCTGCTGGCATTGGCGAACTGACGCGGCTCAAGCAGCATTGTTGCCGTCGCATCATAGGTGCGTGGCAGCGAATGCGCGTAGAGCGCTGCCAAAACGATGCCGGAAAACATGCAGGCAAGCAGCCGGATCTTGTATTGCCATGCGATCGCAAAGATCAGCTTGAGGAACATGACAGGGCCATCAACCCTGTTATCCTTCGACGCATTATCCAGCGGCCAGATGCGCGACGCTCGCTCGACGGGGCCTGGTCTATCAAAAGTCATCGTGCAACACCTCCGCCAAGGCCTTCAAGCTTGGTCGGCGGGACATCCAGGGAGGCGGCCGTTTCAGGATTGATCCGGCCGCGGAGAAGATCGAGCAAAGCCGCAAGATTACCCCTCACCCTGCCCCGGCGATCGATGAACGGCTCGGGCCGCAGGGACTTCGCGAAATTCATCGACATGTTGCGCCAGATCTGGCCGATCGCCTGTTTGGTCGTCATCGTTCCCTTCCGACGTAGATAAATGGGATTGATCACCTGCGAATATCCCAAGCGCTGGCCGCTGACCCGGCCGACCTTCACCCCCATGTGAACACCATAGGCTTCAGCGCATTTTACCAGATCCCCGCCTTTTTTCGCGAGGGAAGCGCCGAAATCCCGATCCTCCAGCCAGCCATAAAGGACAAGACGTTCATCAAAGCGATTATCGCCTATGGCCGACACTCTATACGCCATGTTGCAGCCATAGGGGCTGAACTGCCGCTCCCAACCTGGTCCGTTAACCGGCGGGGCCTCCTCGACCAGCCTGACCGCTTCAAAAAACGATATGCCCGGTCCCTTGATCCCATCGGCCACAACGCGGCCGGTAAATCCGACTATACTGCTTTCGTCGGCAAAAGTGCGGGCCGCGGTTGCAAGCCAGTTCGGATCCGCAACGAAATCGTCGTCCAGAAAGACGAGAACGTCAATTCCCGATGGTAACTGGTCAAGCACATTGTTGCGCTGTGCCGGCAGCCCGGCCTTGCCGGTGATAACCTCGACACGATCGTCATCGGCGAGATCTCCGGCGTCACTGCGGTCGACGCAGGACAGGATCACCCGTTCGGGGGCCAGCGTCTGCGTATCCAGCAGATGACGAACGGTCTGTGACACGACAGCCGGACGACCACGGGTGGCGATGGCGACCGCAACCTTGCCGATGGGCGCTGGCGCCGGCTGGGGAGGCGCAAGGCGGGTCGTCGGCTCTTCCAGCAGTTCACGATAGCCGGCGGCGGTGTTTCGCCAGGAGAATTTCTGCATCTGGACGAAACCTTTTGCACGCAGATCATCCGCAAGCGAGCCTGAGTTCTTCAAGTTTTCTATATGCCTTAGCCATTGAGCGGGATCGAAGGGCGAGGCCAGCAGCGCGGCATCGCCGCAGACCTCGGCCATGCTCGAATGGTATGAAGACACGACCGGGCAACCGAGGGCCATCGCCTCGACGACCGGAAGACCAAAACCCTCGTTCAGCGAGGGAAAAGCAAGGCAGAGGGCATGTTTGAGGAAATAGGCGATATCGTCATCCGAGACACGTCCGGCGATTATGACGTTGCTATGCTGCTCGGCCGTGCCTTCGTTGAAAATGCCGAAATCCCCGCCGGCGACGACAATATCTATGCCAAATGCATCCAGCTCTGCGGCCATTTTCGACAGAAGCGAGAGGTTCTTGTGTTTGGCGCGCGACCCGAGCGCAAAAACATATCGGCGTGACCGCGAAGCGATCGACGCAACGATCCGCGGCGCAATATCCGCCGCATCTGCATTCCATTGCAGGACATGTTCATAGCCGTTGGGCAGGACCGCGATATCCTTCGCATCGATCGGCAGATAGCGGGCAAGCTGGCGCGCCGAAGCATGCGAGACGGTCGCGATCCTCGTCGCACGCTTCGCAAGGACTGGCTGGATGGACTTGTAGGCGGTGCGGAAGGCAAGACTGTAACTGTCGGGGGCCGCAAAGACATTGCCGTCATGAATGCAGACGATCTGGCTCTTCTTCAGAACCGGGGCCGTGTTGCAGAGATTGAGCAAAGGCCCGCGCCAACTCAGCGGCAGGGCGCATTGTTCCCAGGCATGACCTTTCAGGCGGCTTCCGATCTCCAGCCTTTCGAAAGACTTGAGGCCCGGATCGGCAGCACCGGGCGGAACGAGAAGCGGCGTGAGCACATCACCATCGTTTGCCTCATCCAACGCTTTGAGCACATTCAGGGCATAGCGCTGCACGCCGGTCGGCGTCTGGGTCAGAAAGCGGCCATTAACTGCGAAACTATCCTTCAGGCCCATCGATTAATTCCAACGCTTTCCCTGCTACAGAAACTATTGTTGAAATTCCTCTCCAGTAAAAATACTGGAGACCGCAATAGCATTAACACAATAAATTCCAGCTGCAGCACTGAATATTTAAAATAGTTAATGCAGCGGGAGAGAAAATCTCGGAGATATGCAAATATATCAATCAGGCGCACAGAGCGCCTGAGAAGTATGCATAAAGCCAAAAATTCGCCCCCCTCAATAACTTCCACGCGCATTCAATACAGCGGGAATGGTCTTCGCCATGATGACGATGTCGCCGACGAGGCTGCGGTTGGCGACATAAAGTGAATCGAGCTGGACGCGCTTGACATAGTCCGCATCACTGCGCCCGCTTACCTGCCAGAGCCCGGTGAGGCCTGGGCGCACGCGGATATAGTCGGCGTAATTTTGACCATAATAGACCGTCTCACTCGGAACGATCGGCCGCGGACCGACAATGCTCATGTGACCCATCACGATATTAATGAGCTGCGGAATCTCATCGATACTGCTCTTGCGCAGGAAGGCGCCAAAAGGGGTGATGCGCGGATCGTTCTTCAGCTTGCGCGTTGCGGCCCATTCCGCACGTTCAGCCGGATTGGCCGCCAAGTATTTCTCAAGCAACTCTTCATTATTGTTGACCATCGTACGAAACTTCAAACAGGGGAACATCCCTCCACCACGTCCAATTCTGCGGTGAGCAATGAAGATCGGACGCCCCTGAAGCAGGAGCAATATAAGCGACGTCATCAAGATCAAAGGCGCGAGAACAAGCAAAGCGGCAAGAGAAACAAGAAAATCCAACGTACGCTTTACAAATAAAGACAGCCTTGGCGACAGTCTTAACTTAGTTTTTTCGGAGACAAACAATCGCTGAACGCCACTTTCATTGGCGCTTGCATTAATGTCACGCATTGACGCACTCCATATCAGCAGATGTGATTAAAGGTCAGTCGATTTGCATGCACTGCTTAACATTGTTAATCATTGCTAACAAATGCTTAAAAGTTTGACAATATATTTATTGACTGTAGTCTACTGAAAAATGATTGATGCTCCAGAAAGTCTTCTACGATGATTTCTGGCCTAGTTCCGTTCAGGTCTTCTTTGGAACAAATCAACAGTAAAGATTTATCCTCAGAAGTCTCACGCATTAATACGGTTTAGAGAATATAACGGTTCTCGTGAGGTTGTTCATGCGCGTGGCAATTATCCATTATTGGCTCGTAGGGATGCGAGGCGGTGAGAAAGTCCTTGAGGCAATCTGCAAGATTTATCCCCAAGCTGACATCTACACACATGTATATGACAAGGATTCCATATCGCCTGCAATCAATTCACACACAATTTATCCGACGTTTATCAATTCTTTGCCATATGCAAAGCGGATGTATAAAAAATACCTGCCATTGATGCCAATGGCTCTGGAGCAACTGGATCTAAGTCAATATGATCTGGTAATCAGTAGCGAATCCGGTCCTGCAAAGGGTGTTATTCCGAATTCACCCGCCGTTCACATCTGCTACTGCCACTCTCCGATGCGATACGTCTGGAATATGTATCACGAATACTATCGGAAGTCAGGTATTATGACGCGGCTGATGATGCCGCCGCTCGCACATCGTCTCAGAGCCTGGGATATCGGCACGGCAAGCCGCGTCGACCACTTCGCCGCGAATTCGGTCACCGTCGCCAACCGGATCAGAAGCTATTATCGGCGGGATGCCGATGTCATTCATCCCCCGGTCGACACCCAGGCTTTCCGCCCGGTACCGATACAGGAGGTCGGCGACTATTACCTGATGGTCGGCGAACTCGTCGGCTATAAAAGGCCGGACCTGGCGGTGCAGGCCTTCAATCTGACAAAGAAAAAGCTTGTCGTCATCGGCGGCGGCGAGATGCTCGACTATATTCGCAAGATTGCCGGTCCAACCGTGACAGTCTTGGGATCACAGTCTTTTGATGTTCTCAAGTATCATTATGCCCGTTGCAGAGCTCTCATCTTCCCGGGGGAAGAAGATTTTGGTATCGTACCGCTGGAAGCCATGGCGAGCGGACGACCTGTGATCGCGTTCGGTCGCGGAGGGGCAACCGAAACGGTCATAGACGGCAGGACAGGCGTCTTCTTCAAGGATCAATCCGTCGAGACACTGATCGACGCCATTGACCGGCTGGAACGCATGGACTTCGACCCGGCCGATGCAGTGACACGCGCCGCCGATTTTGCGACGCCTGTTTTCATCAGGAAATTCAGTAACTTTGCGTACAAGGCCTTGGGCACCGAACCGCCGCCGGCCGTGAGACCCGCGCAGATCGCATGACACAGTTGAAATAGCTGAAGGAGCATCGGGACCGTGACGCATACCAATTCTTCCTGTCACCGCCGCCGCAAAGCAATCTCTTCTTTTTCTGCAAGCGCATGGTTAGTTGCTCTTGCTTCTACCGTGCTTGTGTCTGCCTTCGGGCCGGCGATTGCCGCCACCTATCTTCTCGGACCGCTCGACGTGCTGAAAATCCGCGTCTTCGAATGGCGGCCGAGCGCCGGCGTCGCCTATGAATGGGTGCCGCTCACCGGAGAGTTCACCGTTTCGGCCTCCGGCACGTTGTCACTGCCGATCGTCGGCGCGATCCCGGTTGCCGGCAAGACGCCTGAGGAAGTCTCCGAAATCATCGGCGAGCAGCTGCAGGCGCAGATCGGGCTGCAGAAACGGCCGAATGCGTCGATCGAAATCTCGAGCTACCGGCCATTCTTCGTTACCGGGGCCGTCGGAGCCCCGGGGAAATTTAACTTCCTTCCCGGCCTCACCGTGACGCAGGCGCTCAGCATGGCCGGCGGCACCGGAAGCGTCGACCCGCGGGTTATGGAGATACAGCGCGAGGCACTGGTCAACCAGGGAGACATGCGAGGGTTCGAAGCCGAGCGCGTCGGCCTTTTGGCCAGGCAGGCACGCGTGGACGCCATGCTGGCAAAGCACAGCAAGATCAGCTTTCCGCGCGAGCTGACGGACCGCTCCTCCCAGGCTGCGGTAATGCAGGTGATGCGCAACGAGCAGGCGCTTCTCGACAGCCGCCTGCGATCGATGGATTCGGATCTTTCGGCGCTTGAACAGTCCAAGGTTCTCGCCAAGAACCAGATCGAAGGACTGAAGCAGAAGGAAGCGTCGCTGACCAAGCAGATCGATCTTGCCAACAAGGACCTCAGCTCCGTCAACAAGCTTGTGTCGCAGGGCTTGACCGTGTCGTCGCGTCAGCTCGGCGCCAACCAGAACCTTGCGGATCTTGAGAGCCGCAACCTCGACGTATCACTTGCGCTTTTGACCACCCAGCAGGATTTGACCAAGCTCGATCAGGATGCGCTGGCGGTTGTCGAAAAATTCCAGGCGGCCGCTCTGATGGAGGCCGCCGATCTCAGGGACAAGCTGACGGCGAATGAGGAGAAGATGAAGACCTCGCATGCCCTGATGCTGAACATCGAGATGCGCTCGCCCGCCGCCCTTTCGGCACTGAGCGCCGAGGGACGCCCGCGCACGATCACCAAGATCAGCCGCAATATCAACGGGGCGACGGAGACTTTCGTCGTCAAGGACGATGATCCCGTTCAGCCCGGCGATGTCATCCGCGTAGAGCCACAGCTGAACGCCCTGACGCAGAACGGCGGCGCTTCGCAATAACCGACGTCAACCTTAATCGACAGGAAAAACTTGAAACGACGACAAGCAGGACTTGATCGGAGGCAGGCGAACATGCGATATTAATATTAGAGAAAACTAATTAAAGTTGAGTAATGAATGGTTACTTGGGTCTTGCTCCTGTCCGCCGCTATCGGCGCCGTGTGCGGAATCTGGCTCCATGTTGTTGTCTTTACTATACTTTCCGTACTCGTTGCGATCGCCTACCTGGTGACAGCCATGATCTCCGGGCTTTCGTTCGGATCGACCATGCTGTGGATCGTGATGCTGAGCGTCGCGCTCTGTGTCGGCTACATTAGCGCCCATCTGTTGCGATACGCGTTTCATATCCGGGCACAGAAAGCCAAGGAGCGGCATCCGCAACTGGACCCCGGCAGCAAATATCTTCACGATCAGCAACAACCGTGACGACCGCAGCGCGTGTAAACGCGCTCTTTTATTAGAACCAGCCCTTTCCAGAATTCGGCGGAGCTGAGCGACCTGCGCATCTGCAGGCCCTTAAAGCCGCATGGCAATAACTTGCGCGCACGGGCGCAACGATCAAAAATACGTATTCGTGTCTAATTTCGATAGACGCCATGTCTATTGCTGATCTAATCTATCAATACATAGGCTTACTCTGAATACCTGATGTTTACATCACAGAATTACGACAAATCCGGCTACAACAAATCAGTATAGATCGTCCATCCGAGTATGCGCGCCTGAACATCCGCAAATCCCACTTGCGGAGGAGCGCGTGATCTCATTGCAGATAGGATCCGATATGTCGAAGTTGCCACGCAGAACATTCGTCAAGGCATCGATGCTGGCGGGTGCCGGGATGATGTTTGCTGGTCCGACGCGGGCAGCCACCGACCCGACCAGCGGGCGGCGCCTGATCTTCGACGAGCAATTCAGAACGATCGACTGGACGGTGTGGGAAGCTGGGCGGAAAGCGACGACATTCGACCCTGGCTTTTACGGTCGCTCGGCCTTTGCCCGCAGCACAGGCGAGGAAGGCTTCAACCCCTATGCCATCGTCGACGACCCGACGACCGCGAATGGCAAGGCGCTGCAGATCTCGGCCAAGCATATCGGGCGAGACATGTCCGTGCCGCATTATTTCGGCAACCAGCAGCCGGAATATCAATGGATCTCCGGTAACCTTCAGACAGCTCGTAGTGACGGCACGATCATGCGGGGATGGCGGACCGGCTATTTTGAGACCCGGATGATCTTTCCGAAACACCCCCTTACCTGGCCCGCCTTCTGGCTGATGAACGGCCGCAGTATTCTTTTCCCCAAGACCAGTATCGAGATCGACGTCGTCGAGCAGAAGGGTTTCGAGCCCACCAATTACGGGGCATATCTGCATGAATGGGGTGAGCCCGGGGAACGTCACGCCGAGGTGGGTGTCAGGACGCCGGTCGACATGACGACGCAATATTGCCGATACGGCGTGCTGGTGACGGAAACCGATTGCAGGCCGTATTTCGAGCGGGAACCGGTCATCGATCCAGCAACCGGCAAGCCGACGATCTGGCCGATCAGCCGCGCCGCGGAAATCAAGACCAATAACGATGTCTTCTGGCCGCTTATCACACTCGCGCTGCGCGCCGACATTCCCTATCCGAACCCGCTGCTGCCCGAAGATACGGAGACTTCGATGCGGGTGGACTATTTCAAGGTCTATGCCTGAATGGCTGCGGGCGCGAAAGACGGCTCGCGCTCCTCAACCGGAACTGCCGTCGCCAATCCCGCCATGACGAAAAACAGAAGGCCGGTATCCACCGTCGATCCCGAAACCGATGCGCCGATGAGAAGGCAGAGGCAGCCGTTGCGGCCCGCCAGCCGGACATCGCCTTCGAATGTGCGCGGTGTTCCGCGTTTCATGTAAAAGGCCGTCAGGAAGAACAGGCCGAAGAAGATTACGCCCGGTATGCCGACATTCGAGAGAAGTGCTATAACGAAGCTCGATGTGCGGGATGTGCCGAGCCCGACGCCCAGCCCGTAGGATTCGATGAAGTTGTTCCAGCCATAAGCATTCCACATGCCCCGTTCGACACCGGATGCGGAAGTCGCCTTGCTGAACAGCAGGAGATCAAAATAGGCGTAGAGCTGGCGGAAGATGTCTTCGTTCATCACGATCACCATCCCGATCAGGATGACGATCATTGGTGCAAAGAGCACGACGCCGGCACTCATGCGCGTGCCGGTCTGGCCTCCGCAGCGAAAGAAGCATGTGACATAGAGAATTGCGAGACATACCGGCAGGCCGAACAGGCCGGCCGACGAGGTCGACCGGATGACCATGATCGATGTCAGCAGGAACAGGAAGCCGGTCAGCTTGCTGTAGCGTCCGCAGATGCGCATCGTGCCGGTAAAGCCGACCACACCCAGGCTGACGCCGGCAAATGTCGAAGCCTCCGGCCAGGAGCCGACCACGCGCTTGACGCCGGCGACAATCGCCTCGTCATGAAAGGCATAGGGCGCATTGCGTATATAGCTGAAAAGTTCCTGGATCGGCGTGCCGTAAGTGACCAGGTCGGCGATGCCGAAAAACAGGTTGGCAGATGCGAAGGCCAGGGCGGTGCTGGTCGCCGCACGAAATCCGGCCATGGTCGAGGCCATTCCAACGATCACGACGAAGGTGACGATATTGGCCGTATTGTAGATGGCCTGGGTAAAGTTGCTGGAGACCGGGCCGAGAGGCACCGCTCCACCGGTCTCGGGATATTCCGACGAGCCAAGCGGAATGATGTCCATGGTCTGGGCCCAGAGCCTTGGAGCGAAATATCCGACAATGACGCCGTAGGTCAGAAGGCAGAGGAGCCAGAAGGCCGGATGCGGAAAGGCCAGTGCATTGATTGCAACCTTCATCTTCTCGCGGTGGGTCAGCGTCGCGAGCGCCAGGAAGCCGACGAAAAGATGGCCGGGCTGGATGCCGGCCCCGCCGATCATCACCGCCGCAGCACCGCCGAAGACGGTCATCACGCCAAAGGCAATGGCTGTCGCCCGGTAACCGGATATCAGGCAGAGGATGCCGATGATAAGCGTGAAAACGCCGACGGGCGGGATACTCATCGATGAGACCCCGCCGCTTTCGCCACGCGATTTTCGCGCCTCGCCACGTTATTCCTCGACCGTGCCGGCAAGGCCGAGTGCTGCACGCGCCGCACGTTCGCCACTCAGGAATGCAGCATCCGTCCAGATATAGCCCCACTGGCCGAAGCGCCCGCAATATTCGATGCCGACCTCATCGAGATAGGCATGCACGGTCTCGACGGCAGCCTTGCGGTCGAGGTCGAAGATCACGTTGCCGAAGGGCAGCATGATGGCGCTCTGGTGGATGATCTCGGCGCGCGACTGGACGACGCCGGACTTGATCAGCGCGTCGATTGCCGGCTCGATCCACGCGTCCGGGCTACCGGTCAGCGGCCGGTATTTCTCGCTGAAATAGATCTCCGCCTGCAAGGCGCCGCAGCCTTCAGGAACGCTTTTCCTCGACAGGTTTCCGCGATAGCTGACGCGGGCAAACGGAATATCCTCATCGTAGAAATAAGACCATTGCGGCTTCGTTTCGATCGGGCGGTTGAGGCCGATATTGACGACCACGACCTGGGTGCAGGCAAGCCTGGCCGCGGCTTCGCGAACGTCGTCCGGCACGCCCTTGATCAGCGGAATGACGACGGGAAGCGGCAGCGACGAAATCAGCTTCTTGAAGTCGTGCGTGGTGCCGTCCTTGAAGGTCAGTTGCTTTTCCTTCGTGTCGATCGCCGCGATCTCGTGATCGCAGAGAACTTCCGCCTTGTCATAGAAACCGCTGATGAAGGATTCAAAGCCGCCTTCCGTCGGGTAGCGGAACTCGTTGACATAAAAGACGTCGAGCGGCTCGTGTTCCAGCGCGCCGCGCAGAACTTCTTCGAGATTGGGCCTATAGAGGCGCGGTCCCAGCCAGTCGGTCGACATGTTGCTGGCATCCGTCGTGTGGTATTTGCGGGTATAGACCGCGGGAAAGGTTTCCGCGAAAGTCTTGCCGAAGGCGGCCAGCAGCCAGTCTTCGTAATTGGCGATCTTCGGGTTTTCGATCTGCCGCGCCTCGATGAAGTCCTTGATGCAGTTGACCACCAGATCGGCCGGCAGGCCATGCAGGTTTACCTGCGCCGGATGCTTGATCCAGTGGCCCTGCCAGTAGTTGTTGCAATAGACATTGCCGGTCTCGAACTTCTGACCGGTCGATTCCGCAAACAACTCCTTCACGCGGGGGTTCTTGGTGAAGGAAATGTGCACACCCTCGTCGAAGACAAAGCCGTCGCCATTGCCGAAACTTGAGGTCAGACCGCCCGGCCGCGACCGCTTGTCATAAATCCTGGCCCGTATGCCATTGGCAAACAGAACGTTGGCGGCGCCGAATCCGGCCATTCCGCTACCCAAGATCGCGTATCCCTGATGCTCCATCATCGTTCCCTTGTCACCATTCGCTTGTCGCATTCCGCCGTCTGCATACGGGCGCCGTTCAGTTCACCCAGCGAACATCGTCGGAAAGACGGCCCGCATCCATAAGGCGTTCGAGCGTGGCCAGACGCTTGGCCGCGGCCGGAACGACTTCACGCCCGGCCTCTTTTGCGCTGGTCAGGCCATTCACCAGCCGCTCGATCGATTCCGACAGGGACACCGCCGGCTGGTGATCGGGTGCCGACTTGGCATATCGGGTGAAATCCACCTGATAGGAGCGCAGATCCGGCAGTGCATCCTTGTTGATCGAGACACGTGTGCCGGGGATCGCCTTGGCGACCGCTTCGGCAAGCTGGAAGACCTGATAGTTGTTTTCGTTGCGGCCCGCGTTGATCGATACGAACCGGCCGCCATTCTCCGCATCGCGCTTGATCGCCCATTCCATGGCGCGCGCCATGTCCTTGACGTCGATGAGCGGGCGCCAGGGCGTGCCGTCGCTCAAGACCTTGATCTCGCCGGTCGCCAGCGCCGTGGCGACAAAATCGTTGAGCACCAGATCCAGCCGCAGCCGCGGGGACTGGCCGCAAGCGGTGGCAAAGCGGAGGCAGGTGATCGTCATGTCCGGCGCTTCCAGCTGTTCCAGCGCCTGTTCGGTGGCGATCTTCGAGCGGGCATAGGCGGTGAGCGGCGTCAGTGTATCCGTCTCCTTGCGCGGGCCACCCTCGGCAAAACCGTAGACGCTGCAGCTGGAGGCGAAAACGAAGCTCTTCACGCCGGCGTCAGCGGCGGCTGTCGCGATATCGACGCTGGCGCGGTAGTTGATGCCTTCCGTCTGCTTTTCGAAACGGGCGCCGATCGGATCGTTGGAAAGGGCGGCGAGATGAACCACGGCATCCACGCCTTCCAGCAGTTTCACCGGAAAATCCCGGACATCGCCGAATACCTGTTTGTCGAGTACACGCTCGGGGAACTCGTCAGGCAGGGTGAGGCACTGGGCAAAATAACCGCTGTCGAAACCGATCAGCTCGGCATCCGGCCAGACTGAGCGAAAATGTGCTGCCACGACCGGGCCGACATAACCCATATTTCCGGTGATCAGGATACGCATATACGACCCGCCTCTATCTTGTGGTTGTCGAGAAAACTTTGACGGCGGGGCCGGCCCCGACCGCCTTTTCAAGCTGTACCGGCCGGTAGCCGATCTGGGTGATGGTACGCATCAGCATGCCGTAGCCGACCCTTCTGACATCCGACGAGCTTCGCATGGCGCTTGCTATGCGAAGGAGATGCAGGCCATTACGGATATTGGCTTCGATGCGGCCAACCTTGCGTCCGCTCAGGGTGATGCCGCCATAGATCAGCTTCGGCAGCGGCAGACCGCGGAAACTGCTTCTGATCTCCTTCAGGTCGCCTTCCGGATTCATGCCCAGTTTTTCGAAGGTCTTGTACACGGCTCCGGTGTAGAGCGGCCTTGTATGCAATATCGGCGATGCATCGATGAAGGCCGCGCGATAGGCAGGTTTTGCCATCATCATGGTCCAGATGTCATCCTGCCCCCAGCCCGTCGGCCAGCGATCGAGCACAGGCAAAAGCATGCGCAGATAGGCCGTGCGGATGATCGGGCACATCGGCTCGACATAGTTCGCATAACGAAGCCGGAATTCCGGGCAATGCGCCGTAACCGGATAGGAGATATGGCTGGACGGCAGAAGTGACGGCTGGCCGATGTCGAGATCGTTCGCCGCCATGATCTCGAACAGGTTCGACAGGCCGTTCGGCTCGAACAACAGGTCGTCATCCGGGAACATGATGTAGTCGTACCGGTCGAGCAATCCGGGATTGGCCCGCAGGTAGCGGCAGACGCTATCCCATTTCGTGCCCGTGTCGACCGAGAGCGGGAAATCTCCGCCATCGAGATCGGACAGCTTTTCATCATAGGTGCTCAGTTGCAGGTCCCAGTTTCGCGTCGTCCTGGCTTCGAGCAGCCAGTTGCGATGCAGGGACAGGCCACCGACACGTGCGAATACGAGGTTACGGGCTACATGGATGTCAGACATCACGGCACCTCGATTTCCTGCGGATAAGGGATCGCCTTCAGGAAGGTCCCACCCTTCTTCTTGTAATCCGCCTGCTGGACGACGATTTCCTCGGCAAAATTCCAGGGAAGGATAAGCAGATAGTCGGTCGGCGCGGAGACGAGTTCCTCCACCGGCTTGATCGGCAGCCGCACGCCCGGCATGAACTTGCCGACCTTGTGGGTGTTGCGGTCGACGACATAGGAAATCGTTTCGGGCGGCAGATCCGCATAGTTCAGAAGCGTGGCACCCTTGGCGGCCGCACCATAGGCGGCGATTGTCTTGCCGGCCGAGCGGAATTCGCCCAGCATCCGGCGCAGATCGTCACGGATGCCCGAAACGCGCAGGCCGAAATCCCGGTAGCATTCGAAACCGGTCAGGCCCATCGCGGCTTCCTCATCCTGCATTTTCTGCAGGCGATCGGTCTTGCCCGGCGTCTTGCTGACCCGAAGGCGCAGCGAGCCGCCATGGATATCGAGCTTTTTCGCATCGTTGAGATAGAGCCCGTGGCGCGCCATCAGAGGCTCGAGCGCGGCCAGCGAATAATAGAAGAAATGCTCGTGATAGATCGTATCGAAGGCGCAGGTCTCGATCAGATCCTTGACGTAAGGGAATTCGAATTCGGCAATGCCGTCATCGGCGAGCAGGATCGCGAAACCTTCAACGAAATAGTTGATGTCGTTGACATGGGCGAGCACGTTGTTGGCCAGCATGACCGACGCACGCTTGCCTTCCGCGACAAGCTTCGTGGCCACATCCTTGCCGAAGAAATCGATGACCGTCGGCACACCGATCGAGATCGCCGCCTTGGCCGGGCCACTGGCGGGATCGATGCCGAGCACCGGAATGCCGTTCTCGACGAAATTCTTCAGAAGATAACCGTCATTGCTGGCGATCTCGACGACGAGATTGTCGGCGCCGAGCTTGCGTTCCTCGATGAGATCGAGCGCATGCTCGCGGCTATGGGCGAGAAGGGCCGGGATGAAGGAGGAGAAATACGGATAGTCCTGGCCGAAGAGGATTTCCGGCGGCACGTCCTCGCTGACCTGAAGCAGCCCGCATTCCTGACACAATACGACTTCGAGCGGGAAAAGCGGCTCCTGAACGCCGAGCTGTTCGGGTTCGAGCAAGGCGTTTGCGAGCGGCTGCTGGCCGAGATTGAGGATCGTGTCGAGATGGTCTCCACCGCATGACCGGCAGGCGGTGATGCGGCCGGCTTTCGGCGATGATGCTTCCACTTGAATGCTTGCAATGGTCATGGCCGAACCTCCGTGATTAATTCAGCTTCCAAACATAAATCTGCTGCGGCACGTATTCTCGAAAACGGCGCCTTGGCGCGTTCCGCGATATCGAGAAGCGAGCGGTTGCCGTCGCACTGGTTCAAGACCCAGAGCAGGTCCATCTGCGAGGCACCACCGGCTTCCTTCTGCCCGGCAATGGCGCGGTAAAGGCCGCGCCGCCCGAGTTGCGGCTCGCCCCTGCCGTCGACGCGGCGATAGGTGGCGTTGCGCTGAAGCAGATTGAGCAAGTCGGCGAGCAGCCGGAACGACTGGCTAAGCGCCTCCGAGGTGACGAAGTCGCAATTGTCGAGCGAGGTGTGATATTCCGGAAAGGTGCCATGGATGGCGCGCATCAGGCAGCCGACCGGAAGCGCCAGACCGGGCGAACCGTATTGCCGCTCGTCATATCCATAGGGCGAAAATTCAAGCACCTCGAAAGCCTGACCGCTGTGGCGAAGCACATGCTCCGTCGCCACATCCACAACGGCGCCGCTGACGGTTTTCTTGTAATGAAACGGTCCCTCGTCGCCAATGCAGGTGAGCACCAGTCCGTGCGTGATCCGATCGAGATGATCTTCGTTGCGGGCAAGCCAGGTGATCGCGCCGATCGTGGCCGGCAGGAACAGAAAGCGGATGCCGAGCCGCGGCCTTGGCTGAGCCAGAAAATGCCTGGCAAGCGCCGTTGCGACGACGATGCCGGACAGGTTGTCGTTGGCAAGGCTTGGATGGCAGACATGGACGGAGATCAGGATCTCCTCATCGGTCTCGCCGGGAATGAAAAACTCGCCATAGGTGAGCGATCCATCAGCCAGATCGCTGTCGATCTCGACCTCGTAAGCCTCATCCTGCATCGACTGCCACAGTCTATGCGGCAGGCAGAAACCCCAGTTCTCTGCGTAGTAGGAAGTGCGATACGGGATCGCATCCGGCTGGTCGGGCAGCGTATGGATATGTGAGGACAGTTCCTGACGTGTGAAGGTGCCGCGAACGGGCACGCTGTAACCGACGACATGCAGGTTGTTGGCGGCGAAATCGACAAGCACCCGGCCATCCAGCGCCTTGATCCTTGCCGAGCGGATATTCCATTCGCGCGGCACGTCCCAATCGAAGACACGCGTGCCGGTCGGCACTTCCCGAATATCGAGCGGGACATGCTGTTTCAGTGCCTGCAGCGTTGCACGCACGCCATCACCGGTAAGGCTGCGCGGCAGCGGGAACAGTGCCTTGAGCAAGGACATCATGTCGATCGGCGGCAGGGTGCCACCGTCTTCATTGCCTGCAGTCTTGAATACACCATCCAGCATCATGCGACGCTCCGTTGGAGCCAGGGCATTCTCGCCTCAAGATCAGGCCAAGCCCGATCCTTGTCGGAGATTTCCGTTACCGGTTCCGGCCATTTGATCGACAGGAGCGGGTCATCGTATCGCGCCCCATCGTAGAGTTCCGGATAGTAGGCCTCGCCCATCAGGTATTCGACGATCGCGTCTTCGCTCAGCGCCTGGAACCCGTGCGCGAAGCCTGCCGGAATGAACAGCATCCTTCCATCGTCGGCTCCGAGATCGACATGGAAGCTTTCACCCAGTGTCTTCGATCCTTCGCGAAGATCGACAATCACGTCATGGATGCGCCCATGGCTGCAACGGACGACCTTGGCATCGGCATGCGGCGCCCTTTGAAAGTGCATTCCGCGGACGGCGCCGCGCGTCTTGGTCAGGGACGTATTTCCCTGAATGGGACTGAATGCGATGCCTGCATCGTCAAAAAGCTTCGTGCACCATACGCGGGCAAAACTGCCGCGGCTGTCGCCGTGAACCTTGAGATCGATAAGCTTCGCATCCGAGCCGCCGAGAGAGGTGAAGTTCATGACGCCTCCTCAGCCTGCTTCTACCAGACTTTCCACTGTGCCGAGCGGGATGCCCACATGTCGTTCAGCACCGTCTTGTCGCGCAGCGTATCCATCGGATGCCAGAAGCCATGGTGGCGGTAGGCCATCAGCTCGCCCTGCTTGGCCAGCTCGTCCATCGGGCCCCTCTCCCACATGACCTCATCGCCTTCGATGAGGTTCAGGACCGACGGGTCGAGGACGAAGAAACCACCGCTGATCCAGGTACCGCCGTTTTCCGGTTTTTCGTTGAAGGCGTGAACCCGCGGATCCTGGTCTTCCAGATACATCGCGCCGAAACGTCCGACCGGCTGTACAGCGGTCACGGTTGCGCTCTTGCCGTGGTCGTTGTGGAATTTCAGCAGCGCCGTCAGGTCTATGTCGCCGACGCCGTCGCCATAGGTCATGAAGAACGGCTCGTTGCCCAGAAGATGCCGGACACGGGCAAGCCTGCCGCCGGTCATGGTCTCTGCGCCCGTATCAGCCAGCGTGACGCGCCAGTCTTCGCAGGGCGGGTCGAGATAGGCGACTTCCGATGTCGCAAGATCGAAGGTTACGCTCGATCCCCGCATCCGCAAGTCTTCAAAGAACTTCTTGATCAGATGCCCCTTGTAACCACAGCATACGATGAAGTCTTTTACCCCATGCGCAGCGTATATCTTCATGATGTGCCAGAGAATTGGCTGTCCGCCAATCTCGACCAAAGGCTTCGGCACAGTCGACGTCTCTTCAGAAAGTCTTGTTCCAAGACCTCCTGCCAAAATCACTGCTTTCATAGTAAAACACGCCATCCGCTTAGCGATATCCACAAGTGGATTTCGCATTTAGATACAAAGGTTACTGGAATGCTGGCTATTTCACGTGATGGATCAAGAAAAACATAAATCAACGGGGCGAGCAAGCGCTTTTTAGTTATTGTTAAGCTTTAAAGAAAACAGCAACAGTAATAAAAATGTCATGCCGACAATTAAGCAAAGATATCGACGGAGACAGCAAGATAGTCGCCGCCGATCGCATGTCGAAACTGCAGCGCTGACGGCCCGTCAGCGGCTTTTAAAGCAAGCCACCCGCCGATCAGGCAGAATGGCAAAAGAGGAAGAAAGGCGGCTTGAACACGTGCAACAATCAATGCGCGTCAAACAGCTCAAAACGGCCGCCACCGAGCTTTACTCTCAAGCCCAGCGCCAGGAGCGTCGCGCCGTAGCTGATCGCGCCGAAACCTGCGACCACCACCATTTCCAGGAAATCGGGGATTTCCTGCCCGACAAGCTGCGTCCGCAACCAGTAAACCGCAATCACCATGACGGCGCCGGCCGCCCCGACCTTCCAGAGGTTCTGGATCTGTCGGCGAAAGCCCAGAGTGAGAAGACGCCGGACCTGAAACGCGTAAAAGCCTCCCATGCCGGCGGCCATGAGCAGCCTCGCATAGATGACACCCTCGATTGAAAAGAAATAGAAGCCGACCGAAACCGCGGTCGTGCGCAGGATGAAATCGATCAGATTGATCCGGAACAGAACGTCCGGCCGATCGAGCGCCAGGCTCAAGGAGATGAGCGTCTGGAAATAGGGTACCGGCAGCATCGAAATGGACAGAAGCGCCAGATAAGGCGCAGCTTCCGCCCATTTCGGTCCGAGCAGAAGATTGGTGACCAGATCCGCAGTCAGAGCGATGCCGAGCGTGGCCGGAACACAGATCAGCATTGCGATGCGGATCGCCTTCAGAAAGGCCATGCGCACCCGGCCAAGGTCGGAGCTCATCTTCGAGAATGCGGACATCAGCGGCTGCAAGGCCGGCCCGATGAAGCTCTGCGTCGGGATCAGCGATACGTCGTTCGCGACCGTGTAGCGACCGAGTATTGTTTTCGGAACGAAAGCACCGATCATCAGGCGATCATATTGCCAGTTCAGCGCAGACACGACCTGAGAGGCCGTGAACCAACCCATGAAACCGGCAAAATCCCCTAGGCGCTGAAGAGAGAAGGCGGGGCGATAGCGGGCGAACACATAGGACATGATTGTCGTGACGCTTGCGGCGACGACATAATTGGCGACCAGCGCCCAATAGCCGCCCTCCGTATAGACGATCACGATGGCGGCGATCAGGCCGCAGACCTTGCTGGTCGTTTCAGCAAGAAAGGTCGGCCGGAAGTCGATATTGCGGGCGAAATAGACCATCGCCGGGCTGTACAATCCCTTCACGACCGTGCCGATCGCAAGGATGCAGACAACCGGTATCAGTTCCGGGTCGCCATTGATCCAGGAATAGGGCCAGGCGCAGCCGATCGTCAGGATTGCAACCGCAATGCTTCGCAAAACGGCAAGCGTGAAGCCCGTATCCAGATGCTGCTTGTCTATGGAAGGGAGGCGCACGAGGGCCTGGGTGACCGGCACTTCCAGCACGCTGTCAATGATCAGGACCAGAGCCATGGCCAGCGCGGTCACGCCGAAATCGGCAGGGACAAGCAGGCGGGCCAGAATGAGCAGATTGAGGAAATCGACAAGGCGACCAAACAGGCGCGAGAAGATCAACCAGGACGCGCCTCTCAGCGTGGCAAATGCAAGCATTGACGACCCAATCCTCAAACAAAAGAGACCGTCAGCGAGCCTCTAGAAACAAGGCTCCCTCTTCGGGAAGCCCTATCCGCCACCCGGACACGATGACACGACACTAAAGACTTCACAAACGCAAACTATACGAACCCGACCTCGCCGAAGCGGCATATTTTCAAGGGACAAGCCTGGTTGCTCTCGAAATAAATATCAACAGCCCGGCGTTGAGCTTAACGATACACACAACCAAATAATAATCTATACTAAAATCAAAGATATCCGCCCCAGATACAGAATGCATCACTTCTTACAACACTATTTATTGTGGACCTCCTCCATTGACACGGCAGTATTTATGGTGAGGATTTACTCTCTGTGGTATTTCCTCAAAGTATTGTTAGCCTTCCAGTCAACCGTGAAGGGGAATCGATGCATGATTCTTACGAGTTGCAGCAGGAAACGGTATCCGAAGCCGAGGCCTATGATGCCATTATCCTGGGCGCAGGCATAAGCGGCCTCGTGGCAGCATCCGTTCTCGTTCGCCAAGGCAATAGGCGCCTCGCCGTTGTCGACGAATACGAAAACATCGGCGGAAACCATATCGACTGGTCCGCGAACGGCTTCACGTTCGATGTCGGAAGCCTTGTCTTTCAGGATGATTCACCGCTTCTAAGGCACTTTCCGGAACTGCTCGAACATTACATCCACATCCATCCCACCTGGGGCAGGCTCAATCCGCAGAGGAAAGTCACGCGCTACCCGATTTCGGTGGCGGATGACATCCTGCGCGCCGGGCCGCTGGTGATCTGCCGGATCGCGCTATCAGTCATCCATGCCCGCCTGTGGCGGGGGCAATTGCGCAACGCCAAGGATTTTGCCACGTTCTGGATCGGCAGCTATCTGCTCAAGCGTTCCGGCCTCGAGAACTACATGGCGCGCTTTTACGGCCTGCCACCGGAACATATCGACCTGGAACTGGCAGAAAAGCGCATGATGTGGATCAAGGAGCACTCGTCGCTCCGCAGCCTGCTCAAGAAAATGCGCCAGAAGAAGCTGCCACATATGCAGAACAAGCAGCTTGCAAGACCGAAGGCAGGTTACGCAGCGCTCTACGAGCCAGCCAGACGCGGCCTTGCAGAAAACGGCGTCACCTTCAGGCTCGGAACCCAGATTTCAAAGGTCGAGAAAGACGAACAACACTTTATCGTGATCCCGGCACATGGTGAGCGTATCGCCGCCAAGCGCATGATCTCGACCGTGCCGATCAATATCGCCCATCAATTGTGCGGATTGAGCCAGGAAAAACCGCTGAAGACGATCACACTCATCAGCCTTTATTTCAGCTTCTCCGGCGATCGCGGTTTTGCGCAGTCGATCCTCTACAATTTCTCCTACGAAGCGGCCTGGAAACGACTGACCATCTATTCCGATTTCTACGGCCGAACCGATGGCCGCGAGTATTTCGCTGTCGAAGTGGTCAGCAACGATACGATTACCAGCATCGAACTCGCCGAGGCAGAATTCAGGACCCATGTTGCCGGCAACAATATCTTCACCGGCGACCTGAGGCTCGAAGGCGGCCAGATCCTGGAAAACGCCTATCCGATTTACACACATGGCGCACCGGCGGAAGCCGCCAGACAGATCGAGCGGCTGAAGCAATTCGGTATCGAGTCATTCGGCCGCCACGGAGCCTTCAACTACCAGCCGACAGCCCGCGTTTCGACATTGGAAGCGGAATGGGCTTTGGGATACCGTCACCCGGAGCCGGCCAGCGATGCGCCAAACCGGGAGCGGCATGACAAGAGACTAGAGCTTATTCCATGTGAAAGCGGATAACCGGCCATGCGCATCATGCATCTTCTCAATCACACATATCGGCTGAACGGACATGTACATGCCGCGGTCGATCTCGCATGCGAGCAGAGGAGGCTCGGTCATGATGCGTGTATTGCCAGTGGCGGCGGTGATTTCGACGCGCTTTTGGCAAGCAATCAAGTGGCAACCCGGATTATCGATCACGAGCGGCGAGCTCTGACCGTCATCCGTTCGATCGCGGCGCTGAAGCGCCATGTCAACGACTGGAGGCCCGATGTCATCCACGCGCATATGATGACGAGTGCCGTGCTTGCCTATCCGGTCTGCAAGCTTTCCGGCATTCCGCTGATTACCACCGTTCACAACGAATTCGAAAAGAGCGCCATCCTGATGGGGCTCGGAAAACGTGTCATCGCCGTCAGCGAATCCGTCAGCCGCTCCATGCAGAAGCGTGGCATCCCGGCGAAGAAACTGCATGTCGTGCTGAACGGCACGATCGGAACAGCGCGGTTCGCAAATCGGAATGCGGCCCCAGCAAACCTTGCGCATCCGAACATCGTGTTTGTCGGCGGACTTCACCCGCGCAAGGGCGTCGTGGACCTCATCCAGGCCTTCAAGACGGCACACGCTGCATTCCCGATGGCGCGACTCTATATTGTCGGCAGCGGCCCGATGGAAGACGAATACCGGGATCTCGCCAGACAGACCGGTTGTGGCGATGCGATCACATTCGTCGGTTCGGTCGACGATCCCTATCCCTACATGCTGGCTGCGGACATATTCGTGTTGCCGTCACTTGCCGATCCGGCGCCGCTGGTGATCTCCGAGGCCCGTGAAGCGCGCTGCGCGGTTATCGGAACCAAGGTGGACGGCATTCCGCAATTGCTGGAATTCGGGGAAGCGGGAATTCTGGTTCCCCCGGCCTCGCCCGAGATGCTGGCTGCCGTACTTGCCGAGCTCCTCGACGATCCGGCCAAGCTTCTTGCATGGAAGGAGAAAAGCCAGCTTCGCATCGACAACCTGACGATTGAACGCGTCGCCCTCGAAACGACCGCCGTTTATCGATCCGCGATAAAGAAGCCGAAGCTCGTCAGCGCCACCCACCAAGCGGTCTGACGCCCCTTTCAAGGGGATCATCCAGTCCCGCTTTGAAGCAAGAATATCTCAGGTTGCAGCCGCACCCATGTGCGAAAATGCACATTCCTGCCGAAAATTTCGGCTTCATATCTCGTTTTTGAATATTTTTTTGGCGAATAACCGCGATGGAATACACCCTCAGGTTTATTATCAACCTGTTGATTCATTAAATTAATATTTTTTCGCTTCGCGCGCGATGAATACTTTCGGCGACAAATGCGCCATACTTGGCGCAATAAATATTGCCGCCCATATTCACTTTAAAAAAAAATTCATTTAACATAACGTCGTAAATACATTGTAAATAAACTTATACGCAGGCCGAACCCAAAGCACAGTTCAGAATCTATAGTATTGAGGCTAGATTCGATGATCACGCGTAGCAAGAGTATTGACCAGCACAGCCAGATAAAAGCCGCTGCAGCGACGGCGTTCGATAAGCTCACACCAACAATATTTCACGAGCACTGGTGGCTGGAAGCCGCTACCCACGGGCGAGTCGATTTCATCGAAGTGACCGATGGCGGGCGCACCGTGGGGCGTCTTCCCTATATGGTGAACTCCCGCTACGGGCTGGCGAGCAGCAACATGCCGACGCTTACCCACTTTCTCGGACCCGGTATCGATGACGGCGGTGGCAGCGAAGCCAATCGCTATGTCAAACGCCACTCGATCACACAGGAACTCATCCGCAAGCTTCCGACGCTTTCATCCTTTCGCCAGAAGATGCATCGCGGCATTTGCGACGCCCTGCCCTTCCAGGCACAGGGATATGGTGTGCAGGTCCAGTTCACCTTCGAGATAGAACCCTATCCGGAAACCGTGATCTGGAAGGGAATGCGCGACAAGACGCGCAATGTCATCCGTCGCGCAGCCGAGAATTTCGAGGTACACGAAAGCTCGGATCCGGAAGCCTTCTTCCATCTTTCGGCGGCCCATCTCGCGCAGAAGAACCAGCAGCCGAATATAGACTTCAACACCTGTCAGGAGATCGCGGTCCAGGCGATCAATCGCGGACGCGGCCATATCTGGGTTGCACGCGAGATCGGCACCGGCGAGGCCAAGGCGGCGATATTCTGCGTGTTCGACAACAATACCTATTATTACCTGATGTCGACCCGCTGCGCGGATGCAGGCAATGGCGTCGTGCCGCTGCTGCTCTGGAACGCCATCCAGTCTGCCGCGGCCATGGGCTATGTCTTCGACTTCGACGGGATCGTTAACGCCGGTTCGATCCTGCTTTTCTCCGGCTTCGGCGGCAAGACATCGCCACGCTACATCGTCACCAAGGCCAGCATGCCCTATCGAGTGTTGCGGCAGATCCGCCGGATGGATTCCACGGTCCAGAACTCGTTCTGCTGAGCACCGGGCGATACCGGCTGAAAATCGTTGAGAGTAACAAACGACCGCCTTATGGCGGATCGTGGCTGGGGCGCCAGGATTCGAACCTGGGAATGCCGGTACCAAAAACCGGTGCCTTACCGCTTGGCGACGCCCCAACACGTTCGTGACGGCATGAATAAGCCGCACGACAGGCGCCTCCTCTAGCAAAGCTTTATCCCGTCCTCAACGGCTATCTTCGTTCATCCGCCTATTTTCCTTATGATCGTTTTTGGAATAAAGCGGGGAAGCACGAAGTAAAGGGTTGGCAAGACGCAAGGCATGGCAAGCGATATCGATTTCGACACCGAGTTTTCTCCGGCCTATGGCAATGCCGTTGCAATTGCGGACGGCGTCCAGCGGCTGACGGTGAACAACCCCTCACCCTTCACCTTTTACGGCACCAACAGCTATATCGTCGGCAAATCATCGTTGGCGATCATCGATCCCGGCCCGGATGACGAAGCGCATTTCGATGCGCTGATGAAGACCATCGACGGGCGGACCGTCAGCCATATCTTCGTCAGCCATACGCATCGGGATCATTCGCCGCTCGCCAGGCGCCTGAAGGATGCGACCGGCGCATTGACGGTTGCCGAAGGTCCGCATCGCGCGGCACGGCCGCTGCATGAAGGCGAGGTCAATCCGTTTTCCGAAAGCGCCGATACGGATTTCCTGCCGGATATCGCCATTGCCGACGGGCAGGTGATCGAAGGTGACGGCTGGGCGCTTTCGGCCATTCACACGCCTGGACACACGGCGAACCATTCGGCCTTCGCGCTCGACGGTACCGGCATCGTGTTTTCGGCCGACCACGTGATGGCCTGGGCGACAACGATCGTGGCGCCGCCGGACGGATCGATGGCCGATTTCATGGCCTCGGTCGAAAAGCTTCTGACCCGCACCGACCGGATCTATTTTCCCGGCCACGGCGGCCCTGTGCGCGAGCCCGCCTCATTTTTGCGGGGGCTTCGAACGCACAGAAGGATGCGGGAAAGAGCTGTGATGGAGCGTATTCTCGCCGGCGATACGCTGATCGCAGATATGGTCAAGACGATCTATGCGAAGACCGATCCCCGGCTGCATGGCGCAGCAGCGCTTTCCGTCCTCGCCCATATCGAGGATCTTCTCGAAAAAGGACGGGTGACGACCGACGGTCCTCCATCGCTTCATGGGATCTACAGACCGGCCTGAGAGAAAACTCTAGCCGCCAGCAAGCCCGAGCAGTTCGGTATCCAGCCGGTCGAGGAAATCCTCGGCGATCTCGGCGCCGAAGCCAAGGTCGTGCGGCCCGTAACGGGACACGACGCGGATATCGACAAAGGTCGTTTCGGCATCCTCGCGCAGTCTGATCACCACATCGAAACGCAATCCGGCAACCAGCGTGCGCGTCGCCCCCTGCAACACCACTTCGGTCGGATTGCCGATGGCAGCATCCAGAGAGGGTTCCGGCCGCGGCAAGGGCACCGGCGCGATATCCGGTACCGGGGCCTGATCGTCCTTTGGCGCACTGCGCTCGGCAAGATCCGGCTCGACCAGCGAAAGACCTTCCGTCTTGGCGATCGCGATCCGGGCGGAGAGCGACGCCTTGCGGACGCCGTCATAAACCCTGTCGAGCGCGCCTTCGTATCGCCTGCCGATCAGGCCGGGATAGGCCGTGAATTGCGCGCGCCGCTCGCCTGCGGCAGGCGCGGCAGGCCTCGGAAGCCAACGCTGGGCGAAATGCGGTTCGGAGATGAAGGCCGGCGGATCAACAAGATCGGTCGAGATGTCGTAGATTGCCGGCATCGTATAATATTGTACGGCCCCATAAGCGACTGTGCCGATCGGCAAGGCCGCATAGATCAGTCCTTTCGTGGCGGCGACACCGCCATCGGCCCCAACCTGCCACAGGCGCGCAAGGCCGATCAGCGAAAGCGGCACTGATACGACCGCGATAGCTGCAGACAGGAACAGCAGAGCCAGAAAATCCGGTTCGCTCAACGGGCCGAAGCGATGGGCAAGCGCTGAAAGCAGGAAGAGCAGCAATGCCGACAAGGCCAGCCGCCGACCAAGATAGGCGGATTGGGACACGGGCCGGACGAAACGGACTGTCATTTTGCGGTGCCAAGCTCCGGACGAAACAATCATGACTGTGTAGGACAGGTGTTGACGAAATGGAAACTCAAAGCACCGCAGACGGTCGCGACTGCCGCTTGCAACCTGTTTTTCCACCTCGATTTTTGCGCAATACCCGCGCATTTTCACATCGGATGCTCTACATACCGATAAGCGGCTCACCCGCGCGATCTGATGGAGCATGACCATGCGTCTTCACCGACTTCTCATTCCGTCCGCACTGCTTCTGCTTTTGGCCTCCTGCCAGACGATGACACCGGAGGAACGGCGAGCGGCCGACGAGCGGACCTGCGCCGGATACGGTTTCCGCGCCAAGACAGATGCCATGTCGCGTTGCCTGCTCGATCTTGAACTCGACCGGCGCGCTCAAACCCGCTCGATGATGGAACGCAATGATTCGATGTTCTGGCAACAGCCGGTCGTGATAGAGCGTCGGGTGATCGTGCACCGGCGGTGATATCCGCTATTGCCTGTATTGCAGCTCGATCCTGATCCCTTCGGGGCCATAAACGAATATCTGGCCTATGCCTGATCCGGGTATTTCATCACTCTCCAGCCGGAAGCCCGTCGCTTGCGCCCGTCTCATCGCATCATCGCGATCGTAAAAGGCGAAGGCGGCATGGTTGAGCATGCCTTGCGGAAATTCAGCTTGACGTTCCACGACATTGAGATGGATTGCCGGGTGGCCCTCGAGATAAAGCCAGTGGCCGGGCATGTCGAAAGGCGGACGATAGCCCTCCTCCACCCCAAGCAGCGTCTTGAGGAAGTCGATCATCACTGCCGCATCACGAGTATGGATGTTGACATGATCCAGTCGCGGCATCGGCCCCTCCCAAGCTTTACTGCCAAGGGCTTACGATAACACGGCAAGACAGGTCGGGGCCATCGCGCCGCACCTCAGACAAGAGGTCAGGCGTTGCGCTTGGCAATCGCCGCCTGCGCTGCCGCAAGGCGTGCGACCGGCACACGGAAGGGCGAGCAGGAGACGTAGTCGAGATCGGCGTTTTCGCAGAAATGGATCGATGCTGGATCGCCACCATGTTCGCCGCAGATGCCCATCTTGAGATCCGGTTTCGTCCTGCGGCCACGCTCGGCCGCGATCTGGATCAGTTCGCCGACGCCGTCGAAATCGAGCGAAACGAAGGGGTCGTGCTCGATGATCCCCTTGCGCTGATAGGTCGGAATAAAGGTGGCGGCATCGTCTCGGGAGATGCCGAAGGTGGTCTGCGTCAGGTCGTTGGTGCCGAATGAGAAGAATTCGGCGGTTTCGGCAATCACATGGGCGCGGATTGCGGCACGCGGCAACTCGATCATGGTTCCGGCCAGATAACCGATCTGCATGCCGGTCTCGCCCCAGACGTCCTTGGCAACGCCATCGATGACGCCCTTGACGTAATCGAGCTCGGCCCGCAGGCCGACCAGCGGTACGAGGATTTCGAGTTCCACCGGTTCGCCGGTCGCTTTTGCCGCCTCGGTCGCGGCCTCGAAGATGGCGCGCGCCTGCATCTCGGCGATCTCGGGATAGGAGATCGCCAGCCGGCAGCCGCGATGGCCGAGCATCGGGTTGAATTCGTGGATCGCATCGATGCGACGGGCGAGGAAATCGGCAGACATGCCCATGGCGCGGGCAACATCCTCGATCTCGGCCTCCGTCTTCGGCAGGAACTCATGCAGGGGCGGATCGAGCAGACGGATCGTCACCGGCAGGCCATGCATGATGGTGAAAAGCTCGGTGAAATCCGACCTCTGCAGGGGCAGGAGTTTGGCAAGCGCAGAACGACGCGAAGCCTCGTCCTCGGCAAGGATCATCTCGCGCATCGCATGGATGCGGTCACCTTCGAAGAACATGTGTTCGGTGCGGCAAAGCCCGATGCCTTCGGCACCGAAGGATCGGGCTGAGCGGGCATCCTGTGGCGTGTCGGCATTGGTTCTGACCTGCATGCGGCGGGCCCTGTCGGCCCAGGCCATGAGCTTGCCGAAATCGCCGGACAGTTCCGGCTGCTGCATGGCGACGCTGCCTTTGAGGATCTGGCCCGAAGAGCCATCGATAGTGACGATGTCTCCCTTCTTGAGAATGACGCCGCCGACACCGGTCAGCGTTTCGTTGCGCAGATCGACACGCATCGATCCCGCGCCGACGACACAAGGGATGCCCATGCCGCGCGCGACGACCGCCGCATGGCTGGTCATGCCGCCGCGCGTCGTCAGGATCGCTTCGGCGGCATGCATGCCATGAATATCTTCCGGGCTTGTCTCTATGCGCACGAGTACAACGCGCTTGCCCTCGGCCTCCGCCTGGACCGCCTGTTCTGCGGTAAAGACGATCTCGCCGGTTGCAGCACCCGGCGAGGCAGGAAGCCCCGAACCGATCTGGTGCCGTTCGACGCGCGGATCGATCGTCGGATGCAGCAGCTGATCCAGCGACGGCGGGTCGATGCGACAGACGGCCTGCTCTTCGGTGATCAGCCCTTCCTCGACCATTTCGACGGCAACCCGCATGGCAGCCTTGGTGGTGCGCTTGCCGGTGCGTGTCTGCAGCATCCACAGCTTACCGCGCTCGACGGTGAACTCGACATCCTGCAGGTCTTGATAATGCCGCTCAAGACGGTCGCAGATCTCGCGGAACTCCACGAATGTCTCCGGCATCAGTTTTTCCATCGACGGCTTTTCCGAGCCAGACGCAAGACGCCCTTCCTCGGTGATCGACTGGGGGGTACGGATGCCGGCGACGACATCTTCGCCTTGAGCATTTGCGAGAAACTCGCCGTAGAGCGCCTTTTCACCGGTCGACGGGTTACGGGTAAAGGCAACGCCGGTGGCCGAAGTGGAGCCGAGATTGCCGAAAACCATGGCCTGGACGTTGACCGCCGTGCCCCAGGTTTCGGGGATACGATGGAGGGTGCGATAGGTGACGGCGCGGGCGTTATGCCAGCTGGAAAACACGGCGGCGATCGCCTTCCACAGCTGGACATGCGGGTCCTGCGGAAAACTCTCGTCCAGTTCGTCCTCGATCAGACGCTTGTAGAGACCAACGACATGCTGCCATTCGACGGCGGAGAGATCCGTATCATTCTGACGGCCGAGACGGCCTTTTTCATCTTCGAGAACCTCTTCGAAGATCTCGTTGTCGAGCCCCATGACGACATCGGCATACATCTGGATGAAGCGGCGATAGCTGTCCCAGGCAAAACGGGCGTCGCCGGCATCATGTCCCAGTGCCTGCACAGTCTCGTCGTTGAGACCGAGATTGAGAACCGTATCCAGCATGCCGGGCATGGAGGCGCGCGATCCCGAACGGACGGAAAGAAGCAGCGGCCTTTCGCTGCCGCCAAAAATACGGCCGGTTTCCTGTTCGACAGCCTTCAGGCCCGCCAGCACATCGGCTTTCAGGTCATCGGAGATTTTTCGATCATTGCGGAAAAATTCGTGGCAACAGTCACAGGTAATCGTCAATCCCGGAGGCACCGGCAGCCCAAGGCTCGCCATCTCTGCAAGATGCGCTCCCTTACCGCCCAGCAGTGCGACATCTATCGCGCCGCCCTCTGCCTTTCCGCCACCGAACCAATAAACCCGTTTCGCCATTCCTGCCTCCCCGCGCATTTTTCTCTGAAATTCAGAGCTTTTGCAACAGCTTGGGAAATCATGACGGCAGGATTATGTGCGCTGCAGCATTATGCAACAGGCAATTTGGCGCAATTCGCAGGGAGGCCGAAAAAAGGTGGGAAATAAAAGCTTTGCGGGGCCGGATCACACTCGGCCCCGCAAAGCCTTCCGCGCAGGACAGGAAACCCACGCGGGGGGTACATATTCGCCGAGATGGCCTTTGCGCCTGATAGACGCCCCCCAGCCCCCGCCGAATCCGTAATTCTGCATAGCCATATACCACATTATGCGCATCCCCTATATGGGTGAAACAACATAGATGTGACGACAATCAATTGTGATGCGAAAATTGATCGGTTTTTGTCAGCTTGCTTCCCGCAGCAGTTCCGCGGTCTGCAGATCGACGGAGACCAATTGGGAAACGCCCTGCTCGGCCATGGTGACGCCGAAAAGGCGGTTCATGCGCGCCATGGTAATCGGATTATGGGTGATGATGACGAAACGCGTTTCCGTCGATGCCGCCATCTCATCCATCAGGTTGCAATAACGCTCGACATTGTGGTCGTCGAGCGGTGCATCCACCTCGTCCAGCACACAGATCGGTGCAGGATTGGTGAGGAAGACCGCAAAGATCAGCGCCATTGCGGTGAGCGCCTGCTCGCCACCTGAAAGAAGCGTCATCGTCTGCGGCTTCTTGCCGGGCGGACGGGCGAGAATTTCCAGTCCGGCTTCCAGCGGATCTTCGGACTCGATCAGTTGCAGTTCCGCCGTGCCGCCGCCGAAAAGATGGGTGAACAGGCGCTGGAACTGGGTATTGACCACGTCGAAGGCAGCGATCAGCCGCTCGCGGCCTTCCTTGTTGAGGCTCTGAATCGCGCCGCGCAACTTGCGGATTGCGTCGACCACATCGTCGCGCTCGCGGGTGAGCGTCTGCAGCTTGTCGGAAAGCTCCTTTTGCTCCTCGTCGGCGCGCAGGTTGACGGCGCCGAGCCGCTCACGCTCCATCTTCAACCGGTCGACCTCGCGCTCGATGGCGCGGATATCCGGCACCGACTGGCCGGGCTGAAGGCCTGTCAGGCGCAGCACTTCCGGCGGAGAAACATTCAATGCCTCGCGGATACGCTGCTCGCCCTCGCGACGGCGTTCGGCGGCTGACACCAGGCGTTCCTCGGCACGGCCGCGTTTTTCGCGCACATCGGCAAGTTCCGACAATGCAGTTGCGGCGCGCTGATCCGCCTCGCGCTGGCGGGTTTCGGCCACGACCAGCTCATCGGAGGCGAGCTTGCGGGCGTTTTCGGCCTTTTGCAGTTCGGACATCAGGCTGCGGCGGCGGTCGTCCACCTCTTCGGGTGCCGCCTCAAGCTCGACGATTTCGTCGCGAGCTTCTTCCTCGCGTTCACGCAGACTGTCGATATGGTGGGCGGCGCTGTCGGCACGCGCCTTCCAGGAAGAGCGCTCCTGAGCGATCGCAGCAATACGTCGCTTGCGGGATTCCAGCTCCCGGCTCAGGCCTTCGTAACTGGCGCGCGCTTCCGCCAGACGACCGCGATCGGTGGCGACAGTTGCCTGCTGATCGCGCAAGCGGTTGTCGAGATCGGAAATATCCGGCGCGTTTTCGAGTTCGATACGGGCATTTTCACCCTGCGCCTCGACATCCTCGATCTGCGCATCGACCTGGCTCAGAGCTTCGGCCACGACATCACGGCGGCGCATGAGATCGCCGGAAGCGCGTTCCGCCGCAGCAAGCGCTTCGCGGGCATCGGCCACCTGACGGGTTGCAAGACGCACCCGGTCGCGGGCATCGGCAAGCGTACGTTCGCTTGAGGCGATCTCGGCCACGGCATCCGCGAGCAGGCTTTCACATTCGGAAAGCACGTCACGGGCTTCATCTATCTCTGCTTCGAGTTCGGACAGGCGGTTTTTCTGCGACAGGCGAAGGGCGGCGGCACCCGGCGCCTCCGAACCGGTGACATGACCATCCCAGCGATAAACGGCGCCGTCTTTCGTCACCAGACGCTGGCCGGGCTTCAGCGACGCCCTGAGTTTTTCGGCGTCGCCAGCGGAAACGATGCCGATCTGAGCAAGCGCGCGCGCCAGTTCCGGCGGAGCGGTGACGCGGGCCGATAGCGGCTCGACGCCTTCCGGCAAGCGCGGATCGGCGGAGGCATCGCCATTGACCGACCAATAGCTCGGAGCCGCGTCATCGACCGGGCTTTCAAGGTCGTCGCCAAGGGCAGCACCAAGAGCTGCCTCGTAACCGCGCTCGACATGCACCATTTCGGCAACGGGAACGTAATCACCAGAAGCCGCACCGGCGGCCAGCATTTTTGAAATCGTGCGGGCTTCGGTCTCCAGCCCGTTCACCTTAGTCTTCGCATCCTCGACAGGACGGCGGGCCGAGAGTTCAGCGGTGCGTGTCGAGGCAAGCGCCGCTTCAGCTTCCTCGGCGGCGGCGGTCGCGTCTTCCAGCGCGATCTCGGCGGCTTCGACCAGTTCGGCCTTTTCCGCCGGATCATCCAGTGAAGACAGGCGTTCGGAGACTGCGTCGAGTTCGGCGGATGCATCCTGCCGCTGGCGATCGAGACGCTGGCGGCGTTCGGAAAGATCACGGATCAGGCGATCGAGCTGATTGCGACCGGCAGCGGCCTCGGCGCGCTCACCGGTGATCGCAGCCAGCAATTGTTCGCTGTCGGTAAGGGTCGCACCTGCCGCCTCGAATGCCTCACGCAGATCGGCGCTTTCTGCACCGCTGTCCGCCAGCATGTCGTTAAGCTCGGCTTCTTCCTCATCCAGCTTTTCGAGAAAGGCCGTGTTGTCGGCGGCGAGCTGTTCCTCGCGACGAATGTCTTCCGCCAATTGGGCAAGACGGCGGGTCAGTTCGTCGCGGCGTTTCAGCAGGCGTCCGGCCTCCTCTTCCAGCTGGCTGCGAGCGATCTGCAGACGTTGAAGCGCAGCACCGGCTTTTGCCTCTTCCTCTCGCAGTTCCGGCAGTTTGAGGCTGGCGACGGCCTGATCCTTGGCCGCTTCCATCTGGGCCTGCGCCCTTTCGGCCACCACGACGGTGATCTGGTTGAGAGCGGTCTGGGCTTCCAGCTCCGCCTGCTCCGCCTCGACCCAGCGGATATGCAGGAGCATGGCCTCGCGGGCGCGGATATCCGCTGACAGCGACTTGAAGCGGTTTGCCTGCCTCGCCTGCCGTTTCAGGCTTTCAATCTGGCTTTCCAGCTGGACGACTACATCTTCCAGCCGTTCCAGATTGGTTTCAGCGGCACGCAGGCGAAGTTCCGCCTCATGGCGGCGGGAATGCAGGCCGGAAATACCGGCAGCTTCTTCCAGCAATTGCCGGCGCGCCTGCGGCTTGGCGTTGATCAGTTCGCCTATACGCCCCTGTCCGACCATGGAGGGCGAACGGGCGCCGGTGGATGCGTCGGCGAAGAGAAGCTGGACGTCCTTGGCGCGGCTTTCCTTGCCGTTGATGCGATAGACGGAACCATTCTCCCGCTCGATACGGCGGGTGACCTGAATCTCGTCGGCATCATTGAAGGCGGCGGGAGCGGTGCGATCGGAATTGTCGAGGAAAAGCCCGACCTCGGCGGTATTGCGAGCCGGACGGTTGCCGGAGCCCGAGAAAATCACGTCATCCATGCCGGACGCGCGCATGTTCTTGTAGGAATTTTCGCCCATAACCCAGCGAAGCGCCTCGACAAGGTTGGACTTGCCGCAGCCGTTCGGCCCGACCACGCCGGTCAGGCCGCGCTCGATGAAAAACTCCGTCGGCTCGACGAAAGACTTGAAACCGACAAGGCGCAGCTTGTTGAACTTCATGCTGCGCCCCTCACGCTCTCAGGTGAGAGAGTGTTATCCGATGCTGTCGAAAAGCGCCGACATGGATTCAACCGACATGTCTCCAGAATACTTCTTCCCGTTGATCAGGAAGGTCGGCGTGGAGTTGATGTTGAATTCATCCGCGCCACGCTTAACCGACGCATTGATTTCATCGAGAAGCGTCTGGTTCGTCAAGCAGGCCTCGAAAGTCTGCTGTGTGTAACCGGCGATCTTTACGCTCTGCATCAGTGCATTGCGTACATCCTTGTCGGCCGGAGCCGCCCAGGCGCGCTGCTGCTTGAACAGCATGGAGACCATGGCGAAATACTGTTCCGACGTTGCATGTTCGGTCGGGTTCTGCGGGTTCGAACGCGCCAGCATGAAGGCAGCGGTCGCGACCGGATCAAACGGGAACTCGCGGATGATGAACTGCACCTTGCCGCTATCGATGTACTTTTCCTTGATCGGCTCGAAGGTGGTGATGTGGAAATGAGCGCAATGCGGGCAGGTCATCGACATGTATTCGATGACCTTGATCGGTGCATCGTCCTTGCCGAGCGCCATTTCCGGCAGGGTGCCGGGCTTCAGCGCCGCAGCCATGTCGACATCGCCCTGGGGTTCCGGCTTTTCCTGAGCGAAAGCGTTGGTAACGCTGAACGGAAGGGCCAAGGAAACTGCAGTGACGGCCACACCGCCGAGAAGCGCGCGCCGTGTCGTGGTGATTTCGTTCAGAAGCATGGGACACCCGTGTGAGAGCAAAAAAGAAAGATTGGAACCTCCGTATCGCGGCGCTCAATCCTCGGCAAGTTGCCGATATGTAACTTACTTCAAAGAATTGTGACAAAAGCTGGGAAAAACGGGGCTTCTTTTCCCCTTCACCTCAACGTGTGCGCTTTTGTTGCATGACGGCTGTACCAAGACGTTCGACCGCCTTGCGCAATGCCTCGCTCTCGATCCCTTCCATCATTTCATGCAGCTTGCGCGCCGGCTCGCCCTTCAACGGGCGGGGCGTGCGGGAATGCCTGACGGGCGGCGAGACGGGTTTCTGGACGATGCGGATCTGGCGCACGGCTGGAAAACCGAAAAAGCTGTTGATGCGCCCGATCAGCTCGCCCTGCGCATGGGTGAGAAAAAGCGCACGAGCGCCTTCGCAGGCGATCGTCAGCACGCCCGGCGTATAACCGTCATCCCGATACCCGTCATTGCGGGCCCAGGTGATCTTTTCCGGGCGGGTGCAATCGGCAAATTCTTCGCCGGCGATTTCGTCCCAGGAGCCCAGCAGCGCGGTGGAAATGCCGGCGCGCTTCGCCAGCACCGGATCGATGATGCCGTTGGCGATCTCGGCGATCTGGTTTGCACCCTTGCGGATGAAAGGCGTCTTCTTCGGCGGGTAATTCATCGCTGGATAACCGGTCCCACAGGCTTGAGCCGTCCTTGATGCCGGCGCATTCATCTTCCAAGTATAGGGCACAGACCCCCAAAACGGCAAACGATGCTCGATACCTTATCCCCGATACCCACGCTCACCCATGCGGCAAAGCTGCTCTCCTGGTACGATCGCCACCACCGGGAGCTGCCGTGGCGTGTCAGCCCGTCGGCGGCGAAGGCCGGAAAACGGGCAGATCCCTATCATGTCTGGCTGTCGGAAGTGATGCTGCAGCAGACCACGGTGCAGGCGGTCAAACCCTATTTCGCCAAATTCCTCGACCGTTGGCCGAAGGTGACGGATCTGGCGGCCGCGCCTTCCGAGGACGTGATGGCTGCCTGGGCGGGGCTCGGCTACTACGCCCGTGCCCGCAACCTGAAGAAATGCGCAGAAGCCGTGGCCGGCGACCATGGCGGCATTTTTCCCGATACTGAAGAGGGGCTGCGCGCGCTCCCCGGCATCGGGGATTATACATCCGCAGCTGTCGCGGCCATCGCCTTCAACCGACCGTCGGCCGTGATGGACGGCAATGTCGAGCGGGTAATTTCTCGCCTCTATGCGATCGATGATCCCCTGCCCGGCTCCAAGCCGGTGATGAAAGCCAGGGTGCGAGAGCTGACGCCGACCGACCGGCCCGGTGATTTTGCTCAGGCGATGATGGATCTGGGTGCTACGATCTGCACGCCGAAGCGGCCCGCCTGCGCGCTCTGTCCCTTCCGCGACGACTGTCTGGCGCTTGCGCAGGACGAGCCCGAGCGTTTTCCGGTGAAGGCGGCGAAGAAGGAAAAGCCGATCCGCGTCGGCGCAGGCTTCGTTGCCGTGACGGAAGATGGCGAGATCATGCTGAGGCGGCGGCCGGAGACCGGCCTTCTCGGCGGCATGACGGAGGTGCCGACAACCGCATGGACGGCGCGGATCGATGGCGGCACCGATGCGGAACATGCCCCTTTCGCAGGCGAATGGGAGGCATGTGGCGTCATCACCCATGTCTTCACCCATTTCGAACTGAGGCTTTCGGTTTTTCGCACGCGGATTGCTGCCGGCAAACAACCTGCAGGCTGGTGGGTGCCGGTCGAGAAACTGAGTGACGAGGCTTTGCCGACCGTCATGAAAAAGGTAATCACTCAGGCTATTCCGACAGCCTTCGTGAAACACTGATCCCTCAATTCAAGGACCCCGGAAAACATCATGGCAGACAAGATCGACCACATCGTCTTCGACATCGGCAAGGTTCTCATTCACTACGATCCGAACCTGCCCTACAGCCGTATCATTCCCGATGCCGAAGAGCGCAAATGGTTCTTTCAAAACGTCTGCACCCATGACTGGAACCTGGAGCAGGATCGTGGCCGCAAGTGGGAGGACGCGGAGGCGCTGCTGATTGCCCAATACCCCGACCGCGAAGAGCATATCCGCGCCTTCCGCAAGCATTGGCACGAGATGGTCTCGCATTCCTATGACGACAGCGTCGCGATCATGCTCGGGCTGATCGAGACCGGCCATGACGTGACGATGCTGACCAATTTCGCCGCCGACACATTCGTCGAAGCCCGCAAGATGTATCCGTTCCTGAACAAGACGCGCGGCGTCACCGTGTCGGGCGAGATCGGACTGATCAAGCCGGACGTGGCGATTTACGAGCGGCATGCGAAGGATTTCGGGCTGACACCGGAAAACTCGATCTTCATCGACGATACGATGGTGAATGTCGAAGGCGCGCGGGCGGCCGGCTGGAAGGCCGTGCAGTTCACCGATGCCGAAACGCTCAAGCGTGATCTTATCGCGCACGGCATCGAGATTTAAAGACTAAAAAGCTTGGCGCAGCTATCGTCAGCAGGCGATGGCTGCGCTGCGCACACGGCCGATAACTTCGAGTTCGGTGGAGACGGATTCGCCGATCTCTTGCGGCGGATAGGCGGCATTGTTGTCGGCCAGAAGCTGCAGCCCTCCCCCGACCAGACGCTGGACACGCCGGATGACAAGGCGGTTTTCGATCCGCAATGCATAAATGCCGCCATCGGCAAGATCGCGGTCTGCGGTATCGACGAAGACCGGCGACTGGTCGGCGATCGTCGGAACCATGCTGTCACCTTCCGCCAGCAAAGTTGTGACCGTATCGGGGTTGAGACCTAATCTCGACCAATAATCCTCGATCACTGCAGTTGCAGCCGCAGATGATGGCCTGATCTCGTCATAGCCGTGAATATAGGGCTGAGTCGGATTGTCCATCAGGCCGGGCGGCGAGGGAAAGCGCATCGCTCCGCCCTGCTCGAACAGGTCTATCCGAATACTATCCGACTCGAACGACCACTCCCCTCCGAGATAGCGCGAAGCGATACCGGCTTTTTCCGCCATCAGCCCCAATGTGGCGTAGGTCGGATCCTTTACACCATGACGATAGTTGTCGAGCGTATTGTCGGAGAGCTCCGCCGCCTCGGCCGCCTTCGTGCGGCCGCCCAGTATCTCGCAGAGCACCAGAACCTTGAAGGATGTCGCGCGCCTCAAAGGGTCCAGATCCAGCTTCGTCCAGCCGCGCGAGAACTTGGCGAGCTTCGCCTCAATCTTCGCCGCGACATCCCCTTCGAGTGGAATCTTCATTTCGACCAAAACCCTGAGTAGAAATCAGTTTACAGGTGAAAATATTTTTACTAGCCTGCAGATGCTTCACCGCTCGCAGGTCAATACCTCGTTCAGATTAGCCGCCGCAATCACAACCGCAAGTCGATTTCGCATATATGAACCGCTCACTGTCGCGACGGTGGCCGGAAAGCCACTCATCAGCTCACAGCGACACCGCGTTGATGCCTCATACCGACAAGCTCCAGCAGACATTCGAGACATCCGAAGACGGTTTTATCCGGACCTACGCCTTTGACATGGAGGACGGGTTGCGCAAGTCCATCATGCTAGCCCGAGCAGGTCGAAGCTTCATGGTTGAGATCACCTATGCGGATGGGGCCGTGGTGGATACGACGACGGAGACATTCGAGACCGATGGATCGGTGCGGATCAGCGTAACCGAAGGCGGCGTCTATCTGACCAGCTACTGCGCACTTCTTGCAGACCGGGTGCGGCTGCGCAGAACACGTTTCTTCTAGGTTAGTGGATGACGGTTTTCGGCCTATATGCCGGCGGCATCACGAAGGGCAACTCCGTGATGCACTTTTGCTCGGTCAATCCAAGGGGGCGGGCCAAGGGATCGGGCCAAAGGATCAAGGCCAAGGAAGCTGATAGTTCGTTCAAAAATCCCAGTCTTCGTCCTCGGTCGCCACTGCCTTGCCGATGACATAGGAGGAACCTGATCCGGAAAAGAAGTCGTGATTCTCATCGGCATTGGGTGACAGCGCCGAAAGAATGGCAGGGTTGACCTTGCAGGCCTCGGCCGGGAACAGTGCCTCGTATCCGAGGTTCATCAGCGCCTTGTTGGCGTTGTAATGCAGGAATTTTTTCACGTCCTCGGTCAGACCGACGCCGTCATAGAGCGCTTCGGTGTACCTTGTTTCATTGTCGTAGAGTTCGAGCAGCAGGTCGAAGGCAAAATCCTTGATCTCCTGGCGTCTGGCTTCCGGCAGAAGCTCTACCGCACGCTGGAACTTGTAGCCGATATAATAACCATGCACCGCCTCGTCGCGGATGATCAGCCGAATCAGGTCTGCGGTATTGGTAAGCCTTGCGCGGCTCGACCAGTACATCGGCAGATAGAAGCCGGAATAGAAGAGGAAGCTTTCCAGAAAGACCGAAGCGATCTTCTTCTTCAGCGGATCGCTGCTCTCGTACTGTTCCATGATCAGCGCCGACTTGCGCTGCAGGAACTCGTTTTCTTCCGACCAGCGATAGGCGTCATCGACATCCGGGGTCGAGCATAGCGTGGAGAAGATGGAGGAATAGGAACGCGCATGCACCGCCTCCATGAAGGAGACGTTGGAGAGCACCGCCTCTTCATGCGGGGTGACCGCATCTTCCATCAGCCGTACCGCGCCGACACCGTTCTGGATGGTGTCGAGCAATGTCAGTCCGGTGAAGACGCGGATGGTCAGCTGCTGTTCGTTGGGTTTGAGCGCCGCCCAGGACGGAATGTCGTTGGAGAGCGGCACCTTTTCCGGCAGCCAGAAATTGCTGGTCAGCCTGTTCCAGACCTCGAGATCCTTGTCGTCCTCGATACGGTTCCAGTTGATGGCGCGGATGGCGGCTGCGGGTTTGACGGCGATATTCATGGTGGTTGGTCCTTGAGGGAAACGGGTGGTGCTGCCCCTCACCCCGCCTCCGCTTCGCTCAGTGCACCCTCTCCCCGCCAGCGGGCGAGGGAGATCGGAGGCGCTGCGGCGTGGCAGGCGGATGAGGGATAATCGCAGACACGAAAATCAGATCAAAGTGCGCAGGATACGCAGCCCTGCACTTCCGTGCCGGTCAGCGCCATCTGGCGAAGGCGGATGTAATAGATGGTCTTGATGCCCTTCTTCCAGGCGTAGATCTGCGCCCGGTTGATGTCGCGGGTCGTCGCCGTATCGCGGAAGAACAAGGTCAGCGACAGGCCCTGATCGACGTGCTGGGTGGCAGCCGCATAGGTGTCTATGATCTTTTCCGGGCCGATCTCGTAGGCGTCCTGATAATAATCGAGATTGTCGTTGGTCATGAAGGCTGCCGGGTAATAGACACGGCCGATCTTGCCTTCCTTGCGGATCTCGATCTTCGATACGATCGGATGGATCGAAGACGTCGAGTGGTTGATGTAGGAGATAGAGCCGGTCGGCGGCACGGCCTGCAGGTTCTGGTTATAAAGCCCGCCTTGCATGACGGCGGCCTTCAGTTTTGACCAGTCGTCCTGGGTCGGAATGTGGATGCCTGCCGTTTCGAAAAGCTCGGCGACGCGTTCGGTCGCAGGCAGCCATTCCGCTTGCGTATATTTATCAAAATATTCACCGGAGGCGTATTTCGAACTCTCGAAGCCCTTGAAATTTTTGCCTTTCTCGACCGCCAGCCGGTTCGAGGCACGGATGGCGTGATAGGTCACCGTGTAGAAGTAGATGTTGGTAAAATCGACGCCTTCTTCCGAACCGTAGAAGATGCGCTCACGAGCGAGATAGCCGTGCAGGTTCATCTGGCCGAGGCCGATGGCGTGGCTGTCTTCATTGCCCTTGGCAACCGAGGGCACCGAGGTAATGTTGCTCATCTCCGACACGGCTGTGAGTGCCCGGATCGAGGTCTCGATCGTTTTGCCGAAATCGGCTGAATCCATCGCGGCAGCGATGTTCAGTGAGCCAAGATTGCAGGAAATGTCCTTGCCGAGATGATCGTATGACAGGTCAGCCGTGTAGGTGCTGGCATCGCTGACCTGAAGAATCTCGGAGCAGAGATTGCTCATGGTGATACGGCCGGCGATCGGATTGGCGCGGTTCACCGTGTCCTCGAACATGATGTAGGGGTAACCGCTTTCAAACTGGATTTCGGCGATCACCTGGAAGAATTCGCGCGCCTTGATCTTCTTTTTCTTGATCCGGCTGTCGGCGACCATCTCCTCGTATTTTTCGGTGACCGAAATCTCGCTGAACGCCACGCCATAGACGCGTTCCACATCGTAAGGCGAGAAAAGGTACATGTCCTCGTTGTTCTTAGCGAGTTCGAAAGTGATGTCCGGCACGACGACACCAAGCGACAATGTCTTGATGCGGATCTTTTCGTCGGCATTCTCGCGCTTGGTATCGAGGAAGCGCATGATGTCCGGGTGGTGGGCGTTGAGATAGACCGCCCCTGCCCCCTGACGCGCGCCAAGCTGGTTGGCATAGGAGAAACTGTCCTCCAGGAGCTTCATCACCGGGATGACGCCGGAAGACTGGTTTTCGATCTGCTTGATCGGCGCACCCGCCTCGCGAAGGTTGGTCAGCGACAGGGCGACACCGCCGCCGCGCTTGGAGAGTTGCAGGGCGGAATTGATACCGCGCGCGATACTTTCCATGTTGTCTTCGATCCGCAGCAGGAAGCAGGAGACAAGCTCACCGCGCTGCTTCTTGCCGGCGTTGAGGAAGGTTGGCGTCGCAGGCTGGAAACGGCCGGAAATGATCTCGTCGACCATGTCGCGGGCATGTTGTTCATTACCCCGTGCAAGCGTCAGCGCCACCATGCAGATCCGGTCTTCGTAACGCTCGAGATACCGTTTCCCGTCAAACGTCTTCAGCGTGTAGCTGGTGTAATATTTGAACGCGCCCAAAAATGTCGGGAAGCGGAATTTCCTGTCATAGGCGTGATCGAACAGGTCGCGAACGAAATTGAAGGAATACTGATCCAGCACTTCCCGCTCGTAATATCCCTCGGTCACAAGGTAATCGAGCTTTTCCCGCAGGTTATGGAAGAACACCGTGTTTTGGTTGACGTGCTGCAGAAAATACTGCTTTGCCGCCTGCCGGTCACGGTAGAGCTGGATCTTGCCGTCCTCGTCATAGAGGTTCAGCATGGCGTTTAGCGCATGATAATCGAGGGCAGCTTCAAAACCTTTGACCGAAGACTTTCCGGCCGAGTGAGGCACGGTTTCGAGCGGGATTTCGCTCGCATCCCGAATTACAGAATTGCTTGTCGCGTCCAAAATCGTTCCAATCCGTGTTTGACCTGATCGACATCTTCCTGCGTGCCCAGAAGCTCGAACTTGTAGAGAAAAGGCACCTGGCACTTGGCGGAAATGATGTCCCCGGCGATGCAATAGGCTGCGCCGAAATTGGTGTTTCCCGCGGCAATCACGCCACGGATGTTTTTCCGGTTGTCCGCATCGTTGAGGAAACGGATCACCTGTTTCGGCACGGCGCCCTTCTGTTCGCCGCCACCATAGGTCGGAACGATCAGGACAAAGGGCTCCGGTGCCTGCAGCGTCTCGTCGCTGCTGATCGGAATACGCCGGGCGTCCACCCCCAGCTTTTCGACAAAGCGGTGGGTATTTTCCGATTTCGTGGAGAAATAGACGACCTCGCCCATTGCCATCACGCGTCAGGCGAGCGCGCTGATCATGTCCGGGCGGAACCCGGCCCAATGCTGTTCACCGGCGATAACCACCGGCACCTGACGGTACCCGAGGCCCTGCACCAGCTCATAAGCTTCGGCATCGGCGGAAACGTCGACGATCGTGTAGTCGATGCCCTGCCGGTCAAGTGCGCGGGTAGTTGCGGTGCATTGGACGCAGGCGGGCTTGCTGTAAACGGTTATGGTCATCGGTATTCCTCGTTTCGATAGGCGTGCAAAGGCGTTCGGACATCTGCCGATGTCCGGGCAAAAATATGGGGAATGAAGGCAGGCGCAGACGCTGGCCGGGCTGTTAACGGCCCGTCATTCGCGCTGACGCAACTGGATACTCGAATTCATAAGACTTCACCCCGAAGTGGCTCATGCGGACTGTTCGGGGAAGCGCACATGCGGAAACATCCCGCACGCATACGCGACCTTCCGGACACCCCGCCCGTGGACGTTTTCGTTTGAGGCAGGTCTCCTGGCTTGCGGGTCGTCACATCCATCTCACCTTCCCGAGGCCTTTGGGGCCTCAGTGGTTACCGAGCGGATGCTCGTCGCTCACAGTTGCGGGGGCAGCTCCGGCATTGCCTAGCCTGTCATGGGCTAGACGCACCGTATTCCCGTCTTAGCTTCCGACGCGAATCGGAAGAACCTCGAACACTAGATATAGTAGACGGCATGAATTTTCCGTCAACAGATATGAGGACTGAGTTTGGAAAAGTTTGGGGATTGGTTTCGCGCGATGTCTCGATCGAGATCCATCTGCAACCCTGGCGGCGGTTGCAGGCATGATTTTTCCCCAACAGGGGAAGTGATCAAATCATACCTGAACTGCGGCCGTATCGATAGTCATCCGAGATCAAGCGGCGGCGCGGAAAATAGACGCGAACTCAAGCGCGCAAAAGGCCGAGACAGCATGATCGGCAAGATCCATGCCTGTAACCGCATGCCGAGACGGCTCTGGGGAATGTAATGACCGCCGATCTTGCGTGATACCGCTTGCATCTTCGTCACCAGCGGGCGTAACCGAGCCTCGTAGGCCCCGAACGCCTCGGCATGGGGCTTTTGCGCCAGCTCCTGTGCAAGAATATACGCACCCGCCATGGCTGTTGATGTCCCTTGCCCGGCGAGGAAAGTCAGGCACCAGGCAGAATCGCCGAGAAGAACGACGCGCCCCTTCGACCATTGCGGCACTTCGATCTGCGAGACCGTGTCGAAGAAGGCGTTCTCCCAATCGATCGGCGCCTCCAAGGCAGAACGGACCGGTTCCGGCCATTTCCCGAACTCATCGACCAGAACCCGCCGCCTTGCATCCGCATCAAGCCGCTCGGTTCGACCGTCGCGCCAGCAGAACAGGGTTGCCGCATGCCCATCGCCTATATCGTAGAGACCGCCCTGGTGGTCGACATCCATCATGCCGACAAAGCTTGCGCCGAGCGGATACTCAATCGGCATGCGCCACGCGCTGGCGCGATAACCGAGTGGACGCAGGAAGTCTTCATGTGGACCGAACACCTCAGCGCGCAATGCGCTGCGATAACCGTCTGCACCGACAACGAGATCGAATCGATCGATACCGCCATCGGAAAAGGTCACGTCGACACCGGCTCCGTCATCGTGAATGCCGGACACTGTCGTCTCGTAGCGAATGTCGACATCGGCTTCGACATGACGGGTGACGACATCCTGAAATCGGTCCCGCATGATCGCAAGCATCCGACCTCCCGACGCTTCCGCGAGCGTGCGGTAATCGTAGGAGAACAGTTTTCTGCCTCGTCTGTCGCGATGCAATGCCGGACCGAGCGGCATGGCCTTCGCCTTGAACTCGTCGATCAGGCCCAGCCGTTCGGCTACATTCCAGCCATTGATATGCAATCCGATCGAATAACCGCCGGTTCGCCCTTTTTCTGCCTTTTCGACAATGATGCAATCGATGCCCTGTTTTTTGAGGCACGCAGCAAGAGTGAGGCCGGCGGGACCGCCACCGGCAATGAGAATACGCATCAGTCCGCCCTCAGAATGTCATGTTGAGGCGGGCGCCGAATGCGCGACCCTCGCCAAGCTGATAGACATTGCCATAAGGCGCAACGTTGAAGCCGTAGGTCGTATAGGTCTTGTCGAACACATTGGTGACGAAGGCTTCAGCGGCGACATTCTTGTCCAGTTCCCACTTCACGCCGAGGTCGACGAGGCCGTACCCCTTCTGGCCGATCGTGTTTGTCTCGTCGAAATAGACTTCGCTGACATAGCTGAGAGCGGCATAGGGGATGATTGCACCAGCATCATTCTGCAGCTCGAACCGGTAGTCCAGCATGAGGTTGGCGGTAAACTCCGGCGCATAGGGCACACGATTGTCGGTGAGGTTCGTGCCCGGCGTAACCGGATTGCGGTAATCGGTGAATTTCGTATCGTTGTAGCCGAGGCCAACGGTGATACCCAGCGCATCCGTCGGCTTGGCGCGAAGCTTCAGGTCGACACCCCTGGCGGTCACTTCACCGACATTCTGCAGATATTGCAACGGCTGCACGCCGACGAACATCTGATAATCCTTGGTAACATTGTAATAGGCGGAAAGCTGCGCCTCGAGCGTGCCGTCGTCATTGCGATATTTGAGGCCGACCTCGCCATTATAGGTCTTTTGCGGATCATAAGTGTAGGCGATATTGGCAGTCGTCAGCGTTCGGGTGAAACCGCCAGCCTTGAAACCCGTGCTGAACAGACCGTAGAGCCGCAGGTTATCGGTCAATCCGTAGCTTGCACCCAGTTTCGGTGACAGCGCGCTGAAATTGTCGTCGTCGTCGAGTGTTACCCCACCCGTCGCCCTAGCCGCTGCTTCCTCGTAGTCAAACCGGAGGCCTGGTGTGATGTCGAGACGATCGGTAGCATGCCAGGTGACGTCGGCGAAGACGGCGTAGGAATCGATCTTGTGCCTGGCGATCTGACCGTAGGCCGGAATGCTGCGGGTGAAATCGAGATGCTGGTAATAGAGACCGGCGACATAGTCGATCGCATTGCCCTCATCCGGGTTCGAGGCGATGCGTAGCTCCTGGCTCAGGGTCCATTGCTTTTCCGGCGTATAGGTGCCGAACACGGTGCGATCGAAATCGCTCTTCTGGTAACCGGTCAGCGCCGTCACCGTTGCCGGCCCAAGGTCGTAGCTGGCATTGATACCGAAATTCCACGTATCGAGCGTGTATTCAGATGGAACCGGGAGCGCGATCCGGTCCTCGAGCATCGATTCCATGACGAAATACTCTTCCGTCGATGTCACACGGCCACGCCCGGCTGAAATCATCACGTCGAGCGGACTATCGTCCGGCGCGTATCGCAGACGCACCTGACCGTTCAGATCGTCGGTTCCGCCAACGCCCTCGCCGGTCAGCATATCCGTGTACTGGTCCTTGTGACTGATACCCGTGAAAGTGACGTCACTGAACAGCACTCCATCAACGAGCGGCATGTTGGCGTGAAACGAGCCGCCGGCGCCTTCCGAATTGACGTCACCATCGAAACCGAAACGCAGATCATCATCCGGCTTGCGGGTGGTGATGTTGATGACGCCGCCGATTGCGCCTCGGCCATAAAGCGTGCCCTGCGGCCCATACAGCAATTCGACGCTTTCAAGACCGCCCGGCAGACTGCGCGAAAGGTTGAAACTATCCTGCGGCAGACCATCGACATAGACCTGCGTACTCGGATTGTAGAAATCCAGAGATGCCTGTCCGCGGATGGTGAAGTTGGAATAGGCGCGACTGGACCGGGTGCGGATATTGACGTCGGGGAAAACCCGGTCGAGATCGGCGACGCTGTCGATATTGCGCACCGACAGTTCCTCGGCATTGGCAACATCGACGGTCGAAGGCAGCAGGAAATAATCTTCCTGGCGCTTGGTCGCGGTAATGACGATCGGTGCCAGCACCGTGTCGTCCGATGCGCCCTGAGCATTCGCCACTTTCGGCAGCATGACGGCGATAATGGCGAGGACGGAAACGCCCGAGAGGCGATGGCGCATCATGATTGCAAGACCTTTTCTGCGGATGGGAATGGAGAAGACGGGCGGGCGGACGCCGGCAGGAACCGCCGCGAGATCAACATGGCAAGAAGGATAAACAGTGCGGAAGCGCCGAAGAGCGTGCCGTATCCGACAGCCTGGCCCAGCAATCCGGCCACCGATGATGCGGCAATGGCGATGATGGCATCCAGGCTTTGCAGAACGGCGAAATCCGTGGCCGTGCGCTGAGGGTCGCACCAGTTCATCATTGCGGCGTAAAGCGCGACAAAGGACATCGCGACCGCTGCGACCTGCGCCACCATCAGGCAGACGGCGACCGTCGGCGACACCGCGCTCCAGAGTTCGAGCGATGCCAGCGCCAATAAGAGAACGGCATTGAGGCCCGCGGCGGCGAGGATCGCCTTGCGGATGCCAATTGCCTGGACGATGAGGGCCGCGAGCGTCGACGCGATGAACCCGGCCACCGCGCCACCAGCACCACGCAAGCTGCCAATCATCTCCAATGACAGACCCTTGTCGACAAGGTAGGGGCCGGTCATGGCCGAGCCCATCCGCAAGCCGATCTGGTAGATCGTCAGGAAGACGAGACCCGTCATCAGTGTCCGATTGGACAGCGTCGCGCGCAACAACATCGGCTGGCCGGCGTGACGTGTTGGTTCTCGCGAGACGGCCAGGCTGGAAGAGAGCATGACCGGAACGCTGAGAATGGCAACGAAACCTGCCATCGCCGCCATCGAAACGGCCTACCCGGCATGGCTATAGACGATCAGCCATATTCCACCTCCCAGAAGAAATCCCAGATAGGCGCCGGCTGTCGAGGCACCGCTTGCAGCACCTCTGGTCTCTTCGCTTGTTGCGCGAACAGCAAGCGAATCCGTGGCGATATCCTGCGTTGCGGCAAGCGTCGCCATCACCAGCAATATACCGGCCAACGGCATCAAATGCGTCTGCGGAGGAAATGCCATAGCCGCCAAAAAGCAGGCAATGACGCCAGCTTGGCAGAACAATATCCAGGATCGCTCGTTGAAATAGCGGTCCACCAGAGGCGCCCAGAGAAACTTGAGAGCCCAGGGCAGGAACAGGATCGCCAGAAAGCCGATCTGGTCGAGCGGCATTCCGGCATCGCGCAGCACGACCGGCAAGGCTGATTGAACCATGCTGCCGGTAACCGACTGAGCCGCGTAAAGCCCCGCCAGAAGGCCAAGGACGAGCCAGGCGCTCGATCGCGACCCGATATTGGTGAATGTCGTGGACATTGCCCCTCGCAATGAAATTCACGACCTCAATAGATTGACGACTTAAACTTGACTATTGCAATCAGGTTCATGACTATCGCGATCCGGTCCATTTTTTGACCGTCGGAAATGGGGCAAAATATGAATTTGCGCGTCGAGCAGAGGGCACTGGCCCAATCGGACCAAGGGGATATCGTCGTACTGGGTCCAAGCCCGGAGGACACGACGTTTTCCACGACGTCCACCGAAGGAACCTACAAGATCCTTGGTGTCCGACCCGGCCTCACGATATCCGTATTCGACATGGTGATCGGTGCCGATTTCGTTGGCCGTTTCGCGACGGAACCCTGCATTGCGATCGACTTCCTGTTCGAGGCCGCCGGCCAAGGCTGGCTCCTGGACGCCGATGGACAGCAACTATCGAGCCTGCCCTACCGCCCCGGCCGTATCTACGTGATGGCAGCTCCCAACGGAGCCGTCGGATTTTACGATGTGCCCATCGGCACTCGGTTCAAGGGCATGGATATCCGCGTAAACATGGCCCTCTGGCAGAAACTGGGCGCCGGAGACATACTTTTATCGCTCGACGAGAGACATAGTCTGCATGTCGCCTCCGGCAACGGGACTTGGGTCGGCATCCTTCCAGTTCCGCCGCAACTGCTTGCCGTTGCCCGCGCCCTGTTCGACAGCGCCATGGTGGAAAACGACGATCTTGCTTTCGAGGCACGGGCCCTCGACATCATCAATGCCTCGATCAGCGCCATGCGAAGCGTCAGGACGGAAGTTGCGGTCCCGCCGCGTGATCGTCGTCCTTTACAGCGCGCCCGGGACATGATGATCGCCGACCTCTCAGCTCCATGGAGACTTGATGAACTGGCGCGCGAAATCGGGCTGACGCAGAAACGCCTGAAGGCAGGTTTCAAGGCCATGTACGGCTTTTCGGTTTATGCTTTCCTGCAGGAGCAGCGCTTGCTTGAGGCCCGTCGCGCAATCGAAGCAGGCGAGACGAGTGTCACCCAGGCAGCACTTGCCGTCGGCTATGGCAATCCCAGCCATTTCTCCCAGCTTTTCCTTCGGCGGTTTGGAATACAACCTTCGCGCCTTCGACCAATCGGTCGCCAGAAAATCCGATCGGCATGAATCGTCCGGGGAGTTGACACCACGTCCCTAATGCGGACGCCCGGCGCTCATGTTTCTTGACAAAGCGAAGGGATGGGAGGCCTATCTTTGTGTTAGCGTTTCATTGAGGGAGTACGCAATGCACAGGAACAGATGCTGGGCATTGGCGCTGGCTGTTTGCCTCATGTTGCCGATCTCGCCGGCTACGCCAGCTCATGCCGTGACGGTCAATATCCAGGTCGGATCCAACCTCAATTTCGGACGCGCAATCACTTGCAGTCAAGGGCAGCAACTTATTCGAAACCGAGGTTTTCGTGACGTTCGAAGAGTGGACTGCAGAGGCAGGTTTTTCATCTATCATGCCCGACGCGGCAACAGCCGGTTCGAAATAGCGCTCAGTTCCAGAACCGGTCGGGTGGTCGATATGCGACGGATCGGCCGTCGCTAGCGGGGTTTATTTAACTTGGCGGCCGGTCGGATCCACCGCATATTTCCGCAACCCAGCGCGTAGACGAAAACTGAAAAAGGAAGCTAAGGACCGCGATTGTAACGGGAACGCCGATAAAGGCCCCGAAGATGCCCCAGAGGTACGACCAGAGGAATACCGAAAAGAGCACCAGGAACGGAGACATCGCGAGTGCGTAACCTGCGACCCGCGGCTCGATATAGCTTCCGATAATGAACTGGATGACGTTAAGGCCGGAGAAGATAAGAACCGCGGCAATCGGTGATCCAAATTGGGCCAAGGCATACGCGCTCGGCAGAAGGGTCGCCACGAATGGCCCCATGAATGGGATATAGTTGAGCGCAAAGGCGATAACGCCCCACTCCGCCGCAAAATGAAGGCCGAATGCTGCCGAGAGTGCCCAGACCAATGCGCCGGTTGCGATGCTCATGATGGTGCGAACCAACATGTAGCGCCGCAACTTTGACGCCGTCTGGCAGGCCCCGGCGATTACAGCGCTGGCGTTTTTCGGGGAAAGCGCTTTCTGAATGTTCCTTGCTATGGATTCGACATCGAGAAGCCCAAGCAAGACATAGACGATCACAACAATCCAAAATGAGATTGTTGTATTGAGCCGCGCTGTGGCACCTTGCAGCATCCGGAGCATCCACCCGACATTGAAGTGTTCGGCCCACACACCGGCGACAATAATGCCATGTCCCTCCAGCCATTCGGTCAGTTGTCCATAGAGGAGCTGAAACCGGGCGCTATCGGCGACAACAGAGCGGCCGATCCGGCCAAAGCCCCAAGCCGTGATCGAAGTCAGGGTCAAGAAAACGCAAACAACGACGCCAAGAACAAGCGCAAGCGCCAATAACTGCGGAACGTAGCGCTGCAACATCTTTTGAAATGGCCACACCAGCGCGATGATTAGAAGCGCGCAGGCCACTGGCGCGAACACGGCTTCTGCGATCTTCAGGGCAGAGACAAGCGCAATTATCGCGATGAGGAGTAATGGAGCGACCACCGATTGGTTATTCATGCATATGATCTTTCCAGGGCATCATGCAGTCGTCTACCTCGCCGGATGACGCCAAGATGAAACCGCCAGAAAGCCAAGGCTTCATCGTTGATTACGAACGATCCATCATGCCGCTACACCAGCGGTTCAGGCCCCCGCAATACGGGGTCTGTGGCCGGTACAGGCAACAATCATCGCAAAGATTGCCGCAGCAACAAGTAGCCAATCATCCCAAAAACAGGCGCTCCGTCCTTAAGCGAGCCTCCGCTCAGCCCTGACAATCCCGCTAAATTGAAAGTGGCCAGATCAGAGGCACGATAACAACAGTCACGAACAGGTACCAAAGCATCAATGGTAGGCCGAGCTTCCAGTAGTCGCCAAACTGATAACCGGCCGGCCCCATCACCATCATGTTGGTCGCAGTCGCTATCGGCGTCATGAAGGATGCGGACCGGCGACACAAAGGCCAATCAGTATCGGCTGTGGCGCAACGTGCATGCCTGCAGCTGCGGCCATCGCAATCGGAATAACCAGCATCGTAGTCGCCGTGTTGCTCATGATTTGCCCAAGGAATGCGGTAAGAACGAAGAGCCCTGCCATCAGTCCGATAGGGCCGGCGGAGCCGACTAACGATACGAGTTCGTCGGCCACGAATTTCGCCGTACCGGATTCGATCATCGCAGTGGAAATCGGCATCATCGCACCAACCATGATCACGGTGGTCCAGTGTATGGCGCGATAGGACTGCTCAACAGTAATAACTCTGCAAATTACAAGCATGCAGGCACAAATCAGGCGTGCAACCGCGGGAGGCACGATATTGCTGGCCAGCATCAGCACGAGACCAAGCAGAGCCCCAACGGCGATCTTGGCTCCCGGCCCCATTGGAACGGCCTGCCTGCGCACGAGATCGGGGGAATCGACGACCAGCACATCTGGATCGCTCAGCCGCAGGTCGAGGGCTTCCCAACTCCCCTCCAGAAGAATGGTGTCGCCAACCTTCAATTCGGCATTCGTATAGTCGATCTCATAGCCGCCCCGCTGGACGGCAAGGACCACCAGATCGCCGCTTTCGGTTGTCAGTCCCGGATATACCGAGCGGCCCACCAGGTTCGAGCGCGGAGGGACCATCACTTCCGCAAGCCCCGAACGGCGGTTGAAGGCCGCGGGTTTTGCTTCGGACGGGACATCCTCTCGAATGGCCAGATGGAGCCTGCCTGCGACTTCCGCGACGGCCTGCGTATCGCCGCGAACCAACAGATAATCATTGGGCATGATCGCCCGGTCGCGAACCGGCAGCTCGGATGCCGGGGCCTGAACCGCCAATAGCTTCAGCTCGCCGGAACCTCCAAGTTCAAGTATGCTCACCGGAACCCCGACGAGCGATGAGCTCTCGCGAATGCGGAGCCGGAACAAGCCATCTCGCAAGCCGTAATGTTCAACGAGGGTTTGCGCATGTTGGCTAAAATCGGCAGGAAGCCTCACACTGCTTCTATGCGGCAATAGGAATTTGCCAAATAACAGAACAACAAGGATGGTGCCCGCGAGCAAAGGCACGCCTGCAAAAGCAAATTCGACGAAACCGAATGGTTCAAAACCTGCATCCTCAAGCGCCTCGGAAACGAGAAAGTTCTTGGGAGCGCCCGTTAGCAGAAGATTGGCCCCCGCATGGGCGCAAAAGGCCAAGGGCATGAGCAATTGAGCTGGTGGCTGACCAAGCCGTGCGGAAGCCATGACGGCTACAGGCATCAACGCCGCCACGGCGCCGCTCCCGCTCAGTACCGATGTCAGGCACGCTACGGCGAGCATAAGGAGCAGCAGGAGCCTGGCACGACTGTTCTCTCCCGCCCATGCGATGAGAAACTGACTTGCCCAGGCTGTCACGCCAGTCCTTTCCAGCGCAGCGCTGACCACGAAAAGGCTGGCGATGAAGACAATCGCTCTATCGCCGAACCCCGCGAAGGCCTGCTCTAAAGTCACAAGACCCGCGGCCCACAAAGACAGCGCCGCGGCACAGGCCACAGCGATCACGGGCAGCCTGTTCCAAGCAAACAAGACGATAGTGGCCAGAACGATAAAACAGGTGCTTTGAATGGGTGTCATGCCTGACCCTGTCGGGTGTCTTGGTGCTGGATAAACGCAACGCGACCTTGCCCCATCGAGATGGGAACGAGACACTCGCGTTCATCAGATCTACTCGACGGAACGGAGCGCGGCACGTCTCCGGTAACCTTAGATGCTCTGCCTCGTGGCGGGGTTTGACGGAACCCGAAAAGCAGCCGCCAAACCAGTCACTGTTCATGCGGACGCCGGCGCCACTTCGACTTCAGCCTGTGCGGCGGAAAGTGCCTTTCTCAACGCAGCCTCCTTCGTCTCATCGAAAGACGTCTGCAAAAGTTCCCCACCAACACCTTTCAAATCGGCAAGGACCTTGTCAGTGGTCATTTTGCGGACCAGCAGAAACAGCCCGGCTGTTCCAGGTTGCAACGCACTGGCGGCATCCCTCATGAACCGGTCGTTGATACCGACGTCACTCAGTTCGCCGCCGAGCGCCCCCGACGCCGCGCCTATCGCCGTTCCAACCAGCGGCATCAGGAAGATGGCGCCGATGAGCGTGCCCCACAGCGCGCCGGAGACTGCACCGCGGGCAGTCAGATTGACCAGCTGGTTTAATTTTATCTGCCCCTTGTCATCCTTTACCACGACCACGGCATCGCCTAGTTCGATGAGGTATTCCTGTTGCAAGGATAAAACCCTTTGCCTCACTTCCTCTGCCTTGGCTTCCGTTGGGAATGCGATAAAAACCAAGTCGCTCATCTTGATATCCTCCATCGAAAGACCCGTTTATCCGGACGCGGCATTCGTCTGCCGAAAACACGAAACGCAAACATGGCCGCCCTTGCATGGGCAGCCTCAAGCAGGCCAAAATCTACCAACTGAACGCGGGCCCCGGATGAGCGGCAAATCCCAACAATGCGCTATCCGTCCCGTTTTTCAGTGACAGATAGCGGTTGTCGCGTGACGACCGAGAAAACTATGGTGCGTTTGCAGCCCGATCCAGAATGAGTATCGGCGCGGCCACCAAAAAGGTTGCCGCAGAGCCCAATGTATCGATGGCTGTTGTCCGGGACGCGTTCGCGTCGGTAACGACCTGACCTTGCAGCAAGCGATCTCCGATAAGTCGCACGGCCTCGGGAGTGGTGGCGTAAAGGGCGTGATTGATCCGATCCCCAGAGCTCAAGGCGCTTAAGTCCAGCACCGTGACGCCTGCAAGGTCGGAAAGCGCGCTTCGATAGGTTTCCTCCGTCGGATCAATGCCTCCAAGCCGTGTGCCCCCACGCGAAATGAAACGCGACAGCTGCAGCGCTCTATCGTTCGGCGCGACAAATATCGTGATATCGGGGCGACTGGCCCCAATATCCTCCACCTGTCGACGGAAAACCCCGATATCGAGGTCAGGAGACGCAAGAATGAGGCTGGAAATCTTGCTCGATATCCCCTGGCGCTTGAGCGCGACCTGTCGAAGCGCCTCAACCGCGAGCCACGCTCCCATGGAATGAGCCATCACGATCACCTCGTCGATGAACGGGCTGTCGATTGCGGCCTCAAGAAGATTTGCGAGATCCGTTCGAGAATAGGATGCATTGTCGAAATCACGTTTATAGTCAAAGAATTGACCGCGCGATGGCCAGGAAAACAAAACCGGGACCGCCCGTGCATCGGTATCGTGCACAAGCTGTGCGAAGCGAAATACCGCTTGATCGAATGTCGTGCTGTATCCGTGAACGAAAACAAAGGCACGGCGTTTGCGTGGGCCTTCGGCCCGGAATGCGGACGATATCTCGTGCCGATCAATGGGTGAGATGGCGGTAGCGACGAAATTTTTACGCGGATCACCAGGCGACCGTCTTGGCAGTGGCAATGTGCCTGCGTTGCGCTTGCGCGGAACAGAAACAACAATTCGGCTGAAGGAGACCGACTGACCCCGATCGCCGCCATAGAGGATGTCGGGATCGTCGACTGGCGCCCGCGTCGTCGCGGCAATGACACTAATCTGATCGGTCTCCGTAGCCGGCGCGACCACTCTCAGCAAACCCCGTTGCGGTGAACCACAGGCCACGAGGGATACTTGGACAATACAAAGCAAGATCAGGTGTAGCCAGCGCATTTCCTGACCCCAGGTGTCACTGCATCGATGCAACTTTTTCCACGGTCTGTCCCATCCTTGCCAACTGTTCCCAGGCTTTGGTCCCGGTCAAGCGTTTGGAGCGCTCAGCCGATTTATTCCCGTCACTTCGGGACAGATTGCGTAGTTTCGGGATTTTCGGCTCATGACTTATTTCACTTGCGGACTACTCTCGCTTTTTGACGTTCGTAAACGCCTTGACCGGATGCGGGTCAATCTGAAGGACGGCAAGCTTGACCCCGGCAATACTGATCACGAGCATCATCACCGTGGCGATTGTCCTTTTCGTCTGGAGCAAGGTGCCGGCAGTTGTGGTGGCGATTGCCGTCTGTCTATCATTGTGGGCCTCGGGACTTTTAAGCCTCAATCAATCGCTTGAAGGCTTCGGCGATCCGATCGTTGTCTTCATCGCAACGCTGTTCGTCGTCACGGCCGCGCTCGAAACCACTGGAGTGATTGCCTGGGCAGGGCAATGCCTCATTAACGGTGCTGGAGAAAGCAGCCGATCAAGGCTTCTTCTCCAGACGATGGGCTTCGTCGCCCTGCTTAGCGCCTTGATTGGCACCAGCGGCGCAGTGGCGGCTCTCCTGCCGGTCATGGTGGTTACCGCAGTCAGGCTAAAACGGAAATCATCACAGCTCCTGCAACCACTAGCGTTTACCGCCCATGCCGGATCAATGCTTGCATTGACCGGCTCACCGATAAATGTCCTCGTCTCCGACGCTGCAGTCGACGCGGGAGCCGCAGGTTTCGGCGCCTTTGAATTCGCTTTGGTCGGTTTGCCGCTGCTCGCCGGTAGTATGGCGATAATCATTCTCTTCGGTGAGCGACTTCTCCCACAGCAAAACGGCTCGACTATTCCCGAGGATTTCAGTCGGCATGCCAGGACACTGGTCGAGCACTATGGGATTGATAACAACCTTCACCGCCTACGCGTCCGCGCTACGTCGCCATATCTGGCAAAACATCCATCCGCAATCAAACTGACGGATTACGCCGGGCTTGATCTGGTGGCGGTCCAGGAGGGCGATAGTGCCCAACCGATCCGCAGGCACATTGCGGAGCATGATCATATCCTTATGCGGGGTGATCGGGAGCTTCTCGCGAAATTTGCGACGGATTGGCACCTTGCGTTCCGAGAGCAAGAAGAAGACAGGGACGACTTGCTTTTCAATCATCAGTCGGGGTTGGCGGAAGTGGTAATTCCACCTCGATCGGGCCTGATCGGACAAAGCGTGTTCCCCGGAATGGTCACGCAGAGCGGCGACCTAATCGTTCTCGCGGTCCAGAGAGAAGGCAAGGCCATCGGAACGCCCCTTGGCCAGGGAGACGGGTTTGCGACACCACTTGAAGCAGGCGACACGATGCTGTTGCAAGGAACCTGGAAGGCACTTGATGTTCGCCTCAACGATCCGGACGTCTTGATCGTCAGTTCTCCCGAACTCGTACGCCGGCAGACCGTGGCGATGGGACCTGATGCCAAAAAGACGATCACGATTGTCATCGTGATGATTGCCTTGCTTGCAACCGCTCTTGTACCTCCGGCGGTCGCCGGTATGCTTGCCGCTGGCGCAATTGTCCTTTCAGGAATTCTGACGGCGGAGCAGTCTTACAGAGCGATCGGATGGACAACTATAATTCTCGTAGCAGCAATGAAACCGCTTGCCACTGCAATGTTGGAGACGGGCACGGCGCAGCTGATATCGGAGCAGCTCCTTGCGATCGTCGGCGAACGCAGCCCGACAATGCTTCTAGCCGGTCTGTTTTTGGTCACTGCCGCCATGGGGCAGTTCATAAGCAGTACGGCAGCGGCCCTTGTCATGATACCAATCGGAGTGGCTGGCGCAGCCGGGATGGGTATTTCGCCGCAACCAATCCTGATGAGCATCGCCATCGCATCTGCGGCCGCCTTCCTGACGCCAATCGCAGCGCCGGCGAATGCGATGATAATGGGGCCGGGCGGCTATAGCTTTGACGAATACTGGCGGCTGGGATTGCCGCTATTCGCGTGGTTTTTTGTAATCTCCGTTTTCGTCGTTCCGCGTATTTGGTCGTTCTAGAGTGATGGTCGAGAGTTTCTTGCGCGACCGGTGAGGGACCGAACGGATCAAGAAAAGAGCGGCACCGCCCAGCATCCGATACCGGATTGCGGGAATGGCGCCCTCTTCGAACGAGCTTGCCCGCTTAGCTTTAATGCCGATTTTTCCAGTTGCCATTCACCGAGATCAGGGAGGAAGCCCAATGCTCCGGTTAGGAAACAAGTACAGCCACCTCGTCCACAATGTTGGCTGTGGCTGCCACAGTCCCGAGATACAGAGAGCATCGCGGCGGCTGGAAGAGTTTTCCAGGCGTGGCGTGCTTTTCGGCATGGCAGCAACCGCCCTGACTGTCGCATTGCCGCCAGCTGAAGCCGCGACCGCTGCGGGCAGTCCGGCAAAAACACTTTTTAGCCATGCGCGTCTCTTCGATAGTGTCGCCGGCACGATCATCGACAATGCCCAAGTCCTGGTCGTTGACAACCTAATCGCGGAAATTGACCTTACCCAGGCACCGCCACCCCAGGACGCGACCGTTGTCGACTGCAGGAACGGCGTCATCATTCCGGGTCTGATCGATGCGCATTGGCATACCATCTTCGCCGCCGTGCCGCTCAATCTACTGCTTGGCGCGGATTCCGGTATCGTGTTCGCAGCATCGACCGCGGAAGCCGGACGTACACTGATGCGCGGCTTCACAACTGTGCGGGATCTGGGCGGCCCCGTCTTCTCTTTCAAGCAGGCAATCGACTCCGGCCTGATTCCAGGCCCTCGTATCTTTCCGTCCGGGGCGATGATTACCACATCAGGCGGACACGGAGATTTACGACTGCCGAATGAAATCCCAAGGGAAGGCGGTCGGTTGAGCGGCAGCGAGCTTCTGGGCGGGGCTGCGATCGCCGATGGTATCGGCGAGCTTCAGCTTCGTATCCGCGAACAGCTTCTGCAGGGTGCATCCCAGATCAAGCTTGTCGGCGGTGGCGGCGTGTCATCGCCGCGTAGCCCTCTGGATATGATCACCTTCAGCGAGGAAGAGCTGCGAGCAGCCGTTGGTGTCGTCTCTGACTGGAACACCTATATTGCAGTCCATGCATACACCCCTGGCGCAGTGCAGCGCGCGCTGGCAGCCGGAGCGACCTGTATCGAACATGCTCACCTTGTCGATGAAGAAACGGCCATCATGCTTGCCGAGAAGGGTGCCTGGCTGAGCACCCAGCCCTTCTTGACCATGGCAGACGCGGCGTCGCAAAGCGGATCCGGCATAGAACGCGCGCAGCAGATTTTTGCGGGGACACCCAAAATCTATCAGTATGCACGCAAGCACGGAATTAAGACCGCCTGGGGTTCGGATGTGCTATTCTCACCGGAGCTAACTCCGCGTCAAAACATTATGCTGACCCACCTGAGCAACTGGTTCAGCAATGCCGAAGTCTTGCAGATGGCAACCTCCGGCAACGCACAGTTACTCGGCCTATCCGGCCTGCGCACCCCTTATCCAGGCAAATTAGGGGTCATCGAAAAGGGCGCCCTGGCAGATCTCGTCGTCGTGAAGGGCAACCCGATCGAAAACCTCGCCTTGATCGAAAACCCGCAGGAGAGTTTCGCACTGATCATGAAGGACGGACGCGTGCATAAGAACCTGCTTTAAGGGCTTCGGAGCACCCATATGCCTCGCCCTTTTCGTGAACCGTCGTCAAAGTGGGATCGTTTGAGCGCGCTCGCGGCTTCATGGCGTGGCTTGCAATCCATGCAACGGTCGGCATATCTGCTCGCCTCGATATCTTTTGCCGTCTTCGTAGCGCCTGCAACACCCCATGCACGCTCCGCCGAACAGGAATGCGTCATCCTTCTGCATGGGCTGGCTCGCGGCAGCGGCTCGTTGTGGCTGATCGAAAAAGCCCTCAGTCGGGACGGCTATCACGTCGTCAACGGCGAATACCCATCGACGACGGCAAAAGTTTCCCAGCTGGTGGAATATACCGGGCGTGCAATCGAAGAATGCGGCCCGCGCACTATCCATTTCGTGACGCATTCTCTCGGAGGGATACTCGTTCGCTATTGGCTTGCTCACAAACCGCGTCCGCCACGCCTTGGACGAGTGGTGATGCTTGGTCCGCCCAATCATGGCTCGGAGATTGTCGATGTGTTTGGCAAACTTTTGCCATTTGACTGGATCAATGGTCCGGCCGGACAGGAACTTGGCACAGGCCCTGCCGCCCTGGCAAATGTCTTGCCTCTACCCGATTACCCGGTCGGTATCATAGCGGGAGATATTTCGGTCAACCCTATCTTCAATTCCGTGCTGCCAGGGCCAAATGACGGAAAGGTCACGGTCGATTCCACCAAGCTCGAAGGCGCTGCCGATCACATCACTGTCCATGCCACCCATACCTTCATGATGTATAATCCGGTTGTGGTCATGGAAGTGCTTAGCTTTCTTCGCCGTGGCTCATTTCAACACGACCTGTCATTCGTGACGGCTTCCCAAAAGCTTCTGCGGCTCCTGGAATGATAGAGGAACGCACTTCGTCCGGGCAAATCCAAAGCCTGAATGAAGGCTTTTGCTTTATCTTTGTGCAAATCTTCAATTGTATTTATCATTTTTGCGTGCAGTTTACCGTTGGGACACAATCAAGATTGTCGTCTCGAAATGAATAAGCTTCCTTCGGAGGGAGGAACGAGCAAAGCGCATATACCGACCAATTCATGTTTGTTTAGTCTCTTGAGTTCAAGGAGAAATATCATGGATGCCCGGATAGAGTTTGGTGGGTCTCCAGCCACGCCGGCTTTGGAAGAACGACTGCGATGCGCGATCGAATTTGATACGGCGGCTACTCCACCATCTGAGCGCTTCGAAGCTTTCCAAAGCTGGCATTCAACCCTCATCAATGTCTGCCTGGAAGACGGCGATCCGAATACGTTCGAAGCCGGAGAAAGGATCTGGCAGCTCGGCGATATCGTATTCGTCGCAATCGATGCCTCACCCTCCCATCTCCTGCATTGGGAACACAAGAAAAAGCCTGTTGTCGATAACTGGATGGTTTTCGTCAAAGAGATTGCCGGACCGCATGCAGACGGCAGTTCAATGGGGCCACGGCTTCGTGTTGCAAATTTGGCCGCGCCAAGCACCTGCGAGACCAAAGGCAAATTGATCGCGCTTTTCCTCCCCTACAACGCTATCGAAGCTCCTTTTCAGCCTGAAATCGCCGACGGAACTGCTCGTTTCTTTGCCGACTACATTACCTTGCTTCACGCAAACCTACCCCACCTTCAACGAGATAGCGGGTTTCGCGTTGCAGAGGCCACCACACAGATGCTGGCTGCAGTGATTGCGCCATCGCAGGAAGGGTTCGTTCAAGCGCAAGCGCCGATCGATGCGGTGATAACCAGCCGCGCCATTCGTGCGATCGAGCTCAATCTCACCGATCCGGGGCTGGGTCCCGAGTTTCTCTGCAAAAACGTCGGCGTTTCGCGTTCGCGCCTTTATCGTATATTCGAACCTGCCGGCGGTATATCAAATTACATTCGCCGCAAGCGCCTGCTGGAAACCTGCCGCGCCCTCGCTGATGACACGTCGGCTCATTCCGTCTCACATATCGCCGAGCAATTCGGCTTCGTCGACCCATCGAGTTTCAGCCGCATGTTCAAGCGTGAGTTTGGACTTTCGCCGAAAGAGATAAGGGCGCTCGGCTGGCAGGAAATTCAGCACTCGGCCACGATCAGTGATGAAACTGACGGAAATACGCCAACACTCGATGCGCTGCTGATAAGCAATTCATTGCACTTGCCGTTTAGAGCAGCTCAAAAGTATGTCAGGGCGGCTTCTTCGCTCGGAAAACCTGCCGAAGAAATGGACGTCAGGGACAGGTTTGGGACAGATTGCATATATTCAAACATGCTCACCTGACTATTCTCGACACATAGTTAGATTTCCATTCTTGGCCTGAACCTTGAGCACTTCCTCAAGGCTGAATTTCCGTGTCGGTACAAAGGTCTGCGGACCAATGTCCGTTTCCGATAATGGGCTTGGCGGCTTCGGGGGACGCTCGTCGGTAAATTTGGATTTATTGCGCTATCAACGCCAGTTTCCCATCGAAACTTCAGCGTCGGCCAGCGCGCCTTTGCTAAGTCGCCTCATCTTTCGTCATTCATCAATGCGACCGTCTCTGGTCGCCTGCTTTTTCAAATCCTTTCACACAAGCACAAGCCGTGAAGTGACCCAATGGAAAGCAACAATCGCATCGTCCAGATCGAAGACGAGGGACCGTCGCAGAAATGGATTCACAGCACCGATACCTCGGTTGTTCCGCCTGCAGAGCAGTTCGATTTCTACCGATCCTGGAATTCCGATCTGGGAGATGTCACGCTGTTGCGGGACAAATACACTGCATTCGCCGCTCGCCAGACCGTCTGGCAGCTAGGTAGTCTGGCATTGCTGGCTTTGGAATATTCCGGCAACGCATATCATCGGCGCTGGCGCAGCAAAAAACATCCAATCTTCGACCATTGGGTTCTCAGCATTCCGCTGACCAACCCGTTGGGCGGCGGACCAAGCCAACTCGGAAAATTACGGTGGCATTGCCTTGGTGCGCCATATGAGGCCGAGGGAAAAGATGACGGCACGCTCGCCCTCATTCTACCGCGGGATTTCGCCTTTACCCAGCCTTTCGACCTGAAACTAAGGCCGGAAATGGAAGGAATGATCGTCGATTATATTCACCTTCTTTATCGCTCCTTGCCGCAGCGGACGGAGCGAGACGTCGATCACATCGCGGGCGCCACCGCCAGTTTGCTTGCGGCCTGCATCATTCCGTCCCGTAACCAGCTGGTCGAAGCAGAAGGGCCTATCAACTCCGTGATCATGGCGCGGGCAAAGCGGCTGATTGCTGTAAAACTCGCCGAGCGCGATCTTTCTCCAGAGATGTTGTGCCGAGAATTGAACGTGTCGCGATCGCGGCTTTATAGGATATTCGAGCCTGCCGGCGGCATCTCCAACTATATTCGACATCAGCGGCTACTGCGGACGAAGGAGCTGCTTGCTGACCATAACAACACGCGATCAATTTCATCGATTGCCGAGGAATGGGGCTTTCTGGACCCTTCGACATATAGCCGCACGTTCAGACGAGAGTTTGGGGTAACGCCCAAGGAAGCCAGAGAAACCAGCTCCGGAAAGCCTGATCAGAACAACGGGTTTTCTCTCAATTCGATTCTCACGAAGACCGCCACGCCACATGAATTTCTCAGCCACGTGCGGTGATCCATCCTTCGTGCCTCGGGACGGTCAACTGCCGTCCTTCAGTCGGCTGAACCCGGCCGAAAAATGGCAGGTTCTTGCCTGTGCAATTTATCCCGACTTCATGCGCAGAATCCATTTCTGTCATGATCGTCGCGAAACCCCGGCCATAGCGGCAATTTCCGCTTCCCGCCTCCCGCAAAGCGGAAATAAGGTTCAAACGTTACCCCGGAGCTAGACGATGGCTGCTCGGCTTCCGTTTGTCGTTTCGGCACTGCCCATTGACGCTTTCCGGAGTACGACGCATGGGAATTCCACACACTCTCTCTCCTCTCCTCCTCGCCTCAATCATCGCAGTCTCCCATGGCATGCTTGCTGCTGCACATGCCCAAGAGACGCCAAAAGTTGCAACGATGAAGGTCGTGGTTGAGGATGTTTCGCCGGAATACGAGTTTGTGGGACGCGTTGAGGCGTTGAATGTCGTCGACATTCGTACCCGGATCGACGGCTTCATCGATGCGCGATCCTTCGAGGAAGGATCGCTGGTCGAGGAAGGCCAGGAACTCTTCAGAATTGACGCTCGGGCACTTGAGATCGCACTCTCCGATGCGCAGGCAAATCTCGCTCGCGCGACTGCGACCCTGCTCGATGCCGAACGACAGTTTGCCAGAAACCAATCGCTCAATCAGAGCGTTGCCCGCGCGACCGTGGAACAGAGCGAGACGGCACGCGATACAGCCGCGGCAAGCGCTCAGTCGGCCGAAGCGGCGGTGAAGCAAGCCGAGCTCAATCTGAGCTACAGCCACATCACCTCTCCCCTGAAAGGACGTATCGGAACTGCCGAATTTTCCCGGGGCAGCTACGTGACGCCATCATCGGCTGCCCTGGCTCGTGTAGTCCAGCTGGATCCGGTCCGTGTCGTTTTCTCCATCAGCGATCGCGTGGTGCTGGATCTGCGCGAAGCGTCCGGCGGAGAAAGCAAGGACGAGTTGGCCCTCAGGTATCATACAAGGATAAGGCTCTCCAACGGGCAGATCTATCCTCAGACGGTACCAATCACATTTCTCGGTGCCGAGGTCGATGAGGGCACAGGTACGCTGCCAGTCCGCTCCGTATTTCCTAACGGCGACTTCATCCTCATCCCCGGACAATTCGTGACGGTTGTCGTCTCCGAGAACACGCGATTGGAACGCCCGACGATCTCGCTCGGCGCGGTCCAGCAGGACCGCGAAGGCAGGTATGTCATGTTGGTAACGCCCGACAAGAAGGCTACGCAACGCAGGATAACGGTGTCCGAGCAGAGAAACGGAGCCTGGATTGTCGAGAGCGGATTGGAAGGCGGCGAAGACGTTATCGTCGAGGGTCTGCAGAATGTGATCGAAGGGTCCGTGGTCGAAATCGTTGCGGACAAGTCGTCATCCCAGCCGACGGTGTCAAAATGAACATTTCCGCCCCCTTTATCGGCCGCCCTCGTTTCGCGATGGTGATTGCCGTCGTTATGATGATCGCGGGCACCGTTGCGCTCCTTCAGATCCCGGTCGCGCAATTTCCTCAGATCACGCCACCGGAAGTCCAGGTTACCGCCAGTTATCCCGGCGCCAATGCAGTGGTGATGACGGACAGCGTCGGCGCTCCGATCGAAGAACAGGTCAACGGGGTCGAGGGCATGATGTACATGTCCTCATCCAGCACCGACAACGGCACCTACAGCCTGACGGTCACCTTCGAAGCCGGCACCGACCCGGCAATCGCTCAAGTCAACGTCCAAAACCGCCTTGCACTGGCGACGCCTCGCCTACCCGCAGCCGTCACGCAGGCAGGCGTGACCGTAAGAAGCCGGTCTTCCAGCATGTTGCTTGGCTTGGCAGTCTACTCACCAAACGGGACACAGAGCGAGGTCTTCATCAGCAACTATGCGACGGTCAATATTCGCGATGCCCTTGCCCGCCTTCCTGGTGTTGGCGAGGCAAGCGTATTCGGGCCGACCTATTCCATGCGAATATGGATGATGCCTGACCGGATGGAAGCACTGGGTATCACGGCAGCAGATCTTAGCGCTGCGATCCAGGCGCAGAATGCGCAGGCATCGGCCGGCCAGATCGGTTCCCCTCCGGCAATGACGGGGCAGCAATTGCAGCTTACCGTCACGGCTCGTGGACGGCTTGCCAACGAAGCTGAGTTCGGCGACATCATCGTGCGCAGCAATCGCGATGGTGGTGTTGTACGCCTTCGCGATGTCGCGCGTGTGGAACTCGGCGCCCAATCCTACGATACGGCATCAACGCTGAATGGTCGTCCAAGTGCGACGGTCGTGGTCTATCAATCATCTGATGCAAACGCACTTGCCGTCTCCAACGCCGTGCTTGGCGAGCTTGAGAGGCTTTCCACGCAATTCCCCGATGATGTCGCCTATACGCTTGTCTTCGACACGACGTCCTTCGTGCGGGAAACCATTCGCGAAATCTTCGTAACACTTGCCATCACCTTCGTTCTGGTCGTGGCTGTGGTATTCGCTTTTCTGCAGGATTGGCGCGCGACGCTGATCCCAACCCTGACAATCCCGGTATCATTGATCGGTGGTTTCGCCGTACTTTACCTGCTCGGTTATTCAGCAAACACAATCACTCTTTTTGCCGTTATTCTGGCAATCAGTCTCGTCGTCGACGACGCCATTATCGTCGTTGAAAATGTCCAGCGGCTTATGACCGAACGGAAGATGGACATCCGTGCGGCGACCCTGGCGACGATGGAACAGGTGACCGGCCCGATCGTCGCAACCACTCTTGTCCTTGCCGCCCTTTTCATTCCGGTCGCCTTTCTTGCCGGCATCACAGGCGAACTCTACCGTCAATTTGCCGTCACGATCCTTGTTACGGTCGTATTCTCGACGATCAACGCACTGACACTCAGTCCGGCGCTATGCGTGCTTATTCTCAGACCTGCGCAAGAGCACAAGACGGGTTTCTTCGGTAAATTAAACAGCGGTCTCGATGCTTCCCGCAATTTCTACCTGAGACTATTTTCCCTGTTCGCACGGCGCCTTGCGCTTGCCGGCGTGCTCTTTGTGGTCGTTATCGGCAGCATCTATGGGTTCTATCGGGTTCTTCCCACCGGCTTTGTTCCGGCTGAAGATCAGGGATACCTGTTCATGAACGTACAGCTTCCCAACGCAGCATCGCTTGAGCGGACGCAGGAAACGATTGCGCAGGTGAGCTCCCTTCTGCAACGAACCCCGGGGATCGACAATACGATCGGTATCGCCGGTGTCAGCATGGTCGGCGGTGGCGGTTCGAATAGCGGGATGATCATTTCGGCTTTGAAGCCTTGGAGCGAACGAGGCTCCGACCAGAGTGCCTTTGCGTTGATCAACAAGCTGCGTCCGCAGCTCGCCGCCATTTCGACGGCTTCGATCGTGCCATTCAATCCGCCTGCAATTCCGGGCCTCGGCACGACCGGCGGTTTCGACTTCCGTCTGCAGGCTCGATCCGGCCAGAGCCAACAGGAACTGGCCGAGGTCATGCGCGATCTGATTATCCGGGCGAACCGAACACCTGGCCTTGCCGGCGTCTTCAGCACATTCTCTGCTGACGTGCCGCAGCTTTACCTCGACATCGACCGAAAACGGACAGAACTCTATGGCGTTTCGCCTGCGGCGATCTTCAGCACGTTGCAGGCCCATCTCGGGTCTGCATATGTCGATGACTTTAACATCTTCTCGAGAGTTTATCAGGTCCGTCTGCAGGACGAGCCCGCCTACCGCCAGCGCGTCGACGACATCCAGCGCTTGAGGGTGCGAAGCCAGTCGGGTGAACTCGTTCCGCTCCAAAGCATGGTTTCGATTTCCACCATTTACGGACCAAGCTCGGTCAACCGATACAATCTGTTTTCATCCGCCTCCATCAATGGCCAGGCCGCCGCCGGCACAAGTACCGGACAGGCCCTCACAATCATGGGCGGATTGGCGGATGAAGCACTGCCGGACGGCTTTGGTTTCGAATGGACGGGGCTGGCGCTCCAGGAACAGCAATCAGGAAATGAGACCGTGATCATTCTGATCATGGGCATTGTCTTCACCTATCTTTTCCTTGTCGCTCAATATGAAAGCTGGAGCGTGCCGGTCGCAGTGATGTTGTCGGTCGCGGTCGCGGTGGTCGGCGCACTTGGCGCGCTGGTCATCGGTGGCATCGATCTGAATATCTATGCCCAGATCGGCCTGCTGCTGCTCATCGGCCTCGCCGCAAAAAATGCCATCCTTATCGTCGAATTCGCCAAGGAGCGTCGAGAAGAGGGCATGAGCATTATCGAGGCAGCTGCCGAAGGCACGTCGCAGCGCTTCAGGCCCGTTTTGATGACCGCACTCGCTTCCATTTTGGGTGTGGTCCCACTGGTCATCGCAACGGGTGCCGGTGCAGGCAGCCGACAGGCGATCGGCTCGACGGTGCTTGGCGGTCTGCTCCTTGGAACAGTCCTTGGTCTGGTGGTGATCCCTGTCCTTTACCTGGTGGTACAGACCGTTCGGGAAAGACTGAAGGAAAAGGTCTTTGGCGTGAAGCCTGATCCCGTTACCGAAGTGTCGGGGCAATAAGGTCGAAGCCCCTCCGGCGAAATGATCGATCCGCCCAGGGGCTTGTCAGAGCACTCAATCCAATCGTTCGCGTCCAAGATATCGCGAACGGTTCTCTTCCGGCGTGGTGGATTCGGCAGGTGGCACGGGCACAAGCGCTTTGAACCCTCCCTGCCCTAAAAGCATGAGCCAGGTGACGAGAACGAAGGTGGAGGTCAGGACCGGCATCCCGATCGGCGTCAGGAAAATTGCGATCGAGGCCCAGAGCCAGCTTGCGACGACAGCGCCAAAAATGGCGTAGAGAAAGCTCCGCCAGGTGAGAACCAGAAAGATACCGCCGAGTGCCATCGCCGTCAGGGCTGAATTGTAACCAAAAAGGCCATCCCGCACGGCCCCCTCGGGCCCGCCATAAAGGGCGGCGACAAAGGTTCCGACGACCGCGCCGAGGAAAGCCATGGCTGCGGCAATACGCGAGTTCAGACCGATCGCGATAAGGATGAGATATCCGGAAATCCAGTTATCCTGGAAGAAGATTTGGCCGATCGACGTCCCTATGCCTTCGGACCAGGTCGAAAACACGTAGGGCACGGTGTCGGAAAACTGTTCGGGTGAGATCGGTTTGGCCATCGGCCCGGCATCGATCGCATCAAATTTCAGGACAGCGAATAGAAACAACCACCCGATCAGGACGAAGGGCATTGTCAGCGGCGCGACCTTGTGAGGCGCCAGCACTGCGCCGATACTGGCAAAGGCCATAGTGGTGAAGGCCGCCGCACAGACAAGGTAGACAACCATGGCGAAGGATGGGATCGCGCCGGCCCGGAAATCCTCGCTTGTGAAAGCAACCAGCGCCAGGCCGACCAAGGCTCCGTTAAACCCATAAAGACCGTCACGCACCATCCCTCTGTCCGCTTTGAGTGCCAGGGCAGTCAAGGTGCTCGAAACCACCCCGAGGATGCAGATGACGGCGTAGATCCAGGAGTTCCAGGTCAGCGCTGCGAGGATGATAAGTCCTGACAGGGGATTGTTCTGGAAGACGACCTGTCCGATGCCGCGTAGCGACCAATCGGCAAAGGAGAACAACGGGTGATCAGGAAAATGATTGAGTTTCATCGTATCCGCTCCTCTCATTGGGTCCCGAAGCTTCGGCGTTCAAAGCGAAGCCCCACACACATATTGCCGAGCGGTCGGGCGCAGGTACTGCGCCCGACCGCTCTGTCTCCTAAAAAAGGAAATATCGCTGTGCCATCGGCAACACATCCGCCGGCTCGCAGGTGATCAATTCACCGTCGACGCGCACCTTGTAGTTTTGCGGATCGACTTCCAGCTTTGGTGTGCGGCTATTGTGGATCATGTCCTTCTTGCGCACCGTGCGGGTGCCGCTGACGGCAGCGAGTTGCTTGGACAGCTTCAGTTTCTCTCCGATCCCGTCGTCAAGGGCCGCCTGCGAAACGAAGGTGACACCCGTCGAGCCGAGTGCCCGTCCCAGCACACCGTACATCGGGCGGTAATGCACGGGCTGGGGTGTCGAAATAGACGCATTCGGGTCGCCCATAGGAGCCATCGCGATCATGCCGCCGATCATCACCAATTGCGGTTTGATCCCGAAGAATGCCGGTTTCCAGAGCGCCAGGTCGGCGCGCTTGCCAACCTGGATGGAACCGATCTCATGCGCAAAACCATGCGTCAGGGCCGGGTTGATCGTATATTTGGCGACATAGCGCTTGACGCGGAAATTGTCGTTGCGTTCGCTGTCTTCCGGCAGCGGCCCGCGCTGAACTTTCATTTTATGCGCGGTCTGCCAGCAACGAAGCGTCGTCTCGCCGATGCGGCCCATCGCTTGAGAATCCGACGACATCATCGAAAAGACCCCAAGATCATGAAGGATGTCTTCCGCCGCAATCGTCTCTCTGCGAATGCGTGACTCGGCGAAGGCAACATCCTCGGGAATTTGCGGGCTCAGGTGATGGCAGACCATCAGCATGTCGAGATGCTCGTCGACCGTGTTGATCGTATATGGTCTTGTCGGATTCGTGGACGATGGGAGAACGTTTTCCTCCCCGGCCGCGGTGATGATGTCGGGTGCGTGACCGCCGCCGGCACCTTCCGTGTGGAAGCTGTGGATCGTGCGCCCCTTCATCGCTGCAAATGTATCGCGAACGAAGCCGCTTTCGTTGAGCGTATCGCTGTGAAGTGCGACCTGAACATCCATCTCGTCGGCAACCGTGAGGCAATTGTCGATCGCCGCAGGCGTCGTGCCCCAATCCTCATGCAGCTTGAGACCGACAACACCGGCACGGATCTGTTCTCGCAACGGATCGGGCAGGCTGACATTGCCCTTGCCGAGCAGGCCCACATTGATGGGCAGAGCTTCCGCGGCCTCCAGCATCCGGTGGATCGCCCAGGGCCCGGCAGTCACGGTTGTCGCGAGCGTGCCGACCGTCGGTCCAGCACCGCCGCCGACCAGTGTCGTTGTGCCGCTCGCCAGTGCCTCTTCTGCCTGCTGGGGTGCGATGAAGTGAATATGGGTATCTATGCCGCCGGCCGTAAGGAGCCGCCCCTCACCGGCGATAACGTCTGTCGCGCCGCCGATGATGATGGAAACCCCGGGTTGGATATCGGGATTTCCTGCCTTGCCGATACCGGATATCCGCCCGTTCTTGATGCCGACATCGGCTTTGATGATGCCCCAATGGTCGATGATGATGACATTGGTAATGACGACATCAGCGACCTCGGCTGCCGGGCGCTGGCTTTGCCCCATGCCATCGCGGATCACCTTCCCGCCACCGAACGTCACCTCCTCGCCGTATGTAGTATGGTCCTCTTCGATCTCGATTACGAGTTCGGTATCGGCCAACCGCATCCTGTCGCCCTTGGTCGGGCCGTAGAGATCGGCGTAGTTCTGCCTTGTGATCGTTGCCATCCTCGCCTCCTAGAGCTTGCCCATAACCTTGGCGTTGAACCCATAAACCTCACGCCCGCCGTCGAGTGCGACCAGTTCCACGGTGCGTTCCTGCCCCGGCTCGAAGCGAACCGCCGTTCCGGCCGGGATGTTGAGCCTGAAGCCGCGAGCGCTCTCGCGGTCGAAGAGGAGCGCCTCGTTCGTCTCGTAGAAATGGTAGTGGGATCCGACCTGAATGGGCCTGTCGCCGGAATTGGCGACGTCGATCTTGCGTGTTTGTCGATCTGCATTGAGCTCGATGGAGCCATCCTCGATAAAGTATTCGCCGGGAATCATGGTGGCCTCCTTATGGAACGGGGTTGTGGACGGTGACGAGTTTCGTGCCGTCGGGAAAAGTTGCCTCGACCTGGATGTCATGGATCATTTCAGGCACGCCCTCCATGACCTCGTCGCGGGTCAGCAGCGTCGCGCCGTACGACATGAGGTCGGCGACTGTTCGTCCCTCGCGCGCCCCTTCCAGCAGGGCGGCAGAGATGTAGGCGACAACCTCGGGATAGTTCAGCTTCAGGCCTTTCGCCTTTCGCCTCTCTGCAAGCAGAGCGGCCGTAAAAATCAGGAGTTTGTCCTTTTCACGCGGTAGAAGTTCCATGGGCTTACCCTCATCGTTTCACTGCATCACGTTGCCCAGATGCGCGGAGCGACAGCCTTTTTCATGAGCCCACGCTCGCGAAGAATGCTCCACGCCTGGAGGAAAAGTGCTTTGCCTTCGGACATGCGCTGACCGAGGTAACGGCAGACAATCACGCGTTCGAGCTGGCTTACCGAGAAAACACCCCGGGCTTCGGCGCCAACCTGGTTGCGAATGCACTCGACGGTGTTCTCGAGTGCCGGGCCTGCATAAACCATGGTCCCCACGATAGGACGTCCGGCAAAAAATACCGGCGCGTCCAAAACCTCCGGCGAGCGCGAAAAAGCCATGCGCTCGAACCAGATGCGCTTGCCCTCGCGAAATATTTCGACGCGCTGTTGCAGCCGTCCGCTTGAGAAGCGTTCACCGGCAGCCGGTCGACCGAGGCTGAAAAAATCCCAACCGGCATAAACAGCGTTTTCCGCGAGCGTGATGCGCGTGCTGATTGACGCATCCGCTCCTTCGAAAAGAATTGTCTCTTGCGGGAGATTTTCGCAGATCGCATTGGCCCCGACATCGATCTGCGTGCGCTGAACGCTCCCATCCGCCTCGCTGCGATAGAATTTCGTTGCACCGGGCGTGGTGAGAACACAGCGTGCCGCCGGGTCAAGGCGGCAGCTGATGTCCAGGACGTCGCCGCCTGCAACGCCGCCAGGCGGATGCAGGATATAGACATGCGCGGAGCCGTCACTCTCGGGATGGAAGGCACGCTGGACTGCAAGCGGCCCGCTGTGCCGACGCCGCATCAACCGCGTCTTGCCATGGGACTGTGCAAAGAACAGTTCCAGCTCGGCATGCCATCCGTTCACTGCTGCTGCTCCATTTCCTTGTATCATCTTGCTTACCAACCCAGGCTGGAGATCGCTTCACCGGCTATTCGGCCAGGATGTCGTCTCAAGAGACATCAATCCGGAGGCTCTTCATCCGCGCCTGCCACCGAGTGACTGCCGCTTCTGTCTTTACGCGTTCCTTCGGACAGATGGTGCGAACTGGCCGTGAGTTTCATGGCGCCTGCCAGCAGAAGTGCCGATATCGGAAGCACGAGTGCCTCCCATTGCAGAGGCATCTGCATCTCTCCGACCTGGGCAGCGAAGTGAACGACCAGATAGAGAATGATCATCTGGAAGAAGAGGTTTTTGAGTTCCCCGATCGTGTCGATGATCATCCATTGCGGAAGCTTCGATCGCTGATCCGCAGGAATATCGAGAGCAAAGCCAAGTGCAATGCCGCATCCGACGACCATCAGCACGATGCCGAGAAGGATCTTGTCGGTGGCACGCAGAACCGCGACGATAACCGACATGTCAGGGTTCAACCGCGCCATCCGGTAGCTGTCCCAAAGCATGAGGATTGCTTCCCAGAACATAAGGAAGGCGCCGAAAAGCACGCCCGCGGCAGCGAGGATCAGGACAGACCGGAGACCGCGAAATAAGCCAATCAATACAAAGCCCTCCCCGGACCGAATTGAACATTGCAGTGTGCGGCAATCTTCAGACGCCGAGGGCGCCTACGAACGAAACAGCCGACTGTATTGCGTTTCATGCCAGGCACTCGCCATCGCCATCGCCGGTGCGGCGTTGCCGATGTCGTCGTCCCCTGCGGTCTCTGCCTTTTGAGCTGCACGCTCGATAATATCTGCCGAAGCGATAAGCAGACGCTGGCCAGCGGTATGCCCCAGAGGAACAAGCCGGATAGCCGCACTGACCTGCGCTTCCACGGTGCTCCACAACAACCCGCGAAGCGCATCGGAAACGGGTATGTTCCAATGACTGGTGGCGAGAGCAAAGGCCGCGGGGTAAGTCAGCCTCGTCTGACGAAAGGAGATTGCACGAGGAACGCCGAGGTCGCTCAGCACCTTGACCATCGAACCGGCCATCTGCTTGTCCTCGAACTCCAATTCCTGGCTTTCCCTGGTCGCCGAAAGCCATGCGTCTGCTTCCAGGAACGCTGCTTGGTCATCTGTTTTGAGCGCCTGCGCCATACGCAGGAAAAGTGCAGCATCGCAGACGGCGTAGCTATGCTCGATGAAACTAAAAATCCAAGCAGAGGCGGTTGCCTCGTCGCGAACGATTTTGTCGTGCACCGCCCATTCCAGTCCCCGCGAGTAGGCGAATGAGCCGACTGGCTGGCTTGGGCTGACCAGCCGCATGAGTTGAAGCGGCAGGCCGACGGATATCTGCTGGGACGTCATTTGCTTCTCCCAATTCGATATTTGAAGCCCTGAATTCACTCAGGAAATAGGGACTTCCGTGATCCGTGGCATGCATATCCAAAAGATCCGACCGCGGATCCGATTGGTCACCGGCCTATCAAAACGAGCCGAACATCGACCCCAGAAAAAAGACCGCGGCAAGAGAGATGATCACGCCAACAATCACCGTCATGACCATATCGAAATAGCTTCCGGCATGTGTCTGCTTGCTGATCTGCAGGAGCAGAAGCACGGTACCATTGTGTGGTAACGCATCCAGCGTGCCCGCACTAATCGTCGTCAGGCGATGCATGAGCGCAGGATCGATGCCATATTCTGCCGCAAGTCGCATATATTCGCCGCCAAGAGCGTTGAGCGCGATCGCCATGCCGCCTGATGCAGTTCCGGTAAGTCCGGCCAGGGCATTCATCGCCACGACGAGCGAAACGAGCGGCCCTCCCGGTATTTGCAGGACCGCATCCCGCACGACGTTGAAAGCAGGCATTGCCGCAACGACCGCGCCGAAACCAACAAGACTTGCCACCGTCATGATCGGGAGCACAGCCGAGTTGGCGCCAGCATCGAGGCTCTCCCGCAATGCTCCCAATCGCCCCCAGTTGACGCCGATTACGGTAATAATCGCCGCGGCAAGGGCAAGGAGGACCGCCCACACGCCGAGTGTCGAGGTTATGTTGATGCCGAGGGCGGATTCCGCTTGAGAGAAGTCGATCCTGGGCAGGATCACCAATGCCATGAGGAAATTCACGGTGATGACAACGATCAGGGGTAGGATCGCCTGGAAGAAAGACGGTGCGCTGGCACTCTTCTGACCGTGCGTCAGTTCATTCGGATCGAAGTCACCGGAAGCGGTTGCCTGTTCGCGGGTCTTCTCGGTTATGACGACAGGCGATGCGTCATCGGTATAACCTTCCCCGGCAGCACGCGCCTTGGCTTCAATCCGTGCCAGCCACCACATGCCGAAGGCAAAAGTAATAATCGAGGCGATGATACCAAGGCCGGGAGCGGCGAACGTCGTCGTGCCGAAGTAAGGCATGGGAATAGCGTTGTTGGTGGAAGGCGTGCCCGGCATTGCCGACATGGTGAACGTGAAAGCGCCGAGACCGATTGCCGCCGGCATCAGCCGAGCCGGAATATTGGCGGCACGAAACATCTCGCGCGCCATCGGCACGAGAACGAAGAATGCCACAAACACGCTGACGCCGCCGTAGGTGACGACCGAAGATGCCAGGACAACCGACAGCATGGTCCGCTTGACACCGAGCCTTTCGGTCAGGAACCGAGCGATCGACGTGATCGATCCGCTATCATCCATCATCTTACCGAAGATGCCGCCGAGCAGGAACATCGGGAACCATTGCGTGACGAAACGCGCTGTCCCGTTCATGAAAGTGGATGTCCAATGTGGAAGCAGAGGCTCGCCGGAGATGCTGGCGACAACAAGTGCGGCTGCGGGCGCCAGGAGAAGCACGCTCCAACCTCGATAGGCGAACCACATCAGCAGCCCGAGCCCAAGCAGAATTCCAAACAGCCCCATGGACCCCGCCTCTCAATCCAACCAATTCAGCGGCGATGCCTGAAGATGCAAGATCTTGAGCAATCATGCAGAAGAAGGTGCAAGGTCTCGGCGCCCTCAATCCCCGCTGCATTTCTCATGGACCACAGCGGTCGGATAGTCGACGGTCGACCCGTGCAAAGTATCGAAACAGAGCGAAATATGGACTATGCGCTCATTCTTGGGATTCCGGACCAACGGAACTCACGTTCCCAGAACAGGTGCCCAGGTGGCTGTCTGACAGTCTATGCATGCATCGAATACCTCGCGTTTCCCAGGTTCGTAGGATGCGCTGCAGCAGATCCGCAACCGGAAAAAGGCCCGCCGCAGAACAGAAGAGCGATCTCAAGGTGACTTGGATTGCGAGCCGAATCGTCATCTCGATCTTGAACGGATTCGAGCCTTCGGCACGCGTTTTTGATCCAGGAAATTTGAACGATACTATGGCTGTTAAAGAGCCGGCGGCGAAATTTCTTGTTTCGGACGCCTCCGCGTAATCCTCACCTATTCTGAAAATCGACACCGGCCGACCGGAGCAGCAGATACACCGGCCTTGCTATCGCGCGCGCTGCCTCCCCCTTCATTCCAAGGGCCGCCACGCGGAACTATATGCCAAGCTCGGCATTCCGATCCAGACGCAATATCGCCAGCCGGTTACCGCCAGTGGACGAAAGACGCTGGCAAATTCGGTTCTTTTCCACGCAAAGGCGCATTTTAGAAGGCGTCCACATCGTCGGGTGCGGATCGCTGAACGGCAGCCACGCCATCACAGATCAAGCCGGTGCTGCACTTTTTCAACTTGCGTGGTTCCGAATAGCTTGTCTGGCGCCAGTACGAAGACAAACAATAGAAGGAAGACCCCATGCACGCAGATCCCATATTGATGATGGGCGGTTCCGGCGCAATCGGCTGCCCGAGCGCGCAAATGCTGAGAAACCTGCATCCTGACCTACCGTTTCTGATCGCTGGTCGCGACCTGGCCAAGGCACAAAAGGTTGCTGCAGAACTCGGCCATGCCGAGGGCGTGCAACTCAACCTCGACGCCGACGATCTCGGTCTAGGCGGAAGGCCGATCGGTGCCGTCGCTGTTTTCCACTCGGACGATCGTCTGGCCGGGCTTCGCTTCGCCAATAAACACGCCCTGCCCCACCTTGGTATTTCCTCGGGCGTATTCGAGATTGCACCCGAAATCGCAACCTTCATGCACAAGCCGGACGCAGGCGCGGTTGTCCTCGGTTATGAATGGCTGGTGGGCGCGACAACGGTTTCCACGCTCGTACTCGCCAAGAGTTTCGCCCGCCTCGACAATATCAAGATCGGAGCGCTGGTGGACGAAGAGGATGGGGGCGGACCCGCTGTTGCTGAGGATTTCAAGCGCCTGTCCAAGATGATGCCGGCAGCGCTCACACGCCGTGACGGTGCCTATATCTGGCGCGAAGGCGACGATGCCAAGGCGCTGTTTCACGCGATCGATGGAACCGAAATCAAAGCGTCGGGCTTTTCGTCAATCGACGTTGTGGGCCTGGCAACGGCCACAGGTGCAAAGAACGTTCAGTTCGACCTTGCAACCGATGTCAGTTCGACGCGCCGTCGCGGCGAACCGAAGTCGACCGAGATCATCATCGAGCTGTCAGGCCAAGGCAATGATGGCCAGACGCTCAGGACGCGACATGCGGTCTTTCACCCCGGCGGGGCCGCGCCTCTGACAGCCATGGGTGTGGCCGCGATCCTTGAACGCCTGACAGGAATTGATGGCCGGGAGGCCACAGCCCCCGGCCTCTATTTCCCCTATCAGTTGCTTGAACCGACGAGATATTTACATCGCCTGGAAGCGGCTGGCGGCAGTCTTTCGAAACTCAGCGTCATGTGACATCACGCCCAATGCACGGGAGACGGCAGCAGCCGGCGGTGCGTGGTGTCACTTTTTAAGAACATCCTGCCATTCGGGATGACGATCGATTTGCGCCTTGGCGAAAGGACAAAGAGGAATGATGGCGACGCCGTCACGCCTCGCGTCCTCAATGGCCTGCCTCACCATTCGCTCCCCGATTTTTCGCCCACGCAAGGCCGAGGGTACATCCGTATGGTCGATGATGATCAGTGCCTCACCGGCTCGGCTGTAGGTCATCTCGGCTTCGAAACCATCGACGACGAGCCGGTAGCGCCCCTTCGATGGGCCATCTTCCCTTTCGACCTTCTCATCACCCGGCGCGGGTGCGGTGTTCAGCTGTCTTGCATTTTGGCGGCGCACCACGCCCGGCCGGCCATGCGCACAGTCCAGCATGTCGCGATCCCAACTCCCCAGATCGGCGGCAGCT
>UBXM01000078.1 GCA_900469445.1 Hyphomicrobiales bacterium
GGTTGGGAGGGGTCTTTCTTTCATACGCCATATCTCGGCTCTCCCATCAGAGCGGATAGCAGTTGATAGCGATCTGCTCGGTTGTTGTTGCAAAAATCGCAATTAAATCTGAATTTTTGATGCAATTGTCGGCGGCAATGTTTCCGGCCAATATCGCTCCATCAGCCGACACAAACGCCGCTCGCTTCGACCGGCAAAACCTCAAGAGGAGCAGACATGACCGCCCACTCCCCATCCGCAACACAGCCAAGAGCCCTGCTTGCCCGTATCGTTGCAGCACCTGCAACACGCACGGCAGCACTTCTCGCGCTTTGCGCCGCCTATATCCAGGGGCCGCTCACCAAGATCTTCGATTTCAACGGCGCTCTGGCCGAGATGGACCATTTCGGACTGCATCCGGCAGCCTTCTTCGCGGTCGCCGTCATCGTCTTTGAGCTGACCGCCTCCGCCATGGTCGTGTCTGGCTTCCTGCGCTGGGCCGGTGCGCTTGCGCTTTCCGGCTTCACGCTTCTCGCAACCTTCATCGCCCTTCGCTTCTGGGAAATGGCGCCCGGCATGGATCGCATGATGGCGACCAATGCCTTTTTCGAACATCTCGGCCTCGCCGGCGCATTCGTCATCGTCGCCGCAATCGACCTCACCAAGGGAGAGGGCAAATGAGCGCTCCAAAAACTGCATCCAAGTCCGGCGGGGGCAGCTTCGCCCCGCTCGCCCAGCCGGTCTTCGCCGTCCTCTGGGCGGCCACGATCCTCGGCAATACCGGCAGCTTCATGCGAGATGTCGCCAGTTCCTGGCTGATGACGGATCTTTCCGCTTCGCCGGCCGCAGTCGCCATGGTTCAAGCGGCGGGCACCCTGCCGATCTTCCTGCTCGCCATCCCCGCGGGCGTGCTCACCGACATTCTCGACCGCCGCAAGTTCCTGATCGCGGTGCAGATCCTGCTGGCATCCGTCAGCCTGACGCTGATGGCGCTTGCCCATACCGGTCTGCTGTCGATCAGCTCGCTCATTGCGCTGACATTCGTCGGTGGTATCGGCGCGGCCCTGATGGGGCCGACATGGCAGGCGATCGTTCCCGAGCTCGTGCCGCGTCAGGATGTCAAAAGCGCCGTGGCGCTCAATTCGCTCGGCATCAATATCGCCCGCTCGATCGGCCCCGCCGCCGGCGGCCTGCTGCTTGCCGCTTTCGGCGCAGGCGTCACCTATGGTGCCGACGTTGCAAGTTATCTCGTCGTCATCGCCGCTCTCGTCTGGTGGCCGCGTGCAAAGGGGGCCAATGACGCTCTGGCGGAAGGTTTCTTCGGCGCATTCCGGGCCGGCCTTCGTTACACCCGTGCCAGCCGTCCGCTGCATGTCGTGCTCGTCCGTGCCGCGATCTTCTTCGCCTTTGCCAGTGCTATCTGGGCTCTGCTGCCGCTTGTTGCCCGTCAGCTGCTGGGTGGCGATGCAAGCTTCTACGGTATCCTTCTCGGTGCCGTTGGTGCCGGTGCTATCGGCGGTGCGCTGGTCATGCCGAAACTGCGCGACCGACTGAATGCCGATGGGCTTCTGCTTGGCGCTGCGATCATCACCGCGCTCGTCATGGGTATCCTGTCTCTTGCTCCGCCGAAATGGGTGGCGCTCATCGCTCTGCTCTTCCTCGGTGCCGCATGGATCACCGCATTGACGACCCTTAACGGCACCGCACAGGCCGTTCTTCCCAACTGGGTGCGTGGCCGCGGTCTTGCCGTCTATCTCACCGTCTTCAACGGCGCGATGACGGCGGGCAGCCTTGGCTGGGGCGCGGTGGGTGAGGCTGCCGGCATTCAGGGAACGCTGCTGATCGGCGCTGCCGGGCTGCTCGTCGCCGGCTTCATCATGCACCGCCTGAAACTGCCGACCGGCGATGCCGACATGATCCCGTCCAACCATTGGCCCGAGCCGCTCGTTGCGGAACCCGTCGCCCATGACCGCGGACCGGTCCTCATCCTCATCGAATACCATGTCGAAAAGCATCACCGCAGCGCTTTCCTCCATGCGCTCGACGACCTCTCCCAGGAACGCCGCCGCGATGGCGCCTATGGCTGGGGCGTGACCGAAGACAGTGCCGATCCGGAAAAACTGGTCGAATGGTTCATGGTCGAATCCTGGGCGGAGCATCTGAGGCAGCACAAGCGGGTTTCCAATGCCGATGCCGACCTGCAGGGCAGGGTACTCGCCTATCACACCGGTCCGGCAAAGCCTGTTGTCCGTCACTTCCTGACGATCAACCGACCTGGTGCGGCTTGAAACAGGACTTTCGGGAGGCGGTGCCTGTCGCCTCCCGGATAATTTCAAAAATCGCAATTGAATCTGAATAATTGATGCAATTGTTGATGATGGTAGTTTTCGACAATATCCCTCCGTCAGATCGGCATAGCGTTGCGTCTGACACGAGGCAGACACCCCGGAGCCAAGCATGACCGACAAGATCCTCCCCTTTACACGCCGCGCTGCGCTGCTCACCGGAGCCGCCGCTGCTGCAACTCTTGCAATCCCAGCCTCGTTCACCCTCGCAGCCACTGCTGCATCCACCAAACACCCCGCTGAAGGAAACCAGACCATGAGCACCATCACCACCAAGGACGGCGTCGAAATCTTCTACAAGGACTGGGGTCCGAAGGATGCGCAGCCGATCGTTTTCCACCACGGCTGGCCGCTGTCGTCCGACGATTGGGATGCGCAGATGCTGTTCTTCCTCTCCAAGGGGTATCGCGTGGTCGCGCATGACCGCCGTGGCCATGGCCGCTCAGCCCAGGTTGCTGACGGTCACGACATGGACCATTACGCCGCCGACGCTTTTGCAGTCGTCGAACATCTCGACCTGAAGAATGCTGTCCATATCGGTCACTCGACCGGCGGCGGCGAAGTTGCCCGTTATGTCGCCCAGCACGGCCAGAAGGCCGGTCGCGTCGCCAAGGCTGTTCTCGTCTCGGCCGTGCCGCCGCTGATGCTGAAGACGGACGCGAACCCGGAAGGCTTGCCGATGGAAGTGTTCGAC
>UBXM01000049.1 GCA_900469445.1 Hyphomicrobiales bacterium
AAACTTGCTCTTTGCCATTGAATGCTTCCTGTGAACATAGAGGTGGACCCGAAACCGGGTTTGGTGCAGCCGTTTAAGGCTTTCCACTAGAATGCGCAAGACATAATTACCGCGCGCCGAAGTACAAGGGCACCAGCGCCAAATCGGAGCGGAAATGCTGCAAAATCAGGACTGAATGATCATCCTGACAAGGCGCGATTGAGATGTCTTGGAGATATAAAATGGAGCGGGTAGCGGGAATCGAACCCGCGTATTCAGCTTGGAAGGCTGCTGCTCTACCATTGAGCTATACCCGCGGTATGTTTGGTCCGATCCGGTGACAGAATGGTGGAGGGAGTTGGATTTGAACCAACGTAGGCTGAGCCAACGGATTTACAGTCCGTCCCCTTTAACCACTCGGGCATCCCTCCAGTATTCCGTCTGGATCATGAGACCAAGTTCGTCAGACCCGGTAGCGTGTCGCCCCGTCGTCTGTGGCGGCTATATGACCGCCTCGTTTCTTTCTGTCAACACGACCTTATTGAAAAAATGACGAAAAAATTACGTTCTCCACCAAACGCCTGTGGAAGGGCTTTGCCGGACAGATGCTGGCCTATATAAGGCGGCATGAGCACAAAAGACCCCAAAGACAAATCGGCGCGCGACACCCATTACGCAACGCTGCGACGCAATATACGCGACGCGAAGCGCGAACGCGGTGAAATCCCGACGCCACAGCCGCAGAAGAAACCGAAGTCCAACAAGGACTGGACGCCGCCGCAGCTCCAGCAGGATCAGGTTTTCCTTTATGGCCTGCACACAGTGCGCGCCGCGCTGGACAATCCCGAGCGCAAGCTGATCAAGCTTACCGTGACCCAGAACGCGTTCGTGCGTCTGGATATCGGTGACAGCACCGCCCAACCCTTCCCGGTGGAATTTGTATCGCCGCAGGATATCGACAAGGTGCTCGGCCCCGAAGCCATCCATCAGGGTGTCATGCTGGAAACGCGGCCATTGCCGGTCCGTCGGCTGGATGCCCTGCAGGAGAGCCCTCTCCTTCTCGTGCTCGACCAGGTGACCGATCCGCACAATGTCGGCGCGATCATGCGTTCGGCCGTGGCCTTCGGTGCCGGCGCCGTCATCACCACCCAGAGACATAGCCCGACGGAATCAGGCGTGCTGGCGAAATCGGCATCCGGCGCGCTCGAACTCATCCCCTATATCCAGATCACCAATCTCGCCGATGCGCTGCAGGAACTGCACAAGCTCGGCTTCCGGACGATCGGGCTTGATTCGGAAGGACCTGCCCCTCTGGAGGGAACCTTGTCGGGCGAAAAGATCGCGCTCGTCCTCGGATCCGAAGGCAAGGGCATTCGCCAGAAGACGCGCGACACGGTTTCGGCGCTTGCCCGCCTCGACATGCCCGGCGCCATCAAGTCGCTCAACGTCTCGAATGCCGCAGCGATCGCGCTTTATGCGACCCGTCAGCATCTGGCGAAGACACAATAGCCGACGCCTGAACATTAGCTGAACCTGATAAATCCATCTTCGCGCAAGCCTTGCGTGATCATCTCCTAATATTGAACTGGGGAGATGCGCATGGAGACAGGTATCTGGAAGAGCCCCGTCGTCATCGAGATGTATGGACGACCGGGAACGGTAATCGTCACCGGCACGCTCGATGCAGCGCTGATGCTGATCGGTGCATGGCCGACGAAACGAACGGAAACCCATATCGCGGCGGTGATGTGCTGCCGCGATGTGCTGGTCGGTCAGGCCGATGCCGGCCTGGCGCGGGTCAATTTCATCGAAGCGGCGATCGAAGCCGGTTACCGGATCGAGCCGGAAACATTTCTCAGCGACCGATGGGATCTGACGCCCCTGCCCAGCGAATCGGTGCTTCCAGCGCTAGGCCTTGCAGAACTCATCCGAAACCGCGCCATTGCCACGGTAGAGCGACATGCAAATGCGGCGACGGACACAGCATCTGCGCCTCCGTCCCATGAGGCTCAAGTTCCGGCGATCAATATGCGCGAAATCTCACCGCCGCGTCTGCGTGATCTCCTTACGCGGCTCATGGAGCTGCTCGGTCTGATCGGGATCGCGATCGGTCGATCGCTGGCCGGAGCTCTCGGGATGGGAATGCTGAGACGCACGGATCGGCAGGCCCACTAAGCAACATCTCCCGGCTGCACCGCAAGGATCGACAGCGGATCACTGCGCCATCATCGGCGGATGATTGTCCCTGGCCCGCCTAAAGACTCCCCTCGCCTCCCGATTCGTGGCATGGGAACGGACCATGACGATCACCCAGTCCAAAACCTCATCCTGGCAACCGATAGCTGCTATTTTCGAACGGGCGGCCCTTGAAGCCGGACGTCCGATCCTGACCATCCACAGGGCCGGACCGCATGCGCGCTACAAGGCGGATGCCTCCCCCGTCACCGAGGCGGACGAACAGGCCGAAGCCGTCATTCTTTCGGAACTCGCGAAGGCCTGCCCCGATATTCCAATCGTGGCGGAAGAGCAGGCTGCGGCGGGCCGCATCCCGGATATCGCGAACGGGGCCTTCATCCTTGTCGATCCGCTCGACGGAACGAAGGAATTCATCAACGGTCATGACGATTTCACCGTCAACATCGCGCTGATCGAGGATAATGCCCCCATCGTCGGTTTCGTTTATGCCCCCGCGCTCGGCATCGCCTATTGCGGCAGTCCGGATGGAGCGGAAAAACTCTGGGTCGATGAAAATTTTCAGGTGATCCGCCGCGAGTCTATGCGCGCCCGCATGCTCGACGTGCCGGATATCGCAGTTGCCAGTCGTTCGCATCGCTGTGTCGAGACAGATGATTTTCTCAGCCGGTGCGGTGCTTCGGAAATCAGGACCGTCGGATCGTCGCTGAAATTCTGCCTGATCGCGGAAGGGGTCGCCGATATCTATCCCCGCTTCGGGCGAACCATGGAATGGGATACGGCAGCTGGCGACGCCGTGCTGCGCGCCGCCGGCGGGATTACGGTCGATCTCGATGGCGAACCATTACACTATGGGAAGACGGGACGACCGGATTGCGCCGATTTTGCCAACCCGGATTTTGTCGCGCGGTGCCGCATCTACACGCAACCCTAATAGTTAACAAAGCTGATGGTAATTGACGATGTCGCCAACTGCAGCCGTCGCGCAGTTTTCTTGACACAATCGGCAGAACTTTCCGCCACCGCGGTTGCAACCGAACCGGTGGGATAAATCACGACAAAAATCGAAAGGTGCGATTTTACCCGATAATGATGCTCGTTCGGTGCGTCGATGAAGAAAGGTAATCTTCTAAACTTTGAGATTGCGTCCTAGGTGAAACGGATGTCACTAGGCCCCGTTAACTCAAGGGGTATTTATGATTCGAATTTTTGTCACTGCAGCATTGCTCATGACTTCAATGCCAACCTTCGCATCCGCGGCTTGTGACCACTCATGGCAGTCGGCGTCTGACGGTTCCCGTTGCGGCGACCGGGCCGCCGACCGCCGCTCCGGCGGCAGATAATCCCAGGATGTAGACGTTGAAGATGCCCCGCTTGCGGGGCCTCTTTTTATCATCTGGCCGTCACCGTCATCAGTATCAAGCGTTACGTTGGGCCGTATTCATCTTCGCGAAGACAGATTTATCCACGACGATATGCATCCGCATGGCAATGCGCCAGGCGTTGATCGTCTATTGTGGAGAAAAGAATGGTGCCCCCGACAAGGTTCGAACTCGTGACCCCCTGATTACAAATCAGGTGCTCTACCAACTGAGCTACAAGGGCAACCATGTGTGGGGAGTTACCATATTTTATTCTGCTGTAAAGCAAAAACGTCGCAGCCGGACGGATTTGTCCAATGTCTTCAGCAAGCGGCGAACCGTGATCGGGTTCAGGCCGCTTGTCCAAGCCGCGCCTTTTCCTGTACCACTGCTGCGCTTGCGGCTTGTCGGCTTCAAGTGATCGACAACTTCAGCCAACGCCATTGAGAGCGCCCACGGCGCAATATTCAGGGCAATACCGTAAAAGGCCTGTCCGTTCATGCCCATACCCTGCGAGAAGCTGGCTTTCATCGCGTCTCCCGCGCCCGAGGCGCAGGCAGCACTTGAGGAGCTTGTCCGGCTTTATGGCAATCGGCCGCTTGGTGAAGCGGATGTCATTGTCGCGCTCGGCGGCGACGGCTTCATGCTGCAGACCCTGCACGAGACGATCACCGCGGGGCCTCGCGTCTATGGCATGAATCGCGGTTCGGTCGGCTTCCTGATGAACGATTACCGCGTCGACGCTCTGCCGGAGCGCATTGCCGTTGCCGTGGAAAACGAATTTCATCCGCTCAAGATGACGACGTCGAGCAGCGACGGATCAACCTCCGTCGCGCTTGCCATCAACGAGGTCTATCTGTTTCGTCAGTCCTATCAGGCGGCGAAGCTCAAGGTGGAGATCGATGGGCGGGTGCGGCTGGATGAACTGATCTGCGACGGCGTGATGGTCGCCACCCCTGCCGGCTCGACAGCCTATAATCTCTCCGCCCACGGGCCGATCCTGCCGCTGGAAGCGCCGCTTCTGGCGATGACGCCGGTTTCGCCCTATCGTCCGCGGCGTTGGCGCGGCGCGCTTCTGCCCAACCATGTCTGCGTCGACCTCACCATTCTCGAACCGGAAAAACGGCCGGTCAACGCGGTCGCGGACAATGCCGAGGTCAAATCGGTGCTGCATGTGCGCATCGCCCAGTCGACCGAGCTGACGGCCCGCATCCTCTCGGATCCCGACCATTCATGGTCGGACCGCATTCTGGCCGAACAGTTCATGAATTGACCGACGGAGACCATCAAACGAAAAGGCCGGGCTCAAGACCCGGCCTTTTCTTCAGATATCGAGACAGGAAGCGTCAGTCGACGTCGCCGACGTCCACATCCGGCTTGCCGCTGATACGATGGGCCAGTGCGGCTTCCATGAACTCGTTGAGTTCGCCGTCCAGAACATCGTCCGGAGCCGTGCTGGAAACGCCCGTCCGCAGGTCCTTGACCAGCTGGTAAGGCTGCAGAACATAGGAGCGGATCTGGTGGCCCCAGCCAATATCGCTCTTGGAGGCGGCTTCGGCGTTGGCTGCAGCTTCACGCTTCATCAATTCGGCTTCGTACATACGGGCACGCAGCATTTCCCACGCCTTGGCGCGGTTCTTGTGCTGTGAGCGTTCCTGCTGGCAGGATACCACGATGCCGGTCGGGATATGGGTGATGCGCACGGCCGAGTCGGTCGTGTTGACGTGCTGTCCACCAGCACCCGACGCACGATAGGTATCGATACGGCAGTCGCTTTCGTTGACCTCGATATTGATCGAGTCGTCGACGACCGGATAGACCCAGATCGACGAGAAGGACGTGTGACGGCGCGCGTTCGAATCGTAGGGCGAGATACGAACGAGGCGATGCACGCCTGATTCGGTCTTCATCCATCCGAAGGCATTGTGTCCCTTGACCAGGATCGTCGCCGACTTGATGCCGGCTTCTTCGCCGTCATGCATTTCGAGCAATTCGACCTTGTAGCCCTGGCGTTCGGCCCAGCGGGTGTACATGCGAAGCAGCATGTTCGCCCAGTCCTGGCTCTCGGTGCCGCCGGCGCCCGAATGCACTTCGACATAGGTATCGTTGGCATCGGCCTCGCCAGAAAGCATCGCCTCCACCTGACGACGGGAAGCTTCAGCCTTCAGCGCCTTCAGAGCCTGTTCGGCATCCTTGACGATGTCGTCGTCGCCTTCTTCCTCACCGAGCTCGATGAGCTCGATATTGTCGGCGAGCTGTTGCTCCATCGATTTTACGCCGCTCAGCGCCTCGTCGAGCTGCTGGCGTTCGCGCATCAGCTTCTGGGCTTCCTGGGCATCGTTCCAGAGGTTGGGATCCTCTGCCTTGTTGTTCAACCAGTCCAGTCTTCTTACAGCCTGATCCCAGTCAAAGATGCCTCCTCAGCAGGCTTATGGCCTGCTTGATTTCGTCGACAACGTTCAGCATTTCCGCGCGCATGGCGTGTTCTTCTCTCTCTGTGATCTTCAGGGATTAAGATGCGGTGGGACATAATTGCGCCGGGCGCGGATGTAAAGGCCGCGCCCGGTCGCCAAATGTTCCCGGTCGGATCAGTAGAGGCCCGACGCACCGGAGGTTATGGCCTGCTGGGTCTGCGGCGAGGAATCCAGAATCTGGTCCTGCGTCATATATTCACCGTCACCGATGACCTGGAAGACATCGGCCGGTCCGGTGCCGGGCTTGAAGGCTTCGGTGATCGTGTCCGGCTCACCGTCAAAGGCCATCATGCCGGTCTTGCGGTTGACGGCGATGAAATTCATGCCATCCGGAACATGGAATTTTTCAGCCGGCGTCAGCTTGGCCGCCGCTTCCAGAAACTTGCCGAACAAGGGTGCTGCGAGACCACTGCCCGTGCCACCGCGACCAAGCGGAGCCGGCGTATCGTAGCCGATATAAAGACCGGCCACGAGGTTCGGCGTGAAGCCGACGAACCAGGCATCCTTTTCGTCGTTGGTCGTACCGGTCTTGCCGGCAACCGGGCGGTCGTTGACCGGGATTTTGCCGGCAGCCGTACCGCGGCGAACGACACCTTCCATCATCGAGGTGATCTGGTAGGCGGTCATCGGATCGAGAACCTGCTCGCGGTTGTCGACCAGAACCGGTTCTTCCTGATTGGCCCATTCGCTGGCGTTGCACGCCTCGCAACCACGCTCCTCATGGCGGAAGATCGTCTTGCCGTAGCGGTCCTGAATACGGTCGATAACGGTCGGCTTGATCTGCTTGCCGCCGTTGGCGATCACGGCATAGGCGGACACCATGCGCATCACGGTCGTCTCGCCGGAGCCGAGCGCCATTGGAAGATATGGCGCCATCTTGTCGTAGATGCCGAAACGCTCCGCGTATTCGGCAACGACATCCATGCCCATATCCTGAGCCAGACGCACGGTCATCTGGTTTCGCGACTTCTCGATACCGGTGCGCAGCGTTGCCGGCCCCTTGCCATCTTCTTCACCGTAATTGGACGGACGCCAGACCTGATTGCCGGAAATGACTTCGATCGGGCCATCGAGGACGACCGAAGCCGGCGTATAACCGTTGTCGAGGGCTGCGGCGTAAACGAAAGGCTTGAACGACGAACCGGGCTGGCGCATTGCCTGCGTGGCGCGATTGAATTCGGACTGCGCGTAAGAGAAGCCGCCTGCCATGGCAAGAACACGGCCGGTATTCGGGTCCATCGCAACCAGACCGCCCTGCACCTTCGGCGTCTGCCGCAGGCGGTAGGCATTGGCGCCCTCTTTCAAGGGCTCGACGTAAACGACGTCGCCGACCTTCAGAACCCCGTCAGGCCCCTTGGCCTGCTTGCGCTCACCGGTGGCGTCGCGATAGGCCCATTTCATATCGTCGGCAGCGATCGTTCCGGTCTTGCGTTCCGGATCGGTCTTGTTGCCGTTCTGAGACTGGAGACCGATTTCGGCTTCGCTGGCCGAGACGCCGAGCACGACTGCGATCGTCCATTCGGGAACGTCCCGCAATTCGGCAACCTTGTTGTCGGAGATCGCCTTGCCGAGCGACAGCGCCCAATCCGGCGACGTCTCGATCGAAGCAAGCGCACCGTGGAAACCACGACGCTCGTCATAGTCCAGCAGGCCATCCTGCAGAACGCGGCGGGCGATGACCTGGAGATCGGGATCAAGCGAGGTGCGGACGGAAAGTCCGCCTTCGTAAAGCGCCTTGTCGCCGTAACGCTCGATGAGCTGGCGGCGAACCGCTTCGGAGAAATATTCGGATGCCAGAACGGTGCCGGATCCGCGGCGCGGCTTGACACCGAGCGGCTGCGTCTTGGCGTCGTCCGCATCGACCTGGGTGATGTAGCCGTTTTCGGCCATACGATCGATCACCCAGTCACGGCGCTCGATCGCCGCCTTTTCGTGGCGGAAGGGATGATAGTTGTTCGGTCCCTTGGGCAAGGCCGCCAGATAAGCGGCTTCCGCCGTCGTCAGCTCGGTCACCGACTTGTCGAAATAGGTGAGCGCCGCACCGGCGATGCCATAGGAGTTCAGGCCGAAAAAGATCTCGTTGAGATAGAGTTCGAGAATCTTGTCCTTGGAATAGGCCTGCTCGATTCGGAAGGAAAGGATGGCTTCCTTAACCTTGCGGTCGATCGTCTGGTCGGCGGACAGGAGAAAGTTCTTCGCCACCTGCTGGGTGATCGTGGACGCGCCTTCCGGGCGACGGCCGGAGCCGAAATTCTGCAGGTTGTTCAGGACCGCACGGCCAAGGCCGAAGGGATCGACACCCGGGTGATTGTAGAAATTCTTGTCTTCGGCCGACAGGAACGCTGCCTTGACGCGATCGGGGATCGCCTGGATCGGCAGGAACAGGCGGCGCTCACGGGCATATTCCGCCATAAGCGCGCCGTTGCCGGCGTGAATGCGCGTTGCCACGGGCGGCTCATAGGAAGCCAGCACTTCGTAGTCGGGCAAATCCTTGGTCATGCCACTCAAATAGATGGCAACGGCCGCAGCAACGCCCAAAAAGAGCACGCAGGCCATTCCAAAGAAATATCCAATCAGTCTGATCATATCTGAGCTACCGTTCAGCTTTCTATCGGCGCGAAAAGCACCATCGCACGCCAACAGGCCTTTTGCACGACGTTAACATCAGCGCAAGGGAGGCCGGATCAACTCCGCGAAACCGGAGACCGCGCGAAATACATTCCCGCGACCTGCTCTTCGAATGTGAGGAAAGTAGGGCTTTTCACAAGTATTTCCGTATCTTCGGCTTCGGGACAGACGATCCTTGCAGGGCTGTGACATTGAGGTCACGCTTATCGCGGCGAACGCTTATCCGCCATTGGCGACTGAACGCAGACGATAACGATCCACCGCATTGGCGATAAGAGATGCAACCTTGTTTCGCCACCCTTCGTCGAGCAGAAGTTTCTCGTCTTCCGCGTTCGAAAGAAAGCCCATTTCCAGGAGAACCGAAGGAATATCAGGCGCGCGCAAAACCTGGAAATTGGCCTGTCGGTGCGGATTGTTGATCAAACCCACCTGCCCCTCGAAGGATTTCACCACGTGGTCGGCAAGCGCGACGGAAAAGGCCTGGGTCTCGCGACGGGTCAGGTCGAGCAGGATGTCGGCCACTTCCGGAGGACCGCTCTCGATACTGAAACCGGCCAGCTGATCCGACAGGTTCTCGCGAACGGCGAGATTTTCTGCCATGCGGTCGGACGCCTTGTCGGACAGCGTGTAGACGGTTGCACCGCGAATGTCCTTCTGCGCCAGGGTGTCGGCATGCAGGGAGATGAAGAGATCCGCATGTTTTTGTCTGGCGAGCGTTACGCGCTGCGACAGAGACAGGAACGTGTCGTCCTCGCGGGTCAGGAAGGCCTTCACGCCGTCGATCTTGTTCAACCGCGCAGCAAGCAGACGGGCAAACTCCAGAGTAACCGTCTTTTCCGGCGTCTTGGTCGTCGCGCCACTTGCCCCGGCATCGATGCCGCCATGGCCCGCATCGACGGCAACGGTGAAGACACCGTCTTCGACCACCGGCGCGACGTCCTGCGGCACGGCGGCAGCCGAGGTATTCCAATCCTGCGACTTTAAAATTTCGGCGAATTGTTCCTTCGTGGTCATTTCGGCATCCAGCACCAGCCGAAAGCCCCTATCCTCATTCTTCTGCACCTCGGCCATAACCAGCTTCACTGGCCGGTTGACCGTAAAGACCATGCGGGCGCTGTCACTGCCCATCGTGCCGTAGCGAATATCCTTGAACAGACCGCGCGGCGCCAGATCTCCAGCAGGAAAACCGAAGGCGGAGGCAGAGAGATCGACAATGATCCGCTCGGGGCCATCGACATAGTGAATGACGAATTCGGGTTTCTGCTCGAAATCGATCACGACCCTTGTGCGGGCATCATCGCCGGCGACCCTTGCCGCGAATGCAAGTATGGGCTGCTGAGAGGCGGCGGAAGCGGTCGATATCGTGGCAACGACCAGAGCCGCCAACAGACCGATTCGCCGAACGATTCGCAGACTTTTCGCCATTGCCGGCATCCGAATCGTCCTGCCGATCATCACCACTCCATCCAAATTCAAGCCGTGCCCCGCCTCTTGATCTTTGATGCACAGCCTGCCCGCGCATGAAAGGCCCGCATTTCAGGCATTTCTTTTACAACGCCCGCGAATCGCCGTTGCGACCCCACTTTCGATAAGGCCGCTAAATCCATCCACAATATGACGGATACGGCTTTTCCCTTGCTATTGTGACAGATAAACCATACAACGCCAGTGAGGTTAGAGGGTTGACGGGATAGGTCTGCCGATGGGCTTGCCAGCCTCAAGGGACTGGCGCCAAGTACCGGCAAACATCCGCCGTCGCAACTCTTTGCCTTGCGTAACCGATCACTCCGGCCACGGCCGGAAAAATGCCGGGTGGCACGCCACCCACCGCTCGCATGGAGCACCCCATCGGACCCGTCAGGGTTCAGTTATCGTCATTCTCGCTTGGTCCTTAATGTTGCGGCAAATTTTTCAAGTCACGGAAAGAAGGAAGAAGCCCAAGGCTTCGCTGCCTCTCCGCTTGCCGTCTCGCATCGACCCCGCGGGATCCCCCTTATCCGGCGTCATGACCGTTTTGCATAACGAGCCTGTCCTCGCGGCAGGCTTTCGTGCATTTGTACGGCGGCGCCGAGGAGCAGAACTTCAATGGCAGACAAAATGCTTATCGACGCGTCTCACGAAGAGGAGACGCGCGTAGTCGTTGTACGCGGCAACCGCATCGAAGAGTTCGATTTCGAATCGCAACACAAGAAGCAGATCCGAGGCAACATCTACCTCGCCAAGGTGACGCGCGTCGAACCTTCGCTTCAGGCGGCGTTCGTCGATTACGGCGGCAACCGTCACGGCTTTCTGGCCTTTGCGGAAATCCACCCGGATTATTACCAGATCCCGCTTGCGGACCGTCAGGCCCTGATGCAGCAGGAAGCTGAAGACCAGCGCAAGATCGCCGAGGCAGACGCCGCCGATCCGGTGGTGGATCTCGCCAATGAGGAACAGCCCGACGTCGGCATCGCCGCCGCCGAAGCGCCTGCAGTCGCGGCCGTGGAAACAGCTGAAACGACCGAGGCTCCGGCCGCGGCAGTCGAAGCCGCCCCGGAAGCAGCCGCCGCAGAACCGGAAAAGAAGGCCAAGCCGAAGCGCACCCGCTCGCGCAAGAAGGTCGTGGAAGCCGCTCCCGAAGAGGCCGCCGCCGAAGCTCAGGACGGCGAAACCTCCAGCGAAGCCGACGATTCGACGCCGGAAAGCATGGCTGCGATGGTCGAGACCGATTCGATTTCCGAGGATGTCGATGCTCGCCGCGGTCGTGACAGCGATGACGACGACGACGATGACGATCATCACGAGAAGGAAGAGATCGAATCCGTCGGCGCCGAAGACGCCATGGAAGAGGTTCCAGATCGCGTTGTGCGCAAGCCGCGCAAGCAGTACCGCATCCAGGAAGTCATCAAGCGCCGCCAGATCCTGCTTGTTCAGGTCGCCAAGGAAGAGCGCGGCAACAAGGGCGCGGCACTGACCACCTATCTGTCGCTGGCCGGCCGTTACTCGGTCCTGATGCCGAACACCGCGCGTGGCGGCGGCATTTCCCGCAAGATCACCCAGCCGCAGGACCGCAAGCGCCTGAAGGAAATCGCCAAGGAGCTCGACGTGCCGCAGGGCATGGGCGTGATCCTGCGCACCGCCGGCGCCAACCGCACCCGCGTCGAAGTCAAGCGCGACTTCGAATACCTGATGCGCCTGTGGGAAAACGTCCGCACGCTGACGCTGCAGTCCACCGCTCCCTGCCTCGTTTATGAAGAAGGCTCGCTGATCAAGCGTTCGATCCGCGACCTCTACAACAAGGATATCGGCGAGATCATCGTGTCCGGTGAAGAAGGCTATCGTGAAGCGAAAGACTTCATGAAGATGCTGATGCCGAGCCATGCCAAGGTGGTTCAGCCCTACCGTGACCTGCATCCGATCTTCTCGCGCTCCGGCATCGAGGCGCAGCTCGACCGCATGCTGCAGCCGCAGGTGACGTTGAAGTCCGGCGGTTACCTGATCATCAACCAGACGGAAGCGCTGGTTGCCGTCGACGTCAACTCCGGCCGTTCGACCCGCGAACATTCTATCGAAGACACCGCGCTTCAGACGAACCTCGAGGCCGCCGAAGAAGTTGCACGCCAGCTTCGCCTGCGTGACCTTGCCGGCCTGATCGTCATCGACTTCATCGACATGGAAGAAAAGCGCAACAACCGCGCCGTCGAGAAGAAGCTGAAGGATTGCCTGAAGAACGACCGCGCCCGCATTCAGGTCGGCCGCATCTCGCATTTCGGCCTGCTGGAAATGTCGCGACAGCGTATCCGCGCTTCGGTTCTCGAATCGACGACGCAGATCTGCTCGCATTGCGGCGGCACTGGCCACGTCCGTTCGCAGTCTTCCATCGCCCTGCACGTCCTGCGTGGCATCGAGGAATATCTGCTGAAGAATACGACGCATGACATTACCGTGCGTACCACGCCGGACATCGCGCTCTTCCTGCTCAACCACAAGCGCGGCTCCGTGGTGGACTACGAGAACCGCTTCGGCGTCTCGATCTTCATCGAATCCGATGTCAGCATCGGCTCCAGCCATTTTGCGGTTGATCGCGGCGAAGCCGTCGAGAACCCGGTCAAGATCGAAAGCCTGATGCAGTTCGCCGCCATCCCGGTCGAAGAAGACGACGATGTCGTCATCGAGATGGATGAGGACGAAGAGGAAGAAGAACTCGCAGTCAAGGCTGTCAGCAAGCCGGAGCGCGCCGAGGGCGACGATCAGAACGGCCGCAAGCGCAAGCGTCGCCGCCGTCGTCGCAACCGGAACGGCGAACGCAATGACGATGCCCAGGCGCAGGGCAGCAATGTCGATTCCATTTCGGAAGACGGCGAAGAAGGCGACGACGAGGCCGAGGACGATGCAGCAGACGCATCGACCAATGCCGAAGCCACCGCAGAATCCGACACCGATGAACACGGCCGCCGCAAGCGCCGCCGCCGCGGCAAGCGCGGTGGACGTCGCAACCGCAATGGCGAAGAAGGTGCAGAAGACGCAAGCGCCGAAGGTGACGAAGAGGCCAACGGCGAAGAGGCCGAGGGCGAAGCTCCGGTCGCCGCTGTCGAAGCTGTCGAAGCCGTCGAACCTGTCGCAGAGGCTCCGGTAGAAGCGCCTGTAGAGGTTGCGCCGGTAGCGGAAGTGGCTGCCGAGGCAGAACCCGCACCGAAGCCGAAGCGGGCACGTCGCAGCAAGAAGGCCATCGAGGCGGAAGCTGCTGCCGCAGCGGCTGCAGAAGCCGAAGTTGTTGCCGCAGAGACCGTCGTGACGGAACAGGTTGAAGCTACTCCTGCCCCGGCCGTAGAAGCCAAGCCGGAAGAAGCTGCTGCCGAAACCGCTGCTGTCGAAGCCGCACCGGTCGAGGAAAAAGAGGCCAAGCCGGCTCGCGCCAACCGCGCCTCCAATATTTCGTCCTCGAGCGAAGCGGTGGTGAAGAGTTCAGACGTCGCTCCGGCGCCTGAAGGCGAAGAGGATCCGGCCAAGCCGAAGAAGGCCGGCTGGTGGCAGCGCCGCGGGTTCTTTTGATCCCTGACGATTTGGATTTGAAAAATGGCCGCTCATGCGGCCATTTTTTTATCCTGTCCACACCGGTAGGCCGCTTGCAAAAGTGATTCAGGAAAAGCCTGTAAGTCACTGATCGAACGAGAACTATGGCGCCCCAAAGACCAGTCGCTTTACACAGATGTGAAGCCTTGCTCAGGCCGTAATCCACATTTCTTGTTTCCCCTATCCGCCGAGTGCCTTAGCCTTGCATCAAGATGAGAGACCGGTGGCCGGATTCGCGCCGCCAAGCTTTTAGAGGAATTCCATGACCCGCCTGTTGAAAACGCTTGCCGCCGGCACGATGCTCGCCGCCTCGCTTGCCGCCGTTCCTGCCCTGGCGCTCGATGACGCCCAGAAGAAGGAAATGGGCGAGTTCATCCGCGAGTATCTGATCCAGAACCCGGAAGTGATGATCGAGGTGCAGACAGCGCTCGAAGCCAAGCAGCAGGCAGAGCGCGCCAATCAGTCGACCAAGGCGGTTGCCGCCTACAAGGACGATATTTTCTCGTCTCCGAACGATATCGTGCTCGGCAATCCCAAGGGCGACGTCACCGTGGTCGAGTTCTTCGATTACAATTGCGGTTACTGCAAGCGCGCCATGGGCGACATGGACGACATCCTCGCCAAGGACAAGAACATCCGGTTCGTGCTGAAGGAATTCCCGATCCTCGGCCCCGATTCCATGGCGGCCCACAAGGTGGCGGACGCGGTGCGTATCATCGCACCTGAAAAATACCCGGAATTCCACCGCCAGCTCCTCGTCGGCCAGGAGCGCGCCACGGAAGCGACGGCGATCTCCGTTGCGGCCGAACTCGGTCTCGACGAGGCCCAGATCCGCAAGACGATGACCGAAAAGCCGAACGATGACATCGTCCGTCAGGCCTATCAGTTGGCCAATGCGATCGGCATTACCGGCACGCCGACCTATGTCGTCGGCGACGAAGCCGTGTTCGGGGCCGTCGGCCTCGATCAGATCGAGGACAAGGTCAAGAATGTCCGCTCCTGCGGCAAGGCCAGCTGCTAGACCGCGCCTGTTTGCCCCCTGCCCTTGACCGATTTCGAATCGATTAGTGGACCGGCGGCGTTTCGGCGCAGCGGGGGCTTTCCCTTGCCCGCCTACCGGTCTATAGGTGGCCGCTGAATTCGGATGGAACATAAATCGGTATGAGCAAGACGGTTTTCGTCCTCAATGGCCCCAACCTCAACATGCTGGGGAAAAGAGAGCCCGGCATCTATGGCGGGCAGACTCTCGATGACGTTAAGCAGCAATGCATTGCGGCGGGCAAAGAGCTTGGTTTCGATGTCGATTTTCGACAGAGTAATCACGAAGGCACGCTGATCGACTGGATTCACGAAGCCGGCGACAAGGCCGTCGGCGTCGCTATCAATGCCGGTGCCTATACGCATACGTCGATCGCGCTTCACGATGCGATCAAGGCGGTTTCGGTGCCGGTTATCGAATTGCACATCTCGAATGTTCATGCGCGGGAAGAGTTTCGCCACCATTCGGCGATTGCGCCGGCAGCCAAGGGCGTCATCTGCGGCTTCGGCACGGCGGGCTACATTCTCGCGCTCCATGCCTTGAAATACACAATCGACTGACAAGATAGAACAGAACAATAGGGTTTGCCATGTCTGAGAAGAAGAACGGGATCGACAAGGGACTGATCCGCGACCTCGCTGACATCCTCAACGATACCGATCTCACCGAGATCGAGGTCGAGCAGGACGATCTGCGCATCCGCGTTTCGCGCGCTTCGGCCACGCAATATGTCCAGGCACCGATCGCAGCCGCCCCCGTAGCCGCCGCCGCACCGGTTGCCGCCGCTCCTGCAGCAGCAGCGCCTGCCGCAGCCGCTGACAACAAGAATGCGGTTACCGCACCAATGGTCGGCACGGCATACCTGTCGCCAGCCCCGGGTGCCCGGGCCTTCATCGAAGTCGGCGCGACCGTCAAGGAAGGCCAGACACTGCTCATCATCGAAGCGATGAAGACCATGAACCAGATCCCTGCGCCGCGTTCCGGCAAGGTCACTGAAATCCTGGTCAACGACGCGCAGCCCGTGGAATACGGTCAGCCGCTCGTCATCGTCGAGTAAGGCGCTTTTCATGATTTCCAAGATCCTCATAGCCAATCGCGGTGAGATCGCGCTGCGTGTACTGAGAGCCGCCAAGGAACTCGGTATCGCAACCGTCGCCGTGCATTCCACGGCCGATGCGGACGCCATGCATGTCCGCCTCGCCGACGAGAGCGTGTGCATCGGCCCGCCGCCGTCGCGCGAAAGCTATCTCAACATCCACCAGATCGTTGCAGCCTGCGAGATCACCGGCGCTGACGCCGTACATCCGGGTTACGGCTTCCTGTCGGAGAATGCCAAGTTCGCGGAAATCCTCGAAGCGCATGGCATTACCTTCATCGGCCCGACCGCCGAGCACATCCGCCTGATGGGTGACAAGATCACCGCCAAGCAGACGGCTGTCGAACTCGGCATCCCCGTCGTTCCGGGCTCGGAAGGCGAAGTGACGGCTGAAAACGCCATGGAGATCGCCAAGGGCATCGGCTTTCCGGTCCTGATCAAGGCGACGGCCGGTGGCGGCGGACGCGGCATGAAGGTCGCCAAGACCGAAGCCGATCTGCAGGAAGCGTTCGACACCGCCCGCACCGAAGCGCTCAATGCTTTCGGTAATGGCGCCGTCTACATGGAAAAGTACCTCGGCAAGCCGCGGCACATCGAAATCCAGGTTGTCGGTGACGGCGAAGGCAATGCCATCCATCTCGGCGAACGCGATTGCTCGCTGCAGCGTCGTCACCAGAAGGTCTGGGAAGAAGCAAACTCCCCTGCCCTGACCGTCGAGCAGCGGATGAATATCGGCCAGATCTGCGCCGACGCGATGAAGAAGATGAAGTATCGCGGCGCCGGTACGATCGAATTCCTCTACGAAAACGGCGAGTTCTATTTCATCGAAATGAACACCCGTCTTCAGGTGGAACATCCGATCACCGAAGCGATCACCAATATCGACCTCGTGCACGAACAGATCCGGGTTGCGTCCGGCGACGGGCTTTCCGTTTCCCAGGACGAGATCCAGTTCCAGGGTCATGCGATCGAATGCCGTATCAACGCGGAGGATGCGCGTACCTTCGTTCCCTCGCCGGGCACGATCACGCATTTCCACGCTCCGGGCGGTCTCGGCGTTCGCGTCGATTCGGGCGCCTATGCCGGCTACAAGATCCCGCCTTATTACGACAGCCTGATCGGCAAGCTGATCGTGCATGGTCGCACGCGCGAGGAATGCATGAGGCGTCTTCGCCGCGTGCTCGACGAGTTCGTCGTCGACGGCATCAAGACGACGCTGCCGCTCTTCCAGGATCTGGTCGACAACCCCGACATCCAGAAGGGCGACTACGACATTCACTGGCTGGAAAACTATCTGGCCAGCGGCAAGGAACACTGACTTAATACGCGCCCGGAGCATATCGTTCCGGGCGTATTTCCTTCAGGGAGCGAAATGGCAGGACGGCGCGGCAGATATTACCCGGCGATTACTCCGGACGTTCTGTTGCGGGCCTATTCCATAGGCCTTTTTCCGATGGCCGAATCGGCAGACGATCCGGAAATATTCTGGGTCGAGCCGGAAATGCGCGGCATCATCCCGCTCGACGATTTCCACATCTCCAAAAGCCTCGCAAAAACGGTCCGCAAGGCTCCGTTCGAGATCCTTTTCGATAGCGCATTCGATGAGGTGGTCGGCATGTGCGCACAATCCGCGCCAGACCGGCCGAGCACATGGATCAACAGAACCATCCGCCAGCTCTATGGCGAACTTCATCGCATGGGACATGCCCATAGCGTCGAGGCTTGGGAGGACGGCGTTCTGGTTGGCGGGCTCTACGGCGTCTCGCTGGGTGCGGCGTTTTTCGGCGAAAGCATGTTTTCAAGGCGGACCGATGCGTCGAAGATCTGCCTCGTGCATCTGGTCGAGCGTCTGAACCGCAGCGGTTTCAAACTGCTCGACACGCAGTTCACCACCGACCACCTGAAGACATTCGGGGCAATCGACATCCCCAAGGACGAATACCTCGTCCTTTTGCGTCAGGCGGTCGACCGCCCGCACCTGCCCTTCTGAAAAGGCAAATTCAAACCGATCAGTTGGTCGCGTCTGACGGCGCCGGGATGTCCGACTGCTGCTTGCAGCCGGTCAGCCAGACGTCATAGATCGGATGCTCGACGGCGTTGAGGCCGGGGCTGTCGGCAAACATCCAGCCCGAAAAGATACGGCGAATCTTGCGGTCGAGAGTGATTTCATCGACCTCGATGAAACCGTCGATCTTCTGTGCTTCCGTGTCGTCGCGGGAATAACAGATCTTCGGGGTCACCTGCAGCGCGCCGTATTGCACCGTCTCGTTGACGTAGACGTCGAAGGTGGTGATGCGGCCGGTGATCTTGTCGATACCGGCAAAGACGGCAACCGGGTTTGAAATCCGTGCGGCAAAAGCCGCTTCTCCCGCAAGCATGGGCACGACTGCGGTCAGCGCAGCGAGCGCGAGTTTGCGTGGAGAAAAAATCGTTCGTGTCATATTCATCCCGTCGCGAGCGCTTTCAGCGCTCGATGACTAGATTGCGATTATGGCCAAATGACCGTCAGGGTCGGGCCGATGTCCGGCAGTCTCAGTTGCCGGGGGTCCAGGCGTCGTAGTCGCCGGTAACGCGGGGGCGCTCGCCGGAGGCTGCCAGAGAACCCTTGGGGTGGTAGGCGAGCGGAGTGCCGGTCATGTTAGGCTGGTGCGGCTTCTGCCATTCACGGGCCGTATAGGTCTCCTGCGATGGCGGAACATCCGTGCGATAGTGCATCCAGCCATGCCAGCCGGGCGCGATCGCGGAAGCCTCTGCATAACCCTTGTAGATAACCCAGCGCTTCGGCTTGCCCCAGGAGGTCATCGGACCTTCGTAATAGACATTGCCCATTTCGTCTTCGCCGACTTTCTTGCCGTGTCGCCAGGTGAAGAAACGCGTCCCCATCGTCTGACCGTTCCACCAGGTGAATATCTGCAGCAGAAGTTCTTTCATGGGGTATTCCGTCGCTTTGACAATCGTCGAATTGGACTTGTGGACGCCGAAAATGGCTATCCTGCTTATGACGCCTGCCGCCGGTCCTGTCCAGCGATTCTAGGTCTCACGACTACTTGAGCTTCATCTTGAAACCGGCGTGGCTCTTGGCAAAGCCCAGACGCTCGTAGAAGCGATGGGCATCGGTGCGGGCGATGTTGGAGGTGAGCTGCACCAGCCGGCAATCGCGGCGCTTTGCTTCGTCCATTGCATAATCGATCATTTTTGCGCCGATGCCGCGACCACGCATGTCCGGCCGGGTCTGCACCGCCTCGATGATCATGGACAAGGACCCACGCCCTGTCAGCGTGCGATTGAAAAGGACCTGAAAAGTGCCGACAATCTCGCCATCCAGCTCGGCAACGAAAAGCTGCTCGTTGCCGGAATGGTCGATCATATGGAAGGCGCGAAGATAATCCTCGTAGGCGGAAGGATCGGTCGTATCGCCATGACCGCCGACATCGTCCGCCGCGAAAATGGCGATCAGTGCGGTGAGGTCCTCCTCATGTGCCCGTCTGATGGTCAGTTCGCTCATTGGATATCCCCCTCGCCTGAAATCAGTGCTGCAACAACCGCTTTTCCATGATGATGGCGGGAAGGCCCGAGTTCGGGGCACCCCATTCCTCCATCCGGTCCACCTCGGAAAAACCGAGGCGCTCGTAAAAGGACATGGCGCGGACATTCGGAAGGGCAACCTCGACGCGCATGATTTCCGCATCCGGGAAACAGGTTTCGATCTCGGCAAAGAGATCGCGACCGATACCTTCGTTCTGGCAAGTCGGGCGAACGTAGAGCTGATGCAGCATCACGGTCTTGGCCATCTTGGGATACACGGCCGCATAAGCGATGCCGCCGAACTTGCGGCCGTCATCGGCCACCAGAAATTCGCCGTCGCGTTTGCCGATGCGCGAGCGGATCGCATTCGCCGAATTCCAGCCGCTCACCATTTTCGCGACCTGATCGGTCCCGTAGAACGGATCATAGGCGGCATGGAAGGTCTCCGCCAGCAGGACGCGAATCTTCTCCACGTCCTCGTCGCCGGCGGTTCTAACGAAGAACAAGGCTTATTCCTCGATGCCGAGCTTGGCCTTGACCAGAGCCTGGACGGCCTGCGGGTTTGCCTTGCCGCCGGTGGACTTCATCACCTGTCCGACGAACCAGCCGGCGAGCGTCGGCTTGGCCTTGACCTTCTCGACCTGATCCGGGTTGGCGGCGATGATCTCGTCGACGGCCTTTTCGATGGCGCCGGTATCGGTGACCTGCTTCATGCCGCGGGCTTCGACGATTTCCGCCGGGTCGCCACCTTCGGTGAGCACGATCTCGAACAGATCCTTAGCGATCTTGCCGGAAATGGTTTCCGCCTTGATGAGATCGATGATGCCACCAAGCTGGGCGGGCGAAACCGGAGTCTCTTCAATATCTTTGCCGAGTTTGTTCAAGGCGCCCAGCAAGTCGTTGATGACCCAGTTGGCGGCAATTTTGCCATCGCGGCCTTCGGCCACGGCTTCGAAATAATCGGCAATCGCCTTTTCCGAAACGAGAACCGAAGCGTCATAGATCGACAGGCCGAGCTCGGCGACGAAACGGGCCTTCTTGTCGTCCGGCAGCTCGGTCAGGTCGGCGCGCAGCGCGTCGATGAAGGCGTCGTCGAATTCGAGCGGCAGCAGATCCGGATCGGGGAAATAGCGATAGTCATGCGCATCTTCCTTGGAGCGCATCGAGCGGGTTTCGCCCTTGCCCGGATCGAAAAGGCGGGTTTCCTGATCGATGACACCGCCATCTTCCAGAATGCCGATCTGGCGGCGTGCTTCATATTCGATCGCCTGACCGATGAAGCGGATGGAGTTGACGTTCTTGATTTCGCAGCGCGTGCCGAAATCTTCGCCCGGACGACGGACAGAAACATTGACGTCGGCGCGCATGGAGCCTTCGTCCATGTTGCCGTCACAGGTGCCGAGGTAACGCACGATCGAGCGAAGCTTGGTCATATAGGCCTTGGCTTCGTCGGAGGAGCGCATGTCGGGCTTCGAGACGATTTCCATCAGAGCGACGCCGGAACGGTTCAGGTCGACATAGGACATGGTCGGATGCTGGTCATGCATCGACTTGCCGGCGTCCTGTTCCAGATGCAGGCGCTCGATGCCGATCTCGATATCCTCGAACTGGCCCTGACGGTCCGGACCGAGCGAGATGACGATCTGGCCCTCGCCGACGATCGGATCCTTGAACTGCGAGATCTGGTAGCCCTGCGGCAGGTCGGGGTAGAAATAGTTCTTGCGGTCGAAGATCGAGCGCTTGTTGATCTGCGCCTTCAGGCCGAGACCGGTGCGCACGGCCTGGCGAACGCATTCCTCGTTGATGACGGGAAGCATGCCCGGCATGGCGGCATCGACGAGCGATACGTTGCCGTTGGCCGGCTTGCCGAATTCGGTCGAAGCGCCGGAAAAGAGTTTCGAATTGGAGAGGACCTGAGCGTGAACCTCCATGCCGATGATCACTTCCCAATCGCCGGTGGCGCCGGGAATGAAGCGTTTCGGATCAGGGGTACGGACGTCGACTAGGGTCATCTTGAGCTCGTCTCATGCGTGAATTCTTTAAAGTCGTGAGGTAGAACAAATGCCGTGGTGGCGCAAGCGAATGCAGCGAAATGGGCTGATTCTGCCACATGTTGCATTTCGCGGTGAGAAGGTATTCGAGATCAATGAGCCTGAACTCCCTGTTGCCGCTATTTCTGCTGGCCGCTGCCTATAACGCTCTGGTCTTCGGCATATATGGCTGGGACAAGCGGGCGGCGCGCAACGGTGAATGGCGGGTAAAGGAATCGACGCTTTTGCTTCTGGCTTTCGCCGGTGGTGGCGCGGGCGCTCTGGCGGCGCAACGGCTGTTGCGGCACAAGACCAGAAAACCGCCCTTCCCGGTCGCGCTGCCGCTGTTTTTTATCCTTCAGATCGGATGGCTCGTCGTTGCAATCGCGGCACCGGATAAAGCGGCGGCACTGTTTGAAACACTGGGCCTGGGCTAGAATTCCTGACCATAACTGACGCTCGGCGCAGCCTCGACCAGCAGCTTGGACAGCCCCACGGACTGAACGTCGCGATCGATCTTCGGAGAATAAGCGACAGACAGCCAATGGATGGCATAACCGTGCTTTTCGAAGAAGCCGATTGCCTCGTTGTTCTGGGCATGGGTCTCGATCCGGACTTTCTCGAAGCCCTGACGGAGGATTTCCGCCTCGACTTCCTCCAGCAACGCCCTGCCCAGACCCTGCCCCTGATATTGCGGGTCGATCCAGAAATCGGAAATCAGCTCGTCGAGATGTTCGCGCGCCGCCCAGCCGGCAACGGCGCCGAGATGTTCGACGACCGTGATAGTCAGCCAGGAGGAGCGCGTGAAATTGACGAAGGCCTCGCGGGCACTGCCGCGCATATCAGCCATCTCGCCGATCGCCTCCATCGCCTTTTCCCAGGCGCGGAAACCGATCTCGGCCAGAACCTCTACATCGTCTTCCCGTGCGTTGCGCGTCGTTGCCATGCTTTCCCCTGCTATGCCGACAGTAGAGCATCATGTCCGACATCTGGCTAGCGGGAATGGTTTCGCTCTGTTGGATCCACCGTCAAAATCCACGTCCAATTATGCTCATCGAGAGGTGCCGCCAACGCTACGGAACTTGACCGTCTTCGGTAACGCGTTTAACCCCAAAGAGCATTTATGGAGTTTTGATGTTCTCGTCCCAAGAGGCCCGTTAAGGGGCCGGTAGCCGTCAGGCGGCCGGCCCAGACAAAAACGCAAACCCCGACATCCTTTCTGGGTGCTCGGATACGTTTTTGTGCGCTTGCAACAGCGCATTTTCGGACATCAGAACAATGGATATTTCCCGCGCCGAACAGCGCATTCTCCATCTGCTCGCCCAGGGCGGGCGGATCGAGATCACACGCGACGACAATCGCAATATCGAAACACTGCAACTCTTTACACGCGAGGGGTGGATATTTTCCCGCCTGGACCTCGTCACTTTCCGCAAGCTGAAGCAGAAGAAGGCAATCAGATCTCAAAACGGGAAGCCTTACCGGATCACCGAAAGGGGATTGGTTCTCGTGAGAGCCGAGCAGGATAATCGATAGGTAATATTGGCCGGCCTTCTCACCGGAGGGCCGGCCTTTAAATGGTCGACAGTGTAACCCTCATCGCGGCCCATTCATCGGCGAACGAGCCCGTCGCGACCGGTCTTCCTGCGCGGCGATACCAATAACCGGCATTCCACTCATCGCCTTCGATGCGATGGCAGAGCGCATGCCCCCAATCGAAAGCCTGTTCGCCTTCGTGTGCCTGACAAAGATTATGCACGTCATCCCAGCCGGCTCCCATTGCGAAATCATTGGCCGCGAGACGGTCGAATGCTGCGATCAAGGCGGCCAGTTCAGGGTTCATCACACGCTCCCGGGCTATCTGTCAGGTCAGGGACTGTTCCAGATGAACCTTTTCCAGGTCCATCCCCATGCTCTTGGAATATTCGATGCCACGCCAGACGATGACAAAACCGCATCGCTGGTAGAGCCTGATGGCTCCGGCATTTCTGGCGTGGGTGTGAATAGTAGCCGTCGCGTGGCCTTCCGCCTTGATGCGGTCGATCGAATGCAGGACGAGAGCCCTGCCGATGCCTTTGCCCTGATGATCCGGCGAAACCCAGATATCGGAAATGTAGTTCGGCGCGCCGTCCCGGGCAGCCCAGCCCGCGACCTCGCCATCAAGGTCAGCGATCCAGACTTCGCCCTTGGTTTCGCCCGCGAAGATCTCGTAGGCCTTGGCGGTCCGTTCCAGCACGTCGGCTGAAAGATCGATACCCCTGAAGGCATCGCTGGATTTCCAGGCCGCAAAACCGACTTCGCCGACCACGTTGTGATCGGCGACAGTCATTTCTCTGATTTTCAGGCCGCTTACCACCACTTGGCCGGCGTGAACTTGCCGGCTGCCTGTTCGATGACATGGGCGGTGCGGAAGAGCGTTTCTTCCTCGAACGGCTTGCCGATCAGCTGCAGGCCAAGCGGCAGGCCCTTCTTGTCGAGACCGGCCGGAACGGCGATGCCCGGCAGGCCGGCCATGTTGACCGTCACGGTGAAGATGTCGTTCAGATACATGGCGACCGGATCGGCGGCGAGGTTTTCATCCGCGATGCCGAAGGCAGACGACGGGGTTGCCGGCGTCAGGATAGCGTCGACACCTGCATGGAAAACGGTCTCGAAGTCGCGCTTGATCAGCGTACGAACCTTCTGCGCCTGCAGGTAATAGGCGTCGTAATAACCGGCCGACAGGACGTAGGTGCCGATCATGATGCGGCGCTTGACCTCGGTGCCGAAACCGGCGGCGCGGGTCTTTTCGTACATGTCGGCAATGTCCTTGCCGTCGACGCGCAGGCCATAACGAACGCCGTCATAACGGGCAAGGTTGGACGAAGCTTCGGCCGGGGCGACGATGTAGTAAGCCGGCAGGGCGTATTTCGTGTGCGGCAGGGTGATGTCGACGATCTCGGCACCGGCATCCTTGAGGAAGGCGATACCCTGCTGCCAGAGGGCTTCGATCTCTTCCGGCATGTTGTCGACGCGGTATTCCTTCGGAATGCCGATCTTCATGCCCTTGACCGACTGACCGAGTGCGGCTTCGTAATCCGGGATCGGCAGGTCGACCGAGGTCGTGTCCTTCTTGTCGACCGACGCCATCGACTTCAGCATGATCGCGGCATCGCGCACGTCGCGGGCGATCGGGCCTGCCTGGTCGAGCGAGGATGCGAAAGCGACAGTACCCCAGCGCGAGCAGCGGCCATAGGTCGGCTTGATGCCGACGGTGCCGGTGAAGGCTGCCGGCTGGCGGATCGAGCCACCGGTATCGGTTGCGGTTGCGCCGGCGCAGAGATGGGCAGCAACGGCTGCGGCAGAGCCACCGGACGAACCGCCGGGAACGAGTTGCTGGTTGGAGCCTTCGGCCTTCCACGGGTTGACGACCGGGCCGTAGAATGAGGTCTCGTTCGACGAGCCCATGGCGAATTCGTCCATGTTCAGCTTGCCGAGCATGACGGCGCCATCGTCCCAGAGGTTCTGGGTGACGGTCGATTCGTATTTCGGCTTGAAGCCGTCGAGAATGTGGGAGCAGGCCTGGGTATGGACGCCTTCGGTGGCGAACAGGTCCTTGATGCCGAGCGGAATGCCTTCCAGCGCGCCGACCTTGCCGGATGCGCGACGTTCGTCGGAGGCCTTGGCCATATCCATCGCCTTTTCCGGCGTAGTGGTGATGTAGGCGTTGAGCGTGCCGTTGAAGGCGTCGATCGCGTTGACATAGGCCTTGGTCAGTTCGACCGAGGTGATTTCCTTGGTGCTCAGCTTTTCGCGGGCTTCGGCAATGGTGAGGCTGGTGAGTTCGGTCATGGGCTCTTCAAAATGTTCGAATGCGTGGAGAGGGTCGGAAGCGCGACTAAGAGACGGCTTATTCGACGACCTTCGGCACCAGGAAGAAATTGCGGTCGGTGGACGGCGCGTTGGCGACGATGTCATCGGCCTTGTCGCCGTCGGTCACAGCGTCCTGACGCTTGCGCATGTCCATCGGCGTCACGGAGGTCATCGGCTCGACACCGGTCACATCCACTTCGGAAAGCTGCTCGACGAAATCGATGATGCCGTTCAGCTCGCCGACCATGCGATTGGCGTCGTCTTCGGTGACGGCAATGCGGGCAAGGCGCGCAACGCGCTTGACTGTGGCGAGATCGACGGACATGGCTCAACTCCGGGCAATAAAAATCTACTTCGCTATAATGGCCATGTGTTGTGATCGCAACAACAAGCGCAACCGGAATAGCAACAATGCGCAACGATTTGGCCGCAGTTGGCGCGCCACAGTGGCGACGCGCCAAATTTGCTTAAAGAATTAGTAGCTCAGCACCGTTCCCGGCGTCGGCGTCTCGACGCGGGTGCGGCTGCCTTCCATGCCCTTGACGAACTTTTCCGGCGTCTGATCGATGATCGGGAACGTGCCGTAGTGGCAGGGAATGGCGTGCTTGAAATCAAAGAAGCGCTGGCAGGCGAGAGCCGCGACCGCGCCGCCCATGGTGAAGCGGTCACCGACCGGCACGAGGCCGAGATCCGGCTGGTGCAGCTCGTTGATCAGCCCCATGTCGGTGAAGATGTCGGTGTCGCCCATGTGAAGGACGGATAATTCATCGTCGAAATGCAGCATCAGGCCGTTGGCCGAGCCCAGCGAATGGGCAACACCCATTTCATCCACCTGACCGGAGGAATGCAGCGCCTGGGTAAAGGTCGCGGTAAAACCGTCGAAACCCACCGTGCCGCCGGTATTTCCCATCTCGATTTTTTCCACACCCTTGGTGCCAAGCCAGGAACCGAGATCGGCATTGGCAAGAACCACGGCGCCCTTTTCCTTGGCGATCGCAACTGTGTCACCGACATGGTCGGCATGCCCGTGGGTCAAGAGGATATGGGTGACGCCTTCGCTGACATCCTTGATGTTCAGACCGGCGTCGGCGAAGGGCTGGTTATAGCTGAGGAAGGGATCGATCAGGATTTTCGCCTTGGCGGTCTCGATACGGAACGCAGAATGGCCGAGCCAGGTGATCTTCATGGGAGAACTTCCTCCGATTACTATGAAATGAGGGGGGAACGAACCAAATCGGAATTTGATAAAAGGGAGAGGTCGGAACAGAGGTTCCGACGCGACGAAAGGAGGTGAGACGATTGAAAATCCGGGTTACGGTGATCGTCAGTTTGTTCGGTTGGCGCCTGACACTGACGATAAGCCGATAACAGCACGGGGGTCGGGCGTAAGCCCGGCTCCCACCGGAAAGAAGGTCGTCTCACCTCCTCGTTGGATAATAGCACGGCACAAGCCGATTTCAAACTTCGCGATCGTCAATTCGGACAACATCCATGACTGCCCGGCATCCCGCGCGGTTGCAAGCGATGGGAGCGTAAGCTAAGCGACGCCAAGCCGTTGCCACCTTTTACGAGGAATATCGGCAGCGGAACAATTTTCATAACGTTCAAGGAAAAAACATGGCCGGTAATGACGACGAATATATCTATGACGAAGCGACTGGCGAATGGCTGCCGGCTTCGGAAGCCGCAGCAAAGGCGGCAGCAGCTTCCGCGGTTCATGATAGCGCCGGCAATGTGCTCGTGGATGGCGACGCCGTCACGCTGATCAAGGACCTCAAGGTCAAGGGCGCCGGCCAGACCTTGAAACAGGGCACGGTCATCCGCTCGATCCGGCTGACGGATAATCCGGAAGAGATCGACTGCCGCCACGATACGATCAAGGGACTGGTGCTGCGCACCGAGTTCGTGCGCAAGAAGAACTGATTTCGGGACAAGACAGACATGGCGACATTGACGATCGAGGAACTGGCCGAGGCGCTTCAGCCGAACCAGGCGATTGCCGGGCTCGATCTCGGCACGAAAACGATCGGGCTTGCCATGTCTGATCTCGGGCGACGGTTTTCTTCACCGCGGCCGGTAATCAAACGGGTGAAATTCACCCAGGATGCGGTCGTGCTTCTGGATTTCGCCGCCAGGGAGAAGGTCGCAGCCTTCGTCATCGGCCTGCCGATGAACATGGACGGCTCGGCGGGTCCCCGCGTTCAGGCGACACGCGCCTTCGTCCGCTCCATGTCGGACAAGACCGCCCTGCCCTTCGTCTTCTGGGACGAGCGATTGTCGACGGTGGCGGCCGAACGGGCATTGCTGGAAATGGACGTGTCACGGGCCAAGCGGGCCGAACGGATCGATTCGGCTGCGGCAAGCTTCATTCTTCAGGGTGCGCTGGACAGGCTTTCGTCTCTGCGTACGGCAACGGCGTCTTCCTTCGAAGACTGACGCTTGCGCCACCAGGCGGCGATCGCCTTGCGCTTTCTAAACGCGATGATCGCAAAGACGATCAGGCTGTCGACGGCAATGGCTCTGGCAACCAGCGGCGGAATGGTTTCGGGCGGAATGCCGAGGATATTCCCGTAGACTTCGAAAACGAGGTCATGGGTGTGCCGCGTCAGCATGAAGAAGCCGAAGCTCATGTCGTAATAGGACAGGCCGTACCAGCCGCTCAGTAGCCCTACCGGACCTGCCCAGAGTATCAAGAACCACTTCATGCGGCCTTACCTTCAAGCTCTGCCAGACCCAAATCCGCCGAAACAACCCATCTCGACAGCGCCATAACACTCAGCACCACCGCGGGGACCGCGATGTTGAGCGCCAGTGCTGCGAAAGCCCCTGTCAGGACGATCAGCAAAAGGCGCTCTCTGAGGAATGTTACCACAGCTGGCATTTGTCTTACGAAACTCGGTTAACAATACATTAACCAGCCTAAAGACGCAGCATTTCAGCGCAACGGAAACCCATCACTATGGTTAATTTCCGCATTGTGACTGTGGACAATGATGGTTTGGATCAGCCGTATATGGCCCGAACGAGGCGACGGACTGCGGCGGCCACCTTTTCCCAGTCCTTTTCCGTCTTCAGCGGAACACCGGCAAACTGGCCACTGACCGAAGCGGAAATCACCAGATGCTGGATCGAAGCGAAAAGCAGCGCATTGGTGGTACCGGTGTCGACGCCCTTCGGCGGCTTGAGGTTGCCCTGCATGCGATCCAGCCACTTGGCGAGCGCCTTCATGCGCGATTCGGAAAGGCGGCGAACCTGCGGCGTGTCCTGCGAGACTTCCCAGGCGACAATCTTGCAGACCAGCGGATCGTCGCGAAGCGCTTCCATGAAATACATGGAGAGCTTTTCCATCAGGTCACCATAGGTGAGGATGAACATGCCGCCGGTATCCTGCGGGATCTTGTCGTTCACCCAGCTGCCGAGCTCCTCGCCAATCGCATCAATCAGGCCGTCAAGACCGCCGTAATAGCGATAGATCAGCTGTTTGTCGCAGCCGGCGCGGCGCGCCACCGCGTTGATCCCGAAACCCTGAAAGCCGTGTTCGGACAAGAGACCGCGAGCCGCCAGAAAAATCGCGCGTTCGGTATTGGCGCGATTGCGCGGCCGCAATGGCTGGTTCTGTTGCGCGGTCATCTGAGGCATCTGCAGCATCTTCGGCCTATTCTTCAAGGAACTCCAACATAGGCGATAATCCGCCAGCTCTTGACCAGCAAGCGTGTTGCGACATGATGCACAGAATTGCGGGCATTGCGTTGCCGCCATTTACATGCAGAGTGCTGCATGGGAGGGGTAAACAAACAATAAGATAAGCGCGCCCCCGGCCCATGCTGACCATATTCGAAAGCATCCTTCCCGTTTTCCTGCTCGTCATTCTCGGCATCGGTCTCAAACGGACCACCGTCATCAACGGCAATTTCTGGGAAGGCATGGAGCAATGCAGCTATTACGTGCTGTTCCCCGCCCTCCTCTTCCAGACCATGGCGAAGGCCGATTTTTCGGATGCGAGCAGCATCCATGTCAGCCTGATCGCCATCCTCGCCTTCACGACGATGTCGGTCGTCGTTCTGGCATCCTGGCCTGTCTTGAAGCGCGGACAGATGAGGCCCTCCACCTTCACCTCTCTCTATCAGACATCGACGCGCTGGAACGGCTTCATGGCGTTGGCGATCGCTGCCAAGACCTATGATGCGCATGGGCTGGTGGTGGTCGGCATGGTGATGGCGGCCGTCATCGTTCCGGTCAATGTGGGAAGCATCGCGGTGCTTGCCGTCTTTTCCGGACAGAAGCGCGACTACCGTGCCATTGCGATCAAGATCATCAGCAATCCGATGATCATCGCGACCATTCTCGGCATCGGCGTCAATATTGCAGGGATACCGATCTATCGCCCCTTGATGGCGACGGTCGACCTTCTGTCGCAGGCATCGCTCAGCCTCGGCCTGATTACCGTCGGCGCCGGCCTGAAAGTGGCCGATGCGCTGAAGCCAAGCATCGGCGTCATCTCGGCCGTCGTCATGAAGCTGGTGGTTTTTCCGGCTCTCGCCATTGCGGTCGGCCTGGCGGTCGGGCTTACCGGCACCAATCTGGCGCTTCTGGCGCTCAGCGCCGCCGTGCCGACGGCGATGAACGGATATGTGCTGGCCAAGCAGATGGGCGGCGATGCCGATTTTTACGCAGCCGCCGCTACGGTGCAGACGGCGCTTGCCTTCTTCACCATTCCGGTTGCCATGTTCGTCGCCAATTACGCCGCCGGCGGATAAAGAAGGTCGACGATGTAGCTGGCATCGAAACGCGCATCGAGCATGCCGTAGGTCGACCGCCAGCCACCGGCCAGACGGGTTTCCAGATAGGCATCGGCAATCTTGCCGGCGCCGAGACGCGCCAGTTCGGCGGCACCGGCAGCCAGCGCCAGCTGTTCGACGAGCAGGCGGGCAGCGCCCTCATCCCGTTCGCAAAGCGCCATGGCGGCCCTCAGAACCTCGATGGTCTTGCGGCCCGACGCACCGAGATCCCGCTCGAAGCCGGAGAGAACGAGCTCGAACAGATCGCGGCCGCGTGACAGGACACGCAGGACGTCGAGCGCCATGACATTGCCCGAACCTTCCCAGATCGCATTGACCGGCGCTTCGCGGTAGTGACGCGCGATCGGGCGCTCCTCGACGTAACCGTTACCGCCCAGGCACTCCATCGCCTCGTAGATCAGCGAGGGAGCGATCTTGCAGTTGAAGTATTTGATGACCGGCGTCATGACGCGGGCAAAGGCTGCATCGGCGGGATTGCTGGCGGCACGATCGAAGGCTTCGGCAAGCCGGAAACCGAGCGCAGTTGCCGCAGCAACATCCAGCGCCATATCGGCCAGAACACGGGTCATCAGCGGCTGATCGACGAGCTTTCTGCCGAACACGTTGCGACCGCGGGTAAAATGCACGGCTTCGGCCAGCGATGCGCGCATAATGCCGGCAGAGGCGACGGCGCAATCAAGCCGGGTCAGCGTGACCATATCGAGAATGGTGCGAATGCCGGCACCCGGCTCACCGAGCAGGTAACCGAATGCATCGGAGAATTCGACTTCGGCGGAGGCGTTGGAGCGGTTGCCGATCTTGTCCTTCAGCCGCTGGAACTGCAGGCCATTGGCCGAACCATCCTCCAGGAGACGAGGAACGAGGAAGCAGCTGATATCCTCCTTCGTCTTCGCCAGCATGACGAAACCATCGCTCATCGGCGCGGACATGAACCACTTGTGGCCCGACAGACGATAGATGCCCTCGCCTACCCGCTCGGCCGTCGAGCGATTGGCGCGCACATCGGTACCGCCCTGCTTTTCGGTCATGCCCATGCCGAGCGTGATGGCGCTCTTCTGCATCGCCGGGCGATTGGTCGAATCATATTTGCGCGACAGGATCTTCGGCGCCCATTCCTTCTGGACACGCGGCGACGCCATAAGGGCCGCGACCGAGGCACTGGTCATCGTCAGCGGGCACAGATGTCCGCTTTCGAGCTGAGCCGTCAGATAAAAGCGCGTGGCGCGGACCTTGTGCTCATTGCCCTTCGCCTCGGGAATGTTTTCCCAGATCGAGGAATGCAGTCCGGTCTGCATCGACCGGCGCATCAGCGCGTGCCAGGCGGGATGGAACTCGGTGATATCGAGACGTTCGCCGCGCGGGCCGTGGGTCTTCAGCTTCGGCGGATTTTCATTCGCCATGCGCGCCAGTTCCTGCGCTTCAGGCGACGTCACGTAGCGGCCGAGCTGGTCGTATTCCTCGCGGATCGTACGATTGAGGCCACCCGTCAGGTCGACCAACAGCGGATCGGAGCGATAGGCATTGATGCCGGACCAGGGCGCGGGCTGGTTCAGTTCGGCAAATTTTTCTTCGGCGCGGGTCAACTCGTTCATGTGTCAGCTTCTAGCGGAACTTAACGGGAGTGGGAACGCCGCCATCAGCGGAAATCGGCCATTCTCAACAAAAGGTCACTGTGGCGAATTGTTCTGCCTCGCCACAGACCTCCAGGAAAGGCATCCACCCGCCAGCATCCCGCCCCGACAACCATTAAAACCCGCCTTGCATAAGTCGCGACCCGACCTGTCGCAGGCGTGCAGAAAATTTGCTACAGGTGCAATATAGATATCAAGGCACCAAGGAGCGCGAACATGGCACTCAGCATCAAAGATGACGAGACCGAACGCTTGGCTCGTACTCTTGCCCAGCGTACCGGGGAGACGATTACCGTCGCCACACGCCGTGCACTTGAAGAACGCCTGCGCCGCACAAATTCGGAAACGCGCAAGGCTGCATTGCTGGAAGACATGGCTGCAAGCCGCGCCAGATGGAGCAAACTGGCTGTCGTCGATCGACGTCCAGACGACGAGATCATCGGCTATGACGATGACGGGTTGCCGAGCTGATGGTCATAGATACTTCGGCAATCGTTGCAATCGCCCTCAACGAAGCGGAAGCAGCGGCGTTTGAGAAACGTATTGCGGACGATCCGGTTCGTTTGATCTCGGCTGCCACCCTGCTCGAAGTCTCGATGGTCATCGAAGCGCGCCTGGGCGACGCCGGTGGAAGTGAACTAGACCTATGGCTGCACAAGGTTGGCGTTGAGATCATCTCCGTCGAGGCAGAACATGCAGACCAGGCCAGGCGAGCCTGGCGCCGTTATGGCAAGGGTCGCCATCCGGCGGCACTTAACTTCGGCGATTGTTTTTCCTACGCTCTGGCGAAGCTTACGGGTGAGCCGCTTCTTTACAAAGGAACCGATTTCTCGCAGACCGATCTAGAAGCCGCATGACCGCATGGAGGCTTCACGCCGGATCAACGGGTGTCGCCAACAAGACGTAGATAACGCGCAGGCCCGCTTGCAGCCGTCTGCCGCACGGCCTATAGACCGCCGAACGCAAGCGGAGACATGCCCAATGGTCTTCTTCCCTCATCGCCACCTCCTCGGCATCAAGGGTCTTACCGAACAGGACATCACCTATCTTCTCGACAAGGCCGACGAGGCCGTGAAGATTTCCCGGCAGCGGGAGAAAAAGACGTCCACATTACGCGGCCTCACCCAGATCAACCTGTTCTTCGAAGCCTCGACGCGCACGCAGTCGTCCTTCGAGCTCGCCGGCAAACGGCTTGGCGCCGACGTGATGAACATGTCGGTCGGCAATTCTTCGGTGAAGAAGGGCGAGACCCTGATCGACACCGCGATGACGCTGAACGCCATGCGCCCCGACGTGCTGGTGCTGCGCCACTCTTCGGCGGGAGCTGCAGCGCTGCTCGCCCAGAAGGTCGCCTGCTCGGTGGTCAATGCCGGCGATGGCCAGCATGAACATCCGACCCAGGCCCTGCTCGATGCGCTGACGATCCGCCGCGCCAAGGGCAAGCTGTCGCGCATCATCGTTGCAATCTGCGGCGATGTTCTGCATTCGCGCGTCGCCCGCTCCAACATCCTGCTGCTCAACGCGATGGGCGCCCGCGTCCGCGTCGTTGCACCTTCGACGCTGCTTCCCTCCGGCATCCGCGACATGGGCGTCGAGGTTTGCCGCACGATGGAAGAAGGCCTAAAGGATGCCGATGTCGTGATGATGCTGCGCCTGCAGCGCGAGCGCATGGCCGGCGCCTTCGTGCCTTCGGTGCGCGAATATTTCCGCTTCTACGGGCTCGATGCGGAAAAGCTGAAGGCTGCCAAGGAAGACGCACTCGTCATGCATCCCGGCCCGATGAACCGCGGCGTCGAAATTTCGTCCGAAGTGGCCGATGGTCCGCAGAGCGTCATCGAACAGCAGGTCGAGATGGGGGTCGCGGTGCGCATGGCCGTGATGGAGACGCTTCTGACCTCCAACCAGGGAGAGCGCGCATGAAGTCCACCGTTCTCAAGGATGTTCGCATCCTCGATCCATCGCGCAATCTCGACGAGATCGGTACGATCATCATCGGCGAAGACGGACGCATCCTTGCTTGCGGCAAGGACGCCCTGAACCAGGGCGTACCGTACGGCGCGAGTGTCCGCGACTGCCAGGGTCTGGTCGCCACACCCGGCCTCGTCGATGCCCGCGTCTATGTCGGAGAACCGGGCGCCGAACATACCGAGACGATCGAATCGGCCAGCCGTGCGGCGGCAGCCGGCGGCGTGACCTCCTTCATCATGATGCCGGACACCGATCCGGTGATCGACGACATCGCGCTTGTCGAATTCGTCCACAAGACGGCGCGCGACAAGGCGCTCGTCAACATCCATGCCGCCGCGGCTCTCACCAGAGGGCTCGAAGGCAAGGAGATGACCGAATTCGGCCTGCTGCAGGAAGCCGGCGCCGTCGCCTTCACCAACGGTCGCCACGGCCTGTCCGATACGCTTCTCCTGCGCCGCGCGATGACTTACGCGCGCGAGTTCGACGCGGTCATCTCGCTCGAACTGCGCGAAAAATACCTCGGCAACGGCGTGATGAACGAAGGGCTGTTCGCCAGCTGGCTCGGGCTCTCCGGTGTTCCGAAGGAAGCGGAAATCATTCCGCTGGAACGTGATCTGAGGATCGCAGCCCTCACCAAGGGTAAATACCACGCTGCGAAGATCTCGGTGCCGGAATCGGTCGAGGCGATGAAGGTTGCCCGTTCGCGCGGCGCCAATGTCACTTGCGGCATTTCGATCAACCATCTTTCGCTGAACGAAAACGACATCGGCGAATATCGCAGCTTCTTCAAGCTCTCGCCGCCACTTCGAACCGAGGACGATCGCGTTTCCATGGCCGATGCACTGGCCGCAGGCGATATCGACATCATCGTTTCGTCGCACGATCCGCAGGATGTCGACACCAAGCGCCTTCCGTTTGCCGATGCCGCCGATGGCGCGATCGGGCTTGAGACCATGCTGTCGGCAGCCCTTCGCCTGCATCATGACGGTCGCGTACCGCTGATGCGGCTGATCGACGCCATGTCGACGCGGCCGGCACAGATCTTCGGCCTCGATGCCGGCACGCTGAAACCCGGTGCGAAGGCGGATATCACGCTGATCGATCTCGACGATCCCTGGATCGTTTCCAAGGAAGCAATCATCTCGCGGTCGAAGAACACGCCGTTCGACGAAGCCCGTTTCTCCGGCCGCGCTACCGCCACCTATGTGGCCGGCAAATGCGTGCATGATCTGGGCTAAATAGCCCCTCACCCTAGCCCTCTCCCCGCAAGCGGGGCGAGGGNNCGGGGAGAAGGTGCCGGCAGGCGGATGAGGGGCAAGGCAACCGAGGTCACACATGAGCGAACTTTTCAACTGGCATATCACCCTGCCGATCGCGGCCGGCGCGTTGATCCTGGGCTATCTGCTCGGCTCGATCCCGTTCGGCCTGCTTCTCACCCGCTCTGCGGGCCTCGGCGATATCCGTTCGATCGGATCGGGCAATATCGGCGCAACCAATGTGCTCAGAACCGGCAACAAGAAGCTTGCCGCAGCAACGCTTCTGCTCGATGCGCTGAAGGCGACGGTCGCAGCACTCATCGGCTGGCATTTCTTCGGTTTCGAAGCTGGGCTGCTGGCGGGCTTTGCAGCTTTCATCGGCCATCTTTATCCGGTCTGGCTCGGCTTCAAGGGCGGCAAGGGCGTTGCCACCTATATCGGCACGCTTCTCGGCGTTGCCCCATGGATGGTGCTCGTCTTCGCCGTCGTCTGGCTTAGTGTCGCCAAGCTCAGCAAATATTCGTCGCTCTCCGCGCTGGTTGCGACCCTTGTCATTCCGGTTGTGCTGTGGTTCATACAGGAGCCTAAGATTGCAGTCGTGATGGCAATCATGACCGTGATCTCTTGGGTGAAACACAAGACCAATATCGAGCGGTTGATCGCCGGCACCGAAAGCAAGATCGGCTCAAAGGGGTAACCTGACATACAGGGGCCCCAAAAGAGGCCATCCATGCCCGACGGCAGCGCAAGACAGACCGGAATTGCGCTGTCGGAAAAACAGAGGATCGCCTGGCTCAGGCTGATCCGCTCCGACAATGTCGGACCAGCGACTTTCCGGCAGCTCATCAATCATTGCGGCTCGGCGGAGAATGCGCTTGCCATGCTGCCGGAGCTTTCCCGCCGCGGCGGCGCCACGCGATCCCTGCGTATCGCCAGCATTCAGGATGCCGAACGCGAACTGGAAGCCGCCCACAGACATGGCGCATCCTTCGTCGGTATCGGCGAGGCAAACTATCCCCCGGCACTTAGACATATAGATGGTGCTCCACCACTCGTGGCGATCAAAGGCGATCTGACAAGCGCCACGCGTCCGTCGGTCGGCATTGTCGGCTCGCGCAATGCCTCCGTCGTCGGTGCAAAATTTGCGGCGATGATCGCCCGGCGCTGCGGGCAGAACGGCTACGTGATCACTTCGGGGCTTGCCCGCGGGATCGACACGGCGGCCCACCGGGCCAGTGTCGAAACCGGCACGATCGCAGTTCTCGCGGGGGGACTGGACAAGCCCTACCCGCCCGAAAACCTTGGCTTGCTGGATGAGATCACCCATGGCGCGGGCCTCGCGATCAGCGAAATGCCGTTCGGCTGGGAGCCCCGCGCGCGGGATTTTCCGCGCCGTAACCGCCTGATCGCCGGCATTTCGCTCGGGCTCGTCGTGGTCGAGGCGGCGGAAAAATCCGGCTCGCTGATCACCGCGCGAATGGCCGGCGATTTTGGCCGGATCGTCTTCGCCGTACCCGGATCTCCGCTCGATCCGCGCTGCCATGGAACCAACGCCCTGCTCAAACAGGGTGCTGTAGTGACAACCGGACCGGAGGACGTGCTCGAAGCGCTTGCGCCTCTATCGCAGCTCGACCTTTTCGAGCCACCCGTGGTCGAGGAACCGGGCAAGGATGCAGGCGCCATGCTGCCGCCGGACGACGACGACCGCCATGCGATCATCTCGGCACTCGGCCCGACGCCGACGGAGATCGACGACATCATCCGTCATACGGGCCTTCCCGCCGCGTCCGTCTATCTCGTGCTGCTCGAACTGGATCTCGCCGGACGGCTATACCGTCATCCCGGCGGGTTTGTTTCCGTCGCGCTGGATGGATGAGCACTGACGCCGACCGGACTGGATGTCGCCGGCTTCGACATAGGCCATCTCGATGAGATAGCAGAGCATGTCCGCCCCTTCCGCGAAAGCGACCTGCCGCAACTCTCCCAGCATCTGCCGGATATATGCGACGTTCTCGACCGAATGCCCCTTGCGGAGCCCATTCATGTGAATTGACATGCCCCACCCCACCAGCGATCACAAAGTGAATTTTTATCAATCAAGCCCAACATAATAGACTTTATTGGAAATATCCATGATTGCAAGTCGGATTAAAGCAGCCGCCGATTGCATCCTTCGAAATGTGCTAATTTCACTTAAGCCCTTGACCGCGGGACAAACGCCCTCCATGTCGGGAAGCAAATCTCCGCCTGGACCGAACTGGGTACCGGGCCTTGCTCTATTACAGAGAACCAAAAATGAATGTTGTCGTTGTAGAATCTCCAGCCAAAGCCAAGACTATCAATAAGTATCTGGGCTCGGGTTATAAGGTTCTCGCATCCTTTGGCCACGTCCGCGACCTGCCCGCGAAAGACGGCTCCGTACTTCCCGACCAGGATTTCGAAATGTCCTGGGAGGTCGACAGCGCGTCGCAGAAACGCATGAAGGATATCGCCGATGCCGTAAAAGGCTCCGACGGACTGTTTCTCGCGACCGACCCGGATCGCGAAGGTGAAGCGATTTCCTGGCACGTTCTCGATCTGCTGAAGAAGAAGAAGGTGCTGGGCGACAAGCCGGTGAAGCGCGTCGTCTTCAACGCCATCACCAAAAAGGCCGTGCTCGACGCGATGGCCGCCCCGCGCGATATCGACGTGCCGCTGGTCGATGCCTATCTGGCACGCCGCGCACTCGACTATCTCGTCGGCTTCAACCTGTCGCCGGTCCTGTGGCGCAAGCTGCCGGGTGCCCGGTCTGCCGGCCGCGTGCAGTCGGTGGCCTTGCGCCTCGTCTGCGACCGCGAAAACGAGATCGAGCGTTTCGTTTCCGAAGAATACTGGAACCTGTCTGCGCTGTTGAAGACGCCGCGCGGTGACGAATTCGAAGCAAAGCTGGTAGCGGCCGACGGCAAGCGCTTGGCTCCCCGCGCGGTCAAGACAGGCGACGATGCAAACCGGCTGAAGACGCTGCTCGAAGGCGCGACCTATTTGGTCGACAGCGTCGAGGCAAAGCCGGTCAAGCGCAATCCCGGCCCTCCCTTTACAACGTCGAGCCTGCAGCAGGCGGCTTCGTCGAATATCGGTTTTAACGCCTCGCGCACCATGCAGGTGGCGCAGAAGCTTTATGAAGGTATTGATATCGGCGGCGAGACGGTCGGTCTCATTACCTATATGCGTACCGACGGCGTGCAGATGGCGCCGGAAGCGATCGATGCGGCCCGCGCCGCAATCGTCGACCAGTTCGGCAACCGCTACCTGCCGGAAAAGCCGCGCTTCTATTCCACCAAGGCGAAGAACGCCCAGGAAGCCCACGAAGCGATCCGCCCGACCGACTTTAACCGGACGCCGGATCAGGTGCGCAAGTTCCTCGATGCAGATCAGGCGCGTCTCTACGAACTGATCTGGAAGCGCGGTATAGCCAGCCAGATGGCGTCCGCCGAGATGGAACGCACGACGGTCGAGATCGTCGCCTCCAATGGTGGCGACAAGGCTGGCCTGCGTGCCGTCGGCTCCGTTGTCCGCTTTGACGGCTTCCTCAGCGCCTATATGGATCGCCGTGACGAAGACGATAAGTCAGAGGATGACGACGAGGATGGTCGCCTGCCGGAGATCAATGCACGCGAAAACCTCGCCAAGCAGAAGATCAATTCCAGCCAGCACTTCACCGAGCCGCCGCCGCGTTATTCGGAAGCCTCGCTGATCAAGAAGATGGAAGAGCTCGGCATCGGCCGCCCGTCCACCTATGCCGCGACGCTGAAGACGCTGTCGGACCGCGAATATGTGGTGACCGAAAAGCGCAAGCTGATCCCGCATTCCAAGGGTCGTCTCGTTACCGCATTCCTCGAAAACTTCTTCACCAAGTATGTGGAATACGATTTTACCGCCGATCTGGAAGAGAAGCTTGACCGCATCTCCGCCGGCGAACTCGACTGGAAACAGGTCCTGCGCGATTTCTGGAGCGATTTCTTCGCCCAGATCGAAGACACCAAGGAACTGCGCGTTACCAACGTGCTCGACGCGCTGAACGAAGCGCTGGCACCGCTGGTCTTCCCGAAGCGTGAAGACGGTTCCGACCCGCGCATCTGCCAGGTCTGCGGCACGGGCAACCTGTCCCTGAAGCTCGGCAAATACGGCGCTTTCGTCGGCTGCTCGAACTATCCCGAGTGCAATTTCACCCGTCAGCTTTCGTCTGACGGCGCGGAAGCCGACGCATCCGGCCTCAACGAGCCGAAGGCGCTCGGTGCAGATCCGCATACGGGCGAAGAACTGACGCTGCGCTCTGGCCGTTTCGGACCGTATATCCAGCGCGGCGAAGGCAAGGAAGCCAAGCGTTCCTCGCTGCCTAAGGGCTGGAAGCCGGAAGACATCGATCATGAAAAGGCGCTGGCGCTGATCAACCTGCCCCGCGACGTGGGTCAGAACCCGGAAACCGGCAAGATGATTTCGGCAGGTCTTGGCCGCTACGGGCCTTTCCTGCTGCATGACGGCAGCTATGCCAATCTGGAATCGATCGAGGACGTGTTCTCGATCGGCCTCAACCGCGCCGTGACCGTGCTGGCCGAAAAGGCTGCCAAGGGTCCTGGTGGCCGTGGCCGCGGCACACCGGCAGCGCTCAAGGAACTCGGCGATCATCCGGATGGCGGTGCCATTACCGTGCGCGACGGTCGTTATGGCCCTTACGTCAACTGGGGCAAGGTCAATGCCACCCTGCCGAAGGGCATGGAGCCGCAGTCGGTGACGATGGAACAGGCGATGGCGCTGATCATCGAAAAGGGCGGCAAGACCTCGACCAAGGCAAAGGCAAAGCCGAAGAAGGCTGCTGCCAAGGCTGACGGCGAGACCAAGAAGGCCGCACCGAAAAAGACGGCAGCCAAGACCACTGCTGCCAAGAAGGCACCGGCGAAGAAGACTGCTTCTAAAACAAAGAAGACGGATACGTGAGCGAAGAGCAGGACGACGACATCAGATCGCACCGGCAGCGGAAGCGCGCCGAAAGAGCCGAACGCGGCATGGCCTCCGGTTCCGGGGCGACCGGCTCGAAAGGCAAGCCTGCGATCATCCAGGGCGTCATACCGCCGCGCGAAGTCCTGCTCGAATTCATTTCCGACAATCCGGACAAGGCCTCGAAGCGGGAAATCTCCAAGGCTTTCGGGCTGAAGGGTGAGACGCGCGTCGAGCTGAAGGACCTGCTTCGCCAGCTCGAAGACGAAGGCCTGCTGACGAAGAACCGCAAGTCTCTGGCGCGTCCCGGCGCCCTGCCCCCGGTAACCGTTCTCGACATCACCACCCGCGACAAGGATGGCGAACTCATCGGTCGTCCGGCGGAATGGCCGGAAGATCTCGGTGCGGCACCGGCCGTGCTGATCCGTCAGTCGTCGGAACAACGCGGCAAGGGCAAGGCGCCTGCCGCCGGCCTCAACGACCGCATTCTGGCAAAGATCTTCCCCAACAAGGACCGTACCGGTCCCGCCTATACGGCGCGTGTCATCAAGGTGATCGACAAGCGGCGTGGCGCAACGATGGGCGTCATCCACAAGCTTGCCGATGGCGAGGTCCGGCTTCTGCCGATCGACCGCCGCGGCGAGGAAATGGTGATCGAGCGCGATGGTCTCGGCGAAGCCAAGGACGGCGATCTGGTCGAGACGGAAACCGTTCGTTCCGGTCGTTTCGGGCTGCCGCGCGCGCGCGTTCTGTCGGTCGTCGGATCGGTCGCTTCGGAAAAGGCGATCTCGATGATCGCCATCTATTCGCACGGCATCCCGCATATCTTCCCCAAGCAGGTGATGGATGAGGCCGAGGCCGCCAAGCCCGCCTCGATGTCGAAGCGCGAGGACTGGCGCGATGTGCCGCTCGTCACGATCGACCCGGCCGATGCCAAGGACCATGACGACGCCGTTTATGCCGAGCCGGACTCGTCTTCCGACAATCCGGGTGGCGTGATCGTGACTGTCGCGATCGCTGATGTCTCCTGGTATGTGCGCACCGGTTCACCGCTCGACCGTGAAGCGCTGAAGCGCGGCAATTCCGTCTATTTCCCCGACCGCGTCGTGCCGATGCTGCCGGAGCGGATTTCCAACGACCTCTGCTCGCTGCGCGAAGGCGAGGATCGGCCGGCGATGGCCGTTCGCATGGTGTTTTCCAAGGAAGGCCGCAAGGCGGGTCATACCTTCCACCGCATCATGATGAAGAGTGCCGCCAAGCTTTCCTACCAGCAGGCTCAGGCCGCAATCGACGGCAAGCCGGACGACAAGACCGGACCGCTGCTCGAGCCGATCCTGAAGCCGCTCTGGGCCGCCTACAAGATCATGAAGATCGGCCGCGACCGCCGTCAGCCGCTTGAACTCGACATGCCGGAGCGCAAGATCCTCTTGAAGCCCGACGGGACTGTCGACCGCGTCTTCGTGCCGGACCGTCTGGACGCGCACAAGCTCATCGAAGAGATGATGATCCAGGCGAATGTCTGCGCCGCAGAGACGCTCGAAAAGAAGCGCCAGCCGCTGATCTACCGCGCCCATGACGGCCCGTCGCTTGCCAAGCAGGAGACGCTGCGCGAGTTCCTCAACACCCTTGGCATCTCCATGGCCAAGGGCGGCAACATGCGCTCCAACTCGTTCAACGGCATCCTTTCGCAAGCGCAGGGCACGCCGCATCAGGTGATGGTCAACGAGATGGTGCTGCGCTCCCAGAGCCAGGCCGTCTACAGCCCGGACAATATCGGGCATTTCGGCCTCAATCTGATGAAATACGCGCATTTCACCTCACCGATCCGCCGTTATGCCGACCTGATCGTGCATCGCGCGCTGGTCGGTTCGCTGGGTCTCGGCGAAGGCGGGATCACGCCGGAGGAAGAAGCGCAGCTCGACGATATCGCCGCGGAAATCTCTACCTTCGAACGCCGCGCAATGGCCGCCGAGCGTGACACGATCAACCGTCTCGTCGCCCATCACCTCGCCACCCGTATCGGCGAGGAATTCGAGGGACGGATTTCCGGCGTCACCAAGGCCGGACTGTTCGTTTCGCTGCCGACCTATGGGGCTGACGGTTTTGTGCCGGTCTCGACAATCGGCAATGATTATTACATCTATGACGAGGCGCATCAGGCTCTGACGGGCGAGCGCTCCGGGCTCGGCTATCAGCTGGGCGATACGGTCGATGTGCGCCTGAAGGATGCCATTCCGCTTGCCGGTGCGCTACAGTTCGAGATGTTGAGTGAAGGCAAGAAACTGCCGACGGCAATGCGATCCTTCCACAAGGCGGGCAAACGCAACAGGCCGGGTGGCGGACCGAAAAAGCCGGGCACACGCCCTCCACGTGGACGCAGGAGATAGCAATGGACCAGCGCGCCGGATCGACCATCAAATATGGCGGTGAAGGCGCGCCCGAGCGTCCCTTGGGGCGCTCCATCAAACGCGGTCTTGCCTGTCGTTGCCCCAAATGCGGCGATGGCCGCCTGTTTCGCGCCTTTCTCAAGCCCGTCGATCATTGCGCCGTCTGTGGCGAGGACTATCGGCCGCAACGCGCCGACGACCTGCCGGCCTATCTCGTCATCGTCGTCGTCGGCCACGTGCTGATGTCCGGTTATCTTTTGACCGACATGCTCTGGCGCGTCTCGCCATGGGTGCATATGGCGATCTGGATACCGCTTGCCGCCATTGCCGCGATTGCAACGGTCCAACCGATCAAGGGCGGCGTGATCGGCCTGCAATGGGCCTACAGGATGCACGGTTTCGGTGCGCGCGAACCAGAAAGCAGCGACCCGTCCGCATGACCTCCACTTCCCCAGACGCTGCTGAACCGGATGGCGCAAACCGCCGTGTGCGCACGCAGGATGCGGCCTGCCTGATTCTCGTCGATCGTTCCGGCCCCGCGCCCAAAATCCTGATGGGAAGACGGGCGAGCGCACATGTCTTCATGCCCGATGTCTATGTATTTCCCGGCGGACGACGAGATCGCAGCGACCATGCCCTGCCCTTTGATGGCGATCTGAACCCGCTGGTCATGGAAAAACTGCTGGCAGGCGTCTCCGGTCGCATGGGGCCTACACGGGCAAGGGCCCTGGCGCTCGCGGCCCTTCGCGAATTGCGCGAAGAAACGGGGATTCGCCCCGTCAACGAAACGGGTTTCGATCTTGGCACGCTACGTTATGTCGCGCGCGCCATCACGCCACCTGGAAGCGTGCGTCGCTACGATACCCGCTTCTTTCTTGGTTTTTGCGAAGAGACTGTCTTCGACATGTCGCATTTCGGGGATACGGACGAGCTTGAGGACTTGCAATGGCTTGACATTGCAATGGTTTCCAGTCTGAAACTCGCGCGGATCACTCAGACGGTGCTGGAGGACGTCAAGGACCTGATGAAGCTTGATCCGTCCGTACCTTTCGGAAACCCAGTTCCCTTCTATTCGATGCGTCGCGGACGTTTCGTCCAGAGCCGACTGTAAGGAAGAATGAATGTCGCAGCCGACGACCGACGCAAACGGGCATGTCGAACATATCCATTGGCCTTCCCTGTTCGCGGCGATTTCCGCAATCAGCGCGGTCGGGGTGGCGATCGGTCTCGGTCTTCCGCTGCTTTCCATCATTCTTGAAAAGCGCGGTATCCCGTCGACATTGATCGGGCTTAACGCCGCCATGGCCGGCATCGCCTCGATGCTTGCGGCACCGGTGACCACAAAGCTCGCGCATAGCTACGGCGTGGCCAGAACGATGATGTTTGCCGTTGTCGTCGCCTCGATCAGCGGGCTCGGCTTTTATTATGCGCAATCCTTCTGGATGTGGTTCCCGCTGCGCTTCGCCTTCCATGGGGCGACCACGACGCTGTTCATCCTGTCGGAGTTCTGGATCAACGAGGCTGCCCCTCCCCGCCGCCGCGGACTGGTGCTCGGCATCTATGCCACCGTGCTTGCGGTAGGCTTCGCGCTCGGGCCGCTTCTGTTTTCGGCGCTGGGCAGCGACGGCATCCTTCCCTTCCTGGTCGGCGCCATCGTCATCCTGCTTGCACTGATCCCGATCTTCATCGCCCGGCATGAGAGCCCGGTTCTGGATACCAAGCCGGACCGTCATTTCTTCCACTATATCTTCCTCGTGCCGACGGCGACCGCCGCCGTCTTCGCCTTCGGCGCAGTCTCGGCCGGCGGCCTTTCGCTGTTCCCGATCTACGCCCTGCGCGAACAATTGCAGGAATCACAGGCAGCCGTGCTTCTGACGGTCATGGGCATCGGCAACATGGCCTTCCAGATCCCGCTCGGCCTCTATTCCGACCGGCTGCGTGACCGCCGGCCGCTTCTGGCAGCGATGGCCGTTCTCGGCGTCATCGGCTCGCTGGCGCTGCCCATGCTCATCCACAACTGGATACTGATGGCGGTAGTGCTGTTCTTCTGGGGCGGCTGTGTTTCGGGCCTCTACACGGTCGGGCTTGCGCATCTGGGTGCGCGACTCAGCGGCGCCGATCTCGCCGCCGCCAATGCCGCGTTCATTTTCTGCTATGCGGTCGGCACCGTCGTCGGTCCGCAGGGCATCGGGGCCGCCATGGATCTCGTCGGAAACAGCGGTTATGCCTGGGCGCTGGCCTCATTCTTCGGCTTTTACGTGCTGATTGCCCTGAGCCGTACGCTTTTCCGACTAAAACGGAGTTGACTTTTGGCGCGCGATTTGTAATTTCGCGCCAGATTTAGCTGGGGCGCACACCGCGCTCGCGGCTTCCTATTTTCTAGAGGCAGAACAACCATGGCGAAAGCTACGACCATCAAGATCAAGCTGCTGTCGACGGCTGACACCGGTTTCTTCTACGTCACGACGAAGAACAGCCGTACGTTCACGGACAAGATGACCAAGACCAAGTACGACCCGGTTGCCAAGAAGCATGTTGAATTCAAGGAAACCAAGATCAAGTAAGACTTGATCGCGGGTTAAGAAAAAAGGCGCCGACCGCAAGGTCAGGCGCCTTTTCTTTTGCCGCCTCGCATCAGAGCCACAGCAGGCCCCGCCCCCCAACAGAGCGCCGAAACGAAAAAACGCCGCATCCCGTCAGGGAGCGGCGTTTTGAATTGGGGGTCGACCAGCCTGCAATAACGGCACGAGGAACCGCATTGGCATGCATGCCGGTCGACCGACCCCACGACCCAGGAGATGCGGCGGACCTGAGCATCATGGGGTATGGCAGTGCCACGTATGGCACATGTTTGTCGTTAGCCCCAAAATTGCGCAAAGCAAAAAGAAAATCAATAGATTCTTAACCGGCCAAAAAAAATGACGTTGCTGTTGGTTAAAATTTGCGACTGCAGCCGGGCCAGCACTTAACGTTCATCAATAGTGACAAAGTAAAACGCGCCAAACCGCCGGCATTTTTTCTTGCCCCCTACAACCGCTGCGGATTTAATTCCGGAAAAAAATGACGATACGGCACAGGCCATGATGAAATTGCAACTATTTAAACTCGGCTATCCTTGGAGCGGCTTCTCCGTCACCAAAGTTTAACAATCTGGAAACGGTGAAAAAGCTTGCGGAATTTTGCGCCCGCAGATCGCCGCCAAGCAATTCCGCACCGCCACAAAACTGTGATTAATTCATCCGGCACAGGCTTGCCGCGGCGCGAAAACCACCGAACCGGATCAAGCGCTTACTGCGACGTTGCCCTGACACCGCTCGAGATTCGCACAGGGCTCGCCGTCAGGCAGCGTTGGCGACAACGCGGTTGCGGCCTTCAGCCTTGGCCTTGTAAAGCGCCTGATCGGCCTGCTTGAGCAACTGTTCCGGCGTGTCGGCATCCCCGGTGCTGCAGGAAAGGCCGAAGGATGCCGTCAGGCTGATCGCGGTACCGGCATTTTTGAGCGCGAAGGGCGTCTTTTCGATGATGGCGCGGAGGCGCTCGGCGACAGCGGCCGCTGCCGTCGCATCGGTATCCGGCATGACCACGACAAATTCCTCGCCGCCATAACGGCAGGCAAGATCGGCGCCGCGCACGGTCGAGCGGATGCGGGTTGCGAATTCGCGCAACACCTCGTCGCCGGCATCATGGCCATAGGTATCGTTGACCGTCTTGAACCGATCGATATCCATGAGGCAGATCGACATCGGGCGCGAGCGTGCCGCGGCCCGGGCGAACAGGATCTTCAGGTGATTGTCGAGGTATCGGCGATTGTTGAGACCGGTCAGGGCATCGGTGACGGCAAGCTCTATCGTGTGCTTGACGCTCATGCGCAGACGATCATTGTAACGCTTGCGCTTGATCTGGGTCAGCGTGCGCGCAAGCAGCTCATTCGGGTCGATCGGGCGGACGATGTAATCGTTGACGCCGAGATCGAGCGCTCGGACGATCATGTCCTCCGCACCGACTTCGGTGGCCAGCAGGATCGGCAGGAACCGCGTTCTTTCCAGCGAGCGGAGCTGCGAGCACAGACGCAAGGGATCGTAATCGTCGAAATTGGCGTTGACGATGACGAGATCGAAGCTGTTTTCGGCAGCCTCGAAAATTGCAGCCTGCGGATCCGACATCGCCATCACATTGCAGATCGGCTTCAGCGCCTTGGTGATCCGCTCCTGCGAGCTTGCACGGCCATCGACCAGCAGAACCTGGCCGATATCGTCGCGACCATCGACACCCTTCAGCATGTCTTCCATGACGAGGCTGTGGGCCGTATCGGCGCGAATGCGCAATTCGTCGCTCAACGCCTTCAGGCGCACGAGACTGCGAACGCGGGAGATCAGCTGGATATCGTTGACCGGCTTGGTGAGGAAATCATCGGCACCGGCCTTCAGGCCACGCACGCGGTCGGACGGCTGATCGAGAGCCGTCACCATGACGACGGGGATATGCGCGGTCTTGGGGTTGGCCTTCAGGCGCTCGCAGACTTCGAAACCGTCGATACCGGGCATCATGATGTCAAGCAGGATCAGGTCCAGATGCGTGCTTTCGCTGATCGCCAGCGCCTTGTAGCCGTCATCGGCCGTCAGCACATCGAAATATTCCGCCAGCAGACGCGCTTCGAGAAGTTTTACGTTCGCCGGAACGTCATCGACCACCAATATCCGCGCTGTCATGCCCGTGCTCCCCGCATCATGCGTCGCCGAGATAAGTCTTGATCGTTTCGATAAATTTCGGCACCGAGATCGGCTTGGAGACATAGGCTTCGCAACCGCCCTGGCGGATGCGCTCCTCGTCACCCTTCATCGCGAAGGCCGTGACTGCAATGACCGGAATGACGTGAAGCTCGTCATCTTCCTTCAGCCATTTGGTGACTTCCAGCCCGGAGACTTCAGGTAACTGGATATCCATCAGGATAAGATCAGGACGATGCTTGCGGGCGAGATCGAGCGCTTCCATGCCGTTTCGGGTCTGGATCGTGTCATAACCCGACGCCTCGATCAGATCGCGGAAGAGCTTCATGTTCAGCTCGTTGTCTTCGACAATCATGACCCGTTTGGGCATTGCGATCCATTCCTTAAATCGCGCCTTCAAAAGCGTATGTTCGATATATAAGCTTCAAAATGGCCGATTCCATTAAGCTCAGTTTCGCCAAGACTAGGGCCATTTGGTTGAGAAGAGGTAACTCCCGAAAAATGCCGGAAAAAACGACTGCTCAGGACGCGAAACGCATACAGGCGGAAGAAACTGCCGCCGCCGTACTTGGATGGATGGCCGGCGAACCCGACATGCTGCAGCGCTTCCTTGCGCTGTCGGGCGTGGCGCCGAACCAGATACGCTCAGCCATCGCGGATCCCGGCTTTCTGGCAGGCATGATCGACTTCGTGATGGGCCACGAGCCGACGCTGTTGGCCTTCTGCGAGGCAACGGATACCAAGCCCGAGACGGTCATCGCCGCGCATCAGCATTATTCCGGTCCCTATTTCGGGCCTGGAGATTACTGACATGAGCGAGATCCTCGACCTTTCCCATGTCAGCCTGAAAGACCGACCGCTGATCGTCTGCGACGTGGATGATGTGGTCCTGCAGTTTTTCGCGCCTTTTGAAACCTATCTGAAAAAAGGCGGGCTGGAGCTGCTGCCGCGCTCATTCCGACTGACCGGCAATATCGTTACGGTCGGCACGGAATCAGCAATCGAAGACGCGGCCGTCAAACTGCTGATCGGCTCGTTCTTCGAGCAGCAGGAAGACTGGCAGACGCCTTTCGATCTCGCCCTCGATACGCTGAATGCGCTTTCAGCCGAGGCGGATGTACTGTTTCTCACCGCGATGCCGCCGCGCTATAGCGAGCCGAGACGCCGGCTGCTCGACCGCCTCGGTTTCGACTTTCCGCTTGTCGCGACCGAAGAACCGAAGGGGCCGGTGATGCGCCGCCTCCACGCAGACCGCCCCCTGCCCTCGGTCTTCATCGACGACATGGCGCATAACCTTCACTCGGTCCGCGATCACGTCGAAAATTGCCTGGTGCTGCACATGATGCCGGATTCCCCGCTGCATCTTCTGGCACCAAAACCGGATGACGGCATCGCCCGGGCGATGGACTGGCGCCATGCCGACGACCTCATCCGCGCGCATATCGGCCGCTAGCCCGGCAGTTCACAAAGCAGCAACAGACCAAAGCAAAATGCATGTGGACGGGCTTGATCGCCCTTGAGTGCAGCCCGTTTGCGGCCTATCGTGCAGATGTTCAACCTTTGTTCCTGACATGACGCTTTCGGCCGACCCAACAACCGGTTTCTGTCGCGACTGCCTTGCCGAGCAGAAGGTCGAAACGCGCCGGTGCCGCAAATGCGGGTCGCCTCGGCTGCTTTATCACCGTGAACTCTACGATCTGACGCTGGCGCATATCGATTGCGACGCATTTTATGCAACGATCGAAAAGCGGGACAATCCGGAGCTTGCCGACAAGCCGGTGATCATCGGCGGCGGCAAGCGTGGTGTCGTCTCCACCGCCTGTTATATCGCCCGCATCGATGGCGTGCGCTCGGCCATGCCGATGTTCAAGGCGCTTGAACTCTGCCCCAATGCCGTCGTGATCCCGCCCAATATGGAAAAATACGTCAGTGTCGGCCGACAGGTGCGGCAGATGATGATGGAGCTTACGCCGCTCGTCCAGCCTCTCTCGATCGACGAAGCCTTTCTTGAGCTCGCCGGGACGGAACGCCTGCACCGCGACCCGCCGGCGCGTATCCTCGCCAAATTCGCCAAACGCGTCGAAAACGAACTCGGGATCTCGATTTCCGTTGGCCTCTCCTACTGCAAATTCCTCGCCAAGGTTGCTTCCGACCTGCAGAAACCACGCGGGTTTTCCGTTATCGGCGAAGCCGAGGCGAAGGACTTTCTGGCGCCCCGTCCCGTCACCACCATCTGGGGCGTCGGCAAGGCCTTCAACAGCACGCTCGAGGCCGATGGCATCCGCACCATCGGGCAATTGCAGCAGATGGAGGAAAGCGACCTGATGCGCCGCTACGGCTCGATGGGGCAGCGCCTCTATCGACTGGCGCGCGGCATGGACGAGCGGGAAGTCCATCTGAACGATGCGGCAAAGAGCGTCTCTGCCGAAACGACATTTTTTGACGACATATCCCGCCATGACGATCTTCTACCGGTTCTGCGCCGCCTGTCGGAGAAGGTTTCGGCGCGGCTGAAAAAACACGAGATCGCCGGCCACACCGTCGTCCTGAAGATGAAGACGTCCGACTTCAAGAGCCGCACACGCAACAAGCGGCTGGAGGATCCGACCCAGCTCGCCGACAGGATTTTCCGCACCGGCCTGTCGCTGATGGAGAAGGAAACGGACGGCACGAAATTTCGCCTTCTGGGTATCGGCGTCACCGACCTTTGCGATCCGACACGTGCCGATCCACCCGACCTCGTGGACCAGCAGGCCGGCAGGAGAGCTGCTGCGGAAGCGGCCATGGACAAGCTTCGCGACAAGTTCGGCAAGGGCGCGGTCGAGACCGGATATACGTTCGGCGAGAAGCGCCGTTGACCGCCCTTCGGCGGCTCTACGTCCGCTTTGCAAATTTGTCCCAAAATCGCATGATCGTGATGATTTGACACGATCCCGCCACTTTTCAGAAAATTTTCATTAAGTTTAACACGCTAAATTGCAGACCATTGTAATGCGTAAGAGGTCTTCATGTTGCGTGGCGTTTTGTTCAGCCTCGGACTCCTGTCCGGGACCATCCTCTCTCAGTCCGCTTTTGCCGAAACCGCAACACTCCAGATCATCGTTTCGAAGGATCAGCAGACGATGACGGTCTATGACGGCGAGACCGTCGTGAAGACCTCGAAAGTCTCGACAGGCAAGGCCGGCCATACGACGCCGAGCGGCATCTTCTCGATCCTCGAGAAGCGCAAGTACCACGAATCCAACATCTATTCGAACGCGCCTATGCCCTTCATGCAGCGCCTGACCTGGTCGGGCATCGCGCTTCACGAAGGCAATGTGCCGAACTATCCGGCATCGCATGGCTGCATACGTATCCCCTCCGGTACCGCCAAGACGATCTACGACATGACGGAACGCGGCGTGCATGTGGTGGTTTCCGATGCCCCGGTGAAGCCGATCAGGATAGAAAACGCCAATCTCTTCATGCCGCTGAAACCGCTGCCGTCCGAACCATTCTTCCCGAATGCCGACCTGCGCCCCACCGCGATGAAAAAGGCCGCCGACGGTTCCTATGACGTGGCGATGGCCGAGACCGACCCGATGCCGACCGGTTCGCTGCAGGCCGTCGTTCCCGAAGATGCGGCGCCGCTGCGTATCCTCATCCATCGCCGCGGTGCGCGCGAAACGATGCACGATGTCCAGACCCACCTGACCGACCTCGGTTTCGATGCGGGCGCAGCCGACGGCATTCCCGGCCCGATGACCCGCGAGGCGATCGCCGGCTACAAGCGCTGGAAAGGTCTTCCTGCCGGCGGCGCGCTGGTCAGCAAGGAATTCCTTGCCGCGCTCTATCAGTCCGCCGGTGAAAAAGAACCGCCGGCCGGCCAGATCCTGGTGCGACGCAATTTCGAGCCGCTGTTCGAGGCGCCGATCGGCATCAAGGACCCAGAGCAGGCGCTCGGCACGCATTTCTTCACCGCCGACCATCTCGAGCGCAATGCCGAGAAGGCGGAGTGGCATGCGGTGACGCTGAAGAACGAGATGACCGACGACGAGATGAAACAGCTCGGCATCGCCAAGAAGGCGGATGCCAGCCTGCCGAACGCGGCTGCGATCGCCCTCGACCGGATCGACATTCCGAAGAATATCCGCGAACAGATCGGCGAGCTGATGACGAACGGCACATCGCTGACCATTACCGACCAGGGCCTTGGCCCGGAAACCGGCAAGGGCACCGATTTCGTAACTCTCACCCGTTCGCACGCCAACATCGCCCAGGCCGGCCTCACCCAGAGCGAGCCAAAGCCCGCCCGACGTTCGAAAAGAGAATCATATATCGGCGGTATCGGACTGTATTGATTGACAAAAGGCAGGTTCTATCACCTGTTTGGATTTGACCATGTCGCATCGCAGCCAAATCAGCTGCGATGCGATTTTCTTTTTGACGGCCGGTCGACACTTCCGCTCTTCTGCCTTCACCACGGCAAACCGAAGCCTAGACCAAAGTTGCATCACCAAGTCGGCACCACGCCACATTGCGACCACGTTCGATTCTTACCTAGGCAATATGGAAGTACCCCCGAAATCCGTGTCCCCCATGGATGACGCTTCCATCAGTGCTGGACGGTTATGTGTTGTTTTTCTTCCATGACCGTCCTCCGGGGCGAACGGTGCGCAAATGGCTTTGATAGCCTTCATCCCGTCAGAGGATGTCATACAGTCTCACGATCCAGCTGACCTGATAGACGATTGCGGCAAGGACGAGCACCAGTTGCGCTCGTCTGGACGTGATGAACATCGCGGCGATGGACAGGATGACGAACCCCGCCTGACGAACGGGATATTCGATGCCGAGCGAGTGCAGATAGTCGGCTCCTTTGATCAGCGTATCTCCCACATCAAGCAATGCGGCAAACGCGAGCAGACCGAAGAACCAGCGTTTGCGCTGCTCGAAATAATCCTCGAACCCCTTGTAGTCGGTCATCTGGTCGGGAAACAGCAATGCCGTCAGCGCGGCAAAGACCATGGTGTAGAAGATCAGGAAACCGTAAAGCGGGAATGTCCAGACCTGGACCTGCGCCAGATGAAACTCGTACCACCAGAAATGGACGATGGTGATCAGCAGGAAAACGACCCAGCCCAGGTGCACCGGGTAAACCTTGATCGTGCCCGGATGCTGGACGAAACGCGTGAGACCGTTGACCAGACGCGCAAGGCTCAAGCCCAGGACCATGCCGATGATGGTGCGCACATGTCCGAAATATTCCGCATGTGTCGGAAGGGTCTCCATGATCGGCCTCTGTTTCTGTTGCCTTGCATGATTGCCATATCGCCGTTCTGCGGCAAGTGCCGAGATGTGGGCTGGCATCCTTTGGCCGACAACAACCCGCATGGTTTTCGGCGCCCCGGTAGCGAATTATCTCGCCTGTTTAATGAAACATCTGCTAATTGATCCTGCTTCCCCGAGCGATATAACCGAGGAAAAGATCTGCTTTTCCTGTCGGCAAGCGGCACGGCCGAGCAACAGGTTTTGCGCTGATCCGACTGCAGCGATGGATTGATGAACGGTGTAGCTTTTTTCCTGGGTGTGAATTTCGTCGTTGCCGTGTGCTTCAGCGCGGTCTTCGCCGTCGTTGCGACACGCAGCCGTTCGCGCAGGGCCGCACTATGGCTGGCCGCCGGCTTCGGCGTCGCCTCGCTGTCAGCCGTGTGCGAGCTTCTCGTCGCCTATACGGCAACTCCGAAGATCTGGGCGCTCGGCGCGTTTGCGACGGTTCTTTCCGGCATGATGCTGCTGCGGGTGGGTATCGGCCATCTTTACGGCCGACGGCTCGACAAGCGGATCGCGGCCTTCTTCGTCACCGCCAGCATCATCCTGTGCTACGTGATCTACGACCTGCCGCGCGGAACACCGCTGCAGGCCTTTTCCTATCAGAGCCCGTTTGCCGTCATCCTGCTCGACAGTGCTTTCGTCGTGCTTGCATCGCGCGGGCGCCAGACGATTGACCGTTTCCTCGGCATGGTGCTTCTGTTCACCGGCCTGCATTTCTTTGCCAAGGCCGGGCTTGCGGTTCTGGTCGGATCCGGCAGCACCGCGAAAGACTATATTCACACGAACTACGCACTGATTTCGCAAAGCGCCACGGCCATTCTTGTCGTCGCCGTCGGGCTGACATTGCTCGCGGCCCTCGTACTTGAGATCATGGCCGACCAGCGCAGTGAATCGGAGAAGGACACGCTTTCGGCTCTTGCCAACCGGCGCGGCTTCGACCGGCAGGTTCAACTCCTTCTGGGCGAAGCGCCAAACGGTAAACATGCGATCATTTTTTGCGATCTCGACCATTTCAAGCGCATCAACGACACCTATGGCCATCATGTCGGCGACCTGGTGATCCAGGGTTTTGGGCAGTTGATGAACGACTGCGCACCCAAACGAGCAGCACTCGGGCGCATCGGCGGCGAGGAATTCGCGATCTTTTTGCCGGATACCGAGATCGGCGCGGCCGTGCTGTTTGCCCAGGCGCTGCGCGGCGCGACGATGGCCCTGCCTGGCCTTCCGGAGAGCCTGAGCGTTACCGCCAGCTTCGGCGTCTCTCCGCTGGCAATGGCTGCCGGTCTGACCGAAGCCTACCGACAGGCAGACCTTGCGCTCTATATCGCCAAGAATGCCGGCAGAAACCAGGTGAAGCTCGCCGACAGCCCCCATGCCGAGGCGGCTGACGGTTATCGCGGTGAAACCCGCGTATAAAGCGCGGCGCGATCGTTCAGATTCGCCTGTCGCGCTTTAGCTCCTTGTTTTTACGCATGTCTTTACCCCCGAAACCGGTGACCACTTTCGGGGGGATGTCCTAGCGCCTGTAATAGCCGGCGCATTCACGCGACACCCCGCAGAGCAGGTCGCTACTGGACGAGCTCGACATCCAGAACGCCGGGCGCTGCTTTCAGGGCGGCGGCCATTTCAGGCGACAGACGGTATCTCTGCGTCAGTTCCACCTCGATCTCGCGGCGGCCATCCTCCTTGATGACGATGAAATAGACGAGACCTTCGCCGCGCATGTTCAGATGATTGGCAACCGTCTTCAGCGGTCCCGCATCACGGACGAAGACACGCAGCGCCTTTTGCATGCGGACCGACTGTTCCTCCAATGATTGCGCCGTCTGGATACGAAGGCCGATACCTTCCGGCCGTTCGTCGGCCTGAACGGTAATGACCAGCGACCTGCCCGGCTCAAGCAGGTCGCGATATTGCGCCAGCGCCTCGGAAAACAGCACGGCCTCGAATTGGCCGGACGAATCCGAGAAGGTGATGATGCCCATCTTGTTGCCGGTCTTGGTCTTGCGCTCCTGCCGCCCGGTCACCGTGCCTGCCAGTCGCCCGGCGGTTGCGCCCTGACGAACGGAAGTCGCAAAATCGGCGAAGGTCTGCACTCTGAGCTTCGACAGCGTTTCCTTGTAGGTGTCGAGCGGATGGGCCGACAGATAAAAGCCGAGAACCTGATATTCGCGCATCAGCATTTCCGACGGCATCCAGGGATTGAATGTCGGCAGGATCAGCTTCTCCGGGCCGCTGCTGGAGCCGGAGCCGAAGAAATCGGACTGTCCCGAGACCTTCTCCTCCTGCGCACGCTGCGCATAACCTATGATCCGGTCGAGGCCCGCGATCAACTGGGCGCGGTCATGGCCGAAGCAATCGAAGGCACCGGCGGATATCAGGCTTTCCAGAACGCGACGGTTGACCTGTTTGGGGTCGACCCGCATGCAGAAATCCTCGATGCCGGCAAAAGGCTTGTCACCGCGGACTTCCGTTATGTGCTCGACGGCGGATTCACCGACGCCCTTGATGGCGGCGAGCGCGTAATAGATCTTCGCTTCACCGGTTTCGAAATGGCGGAACGACGTCTGGACCGATGGCGGGAAGACCTTGATGCCGAGACGACCGGCGTCTTCGCGAAAATCGTTCAGCTTTTCGCTGTTGGCCATATCGTAGGTCATGGTCGCGGCGAGGAACTCGACCGGATAATGCGCCTTCATATAGGCCGTCTGATAAGAGACGATGGCGTAGGCCGCGGCGTGGGACTTGTTGAAGCCGTAGTTGGCGAACTTGGCGAGCAGTTCGAAAATGTTCTTCGCCTGCGGCTTGGACACGCCGTTCTTGACGGCGCCATCAACGAAGCGTTCGCTCTGTTTGTCCATCTCCTCCTTGATCTTCTTACCCATGGCGCGGCGCAGAAGGTCGGCTTCGCCGAGCGAATAGCCCGACAGAACCTGGGCGATCTGCATTACCTGTTCCTGGTAGACGATAACGCCCTGGGTTTCCTTCAGGAGGTAGTCGATCGACGGATGGACGGACTCGACCTCTTCTTCGCCATGCTTGCGGGCGTTGTAGGTCGGGATGTTTTCCATCGGGCCCGGACGATAAAGCGCCACGAGCGCGATAATGTCCTCGATACAGTCGGGCTTCATGCCGATCAGCGCCTTGCGCATGCCGGCACTTTCCACCTGGAACACGCCGACGGTCTCGCCGCGCGACAGCATTTCGTAGGTCAGCTTGTCATCCAGCGGGATGGTTGGAAGATCGACATGGATGTCGCGCTTGCGGCAGAAATCGACCGCCGTCTTCAGGACGGTCAGGGTTTTGAGGCCCAGAAAGTCGAACTTCACCAGGCCGGCCTGTTCGACCCATTTCATGTTGAACTGGGTGACCGGCATGTCCGAGCGCGGATCGCGGTACATCGGTACGAGTTTCGACAGCGGGCGGTCGCCGATGACGATACCGGCGGCGTGGGTCGATGCGTGGCGGTAAAGGCCCTCGATCTTCTGGGCGATATCGAGCAGGCGGCCGACGACCGGCTCCTTGTCCACTTCTTCCTGGAATTTTGGCTCCTCCTCGATCGCCTTGGAGAGCGGCGTCGGGTTGGCCGGATTGTTTGGCACCAGTTTGCAGATACGGTCGACCTGACCATAGGGCATTTCGAGCACGCGGCCGACGTCACGCAGCGCCGCACGCGCCTGCAGCGAACCGAAGGTGATGATCTGCGCCACCTGTTCGCGGCCGTATTTCCGCTGCACGTAGCGGATCACCTCTTCGCGGCGATCCTGGCAGAAGTCGATATCGAAGTCGGGCATCGAAACGCGGTCCGGATTGAGGAAGCGTTCGAAGAGCAGCGAAAAACGAAGGGGATCGACGTCGGTGATGGTCAGCGCATAGGCGACCAGCGAACCGGCACCCGAACCACGGCCCGGGCCGACCGGAATATTTTGAAGTTTCGCCCATTTGATGAAGTCGGCAACGATCAGAAAATAACCGGGAAACTTCATCTTCTCGATGACACCGAGCTCGAAGTCGAGACGTTCGCGGTAGTCCTTCTCGGTGAAGCCGGCACTCATTCCGAGTTCGGCAAGACGTAGATCAAGTCCTTCCACCGCCTGGCGGCGCAACTCCGCAGCCTCCTTGCGCTCATCCTCTTCCGGATGATCGCTGACGCCGGTGAAACGCGGCAGGATGGGATTGCGCGTCTTGAGGATGAAGGAACAGCGGCGGGCGATCTCGACGGTGTTTTCCAGCGCCTCCGGCAGATCGGCGAAAAGCTTGGCCATCTCGGCGCGGCTTTTCAAATAGTGGTCGGGCGTAAGGCGGAAACGGCTGTCATCGGAAACGATCGCGCCATGGGCAACCGCCATCAGGGCGTCGTGTGCGTCGTAATCCGCTTTTGACGGGAAAAAGGCTTCGTTGGTGGCAACCAGCGGAATGTCGTGCTCGTAGGCGAGATCGACCATGCGATGCTCATGACGCTTATCGTAGGCGCCGTGACGCTGCAGTTCGATATAAAGCCTGTCGCCGAACAGGGTCTTCAGTCGCAGAAGCCTTTCGGCGGCAAGGTTCGGATGTCCTTCCCTGACGGCCCTGTCCACCGGACCGAAGGCGGCGCCGGTCAAGGCGATCAGGCCATCGGTTCCCAGTTCCTCCAGCCAGGAGGCGCAGATATGGGTCTCGCTTACCCCCTCACCGCCCAGATAGGCCCGGCTGACGAGATCGACCAGCCGCTCATACCCTTCGGCATTGGCTGCCAGAAGAACGATTGCCGGCAGCTTGGCGAGCTGATTGCCGCGACGGTCGTCCTCCTGGTCCTGCATGTCGATCGACAGCTGGCAGCCGATGATGGGCTGAAGACCGTCACCGATCGCCTTCTGGGCGAATTCAAGCGCGACAAAGAGGTTGTTCGTATCGGTAATGGCAATCGCGGGCTGATTGTCCGCGACCGCCTTGCCCAAGACCTTCTTGAGCGGAAGAGCGCCTTCGAGCAGCGAATAGGCCGAATGCAGGCGCAGATGGACGAATTGCGGGCTGTCGCCGAGAATTTCGTCTGCCGATCCTGTCTTTGCCTGTTCCGCCATATCCATCGCCGTATCGTTGATTCAATCGCGCTATTTTCGGGCGCGCGAGTGCTCAAGTCCAGTTTTGAATTTGCCACTCAACGGTTTTCGGCGGTGGTTTTGGCCAGTGGTTTCGCCGCGGCTTTCGGCAGTGTCCTCAAGCTTGGCGGCGCCCGGCATCAGCGCCGAGCCAATCCTACATGGCAATCATCAGCATCGATAAGGTGGCGACGAAAGTCGCGATGGATGCGAAAGCGGCAATATCACGAAGAAGGTCAGTCATCGTTGTCTCCCGTGTTCGTTATGTTTTTAATTTGTTCTCTTTTTGTACGAGAGTCAACAATAGAACAAACAGGAAACGAACTTTGCGCGATATCCAAGCTCCGATAGTCAACAAAACCCTAACGCAAGCAGATTGAAGGACGGAGTCCGCCCTTGGTGCGGAGCGATTTTTTCCTCGGGTTATCCTCGGGTTTAACCCGAGGACGAGGTTCGGCCGGGACACGTCGGG
>UBXM01000048.1 GCA_900469445.1 Hyphomicrobiales bacterium
CTCTAAAACCCTCCCCGGAGCATTGAGCTCTCATTGCCGGCATGGCGTTCCTGACGAACGTCAGCTCGGAAGCACGATCTTGTTTTTATAGGGTAGCTTGTGGACACGACGAGAGGCGCAGTTTCCGGTCGTCTGGTTCCATATGGAGGCGGGCTGCCCGGCTATGTGCCGGACAACCCTGGTCCCGGGAGGAAATCCCTTACTTGATGTAGCCGGCGCGGGTCATGTCGCGGGTCGCCGTTGCCTGGGCAGCGGCAAGCGCGTCGTCGACCGTGGACTGGCCGGCGATGACAGCCGAGAAGAGCTGGCCGACAGTGGTGCCGAGAGCCTGGAATTCAGGGATCGCGACGAACTGGCCACCCGTGTAGGGAACCGGCTTGACGGTCGGCTTGGTGATGTCGGCAGCCTGCATGGCAGCGAGCGTCGGCGCTGCGAAGGCTGCTTCCTTCTTGTAGTCCTCGGTGTTGTAGAGCGAGGTGCGCGTGCCCGGAGGAACGTTGGCCCAGCCTTCCTTGGAGGCTACGAGCTGGGTGTATTCCTTGCTGGTTGCCCAGGCGATGAACTTCTGCGCAGCTTCGGCCTTCTTGGAGGAAGCCGGAACGGCGAGGTTCCACGACCACAGCCAGTTGCCGTGGTTCTGTACGCCTTCCTTGGACGGGAAGATCGCGTAACCAACCTTGTCGGCAACCTTACTATCCTTCGGGTTCGATACGAAGGATGCGGCGACGGTCGCGTCGATCCACATGCCGCACTTGCCCTGCTGGAACAGCGTCAGGTTTTCGTTGAAGCCGTTGGACGAAGCGCCAGACGGACCGGCTTCCTTCATCAGGTCAGCGTAGAAAGCGAGAGAGGCCTTCCATTCCGGCTGATCGAACTGCGGCTTCCAGTTTTCGTCGAACCAGCGGCCGCCGAAGGAGTTGTTGAGCGCGGAGACGAAGGCCATGTTTTCGCCCCAGCCGGCCTTGCCGCGAAGGCAGATGCCGCTGATGTCGTTGCCCCGGTCGGTCATCTTCTTGGCCGCATCGGCGATGAATTCCCAGGTCGGGCTTTCCGGCATCTTCAGGCCTGCTTTTTCAAGCAGGTCGGTGCGGTACATGATCATGGCGGATTCGCCGTAGAACGGAGCCGCGTAGAGCTTGCCTTCGACGGACAGACCGCCGCGGATCGCCGGCAGGAGGTCGTCCATGTCGTATTTGTCGCCGAGGCCTTCGAGCGGCAGAAGCCACTGCTGCTTGGCCCAGATCGGAACTTCGTAGTTGCCGATGGTGACGATGTCATACTGACCGCCGTTTGCGGCGATATCGGTGGTGACGCGCTCGCGCAGGACGTTTTCTTCCAGCGTAACCCAGTTCACCTCGATATCCGGGTTCGCCTTGGTGAACTCCGAGGTGAGGCCCTGCATGCGGACCATGTCGCCGTTGTTGACAGTCGCGATGGTGAGGGTTTCAGCCGATGCCGAGGTGGCAACGAAGGCCAGCGCCGAGCAGGCGCCCAGCAGAAAAGTCTTCAATGTCATATCTTCCTCCCGAGAAGATGTTGGCGAGCATTCGCTTTGCTCGTGGGCAATTACCTATCAGGAGATGACAGAAGTCAACACGGATTCGTCGCTGCACTGCGATTAAACCGTTTTAAGCACTTGAATTTGAATGGAAAAATTTTTGCTCACAGGCGGAGCAACTGCTCGGCAGATGCTTCGTCGGTGATGATGCCATTGATCAATTTGCCTCTGAGGGCTGCTGCTATGGCCTTGATCTTGCGCTGTCCCTGGGCGATTCCGATGACGGCGCTGGTGTAGCGCGACGGTATCGGAACACTGGCGACCCGCTCATTGACGGCGTTGTCCAGAAGCTGTCCCTGCTGGTCATAGACCCAGCCGCAGATTTCGCCCGCAGCCCCGCTTTCGACGAGGCTCAGCATCTCGTCACGGGCGAGGAAACCATCGACGCAGAGGGGGCCTTCGACCCCCAGTTCTCCGATGCCGACGAAGGTGGCCGCCGCTTCTGCGCCAAGCGCCAGCGTCGAGCGGACCAGCGCCTGATCATGCAGCGTTTCGCGTTCTTCCGCAGAAGAACAGAGGACCGGAAGCGGCATGGGGAAATGGCGCGCCTTGATGGCATCGGCCATGGAGAAGATGACGTTGTAGAAGGCGGCCGATCCGTCCGGGCCGATATTGCCGGTGAGCGACACGATGCGGTGCTGCGGGCATTCCATCGGCGGCAATTGATCGACCGCGGCCTTCAGCGTGCGGCCCGTACCGACGGCAAGCACGATCGGTTCCGGCCGTTTCAGCCAGCGCTCGATTTCGGCGGCCGCCGCCTCTGCGATACCTGTCGTCGATGACGATCCGGAAGGGTCGCTCGGTACAACTTCGGCATGGCGCAGGCCGTATTTTTCCTTGAGCCGTTCCGCCAGTTCCAGACAGGCGGCGATCGGGTGGTCGAGCCTGACCTTGATCAGCCGCTCGGCCACGGCAAGCGAGACGAGCCGCTGTGCGGATTGCCGGGAGATGCCCATGGCGGCCGCTATTTCGTCCTGGGTGCGACCGGCGACGTAATAGAGCCAGCCAGCCCTCGCCGCATCATCCAGCCGTCCCTGGGTGTCAGACCGTTTTGCCATGGCAGAATTCTCCTCCCCCAATTTGCTGACATTTTTTCTGACCGTCTGTCAAACAGTTGGCAAAAGTCATTCGCCTGCATCCAACGAAAAGCCGTGGAGGAGTTGGTCAGCTCTCCGGCGCGGTCGCCGGTTCCGATGCGGCGAGCCGCAGCAATTCCTTCGCCGCCGTTTCGTCGGTGATCAGCGTGTTGCAGCCGATGCGGCGAATGGTGGCGCGAATGGCGACGGCGCGATGCGAACCGCCGGAGGAGAGAACGATGTGCTTCGCCTTCTTCAACGTATCGAGGTCGACCGACATGACCCGTTCGTTGAGCGCATGATCGACCGAGCGGCCTTGCTCGTCGAGGAAGTTGAACATCGTATCGCAGACGCAGCCGGAGGCGATGAGACGGTCCAGCTCTTTTTTGGAAATGAAGCCTTCCGAGAGTGAGGTTGAGTGCGGGCCGATATCGCCGCAGCTGACGACGGCGAGATCGAGGTTCTCGGCAAGGTTGTAAATCGTATCAAGGCCGCATTTGTCGATCAGCGCGCGCTTGGTGGCGACGGTATCGACGAGAAGGGGGGCGAGGAACATGTAACATTCCGCGCCCAACTGGCCGGCGAAACGCCAGGTGAAGTCGATCGGATTGGTCTGGTGAACCGCGACGATGCCGCCGAGAAGCGAGACGACCTTGACATTGGAATGGCGGGTGGGCCGAAAGCTGGATAACGAGGCGGTCATGGTGCGGCCCCAGCCGACGCCGATGGTCATGTCGTCCTGGATGACTTCGGAAAGGAATTGTCCGAGCGCGAGACCCACTGCGCCGGCAAGCGCATCGGCGCTGCTGTCGCGCGGAGTGGGGACGACGACGGCCTCATCAAGACCGTAGGTTTTTTCCAGCTGGATTGCCAGTTCGACGCAGCTTTCGATGCCTTCCGAAATCCAGATCTGCACTTCCGAGCGTTTCATCGCCTCGTCGAGCATGCGGATGACGGTGGAGCGGCTGACCCCCAGTTTCTCTGCAACATCCTTCTGCGTCAGGCCCTGGTTATAATAAAGCCAGGCAGCGCGGAGCCTCTGCGAGGTCGCGTCGGAATAGGTCGTGTGGCTCTCGCGTCTCAATCTGGCCAAGGGCGAACAATCCTCCCGATAAGCAGAATATGCAATTTCTGCGCGTCCGGTCATGATATCGTCTTCATTGGAACATATGTCAATTGAGAAGGACAAATGTCTTGACTTCTTTACCTTCCGGGGATGTTATCTAGATAACATGCCAGAGGAGCAAAATCGGTGCCTCCAGCACCGACAGCCATCAGTGAGGACCATCCGGATGACGTCAAAACTAGAGCAACTTCGTTCCATGACCACCGTCGTCGCCGACACCGGCGACATCGAGGCTGTTGCCCGCTTGAAGCCGGTCGATTGCACGACCAACCCGTCCATCGTCCTCAAGGCGATCGGTACGTCGATCTTTGCCGACAAGGTGAAGGAAGGTGTGGCCTGGGGCCGCAAGCAGGGCGGCAATAACGAAGCGATTGCCGTTGCCGTTGCCGATCGCCTGGCGATCGATGTCGGTGCAGCACTCGCCGGCATCGTTCCGGGCCGCGTTTCGACAGAAGTCGACGCCGACCTTTCCTTCGACACCGAAGCCTCGATCAAGAAGGCGCATGAGATCATCGCCGCCTACAAGGCACGCGGTATCGAGCGCGAACGCATCCTGATCAAGCTTGCCTCCACCTGGGAAGGCATCAAGGCCGCCGAAGTGCTGCAGGCCGAAGGCATCGACTGCAACCTGACGCTGCTGTTCTCGCACGCCCAGGCCGTCGCCTGCGCTGACGCCAAGGCATTCCTGATCTCGCCCTTCGTCGGCCGCATTCTCGACTGGTACAAGAAGTCGACCGGCCAGGAATACACGGCCGAGACCGATCCGGGCGTCGTTTCGGTTCGTTCGATCTACAACTACTACAAGGCGAACGGCATCGACACGATCGTCATGGGCGCTTCCTTCCGCAATATCGGCGAAATCGAAGCGCTGGCCGGTTGCGACCGTCTGACGATCGCGCCGAACCTGCTCGACGAGCTGGACAAGGCTGAAGGCACGCTGGAGCGCAAGCTCTCGCCGGAGAAGTTCGAAGCCGCAGCGCCGATCAAGATGGACGAGAAGACCTTCCGCTGGATGCTCAACGAAGACCAGATGGCGACCGAAAAGCTGTCGGATGGCATTCGTCTGTTCAACAAGGATCTGATTGCGCTTCGCAACCTTGTCAGCAAGGAACTGCAGCTCGCTGCTGCCTGATCACAGATCACTTAAAGTCAACAAAATGGCTCGTCGGAAGGCGGGCCATTTTGTTTTCGGAGAAAGGGAAGGTGGCGAAACTCTGCGCGCAAAAGTTGAGGTTAATCAATCGCTTATTTAACTCAAACTTTAACATGATCGGATAATCTGCGGCTTGAAAACATGTCAGCTGGAGATATCAATGGTCGGATTGCCTTTCGGTCACATCCAATCCAATGCCGCACTGGTGGAAGCGCTCAACCGCTCCCAGGCGATCATCGAATTCGATCTCAACGGCATCATCCTGACTGCCAACGAGAATTTCTGCAAAACCGTCGGATATTCGCTTTCCGAAATCGTCGGCAAGCATCACCGCATTTTCGTCGATGCCGCCGAGGCATCGTCGAAGGGCTATGTGGATTTCTGGGCAGGTCTGGCGAGCGGAAAGTTCGATCAGGGGAAATACAAGCGTTTCGGCAAGGGCGGCCGCGAGGTTTGGATCGAGGCTTCGTATAACCCGCTGTTCAAGGGCCGGAAGCCCTACAAGGTGGTGAAGATCGCGACCGACATCACTGCGGCCCGCAAGAGCGAGCTGGAAAACCGAGGCAAGCTCGAAGCTCTGTCGCGGGCGCAGGCGGTGATCGAATTTTCACCGGAAGGCAAGATCATTACCGCCAACGAGAATTTCCTCAATGCACTGGGTTATCGCCTGGACGAGATCGCCGGCCAGCATCATTCGATGTTCTGCGAACCCGAATATGCGCGATCGGCGGAATATCGGCAGTTCTGGCAGGAGCTCTCCTCCGGCCGGTTCTCGACCGGGCAATTTACCCGAATCACCAAACAGGGCGAGTCGATCTACATTCAGGCGTCCTACAATCCGATCCTCGACGACAGCGGTCGGGTATTCAAGGTCGTGAAGTTCGCGACAGATGTTTCCGAACGCATGACCGTGGTGAAGGAACTCGGCGCCGGACTTGGGCGGCTTGCCGACTGCAATATCCGCCAGACGATCGATGTTCCCTTCGGCACGGAGTTCGAACCGCTTCGCCGCGACTTCAATGCCTCGATCGGGGCCTTCCAGGAAACGCTGATGGGCGTGCTCAGGCAGACCGGCATGCTGAACGGTTCCAGCCAGGAAATGCATCAGGCTGCCGACCAGATGTCGATGCGGACGAAGGAGCAGGCTGCATCGCTTGAGGAAGCATCGGCAGCGCTGGAGCAGGTGACCGCCACAGTGCGTGCCTCCTCGGCCAATACCGGCGAGACGCGCAAGCTCGTGATGAACGCGATGCAGTCTGCCACCTCATCGTCGGCAGTGGTGCAGGAGACGATCACGGCGATGAAACGTATCGCAGGCGCATCGACCGAGATCACGACGATCATCGGCGTTATCGACGAGATCGCCTTCCAGACCAATCTTCTGGCGCTCAATGCCGGCGTGGAAGCGGCGCGCGCGGGCGAGGCCGGCAAGGGCTTTGCGGTGGTTGCGCAGGAAGTTCGCGAGCTTGCCCAACGTTCTGCGACGGCGGCCAAGGAAATCAAGGCGCTGATCGACAATTCTGGCCGGGAAGTGACAGAAGGCGTCCGGCTGGTCGATGAAACCGGCGTGGCGTTGAAGGAGATCGAGGAATTCGTCGCTTCCATCGACCGCAATGTGCAATCGCTGGCGACCGCTGCTCAGGAGCAGGCGACCGGCCTGTCGGAGATCAATAATACCGTTTCGCAGCTCGACCGGATGACCCAGCAGAACGCCGTCATGGTGGAGCGCACGACAGGGATCAGCCAGACACTGGCGACGGGAGCGGCGCAGCTCGTCGAGCTGGTCAATCACTTCAAGCTCAACCGGCGTGCCAGAATTCGCGAATCGGATCCGTCGACCGGTGCGGCGCCGGCTGAAGGGGCAAGCAGGCAGGCGGCATAACCGCAATCGGTGCAACTGAAGAACAGAAGAAAACCCGCTTCGATGCGGGTTTTCTCGTATCTTGAGGCTGCTTGTCCGCGCTTGCTCAGGCCGCGGCGCGGGACGCGAGCGTGGTGCGAATGAATGCGGCGATGAAGGTCGCCGTCATCAGCAGCACGATGGTTGGGGCAGGGGCGCTATCCAGGAAAAAACTCAGATAGATGCCGCCGAGCGAGCAGCCGAGCGCCACTGCGATCGCCGTGATCAGCATGGCTGTGAAGCGGCGGGTAAGCAGGAAGGCGATGGCACCTGGGGCGATCAGAAGCGCCACCGAGAGAATAATGCCGATTGCCTTCAAGGCACCGACGACCGTCAGCGACAGGACGGCAAGCAGGCCGTAATGCAAGAGCCGGGTCGGCAGGCCGATCGCCTTGGCATGCTGTTCGTCAAAGGCGTGCACCAAAAGGTCCTTGCGGAAAATGACGAGGAAGATGGTGGAAGCGATGGCGATCACCGTCGTTTCGATCAGGTCCTGCGGCAGGATGCCAAGCATGTCGCCGAACAGGATGTGGTCGAGATGCACATCGGCCTGAACATTGACGTAAAGAACGAGGCCAAGGCCGAACATGCCGGAAAAGACGATGCCGAGCACCGTGTCTTCCTTGATGCGGCTGTTTTCCTTGAGGAAACCTGTCGCAAGCGCGCAGACCATGCCGGCGACGAAGGCGCCGATCGAAAACGGGATCGCCAGCATATAAGCGATGACGACGCCCGGCAGGACGGCGTGAGAGACGGCGTCGCCCATCAGCGACCAGCCCTTCAAAATCAGGAAACAGGAGAGGATCGCCATCGGCAGCGCGATCATCAGCGTCACCGCAAAGGCGGTCTGCATGAAATCGATCTGGAAGGGGAAGAGGAGGAGGTCGATCGTGTCGCTCATGCTGGCTCCTCCAGCGATTGCTTCACACGGCGGCGCGCGGCGAGCATGCCGTGCTTGGGGGCGAAAACGAAGGCGATGAGGAAAATAACCGTCTGCAGCACGACGATGATGCCGCCGGTTGCGCCATCGAGGAAGTAGCTGAGATAGGCGCCGAAGAAGCTGGTGGCGGCACCGATGCCGAGCGCCAGCAGGATGACGCGCTGGAACCGATCGGTGAGCAGATAGGCGGTGGCACCCGGGGTGACGACCATGGCGATGACGAGAAAGGCACCGACCGTCTGCATGGCCGCAACGGTGGAGGCGGCGAGCAGGGCGAAGAACATCACTTTCAGTGCATCGGGCTTCAGGCCGATGGTGCGGGCATGGTTTTCATCGAAGAAGGCGACCATCAGGTCCTTCCATTTCAGCGTCAGGATGATGAGGCTGACGGTGCCGATGATGACGAGCTGCAGCGTATCGCCGGGGCTGATGGCGAGAACATTGCCCATAACGATGGTCTGGATATCGACCGAGGTCGGCGACAGCGACACCATGAACAGGCCAAGCCCGAAAAACGAGGTGAAGATCAGGCCGATAATGGCGTCTTCCTTCAGCCGTGTGCGCTGATTCAAGAAAAGCATGGCAAGTGCTGCCAGCCCGCCGGACATGAAGGCGCCGATCGAGAAGGGCAGGCCGAGCATATAGGCGCCGGCGACGCCGGGAACGATGGAGTGCGAGAGCGCATCGCCGATCAGCGACCAGCCCTTCAGCATCAGATAGGCGGAGAGAAAACCGCAGACACCGCCGACCAGGGCAGAGACCCAGATGGCATTCAGCATGTAGCCATAGGTAAAGGGTTCAAGAAGCGTCTGGAGCATCGGTGCCCTCCGGCTTCTTCTCTTTTCCGTTGCCATAGGTGACGAAGGGGCGCTCGTCGTCGGTAAAGACCTTTACGTGGCGCGGATCCTCGTCGTCATGCAGGTCGCGTCCACCGAGAATGAAGTGGCGCAGCACACCGCCGAAGGCCTTTTCCAGATTGGCCTCGTTGAACGTGTCCTCCGTCTTGCCATAGGCGAGAACCGTGCCCTTGACGAAAACGGTGCGGTCGCAGAAATCCGGCACACTGCCGAGATTGTGAGTGGAGACCAGCATCACGCGGCCTTCGTCGCGCAGGGCCTTCAGGAGTGCGATGATCTGTTCCTCGGTTGTCACATCGACGCCGGTAAAGGGCTCGTCGAGAAGGATGACCTGGCCTTCCTGCGCCAATGCCCGCGCGAGAAACACACGCTTGCGCTGGCCGCCCGAAAGCTCGCCGATCTGGCGCTTGCGGTATTCCAGCATGTTGACCCGCTTCAAGGCCTCGGTGACCATCTCATGGTCGCGGCGAGAGGGGATGCGCAGGAAGTTCATGTGGCCGTATCGGCCCATCATCACCACGTCCTCGACCAGGACCGGGAAATTCCAGTCGACCTCTTCGGATTGCGGCACATAGGCGACGAGGTTCTTTTTCAGCGCTTCGCGTGCCTGCATTCCGAGGATCTGGACCGACCCTTCGGTGAGCGTGACAAAACCCATGATGGCCTTGAAAAGCGTCGACTTGCCGGCGCCGTTGACGCCGACAAGTGCGGTGATGGTGCCCTTCGGCACCTCGAAGCTCGCATGTTTCAGCGCCGTGTGGCCATTGCGGTAGGCGACGCTGACATTGTCGAGGCTGAGGCCGGATACTGCAGGCCTGGTCTTGCCCATCCTCATTGTGCGAGACCTTTTGCAATGGTTTCGGAGGTAACGCGCAGCAGATCGAGATAGGTCGGGACCGGGCCGTCGGCCTCGCTCAGCGAGTCCACGTAAAGTACCCCGCCATAGGCTGCGCCGGTTTCGGAGGCGACCTGTTTGGCCGGCTTGTCGGAGACGGTGCTTTCGGAAAAGATCACCTTCACATTGTGCTCGCGCATGGCGTCGATGACGGAACGGACCTGCTGCGGCGTGCCCTGGCTGTCGGCATTGACCGGCCAGAGATAAAGCTCCTTGAGGCCGAAATCGCGGGCGAGATAGGAGAAGGCGCCTTCGCTGGTCACCAGCCAGCGGTGGTTTTCCGGCAGCTTTGCCAATTCGTCACGGATCGGCTGGGCCTGCGCCCGTATCTTGTCGGTATAGGCCTTGGCGTTGGCAGCATAGGTTTCCGCATTGGCCGGGTCGATTTCGGTCAGGCCCTTGCGGATATTCTCGACATAGATGACGGCGTTTTCAGGCGACATCCAGGAATGCGGGTTGGGCTTGCCCTGATAGGCACCACCGGCAATCGCCATCGGGACGACGCCATCGGAAACGGTGACGCTCTTCACATCTCCGATATTTTTCAGGAAACGTTCGAACCAGAGTTCGAGATTGAGGCCGTTGCGCAGAACGAGATCCGCATCACGGGCGCGCAGCAGATCGCGCGGTGTCGGCTGGTAATTATGGATCTCGGCGCCGGGCTTGGTGATGCTTTCGACATCGGCGGCATCACCGGCAACATTCTTGGCCATATCCGCAATGATAGTGAAGGTCGTGACGACCTTTGGCTTTTCCCCCGATGCGTTCTGTGCCTGAGCAGCGAAGGGCAGGGAGATCAGGCCGGCCAGAAGGCCGGTACCGAGGCATGCAATTTTCAAAAACGACATTCGTGATCCGTTATTGCTGTTGCAAATCATTCTCAATTTAACCTAGCGGCAAAAATCCATCTGTCAACGCTATTGCAAATCATTCGCAACAAGTTCGAAGTCTCGTTTTGAGACGGCGCCTGACAAAACCGCTTAAAGCTTCCTCAATAAGATTGGGCGAATATGCCCCCATAATTCTACTGTGTATTGCGTAACTGGAGTTCGAGTATGCCGGGTATTGGCAAATGAAGATCCGGCTGTCGAAGAAGTTTGCCTTCCTTCTCAGCGGCGTGTTGGTCCTTTGTGGTGCGAGCGGTTCGGCGGCGGTGCTGATCGGAACCGACAAGATCCTCGGCCCTTCCTATCGTGACATCAACGGTCTGACCTGCACGACGCTGCAGACGCAGAAGATGCGTCGGGACGGCAGCATCTGGGTGCGCAAATACGTGACCAGCGATCAGGGCGGTGACGGCATCGCCCGACTGAAGACGGCCTTGCGTGTGGCGCGGGCCGTACAGGAAAAGGAAAAGGCCGGTCTTGTGCAGGTCGCGATGATCGATAGCGCCGGCCCCAAGGATCCGGCGGAAATGCGCGGGCGGGCGATTGCGGCACAGGTCGTCTATATTCCAGATACTGCCAAGATTGCGGCAGGAGCCCAGAGCGAGAACTATTCCGGTTATTATCTTGACGGCACGCCGGGCGCCAATGGCCATTTCTATGGCATGCGCGTCGATCTTCCGCTCGAAGATATCGAGCATCTGGAGGCGCATCTGACAGACAAGGCCGACTGTCTCGATCCGGCCCTGCCAGAGGGTAGCGAGACGGCCAAGGCCGACCCGAAAGCTGCTTCCGGCCACGGGGCGCCTGCCGGGGAGGCCAAGAAGGCTTCAGGTCATGGCGCAGCCCCGGCAACAGAAGGTGCCAGCACCGAGGCAGAAGGCAAAGGCGAGGAAGTTGCCGCGACTGAAAGCGGTGGTTTCCTGAGTTCGATCACCGGCATGGTTTTCGGCGCAAAAGAAGAGGCTGCGGCTGGTCACGGTGACGAAAAGACCGTTCCGGCTGCTGACAAGGCCGACGCGCCTGCAGGTGAGGACCATGGCGCGCAGGCAGCCAAGTCCGATCCGGCAACCGCGGCCGAGAAGCCTGCCGAGACGAAGAGTTTTCTCGATCAGGCCAAGAGCATGATCCTCGGCGACACGGCGGAAAAGCCGGCCGCTCCGGCGCAAACGGAAGCGAAGGCCGATACAGGGCAGCCGCCCGAGCCGGCAGAGCCCGCGCGGGAGCCGAGAACAACGGCCGAGGGCGGCAAGGGCTGGTCGAAATCCGACGCGGCCAACGAGATCCATTCGGGAACATCGGCGGAGGCTGAAGCCCAGTCAGGTGCGGCGACAGAGGCGGCCCAGGCGGGCGGGCATTCCGAAGCACAGACGCCAGAGGCTTCCGGTGAAAGCGACGCAGACGCTGCCGGTGCCGCATGGCTGGAAAAGTTCCGGGCGCAGCAGGCGGCACCTGCGGCGGATGGCGGCAAGCCGGCACATTGACGGTCAAGCCTGTCGAACAAGGAAAAGAAAAAAGGCGGCTCATGGCCGCCTTTTCTGTCTTCGCATATCTCTCTCTGAGAGGCCTCAATCCACCTTGTTGCGGCGGGCCGGGAAGAGGATGACGTCGCGGATCGACGGGGCGTTGGTGAGGAGCATGATCAGGCGGTCGACGCCGATGCCCAGGCCACCGGCGGGCGGCATGCCCTGGTCGATGGCGTCGAGGAACTCGTCGTCAAGCTGCTTGTCCTTCTCGCCACGGGCATGGGCCTGTTCGAGCTGCTCGACCATGCGCTTGCGCTGCTCTTCCGGGTCGTTCAGTTCGGAAAACGCGTTGCCGACTTCCCAAGCGTTGCAATAGGTCTCGAAACGCTCGACGAGGCGCGGTTCGCCTGGAACCTCCTTGGCGAAGGGCGAAATGTCCTTCGGGAAGTGGGTAACGTGCGACGGCTGGATCAGCGTGCCTTCGACCTTTTCCTCGAAGATGAAGGCAAGGCATTCGCCCCAGGTCCAGTCCTTCTCGACTTCGAAACCGGCGGCCTTGGCGGCAGCGCGGGCTTCTTCGTCGGTCTTGATCGACAGGAAGTCGATGCCGGTGACTTCCTTGACGGCGTCGGGCATCGGCACGCGCTTGAACGGGCCCTTGAAGGAGATCTGCTTGTCGCCGAAGGTGACGTCCGGCGTGCCGTGAATGGAGGTGGCGAGGCCTTCGAACAGGCGTTCGACCAGCGCCATGATGTCCTCGTAATCGGCATAGGCCCAGTAGCATTCCATCATGGTGAATTCAGGATTGTGCCGGGTGGAGACGCCTTCGTTGCGGAAGTTGCGGTTGATCTCGAACACCTTGTCGGACAGGCCGGAGACCAGCGTGCGCTTCAAAAACAGTTCCGGCGCGATGCGCAGGTACATGTCCTGTTTCAGCGTGTTGTGGAAGGTCTTGAAGGGATCGGCGGTGGCGCCGCCATAGACCGTCTGCAGCATCGGGGTCTCGACTTCGAGAAAACCTTCGCCTTCCATGAAGTGGCGAATGCCCGAAACGATCTTCGAGCGCTGCTGGAAGCGCAGCTTCGATTCCTCGTTGGTCATGATGTCGAGATGGCGCTTGCGGTAGCGGATCTCGATGTCGGAGACGCCATGCCACTTTTCCGGCATCGGCAACAGCGTCTTGGTCAGCATGGTGATTTCGCGGGCGTTGATCGACAGTTCGCCACGCTTTGTACGGCGCACGGTGCCGGTGACGCCGATGATATCGCCAAGGTCGATTAGCGGCAGCATGTTGCGCGCTTCTTCCGGGGTGACGTCCTTGTGGGAAAAGATCTGGATCTTGCCGGATGCGTCATGGATGTCCATGAACATGCCGGAATTGCGCGAGGAATAGACGCGGCCGGCAACGGTGACGACGTCCTGGGTTTCGGTATCCGGCTCCAGGCCTTCGTATTTTTCGGCCAGTTCCGCATTGGTCATGGTGCGGTGGAAATGCGCCGGATAGACGTCACCGATGGTTTCGCGCAGCTTGGCAAGCTTCTGGCGGCGCACTTCGGTGGCGTCGGAGGAGAGGGCGGTTTCGGTCTTCGTCGTGTCGGTCATCGTGTTCGCCTTTTTCGGCTCGTTGTTCTGTTGTGCCGGCGCAGCTGGCTCGGCCTAACCCTCCCCCTTGTGGGGAGGGTCGGAGCGAAGCGACGGGGAGGGGTTTCTCTCTTGCTTAATTAAGAAAGACCCCTCCCCAACCCTCCCCACAAGGGGGAGGGGGCGCGTCGCAAACTCCTTACTTCCCGTCGCCCACCATGGACGAAACCACGGCGGCTGCAATCTTCAGGCGCTGGCGTACGACCGAGCGGCCGAGGATGGCCATGCTATCGAACAGCGGCAGCGAGCGCGACGAGCCGGACATGGCGATGAACAGCGGCGGGGTGACGACGCGGAGCTTCTTTTCCAGCTTGTCGGCAACGGCGCGCAGTTCGGCGTCGATCGCTTCGACGTTCCACTCGATCATCTTTTCGATGTCGGCCTGAACGGTGTTGATGATCGCAAGCGTATCTTCCGGAGAGGTTTTCAGGCCCGCAAACGAGGCCGGCGTCAGGTTGACGTCGGCGGCGAGCAGGAAACCGGCGAGGTTCGGCAGATCGCCGAGCTTGGTGATGCGGCTCTGCGAGTGCAGCAGGCCCTGCTTCAGGCGGTCGTTTTCCATCGCCCATTCGAGCGTGCGGGCAACGAACTCTTCCGGCGTCAGCTTTTCGCGCAGCCAGCGGCCGTTCAGCCATTCGAGCTTCTGCAGGTCGAAGATGGCGCCGGCCTTGGAGAGTGCGTCCGGTTCGAACTTTGCCGTCAGCTCGTCCATGGTCAGCAGTTCTTCGCCTTCGGCGATCTGCACGAAGAACAGGCCGAGGAAGTTCATCAGCGCTTCCGGCAGGTAACCGAGCGCCGAATAATAGCTGATCGAGGTCGGGTTCTTGCGCTTCGACAGTTTTGACTTGTCGGCATTCCTCATGAGGGAGAGGTGCATCCAGACGGGCGCTTCCCAGCCGAAATAACGATAAAGCAGGATATGCTTCGGCACCGAGGCCAGCCACTCCTCGCCGCGGGCGACGTGGGTGATCTTCATCAGGTGGTCGTCGATGACGTTGGCCATGTGATAGGTCGGCATGCCGTCGCCCTTGATGAGCACCTGCATGTCAACCGAATCCCACGGGATCGACACGTCGCCGTAAACGGCGTCGTTGAAGTCGCAGGAACCCTCGGTCGGGATCTTCATGCGCACGACGGAGCTTTCGCCGGCTGCCATCTTGGAGGTGACTTCTTCCGCCGTCAGATGCAGGCACAGGCCGTCATATTTCGGCGGCTTGCCGGCGGCGCGCTGGCCTTCGCGCATCTGCTCGAGCCGCTCGGGCGTGCAGAAGCAACGGAAGGCATGGCCCTTGTCGAGCAGGTCCTGCGCGTAAGGCTGGTACATGTCCTTGCGCTCGGACTGGCGGTAGGGACCGTAAGGGCCGCCGACATCCGGGCCTTCCGACCATTTCAGACCCGTCCATTTGAGTGCATCCAGAACGCGCTCTTCGAATTCGAGCGTCGAGCGGGTGGCATCGGTATCTTCGATGCGCAGGATGAACTCGCCGCCATTCTTCTTTGCGAAGAGATAGTTGAAAAGGGCGATATAGGCGGTACCGACATGCGGCTCGCCGGTGGGCGAGGGGGCAATGCGGACGCGTGGGGTCGGGTTGATCATTGTGCTGCTCTAATTCGAGGCGCAAGTGAACGCGCCAAGCCTGTTCTGGGAATAGGGATTGGGGCAGGCTTAGGCCATATTCAGGCAGAAGCGTCAAGGTTTTTGGGTGAATGCCACCCCTTGGCGCTAGGCGACCGGCCAGACATAGAGCAGTGCCGGAATGCTGACGAGGACGATGAGGAAGGATAGAGGCAGGCCGAGGCGCGGATAATCCGAGAATTTATAGCCGCCCGGACCAAAGACCAGCGTATTGCATTGGTGGCCGACGGGGGTGAGGAAATCGCAGCCGGCGCCGATCGCAACCGCCATCAGGAAGGCTTCCGGCTTGAAGCCGAGATTGGTGGCGAAACTGGCGGCGATCGGGCCCATGACGAGCACGGTTGCGGCATTGTTGAGGAAGGGCGTGACGGCCATGGCGGTGACGAGGATGAGGCCGAGGGCGCCCCAGGCGGGCAGGGTGGCCGCTGCCTGACCCAGCCAAGTGGCGATCAGTTCGCTGCCGCCCGTGGTGCGCAAACTGTCCGATACCGGGATCAGCGCCGCCAGCATGACGAGGATCGGCCCGTCGACGGATTTGTAGAAATCGGTGAGCGGGATGGCGCGAAAAACGACCATGCCGAGGGCTGCCGCGAAGAAGGCGACGGGCACGGGGGCGAGGCCGACCGCCGTCGTTGCCATGGCGAGCGCCAGAATGATCAGTGGAATGAGGGCGCGGCGGCGGGTGCCGAGCAGCACTTCGCGCTGGGCAAGCGGCAGAAGTGCGAAATCCTGCATCACGGTCGGCATGTTCTTGCGGCTGCCCTGCAGCACGATGATATCGCCGGCCATCAGGGTCAACGTGCCGAGCCTTTCCTTCAGCCGTTCGCCATGGCGGCTGATGGCGAGCAGGTTGACGCCGCGGGTATAGGAAAGTGAGAGGTCCTTTGCTGACAGGCCGCGAAGCGAGGATTCCTGGCTGATGATCGCTTCGATGGAAATGACGTCTGCTTGGTCCTTTCCGTTTTCCATCAGCGGCTTGCCGGACAATTGCAGCTTGGCTCCGGAAACGACGCGATCGAGCGCCTTGGATGGACCTTCCAGAAGCACGATATCGCTTTCGCGCAGTTTCAGGTCGGGGAAGGGCGCCATGCGCGATGGGCCGCGCAGGACGGCATTGGCGATGACTTCACGATCGCCGAGTTTCAGCAACTCGCCGAGCGGTCTTTCCAGCACCGTCGATTGCGGTGTGATCGTCACTTCCGAGGTGTAGTTGCTGATCTCGACGGCTTCTTCCAGCGAATTGTTCTGCTTTGTGCGGCTCGGCACCAGCCAGTGGAAGAACATGAGAAAGGTAATGCCGACGACGCAGAGGATGACACCCATCGGGGTGAAGTCGAACATGGTGAAGGACTGGCCGGTCAATTCCTCACGGATGCGCGAAACGACAATGTTCGGCGAGGTGCCGATCTGGGTCATCAAGCCGCCCAGAAGTGCCGAAAAGGCCATCGGCATGAGATATTTGGATGGCGAGGCGCCGGATTTCTTGGCGAATTGAAAGGCAACCGGCATCATGATGGCGAGCGCGCCGATATTCTTGATGAAGGCCGATAGCAACGCCACGACGACCATCAGCAAGGCGAGCTGGGTATGCAGCGTGTTGAGGTTGGGAAAGAACTTCTTGATCGCCACGTCGACAATGCCGGAGCGGGCGACGCCGGCGGACACGATCAGTGCCGAGCCGACGATGATGACGATGTCATCGGAAAACCCGGAAAATGCCTTTTCCACCGGCACCACGCCGAGTGCGACCGCCAGAACCAGCGCGCAACAGGCCACCACGTCGTAGCGGAAGCGATCCCATATAAAAACAGCCATCATCGCAGCGATGACGGCGAAGGCGAGGATCTGCTGGGTTGTCATGCGGCTCCGGGGGATGCGAGGCAGGGCAAAGAGGTGGCGTGATAATGCCCGAGCGGAGAAAATGTTTCAAACGCCTTGCGCATATCTGCAAGGTTTCGCGCGCGCTGGACAGCGAGGGTCTGCAAGATAGACTGAGCACACCCACATTCCCGCCATCAGGAGCATTCGATGACCGACATTCTTTCCATTCCCGTCAAGCGGACCGACGGGAGCGAAACCACGCTTGGCAGCTATAAAGGGCAGGTCATGCTGGTGGTGAACGTTGCTTCCAAATGCGGCCTGACCAAGCAGTATGAGGGGCTTGAGAAGCTCTATGAAGACAAGCGCGAGCGCGGTTTTGTCATCACCGCTTTCCCGGCCAATGACTTCATGGGGCAGGAGCCGGGTTCGGATGCCGAGATCGTCGAATTCTGCCAGCTGACCTATGATGTGAAGTTTCCGATCTTCTCGAAGATTTCGGTAAAGGGCGAAACCAAGCATCCACTCTACAAGGCGCTGACCGGGTCGACCGTTGCCACGACAGGGGATGGGCCGATGAGGGAAAAGCTGCGGTCACGCGGGATGGAGGTCGAAGACGGCGAGATCGTTTGGAATTTCGAAAAATTCCTGATCGGCCGCGACGGAAAGATTGCCGCGCGCTTTGCGCCGGATGTGACGGCGCAGGACAGCCGGCTGATCGAGGCGGTGGATCGCGAGCTGGCAAAGGGTTGAGGTAATAAAAAGGGCGCTCGAGGCGCCCTTTCCTTTTGTCCGTTATCAGTGGTGCGTGTCGCCGCCGCCCCGGGCCTTGTTCTTTATCTTAGCGTGCCTGGACCACATGTTGAGCATCTCGACCAGAGCCGAGAAGGCCATGGCGGCGTAGATGTAGCCCTTGGGCACGTGGACGCCGAAGCCTTCGGCGATCAGCGTCGCGCCGATCATCAGCAGGAAGCCGAGCGCCAGCATGACGATGGTCGGATTGCGCTCGATGAAGTTGGCGAGCGGGGTCGCTGCCAGCAGCATGACGGTGACGGCCGCAACAACGGCGACGATCATGATCGGCAGGTGCGGGGTCATGCCGACTGCGGTGATGATGCTGTCGATCGAGAAGACGAGGTCGAGGATGAGGATCTGCACGATCGCCGCGCTGAAGGTCATCTGAACGACCTGCGAACCTGCGCCGACCATATCTTCCTTGTGGTCAACGACATCGACCGAGTGGTGGATTTCCGTGGTCGCCTTGTAGACGAGGAAAAGGCCACCGGCGATGAGGATCAGGTCCTTCCAGGAGAACGGCTGACCGAAGACCTCGAAGATCGGGTTGGTGAGCTGGACGATCCAGGCGATGGTGCCGAGCAGGCCGAGACGCATGATCAGCGCCAGACCGATACCGATCTTGCGCGCTTTTTCGCGATGCTCAGGCGGCAGCTTGTTGGTCAGGATGGAAATGAAGATCAGGTTGTCGATGCCGAGAACGACTTCCATGACCACGAGTGTAACGAGCGCTACCCAGGCCCCCGGGTCTGCTAAGAGCGCTGCAATGTCCATCCATATCTCCTGTTTTCAATCAAAGGCGGTAAATGCCCGCCGCATTTGGGGGCTTGTAGCCTAAAAACAAGAGGAGGTTGAGGTGATGAGGCGACAATTTGTCCCGCTCACAGCGCTTTCGCGATCACGGATTTGTTATCCGATGCATAGGCTGCCATGAAAACGCGGATCGCGCCGCGGATCACGCGATCGATCTCCTGCCGCGAAGGCGCTTCCGGCATGGTGCCGAACAGGCGGAACTTGAAGAAGCTGCCGCTGGCCAGATCGAGAAATTGTCCCGATGCCAGATCGAGGTCATCGATATCGAGGACCCCAATGGTTACGCCGCGTTCGAGATAGTCATGCAGCACGGTTCGCAGGTTCTGTGGTCCACGGAAGAAGCGCGAACAGAGATCCGGCATGCGCTCACGAACGCCGAGGACCGTCCGCATCGCCGTCATCACCTTCTCGTCCGTCAGATGTTCGAGGAACTTGACGCCGAATTCGTAGAGCCCTGTTTCGATATTCTCATGACTGGAGAGCACCGTCTTCAGCGCGGCGAGAAAAGCCGCCCGCTCGGTTTCGACCATGGCAACGAAGAGGTCTTCCTTGTTCTGGAAATAGACGTAGATGGTGCCCTTGGAAACGCCGGCTTCACGGGTGATATCGTTCATGCTTGCGGCATCGAAGCCCATGCGCATGAAAACGCGCTTTGCTCCGTCCAGAATTTGCTCGCGCTTGGCCGGGTCTTCGCCCGCCGCAAACCGTCCGGTCGTCTTGCCGGCGTCTTTAAGCGAGGCCTTTTTTAACCCAGTCGACGTCATTTCTTTCCATTTCCAACTTTTTTCGAACCGATCGGTTCGATCGGACTTGATATGTGACAAAGATCAATCTATGTCAACGCTCCGAACTGATCGGTTCGATTGGTTTAAGCTTCCGTTTAAAGATGGTTATGCTCATGACGGCCTCCAAGAATGCCGGCGCCCTGCGCTCAGTAACAAATGATGACGCGACCGTGAACGCGGCCCCGACCTCGGAGAATTCGACGCCCCCCACGGGAGAGGCAAGCCCGCCCGCGCAGTCGCAGGCTCCGGCCCAGGCTGCGGAAGCGCCGAAGAAAAAGAAGCGCGGCGTCGTGCTTCCGGTCGTCGTGCTGGCGCTTCTCGCCGGTGGTGCATGGTTCGGTTATGAATGGTGGACGAACGGCCGTTTCATGGTCTCGACCGATGACGCCTATATCGAAGGCGATATCGCCACCATTTCTCCCAAGGTGACGGCCTTCGTCGCCAAGGTGAATGTGGTTGCCAACCAGCAGGTCAAGGCCGGCGATGTGCTCGCCACGCTCGATGCCGGCGATTACCAGAATGCGCTCGATCAGGCGAATGCCGCGGTCGATACCGAAAAGCTGTCTCTCTCTCGCATCGATGCACAGGTCGAAGGTGCGGAAGCCAGCCTGGCGCAGGCGCAGGCATCGAAGGTTGCCCTTGAGGCTGCCGTACGCGGTGCCGAGATCACCCAGAAGCGTCAGCAGGAACTGGCCACCAAGTCCGTCGGCACGGCTGCCGATCTCGACAGCGCCAATGTGGCGCTCGACCAGGCGAATGCCAACCTGATCGGTGGAGATGCTGCGATCAAGTCGGCCAAGGCCAATATCACCATTCTCGAAGCACAGCGAAAAGAAGCTGAAAGCTCCGTGCGTACGCTGGAACTGCAGCGCGACAAGGCGGCCCGCGATCTCTCCTTCACGGTGCTGAAGGCTCCCTATGACGGCGTCGTCGGCAATCGTTCGGTGCAGGAAGGCGATCTCGTTTCGCCCGGCCAGCGGCTGATGGCGCTGGTGCCGACGCGCCAGCTCTATATCGACGCCAACTTCAAGGAGACCCAGATCCAGCATCTGGAGCCGGGTTCCAAGGTGAAGGTGCATGTCGACGCCTATAGCGACGACCCGATCACTGGCACGGTGGAGTCCATCTCACCGGCATCCGGCTCGGTCTTCTCGCTGCTGCCGCCGGAAAATGCGACGGGCAACTTCACCAAGATCATCCAGCGCGTTCCGGTGCGGATCGCGCTGCCGCAGGAGGCGCTCGATACGGGCCGTCTTCGGGCGGGTCTCAGCGTCGTGGTCGATGTCGATACCCGCACGGCTCCGAAAAACTAACAGCCGCTTGTCCGGCTCCTCTTCAAACATGCCCTGATCGAAGGGCGGAGGTGGTCCCATGGCTGGGAGCGCAACAACAACTGCAGGATCTATGCCCGCTGGCTCCATGCCGGCGGACGAGCCGATGGACCGGAGAAAGCTGATCGCTTTCTTCGCCATGGTGCTCGGCATGTTCATGTCGATCCTCGATATCCAGATCGTCTCGGCTTCGCTGTCGGAAATCCAGGCGGGCTTGTCCGCCGGTTCTGACGAGATCGGCTGGGTGCAGACATCCTATCTGATTGCGGAGGTCATCATGATCCCGCTTTCGGGTACGCTCGCCCGCATCATCTCGACCCGCTATCTCTTCGCCGCCTCGGCTGCCGGTTTCACGGTCGCCAGCGCGCTTTGCGCCACGGCGACAAATATCGATCAGATGATCGTCTACCGCGCCATCCAGGGGTTTATCGGCGGGGGCATGATCCCGTCGGTGTTTGCCGCGGCCTTCACCATCTTCCCGCCGTCGAAGCGCGCCATCGTCTCGCCGATCATCGGGCTTATCGCAACGCTTGCGCCGACGATTGGCCCGACCGTCGGCGGTTATCTTTCGCATGCCTTTTCGTGGCACTGGCTGTTTCTGGTCAATATCGTTCCGGGCATTATCGTCACGATCGTTGCGTGGAACTTCATCGATTTCGACAAGCCGGAACTCTCGCTCTTCAAGAAGTTCGACTGGTGGGGCCTCTTCTCGATGGGCGTGTTCCTTGGCGCCCTGGAATACGTTCTCGAAGAGGGCAATTCCAACGACTGGTTCAATGACCACATGATCGTCATCGGCGCGATTGCCTCGGTGCTCGGTGCGATGGTGTTCTTCTATCGGGCATTCACGGTGGAGTTTCCTGTCGTGGACCTGACGGCCTTCACCAATCGAAATTTCGCGCTCGGGTCGATCTTCTCCTTCGTCATGGGGATCGGGCTTTACGGGTTGACCTATATCTATCCCGTCTATCTCAGCCGCGTTCGCGACTATGACAGCCTGATGATCGGCGAGACGATGTTCGTCTCGGGCCTGGCAATGTTCTTCACCGCGCCGATCGCCGGCAAGCTCTCGACGGTGATGGACCTGAGAGCCATGATGGTGCTCGGCTTCGTCAGCTTCGGTGCCGGTACCTATATCATGACCGGGATCACGACAGACTGGGACTTCTACGAGCTGTTCATTCCGCAGATCCTGCGCGGTTTCGGCCTGATGATGTGCATGGTGCCGATCAACAACATTGCGCTTGGCACGCTGCCGCCCGCCCGTATTCGCGGAGCCTCGGGTCTGTTCAACCTGACCCGTAACCTCGGCGGCGCCGTGGGGCTCGCCATCATCAGCACCGTATTGTCCAACCGTCAGGACGTGCATTACGAGCGGCTGCGCGAGCATCTGGACTGGGGCAACCCGACTGCAGTCGACCAGCTGAACAGCATGGCATCCAATCTCAATGCCTACGGACTGGATGGTGCGACCGGGGCAATCCGGCAGATGGTCAATCTCGTGACGCAGCAGGCTGTCGTCATGTCGTTCAGCGACGTCTTCCTGATCCTGACCGTTCTGTTCGGACTGATGGTGCTCGGTGTTGCGCTGATCGAAAAACCTTCGCCGCAGATCACAGGGCGAAGTGGCGGCGGCCACTGATCATCTACGAAGAATTTCAGGAAACCACCGCCGGAAGGGGCCGTCGCTGCAAAGTGACGGCCCCTTTTTGGTTGCGTTCCACGGGTGCTGTCATTTTCTGATTTACGTACCTCAAAAACTCGGCTAGGACGCTTCACGGAGGAATTCATGAAGCCCACCGTCCATGACATCGCACGCAGCGCAGGCGTCAGTCTGGCAACGGTCGATCGCGTGCTCAACGATCGTCCAGGTGTGCGGCACGTCACCCGCGAGCGGGTGGAACAGGCGATTTCCAGACTTGGTTATGTTCGGGACGTGGCGGCGGCCAACCTTGCCAAGGGGCGCACCTACTCCTTCGTTTTCGTCATGCCTGCAAACGACAATTCCTTCATGATCGGGATCCGCGAGGAAGTGGATGCCGCGACCTACCGTTCGGGCATCGAGCGCACCCAGATCCGTGTTGTGGAAGTGCCGCCTTTCGATGCGCCGGCGCTGGCGGATGCGCTCGACAGCATCGCTCTCGACAAGCCGGACGGCATTGCGTTTGTCGCTGTTGAGGGTGCTCAGGTGCATGCCGCCGTTGCAAGGCTGAAGGAAGCCGGCATCGCCGTCGTCACGCTGGTGTCCGATCTTCCCGGATCGGAGCGGGATCATTTCGCCGGGATCGACAACCATGCGGCCGGGCGCACGGCGGCCAATCTGCTTGGCCGGTTTGCCGGCGGTCGCGACGGCAGGATCGCCGTCATCGCCGGTTCCATGCTGGTGCGCGACCATCGCGAACGGCTGGAAGGTTTCCTTGCCGTGATGGGAGAGAGTTTTCCGCGGCTTGCGGTGCTTCCGGTGATGGAAGCGCGGGATGATCCGGCGCTGGCGGCGGAAGTCGTATCGGCGGCGCTGCGCCGCTATCCGGATATTATCGGGCTATACAGTCTCGGCGCCGGCAATCGCGGCGTAGTTCATGCGCTGCGTGAGATCGCGCCTGACGCGCGGCCCGTCGTTGTGGCTCACGAACTGACCGGAACGACTCGTGCGGCCCTTTCGGAGGGCCTTATCGACGCCTTACTCAATCAGGATGCTGGCCATGAAGTCCGCAGTGCGATCCGCGTCTTGAAGGGCAAGGTCGACGGCCTGCCGGTGATCGCCGCGCAGGAACGTATCCGTATCGACATATTTCTGAAGGACAATATGTCCTAGAGGCGCGTCGTCAAACGTGTGAAGCGGGTTTCAGGCAAGACGCGCCTTAAACATAAGACTGTCTTCAAGGACAGGATGAAAGGAAAAGACATGTATCTCGGTCTCGATCTCGGCACATCCGGCGTCAAGGCGATGTTGATCGACGGCGATCAGACGATCATCGGTTCGGCAAGCGGCGCGCTTGACGTGTCGCGACCGCATTCCGGCTGGTCGGAGCAGGATCCTGCGCATTGGATCCGTGCCTGCGAAGAAGCCATTGCCGGATTGAAGGCTGCGCATGCGGCTGAACTATCCGCCGTCAAGGGGATAGGCCTTTCCGGTCAGATGCATGGCGCGACGCTGCTCGATGCCGACGACAAGGTGCTGCGCCCGTGCATATTGTGGAACGACACGCGTTCCCATGCGGAAGCCGCAGCACTCGATGCCGATCCGCGGTTCCGCAAGATCACCGGCAATATCGTTTTCCCGGGCTTCACCGCACCGAAGCTCGCCTGGGTCAAGAACAACGAGCCGGAGATCTTCGCCAAGATTGCCAAGGTCTTGCTGCCGAAGGACTATCTGCGTCTGTGGCTGACGGGCGAGTACATTTCCGAAATGTCGGATTCCGCCGGGACCTCCTGGCTCGATACCGGCGCACGCAAATGGTCGTCCGAGCTGCTTGCCGCGACGGATCTTTCCGAAAAACAGATGCCGTCGCTGGTCGAAGGCACCGAGCAGGCCGGCAAGCTGCGGGGCGAGCTGAAATCCCAATGGGGCATTTCCGGTGATGTCGTGGTGGCCGGCGGGGCAGGCGACAACGCCGCTTCGGCCTGCGGCATGGGAACGGTCAAGGAAGGCCAGGCCTTCGTTTCGCTCGGCACGTCCGGCGTGCTGTTTGCCGCCAACGGTTCCTATCTGCCGAAGCCGGAAAGCGCCGTTCATGCCTTCTGCCATGCTCTGCCGAAAACATGGCACCAGATGGGCGTCATCCTGTCGGCTGCAGATGCGATCAACTGGCATGCGAAGGTGATGGGGAAATCGGCGGCGGAGCTTTCCGGCGAACTCGGCGACACGCTGAAGGCGCCGACGGGCGTGACGTTCCTTCCCTATCTTTCCGGCGAACGCACGCCGCATAACGACGCCGTCATCCGTGGGGCCTTTCTGGGGCTCGAGCATGAATCGAGCCGCGCCGTGCTGACCCAGGCGGTGCTGGAAGGTGTGACCTTTGCCATTCGCGACAATCTCGAAGCGCTGAAATCGGCCGGGACTTCGATCACGCGCGTGACCGCGATCGGCGGCGGGTCGCGCTCCCGTTACTGGTTGTCCTCGATCGCGACATCGCTTGGCGTGCCGGTGGATATTCCGGCCGATGGCGATTTCGGTGCAGCCTTTGGCGCCGCCCGTCTGGGCCTGATTGCAGCGACGGGTGCCGATCCGGTTGCCGTCTGCTCGGCACCGAAGACGGAAGCGACGATCGAGCCGGTTGCCGCGCTGTCGGATGCTTACGAGGCTGCCTATTCGCGCTATCGCGCCGCCTATCCGGCGATCCGGGCGATCATGCACTGACGTTTCAAAGGGAGGGGAGAAATCCCCTCCAATATGCCGGGGGTCGGGATGTCGACTGTTTCGATCTCCAATGAGGTACGTACCTCATAAAATCGATTGCAATGCCAAACGAAATTTCCAAGGAGGAAACATCCATGAGCACAGGCTTTTTCGGCGATATCTCGAAGGTCAAATATGAAGGCCCGGACAGCACCAACCCGCTGGCCTATCGTTTCTACAACCCGGATGAGATCGTTGCGGGCAAGCGGATGGAAGATCATCTGCGCTTCGCGATCGCCTATTGGCATTCCTTTGCCTGGGAGGGTGGCGACCCGTTTGGCGGCCGCACCTTCGATCGTCCCTGGTATGACGGCGAGATGGAAAAGGCCAAACTGAAGGCCGATGTCGCCTTCGAAATGTTCTCGCTGCTTGGCGCACCCTATTATTGCTTCCACGATGCGGACGTGCGCCCGGAAGGCAAGACCTTTGCCGAGAATACGCGCAACCTCGAAGAGATCGTCGACTATTTTGCGGGCAAGCAGGAAGAGACCGGCGTCAAACTGCTGTGGGGCACGGCGAACCTGTTTTCCAACCGTCGTTTCATGTCGGGCGCATCCACGAACCCGGATCCGGACGTGTTTGCCTATTCGGCAGCAACCATCAAGACCTGCATGGACGCCACGATGAAGCTCGGCGGCGAGAACTATGTTCTGTGGGGCGGTCGCGAAGGTTACGAGACGCTGCTCAATACCGATCTGAAGCGCGAATTCGACCAGATGGCGCGCATGCTGCACATGGTGGTCGAATACAAGCACAAGATCGGTTTCAAGGGCGCGATCCTTGTCGAGCCGAAGCCGCAGGAACCGACCAAGCACCAGTATGACTATGACGTTGCCACCGTTTACGGCTTCCTGAAAAAATACGGTCTCGAAAACGAAGTGAAGATGAATATCGAGCAGGGCCATGCGATCCTTGCCGGCCATACGTTCGAGCATGAACTGGCGCTTGCCAATGCACACGGCATCTTCGGTTCGATCGACATGAACCGCAACGACTACCAGTCGGGCTGGGATACCGACCAGTTCCCCAACAACGTGCCGGAAATGGCGCTCGCCTATTACCAGGTTCTGTTGGCTGGTGGCTTCACTTCCGGTGGCACCAACTTCGACAGCAAGCTCCGTCGCCAGTCGATCGATCCGGCCGACCTGCTGATCGGTCATATCGGCGGCATGGATTGCTGCGCCCGTGGCCTCAAAGCTGCGGCGAAGATGGTCGAAGACGGTGCGCTGTCGAAGCCGCTTGCCGACCGTTATGCCAAGTGGGACAGCCCGGAGGCGCAGAAGATGCTGCGCGGCGACTACAAGCTGGAAGAAATCGCGGCCAAGGTCGAGCGCGAAAACATCAATCCGGAACCGAAGTCCGGACGCCAGGAATATCTGGAAAACGTCGTCAATCGCTACGTCTGATCGCGGCCTTTTTTGCCAAAGCATTATCCGTGGCCCGGTGGGAGAACCTGCCGGGCCGCAGGTCTTTCCAGCCTATCCGTGCCTGTTGCGATCAAAACGATAATGGACGATATTTGCAGTTCTTTTCGACCCAAACTTCAGTGACTGGCTGCTGAGATCGGGGTGGAAGCCTTCCCGGTTTCGGAGCCTTATTCAAAGGAGCCGACGATGAGAAAAGCTTTTGCCCTGTTCCTGATCGCATCTCTTGCCTTTGGATCACCCGCTGTCGCCTTCCCTGTGGATCCGATACCGGGCAGCCTGATCTATCCGACACAGCCGAAAACGAAGCTCAAGAAGGCACCTATCGGCAGCATTTTGACGCATGAGTTCCAGAAGGACGGCTCCCATTACGTCGAGACCTATCGGGTCGGACCCAATCGAGAGCTGCAACTTCTGAGCCGCAAACAATATGGCGGTACGGACTAAGCGGGTGTTGTCGGTAGAAGACAGCCAAGCCGCATGCGGCAGAGAGACGCCGCACCTGCGGGCGCGGCGTCATTGTCTCAGGCGACTTTGTTACCGGCAATGCCGTCCAGTTCGGTCAGCACATCAGCCTGCAGTTTCAGTTCGCCTGCGGCGAGATTTTCCTTGAGATGCGTAACCGAAGACGTGCCGGGGATCAGCAGGATGTTGGCAGAGCGCTGCAGCAGCCAGGCAAGCGCGACCTGCATCGGGGTGGCGTTCAGACGTGCCGCGACATCCGAGAGCGTCGAGGATTGCAGAGGGGAGAAGCCGCCGAGCGGGAAGAAGGGGACGTAGGCGGTGCCTTCACTTGCCAGCTGGTCGATCAGGGCATCGTCTTCGCGGTGGGCGAGATTGTACTGGTTCTGGACGCAGACGATCTCGGTGATCTTGCGCGCCTCGGCGATCTGAGCGGGGGTGACGTTGGAGACACCGATATGACGGATGAGGCCCTGACGCTGGAGATCCGCCAGCACAGTCACCTGTTCCTCGATCGAGCCTTCCGCCGGACCGTGAATACCGTGCATGGAACGGAAGTTGACGATGTCGATGACATCGAGACCTAGATTGCGCAGGTTGTCATGAACCGCGGCGCTCAGCTCTTCCTTCGACATGGCCGGCAGCCATTCGGCATTCGGGCCGCGCTTTGCCGAAACCTTGGTGACGATGGTGAGATTGTCCGAATAGGGATGCAGTGCCTCGCGGATGATCTGATTGGTTACATGCGGACCGTAGAAGTCGCTGGTATCGATATGGTCGACGCCGGCTTCGATGGCGGCGCGGAGCACCGCAACTGCTGCCGCGCGGTCTTTCGGCGGGCCGAAAACGCCGGGACCGGCCAGCTGCATGGCGCCGTAACCGATGCGCTTCACCTTATGGCTGCCCATATTGAACGTGCCGGCTCTGGAGAGGTCGATTGTGCTCATGTCGGACATGGGATGCTCCTTTTCCTGATTGATGGAAATGGAAATAGCGCCGGCGCGTTCCCTTTATAAGTCTGCACAGTTCGGATAGGCTGTACGCTCAAACGAACAATGGGACGAGAGATCGCATGGGTGTGGAAATCAGCGATCTTCAGGCTTTCCTCACCGTGGCGCGGGCCGGTGGATTTCGCGAGGGAGCGCGCATCAGCGGGGCCAGCGCGTCAGGGCTCAGCGATGCCGTGCGGCGGCTGGAGACGCAGCTCGGAATACGGCTGCTTAACCGGACGACCCGCAGCGTGGCGACAACCGAAGCGGGGCAGGGGCTGCTCGACCGGCTGGCCCCGGCGCTGGCTGAAATGGAGGCGGCACTCGATGTCGTCAACGGTTTTCGCGAGCGGCCGGCGGGTGTGCTGAAGCTCAATGTTCCGGTAAGTGCTGCGCGGTTGGTGCTGCCATCGATCGTGCCGCGGTTTCTGGCGGCCTATCCGGACATCCGGCTGGAACTGATGATCGAGGACAGTTTTGTCGACGTGATCGCGGCAGGTTGCGATGCCGGTATCCGTTATGACGAGCGGCTGGCTCAGGACATGATCGCGGTGCCGATCGGGCCGCGTATCCAGCGCTTCGCCGCTGCGGCCTCGAAGGCCTATCTCGACCGAAGGGGACGGCCTGCACATCCGCGCGATCTCGTGGAACATGCCTGTATTCGCAACCGCTTTGCCAGCGGCTCCATGCCGGATTGGGAATTCGAGCGAGGGTCCGAGACCGTGTTGATCGATCCGCCCGCCGCCTTGATCGTCCAGACGGGGGGCGGTGTCGACCTTGCCGTCGAATGCGCGATGGCCGGAAGCGGCATCATCATGCTGTTTGAGGATTGGCTGCGGCCGCATTTCGTCAGCGGCGCTCTGGAGCCCGTTCTGGAAGACTGGTGGTCCGAGTTTCCGGGACCGTTTCTATACTACCCCGGTCGCCGGCTGGTGCCGGCGCCACTCAGGGCATTCATCGATTTCATAAAGACGGCCTGAGCGAATTCGATCGTTCGATTTCCGCGGTCAACTTGCTATGACGCAGAGTTGAAGCTTGGGTCGGAAGGCGTTTTGACATGGCGCATTCTTGAACCGGCTGCCTGTCGGGTAGAATTGTCGGGTAAACAAAGGAGATCGCCATGTCAGTTCGACCCCCGCAATTCTTCGGCTCACCGTCGCTCCAGAACGGATTCAGCGCCTTGGAATACGAGATCGCCGAAGAGCGCGCGAGCGCGCTTGGGCGAAACGGACGGCAGGTCGAGGCTTGCCTGTTGAAGCTTCGGCAGTGGGATGCGCAACATGTCGGTCAGCATGAAGCAAGACGCCTCGATCTGGTACAGGAGGCTGCCGAGGCCGTCTGGGGGCTTTTTGTCCAGCGGGAGCTGTGTGGTTTGAGCAATGGCCCCGATGTCGTCCAGGACTATCAGATTCCGGCGGAGGTGATGGCCAAAGTGGGGACGTTCAAACGGACCTGATGATGACGTATAGTTGAGTAGCAAATCTGCTTTACGTACCTCAGAATCTTAGATAGCCTGAAAATACAGGGAGGATTTTCAGGTGTTCCACATCGCTTGCGAGGAGGCAGGCGTTGGGGGCGTGTCGCGTGTCGACCGTTTCACGACGCTCGTGAATTTGAGGCCGGGTGGATGAGTGTGCCCCCCGCAACCCATGACGTATCCGTCAATCCGCCGCTGCTCGATGCGAGCGGTCTTTCCAAGACTTTCGGCATAATCGAAGTTCTGAAGGATATTTCGCTCACCGTTCGCGCCGGCGAAGTCCATGCGATCATCGGTGAAAACGGTGCCGGCAAATCGACGCTGATGAAGATCCTGGCGGGCAACCATTCTCCGACGCGCGGGGAAATGAAGATCGATGGTCAGCCGGTGAGCTTTTCCGGACCGGTGGACGCGGAAAACCACGGTATCGTGCTGGTTCACCAGGAGATCTTGCTGGCACCGGATCTGACCGTTGCCCAGAACATCTATCTCGGTCGCGAAATTGGCAAAGGCATTGCCGTCGACGATCGCGCCATGAACGAGGGGGCCGCCAAGGCGATCCGTGATCTCGGCGCCGATATCGATCCGAATGCGATCGTCTCGCGGCTTTCCATCGCGCAAAGGCAGCTGGTGCAGATCGCCCGCGTGCTGCTCGTGCCGCATCGCATCGTCATCTTCGACGAACCGACGGCGTCTCTCACGCCGCACGAAACCGAGGCGCTGCTGAAGGTTATCCAGGATATCCGGGCCAAGGGTGTCGGCGTGCTCTACATCTCGCATCGCCTGCCGGAGGTGAAGGAGATCGCCGATCGCGTCACCGTGCTGCGCGACGGCCGGCTGGTTGCTTCCCACGAGACCTCGGAGCTGCAACCGGCGGATATGGCGCGGTTGATGGTCGGGCGCGATGTGGCAAAGCTTTATCCCGATCGTCATGCGATGGAGGCGCGTGAGCCGGTGCTTCAGGTTGCCGGTTTCGATGTGCCGGGTTATGCGCGCGATGCGTCCTTCACGCTCAACAAGGGTGAGATACTCGGTTTTGCCGGGCTGATCGGTGCTGGGCGGACAGAGCTGATGGAAGGGCTTGTGGGGCTTCGGCCGGCCAAGGGAAGCGTGACGTTCCGGGGGCGGGCGGTCAATTTCACCGACGTGCATTCGAGCCTCAAGGCCGGCGTCGCCTATCTTTCGGAGGACCGGAAGGGCAAGGGCCTGCTTCTGACCAAGGATCTGCGCACCAATCTGACACTTGCCTCGCTCGGCAAGTTCATCCGCGGCCTGCAGATCGACAGGAAGCGCGAGGCAGATGCGCTCGACAAGGCGATACAGGATTTCGATATCCGCACCGGGACCAAGAACATCCTTGCCGGCCAGCTTTCCGGCGGCAACCAGCAGAAGCTGCTCCTGGCCAAGATGATGATGCTCGATCCACAGGTCGTCATCATCGACGAGCCGACGCGCGGCATCGACATCGGCAACAAGGAACAGATCTACAAATTCATCGCGGCACTGGCGCAGGAGGGGCGATCGATCATCGTGGTTTCCTCCGAAATGCCGGAGCTGATCGGCATATGCGACCGTATTCATGTCATGCGGGAGGGCCGGATCGTCGGCGAGGTTACGGGAGAACACATGAACGAAAACGAGATCGTCCAGCTCGCTACCGGTGTCAAGTCCGGCGTTGGAGAGGCGGCATGAGCGCGGCCACGACGGAGATTGCCAAGGCCCCCAAGACCTCCAAAGACTGGGACATGGCAGCGATCGCGCCATTCGTAGCCCTGGCCTTGCTACTGGTGCTCGGTTACTTCGCCAATCCGAATTTTGTCTCGGTTGCAAACCTTACCAACGTCATCACCCGCAGTGCCTTCATTGCCATCGTCGCACTCGGCGCGACCTATGTGATCTCGTCCGGCGGACTTGATCTTTCGGTCGGCGCGATGGTGGCTTTCGTGGCCAGTTTGATGATCCTATTCATGAATACCGGTGCGGTCGCCGATCCTATGCTGATGCTGCTGACGGCCATGTTGGTGGCGCTGGTGCTTGGAGCCGCCTGCGGGCTGGCAAACGGGCTGATCACCACCGTCGGAAAGATCGAGCCTTTCATCGCTACGCTCGGCATGATGGGCATCTATCGGGGACTGACGACCTGGTTGAGCCAAGGTGGCTCGATCACGGTGCGTGACCGTGAGCTGCAGCAGCTCTACCGCCCGGTCTATTTCGGTGACGTCTTCGGTATGCCGATCCCGATCATCGTCATCTTCGTGACTGCGGCAATCGCGGCCTTCGTTCTCTACCGCACACGATATGGCCGGCACGTCATCGCCGTCGGATCGAATGAGGAAGTGGCGCGGTATTCCGGCATTTCGGTGAAGAAGGTGCGCACCATTGCCTATGTCATTCAGGGGCTTTGTGTCGCCGTTGCAGTCATCATCTATGTGCCGCGGCTGGGTTCGACCTCGGCGACGACGGGGATTTTGTGGGAATTGCAGGCGATCACTGCGGTCGTCGTCGGAGGCACGGCGCTCAGGGGCGGTGTCGGCCGGGTCTGGGGTACTCTCTGCGGTGCCTTCATTCTGGAAATCGTCGGCAATATCATGCTGCTCTCCAATTTCGTCAGCGAATATCTGATCGGTGCTATCCAGGGGGCGATCATCATCATCGCCATGCTGGTGCAGCGCACGCTGATGCGGAAGTAAGGAGCCGATTGCGGTACAGGCTGGGCGTTTTGGGGGCGTCCAGCCAGGAGGAGAACCCCCTTGAACCTTGGGAGAGAGAACATGCGTAGAAGAACTTTCGGTCTGGCCGCTGCCGGTCTTGCGGCGTCGGTCGCCATCGCCCCGAGCCTCGGCTGGGCGCAGGAAGAAAAGAAGGTGACGATCGGCGTGTCCATTCCGGCCGCCGACCATGGCTGGACGGCCGGCGTCGTTTTCCATGCGGAACGTGTCGCCAAGCTTTTGATGGCCGAACACAAGGGCCTCAATGTCATCGTGAAAACCTCGGCGGATCCGGCCAGCCAGGCCAATGCGGTGCAGGATCTGGCGGTGCAGGGCATCGATGCACTTGTCATCCTGCCGACCGATCCGGATCAGCTCGTGTCGGCCATCCAGCAGGTCAAGGACGACGGAAAATTCGTGGCGCTGGTCGACCGCGCGCCTTCCGTCAATGACAACACGATCCGCGATCTTTACGTGGCCGGCAACAATCCGGCGCTCGGCGAAGTCGCCGGCAAATACATTGCCGAAACGACGCCGGAAGCCGAAGTGGTCATCATCCGCGGCCTGCCGATCCCGATCGACCAGCAGCGTCAGGATGGTTTCGACAAGGGCATCGAAGGTTCGAAGGTGAAGGTTCTCGATCGCCAGTACGGCAACTGGAGCCGCGACGACGCGTTTCGCGTGATGCAGGATTATCTGACCAAATATCCGAAGATCGACGTGGTCTGGTGCCAGGATGACGACATGGCTGTCGGCGTGCTGGAAGCCATCGAACAGGCGAAGCGCACCGACATTCAGTATGTCGTTGGCGGAGCCGGTTCGAAGGACATGATCAAGCGGGTCATGGACGGCGACAAAATCATGCCGGTCGACGTGCTTTATCCGCCGGCCATGGTGGCGACCGCCATGCAGCTCACCGCCGGTGGTTTCTATGATCAGGTCCCGGTCAGCGGCAACTACATCCTCGACGCCACGCTGGTGACGAAGGACAACGCCAAGGACTTCTATTTCCCCGACTCGCCGTTCTGATCGGCCATTTCGAGCGCGCATGGCAATTGGCCCTGCGCGCTCGTTTGCATGTTCTGAAGTGTATAAGCGGAGATATTTTGATGAAGACGATCAAGGGACCCGGCATCTTTCTCGGGCAGTTTGCGGGTGATGCGGCGCCGTTCAATACATGGGACGGCATCACCAAATGGGCGGCGGACAAGGGCTATCTCGGCGTGCAGGTGCCCACATGGGCGACCCAGCTGATCGACCTGAAAAAGGCCTCGACCTCCAAGGATTATTGCGACGAACTGGCCGGCGTCGCGCGCCAGAACGGTGTCGAGATTACCGAACTTTCCACCCATCTGCAGGGCCAGCTTGTGGCCGTGCATCCGGCCTATGACGAAGTGTTCGACGGCTTTGCCGCACCGGAAGTGCGCGGCAACCCGAAAGCCCGACAGGAATGGGCGGTCGAGCAGGTGAAGATGGCGATCACCGCCTCAAGACATCTCGGCATCAAGGCACATGCGACCTTTTCCGGCGCGCTGGTCTGGCCGTACCTTTATCCGTTCCCGCAGCGCCCGGCGGGCCTCGTGGAAACCGCATTCGACGAGCTGGCAAAACGCTGGACGCCGATCCTCAACCATGCCGACGAAAACGATGTCGACGTCTGCTACGAGATCCATCCGAGCGAAGACCTGCATGACGGCATCACCTTCGAGATGTTCCTGGAACGGGTGAAGAACCACCCGCGCGCCAACATGCTCTACGATCCGTCGCATTACGTGCTGCAATGCCTCGATTATCTCGACAACATCGACATCTACAAGGACCGGATCAAGATGTTCCACGTCAAGGACGCGGAATTCAATCCGACCGGGCGGCAGGGCGTTTATGGCGGTTTCCAGAGTTGGGTGAACCGCGTCGGCCGTTTCCGTTCGCCGGGTGACGGGCAGGTGGATTTCGGTTCGATCTTCTCCAAGATGGCGGCCAACGATTTTGAGGGCTGGGCCGTGGTCGAGTGGGAATGCGCTCTGAAGCACCCGGAGGACGGGGCGCGTGAAGGAGCGGAATTCGTCAAGGCGCATATCATCCGCGTCACCGAACACGCATTCGACGATTTTGCCGGTGCGGGAACCGACGAGGCGGCGAACAGGCGGATGCTGGGGCTTTAAAGGGGGACTGAGGTTTGCCCCTCACCCTAACCC
>UBXM01000047.1 GCA_900469445.1 Hyphomicrobiales bacterium
TGTAGTGGCCCCCTAAATCCCCGGACACGATCTCCCACTTGTTAAGTGTTAGGAGTAATGTGCCCATTATGACCAGTCACATACCTAAGATAGAAGTGCTGTCCGGCCCTGAGCGCCGCCGTCGCTGGTCGACAGCGGAGAAGCTCGCAATAGTCCAGGAGACCTACGAGTCTGACGTCACGGTCAGCATCGTTGCGCGACGGCATGGCATTCAGCCGAACCAGTTGTTCGCGTGGCGCAAGCTGGCAACGCAGGGGGCGCTAACGGCCACCGCATCGCAGGAAGAGGTCGTCCCTGCATCCGAATACAGGGCGCTTCAGAACCAGGTGAAAGAGCTTCAGCGCCTCCTCGGCAAAAAGACGATGGAAGGCGAAATCCTCAAAGAAGCGCTTGAGATAGCATCAGGGTCAAAAAAACACCTGTTGCGCTCGCTGTCGTTGCCGAAGGACGGTTCGCGATGACGGCGGTGTGCGAAACCTTGGGTGTCGCCCGATCCAACATAGCGGAACGTGTGAGGCAACGTCCTTCCAGAGCAAGAGGGCGGCCTCCGCTTGCTGATCAGGAACTGATGGATGAGATCAAGACGATCATCGATGACATGCCGACCTACGGATATCGCCGGGTCCACGCGATCCTGCGCCGTAAAGCCCGCATCGAAAACCGTCCATGGCCGAATGCCAAACGCGTCTACCGGGTGATGAAGGTTCACGGCATGCTTCTTCAGCGCCACACCGGTGCAATCGACACCCGTCGCCACGATGGCCGCGTCGCCGTCGAGCAATCCAATCTGCGTTGGTGTTCAGACGGGTTTGAAATCGGCTGTGACAACAAGGAGAAGGTGCGCGTTGCCTTCGCTCTTGATTGCTGTGATCGCGAGGCCATCGCCCATGTCGCGACAACCGAGGGCATCAAGAGCGAGGACGTCCAGGACCTTGTCATCACCGCTGTCGAGAACCGTTTTGGTCTCGTCAACACACTTCCAAAGCCAATCGAATGGCTGACGGACAACGGCTCCTGCTTCATCGCAAAGGAAACCAAATCGCTGCTCATCGATATCGGCATGCAGCCGTGTTCTACGCCCGTTCGCAGCCCCCAGTCCAACGGAATGGCCGAAGCCTTCGTCAAAACCT
>UBXM01000075.1:0-164 GCA_900469445.1 Hyphomicrobiales bacterium
CCGCTGTCCAATCTCGACGCCAAACTGCGTGTGCAGATGCGGGTGGAAATCCGCCGCCTGCAACGGTCTCTGGAGACAACATCCATCTATGTCACCCATGATCAGATGGAGGCGATGACGCTCGCCGACCGCTTGGTGGTGCTCAATGCCGGGCGCATCGAACA
>UBXM01000075.1:177-2631 GCA_900469445.1 Hyphomicrobiales bacterium
AACCTGATCAAGCCGACAGGGGGTTCCAACGCCAACTGGCCATCGGACACGGCAACTCTGGGCATTCGCCCAGAAGACATGGTCATCGCCAACGCCCCGTCCGCCAGCGGCTTCCGGGTCAAGATACAGGTCATGGCGGTTGAACTGGTGGGGGCAGAGAGTTACGTTCATGGCATGACGGAGGATGGCGGCACGATCGTTTTCCGAGTTCCCGGTCGGTCCGTGATCGCCATCGGCGAGACGCTGGAACTCACGGCTTTGCCGGATCGCTTCCATCTATTCGATGCCGCTGGCAAACGGCTTTCATCATGAAAACGCGGATACGCAACAAATCGACATCGACGCTTGTGTACAGGAAAGGAAAGAATATCATTAGTCGGCTAATCGATAAAGTCCGACTGGAATAGTCATGTCCGTCATCGTAGCCCTTATCGCTCTTGCTGGTCATATCGCACTCCTTTTATGGGGAACGCGAATGGTACAGACCGGCATCCAGCGAGCCTTCGGTCCCAGCCTGCGATCCTTTCTCGGCCATGCGTTGAGCAACCGGCTGAAGGCATTTGCGGCCGGCATGGGGGTAACGGCCGTCCTGCAGAGCAGCACGGCGACGGGACTGATGGCGACGGGTTTTGCCGCCGGCGGGCTGGTCGATCTCGTGCCGGCGCTGGCGGTTATGCTGGGGGCCAATGTCGGCAGTACGCTGATCGTGCAGGTACTGTCCTTCAATGTCGCGGCGGCGTCGCCGGCCCTGATCCTCATCGGCGTTTTGATGTTCCGGCGCGTGCAGAACCCGCAGGTGCATGATCTTGGCCGCGTATTTATCGGCATTGGCTTCATGCTCCTGGCGCTGCATCAACTTCTGGATGTTCTTGGCGAATATGCAGATACGCCCGGCTTCGAAACCGTTCTCAATGCGATTTCAAAAACTCCCACGCTCAGCCTGCTTCTTGCCGCAGCGCTGACATGGGCCGCCCATTCAAGCGTTGCCGTCGTGTTGCTGATCATGTCGCTTGCCAGCCAAGGCCTCCTTGACCCCTATCAGGCCTTTGCGCTAACCCTTGGCGCAAATCTCGGCACAGCGATCAACCCGATCGTAGAAGGGCAATCCGGCGCTGATCTAGCCGCTCGACGTGTGCCGATCGGCAATCTCCTAACCCGCATTGTCGGCATTTTGATCGCTATTGTTTTCCTCGAGCAGATTACCGGCGCCATGACGGCACTGGACGGAAACGGCGGCCGGATGGTCGCCAATTTCCACACCGGCTTCAACCTGATCGTCGCCGTCGTGTTCATCCCTGCGCTCACACCATTTGCCAACGCGCTGGTCCGCTACATGCCGCACCGCATCGATGAAAGCGATCCCGGCAATCCGCGTTATCTCGACCCGTCCGCCAAGGAGACACCGATTGTCGCACTGCAGGCTGCCGCCCGCGAAGTTCTGCGCCTTGTCGACATTTTGGAAGACATGCTTGCCAGCACCAAGAAGGCGTTGACCAGCGCTGACCGCAAGGCCCTCTCGGCTTTGCGCAAGCAGGATACGTTGCTCGACCGCCTCAACACCGCGGTCAAATATTACCTGACATCCATCGACCCCGATGAACTGAGCGATGCGGACAAACAGCGGCTGGAAGAGATTCTCATATTCTCGACTGGACTGGAGCATGCTGGCGACGTACTGGACCAGAACGTGCTGCCGCATCTGGCAAAACGCCTGCGGCGCGGCCTGAAATTCTCCAAACCGGCAAAACGTGAACTCGACGACCTGTTCGACCGGCTGTCGGCAAACCTGCGTACGGCAGCCGCTCTGTTCATGTCGCAGGATGAACGCATGGCGCGCATGCTGGCGGAAGAAAAGGTGATTTTTCGTAAATCCGAGCGCGAAGGGACTAAGGCGCATTTCGAGCGGCTGCGACAAGGTGACCTAGCATCGGCCGAAAGCAGCTCACTGCATCTCGATCTGCTGCGCGATCTCAAGCAGATCAATTCCCATCTCGTGGCAGCCACCGCATATCCCGTGCTTGAACAACAGGGAGAGCTACTTCAAAGCCGGATAAGCGCTCGAAGCTGAGATTATATCGAGGTATGAGCCTTCACTTCAATAACTATCAGCAACAGGAGGTTAGAGGTGACGTTCTCATATGCGGCTTGAAGAATGAAATTTTGTCCGTCCACGAGAGGTTTGAGAACTCAAGGCAATACTTCAGATACGCGGCGTGTCGATGCCGCTTTTTCCTCTGAGTCATTACTTGCTCTTGAGGGGATAACAACCAGCGACCAGCATATTTCTCGTGGCTCGCCTCAACGCCCAAACGACATCACTGTCATCGACTAAATCGTCCCTCCGTGCAGCAGTACACGGCTAGGCGATCATAGATCAAGGCAGCAAAGCCAATACGGCAAGGGAACAGCGCGCACGAATGTTTTGGTTGCGGGGGCAGGATTTGAACCTGCGGC
>UBXM01000074.1 GCA_900469445.1 Hyphomicrobiales bacterium
CAATGGCAAAGAGCAAGTTTGAGCGCAATAAGCCTCACGTCAACATCGGCACGATTGGTCACGTTGACCACGGCAAGACGTCTTTGACGGCTGCGATCACGAAGTTTTTCGGTGAATTCAAGGCGTATGACCAGATCGACGCCGCTCCGGAAGAAAAGGCCCGCGGCATCACCATTTCGACGGCACACGTCGAATACGAGACGCCGAACCGTCACTACGCTCACGTTGACTGCCCCGGCCACGCCGACTACGTCAAGAACATGATCACCGGTGCCGCACAGATGGACGGCGCGATCCTGGTTTGCTCGGCTGCTGACGGCCCGATGCCGCAGACCCGCGAGCACATCCTGCTCGCCCGTCAGGTTGGCGTTCCGGCTCTGGTCGTGTTCCTCAACAAGGTCGACCAGGTCGACGACGAAGAACTGCTCGAGCTCGTTGAACTCGAAGTTCGCGAACTTCTGTCGTCCTACGACTTCCCGGGCGACGACGTTCCGGTTGTCAAGGGTTCGGCTCTGGCCGCTCTGGAAGACTCGAACAAGACCATCGGTGAAGACGCTGTTCGTGAGCTGATGGCTCAGGTTGACGCCTACATCCCGACGCCTGAGCGTCCGATCGACCAGCCGTTCCTGATGCCGATCGAAGACGTGTTCTCGATCTCGGGTCGTGGTACGGTTGTTACCGGCCGCGTCGAGCGCGGTATCGTCAAGGTTGGCGAAGAAGTCGAAATCGTCGGCATCAAGGACACTTCGAAGACGACGGTTACCGGCGTTGAAATGTTCCGCAAGCTGCTCGACCAGGGCCAGGCCGGCGACAACATCGGCGCACTCGTTCGCGGCGTTGACCGTAACGGCGTTGAGCGTGGTCAGATCCTGTGCAAGCCGGGTTCGGTCAAGCCGCACAAGAAGTTCATGGCAGAAGCCTACATCCTGACGAAGGAAGAAGGCGGCCGTCATACGCCGTTCTTCACCAACTACCGTCCGCAGTTCTACTTCCGCACGACGGACGTGACCGGTATCGTTTCGCTGCCGGAAGGCACGGAAATGGTTATGCCGGGCGACAACGTCACGGTTGCTGTTGAACTGATCGTTCCGATCGCGATGGAAGAAAAGCTGCGCTTCGCTATCCGCGAAGGCGGCCGTACCGTCGGCGCCGGCATCGTTGCCTCGATCATCGAGTAATCGATA
>UBXM01000061.1:2500-5886 GCA_900469445.1 Hyphomicrobiales bacterium
ACTGATGAGCATTGGCAATGAGAACGATTAAGTGTCGTAAGGGCATTTGGTGGATGCCTTGGCATGCACAGGCGAAGAAGGACGTGATACGCTGCGAAAAGCCGTGGGGAGCTGCGAATAAGCTTTGATCCATGGATCTCCGAATGGGGCAACCCACCTTAAATACCTAGAAAGTTTAAGCCGTCTTTTTGGACGGTTTAGGTTTCTAGGTATTGTAATAAGGTATCTAACTTTCGAATACATAGGGGTTAGAAGCGAACTCAGGGAACTGAAACATCTAAGTACCTGAAGGAAAGGACATCAACCGAGACTCCGCAAGTAGTGGCGAGCGAACGCGGACCAGGCCAGTGGCAATGAGGAATAAAGCTGAACAGGTTGGAAAGCCTGGCTAGAGTGGGTGATAGCCCCGTAAGCGTAGAACACTCATTGTCCTTGAGTAGGGCGGGACACGTGAAATCCTGTCTGAACATGGGGAGACCACTCTCCAAGCCTAAGTACTCGTGCATGACCGATAGCGAACAAGTACCGTGAGGGAAAGGTGAAAAGCACCCCGACAAGGGGAGTGAAATAGAACCTGAAACCGGATGCCTACAAGCAGTCGGAGGGCGCAAGCCTGACGGCGTACCTTTTGTATAATGGGTCAACGACTTAGTGTAACTAGCAAGCTTAAGCCGGTAGGTGTAGGCGCAGCGAAAGCGAGTCTGAACAGGGCGATTTAGTTAGTTGCATTAGACCCGAAACCGAGTGATCTAGCCATGAGCAGGCTGAAGGTTGGGTAACACCAACTGGAGGGCCGAACCCGCATCTGTTGCAATAGATTGGGATGACTTGTGGCTAGGGGTGAAAGGCCAATCAAACTCGGAGATAGCTGGTTCTCCGCGAAATCTATTTAGGTAGAGCGTCGAGCGAATACCCCAGGGGGTAGAGCACTGGATGGGCTATGGGGACTCACCGTCTTACTGATCCTAACCAAACTCCGAATACCTGGGAGTACTACTCGGCAGACACACGGCGGGTGCTAACGTCCGTCGTGAAGAGGGCAACAACCCTGACCTCCAGCTAAGGTCCCCAAGTCATGGCTAAGTGGGAAAGGATGTGAGGATCCCAAAACAACCAGGATGTTGGCTTAGAAGCAGCCATCATTTAAAGAAAGCGTAACAGCTCACTGGTCTAAATAAGGGTCTTTGCGCCGAAAATGTAACGGGGCTAAAGCCATGCACCGAAGCTGAGGATATGCACGCAAGTGTATGTGGTAGCGGAGCGTTCCGTAAGTCTGTGAAGGGGGATCCGTGAGGACCCCTGGAGATATCGGAAGTGCGAATGTTGACATGAGTAACGACAAAGGGGGTGAGAGACCCCCTCGCCGAAAGACCAAGGGTTCCTGCTTAAAGTTAATCTGAGCAGGGTTAGCCGGCCCCTAAGCCGAGGCAGAAATGCGTAGGTGATGGGAACCACGTTAATATTCGTGGGCCTGGTGGTAGTGACGGATTGCGTAACTTGTTCAGACTTATTGGATTGTCTGGGCGGGGAAGCGGTTCCAGGAAATAGCTCCACCGTATAGACCGTACCCGAAACCGACACAGGTGGTCAGGTAGAGTATACCAAGGCGCTTGAGAGAACTATGCTGAAGGAACTCGGCAAATTGCACGCGTAACTTCGGAAGAAGCGTGACCCCTTTTTACGCAAGTGGATTGGGGTGGCACAGACCAGGGGGTAGCGACTGTTTATCAAAAACACAGGGCTCTGCGAAGTCGAAAGACGACGTATAGGGTCTGACGCCTGCCCGGTGCTGGAAGGTTAAGAGGAGGGGTGCAAGCTCTGAATCGAAGCCCCAGTAAACGGCGGCCGTAACTATAACGGTCCTAAGGTAGCGAAATTCCTTGTCGGGTAAGTTCCGACCTGCACGAATGGCGTAACGACTTCCCCGCTGTCTCCAGCATAGACTCAGTGAAATTGAATTCCCCGTGAAGATGCGGGGTTCCTGCGGTTAGACGGAAAGACCCCGTGCACCTTTACTATAGCTTTACACTGGCATTCGTGTCGGCATGTGTAGGATAGGTGGTAGGCTTTGAAGCGGGGACGCCAGTCTTCGTGGAGCCATCCTTGAAATACCACCCTTATCGTCATGGATGTCTAACCGCGGTCCGTTATCCGGATCCGGGACAGTGTATGGTGGGTAGTTTGACTGGGGCGGTCGCCTCCGAAAGAGTAACGGAGGCGCGCGATGGTGGGCTCAGACCGGTCGGAAATCGGTCGTCGAGTGCAATGGCATAAGCCCGCCTGACTGCGAGACTGACAAGTCGAGCAGAGACGAAAGTCGGTCATAGTGATCCGGTGGTCCCGCGTGGAAGGGCCATCGCTCAACGGATAAAAGGTACGCCGGGGATAACAGGCTGATGACCCCCAAGAGTCCATATCGACGGGGTTGTTTGGCACCTCGATGTCGGCTCATCGCATCCTGGGGCTGGAGCAGGTCCCAAGGGTTTGGCTGTTCGCCAATTAAAGCGGTACGTGAGCTGGGTTCAGAACGTCGTGAGACAGTTCGGTCCCTATCTGCCGTGGGTGTAGGAATATTGACAGGATCTGTCCCTAGTACGAGAGGACCGGGATGGACATATCTCTGGTGGACCTGTTGTCGTGCCAACGGCATAGCAGGGTAGCTATATATGGAAGGGATAACCGCTGAAGGCATCTAAGCGGGAAACCCACCTGAAAACGAGTATTCCCTATCAGGGCCGTGGTAGACGACCACGTTGATAGGAGGCGTGTGGACATGCAGCAATGTATGAAGCTTAGCCTTACTAATAGCCCGATTGGCTTAATCGCTCTCATTGATCAATGCTCATCTGCTCGGCTCAGCCGGGCGATGATGCAACGACGTGTTCTAAATAAAAACAGGCTAAAGCCTGCCAGCTTCTCATCACATTGCCCTTAAACGACCTGGTGGTCATGGCGGGGCGGCCGCACCCGTTCCCATTCCGAACACGGCCGTGAAACGCCCCTGCGCCAATGGTACTCCGTCTCAAGACGTGGGAGAGTAGGTCGCTGCCAGGTCTTTTAAAGGCAATGTTCATCGCAAGATGAAAAACAATCTTCTCACAACGAAACCTAAGGCCCCTGGCCAAAACCAAAGGGTCGCCCAAAGCGACCCTTCGGCGTTTAAAGGCACATTGCAGAACTAAACGAATGCAAGGAAAGCACACAGGTCTTGGCCGGTGCCCTCCTTACAGGAGACAAAACCTTCGGTTTTGCTCCGGCAGAAAGCATCACAGCAAAGCTGTGACGCTACCGCGACATTCGGCAAAGCCGAATGCGCTTGGCGCGGGGTGGAGCAGCCCGGTAGCTCGTCAGGCTCATAACCTGAAGGCCGCAGGTTCAAATCCTGC
>UBXM01000016.1 GCA_900469445.1 Hyphomicrobiales bacterium
CGTAATGACGGGGAGAAGGAAGCAAGCCGCACCCTCTCCGCCTTCATCAAACATCGAGCGAGGCACGTCCCCTCTCCCCGCAGGCGGGGAGAGGGTTAGGGTGAGGGGCAAGCCCCCCTACCCGAACCGCCAGACCGTCGTCTTCTTCACCTCGCTATCCTCCAGCGCCCGCGTCACCGGCACCTCGTAGACGGCAAGCTTCTCCAGCCGCTCCTTGGGCAGATAGCTCCTGCCCGGATCGCCGACCAGAACGACCTTGCCCTCATCCGCAAGCCGCGTGAACCAGGGCACCAGCGCCGCTGCAAAATCTCGATCGTAAAACACATCACCAGCAAGCACGACATCCACCTCGATCGCACACCCGATCTGGTTCTCCGCGGTAAAACCGATCTCAACCCCGTTCTCGGCAGCATTCAGCATCACCGCTGTCCGCGTCCACGGATCGATATCAGCGGCAGTCACATCCAAAGCCCCGGCAAGCTTCGCCGCGATCGCCACCAGCCCGGAGCCGCTGGCAAAATCCAGCACCCGTTTGCCGGCGACCGTTTCAGGATGATCGAGAACATAGCGCGCTAGCCCTTGGCCGCCTGCCCAGGCGAAGGCCCAGAACGGCGGCGGCAGGCCGATCGCCTCCAGATCCTCCTCCGTCTTCAGCCAGAGATCATGCGCCTCCGTGGCCAGATGAAGCTGGATCTCCGGCACATGCGGCGGCCGCATGAGATCGGTATTTTCGAGGATGAAGGCCTTCGGATCGGTCTTCACATGACGAACTCAGGCGGGCGATTTCGGAGGATTGTCGAGACCGCCGAGACGGCAGATCTCGAAATATTCCTCTTCCGTCACCGGCTGCACCGAAAGCCGCATGGATGTGACCAGCGCCATCTTCTCGAATTTCGGATTGGCCTTGACGTCCTTCAGCGTGATCGGCTTCGGCATGTCCGTGACCGCGCGGATATCGACGCAATCCCATTTGGGATCGCCCTTGGCCGAACTGTCCGGATGCGACAGCGCGCAGACCTCGACGATGCCGACGATCTCCAGCCCCTCGTTCGAATGGTAGAAGAAGCCCTTGTCGCCGATCTTCATCGCCCGCATGTTGTTGCGCGCCAGATAGTTGCGCACGCCGGTCCATTCCTCGCCGACCTCGCCCTTGGCTTTCTGCTGCTCCCAGGACCAGACATTCGGCTCGGACTTGTAAAGCCAATAGGCCATCTATTGCCTCACTTCTGCTCGTTGGCCGGGTTGTTGAACACCCAATTCCACGCCTTCACGTCGACCTTCTCGAACAGGCCGGCGAGGTAATAAGGATCGGCCTCGGCAATCGTCCGGGCTGCAGCGATATCGGCGGCTTCGACCACGACAAGGCTACCATTCGGCTTGCCCTCGTCGTCGAGGAACGGGCCGGCAAACTTCAGCACGCCCTCTGCATTGAGCTTGTTGAGGTGCTCAAGATGAGTCGGACGGGTATCCATGCGCACCTGCAAATGGCCGGGCTTGTCGGTGCAGAGAAAGGCAAACAGCATTGGGGTCTCCTCGGAAAATTGGGGCTTTATTCGGCCTTGATCGGCCGGGTCATCAACTGTTCCATCGCGGTCATCACATCGAGACGTCCGTCGATTATCGCCGCGACCGCCTCGGTAATCGGCAGATCGACGGAATGCCTGCGGCCGAGCCGGGCCGCGACCGATGCAGCAAATGCACCTTCGACCAGCGGACCGCCGGCGGTCTGCACCGGCTCGCCCTTACCGATCGAAATGCCGAAACTCAGATTGCGCGACTGATGGCTGGTGCCGGTCAAAACGAGGTCGCCGAGACCGGACAGGCCCCGCACCGTATCCGCATTGCCGCCCATCGCCTCGACCAGCCGGGACATCTCGGCCAAGCCACGGGAAATGAGTGCCGCACGGGCGGATTCACCAAGCCCCGCGCCCTCGACGATACCGCAGGCAATGGCGAGCACGTTCTTCAGCGCCCCGCCAAGCTGCACGCCGATGACATCCGGCGAAGCGTAAAGCCGGAAACTGCGGCCGGAGAGAACCTGCGCGAGTCGTTCCGCCAGCAGCGGATCCTGCGCACCGAGCGACATCGCCGTCGGCAGGCCTCGGGCGATATCGGATGCAAAACCCGGCCCCGAAAGCACCGCCAAGGCCGTCTTCGGCAATTCGGCCGAAACGACCTCGGTCAGAAGCCGTTCGGAGCGATCAAGCCCCTTGGCGCAGATGACGACGGAAGCATCGTCCGAAAGATAAGGCCCGTAGTGGCGGGCAGCATCGAGCTGCGCCCGAGACGGCATGGCGAAAAGCACGACATTCGCCTCCGCCACCGCATCCGGCTCGGCAGAAAACTGCAAGGCATCGGGCAAGGGGACGCCGGGCAGTGCCGCATCATGCATGCGGTCGTCGCGCAGATCGGCCATCAGGTTCGGCTGGCGTCCGACAAGCGTCACCGGATGCCGGCCTTCCAGCGCAAAAACTGTCGCAAGCGCGGTCCCGAATGCGCCGGCGCCGATCACGGCGATCCGTTCACTGCTCATGCCTTCGCCCCCCGTTTGCCGGATCCCAACAAAGTCTTGGCATCCTTATCCAGCGGCCAGCGCGAGCGCGGCGCCACATTCAGATCGTCGGCCGGAAACTCTTCCGCCATCCGCTCCAGACCCGCCCAAGCGATCATCGCGGCATTGTCGGTGCAGAGGCGCAGCGGCGGCGCGATGAAGCGGAATCCATGCTCGAGGCAGAGCGCCTGCAAGGTACGGCGGATTTCCTGATTGGCGGCAACACCACCGGCAACGACCAAGGCCGGCTCGGTTTCGAGACCGGAAAATTCCTCGCGGAAACGGGCAAGTCCACGGCCGATGCGGTCACGAAGCGTGCGCGACACCGCCTTCTGGAAAGAGGCGCAGATATCGGCAACATCCTGCTCGCTCAGCGGCGCGATCTCGGTCGCTGCCTGACGCACGGCGGTCTTCAGCCCGGAAAAGGAAAAATCAAGCCGCGCCTCGCCCACCAGCGGACGCGGCAGCGAGAACCGATCCGGGTTGCCGGAAAGTGCAGCCTTCTCGACCGCCGGACCGCCCGGATAAGGCAGACCGAGCAGCTTCGCCGTCTTGTCGAAAGCCTCGCCCAGCGCATCGTCGATCGTCGTGCCCCAGCGCTCATACTGGCCGACACCGCGGATCAGGATCAGTTGCGTGTGCCCGCCGGAGACCAAGAGCATCAGATAGGGAAAGGAAAGCCCGTCCGTCATCCGCGCCGTCAGCGCATGGCCTTCAAGATGGTTGATGGCCAGAAGCGGCTTGCCCGAGACGCGGGCAATCGCCTTCGCCGTCATCAGGCCGACCAGCAGACCGCCGATCAGGCCGGGACCGGAGGTCGCGGCAATCGCATCGACATCGTCGAGCGTCACGTTTGCACGGCGCAGCGCTTCCTCGACCAGCTCGTCCAGCGCCTCGACATGCGCACGCGCCGCGATTTCCGGCACGACGCCGCCATAGGCCGAGTGTTCGTCGAGCTGCGACAGGACCACGTCGGACAAAATCTCGCCGCGCCCGTCCTCGTGGCGTGCGACGACCGCAGCGGCGGTCTCGTCGCAGCTTGTTTCAATGCCGAGGATGCGCAGATATGAGGTCATTGGCCCTTGTTCATTGCGATGCCGGATGATCCGGTTTACGAGAGCTTCCGGTAACAACGGAATGAGACGGATGCAAACAAAACCTTTCCGGATCGGCACGCGCGGCAGCCCGCTGGCGCTTGCCCAGGCCCACGAAACGCGGTCACGGCTGATGGCGGCCCATGGCCTGCCGGAAGAGATGTTCGAGATCGTCGTGCTGTCCACCACCGGCGACCGCATCACCGACCGCTCGCTCTCCGAGATCGGCGGCAAGGGCCTGTTCACCCAGGAACTCGAGGAGCAGCTGTCCTCCGGCGAGCTGGATATCGCCGTGCATTCGTCGAAGGACATGCCGACCAAACTGCCGGAAGGCCTGCATATCGCAGCCTACCTGCCGCGCGAGGATTTTCGCGACGCCTTCATCGGCCGCGCGGCATCGACCCTGACAGCGCTTCCAGATGGGGCAACGGTCGGCTCTTCGTCTCTGCGCCGTCAGGCGCTGATCCGCCGCCTGCGTCCCGATATCAGCGTCATCACCTTCCGCGGCCTCGTCGATACGCGGCTGCGCAAGCTTTATGACGGACAGGTCGACGCCACGCTATTGGCCTATGCAGGCCTGAAACGGCTCGGCAAGGAAGACGTCGTCACCGAGCTTCTCGACCCCGCCGACTTCCCGCCGGCACCGGCCCAGGGCGCGATCTGCGTCGAAAGCCGTATCGGTGACGAACGCATCGCCTCGCTGCTTGCCCCGATCAACGATCACCCAACCTACGATGCCGTGACCTGCGAACGCGCCTTCCTGGCGGCACTCGACGGTTCCTGTCGCACGCCGATCGGCGGTTTCGCCATCTGTGACGGAGATCACCTGAAATTCTCCGGCCTGATCCTGACGCCGGACGGAAAAAGCGAACACGCGATCGAAGTGGAAGGCAAGCGGACAGACGCCGAAGCCCTCGGCCTGCGTGCCGGGGAAGCCGTCCGTGCTGCAGCCGGACCCGGCTTTTTCGAAAGCTGGAGCTGACCCTTGCGGGTCGTCGTCACCCGACCGGAGATTTCGGCCGCCAGAACGGCCGAGCGGCTGAAGCTCATGGGGCATGACCCCGTGCTTCTGCCGCTCAGCAACGCGGTGCATCACCATCAGCTTGCGGCAGACGCTCTGGCCTCCCCCCATTCGGCGCTCATAGTCACCAGTGCCGAAGCATTGCGGGCACTGGCGGATATCGGCTCACCTGCGCAGATCGATCGAAATATCCCGCTCTTCGCCGTCGGAGAAAAGACGGCCGCGGCGGCCAGGTCGGCAGGCTTCGTCAATATCCATACCGGCCATGGCGACGGTGCGGGACTGGCAGATCTGATCGCCTCGAAGCTGGAAAACCCTGACCCTCCACCGCTCTATCTCGCCGGAAAGCCACGCGCCGGATCATTGGAAACCCGGCTCGAAGACCTGGGCCTGCCAGTCCGGGTCGCCGAAATCTACGAAATGATCCCGGTCGATCATCGACCGGAAGAAATCGACGAACGGCTGCGTTCCCGCCCCCCTCATGCGGTGCTACTCTACTCACGGGAAAACGCCGTCCGCTTTTTCGAGATCATCGAGCAACAGGCCGTGGCGCTTCCCGAAACGGCTTTCCTTTGCATCAGCACCCGCACCGCCGATGCCGTACCCGCGGCGTTTCGCCCCCGCGTCAGGATCGCAGAAACTCCGGACGAAACTGCGCTGTTGGCGCTTCTTTAACCTGCGCCTGATCCAAATTCCGGCAACGCCCCTTTCCTTAACCGGGGGCACCGACTAGGTTTTAGTGAACGCATGCAGAAAAGAGGTCGAGATGGTATCCGAGAAACCACCGCGCCGGTCCAAACCGAACAAGGAACCGGTCACGATCGACCTGACGGCGGAGGAAACCGCCGCAGTGGCTGAGCCCGTCCGCGCCAACGACAGCGATGATGTCATCGATGCGCGTGAGAACGATGCGGCCGAGACGCCGATAGCCTCAGATATTCCGGAAGCCACACCAGTGCCGGAGACGAAAGTGCCGGAGACCGAAGCGGCAGTGACCGAACCGAAAGCCGAACAGGAGGCCGTAGCGCCGGAAACGCCGCGTTTCGACGAGCCTGAGCCGGAACCCGTAACGGCATCCGCCGAACCGGTGGAAGAAGAGGTCAAGGAAGAGCCGGCTCCATTCCAGCCGCGCCCGAAGACCGAAGACTATTCGGCACAGAACACTGCGCCGCCGCCGTCCAGGCCGGCAACCTCGACGCTGGTTGCATCCGGCATTTTCGGCGGCATCGTTGCGCTTCTTCTGGCCGGCAGCATGCAATATGCTGGCGTGCTTCCCGGCGGTTCATCCGCCTCGAACGACAGCGACACATCCGCGGAAATCGCCTCGCTTCGCCAGGAGATTGCCGCACTCGCCAATCGGCCGGTGGAGCCATCTGCCGATATAACGAGCCGTCTGGCAGCGCTTGAAAGCAGCACCGCATCGGGCGGGAGCGGATCGGCCGATACGGATCAGAAAATCGCAGCGCTCGAAGCGGAACTCACCAGCCTGAAATCGGCAAACGAAGCGGCGGCCGCAACCTCGACGCAACTGGCCGGACGGTTGCAGCAGGCGGAAGCGCAGATCAACGACCGAGGCCCGGAGCAGCAGGCGGCCCGCGCCGTGGCCGCAGCTGCCCTGAAGAGCGCAGTCGATCGCGGCGGATCGTTCGAGGCCGAGCTGCAGACCTATCAGACCGTCGCCGGCGACGATCCGGCAATTGCGAGCCTTCAGCCGTTTGCCGCAAAGGGCGTTCAATCGCGTATCGAACTTCAGCGCCAGGTGTCGAGCGTCGCTGACAGCATGGTCGAGGCAGTTGCCCAGCCCGATCCAGATCAGGGACTGGCCGCACGGCTCTACACATCCGCCCTCTCGGTGGTGAAGGTCCGCAAGGTCGGCGACGTTACCGGCAATACGCCGGAGGATATCGTCGCTCGTTTCGAGGACAGGCTTCGCTCGGGTGATTTCGTCGCTGCCGCCCGTGAATGGGACACGCTTCCCGACGCGGCCAAAACGGCATCCCAGCCGTTCAAGCAGGAACTCGATGCCCGGATCGAGGTTGAAAATCTCGTCGGCGGTGCATTGACCCGCGCGATTACCGGCACTCAAGGCTGAGGACGAAAAACGGAATGGTCAGACTTTTCATTTTCCTTCTCGTCGTTCTCGGTCTCGGCTGGAGCTTTGCATGGCTTGCCGATCGTCCCGGCCTCCTGTCCATCACCTGGCAGGACCACCTGATCGAGACGAGCCTGATGGTCGCGGCCACGATGGTGGTCGCGCTGATCGGCGTCGTCATGCTTCTGTGGTGGATCGTCGGCATTATCTGGACCTCGCCCTATTCGGTCCGCCGTTATTTCCGCGCCCGCAAGCGTGATCGTGGGTATCAGGCGCTGTCGACCGGCCTGATCGCGGCCGGCGCCGGCAATGCGCTGCTTGCGCGCAAGATGAGCATCCGCAGCCGCAGCCTGCTCAGCGCCGACCAGGAGCCGCTGATCCATCTTCTCGATGCGCAGGCAGCCCTTATCGAAGGCAAATACGACGACGCCCGCGCCAAGTTCGAAAGCATGTCCAACGACCCCGAAACAAGGGAACTGGGACTGCGTGGCCTCTACATGGAAGCCCGCCGTCTCGGCGCCAATGAAGCGGCGCGGCAATATGCCGAAAAGGCCGTCGAGCATGCGCCCTATCTGCCCTGGGCCTCGCAGGCGACGCTGGAATCCCAGAGCCGCTCGGGCCGCTGGGACAAGGCATTGGAAACGCTGGCGCAACAGCGCGCCGCAAACATCATCAGCAAGTCGGAGGCTGAACGCCTGAGAGCGGTTCTCCTGACCGCCCGTGCCGGCGAACGGCTGGAAAGCGATCCGAGCGGCGCCCGCGAGGATTCCACCGATGCGCTGAAACTGGCCAAGGATCTCGTGCCCGCCGCCATCATCTGCGCCAAGGCACTGCTGCGCCAGGAAAATGTCCGCAAGGCCGCCTCCGTGCTGGAAGGCGTGTGGAAGCTTTCGCCGCATCCTGATATCGCCCGCACCTATATTCGCGCCCGCAGCGGCGACAGCACGCTCGACCGGCTGAAACGGGCGGAGAAGCTGGAGGCGATGCGTCCCAACAATATCGAGTCGCTTCTGGCCGTCTCTCAGGCAGCCCTTGATGCGCAGGACTTTGTCAAAGCCCGTGCAAGGGCCGAGGCTGCGGCCCGGATGGAGCCGAGCGAACGGGTCTATCTGCTGCTTGCAGATATCGAGGAGGCGGAAACAGGCGATCAGGGCCGCATCCGTCACTGGATGCAGCAGGCCCTTCGTGCGCCGCGCAACGCGGCCTGGGTTGCCGACGGTTTCGTTTCGGAAAACTGGCTGCCGGTATCGCCGGTCACCGGCAAGCTCGATGCCTTCGAGTGGAAAGTGCCGTTCAGCCAGCTGGAAGGCCCGGTCGTCGAAGGCAAGGTTGCCGCTGACGAGGCGATTGCAGCACTGCCGCCGGTCGTTATCAGCGATCGGAAACCGGCAGAAACGACAAGACGACCGGAACCCGCAGAGCCGACAATCGTCGTCGAAAAGAAGCCGGCAACGCCAACACCCGAGCCCGCTGTTGCAGCAAAGACAACAGCGCCCGAGAAAGTCACGCCCGCACCTGCCAAAACGCAAGAAAATGAAGCCGAACCGGTTCCATTTTTCGGACGTCCACCGGATGATCCGGGCGTGAAAGATCAGGATGCCGACCCGACCAAGACGAGGTTGCGGCTATTTTAAAGAAAGATGGAGCAAGGCCTATCGATGTTGGACCGCATACAGGCCTTCCTCCACACCCTCACCTCCCATGACGACAAGGAATTCGCACCGGACGACCCGCGGGTCGCCTTCGTTGCGCTCTGTTACCAGGTCATGGAGTCGGATGGCGCCGTCTCCAAGAAGGAACAGCAGAAATTTCGCCAGCTGATCCGCCAGCGTTACGATCTGAGCGAGGACAGGCTGAAGGCGCTGATCGAGGCCGGCCACGAGGCGGGCCACGAAGCGGTTGACTATTATCGTTTCACTTCCGATCTAAGACGGCATCTCGTCAATGAAGACGATCGTGTCGAACTTCTCGGCATTCTCTGGGACATCGTTTATGCCGATGGCCAGAGAAGCGAGATCGAGGATCATGTGATCTGGAGGATCGCGGACCTTCTCGGGGTTTCGTCGCGAGACCGCGTGCTGCAACGCCAGCAGGCCGCCATGCGCCGCACGGAAGAAAATACGGAGGAGAGTAAGGACTAACTGATGCTCGTATTGCCTCCGCGAAAGACAGATCTTCTTCCTGTCCTCGTTATCCTCCATCAGGAACGGTCATCCTCGGGTCGTGTCGGCCAGATGCTTCTCGAAAAGGGTTTCCCGCTCGATATCCGCCGCCCGGTTCTGGGAGAAAAGCTGCCCGAAACGCTTGCCGGGCATTCCGGCGCCGTCATTTTCGGCGGGCCGATGAGCGCGAACGACCCCGATCCCTTCGTCAGACAGGAAATCGACTGGATCGGTGTGCCGCTGAAGGAGAACAAGCCCTATCTCGGCATCTGTCTCGGTGCGCAGATGATGGTTCGTCATCTCGGCGGAAAGGTCGGGGCGAAGGAAGGCGATATCACAGAGATCGGCTGGTACCCCTTGCGCCCGACAGAACATGGCCGGCTTCTGATGCACTGGCCGAAGATGGTCTATCATTTTCACCGCGAAGGTTTTGACCTCCCCCGTGGCGTAAAACTTCTGGCGGAAGGCGATGCCTATCCGAACCAGGCGATCCGTTATGGCGACAACGCCTGGGGTGTGCAGTTCCACGCGGAACTGACCCGCGCGATGATGCAGCGCTGGGTTGTCCACGGCGCGGAGCGCTTCACCATGCCGAATGCCCAGAAAGGCAGTGAACATCTGGAAGGCCGCATGATATTCGACGCGCCGCTGAAGGCCTGGCTGTCGGGCTTTCTCGATCTTGTATTCCTGCACAAGGGGGCAAAATCGGCGCAACCGCTGAAGATCGGCACAAAAAACCACGAGATATCGGCGGCAGACAGCTGACCGCATTCTGTATGCGGCTCTGCGAGATCGGGTATCACGCAGGAGCATCTTCAAAGACATCCGCAGTCGCCCCTTAATTCACGTGGTCTTTTCGATAACGTAAAACGGACGCATATTTTGCGATAATCAATCAGATTTATTTATTTCTATTTTAAGATGCAAGGCATAGCCTTCACACGATCTTTGCGAGCGTGGTGGGGGAACCATGTATTCCAATGTGAATTCTGCTAATCCGGCGAGCCGGAACGGCGATATCGTGTCCGTTCAATATATCAGGGCGATCGCTGCGCTGATCGTGCTTGTGACCCATTCCTTTCAATGGCCTCTGCAGGAGATCGACTTCTTTCTGCTGAAGAGCGGAAGATTTGGCGTCGACATCTTTTTCGTCATCAGCGGGTTTATCATCACCCTGATTGCGGGTTCCGGTCCATTCGATCCGCGCAAATTCCTGGCCCGGCGCGCAAGGCGCATCGTCCCCGCCTATTGGGTCGCGACCCTGCTCGTAACGGCCCTGGCACTTGCCATGCCTGCGCAGTTTCGCTCCACTGTCCCGACCATCGAGGGCTTCATCAAGTCCCTTGTCTTCATACCCTCGGATGCCCCGAAGGCGCCGCTCCTGCTTCTCGGCTGGACGCTGAACTACGAGGCCTTCTTCTATGTGGTCTTCGCCTGCACCTTCTTCCTGAAAAGCGAGTGGCGCACGGTGACCCAGGTCCTGACGCTCAGCGCGCTCGTCGTCGCCGGCCAGGTACTGCCGGAACAGGGATATCTGACGCGTTTTTACGCCAGCCCCAGCCTGATCGGCTTCATGATGGGCCTTCTGCTTGCCCAAAGCTACCGGCATGGCCTGATCGACCGCCTACGCGGCCCCTGGATGGCGATGCTGATGCTTGCGGTCATGGCTCTGGCGGCCGCCTATTACGTCTTGCCGTGGAACACTACCGACAGCGCACCGCTGCATGTCCACCTGATCCTGTCGCTGCTCAGTACTCTTTTCGTCGCCGGCTTCCTGGCCGTCGAGAAGAATGGCGACCTGCCGAGCCTGCCCGCAGCGAAGTTTCTGGGCGACGCCTCCTATTCGATCTACCTGTTCCATCTGTTCCCGCTCGGGGCCTTCTGGGCCGTTGCCCGGCGTCTGTTCGATGTCGCTCCGCTTTACATCTACCTGCCTCTTGCAACGATTTGCAGCGTGGCAGCGCTCGGCTTCGGCATCATCTGCTACTGGGTGATCGAGCGTCCCTTGCTTGTCCGCCGCCAACGCTCGACGCCGGCATTGGCGAGCGTCTGAATGAGCAAGGTTCCGGTCATGAAGCGACGCGACCTGCTGGCGATCGGTGCAATGCTTGCCGCCACGACCTCGCTTCGTTCAGCCCAAGCCGGGCAGCTTTCGGATAGAGCGATCGAACGGTCGCAGCTTTCGCTTGGCGATACATCGCGCTTCAAACGCATATTTGCCCGCGCTGAACGCGGCGGGACGATCAGGCTCGGCTTCATCGGCGGCTCGATCACCGCCGGTGCGATCGCCAGCGCTCCGGCCAATAGCTATGTGGAACGTGTTGCGGACTGGTGGCAAATGAGCTTTCCCAAGGCTCGCATCGAAACGGTCAACGCGGCAATTGGTGGAACGGGTTCGCTCTACGGCAGCCTGCGGGTCGGGCAGGACTTTCTCGCCCGTGATCTCGACGCCGTCATCATCGAGTTCTCGGTCAACGATGCCTGGACCGACCAGGAACCGTTCGAAAGCCTTGTCCGCCATATCCTCGCTTCCTCGCCCGACATCGCCGTCATGCTCCTGTTCATGGTCTATGACCATGGCGGCAACGAGCAGGACTGGCAGCAGAAGATCGGCGCGCATTACAAGCTGCCGATGGTCAGTTTTCGCGACGCGGTCTGGCCGGAATTGCAGTCGGGCCGGATCAAGGCGGCCGACATTCTGGTAGACATCGTTCATCCCAATGATGCCGGACATCGCATCACCGCAGACCTGGTGACAACGCAGCTGAGTAGGCTTCAGAAAGCGGAAGCAGGCAACGCATCCGGCGCAGCCCTACCACCGCCCTTATACGGCGACCGTTTCCAGAACGCTCGCTGGATCGGCGCATCGAAGCTGAAACAGACAGACCACGACGGCTGGACCCTGACCAAGACGGATGATCCGCCGCCGCATTCTCTCGGCCCCGACATATGGCTGAGCGAACCGGGTGTCGAAACACCCTTGTCTCTCGCCTGGGAAGGCACCGGGCTTGTCGCGGTGATGTGGCTGGAAAACGGCGACGGCAATCCGGTCACGCTCGAAATCGACGGCAGGCCGGCTCAGGTCATCACCACCGAAACCCAGCCGCGCCGCAATGTCGTAACGGTGGCGCTCGATCTGCCGAAGGGCAAGCACAGCTTTTCCATCAGCCGCAAGCTCGGGATCGATGCCCGGCCACCCTTTGGCCTTTACGGTATCGGGATCATTCCTTAGGGCCGTTCGGGCGCTTCCAGCGTGTCGATCTTTCTCAGCTTCGAGAAGCCGAGCGCCCAGATGACGGTGACGGCCAGCGTGCCGACGCCGCCGATGACGACGGCCGGAACGGCACCGATGAAATGCGCCATCGTGCCCGCACGGAACTCGCCGAGTTCGTTGGACGCTCCGACAAACACCATGTTGACGGCGTTGACACGTCCGCGCACCTCGTCCGGCGTCCACAAAGCGATCAGCGTCTCGCGCACATAGACGGAGATCATGTCCGCCGCGCCCATGATCATCAAAGCCACGATAGAAAGCCACGGCGTTGCCGACAGGCCGAAGATCAGCGTGCCGAGCCCGAAAAAGCCGACGCCGACGAACATCGCCGTACCTGCATGATGGCGGATCGGGTGGAAGGCGAGCCAGATGGCGACGGCGATCGCGCCGATGCCGGGTGCCGCGCGTAAAAGCCCCAGCCCCCACGGGCCAAGTTCAAGCACATCGCGTGCAAAAATCGGCATGAGCGCCACAGCTCCGCCAAGCAGCACGGCAAAGAGATCGAGCGAGATCGCGCCGAGAACCACTTTTTCACTGAAGATGAAGCGAAAACCGGCAAGCAGATGCGCGACATCGACCTTCGCCGCGGATGTCCGCTGCGCCGGCTTCGGGATCATGAAGACGAGAAGTGCTGCAAGCGACAGAAGCACGAACGCCACGATATAGGCAGCGGTCGCGTTCACGCCGTAAAGCAGGCCACCGAAAACAGGGCCGAGGATGGAGGCCGTCTGCCAGGAAGACGAATTCCAGGCAATCGCATTGGCCAGATCCTTTTCCGGCACGAGGTTCGGTCCGAGCGACTGCACAGCCGGGCCCATGAAGGCGCGTTCGATGCCGAATACCACCAGAATGGCGAATACTAGCCACGGCGTGAACGCATTGGCAAGCGTCAGCCCCAGCAGTGCTGCGGCGCAGGCCGCACCGACGACCATGCAGATGGCCATGATCATCCGGCGGTTATAGCGGTCGGCGATCGTGCCCGTCACCAGGATCAGCAGCAGCGACGGCAGGAACTGGAACAGCCCGATAAGCCCGAGATAAAGCGGGTTGCGGGTCTCGTCATACATCTGCCAGCCGACCGAGACGCTGATAATCTGAATGGCAAAAGCGGCGAAGAACCGCGACAGGAAGAAGCGGGTATAGGAGGAATGGCGAAAAGCTGCAAAACGGTCGCCGGAGGCGGGAATGGACATCGCGAGAAACTTTCGGCGGACCGCCATGAACGAATTCGTGCACGGCCACTGTTAAACATGCTGAAGCTGCGGCGGGTGCGACACTTGCCCGTTAGTTCTCCAATGTCTACATGTCTGTCAACTTGGAAATTGTGGGCCGGACCGCCGAGATCCCGAAAGAAGGCCTGGCAACAAAATTGGAGACCTGAATGCTCGCCCTGTTTCAGACCATTGACCTGGCCTTGAATCTCTACACCTGGATCCTGATCGCCAGCGCGATTTTCTCCTGGCTCTACGCCTTCAACGTGATCAATTCGAGCAACCGCTTCGTCGAAGCGATCGGCCGTTTCCTCTATAACGTGACCGAACCGGTGCTGCGCCCGATCCGTCGTATCATGCCCAACCTCGGCGGCATCGACATCTCCCCGATCATCGTATTGCTGATCATCTTCTTCCTGCGCTCCTTCATGTGGACGACGCTTTACCCGATCTTCGCTTGAGCGCCTTCAGCGCTCACGCCGATCATCTGAGGCTGAGCATCAGGCTCACTCCGAATGGTGGTCGTGATGCGGTCGACGGCTTGGAGACTGATGCAGACGGCAATGCATTTGTGAAAGCCCGTGTTTCTGCCGTCCCCGAGGACGGCAAGGCCAACAAGGCGCTGATCGTGCTTCTTGCGAAAAAGCTGCGTGTGCCGAAAAGCGCTGTCAGCTTTATCTCCGGCGAAACCGCACGTAAAAAAATCCTCCGGATCGATGGCGACCCGGAGGATTTGAAAGCGAAACTCGAAAGCCTGACGGCCCAGTGACTTCTGACGAAGGTTACTGCTGAGCCTTGTAGCGGTCGATCGCCTCGACGATCAGGCGCTTGGCAACGTCGACATCCTGCCAGCCGCCAATCTTCACCCACTTGCCGGGCTCCAGATCCTTGTAGTGCTCGAAGAAGTGCTCGATCTGCTTCAGCGTGATTTCCGGCAGATCTGTATAGTTTTGGATCTTGTCGTAACGCTGGGTGAGCTTCGGAACCGGAACGGCGAGAATCTTCTCATCCTTGCCGCCATCGTCTTCCATGATCATCACGCCGATCGGGCGAACGTTGATGACGCAGCCCGGAACCAGCGGGCGGGTATTGCAGATCAGAACGTCGCACGGGTCACCGTCTTCGGAAAGCGTGTGCGGGATGAAGCCGTAGTTACCCGGATAGGTCATCGGCGTGTAGAGGAAGCGGTCTACGATCAGAGCACCGGCTTCCTTGTCCATCTCGTACTTGATCGGCTGGCCGCCGACCGGCACCTCGACGATGACGTTGACGTCTTCAGGCGGGTTCTTGCCGATGGAAATTGCATCGATACGCATCGTGATCCTCAATTAGGTTCAATTCACTGAAGCGTCGATAGCGAAAATCCGGCCTCAAGGCAATAAGCCATTGAATTGATGAGGGGCGGTCACGCGGCAGAGGAAGTTATTCCCCGGAACGCCCGACGTGAGCATCAATTCTGCCAGACGAAGCCGACCTTCTTCAGCTGCGAGCCGCCGAAATCCTCCATCCCTTCCACCGCATCCGCACCGCCATGGCGGCGGAAGAAGCGGATCGCATGGTCGCTATCCTCAAGGCACCAGACGACGAGGCCCCGGCAGCCGAGCGAGGTCAAAAGCTTGCGGCTTTCTCCGAAAAGGCGGCGTCCGAGCCCGATGCCCTGGAATTCCGGTCGCAGGTAGATTTCGTAGACTTCGCCATCATAGGGAAGCGAGCGGGCACGATTGAGACCCACTGTCGCGTAACCTGCGATCTCGCCCGCCACATCGATCACCAGAAGCGTTGCCGGCCCGTCCGTCGCCTTGCGCCACCATTTCTCGCCGCGGCGCTCGAGCATCTGGGTCAGCGGCTTGTGCGGGATGAGACCTGCATAGGCCTGCACCCAGCTCTGCCGGTGTACATCCGAGATGGCTCGGGCATCTTGCGGATCGGCCCGCCGAACATCGATAGACAACGTCTTCATAACGCGACTTTAGGTCCTGCTATGCGGGCTGCGCCATTGATCAATCATTAACCAGGCGGTTTGCCCACAGACTTCTGATGGGGACAATGCCCATCGAGTTAACGCTTTTTTAACCTCGGTTACAAGCCGTGCGATTTACAGGAACACAAAAAAGCCCGGCTTGCGGCCGGGCTTTTCACAATTGGATTTCGAGACGTCTTAGAGAGCGGCCTTCGACTTGTCGAAGCGCTTGCGGTCGTTGGCGTCGAGATAGATCTTACGCAGACGGATCGACTTCGGCGTGACTTCCATCAGCTCGTCGTCCTGGATCCAGGAGAGAGCGCGGTCGAGCGTCATGCGGATCGGCGGGGTCAGGCGGACGGCTTCGTCCTTGCCAGCCGAACGGATGTTCGTCAGCTGCTTGCCCTTCAGAACGTTGACTTCGAGGTCGTTGTCACGGGTATGGATACCGATGATCATGCCCATGTAGACCTTGTCGCCCGGCTCGATGATCATCGGACCGCGGTCTTCCAGGTTGAACATGGCGTAAGCAACAGCTTCACCAGACTGGTTGGACAGGAGAACACCGTTGGTACGACCGGTGATCTCGCCCTTGTAAGGCTGGTAGTCGTTGAACAGGCGGTTCATGATCGCCGTGCCGCGCGTGTCGGTCAGAAGTTCCGACTGGTAGCCGATCAGGCCGCGGGTCGGAGCCAGGAACTTCAGGCGAACGCGGCTGCCGCCCGACGGACGCAGTTCGGTCATCTCGGCCTTGCGCTCGGACATCTTCTGAACGACGACGCCGGAATGTTCTTCATCAACGTCGATGACGACTTCTTCGATCGGCTCCATGGTCACGCCGTTCTCGTCCTTGTGCATGACGACGCGCGGACGCGACACGGCAAGCTCAAAGCCTTCGCGGCGCATGGTTTCGATCAGAACGGCGAGCTGAAGTTCGCCGCGGCCGGATACGTAGAACGAATCCTTGCCTTCGGCTTCTTCGATCTTCAGCGCGACGTTGCCTTCGGCTTCCTTGTACAGGCGGTCGCGGATGACGCGGCTGGTCACCTTGTCGCCTTCGGTACCGGCCAGCGGGCTGTCGTTGACGATGAAGGACATGGTGACGGTCGGCGGATCGATCGGCTGGGCCTGCATGGCATCCGTGACCGAAGGATCGCAGAACGTGTCGGCAACGGTGCCCTTGGAGAGACCGGCGATGGCGACGATGTCACCGGCGATAGCCTCTTCGATCGGCTGACGCTCGATGCCGCGGAATGCGAGGATCTTGGAAACGCGGCCGGTTTCAACCGTCTTGCCGTCCTGGGACAGAACCTTGACGGCCTGGTTCGGTTTGATCGAGCCGGAAGCAACGCGACCGGTGATGATACGGCCGAGGAACGGGTTGGCTTCGAGAAGCGTACCGATCATGCGGAACGGGCCTTCTTCGACCTTCGGCTCCGGAACGTGCTTGAGCACGAGATCGAGCAGCGGTGCCAGACCTTCGTCCTTCGGGCCTTCCGGGTTGACGTTCATCCAGCCATCGCGACCAGAACCGTAAAGGATCGGGAAGTCGAGCTGTTCGTCGGTGGCGTCGAGGTTTGCGAAGAGGTCGAAAACTTCGTTGATGACTTCTTCGTGGCGGCCGTCCGGACGGTCGATCTTGTTGATCGCAACGATCGGGCGAAGACCAACCTTCAGCGCCTTGCCGACCACGAACTTGGTCTGCGGCATCGGGCCTTCCGACGAGTCGACGAGAACGATCGCGCCGTCCACCATCGAAAGAATACGCTCGACTTCGCCGCCGAAGTCGGCGTGGCCGGGGGTGTCGACGATGTTGACGCGAACGCCCTTCCATTCAACCGAAGTCGCCTTCGCAAGAATGGTGATGCCGCGTTCCTTTTCGAGATCGTTGGAATCCATGACGCGTTCTGCGACGCGCTGGTTTTCGCGGAACGAGCCGGACTGCTTCAGGAGCTCGTCAACGAGGGTCGTTTTGCCATGGTCAACGTGCGCGATGATCGCGATGTTGCGAAGTGCCATATTAGGGGTTCTCTGAAGTTGGGGCGCAACAATTCTTTGGCCACGCCAATTTCGTTGGCGCGCTCATACCCCGTTTTTTGCAAATGCGAAAGGGGGGCCAAGCGCAACGGTTGAATCCATGGGTCTATTCAGCGACCAGACCGCTCCTTCTCAAGAGGGCAAGCAGGAGAAGTGGCAAAAGAGTGGTGATCAGAATGGCGATGAAGGCCATGGCCATGCCGAGGCCGATCGACCCCTGCTCGAACTGCCGCCAGATGAAAGTGGCAATCGTCTGCATGCCGACCGGCGCAATAACGACCGAGGCGACAAGCTCACGCGAGGCAAGCGCGAAGACGAGCAGCATGGCAGAGGCAAGGCTCGGGAAAACCAGCGGCAGGAGGATGCGGCGGAAGGCAGTGATGCCGGAGGCACCGAACACCCGCGCTGCCGCTTCGAGATTGTCGCCGATCTGCTGGAAGGCCGCCGTCGAATATCGCATCGTCTGCGGTAAGAGGATGCAGCAATAGGCGAGAAGCAGGATGAACGGCGTATTGTAAGGCGTCGCCGGCAACCACGGCATGTTCCACGCCAGGATCAGGCCGACGGCGACAACGATGCCCGGCAGCGCGTTCGGAATGATCGTCAGACTGTCGATCGCCAACCGGCCGCGGATTTTCGTCTTCACCACCGTATAGGCGGCCGTGACGCCGATCAGGCCGGTAATCAGCGCCGTGCCGATGCCGAGCGAGAAACTGTTGGCCAGCGCACCGAGTGCGCCTGCACTGTTCTGGAACACCGAGAGGAAATTGTCGAAACTCATATTGTCGAGCGCAAGCCCGCCGGAAATCGTCCGCGACATGGCGGTGGCGAGGATCGATAGAAGCGGCACGCCGGTCGCAAGGAAGGACACGATGATGAATGCCGCCAATACCGGCCATTTCATCACCCCGAGCGGCCGCTTGTCCTTGGCGGTAGGCTTGCCGTTGACCGTCTGATAGGAACGTCGCGACAGGATCCAGCGCTGGCCGAGGAACGTCAGAAGCGAAAGCCCCACCAGCAGCAGCGACATGATCGAGGCGCCCGGCAGGTCGATCGGCCAGTCGGAAATGCGAAGATCGATGCCCGTGACCAGAACCTGGAAGCCGGCACGGCGTCCGAGTGCGGCCGGCGTGCCGTATTCCTCGATCGCCGCGGCAAAGACCAGCATCAGGCTGGCAGCCAGACCCGGCGCGGAAAGCGGCAGCGTGATCCGCCAAAAGGCGCGCGCCGGCGTAGCACCAAATACCCGGCCGACATCCGCATAACGCGCACCCACCGCTTCCACCGTGCGCGACACGGCAAAATAGACGACCGGAAACGTGTTGAACGCCATGACCATGGTCATGCCGGCAAGCGAAAACAGGAAGGACGCGAGGTTGAAGCCCAGCAACTGCTGCAGATATCCCCGCGGCTGCAGCGTCATGATCCAGCCGAGCGTGGCGATATAGGGCGGGATCATGAAGGGCACGAGCAAAAGCACGTCGAACAGCGCCGCCCCCGGCACGCGGTAAAGCGCGCGGAACACGCCAAGCGGCACCGCCACGACCGCAGAGGCCAGCACGACGCAGCAGCCGAGCAGGATCGTGTTACCGGCCATGCCGATCAGCGCGCCGTCATTCAGCGTGGTAACGAAGGAGGAGAAGGGATTGGCAAACGAGCCTTGGCCAAGCTCGGGGAAAATGCCCTGCATGACGACAGCGGCAAACGGAACGGCGACGACCAGAAGCAGTCCCGCAATCGCCAGCCATGCGGCCGGGGCCTGTCCGCCAACGCTTTTTGCCGCCATGGTTCAGTCCTTCATGTCCTATCGCAGCATTCTTCAAACCATCGGATCGGTGACTTTAAGAATGATACGCGACGTAAACGGAAAGACGCCGCCTGCCCCGAAGGACAGGCGACGCCTGAGAGAAAATTACTTGCCACCAAAAATCTTGGTGATCTCGCCGAGCGTTTCCTTGCGCTTGCCGTAGACGGCAGCGTTGTCGAACTTCAGGAGCTTCAGGTCGCTGATCAGCGGACGGTCGGCCGCAACGTCGGAGCGGGCCGGCATCAGCATCTGGGCGGCAACCATCTTCTGGCCGGCGTCGGACAGCATGTAGTCGATGAACTTCTTGGCCTCGTCCTGGTTCTTCGACCAGTTGAGGATCATCGCCGGACGCGGCGCAATGACCGTACCGGAAGCCGGGAAGACGACTTCGACGCTTTCGCCCTTCTTGGCGGCGGCAAGCGTGATGTAGTCGACTGCGCCGAAGACGGCAGCCTTGGCACCCTGCAGGACAGGGTTCAGAGCTTCGGCATTGGCGCCGGCAATGATCGCGCCATTGGCCTGCAGGTCCTTGAACAGCTTGAAATCGTCCTGGCCGGCAAGCGCTGCCGTCAGTTCGAAGGACGAGCCGGACTGTGCCGGGTCGGGAATGTTGACCATGTCCTTGTATTCCGGCTTGGTCAGGTCAGCCCAATCGGAAGGTTTCGGCGTGCCGCTCTTGGTGTTCCAGGCGATGCCGAGAGCCGAAATGCCCTGTGCGACGGCATAGTCGGACTTGAGGAAATCCGGAACCTTGGCAGCGTTGGGGCTGGAATACTTGACCAGCCAGCCGCGCTTTTCGAAATCGCTCGCGGTATCCCAGGAAGCCGAGATCAGAACGTCGACGACCGGATTGGAAGCTTCCGCTTCGATACGGGCCATGACCTTGCCGGTCGTTGCCTGGAAGACATTGACCTTGATGCCGGTTTCCTTGGTGAAACCTTCCGACATCTTGTCGATCAGGCTCTGCGGACCGGCGGTGTAGACGGTGATGTCGGCATGCGCGACGCCGGCCATCAGAACGGCGGCAACGGCACCAAGTGTAATGCTCTTCAACGACTTGAACATGTCCCAAAACTCCTGTTGGGGTGAATGCTTATGGATGGGAATGAAATGGCTTTTCGAACCAGCGGATCTGGTCGAAATCGATGGAAAGACCGACGCCATCGCCAGGCTTGAGCTTGTGGCGGCTCAAGACCTGCAACTCGACCTGATCGGCGCCGATCAGCGAGACGGTCGCCAGATGTCCGTCGCCGCGGAACTGCGAGCGCAGCACCGTCGCCGCCAGACGATCCGGCTGGATGTCTCCGGGCGTGATCGCCGCGACCGGGATTAGGATACGGCTGTTATCGGCGCGCGCTTCGTCAGCGCGCATCAGCGCAACGTCACCACCGCGGAAAACCCAGCAGGCATCGCGTCTTTCCAGATCGGCAATGCCGCCCAGGCGCAGGAAGTCGGCCACTTCAGGCGTTGAAGGCTGCGCCACGAGTTCGTCCGGGGTCGCCAGCTGTTCGATCAACCCGCCGCGCATGACGGCGACCTGATCGGCCAGCGTCAGCGCCTCGCTGTGATCGTGGGTGACATAGATGGCGGTGAGACCAAGCGAGGCGATCAGTTCGGCCAGTTCGCCGACCATGTTTTCGCGCAATTCGCGGTCGAGATTGGAAAGCGGCTCGTCGAACAGGATAAGCTGCGGCTCGGCGACGATGGCCCGCGCGATTGCGACGCGCTGCTGCTGGCCGCCGGAAAGATCGCTCGGGCGACGGCTAGCATAGGCGGAAAGGCCCACCCGTTCCAGCGCATGCATCGTGCGTTTCTCACGCTCGGCACGGGAAATACCGCGCATCTCCAGCGGAAAGGACACATTGCCGCCGACCGTCATATGCGGCCAGAGCGCGTAGTCCTGGAAGACCATGCCGAGATTGCGCTTTTCCGGCGGAGCGAATGTGCCACTGGCGGCATCGGCAACCACCTGACCGGCAATAGACACCGACCCCTTGCTGGGCGCCAGAAGCCCTGCGACCAGCCGCAGGAGCGTGGTCTTGCCGCAACCGGACGGCCCGAGCAGAGCAAGTGTCTTACCCTGCCCCAAAGCCACATCGATGCCTTTGAGCACCGGCGTTGCACCATAGTGCAACTCCAGTCCGGCCGCAGAGACGGCAACGTTGCTTTTAAGGCTGTCAATTGTCATGGGAACCGGCGTCGGCAGAAGATGATGCCGGTTCCTTATTTAGCGTCCATGACACTCATGTGACAAATGTCAGTTGCAAGACGACACTTGAGCGGAACGCAACTCAAGGTGGATCAGGCAATAAAAACCGCGAATACCGCTCAACTAGGCGTCGCTGCCTGACAATTCGGCCACCAGAGCCAGCCCCTTCTTCTTCAGCATTGCTGTCGGATCCGGCAGCTTGCCGCGGAAAGCCTTGTAGGTCACTTCCGGGTCGATCGAGCCGCCGACGGAATAGACATTGTTCTTCAGCTTGCGCGCCATCACCGGATCGAATGGATTTCCAACCTCCTCGAAGGCTGAAAACGCATCGGCATCCAGCACTTCCGACCACATGTAGGAATAATAGCCGGCGGCATATCCTTCGCCGGAAAACACGTGCTGGAAATGCGGCGTCGCATGGCGCATGACAAGCGAGGCCGGCATTTTCAGCTCCGACAGGATTTCCGCCTGCACCGCCATCGGATCATCCGCCGGGGGACGCGTATGGAAGGCCATGTCGACCAGCGCCGACGAGGTGAACTCGACGGTGGCAAAGCCGGCATTGAAGGTGCGCGCCGCCAGAACCTTGTCCAGCAGATCCTTCGGCATCGGCTTGCCGGTCTCGTAATGCACCGCGTATTTCTCGAGAATTTCCGGCACCGTCAGCCAGTGTTCGTAAAGCTGCGACGGCAGTTCGACGAAATCGCGCGACACGCCGGTGCCGGAAACGGACGGATAGGTCACATCCGACAACATGCCGTGCAGCGCATGACCGAATTCGTGGAACAGCGTGCGAGCATCATCGAGCGACAGCAGCGCCGGCTTGCCTTCCGCAGGTTTGGCGAAATTGCAGACATTGTAGATGATCGGCAGCTCGCCTTCGGCGCCACTCTTCAAAGTCAGCTTGTGCTGCGTCTGGAAGGAGCTCATCCAGGCGCCGGAACGCTTGGAAGACCGGGCGAAATAATCGCCAAGGAAAAGCGCCTTCAAAGCACCGCTCTCATCACGCAGTTCGAACACACGCACATCCGGATGATAGGCCGCAATCCCCTTCAGCTCGGTCAGCGTGACGCCGAACAGGCGCTTGGCGACATCGAAGCAGGCCTCGATGACCTTTTCCAGCTGCAGATAGGGCTTGAGCTCGGATTCGGAGAAGGCGAAGGTCCGCTCGCGCAGCTTTTCGGCATAATAACGCCAGTCCCACGGCATGACCGGATGGTTCTTGCCTTCTTCCGCCACCAGCTTGCCAAGGCTCGCCTCTTCTTCCAGCGCCTTGGAACGCGCCTTGTCCCAGACCTTGTGCAAGAGATCGTTCACGTTATCGGCAGTCTTCGCCATCGTGTTGTCGAGCTTGAGCGCCGCAAAATTCTCGTAACCCAGGAGCTTCGCCTTTTCGGCCCGCAGCGCCAGCGTCTCGCGGACGATCGCGATATTGTCCCGCGCGCCGCCGTTTTCGCCACGCGCCACCCAGGCCCTGAACGCCTGTTCGCGCAGGTCACGTCGGGCCGAAAACGTCAGGAACGGTTCGATGATCGAGCGCGACAGCGTCACCATATAACCGGAAGCCTCGCCGCGATCCTTGGCGGCAGCGGCCATCGCATCGCGCAGGAAAGTCGGCAGACCTTCGAGATCGGCCTCCTCGGTCAGTTTCAGCGACCATTCCTTCTCGTCGCCGAGAACGTTCTGGCCGAACTGCGCGCCGAGACCGGCAAGTTTTTCGCCGATCGAAGAAAGCCGCTCCTGCTCGGGCTTTTCGAGCTTGGCGCCGGATTTCACGAAACCCTTCCAGTGGCGCTCCAGCACCCGTTCCTGCTCAAGCGTCAGGCCAAGCTCCGCCCGCTTTTCCCAAAGCGTATCGATCCGCGCGAAAAGTGCAGGATTGGTGCCGATCTTCGAATAATGGCGAGACATTCTCGGAGCGATCTCCCGCTCCAGCGCCTGGATCGTCTCGTTCGTGTGAGCGCCGGCCTTGCCCCAGAACAGGGAGGAGACCCGGGACAGCTCGTCGCCCGCGATCTCCAGCGCCACCACCGTGTTTTCGAAGCTCGGCGCTTCCGGGTTGTTGGCAATGGTGTCGATCTCGGCCTCATGGCTTTTCAACGCGACATCGAAGGCCGGTGCGAAATCCTCGTCGTTCAGGAGGTCGAACTTCGGCAGGCCCTGATGTCCGTTCCAGTCGACAAGAGCACGGTTGATGGAGGCGTTGGCCATAAGGAAATCCCTCTGCGGTTCTGAACTGTTGCTGGTCTACAGGATAGGTTGTCGAATGTATGGATCAAGTCCGACGAAGGGTAGCAGCGGATGCGATAAATCACACACTCGTGCCACCGCTGCTGCCGCTTTTCCGTTTGCGGCCAGGCGGAAAGATAGTAAGGCAACCTTATGAGCCTTCCTGTCAAAATTTCCGATGAAGCGCCCACAAGCGATCTTCTAGGCCTGCTGATCGTCGATACCGCGCGGTCACTGCGGACAGCGTTTGAAAATCGCATCAATGACGCAGGCCTGGGCCTGACCCCCGGCGAGGCGCGCGCGCTGATCAACATCGCCGATCACGAAGGAAGCCGCCAGCTCGACATCGCCTCACGCATGGGCGTGGAACCGATGACGCTCTGCACCTATCTCGACAAACTTCAGGCGTTGGGACTGATCGAGCGCCAGAAATGCTCTGCCGACAGACGCGCAAAGCGCATCGCCCTCACCTCGACCTCAGATGAGATGATCCGCCGGATAAGAGCGGAGCTTCATGTCATCCTCGACCAGGCGACCTCCGGCATGAGCCCGCAAAGGAAGCATGACCTCGAAGTATCGCTTGCCTTGCTGAACAGAAATCTCGTCGGAGATTGCCCCTCCACCCCCTCGGGTGCCGATGAGAAGCGCTGAGGCGACCGAACCACCCATCATGAGCGAAAGGCGCACGACCGTGCTCGGCGCGCTGCTGACCGCCATCGGCCCCGTCTCCATGGCAGTCTATACTCCCGCCATGCCGGAGCTCGTGCGCGCCTTTGGCACCACGGAATCAGCCATCAAGCTCAGCCTTTCATTGTATTTCGGCGGCTTTGCCATTGCCCAGCTTCTTGCCGGCCCCGTCTCGGATGCCTTTGGCCGGCGAAAGGCCACCATCGGCTTTCTGGCAATCTATGTCCTGGGGTCGCTGATCGCGGCGCTGGCGATCGACGTAAACTGGATCCTCGTCGGACGCCTTATCCAGGGCATCGGCGCTTCGGTCGGCGTCACCGTTGCCCGTGCCGCCGTTCGCGACCAGTTTGTCGGCTCGCAGGCCGCGCGGATCATGAACATGATCGGTATCATACTGGCGATAGGCCCGGCTCTGGGGCCGACACTTGGCGGGCTTGCTCTATCCGCCTTCGGTTGGCAGGCAATCTTCCTGCTGATGATCGCCTTTGGCGGCGCGGCGCTGCTCGCCTGCATCTTCCTGCTGAAGGAAACGGCCGTTCCGGATCGTTCCCGCCTTAAGCCACTGACGCTCGTGCGAACCTATGCCGGCCTCATAACCGATCTCCGCTTCCTCTTGCCCTCCCTCATCCTGGGTGGCTCGATCGGCGCACTCTACGCCCAGGGCACCATGTTGCCCTTTGTTCTGATCAATGTGGTGGGGCTCAGCCCAACGGAATTCGGCCTCGGCATGCTGGCTCAAACCGGCTCCTACCTTACCGGCTCGATCGTTCTGCGCATGATCTCAAAGCGTATATCCGGCCCTGCAGCCGTTTCGATCGGCGTCGGTTTCTGCGGCATTGGCGGCCTGCTGATGCTCCTGTTCGTCCATCTGCTGCAGCCGACATTTCTGTCGATCATGGTCCCGGTCGGCATATGCACATTCGGCATCGCCTTCTTGTCACCCCATGTCGTAACCTCAGGCCTTGCAGCTTTCCCCAAGGTCGCGGGCTCGGCTTCCGCATTGATGGGCTTCATCCAGATGGGCGGCGGTTTTGCCGGAGGGCTTGCGGCATCGGCTTTCACCAGCCCGCTTACCTCATTCGGCACTATCATCCCGCTTATGGAATTCACGGCGGTCGCGGGTTATCTCGCCCATCGCTTCATCAGCCGCAGGCAATAAAAAACCCCGCTGCGATGACAGCGGGGTCTGACTTGAAACCGGAGAGCGGATTACTTCGTCTGGTTACGCTTGGCCAGCGTGCGCAGGCGCAGCGCATTGAGCTTGATGAAGCCGGCTGCATCCTTCTGGTCATAGGCGCCGTGATCGTCTTCGAAGGTGACGAGGGCGTCGGAATAAAGCGACTTGTCGCTCTCGCGGCCGGTGACCATGACATTGCCCTTGTAGAGCTTCAGCGTCACTTCGCCTTCGACATGCTCCTGGCTCTTGTCGATCAGCGCCTGCAGCATTTCGCGCTCCGGCGAGAACCAGAAGCCGTAATAGATCAGCTCGGCATATTTCGGCATCAGCTCATCCTTGAGGTGAGCAGCGCCACGGTCGAGCGTGATCGATTCGATTGCGCGATGAGCCGCAAGCAGGATCGTGCCGCCGGGGGTCTCGTAAACGCCGCGCGACTTCATGCCGACGAAACGGTTCTCGACGAGGTCGAGACGGCCGATGCCGTTGTCGCGGCCATAGTTGTTGAGCTGGACAAGCAGGGTTGCCGGCGACATCTCGACACCGTTGATCGAGACGGCGTCACCCTTGCGGAAGCCGATCTTGATCGTGGTTGCCTGGTCGGGAGCGGCTTCCGGCGAGATCGTGCGCATATGCACGTATTCCGGAGCCTCGACGGCCGGATCTTCGAGAACCTTGCCCTCGGAAGATGAGTGCAAGAGGTTGGCGTCGACGGAGAACGGCGCTTCGCCCTTCTTGTCCTTGGCAACCGGGATCTGGTGCTGTTCGGCAAAGTTCAGGAGATCCGTACGGCTCTTGAACGACCAGTCGCGCCACGGAGCGATGATCTTGATATCCGGGTTCAGCGCATAGGCCGACATTTCGAAACGAACCTGGTCATTGCCCTTGCCGGTCGCGCCGTGAGCGATCGCGTCGGCGCCGGTCTTCTTGGCGATCTCGATCAGGTGCTTGGAAATCAGCGGACGGGCGATCGACGTGCCGAGCAGGTAGACGCCTTCATAAACGGCATTGGCGCGGAACATCGGGAAGACGAAATCGCGGACGAACTCTTCGCGGACGTCCTCGATGAAGATTTCCTTGATGCCCAGCATCTCGGCCTTCTTGCGCGCCGGCTCGAGCTCTTCACCCTGACCGAGGTCGGCGGTGAAGGTGACGACTTCTGCATTAAGCTCGGTCTGCAGCCATTTCAGGATGATCGAGGTATCGAGACCGCCGGAATAGGCGAGAACGACCTTCTTTACGTCTTTCGGGAGTGCCATGATGAATATGTCCGTCTGCGGGTGGCGGCGGAAACAATTCCGCCAAAATTGGATCGCCGAAGTTTTTAGCGAGTTTCTGGGGCCGTGCAAGGGAAACCCGGAGAAACCCCGTCAGAGATGACGCTTCACGTTCATGCGCTGGTGAAGAATGCGGATGATGACGAGGCGAGTGTCTGTCTGGCGGTAGATGACGACGTGAGATCGAAAGGACAGCGCCAGATAGTTTCGCTTTATATCCGGGAGCATACGGCCGGACCGGTTCCCTTCTGCAAGTAGTCGGCACACATCCCGGAGTTCGAAAGTATAGGCTTCCGCCTTCTCGAAGCCCCAATGCTCTTCCGTGAAATCGTAGATTTCATCGATATCGGCTTCGGCCTTTGGCGAGAAGACAAGCGTCCTCATCGTTTTGCGCGCTGTGCCCTTTTGCGCTCGATGAAGGCGTCGAAATCGAATTCCCGCGGCTCTCCCGAAGCTTCTCCTTCGTCGATCGCTGCCCGGATCGCCTCGATCTCGTCCTCTTCGCTTTCCTTCAGAAGCCGCAGCGCCTCTTCGATCACCTCGCTTTCGGAGGCATAATGTCCGTCATCCACCTGCTTCTTGACATAGGCGGCCGTTTCTTCATCCACCCTGATCGATATGATCTCGCCCATCGGCTTGGCTCCGCTTCAATATCCCGTCATGTTGACGCGATAGCGATCAGTACCATATCCCGCCGGACCTTTGAACAGCAGCGTCATAGAGGAGATCGACCCATGACCGTTACTCATCCCGCTCTGAAAAAGGACAATGTCGCCGTCATCACCGGAGCCGCTTCCGGCATCGGGCTTGCCACGGCCAAGGAATTTGCCCGCATCGGCCTTTCCGTCGTGCTTGTCGATCTGGAGGGCGAAAAGCTTGTCGAGGCCTGTCGTGAAGTGGCAGCGCTTGCGGAAGGCGGCGAGCATGACGTCGCGGCGATCGGCACCGACGTGTCGAAACCGGATGAACTCGCAGCTCTGGAGCGCGCTGTCATCCAGCGTTTCGGCCGGGTTCATGTGCTGATGAACAATGCCGGCATCCAGCCCGGCAGCAGCATTTTCGGCCCGCAGGCCAATTGGGAAAACGTGCTCGCCGTCAACCTGATGGGCGTTATCAACGGCAGCCGCATCTTCGGCCCCGCCATGATCGCCCATGGCGAACCGGCTCTCATCATCAATACCGGCTCCAAACAGGGCATCACCACCCCGCCCGGCGATCCCGCCTATAACGTCTCCAAATCCGGCGTAAAAACCTTCACCGAGGCGCTGCAGCATGAGCTGCGCAACACCGAAGGCTGCCAGGTTTCCGCACATCTTTTGATCCCCGGCTTCGTCTTCACCCCGCTTGCCGCGGGTGGCCGGACCGAGAAGCCGGAGGGCGCCTGGACTTCGGAACAGACGGTCGACTTTATGATCGAAAGCCTCGGTCGCGGCGATTTCTACATCCTGTGCCCCGACAACGATGTCGACCGGCCCACCGACGAACGCCGCATGGCCTGGGCAATCGGCGATGTCATCGAAAACCGGCCGCCGCTTTCCCGCTGGCATCCGGATTTTGCCGATGCATCAAGGAAATTCATCAACGGCAGCTAATATATTCATTTGGCAGAAGATCGAAAGCTGGATAACCATGCCGGCAATCATCCAGCTTTCGAGAACGACCATGGAATTCCTGCCGAGCCTGCCCGCCCTTCTCGCCTTTACGGCAGCAGGGCTTCTTCTGGCGATCACACCCGGACCCGACATGACATTGTCGATCAGCCGCGCACTCGGCGAGGGCCGTCGGCCGGCGCTCTATACCGTGCTCGGAACCAGCCTCGGCGTGGTCTGCCACACGCTGCTCGTCGCCTTCGGTGTCTCGGCCCTGATCACGGCGTCCCCCACGGCGTTCTTCGTGCTCAAGACCGGCGGTGCCGCCTATCTCCTGTGGCTCGCCATACAGGCCGTCCGTTTCGGCTCGAAACTGTCGGTGGAAAAGGTCGAACGGCAGGAAAGCAGCGCGCTTGCCAACATTTCCGTCGGCTTCTGGGTCAACATCCTCAACCCCAAGGTCGTGATCTTCTTCATGACCTTCCTTCCGCAATTCGTCTCGGCCCACGACCCGCATGTGACGGGCAAGCTGATCTTCTTCGGGATCTATTTCATCCTCATCGGCATGCCGGTGAACCTGATCGTCGTATTGGCCGCGGACAAGCTTTCCGCATGGCTGCAGGCCAATCCCAAAATCCTGCGCGGCATCGATTACACCTTCGCCGGCGTCTTCTCGATCTTTGCGGCGAAAATCTTCTTCACCCAGGCACGCTAAAAGTTGGCCCGCTGACAGATGGCAGGCTGACCGGCATCAGCCGATCAGCAACGCATCGTCGTCCAGCGTTTCGCCGCGCATCTTGCGGAACATGGCGATCAGGTCCTCGACCTGCAGGTCTTTGCGACTGTCCCCACTGACATCGAGAATGATTTCGCCACCATGCAGCATGATCGTACGGTGGCCGAAATCGAGTGCCTGACGCATGGAATGCGTCACCATCAGCGTCGTCAGCTTGCGCTCGGCAACGACACGCTGGGTGAGCTTCATGATGAATTCCGCCATGCCCGGATCGAGCGCCGCCGTATGTTCATCGAGCAGCAGCACTTCCGAACCCGACAGCGTCGACATCACCAGCGACACGGCCTGACGCTGACCGCCGGACAGAAGGTCCATGCGGTCCTTCATGCGGTTTTCGAGGCCGAGATTGAGTTCGGAAATCCGATCCCGGAAAAGCTCGCGGCGACGTGGACCAAGCGCCGAACGCAGGCCGCGACGTTCACCACGGCGGGCGGCAAGAGCCAGATTTTCTTCGATGGACAGCGAACCGCAACTGCCGGTCAGCGGATCCTGAAACACGCGGGCAACGAGCCCGGCACGGGCCGAAGTCGATTTGCGCGTCACGTCGGTATTGCCGATCATGACCTTGCCTTCATTCGCCAACACGTCGCCGGCAAGAACGCCGAGCAGGGTCGATTTGCCGGCACCGTTCGAACCGATGACGGTGACGAAGGAGCCTTCCTCGATCGTCAGGTTGACGCCCTTCAGCGCTTCCTTCTGCAGAGGCGTGCCCTTGCCGAAAGTGACATGGATATTGCTGATATCGATCACGACGAAGCCCCCCGGCGCAAGCGCGGCAGAACGAGCGCCACAGCGACCAGAACGGCGGTGACGAGATTGAGGTCGGATGCCTTGAGGCCCAGCGCATCCGTCGAAAGCGCCACCTGAATGGCGATACGGTAGAGGATCGAGCCGACGACGCAGCCGATCAACGCCAGCAGAATACCGCGCGCCCCGAACAGCGTTTCGCCGATGATGACAGCCGCCAGACCGACAACGATGGTGCCGACACCGGACGTGACATCGGCAAAACCATTGGTCTGCGCAAACAATGCGCCACCCAGCGCCACCAGCGCGTTGGAGAGGGCGAGGCCCAGATAGACCTGCCAGCTGGTATCGATGCCCTGCGCCCTCGACATGCGCGGATTGGCGCCCGTCGCCCGCATGGCAAGCCCGGCATCGCTTTCGAGAAAACGCCAGACGGCGATGACGGCAATCACAACCAGAATACCGACAAATAGCGGGCGGACATACACTTCCCGCAGCCCGAGGCCGTAGAACGGACTCAGCATCGTATCGGCATTGATCAGCGCCACGTTCGGCTTGCCCATCACCCGAAGGTTGACGGAGAAGAGCGCGATCATCGTCAGGATCGATGCCAGCAGGTTGAGGATGCGGAAACGAACATTGAGGAACGCCGTCACCATGCCGGCAGCGGCGCCGGCAACCATCGCCACACCGGCCGCAAGCCACGGATTGACGCCGATCGTGATCAGCACGGCGGCAACGGCCGCACCGAGCGGGAACGAGCCGTCGACGGTCAGGTCGGGAAAATCGAGCACCCGAAAGGCGAGAAATACTCCGATGGCAACGAAGGCGAAAACCAGCCCCAGTTCCACTGCGCCCCAGAAGGCGATCTGACTAAGCACCTTTCGTGCTCCCCTCATTATCCAGCGCGTTTCGCGCCGTTTGGTCGTCGGTCACACCGGATGACATGTTTCGTCACCCGGTGTGGTGGTGAATGAACGTCTTATTCGACGGTGCGCGTGGCGCGCGATACGACGCCTTCCGGCAGGGTCACGCCCATGCGGGTGGCAGCACCCTTGTTGATGACGAGATCGGTGCCTGCAGCGACATTGACCGGAATATCGCCCGGCGCTTCGCCCTTGAGGATGCGCACGACGATCGCGCCGGTCTGCTTGCCGACATCGAAATAGTTGAAGCCGAGCGCAGCAACGGCACCACGATCGACCGAGCCGGTATCGGCAGCATAAAGCGGGATCTTGGCTTCTTCGGCAACGCCGACAGCCGCTTCGAAGGCGGATACGATCGTGTTGTCGGTCGGGATGTAGAAGACGTCGGCACGGCCAACCAGCGCGCGTGCGGCACCCTGTACTTCAGCCGACTTGGTGGCAACCGACTCGACAACGGTCATGTTGCTCTTGGCGGCTTCTTCCTTGAGGGCAGCCAGGATCGAAATCGAATTGGTTTCAGCCGTGTTGTAGAGGAAACCGATCGACTTGGCGTTCGGCGAGATTTCCTTGATCAGCTTGATATGCTCGGCAACCGGCGACATGTCGGAAAGACCGGTGACGTTGCGGCCCGGCTTTGCCACGTCCTTGACGAGCTGCGCGCCGACCGGATCGGAAACGGCGGTGAAGACGACCGGGATGTCACGGGTGGCGGAAACCACGGCCTGAGCGGACGGCGTAGAAATCGGCACGATCACGGTCGGCTCTTCGCCGACGAACTGACGGGCGATCTGCGCTGCCGTGCCGGGATTGCCCTGCGCGGATTCGTAGAGGAACTTGAGGTTTTCGCCATCCTTGTAACCTGCCTCGACCAGAGCTTCCTTGACGCCATCGCGAACGGCATCGAGTGCCGGATGCTCAACGATAGCGGTGACGGCTACGGTAACATCCGCAGCCTTGACGGGCATGGCAAGAGCCGCCGTCGCGGCAAGGGCGAGAATGAGTGTGCGCATAGGTTTCCTCCAGGCAGATTTCAGCTTTCCGGCTTATTATGGAGCCGGCAGCGGGAAATCAACAAAGACCTGACTGCAGCAGGCGATCCGCGGGCGACCGACACCTTCTTTTGACGGTTCTGTAACAGTTGCATCACGGTGCAGCGCAAGGCCCTTGCAGAATATTTAGTTTTGATCCAAACAATTTGAATTCACAGAAATCAAGATGACCCAAAGGCCGTGTTCGGTGGCGCCATTGTCGTACTGGCGCGCCGGTGGCGTCAGTTTGTCGATGAAAGGCTCGCAAAAAGCGGGCTGACCGATGCAAGCTGGACGCCGCTCATCTACCTCCACCGCTTGGGAGACGGCCTGCTTCAGAAGGAGCTGGCAGCAGCCTCCGGTCTCGACGAGTCCAGCCTGGTGCGGCTGGTCGACATCCTGTCGCAACGCGGCCTTCTGGAGCGCCGGGTCGATCCGGACGACCGGCGAGCCCGCAGGCTTCACCTGACCGAAGACGGCAAGAAAACCGCCGCCGCCATCCGGATGCAGCTCGTCGCGCTCGAAAAAGATCTGCTGGATGATTTCAGCGACGAAGACGTCGCCGCCATGCTGCGCATCTGCGAACGCGTCGAAGAGAAGATCGAAAAGGCCAAGGCCGCGGCAAGGGCGCGAGGATGATCACATTTTCGGCCTTTCGCGATATCGACCCCGCGCGCCTGCGTTTCACCGCCCGCACGGCGATCGCCTCCTGTCTGGCGCTGGGCATAGGCACACTGATCGGACTTGACCACCCGCAATGGGCTGCAATGACGGTCTGGATCACCGCGCTGCCGACAAAAGGACAGCGGCTGGAACGAAGCCTTGCCCGCGTTGCCGGAACCATCGCCGGCGCACTGGCCGGCGTCGGCCTCGTGGCTCTGGCCGGCAATTCCCCGGGCGGCATCGTCTTCGGCTTGACGCTCTGGCTCGGACTATGCGCGGGCGTCGGAAATCTTCTCACCGGCCCCGCCTCCTATATCAGTCTTCTCGCCGGATATTCCGCGGCCATGGTCGCCCTCCTCGGCTACGGTCACGACACCCCGCTCTGGACGCTCGCAATCGATCGCATTGCCACGATCTGCCTGGGTGGCGCGGTCGGCACGATTGTCGCCCTGATCGTCTCCCCAGGACCTGCACCGGTCGACATCTCCCGACGTCTGTTGAACCTGATGCATGCCTGCCTCGACCATGTCGACGCGGGAGGAACCGACCGAAATCAGCGTGCAGCCCTGATCCTGGAGATTGCCGCGCTGGACGAAAGTCTCGACATCGCATCCGCCGGTTCGCTGAGCATTCGCAGGAAGGCTCGCGATATCCGCAAACTCCTCTCCGTCCTCACCGAGCTGGTGCTGGATACGTGGTCGCCACCCGGTCCAAAAGCGAAAGGCCCGGCTCTGGCCGATGAAGAGGGTAGCGAGGGTCGGAACGATATAACCGCACGGCTGGACCGGATTGCCGCCGACCCCGAATACACCTCTTCGCGACACGCCGCACAATTCGGAGCCTTGCCGCAGCTATGGCAGCGCGCAAACCAGACCGCACGATGGATCGGAAAATTGCCGGATCGTCCGGCACCCATCCCGTTGCACATAGACTGGATAGGCGCCCGTTATGCGGCAGCGAGATCGGCGGGAGCGGTCGCCGTCACCGGATTGATATGGATCGCGACCGGCTGGCCGCTTGGGCCCTATATGGTCATGGGCGCCGCCATCATGACATCGGTCTTTTCGACCTTCCCCAATCCCGGCCTGCAGATGCGCTGGGTGGTCGGCGGCTCCTTCATCGGCGCCCTCGCCGCAATTTCCGCCCTTGTCTTCATCACGCCGATGGCGCAGAGCGCCGGTCTTGCCGCGCTACTCACCATGCCTCTCATGCTTCTCGGCATGCTGGTCATGGCGCATCGCCGCATCGGGCCGGCCGGCATGGAATACAATCTCATTTACCTGCTGATGATGAACCCGAATGTGCCGGCAAACCCCGAGCCTCAAGATGTGCTCCTGCAGGCCTTTGCAGTCCTGCTCGGCCCTATCAGCGCCTATGTCGCTTTTGTCGCCGTTCCCATGGATACACGCCGGCGGCTGGATTTCATCATCCGGCTGATGGTGCATGAACTGGCCTCGATGGCTAGAGGCGCATTCGACAGCCCCGAACGCCACAGGCATTGGCGCATGCGCATCCACCACCGTCTCGTGATGCTGGCGCGCTGGAGCGAAAAAAGCGGAAAGGCAGGAGATTTTGCCGCCGATGGCGGCATGGGAACCTTGCAGCTGGGAACCAGCCTGCGGATGATCCGCGACATGATGGCCGAACAAAACCTTGCCTCTGGCGCAAGGCGTCCGCTCCGGGCCGCCCTGCTGAGCATCGCCCGCCTTTCCCGTGATCCGGCTCGGGTGGAGAAGGCTTTCAGAAAGGCCGCCGAAAAACTGCAGGCGGCGCATCCACAGAACGCCGCCCGGCTGAACGAGACGGCCGCTCTTGTCGCGGCCAATCAGGATTTCTTTCGCCGGGCCGGTTGAGCCGCAACGATATCAATCGTCGTCTTCGCCGTGACCGGCGATCATCATCGCCTCGAAGGCCAGACGTTCGGTCTTGCGCATGCGCTCCGATTCAGACTTCAGCTGGCCACAGGCGGCAAGGATGTCACGGCCGCGCGGCGTGCGGATCGGCGAGGCATAACCGGCCTGATTGATGAAATCGGCAAACTTCTCGATCGTCGCCCAGTCGGAGCACTGATAGTTGGTGCCCGGCCACGGGTTGAACGGGATGAGATTGATCTTTGCCGGAATGCCCTTCAACAGCTGAACCATCAGCTTGGCATCCTCAAGGCTGTCGTTGACATCCTTCAGCATCACATATTCGAAAGTGATGCGACGGGCGTTCGACAGGCTCGGATAGGCGCGGCAGGCGTCGAGCAGTTCCTTCAGCGGGTACTTCTTGTTGATCGGCACCAGCATGTCGCGCAGCTCGTCACGCACGGCATGCAGCGAGATCGCCAGCATCACGCCGATTTCCTCGCCGGTGCGGTAGATTTCAGGCACGACGCCCGAGGTCGACAGCGTCACGCGGCGTTTCGACAAAGACAGACCGTCGCCATCGGTTGCGATCAGAAGTGCTGTCTTGACGCTCTCGAAATTGTAGAGCGGCTCGCCCATGCCCATCATCACGATATTGGTGACCTTGCGCTCGCCGGTCGGCACGAAAGCGCCGGGCGGCGTATCGGCTCCCGGAAAATCGCCCAGCCGGTCGCGAGCGAGCAGGAGCTGCGAGAGGATTTCCTCTGCCGTCAGGTTGCGCACCAGCTTCTGTGTGCCGGTGTGACAGAAGGAGCAGGTCAGCGTGCAGCCGACCTGGCTGGAAATGCACAGCGTGCCGCGGCCCTCTTCCGGGATATAGACGGTTTCGATCTCGACCGGACGGCCGGCGCCGCGCGAGGGAAAGCGCAACAGCCACTTGCGGGTACCGTCATTGGAGATCTGCTCCTCGACGATCTCCGGCCGGGCAATGGTGAAATGCTCTTTCAGCATCTCGCGCATGTCCTTGGCGACATTGGTCATCGCATCGAAATCGGACACGCCGCGGATATAGAGCCAGTGCCACAGCTGGTTGACGCGCATGCGCAGCTGCTTTTCCGGCACGCCCTTTTCATGCAGGGCTTTTGCCATCTGCGGCCGCGTCAGGCCGATCAGCGACGGCTTGGTGGTGAAAAGATCCGGATTGGCGACCAGCGGCTTCTTGGCGATGGCGCCGGGGGCAAAGGCCTCTGTGACTGACATTTTTTATCCCGTTCGAGCACATGACCATCGCCACCGCGGGTCGGCGGAAGGGTTTGGGCATGTCTGTGCGTGAAACCTGTTTCGGTCGCGGCAACATCAGGCCCGACCATGTTGAGCGCGCCTGTAGCATCAAAATGGGGCCAAGTCACGCTGTCTTCAAGAAACACGAAAGGCCGATCCATGGACCGGCCTTCGTCAGCACATGTGGCGCAGCGATTACTTGCAGGTTTCGATCTGCTTGAGCGCTGCGGAAATGCCGGAAAGGGAATAGGCGTAGGATGTCTTGGTGCCACGACCGGACACGGCGGTGACGCTCATCGAGCTGCCGCTCTTCATCGCATTGACGAGGGCCGGCTCTTCGGCAGCATTTTCGACCCAGGCTGCCTTTTCCTTGGTGAACATGGTGAAGTTCTTGCCATCGATGGTGACAGTCACCTTCGAATTGGCCTGCAGCGCATAACCAACCATGGCCTGCGGCTCATAGGAAACGCTCTGGCCCGGACGCTGGGATACGATGAAGAAAATATCGCCGTGATCGACATTGGCCGGTTCCTTGGTGGTGGGAACCGAAAGAACGTAGCAGACCGTGCTGTTGCCGGACTTGTAGGAATATGCGCCCCATGCCTTGAACTGCTGGATACGGGTCGGCGTCTGGGCCGAGGCGATTCCTGCGCTTACGACGGTAAGAGCAAGGGCGAGTGCGACTGTGCGTACGGACATGATTTCCTGCCGGGTTTGTTATACGTGACGCTTCAACAGTGAGGGTGGGTGAAGCGGGCCATGATCTGGTTCATTTTGACTTAATTCTGGTTACCAATCCGTCAACACCGGAATGGCTACGCGCTCGCCTGGGCGTGCTGTCAATGACACAAGGAATAGGGCAACAGTTTGTCCTCTTCCAAACTCCGGCAATGACATTAGTATAGAGGCATAGATGCGAGCCTAGGCTTTGAAAGAATTGCGTAGTTTGGATGCAGGGTGACGACAGCGACTACTTTGCGCGCTTGACCATGGCTGTTGCCGTGGAGCGTGATCAGGCAGCCTTCGGCGTGCTCTTCGATCATTTTGCGCCACGGTTGAAATCCTGGTTGACGAGCCAGCGCATGCCCGTCGACGAAGCCGAGGAACTCGTCCAGGAAGTCATGACCGTTCTTTGGCATCGCGCAGCACTCTACGATCCGCAGAAATCGTCGCTTTCCACATGGCTGTTTCGCATTGCCCGAAACCGCCGGCTGGACGCCCAGCGCCGCGCCAAAGGCAAGGATGCATTCGGCGAAGCGCATTGGCAGATGATGGAGATGCAGGCGAGCGATTCCCTTGTCGAAGGCGAGGAGCGGGACGCACGCGTGCGCCAGGCGCTGAGCCAGATTCCCGGCGAACAGATGGAACTGGTAAAGGCCGCCTTCTTTCTGGGGCAAACTCATTCGGAAATCGCCGAAGCGACCGGCCTGCCCCTGGGCACGGTAAAATCCCGCATCCGGCTTGCCTTCCAGCACCTGCGTCGCGCACTGGAAGATTCGTCCGTGCCCTGAAGCGGGATTATGCCGGCGCTTTTCCGATATCGGGATTTTCGGCCAGCATCCGGTCCGCCGCGTCGTAATGGCGATCGGCAATATGGCCCTGTATCATCCTCAACGCTGCGGCAAGTACGGCAACATCATCGGTAAATCCGACCATCACGAAAACATCGGGGACCAGGTCAAGGGGTAGAACGAAATAGGCGAGCGCAGCCAGAAGCACTCCACGAACCCGCGTCGGCGTTTTCGGATCGACTGCGCAACAGTAAGCGGCAACCAGATCGCGGCTGAACGGCACATATTTGACCGCCCGCTTCAGCGTCGGCCAGAATTTCGCGCGCACCTGCTTTTCGCGACGGTCTTGTGTGTCGTCATCGCCAGGCAGCAATATTTCACCGATTTTCACGTCGTCCATGGGCGCTCCGTTAAGGGCTCCGTCGAAGTCAGGACCTTCCATATGGGGTGGAAAAATGGAAGTTCAAAGGCGGCGCGCCCAGGCCTCGTCCATCAATGCGGCAAGCTTGAAGTCGCGATCCGTCAGCTGCTTTTTCGCATGCGTCGTCAGTTTCACTTCGACACGGGAATAGCTGTTGCTCCAGTCGGGATGATGGTCGAGCTTTTCGGCGGCGAGCGCGCATTCGGTCATGAAACCGAATGCCTCTATAAACGAGCGAAATTTGAAGCACTTGCGGATAGCAAGACCATCCGCGGAAAGCTCCCAGCCTTCCAGCTTCGCCAGTTCGTTGCTGACCGCTTTCGGCTCCAGTAATTCATAGCTCATGGGCTTGTCGCCACTCGAAATACAGCTTCTGTCAGAAATAGCTCTTGGCCGTTTCCATGTCACTGTATTCGTAGGCGTAGCTGTCATCCCTCAAGGAAAAGATTTCTTCCGTCACATAAGGCCCGCCTCCGACGGACTCCTTCGATGACAGGAGAACGAAGCGCGAGACCTTGAACGGCGCGGTGTGAAAATTTCCGCGACCGGAAAGATAATGCACCACATCGTCGAGACGGCAGTGCTTCAGCCGGGCAAGCGTCACATGCGGCATGAATTTGCGCGGGTCCGGCGGCAGTGCGATCCGCTGGCAGATCCGCTCGATCTCGGCCTGCAGTGCCAGCATGTCGGGAGAGACGGCAACACCGGCCCAGATGGAATGCGGTTTTTTTGATCCGAACGAACCGATCCCGGTCAGCTGCGCCTGAAATTCAGGTCTGTCGATCCGATCCAGCCGATCGACCACCTCGTCGGCGGTCCGGTTATCGACATCGCCGATGAAGCGCAGGGTGATGTGATAATTCTCGACGTCTATCCACCGCGCGCCGGGTATTCCGCCCCGAAGAAGGGACAGGCTCAAGGCAACATTGCGCGGGACTTCGAGGGCGGTGAAAAGTCTCGGCATACGCAGAACCTCCTCGAATCTCTAGCAGATATCAACAGCGGAACATGCAATCCCGTTCCGTGCAAGAAATTATTTTATCCTTGAACGGATCTCCCCCAGAAATACTTCGACCATCGGAAGACTATGCTCCACCATCACGGCCACGCCCTTGGCGTTCGGATGCATCCCGTCCTCGAGCTGCATTCCCGGCACGGTCGTGACACCGTCGAGGAAGAACGGATAGAGCGGCACAGAATATTTGTCGGCGAGCCTCTTGTAGATCGGATTGAACTTTTCTGCATAATCGCCACCCATGTTCGGCGGCGCGAGAATGCCGGCGAGCATCACGGGAATGCCCCGCTCCTTGAGACGCGAGAGCATGGCGTCGAGGTTCTTTTCCGATTGCTCGGGCGCGATACCGCGCAGCGCATCATTGGCACCGAGTTCGAGAATGACGCCATCCGTTCCGTCCGGAACCGACCAGTCGATGCGGGAAACTCCCCCGGATGTCGTATCCCCGGAAACACCGGCATTGGTAATCGTCACGTTGTGGCCTTTGGCCTTTAACGCCGCCTCCAGCTGAGCGGTGTAGGATTCCGAAGGCGCCAGTTGATATCCGGCCATCAGGCTGTCACCGAAACCGACCAGATTGATCGCCTTCTCCTGCGCTTTTGCCGAGTTTGAGCCGGCGAACAGAGCAATCATGACGATGAAGTGAAGGAGGCTTGCTTTAAAACTCACCCTGCGTCTCCTAGATTTCGACAACGGCCGCGCGGCAGCAAACGCCCGGCACATCATGGATATAGGGTTATTCGCTTTGACTGAAACCGTTATCGAGCTCAAAAATGCCGACCTGACCCTTGGAAGCGCCGCCGCCTCCGTCCATGTGCTGAAAGGCATCGACCTGACCATCGATGCCGGCGAAGCCGTCGGCATCATCGGGCCCTCCGGCTCCGGCAAATCGACCCTGCTTATGGTTCTGGCCGGTCTCGAACGGCTGGACAGCGGTGAAATCTTCATCAAGAACGCTCCCCTTCACAGCTTTTCGGAAGACGCGCTGGCCGAATTCCGCGGCCGCAATATCGGCATCGTTTTCCAGTCCTTTCATCTGATCGCCAACATGACGGCACTGGAAAACGTCGCGGTTCCTCTGGAACTTGCGGGCATCTCGGAAGCCTTTGACATAGCAAGGCGTGAACTGACGGCGGTCGGCCTTGGAGACCGGCTCAACCATTATCCGGGCCAGCTCTCCGGTGGCGAACAGCAGCGCGTGGCAATCGCCCGTGCGCTCGCCCCCTCGCCTGCCTTGCTGATTGCCGACGAACCGACCGGCAATCTCGACACCGAAACCGGCAAGCAAATTGCCGATCTTCTTTTCGCCAAGCAGGCCGAGCGCGGCATGACATTGCTGCTCGTCACCCATGACAACAGTCTCGCCGCCCGCTGCTCGCGTCAAATTCGCGTGAGGTCGGGAGAAATCGTCGAAGACAGCGCCAAACGGACCGTCGATCAGGCGGTGCCTGCATGAGCGCTGCGACAGCTCGCATTTCGATTGCCTTTCGCCTTGCGCTCCGCGAGATGCGCGGCGGCCTTGGCGGTTTCTACATATTCCTCGCCTGCATCGCGCTTGGAACAGGTGCGATTGCCACCGTCAATTCCGTTTCGACCGCGATCACCGGCGCCATAGCCAACCAGGGTCAGGCGCTGCTGGCCGGCGACATCCGCTTCGAACTCAACAACCGCGAGGCCAGCGAAAGCGAACACGCGTTTCTGGGCAGCCTTGGCGAAGTCAGCGTATCGACCGGCCTGCGCTCCATGGCCCGCACGCCGGACGGCTCCAACCAGGCGCTGGTGGAAGTGAAAGGCGTCGATGGCGGATATCCGCTTTACGGCACCGTGGAGACCGAGCCGAAGCAGCCGCTGGACGAGCTTTTGCGCAAGGATGGCGAAGTCTACGGAGCACTGGCCGCTCCCCTTCTTCTCGATCGCATGGACCTTGCCCCCGGCGACGAAATCCTCCTCGGCAACACACGGCTCATCCTGCGCGGCACGATCGTCAACGAACCCGACGCGCTTTCCGATGGTTTCGGCTTCGCGCCGCGGCTGATGATCAGCCGGGATGCGCTGGCCGCTTCCGGCCTGATCACCATCGGCAGCCTGGTCGAACATGCCTACAAGATAAAGCTCGCCAACCCTTCGACGGGCGCCGCAATCGTCGCGCGCGCAAACCGCGATTTTCCCGATGCCGGCTGGTCGGTCCGCACCAGTGACCGCGCGGCCCCTTCTTTGGCGGATAACATCCAGCGCTTCTCGCAATTCCTCACGCTTGTCGGCCTGACAGCCCTCATCGTCGGCGGCGTCGGTATCGCCAATGCGGTGCGTGCGTTTCTCGATGCGAAACGCACAACGATCGCCACCTTCAAATGCCTCGGTGCGCCGGCCTCGGTCGTCACGATGATCTATCTTTTCCAGATCATGCTCCTGGCGGCGATCGGCATCCTCATCGGCCTTGTAATCGGCGCAGTCTCCCCCTTCATCGCCTTCCGCTATCTCGAAGGTGTGTTGCCGATTCCCGAGCAGACGACGATTTATGGCAGCGCGCTGGCGATTGCTGCGGCATTCGGCATTCTCGTCACCTTCGCCTTCGCCATCCTGCCGCTCGGCCATGCGCGGGAAGTACCGGCCACGGCTCTGTTCCGCGAACAGGGTTTCGAGGCAAGACGCCTGCCGTCATGGCCTTATCTTCTCGCGGCGGGTGCTGCCTTGGCAGCGCTTGCAGCCCTTGCCATCCTCTGGGCGGAAGACCGGCGCATTGCCTCGGTTTTCCTCTTTGCCGTCGCCGGCGCCTTCCTGTTGCTGCGGCTTGTTGCGGCAGGGATTACCGCGCTTGCACGCAGAAGCCCGCGGGTCAATTCCCCTGCGCTCCGCCTGGCGATCGGCAACATCCACCGCCCCGGCGCCCTGACACCCTCCGTCGTACTGTCGCTCGGCCTTGGCCTTGCCCTCCTCGTGACGCTCGCGCTGATCGATGGCAATATGCGAAACCAGCTGAACGGGCGCATCACCCAAGGAGCGCCGAATTTCTTCTTCGTCGATGTCCAGAGCGCCGAGGTCGACGGCTTCCGGCAGCTGCTGAAGCAGCAGGCGCCTGAAGGCAAGGTCTTCGAGGTGCCGATGCTGCGCGGGCGCATTCTCGCCTTCAACGGCCAGGACGTCAGCCAGATGAACGTGCCGCCGGAAGGCCGCTGGGTGCTGCGCGGCGACCGCGGCATCACCTACGCGAAGAACAAGCCGGAAAGCTCGACGCTGACCGCCGGCGAATGGTGGCCGGAAGATTACGACGGCGAACCGCTCGTCTCTTTCGCTGCCGAGGAAGCCGGTGAACTCGGCCTGAAGCTCGGCGATACCGTCACCGTCAATGTTCTCGGTCGCAACATCACCGCCAAGATCGCCAGCTTCCGCAATGTCGAATGGGAATCGCTTTCGATCAACTTCGTCATGGTCTTTTCGCCCAACACCTTCCGCGGCGCACCGCACGCCTGGCTTGCGACCCTGACCGATCAATCTGCGTCGGCAGCCAAGGAAGCCGAAATCCTGCGCACCGTGACGAACACCTATCCGACGATCACCAGTGTGCGCGTCAAGGATGCGATCGATCTCGTCGACCAGCTGGTCGGTCAGCTTGCAACCGCCATTCGGGCTGCAGCCGCAGTCGCCCTCGTGGCCTCGGTCCTAGTTCTCGCTGGCGCTCTTGCTGCCGGCAACCGGGCGAGAACCCATGACGCGGTCGTGCTGAAAACGCTCGGCGGCACCCGCGGCATGCTGATGCGCGCCTTCGGTTACGAATATATGATCCTCGGCGCAGCGACCGCGATATTCGCCCTTCTGGCGGGCGGACTGTCGGCCTGGTTCGTCGTTGCCCGCATCATGCGCATGCCATCGGCCTTTCTGCCAGATGTCGCGGTCATGACGCTTGTGATCTCGCTTGTCCTGACGGTTGGTATCGGTCTCATCGGCACCTGGCGCATTCTCGGCCAGAAAGCCGCACCAGTACTGCGTGAGCTGTAAACGCGCCATGGTTGCAAAAGGTCGAAAATCGCAATCAAATTCGCGTCAGAATATCTCTTAGGTTGCTAAATCAAACGTGCTGCTGATCTTTTCCCAAAGCGAACCCCTTGTATGTAAAGCGATCTCGCATCATATTCGGCGATAGGCTTGCTGGAGCTCCGCAGCGGCGCCTGGGTTCAGATACCAAGGGGGCCCGACACCGTAGTAATTCCGGAGCTTAAAGAGGAAACAATGGCTGACTTCAACAACTACCAGAACCGAACGGCGCAGTCCCGCGCGCAGTCGGGTGAGATGATCGACGAGGGCCTGCGCGCCTATATGCTCCGGGTTTACAACCTGATGGCACTCGGACTTGCGATCACCGGTGTTGCTGCATACGGCACCTATGCGTTCGCGGTGTCCAATCCGGCTGTCGCGCAGGCGCTTTACGGCGGTCCGCTCAAGTGGGTAATCATGCTGGCTCCGCTGGGCATGGTCTTCTTCCTGAGCTTCCGCATCAACAAGATGAGCGTTCCGGCTGCGCAGATGACCTTCTGGGTCTATGCCGCACTGATGGGTCTCTCGCTGTCCTCGATCTTCATGGTCTTCACCGGCCAGAGCATCGTGCAGACATTCTTCGTCACCGCCGCTTCGTTCGGCGCCCTGTCGCTTTACGGCTACACGACGAAGAAGGATCTGTCGGGTCTCGGTTCCTTCCTGATCATGGGTCTGTTCGGCCTCATCATCGCGATGGTCGTCAACATCTTCCTGCAGTCGTCCGCAATGGGCTTTGCGATCTCCGCCATCGGCGTGCTGATCTTCGCCGGCCTGACCGCCTACGACACGCAGAAGATCAAGGAAATGTACTGGGATGGTCACGACTCGGCCACGACCGGCCGTATGGCCATCATGGGCGCACTGACCCTGTACCTGGACTTCATCAACCTGTTCACCTTCCTGCTGCAGTTCATGGGCAACCGCGACGAATAAGTAGGTCGATGACCGAAACGAAGAAGGCGGCTTTCGAGCCGCCTTTTTTGTTGCCTGATTATTGGCGCGCGCCTAGGCTGAATTGAAATCCCTCGCACGATATGCCGCAGCCGCCCCATGACATTTTCGATCCGCAATGCGACCTCAGCCGACCTTCTCGCAATCACCGAAATCTATCGCGACAGCGTCCTCAACGGCTTCGCGAGCTACGAGATCTCGCCGCCCGATCTCGCCGAGATGACCAGCCGGCAGGCCGGCATCATCGAGAAGGGTTATCCCTATATCGCGGCAGAATCGGAAGACGGCGCCCTGCTGGGATATGCCTATGCCTCGGCATTCCGCACCCGCCCCGCCTATCGCTGGCTGGTGGAGGATTCGATCTACCTCGCTTCCGAAGCACGTGGACGCGGTGTCGGCAAGGCACTGCTCAGGGAATTGCTGACCCGCTGCGATGCGCTTGGTTTTCGCCAGATGGTCGCAGTCATCGGCGGCGCCAGCCCCGCTTCGGTCGCGGTCCACAAAAGCCTCGGCTTCGAACTTACCGGCACCCTCAAAGGTACCGGCTTCAAGCATGGCAAATGGCTGGATACGGTTCTGATGCAGATCGCGCTTGGTGAAGGCACCGACACGGACCCGGATCCGGCAACCTATCCCGGCTCCCTGTTTCTCGGTTAAGTCCGCACAGCTAGCCGCGTATTTGCCTCTCGTCCCGTACCTCACGGGATGAGCGTCTCTCAGTCGATCAGCTTCAAGGCCTTGTCGAAAACCTTGAGAACCTGAGGCAGCTCGTGGCCGCGCTTGAGGATCGTCCCGTTGGTATTGATGACGGAATAGGCGCCCTGCTTGGCGGCAAGCTTGGGGTTCTTCTCGATGCGAAACAGCGGCATTTCGCCGGATCGCTTGAAGATGGAAAATACCGCGCGATCCTTGAGGTGATCGATCGCGTAATCTTTCCATTCCCCCTCTCCGACCATCCGGCCGTAGATCCACAGAATTGCGTCGAGTTCACGCCGATGAAAGGTTATCGGGACGGGATCGAGGCTTCGCTTGTATTCACTGAGACTGACGACAACGGCCGCATCCTGCGGTCTTGCGCCCGCTGGCAAATCAGACTGATCGGCCATCAAAGCTCCAAATGTTACATGTCGTTGGCATGACAGTGTGCCCGAGCCGCACAAAAATGCAAGCCGCAGCAGATGGCTCGTCTCAGTACAGATTTTTTCGTCTGCCTAAATTCGGACAAAACAGCGCCTAAATCGGCATCCATGTTGCGGCTGTTGGTTGGCGCGCTTAGCGCCATTGGCCCGGTCAGGTGCATTGACCCTTACCCCCAGCCCCCCAATGTTTCCGGGCCGGGCCATCCAACGATTTTCCAGACCGGTTACAGCAAAACTACACGTCGGCTTGCGCCACGATCGCGCATGAAAGATGGCAATCAGTCCTTCTTGCGGCCGGCCATCAACACCGTGGCGCCGATGATCGCGGCCGGCTCACCATCCGAGCCGGACTTTTGCAGGAGAATGGCGCATCCGTCTTTCTTGGTCTTGCCGAGCGCCTTGCCGGGCAGTTTCAGCGTCATTTTCTGCCCGTTCCACATGCCGACCGATTGCACGTCGTAAACGGCGTGCCAGTATTCCATGTTCTTGCCGCTGTTCTCGCCCTTGGTCACATCCACCTTCTGGTGCTTGGTGAAATAGGCGACCACGACATCGGCCTGGCCCTGGCCTTCGCCGATCTCGATCTCGATCTCGTCACCATGCATGCTCGCTGCGATGGGAACAGCCAATCCCTGACCAGCCTTCTGCAAGGCATCGACCTTGCCGTTGATCATGGCCTGATCGGTACCCTTCACATGCTCGCGACCGTTGATGATGGCCTGGGGCGTGTAGACGCCGCTGCGTCCCATTGTCTTGGCATAGCCATACTGGCGCTCGGTGTTTTCTTTCGAAGACAACGTGTCCGTCCAGCCGAGATAATTCCAGTAATCCACATGGTAGGACAGAACCACCAGATCACCCTGAAAAACCAGCTGTGACAGCGTGTTGTCGGCTGGCGGACAGGAAGCACATCCCTGCGAGGTGAAAAGCTCGACGACGCCTTTTGGCGACCGCACCTCTCCGGCCGAAGCGACACTGCCAACGAGCAGGCTCGCAAGGACGATTACGGCACGCAAGGCAAACGGCATGGACGGCGAACCTTTTTATCAGGGCAATCGCGAGAAGCGGTCGCTTTCGGCAATCAAGAACAAATTTGTGGGCTGGCGGAAAGTACTCATCCACAATTTCAAGAGAAAGTCACGATGGGGTGAGCACGGTGAATGTGATCGGCAATCGTCTTTATGTCGCAAATCGAACTTCGGCCATCGCGATCCGTCAGATGAGCTTCAGAATACCCTGGACAAGATAGACGGCTCCCACACCGGTTACGACCCAGCGGGTCCAGGCACGGAAATTAGCGTCCGTCATCTTCTGCAGGATGCCGTTTCCGGCCCGCGCACCCAGAATGGCAATCGGCGCTGCAATCAGGACGGCGATCGCGTCCACCGTCGGCAGTTGTGAGGCGGCATCCCAATAGAAGACGATCTTGGCAAGATGCGACAACGTCTGGATCGATGCCTTGGTGGCGATGATCTTGCGGCGATCCATCTGCGTGCGGATGAAGAAGATATCGACGGTGGGACCGGCAACGCCGACGCTGATCGTCATCGCGCCGGAGAGCAACCCCGCCAGGAATGCATGCGATGGCCGCGATGCATCGAGCTGCAGCCTGTTGACCGGCAACCAGACCAGGATCGGCATCAGCCCGACACCGATCAGAACCACGATCAGGCTTGGGGTGTAGTTGGTCAGAAACAGGATGACTGCGGAAAGCGCCACGCCGGAGCAAAGGATGGCAAGGATTTTCCAGTCGATATAGGCGCGCGAGAACCAAGCGCGCGACCCGTTCGACACCATCTGGATGACACCCTGGATCGCGATCGCGGTACCCACGGGATAGAGGAAAAGCAGCACCCAGAGCAGGATCAACCCGCCGGCCATGCCGAAAATGCCGGAAAGCAGCGACGTCAGGAAGACGGTGACGGCCATTCCGATGAAGATGATGAGAGACACGCGGTAAGAACCTTGGGATGTGAGCCCCTTCGAAAGGGGCCGGGTCGAAAATATGCAGGTTCCCCTCACCAACAAAATCTAAGACTTAGCCCTTGGCTAAGATCTTGATTTTGTAACCTCTCCCGCAAGGGGAGAGGTAAAGCGTCGAGAGCGCGGCATCGGTATCTCTCCCCTTGTGGGAGAGAAAGCAATTTCGAAATCTTAGCCAAAGGCTAAGTTTCAGAAATTGCAAGTGAGGGGATAGCCCCGGGCAAATCGGAACCCGCCCGGGACTACGGATCAGGCAGCAAGATCCCGCAGAACCGTCTGCAGAATGCCGCCATTGTTCATGTAGATGACCTCATCCAGCGTATCGATGCGGCAGAGGATGTTGATCTCCTTCACCGAACCGTCGCCATAGGTGATCCTGGCGATCTTCCACTCGCGCGGCTTGATGTCGCCTTCCAGTCCTTCGATGGTGACGGTCTCGTCGCCCTTGAGGTTGAGCGAGGCCCAGGTTGTGCCCTCTTCGAAGACGAAGGGAACGACGCCCATGCCGACCAGGTTTGAGCGGTGGATACGCTCGAAGGACTGCGCGATGACGGCCTTGACGCCCAAAAGGTTGGTGCCCTTTGCCGCCCAGTCACGCGACGAACCGTTGCCGTATTCGACCCCGGCGAAGATGACGAGCGGAACGCCCTCTTCCTTGTATTTCATCGCCGCATCGTAGATCGACATCTCTTCTTTCGACGGATAGTGGATGGTGTAGCCACCTTCCTTGCCGTTCGGGCCGAGCATGTGGTTGCGGATGCGGATATTGGCGAAGGTGCCGCGCATCATCACTTCGTGATTGCCGCGACGCGTGCCGTACTGGTTGAAATCGGCAACCGCGACGCCGTTTTCCGTCAGATAGGCACCCGCCGGCGAAGCAGCCTTGATCGAACCGGCCGGAGAAATGTGGTCGGTGGTGATCTTGTCGCCGAAGAGGCCGAGCACGCGCGCGCCCTTGATGTCCTTCAGGCCGGAACCCTTCTTGCCCATTCCGACGAAATAAGGCGGGTTCTGCACATAGGTCGACTTGTCGTCCCAGGCATAGGTCTCGCCATCCGGGATCTGCACCGCCTGCCAGTTTTCGTCGCCCTTGAAGACGTCCGCGTATTTCTGCTCGAACAGTTCGCGGGTGACGTATTTCTGGATGAACTCCTGCACTTCGGCAGAAGTCGGCCAGACATCCTTGAGGAAGACCGGCTGGCCATCGCTGCCGATACCAAGCGGCTCCGTGGTCAGATCCTTCTGCACCGTGCCGGCGAGCGCATAGGCGACGACGAGCGGCGGTGAGGCGAGATAGTTGGCCTGGACGTCCGGCGAGATACGGCCTTCGAAGTTACGGTTGCCCGAAAGCACGCCCGAAACGATGAGACCCTTGTCGTTGATCGTCTTGGAGATAGGCGCCGGCAGCGGGCCGGAATTGCCGATACAGGTCGTGCAGCCGAAACCGACGAGGTTGAAGCCGAGCGCATCGAGATCTGTCTGCAGACCCGACTTGGCGAGATATTCGCCGACCACCTGGGATCCCGGTGCAAGCGATGTCTTCACCCAGGGCTTGGACTTCAGACCCTTGGCAACCGCGTTGCGGGCCAGAAGACCGGCAGCAATCAGCACCGACGGGTTCGACGTGTTGGTGCAGGAGGTGATGGCGGCAATCGCCACGTCGCCATGACCGAGATCGAAATCCGTGCCTTCAACGGCATAACGGTTATCGAGTTGACCCGGCTTCTTGTAGTCCGTATCCATCGAACCGGCGAAACCGGAAGCGATGTTTTCCAGCGGAATACGGCCTTCCGGGCGCTTCGGACCGGCCATCGACGGCACGACGTCGCCGAGATCGAGTTCCAGCGTGTCGGTGAAGACGAGGTCGGAACCATCATTGTCACGCCACATGCCTTGCGCCTTCGAATAGGCTTCGACGAGCGCGATACGCTCCTTGGTGCGGCCGGACATGTTGAGGTAGTTGACGGTCTCGGCATCCACCGGGAAGAAGCCGCAGGTCGCGCCATATTCCGGACCCATATTGCCGATCGTGGCGCGGTCGGCGACCGGCATGTTGTCCATGCCCGGGCCGAAGAACTCGACGAACTTCGAAACCACGCCCTTCTTGCGCAGCATCTGTACGACGGTGAGCACGAGGTCGGTCGCGGTGACGCCCTCTTTCAGCTTGCCGGTCAGCTTGAAGCCGATGACCTCAGGCAGAAGCATGGAGACCGGCTGGCCGAGCATCGAGGCTTCCGCTTCGATACCGCCTACACCCCAGCCCAAAACGCCGAGACCGTTGATCATCGTCGTGTGCGAATCGGTGCCAACGCAGGTGTCGGGATAGGCGGTGACTTCGCCATCTTCCTCATTGGTCCAGACGGTCTGGCCGAGATATTCGAAATTTACCTGGTGGCAGATGCCGGTGCCGGGCGGAACGACGCGAAAATTCTTGAACGCCTGCTGGCCCCATTTGAGGAAGCGGTAACGTTCGCCGTTGCGCTGGTATTCCAGCTCGACATTGCGGGCAAAAGCGGTCGGCGTACCGAATTCGTCGACGATGACCGAGTGGTCGATGACGAGATCGACGGGAACGAGCGGGTTGATCTTTTCCGGATCACCGCCGAGCGCCTTGATGCCGTCGCGCATCGCGGCAAGGTCGACGACCGCCGGAACGCCGGTAAAGTCCTGCATCAGGACGCGGGCAGGACGATAGGCGATTTCAGCCTCGGCGAGACCCTTGTTGTTCAGCCATTCGGCCACCGAAAGGATCTGTTCCTTGGTGACGGACTGGCCGTCTTCGAAGCGGAGCAGGTTTTCGAGCAGCACCTTCATCGAGAAAGGCAGCTTGGAAACGCCCGGCAGGCCATTCGCTTCGGCCTTCGGAAGCGAATAATACACATAGTCCTTACCGCCTACGGTAAGGACGGAACGACATTGAAAGCTATCGATAGATTTGGTCACGGAAAATAACCCCGCTGATATCAAGAGCCAACACGCGCGTGCGGACACCTATGCACTTGAAGATGCACTATAGGATGCGGGTGCGACCATTTCCGCTGTCCGCACGAGAAGATTTGAGGTCTTCAGGTCCGGCGCTGAGTGGAAATCACGCCGGCCGCTGGCGTGGTTGCTATGTATATAGATAGTTTCTAAGAACCTTCCAGACACTTTGTCGCAGCGTGCGAAAGATTTTTTTGCGGCTAGATGAACGAGAACTGAAACAAGGTTTCCATGATGCGGCTGACGGCCGAAAATTTGAGCGCCAGACGCGGTGAAGACCTGATTTTCAAGGACATTTCGTTCGTTCTCGATCGGGGTGAAAGCCTTGTACTGACGGGTCGCAATGGCTCCGGAAAATCGACGCTTCTGCGCACGGTGGCCGGTTTGCTGCGCCCTGAAAGCGGCCGGGTGGTTTGGCAATCCGAGAGTGCCGACCCTGGAATGCGCGCTGCCGAAGCCTGTCATTATCTGGGTCACCGAAACGCGATGAAGGCCGAAATGACCGTTTCGGAAAACCTCTCCTTCTGGAAGGAATTCCTCGGTGATTTCAGCGGCGGCCATGGCATGAGTGTTGGTGAGGCTGCGGAATCGGTCGGCCTCGGCGGCATCGTTCACCTGCCTTTCGGTTATCTGTCTGCCGGCCAGCAACGTCGCATGGCCTTTGCCAAACTTCTCGTCGCCTGGCGGCCGGTCTGGATCCTCGACGAACCGACGGCGGCTTTGGACGTGAGTGCCGAAGAGGTCTTCACCGGACTGATAAAAGAACATCTCGCCGCAGGAGGCATTGCCCTAGCCGCTACTCACCAGCCGCTCGGGTTGGAGAATGCGCGGGAATTGAGGATGACGGGATTTGCGGGCGTGATGGAGGAGATGTGGTGATCGGCATTCCTCCCCACACCCCCTCTGGCCTGCCGGCCATCTCCCCCACAAGGGGGGAGAGACAAAGCGGCGAACTCTCCGCCTCAAACAAACGCCTCCAAACGAGGTCGTGTCTCGATCGACGTTCGCCAATAACTGCTACGGGGTGTGGCAACGGTGGAGCTGGGTTAAGTCCTTCCCCCTTGTGGGGAGGGGTTGGGGAGGGGTCGTTGCTCAGAACGAATACGGTGCATCCATGATCGCCCTCCTCCTCCGCGACCTGAAACTATCGGTCCGTGCCGGCGGTGGTGCGCTGATTGGTGTGCTGTTCTTCATGACGGTTGTCGCCGTCATCCCTTTCGGCGTCGGCCCGGACCTGAACCTTCTCTCCCGCATTGGCCCCGCGATCGTCTGGATCGGAGCGCTTCTTTCCGCCCTTCTCGGCCTCGACCGGATGTTCCAGACCGACCGCGAGGATGGATCGCTCGATCTCCTTCTGATGCAGGAACACCCGCTTGTGCTGACCGTACTGGTCAAATGCCTGGCCCACTGGCTCGGCAACGGGCTGCCGCTGGTCATAGCCTCGCCACTGCTCGGTCTGTTCATGAACATGAGCGAAGTGGCGATCGGCGCGACCATGCTGACGTTGCTGGTGGGAACGCCGGCGCTGACCTTCATCGGCGCGGTCGGCGCTGCGGTCGCCGTGGTCCTGCCCCGTGGCGGATTGCTGGTGTCGATCCTCGTTCTGCCGCTCGCCATTCCCGTCCTGATCTTCGGGGTCAGCGCCTCTTATGCGGCGGTGGAAGATCCTGCCCCCTTTATGCCGCCTTTTCTGATATTGGTGGCCATCACGATGTTTTTTGCGGTGATCGGTCCAATCGGCGCAGCGCTGGCTTTGCGAAACAGCGCTGATTGACTAGAATCATTCTTGAATACGCGCCGACCGGTTAGAAAGTACCATGCCCGAAAGCCTTGCCATTACCAAATTCTCAGACCTTGCCAACCCGACGCGGTTTCTAGGCCTGGCAGCTCGTATCCTGCCCTGGATGGCCGGCATCACGGCGATCCTGTTTGCAATCGGGCTTTATCTGACCTTTGCAAGCGAAGGCGACTATCAGCAGGGCATGACAGTGCGCATCATGTATGTGCATGTGCCCGCCGCCTGGCTGTCGATGATGTGTTATTCGGTAATGGCCGCCTCAGCGATCGGCACACTGGTCTGGCGTCATCCGCTGGCCGATGTCTCGCACAAGGCCGCAGCACCGCTCGGCGCCGCCTTCACGCTGATCGCACTCGCCACCGGTTCGCTCTGGGGCAAGCCGATGTGGGGCACCTGGTGGGTCTGGGATGCGCGTCTGACCTCCGTCTTCGTGCTGTTTTTGATGTATCTCGGCCTGATCGCGCTCAACCGCGCCATGGACGATCCGGGCAAGGCCGCTCGCGTATCCGCCGTGCTGATCCTTGTCGGCTTCGTCAACATCCCGATCATCAAGTTCTCGGTCGACTGGTGGAACACGCTGCACCAGCCGGCAAGTGTCATCCGGCTGGACGGCCCGACGATCGACAAGGAATTTCTCTGGCCGCTGCTGATCATGGCCATCGCCTTCACTCTGCTTTTCTTCACGCTGCACATCGCGGCGATGAGAAACGAAATCTGGCGCCGCCGCGTTTCCGCCCAGCGCCGCATGGCTGCCCGCATGGCCGGGAAAGAGGCGTAACATGAGCCACACCTTCTATATTGCAGCCTCCTACGTTGTTGCCGCCATCATCACTCTCTGTCTGATCGGCTGGGTATGGTTTGACGGTCGTGCCCGCCAGAAGGAACTGGCCGAACTCGAAGCATCAGGCATTCGCCGCCGTTCGGCGAAACCCGTCGCGACGACGGAGACCGGAGGCGCGGCATGACGATCGAAACCGATGACAGCAAACTGAAGCCCCAGCGCAACCGCTCCCGTTATGCATTCGCGCTCATGCCCTTGGTGATTTTCCTGGGCTTTGCCGCTGTTGCCGGCAAGATGCTCTACGACCAGAGCGTCAACGGGCTCGATGTATCCGCCATCCCGTCCGCGCTGATCGGCAAGACCGCTCCTTCGCTTTCGCTGCCGCCACTCGAAGGCTCGAACACCGCAGCCCTCGCCGATAGCGCGATCCAGGGCAAGCTGACGCTCGTCAACGTCTTTGCGTCATGGTGCGTGCCCTGCCGCCAGGAACACCCGATCCTGAAGGAACTGGCGAAAGATAGCCGACTTAATATCGTCGGTATCAACTACAAGGACCGCAACGACAACGCCCTGCGCTTTCTCGGCGAGCTCGGCAATCCCTACAAGGCGATCGGTGTCGATCCGAACGGCAAGGCGGCGATCGACTGGGGCGTTTACGGCATTCCGGAAAGTTATCTGGTTGGGCCGGACGGCAAGATACTTTACAAGAAGGTCGGCCCGTTTGACGAACGCAGCCTGACACAGGACCTGCTGCCGGCGATCGCAAAAGCATCAGCCGGCTCCTGATATCCTTCAGGACACGATCCTGAGCGGTGGAGGCCCTTCCGGCGGACGCGACACTTCCGTCGTCACCTGGTTGCGGCCCGAATTCTTGGCAATGTAGAGACAGGCATCCGCCCTTACGATCGCGTCACGGACGAAATGATCTCCGGGCGCCGTCATGGCGACACCGAAACTGGCGGTGATCGACCCGTCGATCCCGTGCTCCCGCCAGTTCATTTCCTCGAATGCCATCCTCGCCCGCTCTGCCTTCTGCGCCGCATCCGCCAGGCTGACGGCCGGCAGAAAGGCAACGAACTCCTCGCCGCCGAAACGGGCAATGGCAGAGGCGCTCGTCAAGCTGCTCCGCAGAGCATCGGCAAATCCGAGAATGACATGATCGCCCGCGGCATGGCCGAAGCGATCATTCACCTGCTTGAAATGATCGATATCACCGACGATGACGGCACCTGCGGGAAATCCCGCACCGCCATTCTTCGGCACGGCCTGCTCGAACCCGCGGCGATTGAGCAGGTCGGTCAGCGGATCATGCTCGGCCGCCCGTCGATGACCGGTGATCACATCCGCGACCACGGTGCCAAGGACCGTCAGCGCCATGATGAAGCCGACAATGCTCGCCGCCACCTGCATCAGGAAGGCGTATTCGGACGAAAGGAACTGATCGAGCGATTCAAAGCTGCCGGCGGATGTGGAAGCAAGCAGCACCGTTACCCGCACCGCCGTCTCGAGCACCACAAGGGACGGCATGATCACCAGCAGGCGATCAATGGGCGACTTCGCAAACCGCCACACGGCAACCACCGCTATCGCAAGCAAGATCGCCAGCGATGTATCGCCGACAGCCAGTTGCGATCGCAGATCCTCCATGCCGACAATCAACCAGCAGACAAGAGCAAATGCCGCCACAGCGAAGGCAAGTCTAGGCAAGAGCAGGGTCGGGCGCCTGAACCGGACAAGCAGGGCGTGACCATAAAGAAAGAAGGCCACGAAGAAGAACGCATTGGAAAACACAGCCTGGGCAGGAAGCGGCAGCGCATAGGCAAGGATTGGAAAAGCGAAGCCAATTGCGGCTGAAATGTACCCCATTCCCCAATAGCGGGCGGAACCGTCGGACCAGCGGTCGGCAATCAGAAAGATCGCGCCGAAGACGAGAAATATGAATGGAAGAAGGTAGGCAAAATTATCGGTCTGTTCCATCGGACCCTATGCAGAAAGCTTTCATGCATCCTGTCGGCAATAAAAAAGCCCTAGGCCCAGAACGTTAACAATTCAACGACAGAGAGCCGTCAAACCAAGGCTCTGCACAAGTTCAGCCGAGTGCACCCTGCCAAGCCTTGACCGCCTCAACCGGCCACACGAGCATCAACACGTTGAGCGTGAGATTGTCGCGGATCAGCCAACCGGTGAACAGTTCGAAGACGATGGCAATCGTTACCGTCAGCCAGACCGGCATTCGGGCGGCGAACAGGAAGCCGAGCGCCATGAACACCGTATCCATCGCCGAATTGAGGATGCTGTCGCCCGAATACCCGAGCGCCATCGTGGCGTTGCGATAACGGTCGATGATGAGAGGCGAGTTTTCCGCAATCTCCCATGCGGCTTCGATGAAAACCGCCAGCGCCAGACGCTCGGGCAGCGACGCGCGTCGCAGAACCAGCCAGCCGAAACCGTAGAACAGGAAGCCGTGAATGATATGCGACGGCGTGTACCAGTCAGCAAGATGCTGCGAGTTGCCCGGCGAATTCACCCCCGGCTCGAACAGCTTGATATAGCCGCATTCGCAGATCGGAACGCGGCCCATGAAATAAAGAATGGCGATCTGCAGCAGGAACAGAACAAGTGCTGCGAGCAGCCACTGTTTCGGCGACGGCCCGTATTCCCGCGCCATGATCGTCACTTGTCACCTTCCGCCGTGGCAACGTCCTGGACGGTATGCCGCATGATCAGCGGCATCTGGGCAAGCGTGAACAGGATGGTGATCGGCATCGTGCCCCAGACCTTGAAATTCACCCAGGCCTCGTCGGAAAAATTGCGCCAGACGAACTCGTTAAGCAGCGCGAGAAACAGGAAGAAGATGCCCCAGCGCAGCGTCAGCTTTTTCCAGCCTTCGGCATCGAGATTGAACGCGGCATTGAAGACATAACCGAGCAGCGACTTGCCGAAGAACAGGCCGCCAAGCAGCACGACGCCGAACAGCGTATTGACGATGGTCGGCTTCATCTTGATGAAGGTCTCGTCCTGCAGCCAGATCGACAATCCACCGAACACCATGACCACGACGCCCGATACGAAGGGCATGACCGGCAGGTGCTTGAAGACGATCTTGGATATCACCAGCGAGATCACGGTCGCGACCATGAACAGCGCGGTGGCGATCAGCAGCGGCCCGCCAATCGCCGATAGCGCCGGAAATTTCCCGACTAGCCATTCGCCCCGCAGGTTGCCGAAGAAGAAGACCAGCAAAGGCCCGAGCTCCAGCGCCATTTTCAGGCCCGGCTTCTGCTTTTCTTCCTTGGTCGGCGTGATATCGCTTTCGATCGTCTGCATGGGGTCCAACTTAGAATATGGGGTTGCGCGGAGCCAAATCGTTTTTCTGTGTCATCAATGCGGCGCGGGCGTGAGCCCTGCAATCGCCTCGGCAAAATCCTTCGCTTCGAAGGGTTCGAGATCGTCGATCCCTTCGCCGACACCGATGAAATAGACGGGCAGCCTGTGCTTGGCGGCAATCGCCACCAGAATGCCGCCCCGTGCCGTGCCGTCGAGCTTGGTCATGATCAGACCACCGACACCTGCAACATTGCGGAAGATCTCCACCTGGTTCATCGCGTTCTGGCCGGTCGTCGCATCGAGCGTCTGCAAGACGGTATGCGGCGCATCGGGATCAAGTTTGCCGAGAACGCGGACGATCTTTTCCAGTTCCGCCATCAGCTCCGCCTTGTTCTGCAACCGGCCAGCGGTATCGATGATGAGGACGTCGGATTTTTTCTCTTTCGCCTGCACATAGGCGTCATAGGCAAGACCGGCAGCATCCGCACCGAGCTTGGTGCCGATGAATTCCGAATTGGTGCGATCCGCCCAGATCTTCAACTGCTCGATGGCGGCTGCACGGAAAGTGTCACCCGCTGCGAGCATGACCTTTAGGCCCGAACCGGAAAGCTTGGCTGCAAGCTTGCCGATCGTGGTCGTCTTGCCGGTGCCGTTGACGCCGACGACGAGAATGACATGCGGCTTGTGATTGAGATCGAGCTGCAGCGGTTTTGCCACCGGCGAAAGAACCTTGGTGATTTCCGCCGACATGATGCGCGACACATCTTCGCCGGTCACATCCTTGCCATAGCGTTCGGAAGACAACGTGCCGGTGATCCGCATTGCCGTCTCGACACCGAGATCGGCCTGGATTAGCAGGTCCTCGAGATCTTCAAGCGTCTCGTCATCCAGCTTGCGCTTGGTGAAAAGCGCCGCGATCTGGCCGGTCAGCTGCGACGAGGTTCGCGCAAGCCCGGCGCGCAGGCGCTGGAACCAGGTAAGCTTCGGCGGCGGCACGACGGCCACGACTTCGGGCTCGGCTGCAGAGGTGGAGAAGCCTTTGGGAAGGACGGGAGCGACGTCAGAGGAAGCGTTACCCCCCTCTGTCCTGCCGGGCATCTCCCCTTCAAGGGGGGAGATCGGCTGGTGGCTTACCACCTGCTCCAGATCAACCGTCGAGCCTGCAGAGGCCGTTTCACTCTCAGAAGGGGCAACATCTGTGGCCGCAATGCCTTCACCTTCAGCACCATCACCAGATCCAGTCGGCGACGTCGCATCCGTGATCTCCCCCCCTGTGGGGGAGATGCCCGGCAGGGCAGAGGGGGGTGTTTCCGCAGAACCGGCGGCTTCCGCCGCAGCTTCGGCCTCCAGCAGCGACAACGGTACGACACCGAGATCCGACGTCTCCTCGACGCCTGGAAGAACTGCCGCTTCATCAGCCAGATCCGCAGACGGCCCACCGGCGGTTTCCATCTCGACCTGAGCCACCGGGTCGACAGGCGCGACCGGCAGATCTTCCTCACGCGGCTTCGGTTCAAGCTCCGTGGGCAAAACCTCCGGCGCAATGACCGCCGGCTTTTCCTCGACGGGCTTTTCGGCTGGTTTATCGCCGAAGGTGAAGACGCGTTTGATGAAGCTTACCATGTAAAAATCCGTTTCGGTCAGGCAGCCTGTTCGTGGGCAGCCACGATCCGCATGTCGAGATGTTTGCCGTTATGTCCCGTAATCATAACGCGCTGGATGTCGCGGGGAACCAGTCCAGGCGCTGCAACCAGCGAAAAGTTTTCCGTATGCGCCATGCCATTCATTTCGACGATGATCGTCTGCTCTGTCCCGACCATGCGGTCGAGATGGGCGCGATGCAGCGCCTCGCCCCTGGCGCGAAGCCTTGCGGCACGCTCCTTGACCAGCGCCCGATCGACCTGCGGCATGCGCGCCGCCGGTGTGCCCGGCCGCGGGCTGTAGGGAAAGACATGTAGGAACGAGAGGCCGGCCTCTTCCGCCAGCGTCGCGGCGCCTTCGAACATCTCTTCCGTCTCGGTCGGGAAACCGGCGATCATATCCGCTCCGAAAGCGATCTCCGGGCGAAGGCGGCGCGCCTGTTCGACGAAGGCCAGAGCCTCGGCACGGGAGTGCCGGCGTTTCATCCGTTTCAGGATCATGTCGTCGCCATGTTGCAGCGACAGATGCAGATGCGGCATGAACCGCGGTTCGTCGGCGATCAGGTCCCACAGATGCGTGTCGGCCTCGATACTGTCGATCGACGACAGGCGCAGCCGCAGGATTTCCGGCACCTGCTTCAACAGCGTCTTGGCGAGATAACCGAGCGTTGGATTACCCGGCAGGTCAGCACCGTAACTGGTGGCATCGACGCCGGTCAGCACGATCTCGCGATACCCGCTTTCCGTCAGCTTGCGCGCCTGTTCCACCACCGCGCCCATCGGCACCGAGCGGGAATTGCCGCGACCATAGGGAATGATGCAAAAAGTGCAGCGGTGATCGCAGCCATTCTGCACCTGAATGAAGCCGCGCACATGCCCGTCGATATGCTTGACCATCTGCGGCGCGGTCGCCTTGACGCTCATGATGTCGTTGACGCGGAGTTTCTCTTCCGCCGAAACGCCGAAATCCGGCAGGCCGCGATAGGATCTGGATGTCAGCTTTTCTTCGTTGCCGAGCACGGCATCGACTTCCGCCATGTCGGCAAAGGTCTGCTTTTCCGTTTGCGCCGCACAGCCGGTCACGATGATGCGCGCATGCGGGTTTTCGCGCCGCGCCCGGCGGATCGCCTGGCGTGCCTGACGCACGGCTTCGCCGGTCACCGCGCAGGTATTGACCAGCACGGCATTGTTGAGCCCCGCCTTTTCGGCTTCGGCCCGCATCACTTCCGATTCATAGGTGTTGAGCCGACAGCCGAAGGTTATGACCTCGACGCCGCTCAATTTGCCTTTACCTCAGGTTCCGCATCGCGTTCGAACGCGCCTGTGACCGGATCGACCTTGCCGGACCATTCCCATTCCGCCGGACCGGTCATGACGACATGATCATTGTCGCGCCATTCGATCACGAGCGGCTGGCGGCTGGGCGCGGAGGCGACATCGATCGTAACCTTGCGCCCGGTGCGCCCGGTGCGCGCAGCCGATACGGCAGCGGCACAGGCAGCCGAACCGCATGCAAGCGTCAGCCCGGCGCCGCGTTCCCAGGTTCGGGTGCGCAACGCATCGCCGGAAGTCACCTGTGCCAGCGTGATGTTTGCTTTTTCCGGAAACATCGGGTGGTTTTCCAGCATCGGCCCGAAGCGTTCGAGATCGAATGCCATCGGATCCTGATCGACCCAGAAGATCGCATGCGGATTGCCCATCGACATGACGGCCGGCGAATGCAGCACCGGCGCATCGATCGGCCCGATCTGCAGCTCGATCCGGCTCGTGTCGAAAAACTCTTCCGCCAGCGGGATCTTGTCCCACTGGAAGACCGGCTTGCCCATGTCGACGGAAATCGTGCCGTCCTCATGCTCCTGCGCGTTCAGGATGCCGGCAACCGTCTGGAAGGTGAAGGTCTTGCGACCGGTCTCGGAGCTGAGCGCTTGCACGACGCAGCGCGTGCCGTTGCCGCAGGCCTGCGCCTTGGAGCCGTCGGAATTCACAATATCGATCCAGGCATCCGTGCCTTGCACCTTCGGATCGTGGATCGCCATGATCTGGTCGAACTGCGTGGCTGGATCGGCATTGAGAGCGATCGCGGCCTCGGGTGTCACCTTGTCACCGCGACCGCGCATGTCGACGACGAGGATCTTGTTGCCAAGCCCGTTCATGCGCGCGAATTCGACCTGTCCTGCCATGATGCTGATCCATTTTTAGGGACAGCCAAACCGCCGGCCCTCAATCTTACGGCGTATATGGCCGAAAGTGCCGCAAATTACCAGTGGCGGTGCAACCGGGATTGAGAATGGCGCATGGCCGCAACGCGTGTTAGGGGAGCCGCAAAAGCGAGGCGTGAACGATGTTACCCTGGGTTCAACTGGATACTGCGAAAATACCGGGCGATGGCGGCGAGCTGCGGCTGAAGCAGCGCGGCCAGGAATTCTCCATCATGCTCGGATCGAACGAGTTGATGAACAGCCGGTTGAGCGGATCGGAAGAAGCGCTTGCCACGCTTTCCTGGGAAAAGATCAAGGATCGCCCCAAACCGAGCATGCTCATCGGCGGGCTCGGAATGGGATTTACCCTGCGCGCCGCTCTTTCAATCGTACCGCAGGACGCGTCCATAACCGTTGCCGAACTGGTGCCCGCTGTCGTGGAATGGGCGCGCGGTCCCATGACCGAGGTCTTCAAGGGCTGCCTCGACGACCCGCGCACGAAAATTCATCAGGGCGATGTGGGGGAATTTATCGGCGCGTCGAAGAACAGGTTCGATGCGATCCTGCTCGATGTCGACAATGGCCCGGATGGGCTGACACGGGAATCCAACGACAGCCTCTATAACCGTCGCGGCCTGCGGTCGGCCTATGAGGCCCTGCGACCCGGCGGCGTTCTGTCCGTCTGGTCGTCCGGCCCGGATAACGGCTTCACCCGCCGCCTGAAGGAAAGCGGTTTCGAAACCGAGGTCGTCAATACGCGCGCCAACGGCAAGCGCGGCGCCAAGCACGTCATCTGGGTCGCAACAAGACCCTGAATGTCAGGTCGCAAAAGCTCTCAGCCGAAAATCTCGTCGACCAGCGCATGGACGCGGCGGAAGGCTGCCTTGGCGCCCTCTGCTGCTTCAAGCTCCTCCGCTTCCGTTAGCGGCAGGTCGTTATAGGCCGAAACGAAATTGCGCCAATGCAGGCCGCGACCATCCGGATGGCCGGCAAGGTGGCGTGCGCCGAAATCGTCGGACAAGCCGATCTTCGCCGCTTCCTTGCGCAGGAAGGCTGCACCGAGATTGGAACCTTCGGTGACATAGACCCAACCGAGCGCCACCGCAGGAGAGAGCGGTCCGGTGGTCGAGACCAGATCCTCCGAGACACCGCCGAGATCGGCAATATCCTGGCGCAATGCCTCGTAGCGATTGCGCTCCGCCAGACCCGGCAGGCGACGATTGAGTTCCGCATCGGCAAACAGCGGCGCAACATCCGCATGAAAATGGTGCTGCACATCGAGAAACAGCGCATAACGCTCGCGACTGGCAAAAGGCTCTGCCCGCATGATGCGCTTGTCGAGCGTGTCATGGGTGCCGGTCGTCAAAGCCTTCAGGCGCTGGATGCGGGTGGCTTCTGCCGGACGGTCTAGCTCGATCTGCATTACTTTCCCCATGCACTCATGTTTTTCCGCATCAAGCAAATGAAGGTGCGGCAAGTCAAGCAGGACGTGAGGCTGGAACCTCGAAAACTTCGCCCGGCCGCATCGGCCGGAACCGCTCGCGGGCAATCTTTTGCGCATCAAGCGCCACATGCAGCGCCTCAACCGGCTGTTCGATACCTTCGTCAGTCAGCTTCACCGTACCCCAGTGATGACCGGCAACGTAAGCGGCGCCGCAAAGTTGCATGCCCTCGACGGCTTCTTGCGGGTTTTGGTGCTGGGATTTCATGAACCAGCGCGGCTCATAGGCGCCAAAGGGAAGATTGGCCAGGCGGAACGGCCCATGCTTTTCCGCAACCGAACGGTAGTTCCGGCCCTCATGAAAACCGGTGTCGCCGATATGATAGATCTTGCCGGCAGGCGTCTCGAAGACGAAGGCGGCCCACAGCGCCATCCGCCGATCACCCAATCCGCGCGCCGACCAGTGGTGACAGGGCTCGCAATGGAAGGTCACGCCCGACCCCACCGTCTCGCTGCCACCCCAGTCCATCACCGTGATCCTCGCATCCGGCACACGCGAACGGATGATCGCATCATTGCCAAGGGGAGTGACGAAATGCGGCTTGTCGCGTCCCTGCAGCACCCACAATGTTTCCAGATCCAGGTGGTCGTAGTGGTTATGCGTGACCAGCACGATATCGATCGGCGGCAGATCGCCGATACGGATGCCCGGCGGATTGACCCGCTTCGGGCCTGCAAAACTGAATGGGCTCGTCCGTTCGGACCAGACCGGATCGGTCAGGATGTTTAGCCCCGCGACCTGGATCAGCATCGAGGCATGCCCGATCATCGTCACCACGACCCGGTCACCGTTGATGCGCGTTTCCGGCACCGCTTGCGGGAATGGGCTGACGAATGTTTCCGGCCAGGGAATGTTGCCGTTGCCGAACTTCCAGCGCAAAAGATCCAGGCCACCGCGCGGCTCCTCGCCACCGGGATTGAAGAAGGCCTTGCCGTCGAAATGATCCGAAATCGGCCCGGAATAATACTTGTTGCCAGCCATGGCGCTCCTTGCAGTGACGCCGCCGGCAAGGGCCGTTATGGCTGCAAGACCGGACCATTTGAAGAATGTGCGACGGTTCATGAGATTAGCCCGGCAAAATAAGTGTTAAGGGGCGCCCGCTGCTCACGCGGCTTCGATATCCGTCTTGGCAAAGTCGTCCCCGACGAAAAGAAGTGGTGATCTGAGTTGCTTTGCGCAAGCATAAGAAAAGCAGTCGCCGAAATTGAGCTTGGCAGGATGGCCGACGAAGCGGCCATAGGTGCGGGCCGCATCGAGTGCGGTTGAATGGAGACCGGTTGAAAGCTCAATTTCTATGGCCCCTATATCTCGCAGAAAGCTCTCAACGGAAGCTTGAGTGCTGGCGAGCAAATCGGGCGGCGTCGGAGCGTGTTCGCCGAGCAGCATAATCTTTTTCTGGCGAGCGAGAGAGACGACAACCTCAAAAACCACCAGCGAGGAATATTGAAGCGGTTCCTTCGAGGTCTTCATGCGAGCGATCAATGAGCCCGCATCGTCTTCTCCTTTAAGGATTGCGACAATCGCCGATGCATCGAGAAACATCAGTATTCCCACATTTCGTCCATGAACGCCTTTTCGTCGAAATTCGGATCATTCGGACCGAGTGCGGCGATCTGTGCCTGATATTTCTTGGCAATCTCCTCTAATGAGGGCTTACGCTGCTCCCGTTTCAACTGGTTTTCAAGCGCCAGACGAACAGCTTCGGTCTTGGTCTTGGTGCCAAGCTGACGCATTACCTCATCCGCGAGCTCATTGACTTTGGGATCGCGTATATAAAGGGACATGACACATCTCCCGGCGAATTGGCCTGATGAATATTCAATATAGGCCATTTGAATATTCCCGCAAGCAACACCCGCAAATGTCGCCGCATCTTGACTCTCGCCCCCATTTCCTGTTTAAGCCCGGCGATCTGCTGACAAGTTACAAGACTTGGAGCCACCGACCGGGACCCTTTGAGGTATAAATCGATCCCGGAGGTCAACATCCGACAGCGCGTTGCGCCCTCGGGTGCTTTTTGGCTTTGCGTCTTGTTTTTGTCGGCAAAAGACCCGACGTTTCTGGCCAATCCCCGGAAGCGAAGAAGGAAGACACGATGTTTGAGAACCTGCAGGACCGTCTTGGCTCCATTCTGAATGGACTGACCGGCCGTGGCGCGTTGAGCGAGGCGGATGTTGCCGCAGCGCTCCGCGAGGTTCGCCGTGCGCTGCTGGAAGCCGACGTGGCGCTGGAAGTCGTGCGCGCCTTCACCGACAAGGTGCGTGAGAAGGCGGTTGGCGCCGAAGTTCTGAAATCGATCAAGCCCGGCCAGATGGTCGTCAAGATCGTCCATGACGAACTGGTCGAGATGCTCGGCTCCGAAGGCGTCGGCATCAGCCTAGCGGCCGCTGCTCCCGTCGTCATCATGATGGTCGGTCTGCAGGGCTCCGGTAAGACGACGACGACCGGCAAGATCGCCAAGCGGCTGACCGAGCGCGACAAGAAAAAGGTGCTAATGGCGTCGCTCGATACGCGCCGCCCGGCAGCCCAGGAACAGTTGCGCCAGCTCGGCGTGCAGACGCAAGTCGACACGCTGCCGATCGTTGCCGGCCAGTCGCCAACCGATATCGCCGCGCGCGCCGTGCAGGCTGCCAAGCTCGGCGGCCATGATGTCGTCATCCTCGACACCGCCGGCCGCACGCATATCGACGAACCGCTGATGCAGGAAATGGCGGAAATCAAGCGGAAGTCCAATCCGCATGAAATCCTGCTCGTGGCCGATAGCCTGACCGGTCAGGACGCCGTTAATCTGGCCCGCAATTTCGATGAACGTGTCGGCATTACCGGCCTTGTTCTGACCCGTATGGACGGCGATGGCCGTGGCGGTGCAGCGCTCTCGATGCGTGCCGTCACCGGCAAGCCGATCAAGCTGATCGGTGTCGGCGAAAAGATGACGGAGATGGAGGAATTCCATCCCCGCCGTATCGCCGACCGTATTCTCGGCATGGGCGACATCGTCTCGCTCGTTGAAAAGGCTGCCGAAAACATCGATGCGGAAAAAGCCGCGGCGATGGCCAAGAAGATGCAGTCGGGCAAGTTCGACCTGAACGACCTCGCCGACCAGCTGCGCCAGATGAAATCGCTCGGCGGCATGGGCGGTATCATGGGCATGATGCCGGGCATGGCCGGTATGAAGGACAAGCTCGCCGCATCTGGCATGAGCGACAAGGTGTTCGACCGCCAGATCGCCATCATCTCCTCGATGACCAAGGCCGAGCGCGCCAACCCGGACATGCTGAAACATTCCCGCAAGAAGCGCATCGCGGCCGGTTCCGGCTCGGATGCTGCGGAAATCAACAAGCTTCTGAAAATGCACCGCCAGATGGCCGACATGATGAAAATGATGGGCGGCAAGGGCAAGGGCGGCATGATGAAGCAGATGATGGGCGGCCTCGCCGGCAAGATGGGTCTTGGCGGCGGTATGGGCGGCATGCCGGATCTGTCGAAGATGGACCCGAAACAGCTCGAAGCCCTGCAGAAACAGGCGGAAGCCGCAGGCCTGAAGCCGGGCGGCACGCCGGGTCTTGGTGGCGGTCTTCCCGGCGGAATGGGCGGCTTGCCCGGTCTCGGCGGAGCAAAGCTCCCGGGCCTCGGCGGTTTCCCCGGCCTGCCCGGCAAGAAGAAATAAGGGAGGACGCGAATGGTTGATCCTGAAGTGAAGGCACGGCTTTCGAGCTACCGCCAGTCTATCGACAACATCGATGCGGCACTGGTGCATATGCTCGCCGAGCGTTTTCGCTGCACCAAGGAAGTTGGCGTCCTGAAAGCCAAGTACGAATTGCCGCCGGCAGATCCGGCGCGCGAGGAATACCAGATCGAACGCCTTCGCCGCCTGGCGAAGGAAGCCAATCTGGATCCGGATTTCGCCGAGAAGTTCCTGAACTTCGTCATCAAGGAAGTCATCCGGCATCATGAAGCAATCGCCGCCGAACACGGCGGTGCGAAACAAACTGCCTAACCTGAGCCCGTCTGACGGCGGCCTCGACAAGAACCGGACCACCGGACGGTGGCCCAAAAGAAACCAAGGAGTAAAACAATGTCCCTGAAGATTCGTCTCGCCCGCGGTGGTTCCAAGAAGCGCCCACACTACACCATCGTCGTTGCCGACGCCCGTTCGCCGCGTGACGGCCGTTTCCTCGAAAAGCTCGGTTCCTGGAACCCGATGCTCGCCAAGGACAACGCAAAGCGCGTTGAACTGAACGAAGAGCGCATCAAGCATTGGGTCGCCAACGGCGCACAGCCGACCGACCGCGTTCTGCGCTTCCTCGCTGAAGCCGGCATCGCAACCCGCGACGCCAAGAACAACCCGGAAAAGGCAAAGCCGGGCAAGCGCGCTGTAGAACGCGCCGCTGAAAAGGCTCAGAAGGCTGCCGACGCAGCTGCTGCTGCAGAATAATTCCTGCATCGGTTTGCATTCGACGGGCAGTGCGGCAACGCACTGCCCGTTTTGCTGTTTACATCACCCCGCGTTGCGCAACGGGCTGTTCATGGCTAAATGAGCGCAGACCAATCGGAACACCCGGCATGAAGAAGCTCGAAAACCCTATCCTGATGGCGACGATCGGCGCCGCCCAAGGCCTTCGGGGCGAGGTGCGGGTCCGCTCCTTCACCGACGATCCGCTAGCGCTTGGCGACTACGGCCATCTCTATGCCGAGGATGGCCGCATTTTCGAGATTCTCGAAATCCGCGAAGCCAAGACTGTCGTCATCGTCCGCTTCCGCGGCATCAATGACCGCAATGCAGCAGAAACCCTGAACGGTCTGGAGCTCTTTGTCGAACGCGGCAACCTGCCCGACGAAGAGCTGGACGAGGACGAATTCTTCTATACCGATCTGGAAGGCCTCGAAGCCGTCGATGCCGAAGGCAAGAGCTATGGCACTGTCACTGCCGTCTTTGATTTCGGCGCAGGCGACCTGCTTGAGCTGAAAGGTCCCGGCCGCCGCCCGGCGCTCATTCCTTTTTCCGAAACGGCCGTTCTGGAAATCGATCTCGAAGCGGGAAAAATCCTGATCGACCCGCAGGCCGCTGGCCTGATCGAGGATCCGAATGACCGCGATCCGACCGCCGTCGGCAAACGCCAGCCCAAGCCCCGCCAGGGACCTGCCAGGAAAGCCCCCGGCCAGGACGACGAATGACATTCCGCGCCACCATATTGACGCTCTATCCGGAAATGTTTCCCGGCCATCTCGCCTTTTCGCTCTCCGGCAAGGCGATGGAGCGGGGCGACTGGGCACTGGACACCGTGCAGATCCGCGATTTTGCTTCCGACAAACACCGCACGGTGGACGATACACCCGCTGGCGGCGGCGCCGGCATGGTACTGAAACCCGACATTCTGGCGACGGCGATCGATTCCGTTGCAGCAGATACGCGCCCTCGCCTGCTGATGAGCCCGCGCGGCAAGCCCCTCACCCAGAAACGCGTGCGCCAACTCGCGGATGGTGAAGGCGTGGTCATCATCTGCGGTCGTTTCGAAGGTGTCGACCAGCGCGTCATAGACGGCCGCAACCTCGAGGAAGTATCGATCGGCGACTACATCCTTTCCGGCGGCGAACCGGCGGCATTGACCGTTCTCGACAGCATCATCCGCCTCCTGCCCGGCGTCATGGGCAACGCCCATTCGGGGACCAACGAAAGCTTCGAGCATGGGCTGCTGGAGCATCCGCACTACACTCGCCCGCAGGTTTTCGAAGGCCAGGAAATCCCGGCAGTGCTTACCTCCGGCAATCATGCCGCGATCGAGAAATGGCGGCTGGAACAGGCACTGCGACTGACGCAGGAGCGGCGGCCGGATCTGCTCGACAACGACTGACCGCTACCCGGTCACGAAATAATAGACCGTCAGAGCCGATCCTACCGCCACCACGCACCAGCGCAACACCGCCTGCGGCACGCGACGTGCCAGCCAGACACCTGAATAACCGCCAAGCGCGCCCGCAGGGATCATCACCAGTGCCTCTGGCCAGGCCACCACGCCACCACCGATGAAGACGACAATCGCCACACCGGCGATCAGCATCGCAAACAGGTTCTTCATCGCATTGAGATGGTGATAGGTGCCGCCGGTGGTCAGCCCCAGCACGGCGAGCATCATGATGCCCATACCGGCTCCAAAGAAACCGCCATAGATCGCATTGAGGAACTGACTGACAACGCTGACGGCCGAATTCGCACTATATTCGGCGGACGTTGCTTTGGGGGCAAGCCATGGCCCCGCCGCAAAGATCGCAGTTGCCGCAAGAAGCAGCCAGGGAACCAGCGCCCTGAACGAAGGATTGTCCAGCGACAGCAGGATCAGCGATCCGACCAGGGCCCCGAAGAGCGATACGATGCCGAGCACGACGACGCTGCGCCAGCGATGCATGATCTCTGCCCGATAGGCGAGCGTCGATGTCACATAGCCGGGAAACTGGACGATGGAAGAGGTCGCATTGGCGGAGATCGGCGGAATGCCGGCAAGCGTCATCGCCCCGAAGGTCAGAAACGTTCCGCCTCCCGCAATCGCATTGACGGCCCCCGACAGAAAGCCTGCCGCAGCCAGAAGCAGCATCATCGTAATTGTCATTTGTCACGTCCTCTTCCCGAAAGCCGCAATAACCTTTAGATGAGGACGCATCAACGGCCGCAGACCACAAAAAATAGCGATAATGGGATGACAAACGCCCGTCTATCGTGTATTGGCCGCCCCGGAAATGGGAAAACTCCCGTCGACCAGCAACAAAGAATGGCGAATTCGCTAGCCCACAAGGCACGTCGCGAGGCCCTCGGATGAGGTGACCAAGGACGAGATGGCGCTCTGGCTGTTTCAGAAGAACTGAAAAGGTTTGACCGATGAACATCATCCAGCAGCTGGAAGCCGAACAGGCAGCCAAGATCGAAGCTCAGCGCAAGCTTCCTGAATTCTCCCCGGGCGACACCGTTCGCGTCAACGTACGCGTCAAGGAAGGCACCCGTACCCGCGTACAGGCTTACGAAGGCGTCTGCATCGCTCGTTCGGGCGGCGGCATCAACGAGAGCTTCACCGTTCGCAAGATCTCCTACGGCGAAGGCGTCGAGCGCGTATTCCCGATCTACTCGCCGCTCGTCGAAGGCGTCGAAATCGTTCGCCGCGGTAAGGTCCGTCGCGCCAAGCTCTACTATCTGCGCGATCGTCGCGGCAAGTCGGCTCGTATCATCGAGAACACCGGCACCCGCGCCCGCAAGCTGAACGAAGCCGAGCGCGCTGCGATCGCCGAGGAAAAGGCACGCATCGAAGCTGAAAAGATTGCAGCAGCACAGGCACTGGCCGCCGAAAAGGCAGCACAGGAAGCCGCTGAAGCAAAAGCAGCTGAAGAAGCCGCAAAGGCTGCAGAAGCTTCTGCAGAATAAGATTTGCCGTTACGGCATGAGAAAAGGCGGGCTTCAGGCCCGCCTTTTTTATTGCGCAACTATCGCAGGTTTCCTGACCTTGCCGCGGGCGGAACATCGCCCGATCCGCCGCCGAGCATCCGGCCAACGATGATCACGAGAACGCCCGCCGCAGCAAGGCAGGCGGCCAGGAAGAACATCGGCAGGATATTGCTGCCCGTCGCATCATTGATCCACGGCACGACATTCTGGGCGATGAAGCCGCCGAGATTTCCGACAGAGTTGATCGCCGCGATACCGGCAGCCGCCCCCGCACCTTTCAGGAAGCGCCCCGGCAGGCTCCAGAATACCGGCTGGCCGGCAAAGATGCCAGCAGCGGCAATGCAAAGGAAAGCGAACTGCAGATAGGGCGAAGTGACCAGCACCGAAGCCGCCAACGCCGCGGCACCGACAAAGGCAGGCCCCACGATATAGGGTGTTTTCTTTTCGGTCTTGTCGGCAGCCGATGGAATGACCCAGAGCGCTACGGCGACGATCAGCCAGGGGATGATGTTGATGAAGCCGTTGGTCGTGTTCGAGACGCCGAACCCCTTGACGATCGTCGGCAGCCAGTAGCTCAGGCCATAGGCCGCCAGCGGGAACCCGATGAAGCAGAGGGCCATCAGCAGCACGCGCGGATTGACCAGCGCCTTGAAGCCGTGATCGGCATCCTCATCCATCCCGGCATTTTCCCGCGCCAGCCGGTCTTTCAGCCATTGCTTCTCGTCATCAGAAAGAAACTCAGCCTTTTCGGGCGTGTCGTCGAGATAAAAGAAGGTGAAGACGCCGGCGATGACGGCGGGAACGCCGGTCGCGAGAAACACCCACTCCCAACCCTCGAGACCCAGCGTGCCATCAAGATCGAGCAACATGCCGCCGAGCGGCGCGCCGATCGCATTTGCAAGCGCACTGAAGATCATGAACAGGCCGACCATGCGGCCGCGATAATCCTTCGGGAACCACAGCGTCAGCAGATAGAGCACGCCGGGAAAGAACCCCGCCTCACAGACGCCGAGCACAAAGCGAAGGATGTAGAACATCGTCATGTTCTGGGTGAAGGCCAGTGCGATCGTCACCAGCCCCCAGGAAACGATGATACGGGTAAACCAGATTCTCGCCCCGAAGCGGGTCAGGAAGAGATTGGCAGGCACTTCGAAGATGAAATAGCCGATGAAGAACAGCGAGGCGCCGAGGCCATAGGCATATTCGCTCATCCCGAGTGAATCGACCATCTGCAGCTTCGCGTAGCTCACGTTCTGCCTATCGATATAGGCAATGAGATAAAGGACGCCGAGCAACGGCATCAGCCGCCAGGTGATCTTAGAGATCGTATTGCTTTCAGAGACCAAGATTTCCTCCCCGGCCAGCGGCCGTGTCTGATCCGTGGGAGGGAAATTAGGTGCATCGCGGCATGCGACAAGTGACCGCAGGCTGCTTTGAGACGAGGATGGCCTGTACCCCGTCTAAGATTTCCGAAGCACGAAGCGGTCACGGCCCGCTTCCTTGGCTTGATAGAGCGCTTCGTCCACCGCCTTCAGCAAGCCCAGCCGTTCAGACCCAGCCTCCGGTGCAAGAGCAACGCCGATGCTCAGGCGCGCGGTGACGATGTTGTCGTCGACGACGAAAGGCCGGCGAAACTCTTCGAGCAGGCATTCGGAAAGCTCGGAAAGCGCTGCGACACCCGGCGGATCAGGCACGAAGATCGCAAACTCGTCGCCACCCATGCGCACGACCACATCCTGCGCCCGCACGCATTCGCTGATCCGCTTGGCGGCATGGGTCAGAACCTGGTCGCCCGCGGGGTGGCCAAGCTTGTCGTTGATCTGCTTGAAACCATCCATATCCATATAAAGCACGCCAAACCCCTGCTGCGAGGACAGCGCATTGGCAAGCATCACATCGATCAGCGAGACAAGTGCCGATCTGTTGTAGAAGCCGGTCAGCGGATCGGTCATCGCCGCGAGTTTCAGCTTCTCCTCGGCAAATTCCATCATGAAATTCGCCTTCTGCAAGCGCAGAAGACCGCTTGCGACATCAGCGAACTGCCGCAGGTTGCGGATTTCGGCGTCAGAAAAATCTCTTTGCTCGACATCGAGCAGGCAGAACGAACCGACAGGCAGATCGGGCTCGAGAGAAACCGGCGCGCCGGCATAGAACCGGAAACCAGGCTTGCCCAGGATGGCAGGGAAGCTTCGAAATTCCGGATGCCGCGAGAGATCGGGAACGACAACGACCTCGTTTGCATAAACGACGCGGGAGCAGACGGAATCGTCACGGCTGCATTCGCCGATCGGTATGCTGCCGACCTGGCAGGCAACCCGCTGCCAGTCCTCGTCGATGATATTGACCGCCGCGCAAGGCGTGCCGAAAACATCCTTGGCAAGCTGCACTAGCGAAGCAAGTTCAGGTGTCGAGTTACCCTCTGTCGAGATCAGGCCCCGAACGGAAAGCAAGCGATCAGCTTCATTGGCAGGAAGCTGGACTGTGAGTGCCATATGCACCTCCTCGTTGTCCCCCATTCACTTCGCCGCCGCATGCAAATAAGGACACAAAAAAAGAGCTTTAACTGCTCGTCGCTTGTGCCACGCACCTCCCATCGAAGCAATTGCCGCCGCTTCAAAAAACTGCTAATGAACCTGCCATGGGATCGAAATTCGGATGTCTCGCGAACCAGATTATCGTGCTGCAGGACCACAAGCGTCTGCCGGCACGCTTCTTCGCGCGCGTCTCGGGCGCCCTTATCAGCCGACTTAGCTGACGGCCGCCGCCTGCGGCCCGTGCTGCGGCACACGCCTTTGCCGATATCCTGAATCCATCTTCCAAAACTGTTCTCGAACGGAATAGCAGCCATGAGCGCACCTCGTACCCTCTACGACAAGATTTGGGACGACCACGTCGTCTCTCAGGACGAAAACGGCACCTGTCTTCTCTACATCGACCGTCACCTGGTTCATGAGGTGACGAGCCCGCAGGCTTTCGAAGGTCTGCGCATGGCCGGCCGCAAGGTCCGCGCACCGGAAAAGACGCTTGCCGTCGTCGACCACAACGTTCCGACCTCGCCCGATCGCCATGAAGGCATCAAGAACGAGGAAAGCCGTATCCAGGTCGAGGCGCTCGCCCAGAACGCCGCCGATTTCGGCGTCGAATATTATTCCGAAAAGGACATCCGCCAGGGCATCGTTCACATCGTCGGCCCCGAACAGGGGTTTACCCTGCCCGGCATGACGATCGTCTGCGGTGACAGCCACACGTCGACGCATGGCGCCTTCGGTTCGCTGGCGCATGGTATCGGCACGTCCGAGGTCGAGCATGTTCTCGCCACCCAGACGTTGGTGCAGAAAAAGGCCAAGAACATGCTGGTGCGTGTCGATGGCCAACTGCCGCAGGGCGTCACCGCCAAGGACATCATCCTTGCCATCATCGGCGAGATCGGCACTGCCGGCGGCACTGGCCACGTCATCGAGTTTGCCGGCGAGGCAATCCGTTCGCTGTCGATGGAAGGCCGCATGACGATCTGCAACATGACGATCGAAGGCGGCGCCCGCGCTGGCCTGATCGCACCGGACGAAACCACCTTCGCCTATATCAAGGACAAGCCGCGCGCCCCGAAGGGTGCGGCCTGGGATATGGCGCTCGACTACTGGAAGACGCTCTATACGGAAGAAGGCGCCCATTACGACAAGGTCGTCGTACTCGATGCCGCCAACCTGCCACCGATCGTCTCCTGGGGTTCGTCGCCGGAAGACGTAACGACCGTTGAAGGCATCGTGCCGAACCCGGATGACATCCAGGACGAGAACAAGCGCACGTCGAAATGGCGCGCGCTGGACTATATGGGCCTGAAGCCGGGCACGAAGATCACCGATATCAGCGTCGACCGCGTTTTCATCGGCTCCTGCACCAACGGCCGTATCGAAGACCTGCGCGCCGCCGCAAAGGTCGTCGAAGGCAAGAAGGTTGCCTCCACCGTCTCCGCGATGATCGTTCCGGGCTCCGGCGTCGTCAAGGAACAGGCGGAAGCCGAAGGTCTCGACAAGATTTTCAAGGATGCCGGCTTCGACTGGCGTGAACCGGGCTGCTCCATGTGTCTGGCCATGAACGACGACCGCCTGAAGCCAGGCGAACGCTGCGCCTCAACCTCGAACCGCAATTTCGAGGGCCGCCAGGGTTACAAGGGCCGCACGCACCTTGTTTCGCCTGCCATGGCAGCAGCAGCGGCAGTTGCCGGCCACTTCGTCGATATCCGCGAGTGGAAGTGAGCGGAGGAGTCTGAAGGGATTTACCCCCTCACTTGCGATTTCAAAGACTTAGCTTTCAGCTAAGATCTTGAAATCGCTTTCTCTCCCACAAGGGGAGAGATACTGGAGCCTGCGGCGCTCTCGCCGCCCCACCTCTCCCCTTGTGGGAGAGGTTACAAAATCAAGATCTTAGCCAAAGGCTAAGTCTTAGATTTTGTTGGTGAGGGGATAGCCGCACTCTCCTACCCCAAAACCTTCACCACCGTCCCCTTGCGCAAATGCGGCAACAGCCGCTTCATGTCGCGCGGATTGACCGCCACACATCCGGCAGTCGGCTGGTATCCCGGCTTGATCAGATGAAAGAAGATCGCCGAACCGCCATGGCGTTTTCGCGACGTGATGTTCCAGTCCATAACCAGGCAGACATCATAGAGCCCGTCCGCCCGCCTCATTTCCTCGTGGCTCGGCTTGAACGGCGCCTTCACTAACCGGTTATATGCCGCGTGCTTGGGTTCGTCGCACCACAGCATTTCCTTGGCGATCCGCTTCATCGAAAGCGGCGTCTGCGGCAGCCTGATCCGCTCGCCGCGCACGAACCCGGAAAGCAATCGCATCGAGGCGATCGGCGTGCCGCCATCCCCTTCCCGCTTGAATGCGGTGACGCCGGAACGCCCGATCGCCGCCTGCAAAGTGATTCCCTTGAACGAGACAATCGCCCTTTGCCGGTTGCGCGGCGCTGCCCTGACCGTCACGACCGATTGTTTTTTGCGGTTTTGCACACGGAAAAGCGGCATTTTCTCACGAGGTTTTGCTTTGAATATCATTTTGTTTGAAATCATAGCATCTTGGGCTTTACATCAAGGAGCCCTAAATACGCTTAGATTCCGAGAACGCGGATGCAAACGGGCGACACGAAAGGCAACAACCGTATGGCAAGAACGATACTCCTGGTAGACGATGACAATGATCTGCGCGAGACGCTGGTCGAACAATTGTCGTTGTACGACGAGTTTTCGCTGTTGCAGGAGGAAAATGCCACCAAGGCCATGAACACGGCCAAGACGGCGCAGGTCGACCTTCTGATCATGGATGTCGGCCTTCCCGACATGGATGGCCGCGAAGCCGTCAAGCTCCTGCGCAAAAACGGCTTCAAGGCGCCGATCATCATGCTGACGGGCCACGACACCGATAGCGATACGATCCTTGGCCTGGAAGCCGGCGCCAACGATTACATCGTCAAGCCGTTCCGCTTCGCCGTTCTGCTTGCCCGTATCCGCGCGCAGCTGCGCCAATACGAGCAGAGTGAGGATGCAACCTTCACGGTCGGCCCCTACATCTTCAAGCCGAGCCAGAAACTTCTGACCACCGACGACGGCAAGAAGATCCGCCTGACGGAAAAGGAAGCGGCGATCATCCGTTACCTCTACCGCGCCGGTCAGAAAGTCGTCACCCGTGACGTGCTGCTGGAAGAGGTCTGGGGTTACAATTCCGGCGTCACCACTCACACGCTCGAAACCCATGTCTACCGGCTTCGTCAGAAGATCGAGCGCGACCCGTCCAGCGCCGAGATCCTCGTGACCGAAAACGGCGGCTACAAGATCGTCCCGTAAATGGCACTGAACGACGATATAAGGCTTCTTTCGAGCGTCCCGCTGTTCAGCGAATTGGATGGCGATCAGGCACGCCTGATCGCCTTCGGCGCGGAACGCCGCTCGCTCGCCGAAACGCAGGAACTCTTTCGCGAAGGGTCTCCCGCGGAAGCAGCCTATATCGTCGCGAAGGGCCAGATCGGGCTTTATGCCACCGATCGCATGGGCGATATCCGCCACCAGAAGACGGTCGGTCCCGGCACGCTGCTATCCGAACTCGCGCTGGTGACGATGGTCGAACGCAAATTCACCGCCGTTGCAGCTTCCGATGCCGAAGTGATGAAGATCAGCCGCCAGCTCTTCCAGCGCCTGCTGGAAGAATACCCGCAGGTCGGCAATCTGATCCAGGCACGCATCCGCGAGAATATTGCCGGACTGGCAAAGGCGGCCGCGGCGATGGAACATCGGTTCCGGTAACTTTTACAGCATCGCGCGCCATCTAGCAGCGACCGCTCTTCTCAGATCAGCCCCTCACCCTAACCCTCTCCCCGCACGCGGGGCGAGGGAACGTGCCACAAGTTACGTTGCGGGAGACGTCGAGGTAGCGGCTCGTGTCCTTCTCCCCGTCAGAACGGGGAGAAGGTGCCGGCAGGCGGATGAGGGGCAGCCGCTCGCTCCGGCGTGAATCAATCAGAACTTGAACACCGCCGTCACCGGCACGTGGTCGGATGGCTGGTTCCAGCCGCGGGCTTCCTTCAGGATATCGATCCGCTCAAGGAAAGGCCCGAGCTCCGGCGACGACCAGACGTGGTCGAGGCGGCGGCCCTTGTTGGCGGCTTCCCAGTCCTTGGCGCGGTAGCTCCACCAAGTATAGATCTTTTCCGGCTCCGGCGTGTGCTGGCGCATCAGATCCAGCCAGCCGCCCTTGGCGATCACGTCCTTCATGGCGTCGGTCTCGACCGGCGTATGGCTGACGATCTTGAGCAGCTGCTTGTGCGACCAGACATCATGCTCCAGCGGCGCGATGTTGAGGTCGCCGACAAGGATCGACGACACGCCCGGCATATCCGCCTTCAGCACCTTCATCTCCTCGACGAAATCGAGCTTGTGGCCGAATTTCGGATTGACCTCCCGGTTCGGCTCATCGCCGCCGGCAGGTACATAGAAATTATGCAGCCGAATGCGGCGCGAACCGCGCTCGAAGATCGCCGAAATATGCCGTGCATCGCCCATGCCGCAATAATTCTGCCGATGGTCTTCGAGAAGCGGGATCTTCGAGGCGATGGCAACGCCGTGATAGCCCTTCTGGCCATGCACGATGATATGCTCGTAGCCGAGATCACGAAGCGGCTGATACGGAAACTCAGGCTCCTGACACTTGATCTCCTGCAGGCACAGAATGTCCGGCTGGTTACGGACGATGAACTGCTGCACGATCGGCATGCGCAGGCGTACCGAATTGATGTTCCAGGTGGTCAAGGAGAATGTCATGGAGAACCTCGATTGTCTGTCGAGGTCTAGGCGATTTTACAAATCATGAGAAGCAAAAAGGGCCGCGAATGTCGCAGCCCTTCGGATAAACTGATGTCGAAAAACCTCAGCCGCGACCGCGCACTTCGGCATAATCGATCGCAAACACCTTCTCGTCGAAGCCGACGCCGGTCTTGACGTTATAGATCATCACCGACGTGTCCTTGCCCTGGTTGTCGGTGATCGTCCACTGACGCAGGTCATAGGTCTTGCTGTCGAACATCATGGTGATGGTCGAATCGCCGAAGATCGTCTTGTTGCCGAGCACGATCGTCGTCAGATCGCTCTCCTCCTTCACGCCGCGCACGGCATCGTTGGAAAGGTCGATCCGGTCTGCCAGAAGCAGGGTCAGCGGTGTCTTGGACAGCGGATAGAGATCCCAGGTCTTCAGCTTGATATTGCCGACGACCACGTTCTTACCATCGGAAATGACACGCAGCGGCGAAGGGTCTTCGAAGTTGAAGCGGAGCTTGCCGGGTCGCTCGATATAGAACTTGCCGCCCGTCTGCTCGCCGCGTGGGCCGAACTGCACGAACTCGCCCAGCATCGTCTTCACCGAGGAAAAATGATCGGCGATCTTCTGGGCCGCAGCACCGCCTGCGCTTTGAGCGGATGCCATCGAGGGAAGCACCGCCGAGGCGGCAAGGCCGAACAGGCCTGCGGAAAACTGTCTGCGATCAATCCGGACGGAAAGAGCTGTATTTTCTTTGGTCATTCTGGTCTCCATCCGAATGCACTGGGCCGCAAACGCGGCGGCTTGATGACGGGCCAAGGCCCGTCCCGTTCGATCACGAAAGACTTACCGCTCCAGCACGTCGGCTTCTGTCGGCACCAGGATTTCTCGTTTTCCGGCATGGTTTGCCGGTCCGATCAATCCTTCCTTCTCCATCCGCTCGATCAGCGAAGCCGCGCGGTTGTAACCGATGCCGAGGCGACGCTGGACGTAGGATGTCGACGCCTTTCCATCCCGGAGAACGACCGCAACGGCCTGATCATACGGGTCGTCCGACTCCGACAGATTGGACGTGCCGGCCGGACCGCCGCCACCGCCGTCTTCATCCTCGTCATCGGCCGTGATCGCTTCGAGATATTGGGGCGCGCCCTGAGTTTTCAAGTAGGCGACGATCTCCTCGACCTCGTTATCCGACACGAACGGGCCATGGACGCGCTGGATGCGCCCGCCGCCGGCCATGTAGAGCATGTCGCCCTGGCCAAGCAGCTGTTCGGCGCCCTGTTCGCCCAGAATGGTGCGGCTGTCGATCTTCGATGTCACCTGGAAAGAGATACGCGTCGGGAAGTTGGCCTTGATCGTGCCGGTGATGACGTCGACCGACGGACGCTGGGTCGCCATGATGACATGGATACCGGCAGCACGCGCCATCTGCGCCAGGCGCTGCACGGCACCTTCGATATCCTTGCCGGCAACCATCATCAGGTCGGCCATTTCGTCGATGATGACGACGATATAGGGCATCGGCTCGAGATCGAACTCCTCCGTCTCGTACATCGCCTCGCCCGTCTGGCGGTCGAAGCCGGTCTGCACGGTGCGGGTCAGGATCTCGCCTTTTTCCTTTGCCTGCTCGACGCGGGAATTGAAGCCGTCGATATTACGCACGCCGATCTTCGACATCTTCTTGTAGCGCTCTTCCATCTCGCGGACGGTCCATTTGAGCGCGACGACGGCCTTTTTCGGATCGGTGACGACCGGCGAAAGCAGATGCGGAATACCGTCATAGACCGACAGTTCCAGCATCTTCGGATCGATCATGATCAGGCGGCACTTCTCCGGCGTATAGCGGTAGAGAAGCGACAGGATCATCGTGTTGATGGCGACCGACTTACCCGACCCGGTCGTACCGGCAACGAGAAGGTGAGGCATCTTGGCAAGGTCGGCGACAACAGGCTCGCCGCCGATCGTCTTGCCGAGCGCCATGGCAAGCTTCGCCTTGCTGCCCTCAAAATCTTTTGAGCCGATCATCTCGCGCAGATAGACCATCTCGCGGGTGCGGTTCGGCAATTCGATACCGATCGCATTGCGGCCGGGAACGACGGCGACGCGCGCTGCAATCGCGCTCATCGAGCGGGCGATATCATCGGCAAGGCCGATAACGCGGGAGGACTTGATGCCCGGCGCCGGCTCCAGTTCGTAAAGCGTCACGACCGGTCCGGGACGGACATGGATGATCTCGCCCTTGACGCCAAAGTCTTCCAGCACGCCTTCCAGCATGCGGGCATTCTGTTCGAGTGCATCGGCAGAAAGGGATGCGTCACGGGCAACCGCCTTCGGTTCGGTGAGAAGATGTACGGAAGGAAGCTGAAAACCGTCCGGACGAATGAACGAACCCTGCGCATCGCGCGAAACGCGCGCACTCGGCTTCGGTGCACTCGCGGCCGGAGCGACACGCGGCGAACGACCGCCAGCCTGCGGTGCGCGCGACGTCAGGAAAGGAGCGTCGTCATCCTCGTCATCGGAGAGGATACCGGCCGGCCGGCGTGGCATGTCGTCCATGTCGAACGGCGGGTCTTCGTCGTGGTCATGGCCGTAGATCGGCGGCGCCGACACTACCCGGCGAGAATTACCTGCAACACGTTCGCCCGCACCATCGAGCGAAGGCTCCGTCCGGCGCGTGTCGCCGGCGGATGCCTTTGCACGCACCGGCTCGTTCAGCGTACCGAATTCGTCCTCATTGAAATCATAAGGCTGGTCGAATGTCTGGCGGGCACGCGGCTTCATGCCCACCATGCGACGCAGGCGGGCCTGGGTGATGAACCAGTAGTGGGCAGCGAGGCCGAGCGGCAATATGCGCTCGAGGAAGCTGCCGTCGTCTTCCTCCTCATCCTCTTCATCCCGCCGCGCGCGCGAAACGACAGCCGCAACCGGCTTGTCGTCATCTTCCGGCGTGTCGAGTTCAAGCGGATCGCCAATCAGACCGGAGGCAAACATCATCAGCCAGATGCAGGGAATGGTGAAGATGCCGCCCAGCACCATGGCAACCATGCCCGTCGGATAGGCGCCGACGAAAAGCGCCGGGAAGCGCAAGATCATGTCGCCGATGACGCCGCCGATACCGTTCGGGATAGGCCATGTCTGCGGTGCCGGAAAGCAGCCAAGCGTCGCCGAGGCGAGCAGCGTACCACCGCCCCAGGCCGCAAGCCGCGCCGGAATGCGATCGAACCGGCGACCGGAAATCAGCGCCAGAGCAAACGAAAGAACAGGGAGAAGCGCGATGAGGCCGGCAAGGCCGAGAAACTGCATCATCAGGTCGGCAAAGGCTGCACCGCCGAAACCGAGAAGATTGGTCGGCGGATTGTCGGTGGCGTAGGAAAAGCTAGGATCGGCGACATTCCACGTGGCGAGTGCCGCAACGGCAAGCGCCAGACCCAGGAAGATGCCGAAGCCGATCAGCGCCAGCGTCTGCCTGAGCACGAAGGAGCTGAGGACCGAGCGGGTTGACCGGTTTGCCAATGCCGCCGAACTGCTTCTGCTCATCGTGTCTGCCCGCTGCCTGTGAAACGAAAGAAATGCGTTGATCCCGGCAAGCGCCGTCGCACAATTCCAAGCCAAGGTAGCGCGAGGATGGTTAATGCAGCTTTAATCATGTGACGAAGTGGACATTCCTCACACGAAAATGGCCCGGCACAAGGCCGGGCCAGCTGATTTTCGTCGAGGATCGGCCGGTCGGGACCGGCCTGCCCGATTAGCTGTGATAGGCGGATTCGCCGTGTGCCGAGAGGTCGAGACCTTCGCGTTCGGCTTCGACCGGTACGCGAAGACCGACGATCAGGTCGACGATCTTGTACAGGACGATCGAACCGATACCGCACCACAGGATGGTGACGACGACGGCCCAGACCTGCGTCATGAACTGGCCGCCCATGGTGACGCCGTCGGCATAACCGATACCGCCGAGCGACGAGGATGCGAAGATGCCGGTTGCGAGCGCGCCGAAGAGGCCACCTGCACCATGCACGCCAAACACGTCGGCGGTGTCGTCATAACCGAACTTGTTCTTCACCACCGAGACGAAGAAGTAGCAAATCGGCGAAACAAGCAGACCCATGATGATCGCGCCCATCGGGCCGGCAATGCCGGCGGCCGGCGTGATGGCGACGAGACCGGCGATCATGCCCGAAACGGCACCGAGCAGCGAAGCCTTGCCGCGGGTGAAGGTTTCGACGACCGACCAGGAGACGACGGCTGCAGCGGTTGCAAGGAAGGTGTTGACGGTCGCGAGCATCGCGCCGCCAGAAGCTTCGAGGTTCGAACCGGCGTTGAAGCCGAACCAGCCGAGCCACAGCATGGCGGAACCGACAAGCGTCAGCGTCATCGAGTGCGGGGCCATCATGTCCTTGCCGAAGCCGGTACGCTTGCCGACCATGATCGCGCCGATGAGACCTGCAAGACCGGCATTGATGTGAACGACGGTACCGCCGGCGAAATCAAGCGCGCCCCAGCCGAAGATCAGGCCGTTTGCATCCCAGACCATATGGGCGATCGGGAAATAGACGAAGGTTACCCAGAGCAGGCAGAACAGGACCGCAGCCGAGAACTTGATGCGCTCGGCGAAGGCGCCGACGATCAGGACAGGCGTCAGTGCCGCAAACGTCATCTGGAACAGCATGAAGATGAATTCCGGGATGACGACACCATCGGTGAAGGTCGTGGCGGTCGTGTCGACCGTGACGCCGGAAAGGAACATCTTGGCCGTGCCGCCCCAGAAGGCAGACGTGCTGCCGCCGAAGGCGAAGGAATAGCCGTAGATGACCCAGACGAGCATGACGGCGGATGCGACAACGGTGCACTGCATCAGCACGGAGAGCATGTTCTTCGAGCGAACGAGACCACCATAGAACAGCGCAATGCCCGGCATGATCATGAAGAACACCAGAAGGGTGCAAAGGAACATGAAGGCGGTATCGGCCTTGTCCGGAACCGGAGCGGCGGCAGCAGCCTCGGCAGCGGGTGCCGCTGTTTCCTGAGCGAAAGCGACAACCGGCGCAAACAGGGCGGCAGCAGCTGCGCCCATGCGTCCGAGGTTGGAAATCTTGGTCAATTGCATGGTTTGAAAACTCCCCTGTAGGCCGTGCTTAGAGCGCTTCGGTATTGGTTTCGCCGGTACGGATGCGCACGGCCTGCTCGATCGAATAAACGAAGATCTTTCCGTCCCCGATCTGGCCGGTCTTCGCGGAAGAAGCGATCGCTTCGATAGCCTTGTCGACGAGGTCGGCGGAAACCGCGATCTCGACTTTCAGCTTCGGCAGAAAGCTGACGGCATATTCGGTGCCGCGGTAGATTTCGGTATGTCCCTTCTGACGTCCGTAACCTTTGACTTCGGTAACGGTCAGGCCCTGGATACCGACAGCCGTGAGTGCTTCGCGCACCTCATCCAGCTTGAACGGCTTGATAATGGCCATCACGATTTTCATCTGGCTTCCCCATCCTCTGATTATTTCGGCCGAAGCCGCGTTCCTGATCCCAGGCTTCAGGGCCTGCGACTGGATCTCTACATTCAAAGGGCGTGCCAGATTCAAAACCGATATTAAGTCATTGAAAAATATAAGCTAAAAATACGACATCCGAAAAAAATGCAAATGGGCGCCACGAGAGCGCCCATTTTTTGATCTTTTATATTCTTATGCGCAAAATTTACTCACTTGCCTTTTTCCGAATCAACCCCTCCTGCGCCACTGACGCAACCAGAGCGCCGGAACGGGTATAGAGGCTCCCGCGCGTCATCCCTCGCCCGCCCGATGCGCTCGGGCTTTCCTGGGAATAAAGCAGCCAGTCATCGAACCGGATCGGCCTGTGGAACCACATCGCGTGATCAAGGCTCGCAGCCTGAAGCCGCGGATCAAAAACCGACGTGCCATGCGGATAGAGCGACGCATCGAGCAGCGTCATATCCGACAGATAAGCGAGGATCGCGGCCTGGATTCCACGGTCATCCGGCACCTTACCGACCGTCCGCACCCAGATATCCTGACGCGGCTCCAGCTTTTCCGTGGTCAAATAGTGCTTAAGCGATGTCGGACGCAGTTCGATCGGCCGCGGCCGCTCCCAGTAGCGACGAACGGCTTCCGGCGCCTTGGGCAGGAAAAGCCGCTTGAACTCGGCCTCGTCCATCAACTCTTCCGGCAGCGGAACATCGGGAATGATGACCTGATGCTCAAATCCATCCTCATGCAACTGGAAAGACGCCAGCATCGAAAAGATCGCCTTGCCGTGCTGGATCGCCTGCACCTGGCGTGTGGCGAAAGTTCCGCCATCGCGAATGCGCTCCACCTGGTAGACGATCGGAACACTTGGATCGCCCGGCCGCACAAAATAGGCATGCAACGAATGAGCCAGCCTGTCCGCATCAACGGTCCGTTGAGCGGCAACCAGCGCCTGCGCAATCACCTGCCCGCCGAACACCCGCTGCCAGCCGATATCCGGGCTCGTGCCGCGATAGAGATTATGTTCCAGCTGCTCCAGATCCAGCGTCTTGATGAGCTGATCCATGGGGCTAAGGGTCGAATCTGACATTTTACGAACTCCGGCAATAGGAAGCGGCGGTTGGATGATCTATATCCACCCCATCAACAACCACAAGACGGACGGAGCCTTGCAGATGCTGGACATGATGGTGGTCGGAGCGGGATATGTCGGCCTGGCGGCGGCAGTCGCCGTCAAGCAGGCAGCCCCGCACCTCAACATCGAGGTCGTTGAAGCGGCTCCGGCACACGTCTGGGAAAAGGATGAGCGCGCCTCCGCTATCATCACTGCGGCCAGCAAAATGCTGGATGTCCTTGGGGTCTGGGACGAAATCCTCGTTCATTCCCAGCCGATCAACAGGATGGTTGTCACCGACAGCCGCACCTCCGATCCCGTGCGCCCGGTATTCCTCACCTTCGATGGCGAGATCGAGGACGGAAAACCCTTCGCCCATATGGTGCCGAATGTCGAAATGGTGAGAGCATTGAGAGGCGCTGCGGAACGGCTCGGCATCGCAATTCGCCACGGACTTTCGGCTACCGCCTTTACCACAGCAAGCTCCTGCACCACGGTACGTCTTTCCGACGGATCGACCATCGAGACGAAACTTCTTGTCGCCTGCGATGGCGTGCGCTCCAAACTGCGCGACATGGCAGGTATCCGCACCGTCAACTGGCAATATGGACAATCGGGCATCGTTGCCACCGTCGCACACGAGCGCCCGCATGAAGGTGTTGCCGAAGAACATTTCCTGCCCGCCGGCCCCTTTGCCATCCTGCCACTCACCAACAACCGGTCGTCGCTCGTCTGGACGGAGCGTACCGAGGATGCCGACCGGCTGATCGCCTCCGACGACCTGATCTTCGAGGACGAATTGCAGCGCCGCTTCGGCCACAAGCTCGGCGAGCTGACCGTGGTCGGCGGCCGCAAGGCCTTTCCGCTCGGCCTTACACTCGCGCGCGGCTTCGTCGCCCCGCGTTTCGCCCTCGCGGGCGACGCCGCCCACGGCATTCACCCGATCTCGGGCCAGGGCCTCAATCTCGGCTTCAAGGATGTGGCGGCACTCGCCGAAACCATCGTCGAGGCAGACCGCCTTGGCCTCGATATCGGCTCGCTCAACGTTTTGGAGCGCTACCAATCCTGGCGCCGCTTCGACACGTTCCGCATGGGGGTCACCACGGACGTGCTGAACCGACTGTTCTCCAACGACATCACCCCGATCCGCATCGCCCGAGATTTCGGCCTCGGTCTTGTCGAGCGCATGCCGAAACTGAAGGATTTCTTCATCACCCAGGCAGCCGGAACGGGCACAGAGGGAACTCCGAAACTTTTGTCGGGGCAGCAGATATAATTCCTGCAAACGATCGAAGAGCCCGCCGATAGCTATCGCCGTCACCCTGGGGCGTGCCCCTGGGATCCAACCACGCTGCCAAAAATCGAAACCTGGCAGATCCTCGGCACAGGGCCGAGGATGACGATGAGCGCAAGCAAAGACCTTAATCCTCGATCTTGCGTGCCTCGGAAACCAGCATGATCGGAATCCCGTCACGGATTGGATAGGCCAGACGCGCGCCTTCCGACACCAACTCGTTGCGCTCGCGGTCGAGAGACAGCGTCCCCTTTGTCAGTGGGCACACGAGCAGATCGAGCAACTTCGGATCGACATTACTGAGTTTTTCGTCCACCACCCGGCCTCACTGCAAAATCGTATCGGTATCCGCCAGCCCTCTGGCCAGCAGAATTTCCGTGATCGCGATCAGCGTTTCCGCGCGTGTCTTCAGATCCGGCGCTTCGAGTAGTGCCTGCTTTTCCGCCGGGCCGAAAGGCGACATCATCGAGAGGGAATTGACAAGCGTGCGATTACCCGCCCGCCCGACACTATCCCAATCCACTTCCAGTTTGTTGGCATCGAGATAGGCCCGGAAGACGCGAAGAAGCTCGCGTCGATCGACGGAGGCTTCATCATCCTCTTCCGAGAGATCACTCATGAAGGGTGCAAACCGGAACATGCGGTATGGCTGAGCAACTTCGCTCTCGTCCAGCAGCCGGAACCGGCAGACACCGCTGAGAGAAAGGATGTAACGCCCATCCCCGGTTTCGGCAAACGACGTGATCCGCCCCAGGCAACCCACAGACGAAAGCGCCGGCCGCAACGGATCGGAAGCATCGGACGCTTCCAGAAGAGACGGCTGAACGACACCGATCAAACGATCGCCGGCAAGCGCCGCATCGAACATCGAAAGGTAACGCGGCTCGAAAATATTCAGCGGAAGCTGGCCGCCCGGAAGCAGCAACGCTCCGGTCAAGGGAAATACCGGCATGACTTCCGGCAGATCTTCACGTTTCACGTACCGCGCGTTTCCCACATGCATCGGCTCGGCACCTCCCGCAGACTGCTCCTGATAACAGATTTCTTAACCCGAATATCTGGGGCTCCAACCGCCGATCGCAAGACCGGCGGCAGTGGATAAGATGTTGTTTAGGAAAAGAGGATGGACGAAAGACGGCGACGCGCTGAAATCGTCGCAGGATCCTTCGGACCCCAAACCTCGAAGAACTGCAGAAGTTCCCGGCGTGCGCCGTCATCGTCGAAGGCCCGATCCTTGCGCATGATCGTCAGAAGATGATCCGCCGCCTGATCCCGCTCGCCCTGCACGTTGAGAATCTTTGCAAGCTTCATCCGCGCCGCATGGTCATCCGGATTGGCGGCAAGCTCACGCTCGAGCGCCACCGGATCACCCAGCTTGCGGGCTTCGACGATCTGGTCGAGCTTCTTGGAAACCGCCTGGATGGCCGGATCGGTCGTCATTTCTTCCGGCAGGGATTGAAGCATCTGGCCGACGCGCTCCGTTTCGCCCATGGCGATCAAGCATTGCATCATGCCGGCAGCAGCCTTTGCATTTTCCGGATCGGCCTGCAGCACCGCGCTATAAAGCTGTGCGGCACCCTCAATGTCGCTCGCGGCAAGAAGTGTATCCGCTTCACCGAGGATAGCCTCGATCTCGGCCGCCTGATCAGCACCGGCCGGACCGGCGACCTTGTCGATGAACTGGTTGACTTGGCTTTCGGGCACGGCACCCATGAAGCCATCGACCGGACGACCATCGACGAAAGCGATGACAGCCGGGATAGACTGGATACCGAGCTGGCCGGCGATCGACGGGTGATCGTCGATATTCATCTTGACCAGCTTGACGCGGCCCTGGGCCTCGTTGACTGCCTTTTCAAGCACCGGGGTCAACTGCTTGCACGGACCGCACCAGGGCGCCCAGAAATCGACCAGAACCGGCTGCCGGCGAGACTCTTCCAGAACATCCTTGGTGAAACCAGCCGTCGTCGTGTCGCTCACATAACCGCCAGCCGCCGACTGAGAGGCCTCGGAACCTGGCTGAGCCGGAGCCGAGCCGAAGCTCGTAGTCTGGCCACCATATCCGCCGCCATAGGATCCGGCGCCGTAAGATCCAGCGTAAGGATTATCGTTGCCGCTCATGGATGTTCTCCCGGGAAATCAGGGTGCGAACCCTTTTAATTGTCTGCCCGAAACATCGTATGTCAGTCCGTAACTTTCAAGACAAGCGGCGTGTGACCAGTCGCCTCCAGAAATCGGATAAGATCGTTTCGCCCGATCGACGTCGTCGCATCGTTGGAAAGCGGATGTCCGTTGATGATCTCGTGTTTCAGCAGGTCTTCATCCAGCACGAAGGTGACATTGTTGCCGGTGTCACAGAAAGCACCGAATACCGTTACCGACCCCGGCACCACGCCAAGATATTCGAGCATCATTTCCGGCCTGCCGAACGACACGCGACTGGAAGCGCCGATGATTTTGTGAACGGTCTTCAGGTCCACCACCGCATGTTCCTCGACCGTCAGGACGAAATACTGGTCCTTCTTGTCCTTCACGAACAGGTTCTTGGTATGCCCGCCGGGAATCTGGTCCCGCAGGTCCTGCGATTCGGCCACGGTAAAAACCGGCTCATGCTGCTTCGTCGTGTGGGAAATATCGAGGCTGTCGAGCAAAGCGAACAGATCAGCGGCGGTCTTCGGCATATTTTCGGTCACATCCGGGATCGTGATTGGCGGGAAATGCCGACTATAGAGACAAGCCCGCTCGCCTCCAAGCCATTCTCCACATAATCACCGAAAGCAAAAATCCCTGCAAAACAAGGGATTTAGCGGAAAATGAAAAAATCTTTGCCCGGATCGTCATTTCCCTGTTGCATTTGAAAATCGTCTGGGCCATATAGCGCCTCGTCGGCGGCAACGAGCCACTGACCAGCCGGTTCGAACTACCACACGAACTGACGGATTGATGAGCGGGTGTAGCTCAGTGGTAGAGCACAACCTTGCCAAGGTTGGGGTCGAGGGTTCGAATCCCTTCGCCCGCTCCAGTCCCTCCCAAGAGAAAACAAGTTTGAAATTATAAACAAACTTGCCTCGGGGGATAATACAACCCTCCGATTGCAGTGTTTCAACTGCCTTGCTTTTACCTGATTGTTTACGCACCGCCTCATGGAAGGCCGCAGCCCCTCCTTCGAAGAGAGGATCATATTCAGCCTTCGAAAAGGCTTAGAATTCCCTGCGGTACCGAATTCGCAATGGAAAGTGATTGAACGGCGAGAAGTCGCTGGGTCTGCAATGCGGCGAATCGGGACGATTCCTCCTCCATGTCGGCATCTACAAGTCGTCCAACTCCGGACTCGATCGCATCACTCATATCGGCGGAAAAACGGATTTGCTTTTCGATCTGCTGTTGTACCGCACCTAGCGAGGCGCCACCTGAGATCGCCTCGCTAAGCATGTATTCGACGCCGTCGATATAGGTATCGAGCGGAATTGCAGAAGACGTGATATCGATATCTTTAAAATCAAAAATTGGTGGGTTGCCGATGTTATCCCTCACGCCTGAAAACGTGAAGGTCGAGCGATAACCCTGCACAGGGTGAACAGCGGGATCAATGTCGATGCCCACACCATATCCCGTATCAGTAATGATCAGCCCTTTTCCCGATAACTTGTTGCTGAGGATGGCAGCCATATCTGCGGCGGAATCGACGACGCCGTCGGTCGTTCCCAAAGCCGCATCCACATCATCACGGGTAACGGTAAAACTTTCAGCCGGATCGTTGGTAATGGACAGCTCGAAAGAAAACGTCACGCTCGGGTGAAGCTTGAATGAATCGCCGAATATCATCCGCGTGGAGGCATACTCGTTATTGTTTACTTCGAATGGACCAGCCTCAAGTCCGAAGGCGTTTCCGCCGCTCAAGGTAGAGGTCAGGTTGGAAATAGAGACGCTTGATCCCAACTCGCCGGTTGTTTCGCGAGATATGAAACCATAACCGACCGAACCTCCGCCCGGCTCGTCATATCCATTTGTCGCCGGCACACCGGCCTGCTGGAGTGCATAGGCAAGCACGTTGCTCCATCTGACATGGCTCGGGACAAGCCCGTCGTTACGGCCCGTAACTTGATTGACCAACGCCTGATCGATCTCGATATGGTAGCTCTGGCCGGGAGAATAGACACTTGCATCAACCGTTATGTCGAACGCAACCTTGTCGGAAGCAGAGAACGATGCAGGCCCGGTGAAGCTGTAACGATCGCGGCCGAAAAATGCGTACGTATCCGGTGGATTGCTCCGCAGCCCTCCTATGTCTCCAATGGCCCGGTCGTCCCTCTGTAGAATACCTCCGCCTGTACTGTTTATCAGCGATACTTCCGACAGATCCACATCGGCTTGATTGACGGACACGCTGCCCGAGCCATCCCGGATGAAGGACGATACGACGGAGTCCTTGTTGAGGGCGGAATCATACATATCGGCGACATCTGTATTCAACCAGTTGGTACCGCTGAAACTCGCGCTGCCAGCTATGCCCAGTGCCTGATCCTTCAACGCGTTCAACTCGCCCTGGATCTTGCCCAGATCCACGCTGGTCTCTTTCGCTCCAACGAGCTTGGCCTTGGCTTCGCTGAGCACATCGATAACCGATTCCAGTCCGTTATAGGCGACGTCGACTTTTGCTGCGCCAATGCCAAGCGCATCGTGGGCAGCGGAAATCGCCTTATTGTCGGAACGCATTGTCGTTGCAATCGACCAATACGCGACATTATCAGAAGCTTCTTGGACTCTGAGACCTGACGAAACACGCCCTTCGCTGGTCTGCAGCCCCGCATTTATTGAGCGCAGGGCATTGAGTGCTGCAGAGGCAGACGCATTCGTCAAAATGGATGTCATTTAAATGACCCAAGCAAAAAATGATGATTATGAAAGGATTTAGGATCGACACGTCATGCGTCTTAGCAAACTGGAAACTACACAAATCATGATTAACGAAACCTTATTCCTCCTTGGGATTTCGCAATCAATTTTTATGGCATCATCGGCAAAGTCGGCATGGTCCTCGATCGAAGGCACCTTCCGCCTAGGGCTGCGGCAAGTGCCTGGGAAAGGCCTGATTTTCCGGACCTACAATCGCTCGCTGCAGTGCTAACCTTCGCGTAGCACAGGACCAATTGCAGCATTACTTCGGTTTTCAGCTCTTCGAAAACACGTAATCCGTTTCCTGTCGCAACACCTCGCCCGGACGCAAAACCGCATTCGGGAAATTCGCGTGGTTGACCGCATCCGGCCAGACCTGCGTTTCCAGGCACAGGCCGGCATAGTTTCCATATTTGCGGCCATCGAAACCCGGCACCGGTACGTTGACCATCACGCCGGCATAAAACTGCACGCCTGGCTCCGTCGTCCTGACCTCCATCGAGACACCCGAATAAAGGCTGCGCACCAGCGCCACGGAGCGCTTGGCCACGCGTTCGTTCGAGAGGCAATAATTATGATCGAACGGCACCTGACGGCCGTCCTCAAGCGTGCGCTGCACCGGTCCCATCTCACGAAGATCGAAAGGTGAACCGGTCAGGTCGTTGAGCCTGCCTGTCGGAACCAGCTTCGCATCGACATCCGTCAGGCGATCGGCGGCAATCATGATCTCGTGGCCAAAGATGTCTTCGCGGCCATCGAGATTGAAATAGGAATGCTGGCAGATATTGGCAGTCGTTGGCTGATCGGAAACTGTCTCGTAGACGACCGAAAACACGCCATCAGCCTTCAGCTGGTAGATCGCAGTCACGGTGCAGTTGCCGGGATAACCCGCGCGCCCGTCGGGATCGGTAATCGTCAGCACCACCTTGTCGGCCTGATGCTCGACAATCGTCCAGTTGCGCTTTCCCATACCGTCCGAGCCGCCATGCAGATGCGTGACGCCGCGCTCGTTGAGTTCGAGCTGGTAATCGCGGCCGTCGATCGAGAATTTTCCCTCGCCGATTCGGTTGGCGCAGCGGCCGGGCGTGGCGCCGAAATAGGGAGAATGGGCTGGATAGGAGGCAAACTCGTCGAAGCCTAGCACCAGCGGCGCATCATGCCCTTCAAGCCGCAGATCCTGCACGGCAGCGCCCCAGGTCATGACATTGGCGGTAAGCCCGCCACCGCGGATCTGCACACGATAAACGGGCTCGCCGTCCTGCGTGGTGCCGAAAACCTCGAATTCCTGTCCTGCCATGAGCTTCCTCCGCCATTTATCGGCGGCAAACTGCGCGATTTGGCGAGGCCCTGCAATGGGAAACGGCGACGCGCGGCGTCTTTTCCCGACGCCGCCCCGGAAGCCACATCAGCGCTTATTCGGTGCCGATCTTGTCCATATCGTAGTGGGTCGTCTGATACATCTCGTTGATCCAGTTTCCGAACAGAAGATGCGCATGGCTTCGCCAGCGGTTCTGCGGCGTCAGCGTGTCGTCGTTATGCGGAAAATAGTCATGCGGCATCTTGATAGGGATACCGGCATTCACGTCGCGGAAATATTCGTCCGCCAGCGAGGTGGAATCGTATTCGACATGGTTGAACATGTAGAGCCGGTTGCCGGCTTTTTCATGCACAAGGCAAAGGCCCATCTCGTCGGATTCCATCAGGATTTCGAGCTTCGGCTGTTTCTCGACATCCTCGCGGCGCACCTCCGTCCAGCGCGATACCGGTACCTGGAAATCGTCGGAAAAACCGTTGAGATAGACGGAAGCAGGCGACAGGTTGCGGTGGCGGTAGACGCCGAAAGCCTTTTCGGTGAGCGCGTGTTTCGGCACGCCGTGAAAATGGTAGATTGCCGCCATGGCGCCCCAGCAGACATTCATCGTCGAATGCACATTGGTTTCCGTCCAGTCGAAGATCTGGCGCATCTCGTCCCAATAGCTCACATCCTCGTAATCCATCGTCTCCACCGGCGCGCCGGTGATGATGAAACCGTCGAACTTGCGGTGCTTCACCTCTTCCCATGTGTGATAGAAGGAAAGCAGATGTTCCTCGGACGTGTTTTTTGCCTTGTGCGTCCCGAGCCGGATCAGCGAAAATTCGACCTGCAGCGGCGAGGCGCCGACAAGGCGCGCCATCTGCACCTCGGTCTTGATCTTGTTCGGCATGAGGTTGAGAAGCCCGATCTGCAGCGGACGGATGTCCTGGCGCACGGCGACCGTTTCGGTCATCACGCGCACGCCCTCGGAAACCAGTGTCGTGAACGCAGGAAGCGTATCGGGAATCTTGATCGGCATATTGAGGCCCCACAAACAAAAAGCCGGCAACGAAAAATCGCAACCGGCCCGTGGGAAGTGAAGTCCACCTTCTCGCGGCCCTTTAGCGACTTTTTTAACGTGGCTGCAAGCCGGCCGGCCAAATCACCACGGAATTTCGGTTTATCAGATAATCCTTGCTGGAGCCGCCGTCAATGGGAGCAAATTCCTCCGCCTGCTACCATGGCGCGACCGAAATAAGCTGGCGCCCTTCTTTCCCTTCCCCCACCCTTTGCGCTATGGGCAATGCCCATGGCCAATTCGACCTTCACCATCCTGCTCGGCGGCAATCTTGCCGTCACCGATCGCGTCAGAAACGCGATCGCGGGAAGCCGTGTGATCGCCGCCGATAGCGGCATGCGCCATGCGGCCGAGCTTGGCGTGACGCCGGAGCTGTGGGCCGGCGATTTCGACTCTTCCGACGAAGAGCTGATCGCCCGCTTCCCTGACGTCGATCGCAAAACCTATCCGCCGGCCAAGAACGAAACCGATGGCGAGATTGCCACGGCAGAAGCGATCGAGCGCGGCGCAAAACGCCTGATCCTGGTCGGTGCTCTCGGCGGCGAGCGTTCCGACCACGCGTTGCAGCATTTCCTGCTCGCCATGGGTCTGGCTGAGCGCGGCTTCGACGTGCTTCTCGCCTCGGGTGATGAAGAGGCCATTCCCTTTTTGCCGGGCATGAAAACGATCGACCTTCCCAAGGGCGCGCTGTTTTCCGTTCTCGGCTTTTCTGACCTGTCAGGCCTCGACATTCTGGGCGCACGATATCCGCTCAAGGATTTTTCGCTGCCCTTCGGCTCTTCCCGCACCGTTTCGAATGTTGCGGAAGGGCCTGTCGAATTCCATCTAAAGAGCGGCAAGGCGATGATCCTTGCCCGTCCCCACGATTTTTCCGGAGCATAAACGGTCCTCATGGCACCTCCCATTCTCAAGCTTGACGATATCTTCCTGAGCTTCGGCGGCGCGCCGCTTTTGAACGGCGCCGGCCTGCAGGTGGAACCGGGCGACCGCATCTGCCTCGTCGGCCGCAACGGCTCGGGCAAGTCGACGCTGATGAAGATCGCGGCAGGCATGGTCGAGGCGCAGTCGGGTGAGGTCTTCCGCCATCCGTCCGCGACGATCCGTTATCTCGAACAGGCCCCCGATTTCGCCGGTTATTCGACGGTACAGGCCTATGCCGAAGCAGGCCTTGGCCCGGGCGACGATCCATACCGCGTCACCTATCTGCTCGAACATCTGGGCCTCACCGGCGAGGAAGATCCGAACCGGCTTTCCGGCGGTGAAGCCCGCCGCGCAGCGCTTGCCCGCGTCATGGCGCCGGAACCGGATATCCTTCTGCTCGATGAGCCGACCAACCATCTCGACCTGCCGACCATCGAATGGCTGGAAGACGAATTGCGCAAGACGCGCAGCGCGCTGGTGGTCATCAGCCACGACCGTCGTTTCCTTGAAAAGGTTTCCAATGCAACTGTCTGGATCGATCGCGGCACCGCCCGCCGTCTTTCCCGCGGTTTCGGCCATTTCGAAGCTTGGCGGGACCAGGTTCTCGAAGAGGAAGAGATCGAACAGCACAAGCTCGGCAAGGCGATCGAGCGCGAAGAGCACTGGATGCGCTACGGCGTTACCGCAAGGCGCAAGCGCAACATGCGCCGCGTCGGCGAGCTGCAGGCGATGCGCGCCGCCTATCGCGGCCATAATGGACCGCAGGGCTCCGTCCAGGCCTCGGTTGCCGAAGGCAAGGAAAGCGGCAAGCTCGTCATCGAAGCCGAAAACATCACCAAGACCTATGACAAGCCGATCGTTGCACCCTTCTCCATCCGCGTCCATCGTGGCGACCGTATTGGCCTTGTCGGTCCGAACGGCGCGGGCAAGACGACGCTCCTGAAAATGCTGACAGGCCAGTTGAAGCCGGATAGCGGCTGGATCAAGCTCGGCACCAATCTGGAAATCGCCACTCTCGACCAGAAGCGCGAGGACCTTGATCCCGAAGATACGCTGTCCCATTATCTGACCGACGGTCGCGGCGAAACGCTGCTCGTCAACGGCGAACAGCGCCATGTTGCCGGCTATATGAAGGATTTTCTGTTCCAGCCCGAGCAGATCCGCACCCCGATCAAGAACCTGTCGGGTGGCGAACGCGCCCGCCTGATGCTCGCCCGCATGCTGGCCAGACCGTCAAACCTTCTGATATTAGACGAGCCGACCAACGACCTCGACATCGAGACGCTCGATCTCCTGCAGGAGATCGTCGCCGGTTACAACGGCACCGTCATCCTCGTCAGCCACGATCGCGACTTCCTCGATCGCACCGTGACCTCGACCATCGCCCCCGCCACCCCGGATGCGCCCGATGGCCGCTGGATCGAATATGCGGGCGGCTATACGGATATGCTGGCGCAGCGCAGGGGCGCCCAGGAAGAGCGCAAGAAGGCAGAAAAAGCCGCCGAAAAGTCGAAGCCGGAAAACGCATCATCTTCCTCCGATGCGCCCAAGGCCAAGGGAAAGCTCTCCTACAAGCAGAAATTCGCGCTGGAGAATATTCCAAAGGAAATGGAAAAGGCGGAAGCCGAAATCGCGCTCTGCGAGAAGAAGATGGCCGATCCCAATCTTTTCACCAAGGACCCGGCAAGCTTCAACAAGCTGGCTGCGGAAATGGAAAAGCTGCGCGAAAAGCTGACGAGCATGGAAGAGGAATGGCTCGAGCTCGAGATGCTGCGCGAGGAAATCGAAGGCTGAGCCCTTCATTCTCAGCCTCAAAAATTAAATATTTGTTAGCCTTAACAAATACTTAATTGCATAAAACATTGTCTCGCCGCGGAACAATCCCGGTGTTCGTCGCGTTTGGTGACTGTTCGATTGCTAAAATACGCAACCGGCGAAACCGAGATGAACTCTGGAGGCGTCCAATGCTGACAAATGTATCGCGTCGTCGGCTGGCCAGTGAGGCAATGAATCAGCGTGTATTGATTATCGAGGACGAGTTTCTGATCGCCCTCGACGTGGCCGACACGATCGAGAGCATGGGCTTGAAGGTGGTGGGCCTGGCGAACGGTCGCAAGCACGCCCTTTCGCTTGCCGCCCATGCAGATATCGCGCTCGTCGATGTCAATCTCGCCGATGGCAGAACCGGACCGGACATCGGTCGCGAGCTTGCCGAGGAATACGGCCTGACGGTGGTGTTCATGACCGCAAACCCGGACGACATCGGCGACGGCGTCGATGGCACGCTTGGCGTTTTGACCAAACCGGTCATGCCTGACGTCGTGGAGCAGACAGTCGATTACGCGATCGCCAACCGCCTCGGCGGCATGGCCATCGTTCCCCGCGAACTGAAGGTTTTCCGCGGCAATGGTCAATTGAACTGAAATCCGTCATGGACTTGTCGGATCCGTACCGCATCTTTCGTCCTTGGAGGAAAGGCGCCAATTCCATGGCGCCCTTCAACGAAGGAGGAATATCGACATGCGGATGATTTTCGTGAACCTGCCGGTAGCGGATTTTCAGGCCTCGACGGCGTTCTACACGGCGCTGGGCTTCAAGAAGAACCCCGATTTTTCCGATGATACCGCAAGCTGCATGGTCGTCAGCGAGCAGATCTACGTGATGCTGCTCACCCATGACAAATTCCGCATGTTCATCAATGGCGATATCTCCGATGCGAAGGCGACGAAGGAAGTGCTGAACTGCCTTTCCGCATCGAGCCGTGACGAGGTGGACGGCTTCAAGGAAAAGGCCCTTGCCGCCGGTGGCGCCGAATGGAAACCCAATATGGAAATGGGCCCGATGTACGGCTGCAGCTTCCAGGATCCGGACAATCATGTCTGGGAAATCATGTATATGGACATGTCGGTCGGCTGAGGCAGCCAACAAAATCCCCCTCTGGCCTGCCGGCCATCTCCCCCACAAGGGGGAGAAGACACGTGGCACCACCTCGGTTCAATTGAATCTCGGCGGCTTGGCTGGGTTAAGCCCTCCCCCTTGTGGGGAGGGTTGGGAGGGGTCTTTCTTCATATGCCGCAGCCCTCTTGCCAGCATGAAGCGAGACCGGTAAATCTTTGCACGCTCTAACGGGGTGCCTTGCAGTTGCAGGGCTGAGAGACCTTGATCGGTCAACCCGCGGAACCTGATCCGGCTAACACCGGCGGAGGGATTAGACGGCTCGCAACCAGCGCCTATTCCCCAATCGATTTTTGTGAGGAGGCGCTGATGCGCGGGATTTCAACTTTTCTTCTGGCGGCCACGGCCACAGTTCTTGCTCCCTTTGCCGCACACGCTCAGGACAAGACGCTGACCGTCTATACCTATGAGAGCTTCACCTCGGACTGGGGGCCCGGCCCGAAGATCAAGGCCGAGTTCGAAAAGACCTGCGCCTGCACCGTCAATTTCATCGGCGTTGCCGATGGCGTGGCGCTTCTCACACGTCTCAAGCTCGAAGGCGCAGGCTCGGATGCCGATATCGCGCTCGGCCTCGACACCAGCCTGATCTCCGAAGCAAAGGCGACAGGCCTGTTCGAAGCGAACGGCGTCGATAGAAGCGCCGTCAAGGTTCCCGGCAATTACGCAGACGATACCTTCCTGCCCTATGACTACGGCCATTTCGCCGTCGTCTATGACACACAGACAATCAAGAATCCGCCGAAAAGCCTGAAGGATCTGATCGAAGGCGACGCTTCGCAGAAGATCGCCATTCAGGATCCACGCACCTCGACACCGGGTCTCGGCCTTCTGCTCTGGGTAAAGGCCGCCTATGGCGACAAGGCGCCGGAAGCCTGGGCGAAACTCAAGGACCGGGTCCTGACCGTCACCCCCGGCTGGTCGGAAGCCTATGGCCTGTTCACCAAGGGCGAAGTGCCCATGGTGCTCTCCTATACGACCTCGCCCGCCTATCACATGGTCGAGGAAAACACCGATCGATATCAGGCAGCAAGCTTCTCCGATGGCCATTACATCCAGATCGAGGTCGCCGGCATGCTCAAGAACGCCAAGGACAGGGATCTGGCGAAAAGCTTCCTCGCCTTCCTCGTGTCTCCGGCCGCACAGGACATCATCCCGACCACCAACTGGATGATGCCGGCCGCAGCCACCTCCACCCCGCTGCCGGAAGCTTTCGACAGGCTGGTAAAGCCGGCAAAGACACTGCTGATCGGCTCCGACGAGGTGGCGAAGAACCGCCAGGCCTGGATCGACGAATGGCTGACCGCCATGAGCAAGAAGTGACGGGACGTTTGGGACATCGCGTTTGCTGACGATTGCTGAAAGACGCCGCAGCATCGGTGCCGGCCTGACCGTCCTTGCCGCCGTCATTCTGTTTGTCGGCACTGCAGTTCTGACACTGCTGGCCTGGGATGGCGAACAATCGGCATCCCGGCTTTTCACCGCCTATACCTGGAGCATTCTTCGCTTCACGCTTTTGCAGGCGGCGCTTTCCACGCTGCTGTCGATCGCCCTCGCCATTCCGGTCGCGCTGGCACTTGCCCGCCGCCCCCGCTTTGCAGGCCGCGCATGGATTCTGCGCCTCATGGCCCTGCCCATGGGCCTGCCGGCGCTGGTCGGAGCACTTGGCCTGCTCGGCGTTTGGGGCAGGCAGGGCATCCTGAACGGCTGGCTCACCGCCGCCGGACTGGAACAGCCGGTCAGCGTCTACGGCCTCTCCGGCATCCTGCTTGCACATACCTTCTTCAATATCCCGCTCGCCGTGCGCCTGCTGCTCGCCGTGCTCGAACGGCTGCCGGCTGAGTACTGGCTGTTATCGGCCAGCCTCGGCATGAAGCCGGTCTCGATCTTTCGCTTTGTCGAATGGCCGGCGCTGGCGCGTGTCGTGCCCGGCGTCGCAGGTCTTATCTTCATGCTCTGCGCCACCAGCTTCACGCTGGTCCTTGTGCTGGGCGGCGGGCCCGCCGCAACGACGCTGGAAGTGGCGATCTATCAGGCCCTGCGCTTCGATTTCGACCCGCCCCGCGCCATAGCGCTTGCTTTCCTTCAGATTGCCGTGACGGCTGTTGTCATCGGCCTCATCGCGTTTCTGCCGGCAGCAACCGATACGGTCAGGACCGCAGGCCGCAAGATGCTGCGCCTCGACGGGCGCTCCGCCACATCCCGGATCTGGGATAGCCTCATCATCGCAGCGGCCGTGATCTTCGTCGCCGCACCGCTCGTCTCTGTACTGGCCGCAGGCCTGCGTGCGGATCTGTGGAAGCTGGTCACCGGTCCGCGCTTCATCCAGGCCGCGACGACGAGCCTCGTGATCGCCGTCACGGCTGGGGTGGTTGCCGTTGCCGCTTCGCTTGCCATCATTACAGCGCGTCAGGCGATCCGGGACCGGCGTCAGCCGAACCCGGCTGAAAGGCTGCTTTCCACATCACTCGCCGGCACATCCTCGCTGGTTCTCGTCATCCCTCCGATCATCCTCGGCACCGGCTGGTTCCTCGTTTTACGCCAGTTCGGCAATGTCGCCTCTTTCGCCCCCTATCTCGTCGCCGTCATCAACGCGCTGATGGCGCTGCCCTTTGCCGTCAGGGTGCTGGAACCGGCATTGCAAGACCATCGGCAACAGACGGCAAGGCTGGCCGCAGCACTCGGCATCCGTGGCGCCGCCAAGTGGCGACTGATCGACCTTCCCGTTCTCACGCGCCCCTTGCTCACCGCGCTTTCCTTCGCCATGGCGCTCTCGCTGGGGGATCTGGGCGCGGTCGCCCTGTTCGGATCCAGCGATCTCGTCACCCTGCCCTGGCTGGTCTACAGCACGTTATCGAGTTACAGGACCAATGATGCGGACGGGCTGGCGCTGATCCTCGGTGCCGTTTGCCTCGCCTTGACCATACTCGGCACGGCCGGCGACAAGGAAAACAGGAATGCATGACGGCATCGTGCTCGATAAGGTCGCCCTGAAGCTCGGCACCGTAGATTTCCATTTCGACTGCCGCATCGAACCCGGCGCGATCACCGCGGTTGCCGGCCCGTCGGGCGCCGGAAAATCGACACTTCTCAATCTCGTCGCAGGTTTCGAGCGCCCACAATCAGGCCGCATATTCATCGCCGGACACGAACAGACAGCGAGCCATCCGTCGGAAAGACCCGTTTCCGTGGTCTTCCAGGATCATAACCTCTTTGCCCATCTCGACATCTTCACCAATGTTGCACTTGGTATCAGCCCGTCAATGAAGCTTTCCTCGGCGGATAAGGACCGCATCGAGATTGCTTTGACGCGGGTCGGTCTTGCCGGCTTCGGCAAGCGTATGCCGGGTTCCCTCTCGGGTGGAGAAAAACAGCGCGCCGCCTTCGCCCGCGCCCTTTTACGCAACAAGCCTGTCCTCCTGCTCGACGAACCCTTCGCCTCGCTTGACGCCGATCTACGGCTACAGATGTCCGATCTTCTCATCGAACTGCATCGGGAAACGGCAAACACGATCGTCATGGTCAGTCACGACCAGGCCGAAATTCAAAGGCTTGCCGACCACATTCTGCTCATGGAACGCGGCCGTATTGCCTGATTCCATCACGTTTCCGAACAGGTAGGTAAATGCCCTGGCCACGGCCTTGCGGGATATTTCAATTGCCGGGCGCAGATATTCCGCACTCGGAAAGGATCTGTTCGCGGACCTTCAACACCCGACGTTTGTTGATCTCGAAACTCCACGTTTTGAACGGGATCAGGTTCTTCTCACCGATGCCATCGACGAGCACGAATTGAGGTTCAGCCGATCGAGTAGTGGTAAACAGCAGTCCCGCGCTGTTGACTTCGCCGAACACGATGTGGAGATCGATGCAGCGCTGAAAAAACGTCTCCAGTGCTTTTGCGTGGATCGCGGAAAATTGCTTCGCGGCAACGAGCTGTGTCAATGTCGGCGCAATCGCCCCATCGTCATTTCTGATGAGTTCCGAGATCAGTCCCAAACCGATAGAGGTCTGCACGAATCCTCTGGGTATTGCGATGGGAAACGTTGAGGTCGGTATGGAATAATGCGCTCGACAGAGCCTCAGATACTGCTCGACCTCTCGCTGAAAATAGCGATAGATGCCGAGCTTTCTTTTCTTTTTCCAGCTTGACTGGCGCGCAAACTGGCCGAGCTCATCGACAGCCTTGGGATTGATGACCTTGATGACAGAATCGGGGAAGCGAGGGTGGGCGAAAACGAGTTTGACCGTACCGCGGCTCAGATACTGGCAGTCGTCAATGTTAATCACATCCGTCATATAACGGACATATTCCATCTATCGGCAAAGCGTCAATCTAAGGCTGCGTAGCTTCTCCACACTTCACCCAGGATGGCCGCCATCAGGGCTTGTGAAGCTCTCGCCACAATTTGGACTTGGCCGAATGCCATCGGCGTTTTGAGGTATTTTCTTTTCAAACACAGCGGACTGTACATATTGGTTTAGGAATATCTGTGCAGCAGCCGCGAAAGAAGGTAAGCGACTGCGGGGCAAGTTATGGCTCATGCGTGGAACTAAGCCGACCGCGGAAATCCGGAGATGATGGTGCAGGCAGAAAGTGCAAAGACGGAACATGCAAGTCGGCCAGGCTTCTGGCAGCGCTCCCGCATATTCCGCCATACGGCCGTTCTGTGCCTCGCGACATCCATGCTTTACGGCTGCCAGTCGATCTTCGAACAGGCCTATACACCGAACGTTTCGCCTTCGGATAATCCACAAACGGTTGATCAGGTTCAGAAAAACGATCCGCGCGCGCAAATGGGCGCTCGCGAGCACCCCCGTATCGTTGCAAGTTATGGCGGTGAATACCGTGATGCCAAGACCGAGCGCCTTGTTGCGCGCATTACAGGCGCGCTGACTTCGGTTTCGGAAAACCCCACCCAGTCCTTCCGCATCACCATCCTGAATTCTCCGGCCATCAATGCCTTCGCACTGCCCGGCGGTTATCTCTACGTCACCCGCGGCCTTCTCGCACTCGCCAATGATGCATCGGAAGTGGCAGCCGTGCTGTCGCACGAAATGGGCCACGTGACCGCAAATCACGGCATCGAGCGCCAGAAGCGGGAAGAGGCGGAAGTCATCGCCAGCCGCGTCGTCGCCGAGGTGCTTTCAAGCGATCTTGCCGGCAAGCAGGCACTCGCCCGCGGCAAGCTGCGCCTGGCGGCATTCTCCCGCCAGCAGGAACTGCAGGCGGATGTCATCGGCGTGCGCATGCTGGGAGAGGCAGGTTACGATCCCTACGCGGCCGCCCGTTTCCTTGATTCCATGGCAGCCTATGCGCGTTATTCGGCTGTGGACCCCGACAACGACCAGAGCCTGGACTTCCTGTCGAGCCACCCGAATTCCTCACAACGCGTCGATCTTGCGCGCCGCCATGCGCGCGCCTTCGGCCAGGAAGGCGTCGGCGACCGTGGACGCGATTATTATCTCGCAGGCATCGACGGGCTTCTATACGGCGACAGCCCGCAGGAAGGATATGTCCGCGGCCAGACATTCCTGCATGGCAGCCTTGGCATCCGCTTTGACGTTCCGCCGGATTTCAGGATCGACAACAAGGTCGAAGCCGTGCTGGCAACCGGCCCCGGTGAAAGCGCCATCCGCTTCGATGGCGTCGCCGCCGGAGATAACAACAATCTGACGAACTACCTGACAAGCGGCTGGGTCGCCGGATTGCAGCCGGAGACCGTGCGCGAGACGACCGTCAACGGCCTACCCGCTGCAACCGCCCGTGCCTCCGCGGAGCGCTGGGATTTCGACGTGACGGTCGTTCGGCTGAACAACCAGATTTTCCGTTTTCTAACGGCAGTCCCCAAGGGCAACACGACACTGCAATCGACAGCCGATACGCTGCGTAACAGTTTCCGTCGCATGACGCCGGCAGAGATTGCCTCCCTGAAGCCGCTACGCGTGCGCATCGTAACCGTTGGCCCGAGTGACACTCTGGCATCGCTCTCGGGTCGCATGATGGGCACGGACCGCAAGCTTGACCTGTTCAAGCTCATCAACGCGCTGCCGGCCGGTGCGACGGTGTCGCCCGGCCAGAAGATGAAGATTATTTCCGAATAACGAGGCGAACCCGCCTCGCGAAAATCAGCAGGCGGCGGCAGCCATCTGCGGATTGGCGGAGACGAGCGCCGACTTCAGCTTTTCGATGGCCCGGCTTTCGATCTGGCGCACGCGTTCCTTGGAAATGCCCAGTTCTGTTCCGAGCGCTTCGAGTGTCGCTCCGTCATCGGTCAGACGGCGGGCCCGGATGATCTTCTTTTCCCGGTCGTTGAGCTTGGTCAGCGCACCCTGAAGCCATTTCAACCGACGTTCACCATCGATCATTCCGGAAACCTGCTCATCCGGAAGCGGTTCGTTGCTTTCCAGCATGTCCAGACGTTCGCCGCTATCTGCATCGCCGGCAATCGTCGGCGCCTGAAGCGAGGCATCATTGGCGGAAAGGCGCGCATCCATCGTCTGCACGTCGCTGACGCTTACGCCGAGCGCGACAGCGATTTCCTCATGGATGGCGCGGGCGGTCAGATTGCTGTCACCGCGAGCGAGCTTCGCCCTGAGACGGCGAAGATTGAAGAAAAGGGCTTTCTGCGCCGAACTCGTTCCACCGCGAACGATCGACCAGTTGCGCAAGATGTAATCCTGCATGGAAGCGCGGATCCACCAGCTTGCATAGGTTGAAAAACGAACGTCACGGGCAGGCTCGAACCTTGCCGCCGCTTCGAGCAGCCCTACATAACCTTCCTGTACAAGGTCGCTCATCGGCAAACCGAAGCCGCGAAACTTCGATGCCATGGCGATGACGAGACGCATATGCGCAAGTGCGATCTGGTTACGTGCGTTCTGATCCTGGCCGTCTTTCCATCGGACGGCGAGATCACGCTCCTCTTCCCGGGCGAGATAGGGAGCCGACATCGCTATCTTGATCATTGTGCGGTCTGCGGACATGGCTGTCATCGTCTTCTCCGTCAACGGTTCTGATATGACGATAAACAGCGGGGAGACCGGCACATGGGCAGCCTTAGACGGATGCCGATGCAAGTACTGACTGCTGCTTTCGCCCCCTCTTCTGAAGCGACCCGGAACATCCAGGCCACAATCGGTTCAGACGGGAACCGAGGGCAGCGTTACGCAGCATTCAGTTCGCCGTTCCGGCGGGTTAACGCGGCAACGGCACAAAAGTTCCAATAAAAAACCCGGCTCGAGGCCGGGCTTTTTATTCATGCATTTTCAGAAAATCAGGCAGCTTCTTCCTGAGCTTCATCTTCATCGAGGCTCTTGCCGCGCTTGGGGCCCTTGGCGAGATTGACCTCGACAAGGCGAACCGCTTCGGTATCCGACATCTTGTTGACGGCGGCGATTTCACGAGCCATCCGGTCGAGAGCAGCTTCATAAAGCTGACGCTCGGAATAGGACTGCTCCGGCTGGTTTTCGGCGCGATAGAGATCGCGGACCACTTCAGCGATGGAAATCAGGTCACCGGAATTGATTTTCGCATCATATTCCTGGGCGCGGCGCGACCACATGGTGCGCTTCACGCGGGCCTTGCCCTGAACAACCTTGAGCGCGCGCTCGACGAAATCGGTTTCCGAAAGCTTGCGCATGCCGATAGCTACGGCCTTGGCAACCGGAACCTTCAGACGCATCTTGTCCTTTTCGAAGTCGATTACAAAAAGCTCGAGCTTCATGCCGGCAACTTCTTGCTCTTCAATCGCGGTAATCGTACCAACTCCGTGAGCAGGATACACGATTGATTCGCCGGTCTTGAAGCCCTGGCGAGCCGGGGAATTCTTTTTCTGCTGAGTCGTCATTCGTTTCAAAAACTCCCTTCTACTCACCCATACCGGGTCAGGGGAAAGCCGGGTCTGTCAGGCCCGGATGAGACGGGGGAAACCGTCGGGTCACTCCATACTGGTCCGACAAAACGCGCGCGAAAAAACAAATCCCATCGCTGAGCTGCGACCGACAACATGAAACGACGTTATGTCTCGGAGAGCGCGTGTGATTGATCTGTACTTTCGTGATGTTTTTTGGGCACGCGGGTGCCGCCTTGTGGAACAGTGTCTCTTGTCTACCACAAAAAAGTGCGGAAATCAATAATTTGCTTCACAGAGTCCGCAAAGCAACATTATAGCGTCCTGCCTGTGAGAACAGCAACGCTTCAATGGCGCCTGCGACAGAAAGGCAGGCGCGTTCCGACTTGGCGGCAAAGGCTCAATCACCTTTTCCGGGTTCCGGCGAGAAATACTTCTCGTACTTGCCTGCTTCGCCGTCAAGCTCCTTGGCACCGTCCATCGGATCTTTCTTGATCGTGATGTTTGGCCAGATCTGGGCGAACTCGGCATTGATCTTCAGCCACTTGTCCAGCCCCGGCTCGGTATCGGGCTTGATCGCCTCGGCGGGACATTCCGGCTCGCATACGCCGCAATCGATGCATTCGTCGGGATGGATGACGAGAAAATTCTCGCCTTCATAGAAGCAATCCACCGGGCAGACTTCGACGCAGTCGGTATATTTGCAGCGGACACAGTTATCGGTCACGACGTAAGTCATGAAGCACTCCACATCAACGCGTTGGTCAGGACACGATTGGGAACGGTCGGGCCCCGAGGGCCGGACGGGGGCAACGCAACCGCTGGAACGACAGAGGCGGGCTATCCGGCATTTTCGAACGTGACGTAAAGCCTTTAGCCAAGCTTAGCAAGGATAAAGCATTTCGAAAAAACGCGGAAACAGGGTGCATTTTCTAATCGTCGCGCCAATCGATACCGGAATCGATGTCAGGGTCTCCTGCGCTCGGAAAAAGACGGTCCGTTTCGCGGCGTTCCTTCTTGGTCGGGCGACCCGAACCCTTGACGCGCTGCGCCTGTTCCAGTGCGGTCAGACGGTCGGTCTTTTCGCGTGGCGGCGTCAGATCTTCATAAAGCTCTTTGGCTTCCTCGAAGGGCCCGCGCCGCTCACCGCCGGATTTGACGACAAGGATGAGATCGCGGCGTTCGAGCGCAAGCTCGACCCGGTCTCCGGCTTTCACCTGAAAGCTCGGCTGGCGGATCGAAGTCCCGTTCACCTTCACATGGCCTGAATTGAGCAGGCCCTGCGCCAGTGATCGGGACTTCACCATGCGGGTGAAGAAAAGCCATTTGTCGATGCGTTGCCGCAAATCCGCTGATGGCTTTTCGCTCATGACCCTTTACTTCTTCATCTGCTCCTTGAGGGCAGCGAGCTTTGCGAACGGAGAATCCGGATCGAGCGGCTTTTCCTTGCGCGGCGGCTTGGACTCGAAACGAGCGGGCTGATTGTTCTTCTGCCCACCGCGCTCCGGACGCGGACCGCCCTCGTTGCGCTCGCCGCGGAACGGACGATCGCCCTGCGGACGCTTGTCGCCTCTCCGGTCATTTTGACGGTCGTTGTTGCGGTCGCGGCCCTGGCCCTCGCGCTTTTCCTGATCGCCGCCACGGCGGTTATCACGGCGATCGCCATCACGACGGCCCTGCGGAGCGTTTTCGCCGCCGGCATTACGCTGGCCGCCGCGATCACCACCCCGGTCACCGTTGTTACCGCGACGGTCGCCCTGCGGACGGCCACCACGCTGATTGTTTTCGCGGCCACCGCCCGGACGCCACAACAGAACCGGCTTCGGCTCTTCGGCTTCTGCGGATGCTTCCGCAGGCTTGTCGCTCTCGGCTTCGACGGTTGCCTCAGCCGCAGCGGGCTCGGAAACCGTTTCGGCCACGACGTCTGCCGCAACGACCTCAGCAGCTGCTTCCGGCTGGGTTTCTGCAGGTTCTGCACCCGCTTCTTCGGCAGCAGCCGTTTCCACCGAAGCGTCGGCGGCAGCATCGCTGGCGGATGCAGCAGCGGCCTCTCCTGCAGGTGCCGGTGCCTGGCTGGCGAGATAGGCCTGAGCTTCCTCGGCCGTCACCTGATCGGCGCGGTAGCCAAGCCCCTTGAGAATTTCTTCCATGTCGTCCGGCGTTGCACCGAGGATCGACAGCATGGCCGTCGTCGTGGTGAAGCGGCGGCCGTCATAGGCACCTTCCGGGCGCGGCGTCGCACCCGGCTTCCACTGCAAAAGCGGACGGATGAGGTCGGCAAGGCGCTCCAGGATATCGACGCGCACCGCACGCTTACCGAGGAAACGGAAACCGGCAAGCTTGTAGAACATCCGCTCGAAGGACGGATCGGCGACAACCGACGTACGCCCCGCGGCAAGTGCCGGAATGAGGTCGCCGTAGCCAGGCTTGTCGAGGCCGTCATTCTTCAGCGCCCAGAGAAGCGTGATGAGTTCAGCCGGAGCCGGCTTCAACAATGCCGGCATGAAGACGTGATAGGCGCCGAAACGGATGCCATAACGGCGCATCGAGGCACGGGCATCCTGATCAAGCGACTTCACGTCATCGGCCACGTCGCGGCGGAACAGAACGCCGAGATTTTCGACGATCTGGAACGCGAGACCCTTTGCCAGGCCCTGCAGGTCTTCGGCGCGCGACAGATCGTCGAGCGGCTTCAGCACGGTTGCAATGTGGTGATTGACGAAGCGCTCGATACGCGCTGCGACATGCTCGCGAGCATTGCCGGTCAGCTGCTCATCCGACAAAAGGATGACGCGCGGGCGCATGACATGATCGCTCGCAGCCAAACGGGCAACGGGATCGCCGAGCCAGCGCACCGAACCGTCGGATCCGACGGCGAGATCGTTGTTGCCGGAGGCGTAAAGACGGGCGGCACGCGCTTCGAACTCCAGCGCAAGCGCCTTCTGTGCGGCAGCCTGGACAGCCTTGGCATCCGGTCCTTCTGTCCCGGAGACCGGGGTAAAGCGGAATCCCGCCAACTGTCCGACGTGATGTCCTTCGACAAACACATCGCCATTCACACTGATTTCTGCTTCCAGCATCGCATTCTCTCTTAGGCGCCTCATGAGCACAGATGTCCTGCGATCAACAAAGCGTTTCGTCAACCTTTCATGTAGCGCGTCCGACAACCTATCCTCGATTTCCCGTGTCTTTTCTTGCCAGTGTGTCGGATCGGCAAGCCAACCGGGCCGGTTTGACACATAGGTCCAGGTCCGGATCTGCGCGATTCGGGCAGACAGGGTATCGATTTCGCCGTCGGTGCGGTCGGCTCGGCGAACTTGCTCCGCCATGAAGTCTTCATTCACCGCGCCGCGACGCACAAGATCGAAGAAAAGCGTCGAAATGAGGTCAGCATGCTGCGCGGGCGCAATTCTTCGATAATCGGGAAGCGCACAGGCGTCCCACAAAGTCTCCACGCGCTCGGCTGTGGTGACGATGTCTCTCACCTCCGCGTAGCGGGAAAGATAGTCGAGCGCCTGGCTATCGGTAGCCGGCAAAGCACGCGCCAGTCCCTGCACGGTCGGCGCCGCATCGAGGCTGCGCCGCAAATCCTGCAGTGTGGCGAAACTCAGATTTTTCGAACGCCACTGCAGAACCTTCACATTGTCGAAATGATGGCTCTCGATCCGCTCCACCAGTTCTTCGTCGAATGGAGCGACCTGCCCCGTAACCCCGAATGTACCGTCACGCAAATGACGACCGGCGCGACCGGCGATCTGCGCCATTTCGGCGGGGTTGAGATTGCGGAACTGGTAACCGTCGAATTTCCGGTCCTGGGCGAAGGCCACATGATCGACATCGAGATTGAGGCCCATGCCGATCGCGTCGGTGGCGACCAGATATTCGACATCGCCTTCCTGATAGAGACCGACCTGGGCATTGCGGGTGCGCGGGCTGAGCGCCCCCAGCACAACGGCCGCACCGCCACGCTGACGCCGGATCAATTCGGCGATCGCATAGACCTCGTCTGCCGAAAAGGCGACGATGGCTGTGCGCTGCGGCAGGCGCGTGATCTTCTTCTGGCCCGCATAAAAGAGCTGCGACAACCGCGGCCGCTCGACGATCGTAATGCCCGGCAGAAGATTTTCGAGGATGGGCCGCATGGTCGCGGCGCCGAGGAGAAGCGTCTCGTCCTTACCACGCAGATGCAGAATGCGGTCGGTAAAGATATGTCCGCGCTCAAGATCGCCGGCCAGCTGCACCTCGTCGATCGCAACGAAGGACGCCTTGGTTTCGCGTGGCATCGCTTCCACGGTACAAACCGAATAGCGAGCCATGTGCGGGGTAATCTTTTCCTCACCCGTGATCAGCGCCACGTTGTGATGCCCGACCTTTTCCACCAGCCGCGTATAGACTTCGCGCGCAAGCAGCCGAAGCGGCAGGCCGATCACGCCTGATCCATGCGCCACCATGCGCTCGATCGCGTAATGGGTCTTGCCGGTATTCGTCGGGCCAAGCACGGCGGTTACGCCACGCCCGCTAAAAATCATGGGCTGAGAATTCAAAGCGAAGTTCCGCGTCTAATCAACTGCGGGCGCCATCGTTGCCCGAAATTTTGCAACACATGGCGACGCAATGTGACAAACGCAAGAAGAAAGACGCCGGAAACGGTCGAAAAACCGAGATTGCCGGCCTTCCGGAACAAAAGCGAACGAATCGGCGACGAATCGCTGACTCACAAGATTCACTCTCTGTTCTCACAATATATGGACACGTAGATTCATTTCGCACCATATCCTGCGTCCACCTAGTATCTTGGTGGAATCCGGGCAGGTAGAGCAACAGGACTCGAAACACTAAAAGAGTCAATCACGCGCGCACGGCGCTTGATCTTTGGAACCGGCATTGGCCATGCACCGCCAAACGCGCGTTAACAGCCGGTAACAAGGAGTGAGAACAACTACTTCCGGGCCAATGGAACAAAAGTTTCACGGCCACGTTCTCACCGCAAATTCATCCTGGCTTCAGGAACGCGGAGATAAACCCATGCTTGGAACGATCCTACTCGTCATCCTCATCTTGCTCCTCATCGGTGCTCTGCCGAATTGGGGCCACAGCCGGAACTGGGGTTATGGTCCTTCCGGCGGCTTGGGTCTGGTCGTTCTAATTATCATCATCCTGCTTCTGATGGGCAGGATCTGACCAATCAACGTGGAAGGGAAGGAAACCGAGTTATGAAGAAGATCATGCTGATCGCCGCGCTTGTCGGCACTCTCGCATCGTGCACGTCGACCGAAAAGGGCACGGCAATCGGCGCTGGCTCCGGTGCACTTATCGGTGGCGCTGTTACCAACAGCTGGGGCGGCGCAGCAATCGGCGCTGTCGGCGGCGGTCTGATCGGCGCAGCCATCGGCGAATCCCAGAAGCGTAACGGCTATTGCGTTTATCGCGACCGCTACGGCCGCACCTACGAGGCTCGTTGCCGCTAAGCGGTACGCACTTCGACCGAATTTGCTGAGGCCGGGATCGGAAAGCGATCTCGGCCTTATCTTTTTCTGTTACCTAAGCCGGGCCGAGATGAGCGCTCTAGCCGGTTCAACCGGCCATGTACTGACCGCCATTGGCGGTAAGCGTCGAGCCGGTAATGAAGCCCGCATCGTCCGAGGCCAGAAACACGACGCAGCGTGCGATCTCTTCCGGCATGCCAAGACGCCCGACCGGGATATGCGGCAGGATCTTCTCCTCCAGCACATGTTGCGGGATAGCCTTCACCATGTCGGTCTCCGTATAGCCCGGGCAGATCGCATTGACCGTGATATTGCGGGATGCGCCTTCGAGCGCCAGCGCCTTCGTGAACCCGAGGTCGCCCGCCTTTGCCGCAGCATAGTTTGCCTGGCCCAACTGGCCTTTCTGCCCGTTGATCGAGGATATGCTGATGATCCGGCCAAACCCGCGCTCGCGCATTCCGGGCCAGACAGGGTGGGTCATGTTGAACAGGCCCGTAAGATTGGTGCCGATCACCTCGTTCCATTGCTGCGGCGTCATGCGATGGAACATGTTATCCCGCGCAATGCCGGCATTGTTGACGAGCACCTCGATCGGACCCAACTGCTTTTCGACCGCCTCGACCCCGGCGACACAGGCATCGTAATTCGACACATCCCACTTGAACACCGGGATACCGGTAGCCTCGTGAAACTGGGAAGCCCGCTCGTCATTGCCATGATAACTCGCAGCAACCCGATATCCCGCAGCCTTCAGGGCGCTCGAAACCGCAGCGCCGATACCGCGCGTACCGCCCGAAACGAGAGCAACTCGTTCCATCATTCTTCCCTCACTTTACAAGCCGACTTGAGGCTCAAGGACGTTCCAGACACATGGCGACACCCATGCCGCCACCGATGCAGAGCGTCGCCAGTCCCCTGGACGATCCGCGTCGCTTCATCTCGAACAACAAAGTGTTGAGAATACGGGCGCCGGATGCACCGATCGGATGACCGATGGCGATTGCTCCGCCATTGACGTTGACGATCGATGGATCAAGGCCGAGATCGCGAACCACAGCGCAACTCTGCGCCGCAAAAGCTTCATTCGCTTCGATCAGGTCGAGATCCGCAACTTTCCAACCGGCTTTTTCCAGCGCCTTTCGCGATGCGGGAATGGGGCCCGTTCCCATGATCTGCGGATCGACACCGGCCGTCGCCCAGGATGCGATACGCGCGAGCGGCTCGATGCCCCGGCGATTGGCTTCCTCTTCCGTCATCAGAACCACGGCGGCGGCACCATCATTGAGGCCCGAGGCATTTCCAGCCGTCACCGTGCCATCCTTGTCGAAAGCGGGACGAAGCTTCGCCATCAGATCGAGCGTTGCACCGGCACGGATATATTCGTCCTGGTCGACGGTAACATCGCCCTTCCGCCCCTTGATGACGAAAGGCAAGATCTCGTCCCCGAACCGTCCGGCGACCTGCGCAGCCTCCGCCTTGTTTTGCGAAGACACCGCATACTGATCCTGGTCATCGCGGGAAAGCTGCCACTGGCGGGCGATGTTTTCCGCTGTGATTCCCATGTGATAGCCGTAGAACGCATCGGTCAGGCCGTCCTTCAGCATCGTATCGACCATCTTGAAATCGCCCATCTTCACGCCGCCGCGCAGATGCGCGCAATGCGGAGCCATGGACATGGATTCCTGCCCGCCGGCGACGATGATCTTCGCATCGCCAAGCGCGATCTGCTGCATGCCGAGGGCAATCGCGCGAAGGCCCGATCCGCAAAGCTGGTTGACGCCCCAGGCAGTCGCTTCCTGAGGCACGCCTGCCTTCATCGCCGCCTGCCGCGCCGGGTTCTGCCCCTCGCCTGCCGGCAGAACCTGGCCGAGGATCACCTCATCCACCTCGCCCGCCTCGACACCGGCACGAGCCAGCGCTCCCCTGATGACGACAGCGCCGAGCTCATGCGCCGGCACGTTTCCAAAGGCGCCATTAAAGGAACCGACAGCGGTACGACCCGCAGCGACGATGACGATCGAGGGGTTGGGCATAAATTTCCTCCGGCATTGTTGGCCGGACACTGGCAAAGCTCGGTCGAGGTGTCAAATGGACGCATGGAAATACCGATTTGGCGTCATTTGCTGCGCAACACGATTTTCGTCGCGCCGCACAAAAACATTGTCTCGGCGCATGGTTGGGCTTACATTTCTGATGGGAGAAGGGCGCTTGCCCGGAAAATCATAAGATCGATGCTGTGGGAGGCAAAGATATGGCGAAAGCCGAAGGCGAGACGGTTATCAAGAAATACGCCAACCGGCGGCTCTATAACACCGGTACCAGCACCTATGTCACCCTGGAGGATCTCGCCAAAATGGTGAAGAAGGGTGAAGATTTTGCGGTGCAGGATGCAAAGACCGGCGAGGACATTACACATTCTGTCCTGACGCAGATCATCTTCGAGCAGGAATCCAAGACCGGCAACACGCTGCTGCCAGTCTCATTCCTGCGCCAGCTCATCTCCTTTTACGGCGATCAGATGCAGATGGTCGTGCCGACCTTCCTCGAGCAATCGATGCACGCCTTTACCGAGCAGCAGGTTCAGATGCGCGAGCAGATGACACGCGCCTTCGGTGAAACGCCATTGGCCAAGAACCTGCAGGTTCCGATGCAGATGATGGAAGATCAGGTGCGCCGCAACACGGAAATGTTCCGCCAGGCCATGCAGATGTTCGCGCCCTATTCTGCGCCGCCTGCGAACCCCGCCCCGAAGAAGGCGGAAGCCCGCGATATCGATGAGCTGAAAGAACAGCTTCGCAATCTTCAGAGCCGGCTGGACAGCCTCGGCGCCTGACGGCGGCAAAACAAAAATTCGCGCAACAAAAAAGGCCGGTCAAACCGGCCTTTAAAGTTTCTGCTCGAAAGCAAGCGCTTATGCGCTTTCCTTCGGCGTCAGAACCTGGCGACCGCGGTACATGCCGGTCTTCAGGTCAATGTGGTGCGGACGGCGAAGTTCGCCGGAGTTCTTGTCTTCGACAAAAGTCGGGGTAGCCAGCGCGTCGGCGGAGCGGCGCATACCGCGCTTGGATCGGCTAACTTTTCTCTTAGGTACTGCCATTTGTGTTACTCCACTTCGTGCAAAACGTAATATCCGGCCTCTGTGAGGCCGAACCCATCACGTCCCGATCTCGGAAATTGGGCTGGCTTATACATGCACGTCAGAGCTTTGACCAGTCCCCACCGGCATTTTTTCGCGGCCTGGCCCGATTCGCCGAATCCGGCTCGTCAGGCCTCGTCCGCGGCGACGATCCAGGTCTCGGCAAGCGCCGCCGCTTCCCACGCTTTCCAGGCCGGATGTGCCTTCATAGCGGCCATATAGTCAAGCACGGCCTTGTCCGACACGAGGTCATAGGCCTCGAACCGATTGACGACCGGCGCAAACATCGCATCCGCCGCCGAAAACTCACCGAACAGGTATGGCCCGCCCGAGCGCACCAAAAGTTCGGTCCAGATCCCGGAAATCCGCGCCACATCGGCATCCACACCCGCCTGCACATCCTTCGGCAGATCGAGCCGTTGCTTTGGTCGGCGAAGGTTCATCGGGCAGGCATTGCGCAGCGACCTGAACCCCGACAGCATTTCCATCGAGACGGAGCGCGCCACGGCGCGGTCGGTGGTCGACTTCGGCCAGATAGCCTTTTCCGGAAAAAGCTCGGCCGCATATTCGATGATTGCCAGCGACTCCCAGACGCGAAACTCCCCGTGATGCAACGACGGCACCCGGCCTGTCGGCGAAATCTCTCTGAACTTCGGATTTCCGCCTTCATCGTCGAACGGGATCAGCACTTCACGGAACGGCACACCAGCGGCCGTCAGCGCAATCCATGGCCGAAACGACCAGGACGAATAGTTCTTGTTGCCGATATAAAGAGTGAGTTCAGCCATTGATTGCCTCCATATCCTCTTCGGGATCGAAGATCAGGATTTCGTGGAAATGGTTCATGTCTTCGAACACGCAGAAAGCCGGCGGGGTGAGCTCCAATTCCGACACTCGGGCAGCGACCCTGCCCGGCACCTGACCAAGCATGGACTGCCACGCCGGCAGTGCCGCATCGGACAGGCGTTCGATCGGATAGGCGAAGGTGATGTGGTAGACGTAAGTGTCGTGATCGGGATGACGGTAACCGAGCAGGTCGGCAAACGCATCACGCCAAGCGCGCATGGCTTTCCGGTCCTGCTCGCTACGGCCCTCGACGGTCAACCCGGCCGGATCGGCACCGGAAACGATGACGCTGAACGGATCGAGCGGCTGAAATGCTTCGAGCCTTGCAGCCATGATCTCGTTCATGTCGTCGATCGGCGTATCGAGCGACAGATCGGCAGGCCAGAAACCGGGCTTGCGCCGGTACTCGATAATGCCTTGGAACAGCGTCATATGCAGGCTGGTAATGGGTGTCAGCAGCAGCTTGTCCGCTTCCGGCATATTCAGATAGCCGTCGCGCACATCGATCAGGGCGCTCTCGGTTTCAGAGCCCTTTGCTACATGGCAGACGACCGTGTTGCCCGGCTCACGGAGAAAACCGCCTCTTTTGCCATAACGCGTGCCGAAATGGTTGGGAGGCGCCGGATTATGGGACGCGGAATAATGAAGAAGTTCGGGAGAAAACTGGTGCGCGGTCATGGCTGTCGTCCGGATTAACTCGATGCCCGAGCTTCTATGTCATCCGCAAGACTGACGGATGACGCCGGTCATTTCCAACGACAAGTTCCGATCTCACTCATAAATGCATTTGATATATTCGCCGGAATTCTTCGCCCGGCGGTCGATCAGGGCCGCAAGGCGGCGCATGCCGCGTCCCGGCTTGTTGGCAACGCGGTTGAACGGATTGGGCAATGCGACGGCCAGCAGCGCCGCCTGGCTGGCGCTCAGCTTCGCAGCGCTCGTCTTGAAATAATGCTGCGCCGCCGCCTCCGCACCATAGATGCCCGGACCCCATTCGGCGACGTTGAGATAGATCTCCAGCATCCGTCGCTTCGTCCATATGGTATCGGCGGCAACCGCCAGCGGCAGTTCCAGCACCTTGCGCACGAAAAAGCGACCGTTCCACAGGAACAGGTTCTTCGCCGTCTGCATCGAGATCGTGCTGGCGCCACGGGTCGCCTCGCCGCCGAGAGCATCTTCCACGACGCCACGCATCTGCCGCCAGTCAACTCCGCCATGAAAACAGAACTGCCCGTCTTCCGACATCATCACGGCGCGTACCAGATTGGGGGATATGTCGTCGATATCCACCCATCGCCGGTCATAACCGCGCAGCAGAAACAGTTCCGACAGCATCAGCGTCGAGACGGGCCGCGTAAATGGCACGGCATAAACGGGAATGAGCAGATAGGGCAGAATAAGAAGTACAGCGAGGACCAAAACCGCCCGCCTTGCGACACGCGAAAGCGATCCCGCCTTTTGCCGTCGCGGCATGGCGGGTTCCTCTTCCTCAGCCTGTCGGTCTGGCGTGATGTCCAAACGAAGTCCCCAAGAGCCCGATAAGCAACCCGATGTTTCATAGCCAGTATGGCAGCGTGTGACGAGTCTTTCGCGTTAAACTTCCTGTGGGGTGGTAAATCCCGTTGCCAGCGATCTGGCGGCATGCAACACAGCGGCCATGAGCACAATCGACATCGATCAGACATCTTTCGAGACCCGACTGAAGCAGAGCGCGGCTGAAACAGAGACGCTGCTCATGAGCCTTTTGTCGGCCGAAACGCAGGACGACGAGATCGCCAGGCCGGAAAACCTTCTCGCCGCCATGCGCCATGGAACGCTGAACGGCGGCAAACGCCTGCGCCCCTTCCTCGTCATCGAAAGTGCAGCCATGTTCGGCGCCAACCGAAAGACGGCACTGCGCATCGGAGCGGCACTGGAATGCCTGCATTGTTATTCGCTCATCCATGACGATTTGCCCGCGATGGACGACGACGACCTTCGCCGCGGCCAGCCGACGGTGCACAAGGCCTTTGACGAAGCCACCGCGATCCTGGCCGGCGACAGCCTGCTGACCTATGCCTTCGACATTATTTCCGCACCTGAAACGGATCTTGCAGCCGACCGGAAGATCCGTCTCGTCTCCGCCCTTGCCCGCGCCGCCGGTGCCGGCGGCATGGCGGGCGGTCAGGCGCTCGATCTGGCAGCCGAGAAGAAGGCACCCGACGAAACCGGAATTAGAACACTGCAGGCGATGAAGACCGGCGCATTGCTGCGCTTCGCCTGCGAAGCCGGCCCGGTCATTGCCGGAGCATCCGATGACGACCGCAAGCGGCTGAGGCTTTTCGGCGAAAAGATCGGCCTCGCCTTCCAGCTCGCCGACGACCTTCTCGACGTCACCTCCGATGCAGCAACGCTCGGCAAGGCAGCCGGCAAGGATGCCGGACGCGGCAAGGGCACGCTGGTCGGATTGCACGGAATGGAATGGGCTGAAAAGACGCTGAATGCCCTGACGGCCGAAGCCGTCGACCTGCTCTCGCCCTATGGCGCGAAAGCCGAAACCCTGCAGCAGGCGGCGCGTTTCGTCGCCAATCGCCAGAGCTGAACCGGACACCATCCGGCCTGAACAGAAAAACCCACCGCCAGCCCGAACAGCCGGCGGTGGGTTTGTTTTTTACTGCTGCTCGATCGGCGCGATCGCCACTTCGACGCGGCGGTTCTGTGCGCGTCCATCCGGCGTTGCGTTGGAGGCAACCGGCTGCGACGGACCGAAGCCCATGGTCGAGATACGACGCTGGTCGACACCGCGGCCACCGAGATAGTTGGCAACGGAGGCTGCGCGACGCTCGGACAGGCCCTGGTTATGCTGCAGGCTGCCGGTGGAGTCCGTATGGCCGTTGACGTCGATATAGGTCTTGCCGAACTTGTTGAGCACGATCGCCACCGAATCCAGCGTCTGGTAGAACGGCGGAATGACCTGATCCTGGTCAGTCGCGAACGTGATGTTCGACGGCATGTTGAGGATGATGCGGTCGCCCTGGCGCGTTACCGAAACGCCGGTGCCCTGAAGCTGCTGGCGCAGTTCCGATTCCTGGCGATCCATATAATTGCCGATCGCGCCGCCGGCGAGACCGCCGATCGCGGCACCGATCAGCGCATTGCGGCCCTTGTTGCCGCCGCCGATGACGAGACCGCCGAGTGCGCCGATACCGGCACCGATTGCGGCGCCGCCCGCAGTGTTGGAAACCTTCTGCTCGCCCGTATACGGGTCGGTCGTGGTGCAGGCAGAAAGGAAGGTCGCGGCCAGCGCGACGATGGCAAATTTCTTGAGCATTCGAATCGTTTCCCGTCCTAGGTGGTCGCACTTCCTTACCACGAAATGCGGCGAAACAAGGAAACGGGAGAGGATTTACTCCGCAGCGGTCCTGTTCTGGCCGAAACGGTTCTCGATATAGTCTGCCACCAGCTGTTCGAAATCGCCGGCGATATTGGGGCCCTTCAGCGTCATCGCCTTCTTTCCGTCGATGAAGACAGGGGCGGATGGCGTTTCGCCCGTGCCCGGCAGCGAAATGCCGATATCGGCATGTTTGCTTTCGCCCGGACCATTGACGATGCAGCCCATGACGGCAACGTTCAAGGCTTCGACGCCCGGATATTTATCGCGCCAGACCGGCATGTTCTTGCGGATATCGGCCTGGATCTTCTGGGCCAGCTCCTGAAATACGGTCGAGGTCGTGCGACCGCAGCCGGGACACGCGGCAACGACCGGGATGAACTGGCGAAAACCCATGACCTGCAGGATTTCCTGGGCCACCTGCACTTCCTTGGTGCGGTCGCCATTCGGCTCCGGCGTCAGCGACACGCGGATCGTATCGCCGATCCCGTGTTGCAACACGTAGCCCATCGCCGCCGAAGACGCGACGATGCCCTTCGACCCCATACCGGCTTCGGTGAGGCCCAGATGCAGCGCATGGTTGGACCGTTCCGCCAGCATCGAATAACAGGCGATCAGGTCCTGAACCTGGCTGACCTTGGCCGACAGGATGATGCGGTTGCGCGGCAGGCCGATCGATTCGGCCAGTTCGGCCGAAATCAGCGCCGACTGCACGATCGCCTCATGCATGACCTGGCGGGCGGAAAGCGGCGAGCCGGCTTCCGCATTGCGGTCCATCAGCGTGGTCAGGAGATCCTGGTCGAGCGAACCCCAATTGACGCCGATACGCACAGGCTTGTCGTAGCGGATCGCCATCTCGATGATGTCGCCGAACTGCTTGTCCTTCTTGTCCTTGAAGCCGACATTGCCCGGATTGATGCGGTATTTTGCCAGCGCCTCGGCGCAGGCCGGATGATCGGCCAGCAGCTTGTGGCCGATATAGTGGAAATCGCCGATCAGCGGCACATCCATGCCCAGACGCAGCAGGCGTTCGCGGATTTTCGGCACGGCTGCAGCGCTTTCGTCGCGATCGACGGTGATGCGCACCATTTCGGAACCGGCCTTGAACAGCGCCGCAACCTGCGCCACCGTCCCGTCGATATCCGCCGTATCGGTATTGGTCATCGACTGCACGACGACCGGCGCGCCTCCCCCCACGATGACCCCACCCACATCGACCGCAACGGTCTGACGGCGCGGTTTCGGATCAAAGTCGATGGGTGATGTCATGGTCAGGTCTCGGTGCCTTCAAGCAGAGTTGCAATTCAGGTGGCGTATGCATTGCCGCTTGTCAACCACCGAGCCGTGTCAGTTTTGCGGCATCCGCCTCAATGGTGCGCTCCATCTGCGTGACGGGCGAGCCGGGAAACCGCCAGAACGACGACGAGGAAACCCGACAGCGCAAGGAAGATCGACGCCAGCCCGGTATGTTCGGCAATGAAGCCGATGACCGACGGTGCAAGCAGAATGCCGGAATAACCCATCGTCGTGACGACCGAAAGTCCGACACCGGCCGCCATGCCGGGCAGGTTGCCGGCAGCAGAAAACACGATCGGCACCATGTTGGAAATGCCGACACCGGCCAGCGCGAAACCCGCAATGGCGATGGTCGTGTTCGGCGCGAGACCGATGATCGCAAGCCCGCAGATCGCGATCGCGCCACAGATCCGAAGCGTCAGAACGGCACCCAGCCGATCACGAATGAGATCGCCGGCAAACCGCATGATCGCCATGGTGAGCGAAAAGCCGGCAAAAGCGAAACCGGACAGAGCAACGGAGGCACCGAGTTCGTTGCGCATGTAAAGCGCGCCCCAATCGAGGATCGCCCCTTCCGGGATCATGCAGAACAGCGCGACAACGCCGATCAGCCAGGGCAGCGGCGAGCGCGGCAGCCGGCTGCGGCTCTCGTCCTTCGGCTCGTCGGGATGGGGCGCGTCATGCAGCACGATCTTCCAGCAAAGCACGACCAGAAAAGCCGCAACCAGCGTGACAATGACGGAGTGACTGAAGACGCCGAGTTTCTGGATCAGGAAGCCGCCGCTGGAGGCTCCCAGCAGACCGCCAAGGCTCCAGAAAGCATGGCAGGATGACATGATTGCCCGACGCATATGTTTTTCGGTTGCCACCGCATTGGCGTTCATCGCCACATCCATGGCGCCGATCAGTCCGCCGAACAGGAAGATCGCGACCGCCCCGCTCCAAATTTCCCCCGTCACCGAGAGCAGCAGAAGCATGGGCGTCGCCAGCACGGCAACAATTTTGGATACCTGGCTTGATCCGAACCGGGCGATCTGACTTCCGGCAATCGGCATCATGATGATCGACCCGACGCCGAAGACCAGGATCATCAGCCCCAGTTCCTTCTCGCTGAGACCAAGCCGCGAGGCGAATTCCGGGATCTTCGGCGCCCATGAACCGACCATGAAACCATTCATCAGGAAGAGAAGCGCAACACCGGCCCTTTCCTTGGTCACATAGGATGCAAGCGGGCGGCCTGCCTTCTCAACGTCGGACTGGCTCATGAAAATGCTTCCTCTTGATGCACTTTTTTGTTGGTTGAGGCGGAGGCACCGCATCGATGCGCCTCGACACCCTGAAGAACTATTTTTTCGACCAGCGCCTCATCTGCATCGGCTTCGAGTACGAGCGACAACGGCGCTTGAAGTCCATGCACATGGAAGGCAGCCCGATGTCCCAGCTTGTCCGAAGTGACGGCGGCAAGACTGCTTCTGCTGGCAGCACAGGCCAGACGCTTGAAGGCGGCATCTTCGAAGACATCGGCAGCCAGCCCATCTTCCAGCGTCAGGCCGCAGGCGCCGAAAATGCAGAGATCCGGGTGTATCGTTTCCAGCTGTCGTATCGCGGTCAAATCGATCGCCGCCCCGACGGAAGGCTCCACCCTTCCGCCAATCACGATCAGCTCGATCCCCGATCGACCCGAGAGTTCGGCGGCGATTGCCGGCGTGTTGGTGACCGCAGTCAGGCGAAAATTCTCGGGGAGGCTGCGGGCGACGGCAAGATTTGTCGAACCTGCATCGAAAAAAACGACACTGCCCTCCTCCACAAGTTCCACGACCTTCAGGCCCAGCGCCTCCTTGCGATCCGGTTGCTCGAAGATACGCGCTCGCAGCGGAACGGTCTGTCCGCCTGGCAACAATGCGCCACCATAAACCCGCTCGCATTCCCCGCGCCCGGCCATTTCCCGCAGGTCACGCCGCACCGTATCTTCAGAGACGCCGAACGCCAGTGCAAGATCCTGCGCCGCGACGCGCCCCTTGGCACGCAGCTCCTCTAAAATTCTCGCCTGTCTTTCACCGACAAAATGATCCATGCCGAAATCATTCATGAATCGGCATCAATACGCAATATCGTGCAGCACACGAATTATGTCTCGATGAGTCACTGTGTCTGGCCGGGGGGCGCCCTCGCCCTGAAACAAAAATCGCCCCGAAAACCAACGGGTCTTCGGGGCGATGTAATCTAGACGGCTTGTTTGGCCTGCGGCCTACTTAGCCGACAGAAGAAACCCGCCATCCTTGTCGGCTGTCTTGCCATCGACGGTGACGGTGCCGCCTGCGACCTTGATCGCATGAGCCTTGCCGTCGATCGTCAGTTCGGCCTCGAACCCGTCCCAGCCGGTCGGCAGCGACGGATCGACGGTCAGGCGATCGCCATTGCGCTTGATGCCGAGAATACCCTCGATCGCCGCGCGATAGAGCCAGCCGGCGGAACCCGTGTACCAGGTCCAGCCACCACGGCTCTGATAGTCGCCGGCGCCATAGACATCGGCGGCAACGACATAGGGCTCGACGCGGTAGGTATCGGCCGCCTCGCGGGTCAGCGCATGGTTGATCGGGTTCAGGATCTGGAAGCACTTCCAGGCATCATCACCACGTTTCATCTGCGCCAGCGCCAACACGACCCAGATGGCCGCATGCGTGTACTGACCGCCGTTTTCACGGACACCCGGCGGATAGGCCTTGATATAGCCGGGATCCTGGCGGGTCTTTTCGAACGGCGGGGTGAACAGGCGGATGATACCCGCCTCTTCGTCCACCAGCTGTTTCATCACCGCATCCATCGCCTGGTCGCGGCGATCCATCCGGCCTTCGCCGGAAAGCACGCTCCACGACTGGCCGAGTGAGTCGATACGGCATTCATCGCTCTTGGCGGAACCGAGCGGCGTGCCATCGTCGAAGTAACCGCGACGATAATAGGCGCCGTCCCAGCCGTCGGTTTCGAGCGCATCCTTCAGCGTATCGATATGCTTCTTCCAGCGGTCCGTGCGCTTCTTGTCCTTGCGCGCTTCGGCATAAGGAATGAAGTCGCGCAGCGCCGCCGCCAGGAACCAGCCGAGCCAGACGCTCATGCCGCGGCCGGCAACACCGACACGGTTCATACCATCGTTCCAGTCGCCGCCGAGCATCAGCGGCAGGCCCATGTCGCCGGTGCGGTCGATCGCCAGATCCAGCGCACGCGCCGCATGTTCGTAGAGATCTGCGATCTCATTCGTCACCTCGGGCTGGATGAACGCATCATGCTTCGTCTTTTCGAGGATCGGACCGGAGAGGAACGGCAACTGCTCTTCCAGAATGGTCTGGTCACCGGTGACCGAGACATACTGGTTGATCGCGTAAGCCAGCCAGACGACGTCGTCGGAAATCGTCGTGCGCACGCCGGAGCCGTTATGCGGCAGCCACCAGTGCATCACGTCGCCTTCCTTGAACTGGCGCGAAGCGGCATTGATGATCTGCTTACGGGCAAGTGAAGGCTCGTGCACGAGGAAGGCCAGCGTATCCTGCAACTGGTCGCGGAAGCCGAATGCACCCGATGCCTGGTAGAAGGCGGTACGGGCCATGATACGGCAACCGAGCGCCTGATAGGGCAGCCAGTGATTGACCATGTTGTCGAGCGACTTGTCCGGAGTCGAGATCTTCAGACGGCCGGTGAACTCGTTCCAGAAGCCGCGGTTTACCGCAAGCGCACCGTCGAAGCTGACGGTCTTGAGCTCGGCGGAAAGTGCTACCGCCTCCTCCTTCGTTGCGGCATCACCGAGGAAGAAGGTGACTTCCGTTTCCTGACCCGGAGCAAGCTCCACGTCATAGGCAAGAGCCGCACACGGATCGCCGTCGAGATCGAGCGAACCGCTGAGCGAAGACGCGCCCGTGACCGCCGCCGGCATCTGCACCGACCCGAAACGGCCGATGAATTCGCGGCGGCTTGCCGTGAAGCCGGTCGGCATCTCGCTCATGCCGAGGAAGGCGAAGCGGCTGAAGTTGATGCTGAACGCGTTGGTGGCAAACAGCGTGCCTGTCGCCTCGTCCCGCGAAGGCAGGATGAAGGGAACGGTCTTTGCCGTATTCGCACCCAGCAGCCATTCAACATAACCGTAGAGCTTGAGCTTCTTGGTTTCCGAGCCGGAGTTTCTCAGCTTCATGTGAGAGAACTTGGCATGACGTGTCCGGTCGACCGTCTGCGTCACTTCCAGCTTCAGCCCATCTTCTTCCGAAGAGAAGACCGAGTAGCCGAGGCCGTGACGGGCTTCGAACATCACGTCCGGACGACGCGAAAGCGCGGCGAACGGCGTGTAGACCTTGTTCGTTTCCGTGTCGGAAACGTAAAAACCTTCGCCCGGACGGTTGATGACAAGATCGTTGGTCCACGGCGTCAGCTGGTAATCGCGGGAATTTTCTGCCCAGGAGAAACTGGCGCCCTCTGCCGAAACGTGGAAGCCGAACGTATCGTTGGAGATGACGTTGATCCACGGCTGCGGTGTCGACTGGCCACCATTGAGGCGAACGACATATTCGTTGCCCTCGGACGAGAAGCCGCCGATACCGTTCCAGAACTCAAGATCGGTCGGCTGATGTGGCAGCACTTCGGTCGGGGTGAAGATTTCGCCACTCAGTAGCGGACGGCGATCGGCTTCGATCTGCTGTTCCGTCGATGGCGCGAAGATCGAGCTTGTACGGTTCAGCTGATCCCCGAACTGGCCGTTGCGGGCATGCAGCACCACACGCGACGCGGCGATGAGGCCATCGGCGCCCGAACCTTCCAGAAGGTCGCGGCGCAGCGTGAAGACATGCGTACGCCCACCTTCCTGGCCCATGCGGGTCGCCATCTGCTCGATCGACTGCTGCATGTCCTGCGCGCCTTCGGCCGCCCGCTCGTTGAAGATCACGAGATCGGTCACGACACCGCGCGAACGCAGGTATTGCTGCGCCAGGATCGCTTCCTTGGCGACCGGCAGGTCGGCCTCGTCATTGATCCTGAGTGTAACGATCGGCAGGTCGCCGGACACGGTCGATGCCCACAGGCCCGACTGTGCCTGCATGCCGGCCTGCAGCGTCTGCTGGTCGGCGCGAAGCTGCATGTCGGGATAGACGAGATAACGGGCGAGATGCTGGAAGGCGGCCGCATCCTGCGAGGTAACGCCGAGATGGCGCATCTGCATCTGGGTGCGTGTCCAGGCCTGGGTCAGCTCGCTCTGGAAGCTCTCGGCATGGCGATAATGTTCGATCGCCTTGTCGAGATCCTCGCGCTTCGGAGCCGCGATCGTCCAGAACACGACACTGACCTTCTTGCCGGCCGGAACCCGGACGCTGCGGCGCAGCGACATGATCGGGTCGAGCGTGAAACCGTCGGTGTTCGACAGCGATGCGCCCGCATCGAAGGCGGCAGCCTCAGACAGCGTACGGCCGCGGCCGAGGAACTTGCGACGGTCGGTTTCGTATTCGGTCGGGCGATCCGTACCGGCATTATCGGCGGCAAGATGCGCCACCAGCATGTCCGGCTCGCTGTGATCGCGCTTGTTGCGCCATGCACGGATCACGTCGCCGCGCTTGCCGATCTCGGTGTTGATGAACATCTTTGAGAAGACCGGGTGGCCGTTGTCGCCGTCATCACCGGCAATCACCGGCTCCATATAGGAGGTCACTTCGATGAAGCGGTCCTCGGTGCCCATGTTGAGCAGCGTCACGCGACGGCCTTCGGCATCGTGTTCGGTGCCGACGATGACCTCGACGGTGCTGGTCAGGTCGCCGACCGTCTTGTGGAATTCGGCCTTTTCATCGCCGAACACCGCCTTGGACTGCTCGCCTTCCGCACGACGCGGCTCGGTCGTCGTCGACCACCAGTCGTTGGTTGCCGTATCGCGCAGGAAGATGAACTGGCCCCAGCGGTCTTCGGTCGGATCGGGCTTCCAGCGGGAAACGGACAGACCGTTCCAGCGAGAATAACCGGAGCCCGTCGCCGTCATCATCAGCGAGTAATGGCCGTTGGAAAGAAGCACCAGCTCGCGGTCCTTGGTGGCCGGGCTGGTGATCGTACGGATTTCCGGACGCAGCAGCTCGCCGCCGCCGGTGCCGGGCTTTTCTTCGTGCTTGGCGCTCATCACCGGGATGTCGCGCGGCGCCTTTTCCTGCAGCAGCAGTTCGGCCGCCTCGATCACCGGATCGGCATGGAAAAGCTCACGCAGCAGGCCGTTCATCACGACGTTGGCGACAGCCGCGATCGACATGCCATGGTGGTGGGCATAGTAGTTATAGACGACAGCGCAGCGCTTGCCTTCCGGCACGCGGGTCGGGGTGAAGTCGACCGCATCGTGGTAACCATAGATGCCGAGCGCGCCGAGTTCGCGCAGTTCGGCAAGGTTCTCGACGGCAGCCGTCGGATCGTACTGGCTGGCGAGGATAGAAGCATAAGGCGCGATGACGGCGTTCTGGCCGAGACCACGCTTCAGACCCAGCGTCGGCACACCGAAATTGGTGTACTGATAGTGCATCTGATGGTCGAGCGCGTTGAACGCCGCTTCCGAAATGCCCCATGGCGTGCCGAGACGGCGGCCGTGGTTCATCTGTTCCTTGACGATCAGGTTGTTGGTCTGGTTGAGGATGCCACCCTGACGCTCCTGCATGACGAGCGGCGGCATCAGATATTCGAACATCGAGCCCGACCAGGAAACCAGCGCACCGCGCGCGCCGATCGGCACGACGTGACGGCCGAGCTTGTACCAGTGCTCGTTCGGCAGGTCGCCCTTGGCGATACCGAACAGGCTGGTCAGGCGCGCTTCCGACGCGAGCAAGTCATAGCAGGCTTCGTCGACTTCGTTGCTCTCGACCCGGTAGCCGATCGACAGAAGACGGCGATCCTTGCGGAACAGGAACTTGAAGTCCATCGCGAAAGCGATCTTGCGGGCGCGAACGGCAAGCGATGCCAGACGATCGCGCAGTTCCTCGACATTGCCGTTATCGAATGTACTGTCGGCAATATGCGCTTCGCAGGCGGTCACCAGTGAGGCGGCCCATTTGGTCACTTCCTCGCTCTGGCTGGAGCGAACCTCGTGGTCGAGATTGTGCGAAAGCTTCTGGATCTCGCGGGCGAGAACCGAAAGGTTGATGATGCGGATCGAGGCGAATTCATGCTCGCGCTTGACGGCAGCAAGTGCATTGGCAAAGCCGTTGATACGCTCTTCAAGACGGCGACGCAGCGGGCGAACCGTCTTGCGATCGTCGGGAAGCGCCTTCAGCGTTTCGCCAAGAATGCCGGCAACATCACCGAGACCGTCCAGATTGCCCTGCAGATGCGCGGACGGTGCTTCCGACCACATGCGGCAGGCCGACGAAATGGCGATCAGGTGACCAGCGAAGTTACCGCTGTCTACCGACGACACGTAGCGCGGCATCAGCGGCTTCATCGTGTCGATGTGATACCAGTTGTACATGTGGCCGCGGAACTTGTCGGCCTTCTCGACTGTCGCAAGCGTCTGTTCCAGCCGCTCGACGGTTTCGAGGAAGCTGATCCAGCCGAAGTGACGCGCCGAAATGGTCGACAGAAGATAGACACCGATATTGGTCGGCGAAGTCCGCTTGGCGACGGAAGGATTGGGCTTTTCCTGGTAGTTGTCCGGCGGCAGATAGCTGTGTTCCGGCGTGACGAACATTTCGAAATAACGCCAGGTGCGGCGCGCGATCTTGCGCAGTTCGACCGACACGTTTTCCGGCACGAACAGCTTGTCTTCCGTCTCGGCCGACTGGCTGACATACCAGGCAACGAGCGGCGAGAAGATCCAGAGCACCGCAAACGGAATGCCGACGAGGAAGGCATTGTCGCCCGGAATGGCGGCGAGCAGAATGCTCAACACCGCGATTGCCGGCGCATGCCACATGGCGCGGTAATAATCGGTCGGGCTACCCTGCGCGTTCGACTGGATCGAGGCTGCCGTCTTCCATTCCAGCATCAGCTTGCGGGAAACGAACAGGCGATAGAGCGAACGTCCGATCGCATCCGTCATGATGCAGGCGGAATCGGCAATGAAGACGATACGAAGAGCAACCTGCGCATTGGTCGAGCGAACGTCGGACCAGACGGAGTAGAAATGCGCCTTGGCGACATTATCGCTGGAGCGCGGCAGAAGGTTGGTCAGAAGCGAGATCGTCGGAGCGACGAACAGCGAGAAGATCAAGAGGATCTGCCAGATCAGCGCGCCGAGCGGGTCCATGAAATACCAGCCGAGCACGGAGGCGAAGAACCAGGCGATCGGGGTGAGCGAGCGGCGCAGGTTATCCAGCATCTTCCAGCGGCCGAGCGCGGTCACACCCCGCTTGGCATCGATGATATAGGGAATGAGCTGCCAGTCGCCGCGTGCCCAGCGATGCTGGCGAGAGACTTCGACTTCGTAGCGGGTCGGGAAATCCTCGACCAGTTCGACATCGGTAACGAGGGCACAACGTGCGAAAGACCCTTCGAGAAGGTCGTGCGACAGAACCGCGTTTTCTTCGATACGGCCCTTCAGCGACGCTTCGAAGGCATCGACGTGATAAAGGCCCTTGCCGGTGAACGAACCTTCGGCCGTCAGGTCCTGATAGACGTCCGAGACGGCAAAGACATAAGGATCGAGACCACGGCCAACCGAGAAGACGCGCTGGAAGACCGAGGCTTCCGTGCCGGTCGTCAGCGACGGCGTCACGCGCGGCTGCATCAGGCCGTAGCCCTTGATCACCTGGTTGGTTTCAGGATCGAGAACCGGGCGGTTGATCGGGTGGTGCATCTTGCCGACCAGCTTAGTCGCCGCATCACGGATGAGGCGGGTATCGGCATCGAGCGTCATCACATACTGGACGTTGGCCGGTACGGTATTCGCACCCTGCAGATAGGTCGTATCGCGGTCGCCGCGCAGGAGCAGGTTCAGCTCATGCAGCTTGCCGCGCTTGCGCTCCCAGCCCATCCACACACCTTCGTTCGGATTGAACAGGCGGCGGCGGTGAAGCAGGAAGAAGCGGTCACTTTCGACTTCATCCTTGTAGCGGCCATTGAGCGCCGCGATTTCGCGCTTGGCGTAATCGAGAATTTCGAGATCGGCTTCGGTCTGCTCGATCTTGCTGTCGCGCCAGTCGGAAAGCAGCGAGAAATAGATCTCGCCATGCGGGTTGGCGAGATAATGAACCTCGAGATTGCGGACCAGCTCATCGACCGTATCGCGGTCGGTGATCAGACACGGCACGACGACCAGCGTCTTTGCCTCTTCCGGAATGCCTTCCTTGAATTCGTAACCGACGAGACGTGCCGGTTTGACGAAATAGGTGACCACCGTGTTGAACAGGCCGGTCGCACCTTCCGACGCCGGAAGCGCGAACATCAGGAGCAGGAAGAAAACGACAATCAGCGGGATCGCGGCCTGGACCAGGAAATGGCCCGTAATCACCAGCGCGAGAACGGTCAGCAGGATCACCGGAGCCGCAATCGCCAGCCAGTTCAGTTTGCGATAGGCACGCACCGCCCGCTGCAGGATCGGCGGATGATAATTGACGGCCGCTTCCAGCTGCTTGCGATGACGACCGACGATAAAGGCGCCGACATTGGTCTCGCGGACATCCGGATCCTTCGCGGCAGCCTCCTGCGAAAGCCTGATCGCCGCCTGGGTCACATCCGCTTCGCTGCGCTTGGAAAGGCGCGCGAGTTTTTCGATGCGGTTGCGATAGGCGTTGCGCGACCCGAAATCGAGCGCTTCGTAATCGGTGTGTTCGCGGAACAGCTTGTCGATCTGCGAGACGTCTTCGAACCAGACGCTCCATTCCGTATCGATGATCAGACGCAGGCTCTTGATGATATTGCCCATCGTCACGTTGCCGGAAGACAGACGGCTCTGCTCCGACTGGGTCACCGTCTCGACGTCGGTGCCGGCCTCGGCAAGGCGGCTTTCCAGCCAGGTGGTGGCAAAGGCTGACGACTGCGAAGCGTTGCGCAGACGATAGAGGAACTGCGCTGCAAACGTGTTGTCGCGCGCCAGATCCGCAACGCCGGCCAAGACCTTGGCGCTTTCGGTCTCGTCGTTCAGACGGATGATTTCGTCGGCAACATCATTGGCACGCTTGCGCATGTTGCGCGAGCGGTCGACGCGGGTCGCGATACGGCGCAGGTTCTCGATCAGCACGAAGCGGATGAAGGACGGCAGCGCCCAGAGCTCGCCGATTTCGAGCGGTTCGTTTTCCTGGAAACCCTCGACCATGGCGGCCAGCGTCTCGCGGTTCACGCCTGAATGGGTATGGGCGACATAGAGCCAGGCGAGCGCCAGCACGCGCGGCATCTTCTGCCCTTCGATGACGCGGGTCGGCAGCTGCTTGAAGAATTTCTTCGGAAAGTCGCGGCGGACTTCCTGGATCGCCTCTTCGACGATGTAATAATTGTCGAGCAGCCATTCGGCGGCCGGTGTGATCGAGGCACCCGCATCCACGTCCAGAGCCGCGGCGCGATAGACGCGAAGGATTTCCTTCTCGTTATCGGAATGCTGCTGGAAGAAATCGAAGGACATCAGGCCGGGAAGTTCTTCTCCCTCGCCACGACCGAGCCGGACGCCGCAGTCCCTCAGGTCTTCTATCGTCAGGTAGGTGGCACGGATCGAATCGTTATGATCGATCTGCTTGACGTCTGTTTCGCGCGAGGAACCGGGCTTCGGAGTATCAAGGGACATGGACACGCTTCTGAATGAAAAATCGGGGTTTATCGGCCAAATTTCTTGGGCCTACGCCGGAAAATCAGGCCACCATCTGGGAAATGGGGCGAAGTTCCGGAGCAATCCGCGCGGAGGGAGATAGAGGCCGGCTCGAATATTGCAAATCAAAGACACCAATTATCGCCAGCCACAGCTCGGATTGACACGATCTATTGCTTTAGCCTTCGCAGCCTGAATGAAGGCTGAACGGATTCAAACGATTGATTTTGGAAGAAAACCGAGAACCCGACGAGTGCCCGATTGGCGCTTCGCAGCCGATGGGCTATAGCTCGCCTTCTCTTCGCGAAAGCACCGAAAGGCATCAGGATGACGCTGCGATTTTCAAACGACATGGCCGACGTGATCGCCATCCGCAGGCATCTGCATGAAAACCCGGAAATCGGGCTCTCGGAATTCAAGACCTCGGATTTCATCGCTGCAAAGCTTGAGGAACTCGGCTACGAGGTGACCCGTGGGCTGGCGAAGACGGGCGTCGTCGCGACCTTGCGCAATGGCAGCAGCACACGCTCGGTCGGCATCCGCGCCGATATCGACGCCCTGCCGATCACCGAGGAAACCGGCGCGGACCATGCCAGCAAGAACACCGGCGTCATGCACGCCTGCGGCCATGACGGACACACCGCAATGCTGCTGGGCGCGGCAAAAATCCTTGCCGAACGGAAAAATTTCGACGGCACGCTTCACCTGATCTTCCAGCCGGCCGAGGAGAATTTCGGCGGCGCCCGGATCATGATCGAAGACGGCCTGTTCGACCGTTTCCCCTGCGATGCCGTATTCGGCATGCATAACGATCCCGGCCTCGCCTTCGGCAAGGTCTTCGTCAAGGACGGCCCGCTGATGGCAGCCGTCGACGAGGCTCGCATCACCGTCAACGGCCGCGGTGGCCATGGAGCGGAGCCGCAGGCGGCAAGCGACCCGATCGTCGCCGGTGCCAGCATCATCATGGCGCTGCAAACCGTCGTCTCCCGCAATGTCCACCCGCTCGATCAGGCTGTGGTCACGGTCGGCGCCTTCAATGCCGGTATCGCCAGCAACGTCATTCCCGAACGGGCGCAGATGGCGATCACCATCCGCTCCTTCGATCCGGGCGTACGCGACCTGCTGGAAGAGCGCATCCGCGGCATCGCGGAGGGCCAGGCGGCAAGTTACGGCATGTCGGTGACGATCGACTACGAACGCGGCTACGAAGCCACGGTCAACCACGCGGCTGAAACCGATTTCGTCAGGAGCCTGGCGGGCAAGGTTGTCGGCGCGGAAAACGTCATCGAGATCGAACGCCCCATGATGGGCGCGGAAGATTTCGCCTATATGCTGGCGGCAAGGCCGGGCAGCTATTTCTTCCTCGGCACGGCAAAGTCGAATAACGACCCGTCGCTGCATCACCCGAAATTCGACTTTAACGACGACATTATCCCGACCGGCGTCAACCTGTGGGTCGAGCTGGCCGAGACATATCTGGCGACGCAATAGGATCTCGTAGCGGCAACGAACCTCGCCGCCGGCCAACTACGACTATCTCGTCATGCCCGGACTTGTCCCGAGCATCTGCTGAGCCGAATATCTGGAAACGTGATCTAAATCCTCGGGACAAGCCCGAGGATGAAAAGCGCTTGGGAAATGGGCCCGTCTTTAACGAACCTTAGAAAATTCCGAGCGTCACCGCGCCGACGAAAACGAAAGCGGCAATGGCGATTGCCAGATGCGTGGCAGATTGCCAGCTGCCGAACATCGAATGGCGATGGGAAAGCGATCGTGTCTGAACATTCGAATGCCGCATGATCTTCCTCCAGCTTTACAGAGCCACCATTCTTCGGGTGTGGGCTGATGCTACCTTATCCCTATCAACTTGGTAGAGATAAAGTTCCAAGCAAAACGACCGGATTGGAAAATCCTTTTCCGTTAATGCCTGTATTGTGGCGTTAACGGTTTATTATGCCCTGGGGTTCCAACGCCCGCCTTTTTGTCGCCTCAATCCGGAAAACGCTCAATCGCCATGCGAAAAATATCGCCGTCGACATTGCCGCCGGAGCATATGGCAATCACCGTCTCTTCCAGAGAGGAGCCGTGAAAGAGCGCCGCCGCAAGCGCGACCGCACCACCAGGCTCGACCACGATTTTCAGCCGGCTGAAGGCAAGCGCCATCGCCCGCAACGTCTCGTCTTCCGTGACCACCAGACCGGCCCCCGAGAGGCGCTTGATAATCGGGAATGTGATATCGCCCGGCTGCGGCGAAAGGATTGCGTCGCACAGGGAACCGGACAACGAGGCATTTCGCTCGATCTTACCCGAAACGAGGGAGCGCGCCATGTCGTCGAAACCTTCCGGCTCGCAGGGATGCGCGACAAGGCCGGGCGCCTTGGCCTCAAGCGCCAGCGCGATGCCGGACAACAGGCCGCCGCCGCTGACCGGAACGAGCACATCCGCTTTGTCGATGCCCAGTTCCGCCGCCTGTTCGGCGATTTCGAGACCCGTCGTGCCCTGCCCGGCAATCACCTGCGGCTCATCGAACGGCTTGATCAGCGTGAGATTGCGGTCCGTGGCAAGCCTTGCACCAATCTCGTCGCGGCTTTCCTTCACCCGATCATAAAGCACGACCTCGGCGCCATAGGCGCGGGTATTGGCGATCTTCAACGCTGGGGCATCGGACGGCATGATGATGACGCTCGCAATGCCGTGCAGTTTGGCTGCAAGCGCCACGCCCTGCGCATGATTGCCGGAGGAAAAGGCGATGACACCCTTGGACCGCACATCCGGCGCGAGAGCCGAGATTGCCGACCATGCGCCGCGGAATTTGAACGAACCCGTATGCTGCAGGCATTCCGGCTTCACAAAAATCCGCCGCCCGGCGATCTCGTCGAGAAACGGAGAGGATAGCAAGGGCGTGCGGCGGATATGGCCGTCGAGACGGGCTCGGGCGGCTTCGATCATGGAGATATCGGTCATGGAAATCCCAAAGAAGAGAGCGAACCGCAAAAATCTATTATTGCCTCAGCCAGAGGTAAAGCCGACCGCGGCGAGAAGATTGTCACCCTGTCAATTCAGCCCGCCACCCCAGCGCCGATTTTCACGACCGCCTTGATCGGCAGGTGATCGGATGCCAGCCGGGAAAGCGGCGTGTCGTGGGTTTCGACACGATCGATCAGTCCCGGCCTGTTGGCCATGATCCTGTCCAGCGCCAGAACCGGCAGCCGCGAAGGAAAGCTCGGCACGGCGGAGGGCAGGCCGAAAACCGTCGCCAGCGTATTGAGCGAGGATCGGTCGCCGAGCCGCCATTCGTTGAGATCGCCCATCAGCACTGTCGGATGTTCCTCGCGGGCGCGCAGGATATCGAGGATCATCCGGGCTTGTTGCTGGCGTGAACGGTTGAGCAGGCCGAGATGCGCGGCGATCACCCGGAATGTTCGGCCGCCCTTGAGGTCGAGTTCCGCCATGAGCGCACCGCGCGGTTCAAGCCCCGGCAGCTTCACCTGATGCACGTCGCGCACCGCGCCCTCGCGGAAGAACACGACATTGCCATGCCAGCCATGCGCCCGGGCAACGCCCGACACCGGCACCGGGCAAAGCCCCGTTTCCCGTTCCATCCATGAAAGATCGAGCAGCCCGCGCCGTTCGCCGAACCTGGTATCGGCCTCCTGCAGCGCAATGATGTCGGCGCCGATCTCGCGGATCACCTGGGCGATCCGGCCGGGATCGAACCTGCCATCGACACCGACACACTTGTGCACATTGTAGGATGCGACGAGCAGGCCGGATGCCGGATCATGCGGCGCGTGGCCGGAGCCACGGTTCTTGCGGGCACGAATCGAGGCGATGATGCTTGCCGGCAGGGTTGTACGTTTCTCATGCATCGTCGTCTGTTCTTCCAATCACACCGACGCCAACCACGCCGGCCGCCATAGAATCACAAATAGGGTGACCCCAACCAGAGCACCCGTTCAAGCAGGCGTTTCGCAAATGGTCGTGAACGCAGACCGTGCAGCGTCACCTCTTCCGCAGAGGTAATAGCCAGATCGATCCTTCGTTCCAGCGCCTCGGCAAATCTGCGATCCAGAACCTCGAGATCGACTTCAAAATTCAGACGCAGTGAGCGCGGATCGATATTGGAGGATCCGACATAGGACCAGCAACCGTCGACGGCCATCAGCTTGGAATGGTTGAACGGTCCCGATGCCCGCCAGATACGGCAATAGTTCTTCAGCATCTGGTCGAACTGCGCCGTCATGGCGAGATCGACGAGTTTGAGATTGTTGGCGCTCGGCACGACGATATCGACGGCAACGCCGCGCCGCGCCGCCGTGATCAGCGAGGTGATCAGTTCGCGGTCGGGCAGAAAATAGGGCGAGACGATCTTGATCGAGGACCGGGCAACCGAAAAGGCTCCCATCAGCATTTTCTGGTTGGTTTCGACGCTGCGGTCGGGGCCTGAAGACACGCTGCGCATGATCGTCGGCGAACCGGGTTCAGCATCCGGCGTCGGCACTTTCCAGGCGTCTCCCTCCAGCTTTTCCCCCGTCGAAAACTCCCAGTCTGCCGCCGAAATCGCCAGCAGATCGGCCACGACGGGCCCGGTCACCCTGAAATGCGTGTCGGCGGCACATTTGTCGCCGCTGAATTCGCAGGAAAAACCTTCGCGTATGTTCATGCCGCCGGTAAACGCCGTGCGGCCGTCGACGACCATGATCTTGCGGTGGGTACGCAGGTTCGCATAGGGCAGCCGCAGGCCGCTGATGACATTGCCGTTGAATACATCCACGGTAACGCCGCTCTCCTTGAGCATGCCGAGCACGCTCGGAACCGAATAACGCGCGCCGACCGCGTCGATCAGAACCCTGACCTCAACACCCCGCTTTGCCGCAGCGCCGAGCGCCGAGATGAAACGCTGGCCGATCCTGTCCCGGTCGAAAATATAGGTTTCCAGCAGGAGGGAATGTTGCGCGCCGTCGATCGCCTCCAGCATGGCGCGATAGGCATCGTCGCCGGTATCGAGAGCGGTGATGCCGTTGCCGGTCGTCAGGTGATGGCGGGTAACGCGGTCGCCAAGCGTCTTCATCGCCCGGAAGCGATAGCCGAAATTCTCGATCACCTGTCTGTCGGTCGCGTCATAGGACGCGAAATCGAAACGCTCGGCCCCCTGAAGAAGAGATCGCCGATCGCCGATGACATTGCGGCGAATGCGGTTGATGCCGGCGATGAGATAGAAGGCGGCCCCTACGATCGGCGACAGGATGATGACGCCAACCCAGCCGACGGCAGAGCGAACCTCTTCCTTCGTCATCGTCGCATGAACGGCCGCAGTGGCGCCGGCCACCACCGAAATAACGAAAAGGATGTGTGGCCAATAGGCGTAAAACAGCGAGATCATGGCGTCCAATATAGGGACGCCATGACGCTAGACAATTGGCGAAAACAGCGGTTTACGCTGCAAGCTGGCTGGCGAATTTCTCCAGTCCGCGCTCCACCTTGTCGAACATGTCGTCGACCTGCGCCTCGGTAATGATCATCGGCGGGCAGAAGGCGAGTGAATCGCCGATCGCGCGGCTGATCACTCCCTCGTCCATCATCTGTGCAAACAGCTTGGGACCGAGTTGGCCAGCCGCGAAACCTTCGCGCGGCGCAAGCTCGAAGGCGCCGATCAGGCCGACGCCACGGGTCTCGATCACCAGCGGATTTTCGCCGATCGCCGCAAGCCGCGCCAGGAATTTCGGGCTTAGCGCCCGGACATTGCCGGTGAGATCACGCTCCTCGATGATCCTGATGTTTTCCAGCGCGACGGCCGCCGCGACCGGATGACCGGCAGCAGTCACGCCATGGCCGAACGTACCGATCTTCGCCGATTCATCCGCCAGCGGCTGGTAAACATTCTCGTTGATCAGCAGTGCCGAGATCGGCTGATAGGACGAGGAAATCTGCTTCGACAGCGTAATCATGTCGGGCTTGAGATCGAAAGTCGTGGTGCCGAACATATTGCCGGTACGGCCAAAACCGCAGATCACCTCGTCGGCGATGAAAAGAACATCGTATTTCTTCAGGACCTTCTGGATCGCCTCCCAATAGCCGGCAGGAGGCACGATGACGCCACCCGCTCCCATGACCGGCTCCCCGATAAAGGCTGCGACCGTATCCGGCCCTTCCTTCAGGATCAGATCTTCCAGATCCTTTGCGCAGCGCTCGACGAACTGCGCCTCGGTCTCGCCCTCCGCCTTGAAGGCGCGGTAATGCGGGCAGGTCGTGTGCAGCACGCGGGCGAGCGGCAGATCGAAGGAGCGGTGATTGTTCGGCAGGCCTGTCAGGCTGGCCGAGGCAATCGTCACGCCGTGATAGCCCTTGATGCGCGAGATGATCTTCTTCTTGTCCGGCTTTCCAAGCGCATTCGCCCGGTACCAGACGATCTTCATCGCCGTGTCGTTGGCTTCCGAACCGGAATTGGTGAAATAAGCCTTCGACATCGGCACCGGCGCCATCGCGATCAGCTTTTCGGCAAGCTCGACCGAGGGACTGTGCGTCCGCGCCGTGAACGTATGGTAGTAGGGCAGCTTGGCCATCTGTTTGGCCGCAGCCTCCACGAGCCGAGTTTCGCCAAACCCGATGCCGACGCTCCACAGACCCGCCATACCCTCGATATATTGATTGCCGGCATTGTCGTAGACATAAATGCCTTCGCCGCGGTCGATCACCAGTGCACCGTCACGCTCCAGCGCCCGTGCATTCGTATAGGAATGAAGATGGTAGGCCTTGTCACGGGCCTCGATGGAATTGGGCTGGATCGTCACTGGCTGTTCTCCTCTCGCACGAACGCGAATAGGAAATTCATAAGAGGAATTAAGCGGATTTCCAGCCCTTGGACACGATTTAGTCGAACCCGCCGTTTAAAATAATTGACGGGTTCATGAGCATTTTTGAGAGGCCCGTTTAACGCACCGTCATGGCTGCGATCGGCGGCTCTGCAGAGGCCGGGATCGGGCTGCGATATTCCTGCCCCTTGCGCCGGCGCTTGAGATCGGCCCACGCCGCCTCGCGCAACTGTTCGCTCGTCATCGCCGCAAGACCTGTGGCGGCCATCACCTTGGCGACGGAAGCCATGCCCTTGTGGGCAAGCGCGCTCTTGCCCTGCGCCACCACCTGCCAGGTGTGAAGCTGGGTGCCGATCGCAAGCGTTGCGCCATAGGCCTGCACCGTCGGCACGACCCAGCTGACATCGCCGACATCGGTCGAACCGCCCATCTGGCGGAGCTCGTTGTGAGCCGGAAGAACGAAGTCGGCAAGCGGAATGTCCCGCTGTTCAAGACGCTCCTGCGCCCAGCTGGCAGCCACATCCTCGGGCGTCAGGGTGGAGCGGATCTTTTGGGCAAATTCGACATCCTCGGCATCGAAGACCGGCGGCCCCATGCTCTCCCAGATGTCCTGCATCGTGTCCATCAGCGGCGCATTCACAACGAGGTTGGAAACGCCGGCAAGCGTGACGGCCTCCACCTTCGTCTCGGTCATCAACGCTGCCCCCTCGGCCACCTTCTTGACCCTCTCGATCAAGGCGAAGAGGCCGGCAAGGTCCGGTGCGCGAACGACATAACGTACCTTTGCATGGGCCTGAACGACATTCGGGGAAATGCCGCCGGCATCCAGGATGGCGTAATGGATACGGCAGTCGGATTGCATATGCTCGCGCATATAATTGACACCGACGCTCATCAACTCTACCGCATCGAGCGCGCTGCGGCCGAGTTCCGGCACGGCGGCAGCATGGGCCGCCCGGCCGGTGAAGGTGAAATCGATGCGGCAATTGGCAAGCGACGTCTCACGCTGCACACCGGCAAAATTGCTCGGATGCCAGCTGATGGCGATATCGACGTCGGAAAATGCGCCATCGCGGACCATGAAGGCCTTGGCGGCACCGCCCTCTTCCGCCGGGCAGCCGTAATAACGAACCCGTCCGGGCGTACCCGTCTTTTCAAGCCAGTCCTTGAGCGCGGTCGCCGCCAGCAAAGACGCGGAACCGAGCAGATTATGCCCGCAGCCATGACCATTTGCACCGGCTATAAGCGGATCATGCTCGGTTGCATCCGCCTTCTGGCTGAGGCCGGCAAGCGCATCATATTCTCCCAGAAAGGCGATGACCGGGCCGCCGTTTCCGGCTTCCCCCATAACAGCCGTCGGAATGTCCGCAACGGCATCAGTAATCCGGAAACCTTGCGCTTCCAGCATCTCGCGATGGGCAGCGGCTGACTGAGTTTCCATGTAGCAGGTTTCAGGCGTCTCCCAGACCTGGTTTGCCAATTCCGCAAACACTTCCGTCTTTCGGTCCACGAGATCCCAGACGAGAGGGAGGTTGGAATTACCTTCGGTCATGAAACAGCCGCCTTGGTTTTCGCTATGAAATGCAATGACTGCATACCTACCCCTTTCCGAGAGGAGCGCAACGCATAATGCAAAGAATTAAGGCTATGCGCATCAATTAGGCAGCATCGGCATACTTGTGATCGCCAGCTGAATCTTACCGTCTCGACAACCGATTGATAATCGCTATTCTCGCCCGCCACGGGAAGCAGACACGCTGGGCGAAAACGCTTCACCGCAAAACAAATATGGAGTGAACAGGCAGCCGCCGGGCATGATGTCCTGCATTTGACGCCGGGCGCGGAAAGTTATTTCGCGCATAGGCAAATGCGAGAAGGCCGGCATGGTCCCGCAGTTTCACCCGCAATGGGGACATGTATTCGACCGGCATCGTTTTTACGCCTGCTGGTCAGGAGGTGACTGAGACAGAACTTGGCGAAAAAGATGCGGCAAAACGCATCACACTTCAGGGAAATCAACCGTGCTGGCCAGGCCGGCACAGGTAGGGAGACTATTTAGATGAAACGTACGCTTACTCTCGCAGCGGCAGCGCTTCTGTCCGCGACATTCTTTGCCGGCGCCGCCAGCGCCAAGACCTTCGTTTATTGCTCCGAAGGTTCGCCGGAAGGCTTCGATCCGGGCCTTTACACCGCCGGCACGACCTTCGATGCTTCGGGCCACCCGATCTACAGCCGCCTGCTCGAATTCAAGCCGGGCACGACGCAGCCGGAAGCCGGTCTCGCCGAGAGCTGGGACATTTCCTCTGACGGCACGGTCTACACCTTCAAGCTCCGCTCGGGCGTCAAGTTCCAGACCACGGACTACTTCACCCCGACCCGCGATTTCAACGCTGACGACGTCATCTTCTCGCTCGGTCGCCAGATCGACGAGAACAACGCCTGGAACAAGTACATTTCCGGCGGCACCTGGGAATATGCCGAAGGCATGGGCTTCCCCAAGCTGATCAAGTCGATCGAAAAGGTCGATGACCTGACGGTCAAGATCACGCTCAACCGTCCGGAAGCACCGTTCCTCGCCAACATCGCCATGCCGTTCGCGTCGATCCTGTCCAAGGAATACGCCGATAGCCTCGAAAAGGCCGGCACCAAGGAACAGCTGAACCAGCAGCCGGTCGGCACGGGCCCGTTCACCTTCGTCGCCTACCAGCAGGATGCCATCATCCGCTACAAGAAGAACGCCGATTACTGGGGCGGCGCCCCGAAGATCGACGATCTCGTCTTCGCAATCACCACCGATGCCGCCGTTCGTTACCAGAAGCTCAAGGCCGGCGAATGCCACCTGATGCCTTACCCGAACGCCGCTGACGTCGAGTCGATGAAGTCGGACCCGAACCTCGAGGTTCTGGAGCAGGAAGGCCTCAACATCGCCTACCTCGCCTACAACACCACCCAGGCTCCGTTCGACAAGCCGGAAGTTCGTATCGCTCTGAACAAGGCGATCAACAAGAAGGCAATCGTCGACGCCGTCTTCCAGGGCATGGCGACGCCGGCAACCAACCCGATCCCGCCGACGATGTGGTCCTACAACAACGACGTCAAGGACGACACATACGACCTCGACGCCGCCAAGAAGATGCTCGAAGACGCAGGCGTCAAGGACCTTTCCATGAAGGTCTGGGCGATGCCGGTTTCGCGTCCGTACATGCTGAACGCACGTCGCGCCGCTGAAATCATGCAGGACGACTTTGCCAAGATCGGCGTCAAGGTCGAGATCGTTTCCTACGAATGGGCAGAATACCTGCAGCGTTCGAAGGACAAGAACCGTGACGGTGCCGCCATCCTCGGCTGGACCGGCGACAACGGCGACCCGGACAACTTCCTCGACACCCTGCTCGGCTGCGATGCCGTCGGCGGCAACAACCGCGCGCAGTGGTGCAACCAGGAATTCGACGCTCTCGTGAAGAAGGCCAAGGCAACTTCCAACCAGGAAGAACGCACCAAGCTTTACGAGCAGGCGCAGGTCATCTTCAAGAAGGACGCTCCCTGGGCAACCCTCGACCACTCCCTGTCCGTCGTTCCGATGCGCAAGGGCGTAACCGGCTTTACCCAGAGCCCGCTGGGTGACTTCACCTTCGAAGCTGTCGATATCGCCGAGTAATCTTCGGCCATCACAACTTTTTTGCCGCGGGACGCGTTGCGTTTCCCGCGGCATTTTCTTATGAGATGCCTAAAAATATGGCGGTGACGCCGATATGACCGGGTGTGCGGCTTGACAAAAGCCATGAATCCGGCCCGCTCCTTTTCCGCAAAGGCTTAAAATGTTTGGCTTCCTTCTGCGGCGCCTCGCCGTCCTGATCCCGACTTTCATCGGGGTCTCCATTATCGCCTTCTCCTTCATCCGGCTTCTGCCGGGCGATCCGGTCGCGCTCCTTTCGGGTGAGCGCGTCATGTCGCCGGAACGCCATGCGCAGATTTCCGCGCAGCTCGGCATGGACCGACCGATGATCGTCCAGTATTTCGATTATCTCGGCGGCGTCCTGACCGGCGACTTCGGCACTTCGATCGTTTCCAAGAAGCCGGTTCTCGACCAGTTCCTGACGCTGTTCCCGGCGACGGTCGAACTGTCCTTCTGTGCCATCATCATCGCCATCGCGATCGGCATCCCTGCCGGCGTCATTGCCGCGATGAAGCGTGGATCGATCTTCGATCAGGGCCTGATGGGTATTGCGCTGGTCGGTTATTCGATGCCGATCTTCTGGTGGGGCCTGCTGCTGATCATCCTGTTTTCGGGTACCCTGCAATGGTTCCCTGTTTCGGGTCGCATCTCGCTGATGTTCTATTTCCCGCAGGTAACCGGCTTCATGCTGATCGACAGCCTGATCTCGGGGCAGAAGGGTGCATTCGTTTCCGCGCTCAGCCATCTGGCCTTGCCGTCGATCGTGCTCGCCACCATTCCGCTTGCCGTCATCGCCCGCCAGACGCGCTCGGCCATGCTGGAAGTTCTGTCGGAAGATTACGTCCGCACCGCCCGCGCCAAGGGTCTTTCCCCCTTCCGCGTCGTCGGCATCCATGCGCTGCGCAACGCCATGATCCCGGTCATCACCACGGTCGGCCTGCAGGTCGGCGTCATGCTGGCCGGCGCGATCCTGACCGAAACGATCTTCTCCTGGCCGGGTATCGGCAAGTGGATCCTCGATAGCGTCTTCCGTCGCGACTACGCCGTCATCCAGGGTGGATTGCTGCTGATCGCCGCGATCATCATGACCGTGAACCTGATCGTCGACCTGCTCTACGGTCTCGTCAATCCGCGTATCCGCCACTAAGAAGGAAAAATTCCCATGGCCGACGCCACCATCACACAAAAGGCTGCGGAGCCCGTCTCCAGCGCCCAGATGCGCCGCCAGATGCTCAAGGAGTTCTGGTTCTACTTTTCCGAAAACCGCGGTGCCGTGATCGGCCTGTTCGTTTTCCTCCTGCTCGTGCTCGTCGCGATCTTCGCACCGCTGATCGCGCCGCACTCGCCCTTCGAACAGTATCGCGATGCGGTCCTCAAGCCGCCGGCATGGGCTGAAGGCGGCACCTCCACCTATCTTCTCGGCACCGATCCGGTCGGCCGCGACATCCTTTCGCGCCTGATCTACGGCGCCCAGTATTCGCTGTTCGTCGGCCTCGTGGTCACGACCCTGTCGCTGGTCTCCGGCATCATCGTCGGCCTGCTCGCCGGTTATTACCGCGGCTGGCTGGACACGATCATCATGCGCCTGATGGACATGATCCTCGCCGTTCCGTCGCTGCTTCTGGCACTGGTGCTCGTCACCATTCTCGGCCCGGGCCTCAACAGCGCGATGATCGCCATCGCCGTAACGCTGCAGCCGCATTTCGTCCGCCTGACGCGTGCAGCCGTTATGGCCGAAAAGACCCGCGATTACGTCACCGCCGCCCGCATCGCCGGCGCAAGCCCGCTGCGCCTGATGTTCCGCACCATTCTGCCGAACTGCACCGCACCCTTGATCGTGCAGGCGACGCTGTCGTTTTCGAACGCCATCCTCGATGCAGCCGCTCTCGGCTTCCTCGGCATGGGCGCCCAGCCGCCGACACCGGAATGGGGCACGATGCTGGCCGAAGCCCGCGAATTCATCCTGCGCGCCTGGTGGGTCGTCACCTTCCCGGGCCTTGCAATCCTCATCACCGTTCTTGCCATCAACCTGATGGGCGACGGCCTGCGCGACGCGCTTGACCCGAAGCTGAAGAGGTCCTGATCATGTCGCTTCTGCAAATCGACAATCTTACCGTCGAATTCGAAACCGCCAATGGCTGGTTCCGCGCCGTCGACGGCGTCTCGATCTTGGTCAACAAGGCCGAAGTGCTTGCCATCGTCGGTGAATCCGGCTCCGGCAAGTCAGTCTCCATGCTCGCTGTCATGGGCCTTTTGCCTTGGACGGCAAAGATCACCGCCGACCGCATGCTGTTCGAAGGCAAGGACATCCAGGCACTCAGCGGCGCCGAGCGGCGCAAGCTGATCGGCAAGGATATCGCCATGATCTTCCAGGAGCCGATCGCCAGCCTCAACCCGTGCTTCACGGTCGGCTTCCAGATCGAGGAAGTCCTGCGCATCCATCTCGGCCTCGGCAAGAAGGAACGCCGTGCGCGCGCCATCGAACTGTTCAAGCAGGTCGGCCTTCCCAACCCGGAAGAACGCATGAATGCCTTCCCGCACCAGATGTCGGGCGGCCAGTGTCAGCGCGTGATGATCGCGATTGCGATCGCCTGCAACCCGAAGCTCCTGATTGCCGACGAGCCGACCACCGCGCTCGACGTGACCATCCAGAAGCAGATCCTCGATCTCATCATGGACCTGCAGGCACGCACCGGAATGGGCCTGATCATGATCACCCATGACATGGGCGTCGTTGCCGAAACCGCCGACCGCGTCGTCGTTCAGTATAAGGGCCGCAAGATGGAGGAAGCCGACGTGCTTTCGCTGTTTGAAAACCCGAAGAGCAATTACACCAAGGCGCTTCTGGCAGCCCTGCCCGAAAACGCCACCGGTGACCGCCTGACCACGGTTTCCGCCTTCTTCGACGGCAATCCGGAACCGGCACCTTCCGCAGGAGCATCGGCCCCAGGAGCACAGGCATGAGCGACACCAAGACCATCGACACCATGCTCGAAGTCCGCGACATCAAGCGCGATTACGAACTGCCGGGCGGCTTCATGAAGCCGAAGAAGACCCTTCACGCCGTGAAGGGCGTCTCCTTCAAGCTGGAGCGCGGCAAGACGCTGGCGATCGTCGGTGAATCGGGCTGTGGCAAATCCACGCTCGCCCGCATGATCACCTTCATCGATGAGCCGACATCCGGTGAACTGATCATCGACGGCAAGACCATGGACACCCGTCCGGGACACCTGACCTCGGAAATGCGCCAGAAGGTGCAGATCATCTTCCAGAACCCCTATGGTTCGCTCAACCCGCGCCAGAAGATCGGCGACGTTTTGGGTGAGCCGCTGGCGATCAACACCGATCTCTCGCCTGCCGAACGTCGCAACCGCGCCACGGAAATGCTGATCAAGGTCGGCCTCGGTCCGGAACATTACAATCGCTACCCGCACATGTTCTCCGGTGGACAGCGCCAGCGTATCGCCATTGCCCGCGCGCTGATGATGAACCCGAAGCTGCTGGTTCTCGACGAGCCGGTCTCCGCACTCGACCTTTCGGTCCAGGCACAGGTTCTCAACCTGCTCGCCGACCTGCAGGACGAGTTCAACCTCACCTATGTCTTCATCAGCCACGACCTGTCGGTGGTGCGTTATATCGCTGACGAAGTGATGGTGATGTATTTTGGCGAAGCGGTCGAATACGGCACGCGCGACGAAGTGTTTTCGAACCCGAAACACGAATACACGCAGACCCTGTTCAAGGCGACGCCGAAGGCTGACGTCGAATCGATCCGCGCGCGTATCGCTGCAAAGAAAGCTGCCTCGGCAGCCTAAATCAACATACGCCGCCCCTTCCTAAATCAAAGGAAGGGGCGGAGTTTGCGCTAATTAGCTAAATTTGACAGTGACTGTTTCAGGTCCCGCAGAAACCAGCTCACGCCGGGCTGGCTGAAGCCTCCGGCTTCTTATCCTTGTCCGCAGTCTTCTCATCCTCGCTGTCGTCCAGAAGACCGCTGGTTCTCAGCAGCGATGCGAACCGGCCACCGAGACGGCTCAGCTCGTCATAGCTTCCCATTTCAGCAATCCGGCCATTATCCAGGAAGATCACCGTATTGGCATCGCGCACGGTCGAAAGACGGTGGGCAATGATGAACGTGGTCCGGTCCTGCCTGAGCTTGTCGATCGCCACTTTGACGCGGGCTTCGGTCTCGACGTCGAGCGCGCTGGTCGCTTCGTCGAGGACGAGGATCGGGGCGTTCTTCAGGATCGCGCGGGCGATTGCGATACGCTGGCGCTCGCCGCCGGAAAGCTTGTTGCCGCGCTCGCCGACCGGGGTCTCATAACCGTTGAGACGGTCTTCGATGAACTCGGTTGCCGCAGCCGCCTCTGCCGCCTTGATGATGTCGGCCTCACTGGCGCCCTCGCGGCCGAGGCGGATATTGTCGCTGATCGAGCGGTTCAGCAGGCCGGCGTCCTGGAAGACGGTGGCGATCTGCTGCCTCAACGATTTGCGGGTAACGGTCGATATATCGATGCCGTCGATCAGGATCTTGCCCTGTTGCGGATCATAGACCCGCTGGAGAAGATTGATGAGGGTCGTCTTGCCGGCGCCCGTCGGTCCGACGATCGCAATGGTCTGGCCGGCCTTGGCGGTGAACGAGATATTGTGGACACCCTGTTTGGTATTGGCAAAACCGAAACTGACGTCACGGAATTCCACCTCGCCGCTGGCATCGCGAAGCTCGCCCGCATTGGCCGGTTCTGCGCGATCTTCGACGGAATCCTCCAGCACGAAGAAATCCTCGAGCTTGGCCCGGGCTTCGAAAATCTGCGTCGCGAACTGTCGCAACAGGTCCAGACGGGCGATCAGCAGGTTGGCGAAACCGATAAACGCGACGACATCACCCACGCGGATCTCGCCACGCTGGACGAGCATCGTGCCGATGACAAGGATGACGCCCATGGAGACGGTCGACGCGGTACGGTTGAGGCCGCCAGCAAGCGCCCACCAGTCGAGAACCGGATACTGGGCCTTGAGCAGGTCCTTGGTATAGGCCTTGAGCGCCTGGGTTTCCAACTCGATGCGGTTGTAGCTGTGCAGGACCGATACGTTGCTGATCGAATCGCTGACATGGGAGAAGACCTGGTGGTAATGGCTCTCGACCGATGCCTGGCCTTCCTTGGTCCGCTTCATCACCGCGACGCCGATCACCCAGTAGAAGATGCTGAGGCAAAGAAGCACGAGGCTGAGGCGCCAATCCATGGAGATCGCGGTCGGGATCAGGAAAAGGATCGCCACACCGGTTGCCAGATGCGTTCGCATGAATTCGAGCCAGAGGCCGAAAAGGCTCTCGGCCGCGCGAAGCAGCGTATGCAGGGCGTTCGAAGTGCCCCGCTGGTGATGCCAGGAGAGCGGCATCGAGATGATCCGCCCGAAGGCCTCCGTCAGCAGCGACGCCCGGCGACCATGCGCCAGCCGATCCGCCTCGCGCGCGACGAGTACGTATGCGATGGTATTGAAGACCCCGAAAGCTGCCCATAAGATGAGGACGTTGGTTACCGCTCCGCCGGAGGATATGGCATCGATGATCCAGCCGAACAGGATAGGCTCCGCGATGGTGATCACGGCCAACACAATGTTGGCGATGACGATGGCCGTCACACGCCACTTGTTCTTGCCCAGGTAGCCAAGTGCCCGCCAATAAACCTGAAATAGTGTCAACCGTTCAACCTCTTCAGTCACTTCCACCCTAATGTGGGTCACTGAGCTTTATGGACAATACAAGGCAATTCCAAGCCATTATCGTACAGTCGATTGTGTCAGTATGGTGTGTCGTGTAAAAAAACAGGAATGCACGTATTTGTGGTGTCGATCGATTCAACAATGTTAGATTTGGCGGCTGTGTTTCAACGAATGCTAACCGTCGGGGTAAACAATCCAGGCCATTGCATATGTAGTTCGGCATGCCCGGTTCGGGCGCGGGGGCAGTATTGAATATTACCATGATTGTCCAGTTCCTGGTCTTGCTTGGGGAAGCAAGAACACCGGAACAGGTTGCCTCTCAGCTGAAAGGCCTGGTCGGCAGCTATGGCTTCGATTTTTACAGCGTCCTCATCCAGCCACTGCCGCAACTGAAGCTGCAAAGATCGGTTCTGGCCGCCGAATGGCCGCAGAACTGGACGGAGCTCTACGCGCAGCGCAAATATTCCCTGATCGACCCGACACTGCGTTGGCTGCGTCTGGCTCAAAGGCCTTTCCGCTGGAAGGAAACGCTTCTGACATTGAAGGCCGACCCGCATCGCCAGCGGATGAAACGAATGCTGCAGGAGGCCGCCCGGCATGGCCTGCATGACGGCTATCTGTTTCCCATCCATGGCCGCAACGGGCTTGTCGGCAGTTTCGCGATAGGTGGTCAGCCCGTCGATCTCTCGCCGGCCGAAATCAGCCTGTTCGATACGGTCGCCAAGGCGGTTTTCTGGAAGCTTCTGGAGCTTCGCAACAAAACGGATATTTTCGAAAATGCGCCGTTGAGCGACGCCCAGCTGACGCGGCGGGAGATGGAAGTCACGCTTTTGCTCGCCAACGGGCTGACGTCCAACGAGATCGCCAAGGAACTCGATATTTCAAGTCATACCGTAGATTGGTACATCAACGGACTGCATGAAAAGCTGGGCGCGAATAACCGTCAGCATCTGATCGCGCTTGCATTTCGCTTGGCGCTGATTGCCTGAGACCGTCTTCTGCGGCGAAATCATCTTCCATTTCGACGCAATTTGCACTTGCGTAAATCACATGATGTTGATCTCTTGCACTGCAATATGTCGATAGTGCCTTGGGAGGTCGCGTTGCCGATAAAGAAAATCCTCGTAGCCAACCGATCCGAAATTGCCATCCGCGTTTTTCGCGCCGCCAATGAACTTGGGATCAAGACGGTGGCGATCTGGGCGGAAGAGGACAAACTCTCGCTGCATCGGTTCAAGGCAGATGAGAGCTATCAGGTTGGTCGTGGTCCGCATCTTTCCAAGGATCTCGGCCCGATCGAAAGCTACCTGTCGATCCCCGAAGTGATCCGGGTCGCCAAACTTTCCGGCGCCGATGCGATCCATCCCGGTTACGGCCTTCTGTCGGAGAGCCCCGAATTCGTCGATGCTTGTGATGAAGCCGGTATCATCTTCATCGGCCCGCGGCCGGATACGATGCGCCAGCTCGGCAACAAGGTTGCCGCCCGCAATCTTGCCATTTCCGTCGGTGTGCCGGTGGTCCCGGCAACCGCTCCGTTGCCGGACGACATGACGGAAGTGGCGCGGATGGCCGCCGAGATCGGCTATCCTGTCATGCTCAAGGCCTCCTGGGGCGGGGGCGGCCGCGGCATGCGCGCCATCCGCGCCGAAGCCGACCTTGCCAAGGAAGTCGTCGAAGCCAAGCGCGAAGCCAAGGCCGCTTTCGGCAAGGACGAGGTCTATCTGGAAAAGCTGGTCGAACGCGCCCGCCATGTCGAAAGCCAGGTTCTTGGTGATACGCACGGCAATGTGGTTCACCTTTTCGAACGCGATTGTTCCATCCAGCGCCGTAACCAGAAGGTCGTCGAACGGGCACCGGCACCCTATCTGACCGAAGCGCAGCGGCAGGAACTCGCCAGCTATTCGCTGAAGATCGCCAAGGCGACCAATTATATCGGCGCCGGCACGGTCGAGTATCTGATGGATGCCGAGACCGGCAAATTCTACTTCATCGAAGTCAATCCGCGCATCCAGGTCGAACACACGGTGACGGAAGTCGTCACCGGCATCGACATCGTCAAGGCGCAGATCCACATCCTCGAAGGCTTTGCCATCGGCACGCCGGAATCGGGTGTTCCCGCCCAGGAAAATATCCGTCTGAACGGCCACGCCCTGCAGTGCCGCATCACGACGGAAGATCCGGAGCAGAACTTCATCCCGGATTACGGCCGTATCACCGCCTATCGTTCGGCAGCCGGTTTCGGCATCCGCCTCGATGGCGGCACGGCCTATACGGGCGCGATCATCACCCGTTATTACGATCCGCTGCTGGTCAAGGTCACCGCGTCGGGCTCCACCCCTGCCGAAGCGATCAGCCGCATGGACCGCGCGCTGCGGGAATTCCGTATCCGCGGCGTGGCGACCAACCTGACCTTCCTCGAAGCGATCATCGGCCACCCGAAATTCCGCGACAACACCTATACGACGCGCTTCATCGACACCACGCCGGAACTGTTCGAGCAGGTCAAGCGCGCCGACCGCGCAACGAAGCTTCTGACCTATCTTGCCGACGTGACCGTCAACGGCCATCCGGAGACCAAGGGCCGACCCACGCCGTCCGACAAGATCTCGAAGCCGGTCCTGCCCTTCATCGAAGGGGCGATCCCTTCCGGCACCAAGCAAAAGCTCGATGAACTCGGGCCGAAAAAATTCGCCGAATGGATGCGCGGCGAAGGCCGGGCTCTGATCACCGACACGACGATGCGTGATGGCCACCAGTCGCTGTTGGCCACCCGCATGCGCACCCATGACATCGCCAGCATTGCCGGGGTCTATGCCCGGGCTCTGCCCAACCTGTTCTCGCTGGAATGCTGGGGCGGCGCAACCTTCGACGTCTCGATGCGCTTCCTCACCGAAGATCCATGGGAGCGGCTGGCGCTGATCCGTGAAGCGGCGCCGAACATCCTGCTGCAGATGCTTCTGCGTGGCGCAAACGGCGTCGGCTACAAGAACTATCCCGACAATGTCGTCAAATATTTCGTCCGTCAGGCGGCGAAGGGCAGTTCGGAAAACGGCGGTATCGACCTGTTCCGCGTGTTCGACTGCCTGAACTGGGTCGACAATATGCGTGTGTCGATGGATGCGGTGAACGAGGAAGGCAAGCTGTGCGAGGCGGCGATCTGCTATACCGGCGATCTCGGTAATTCGGCACGGCCGAAATACGACCTCAAATATTATGTCGGGCTGGCGCAGGATCTGGAAAAGGCCGGTGCCCACATCATCGCGGTCAAGGATATGGCCGGGCTTCTGAAGCCTGCCGCCGCCAGGGTTCTGTTCAAGGCCTTGCGCGAAGCGACATCGTTGCCGATCCATTTCCATACGCATGATACATCCGGGATTTCGGCAGCTACCGTGCTTGCCGCCGTTGATGCCGGCGTCGATGTGGTCGATGCGGCAATGGATGCGTTTTCCGGCAATACATCGCAGCCCTGTCTCGGCTCGATCGTCGAGGCGCTCTCGGGCTCCGAACGTGATCCGGGCCTCGACCCGGAATGGATCCGCAAGATCTCGTTCTATTGGGAAGCGGTGCGCAACCAGTATGCCGCCTTCGAAAGCGACCTCAAGGGACCTGCCTCGGAAGTCTATCTGCACGAAATGCCGGGCGGGCAGTTTACCAACCTGAAGGAACAGGCCCGTTCGCTGGGCCTCGATACCAGGTGGCACAAGGTCGCCCAGACCTATGCCGACGTGAACCAGATGTTCGGCGATATCGTCAAGGTCACCCCGTCCTCGAAGGTGGTCGGCGACATGGCGCTGATGATGGTCAGCCAGGACCTGACGGTGGCCGATGTCGAGAACCCCGACAAGGACATCGCCTTTCCGGAATCGGTGGTTTCGATGCTGAAGGGCGACCTCGGCCAGCCTCCGGGCGGATGGCCGGAAGCGCTGCAGAAAAAGGCACTGAAGGGCGAGAAGCCCTACACGGCAGTGCCCGGTTCGCTGCTCCCACCGGCGGATCTTGCCAAGGAACGCAAGGACATCGAGGAGAAGCTTTCCCGCAAGGTCGATGACTTCGAGTTCGCGTCTTATCTGATGTATCCGAAAGTGTTCACCGATTTCGCTCTGGCATCGGAAACCTACGGTCCGGTCTCCGTTCTGCCGACCCCCGCCTATTTCTACGGGCTGGCGGACGGCGAGGAAATGTTTGCCGATATCGAAAAGGGCAAGACGCTTGTCATCGTCAATCAGGCGATCAGCGCGCCGGATGCGCAAGGGATGGTCACGGCCTTTTTCGAACTCAACGGCCAGCCGCGCCGTATCAAGGTTCCGGATCGCAATCGCACCGCATCGAGCGCCGTTCGCCGCAAGGCGGAGACCGGCAATGCCGCCCATCTCGGAGCACCGATGCCGGGCGTCGTCTCGACGGTCGCCATATCCTCTGGCCAGACGGTTCAGGCAGGCGACGTGCTGCTCTCCATCGAGGCGATGAAGATGGAAACCGCGCTTCATGCCGAGAAGGACGGCGTAATCGCCGAGGTGCTCGTCAAGGCCGGTGACCAGATCGACGCCAAGGATCTGCTGGTGGTTTACGCCGGCTAAAGGGCAAATAAAGCCAAACGCTGAGGCGGCCCGTTCATCGGGGCCGCCTTCGCCTTATCTGCCCGTCCTTTCCGAGACGCGCAGCCGGAATTTTTTATTCGACGAACACCCGTACTGTCGCAGCTCTCCCCGCGGCATCGATCACGGTGAGTGTTGAAAATCCTGCGCCTTCCGGCAGCCATTGATTGGTCCGACGGCGGGAGAGGTCGGCGAGCGGCTTGCCATTGGCGAGCCAGCGGAACGGCGGACGGCCGCCTTGCAGTTTCAGTACGAGCGGCGAAATTTCCCCCGACAAGGCCCCGAGATCGACTTTCGCTCCCTCCGGCGGATAGACGATCTGTGGTGCGCTCTCACGCGAGGATGAACGGATAAGACCGCTCGCGGTAACCGCGAACCGGCGCTGGCCGATCGGCAGGTCGTGTTGCGCCAGCCGCACCGCCCCGGGAGGCGCCGGGGGATGCGGGGTGATCGATACGCCGGAGCGTGAAAAAGCCTCGAACAGGATCGGCGCCGCGGTCTGGTAACCGGCAATGCCCGGCACTGCCCCATTGTCCGGCCGTCCGACCCAGACACCGAGAACATGGCGCCCGTCATAACCGACAGACCACGCATCGCGATAACCGTAGCTCGTGCCGGTCTTGTAGGCGATGCCGAGCCTGCGGCTGCCGGTCGGCGGCAACACGTCGGACAGTGCATCCGTGACATTCCAGATCGCCTGGCGCTCCAGGATCGGCTCGTTGTCGAGAAGCCCCGGCTTTTCGTCGATCCCGTTACCGACCCTGACGGCCTGCCCGCCATTGGCGAGTGCGGCATAGGCCTGCACCAGATCCTTGAGCGTGATGCCGACACCGCCAAGCCCGATCGCCAGTCCCGGAGCCTCGTTTGGCGGCAGGACCGGCCGCACCTCGGCGCGGCGAAAACGGATCATCAGCCGCGACGGCCCCACGGCATCGAGCAGCCTCACCGCCGGCACGTTGAGCGACAATTGCAGCGCCTGCCTGACCGTCACGTCCCCCTGATAGGTCATGTCGAAATTTTTCGGCCGATACCCGAAGAAATCCGCCGGCCGGTCCTCAATCATCGTTTCCTGGGAAACGAGACCCTGCTCGAAGGCGAGGCCGTAGATGAAAGGCTTCAGCGTCGAACCCGGCGAGCGCAGGCGGCGCGTCATGTCGATCCAGCCCGAGCGACCGGCATCGAAATAATCCGCCGATCCGACCTCACCGACGATCTCGCCGGTCGTCGCATCCGCCATGACCATCGCCAGCGAGACCCTGGGCGCGAGCTTGACCGATGCCTCCCGGGCGACCTCCTCCAGCTTTTGCTGGATCTGGCGCTTCAGCGTACTGCGATATTCTTCCGCCTGCGGCTGTTTGCGGATCGCAGCCTCAGCCAGATGCGCCGCATAGGCGGGCAATTGCAGACGGCGCAAGGGAACGACATCATTGGAAGCACGCTCCGCCTCGCCCTCGCCGGTGACCTCTGCCACGGCAGGACGTGTCAGCACCCTTTCTCTTGCTGCCAGCGCCAGTTTCGGGCGACGGTCCGGACGACGGGATTCCGGAGATTGCGGCAGGGCCACGAGCAAGGCCGCCTCCGCCACCGTCAGCCGCTTCGGCTCCTTGCCGAAATAGGCAAGGCTTGCAGCCCGCACACCTTCCAGATTGCCGCCATAGGGCGCGTGCGTGAGATAGAGCTGCAGAATTTCCTGCTTGCCGAGGCGGCGCTCGATCTGGATGGCGCGGGCAAGCTGTAGAAACTTTGCCGAAAAAGACCGCGTCTCGCGAGGTTCGATCAACCGCGCCACCTGCATGGAAAGCGTCGAGGCGCCGGAAACGATCCGTCCATTGGTCAGAAGCTGGAACGCAGCGCGGCCGATCGCCAGCGGATCGATGCCGCCATGCTCGTAGAACCGCCGATCCTCATAGGCGACCAGCATATCGAGAAAACGTGGGTCGACATCCGCAACTTCGGTCCTCAGCCGCCAGCGCCCTTGCGGCGTTGCAAATGCCCGCAACAATTCGCCATCCGCATCCAGCACCTCGCGCGACACCACCTTCGCCTGATCAAGCGGCGGCGGATAGGCGCGATCGGCGGCTTCGAGACCGACAAAGGCTCCCGCTGCCAGAATGAGGCAGGTGCCAAGTCCGATCGAGAATTTCCACCTGCGTTTCATCCGCGTTTTTCTGTCATTCGATTTCTATGTTCGCCGAATGCGCTGCAACGTCTGCCCCTCATCCGCCTNNCCCGTAAACGGGGCGAAGGAAGCTGGATGCAACGCCTTAGTCCTCCTCAAACGTCGAGCGAGGCAAGTCCTCTCTCCCCGCTTGCGGGGATAGGGTGAGGGGCAAGCCCGTCTAGAATGCAGAAAGTGACGGGCAAACGCCGAAGCACACTCTCGCTTACGGCGCCCCAACAACCTCCATCTTGCCCATCGCCGTCCGCGCCGAAAACTGCGGACGATACATGTCATCCACCTGTGCTGCCGGATGATCGTAGACACCCGGGGTCACCGCACGCACGACATAAGCCAGCGTGATCTGGCGATTATCGCCCTGGGATCGGTCGAAGGCGGCAACGAAGCGATCGTTGCGGAATTCGGTATGCGCCGCCTGCACCTCCTCGATCCAGTCGAAATTGGCAAGATTGGCACTGTTGACGATCGACGGATTGTCGATCTCGAAACCGGCCGGCAGAAGGTCGGTCACAACGATACGTGACGGCCAGTCATTGGTTTCGGTAATGTTCAGCACCACGACGTAACGTTCGTTCTGCTTCGCCTCACTGACATTCACCTCTTCACCGGCCATCGTGTAATAGGTCCGCGAAATCTGGAAGCCATCGCCGCCGACCGGCAGCGGCGTTGCCGGTGCTGCTACCGTGGTGATTGCGGCAGACAGCGCGTCGCCGCTGTCATTACGCACCGTCAGCGGATGATCGAGCAGCACATCGCCCGCCATCTGCGACATCAAAGTGCCGGTATGGGCGGCGCCATTGACGTCGAGCTTCAGGCTCTCATCACCGTTCTGCAGCGCGCGGGCGGCAAGCAGCATCCAGGCCTGCTCCTGGGTACTGGTATATCTTTTCTGCGCCCATTCCTTGGCAACGACATCGGCGAGCGCCGGCACGACCGGCGGCACCGGACGGCTTTCGGCAGCAAGCGCCAGCACGGCCGCGCCATCGCGCAGCGATGAACCATAGTCCGAGCGGACGAGGCTCACCTTGTGAACCTGCGCATCCTGCGACATCTGCAGCGCGGCATTGAAGATCGACTGCGAGCGCTGGCCATCGCCATAAAGCGAAAGGGCAGCCGCGATATGCGCCTTGGCGAGCGGTGTCGGGAAATCCCCGAGCATCGTATCCGCATAATAACGCAGGTCACTGATCGCAGCCTTGCGATTGCGCGCCAGAACATAAAGCGCATAGGCGATCTGATTGCCCTGATCGCGCACATTCGTCGTGTAGGAAAGCGTATTCTGCAGGTTTTCCAGCGCCTGCACCAGCGGCTGTTCCGGCACGTCATATCCCTGTTCGCGCGCACGCGAGAGGAAGTCGCTCACATAGGCATCGAGCCAGAGATCGTTGCCAGCACCATTCGGCCCCCAAAGACCGAAACTGCCCGCAGACGCCTGGAAGGACAGCACGCGATGGATCGCATCCTGTACGCGTTTCTTCACCTCGGCATCATCGGCGAGCCCGTTCTGCACCGCCATTTCGCTGAGATAGAGAAGCGGAAGCGCCCGGCTGGTCGTCTGTTCGGCACAGCCATAGGGGTAACGGTCGAGGCTCATCAGCAGCGCCGGAATATCGAAGGCGTTAGACCGGCTGACATTGACGCTGACCGAAGCCCCCTGCAGCACGCTGTCGGCCAGCAGATTGCCGTCGATCGTCACACCGGCCCCCGGTTTGAGATCGACCAGCCGCCGTTCCGTCACCGGCATGGCAGCCGGGCGAACGGGGATGTTGAGAACCTGATCGACGGAGAGACCCGCACTATTGGCGAGCTTGATCGACACGGTGCCATTACCCGGCTCGATGCCGACCAGCGGCAACGTCACGCTCGTCTTGGCCCCCGCAGCCAGTTCGACCGGCTTGATCGCGTTCTGTCCGACGGCAACGGCATCACTGGTCTCGACGGTAAGGTCGTAAGTGCCGGCTGGACCATCGGTATTGGCGATATCGAGCCTCAGATTGCTGTCGTCGCCGGGCGCAAGGAAACGCGGCAGGCTCGATGTGATGACGATCGGATCGCGGATGATGACATCCTTCACCCCATGGCCGACCCCGGATTTCGACCAGGCGACAGCCATCACCCGTGCGGTACCGTTAAACTGCGGAATGTCGAAGGAGACTTTCGCCTTGCCCTCACCATCGAGTTTCACCGGACCTGAGAAGAAAGCGACCAGCTTTTCCTTCGGCGGGCTGGCCTGCAGCGCCATGCTGCCACCATCGCCACCGGTTCGAAGCCGCCCGGTCGCACCGAGCGAACCGTCGATCAGGCGACCATAGATGTCGCGGATTTCCAGCCCAAGACGGCGCTGGCCAAAATACCAGTCATCCGGCGCTGGCGGCTCGTAGCGGGTCAGATTGAGAATGCCGACATCGACGGCAGCAATCGTCACATAGGCGTCCTCGTTGGCCCCTGCCCCCGCCACCTGCAGCGATATATCCAGCGGTTGGCGCGGCAACGTCTTTTCCGGCGCTTCTATGGTGATCGCCAGATCGCGATCTTCCGGATCGACCTTCAGCCAGGTAATGCCGATCGCCCGCATCGGCATGCGGTTTTCACGCACCTCGCCCGGACGATAAAGCGTTGCCGTGACATAGGAGCCCGCCCCCCAATCCGCGGTCACCGGAATTTCAACTTCTCCGCCATTTTCGGAAATGCTGGCGGTCTCGACCGAGATCAGCTCTTCCGACCCGGCCATGACCATCAACTCGCCTGCATAACGTGACGAAACCTTGAGTTTCGCCGTATCGCCAATCTTGTAATTCGGCTTGTCGAGCGCGATTTCCAGCGCATCCGGCGTCTCGGTCGAGGTCGCGGTCACGAACCAGCCGGCATCGAACTCGACGCTGGAGGCCGGACCACCGATATCCGCCGTTTCGACTTCGAGACGGTAACGGCCCCATTCCACCGGCACGGAAACCCGGCCGCCGTCCGTCGTCACGTCGACCGTGCCATTGGCAACCTGCTTCGTGCGGGTAATCGGCTCGTAACGCCAGGAACTGCCGTCGCGATACCACTGGTAATCCTGCTCGACCTTCACAAGCTTCCAGGCAAGCCCTTTCAGGGCCTGTTTGGCACCCGCTTCATTGACGAGAATGACATTGAAATTGCCGGTAGCGCCCTCTGGAAGATCGCCCGAGAATTCAGGCTTGATGCCGATGCGGGAACCATCCGCCTTGACCGGCAGCGACAGGTTGCGCTCGATCGCGCGACCGCCCGTTTCCTGCATTCTGACGACGATATCGGCATTGATGAGCTTGGTCGTGGAAGGCAGTTCGGCGACATCCGCATCGAATACAGCCTTGCCCTCTTCATCCGTCTCCCCCAGCGCATCGAGCGGAATGCGCACGGTTTCGGTCTCTTCCTCGTCGGCCAGGCCGAACTGATAACCCGGGAAGATAGCATTTTCGCGCGTCGGCTTGAGCGCGATCTCGCCTTCAAGGCCAAGCCCGGCAGCCGGCGCGCCATAGAGATAGCGACCGTCGACCGTAACCGAAGCCGGTTCGCCGACGACGATTTCCTTCGCTTCGCTCGCCATGTCGAATTCGATACGATCCGGCACGAAATCCTCGACCAGGAATGTCTTGTCGCCGATTGCAGACCCCTTGGGATCGGTAAATACTTGCATCGTCCAGGTGCCGCGCATCGATGTGTCCTGCAGCGGCAGGTCGAGCGTATAGCCGCCCAGCGCGCCGTTTTTCACCATCCGCCGGTCCTCGACGCCATCGGGGCGCAGGAAAACGAAGGTGAGCGGCAGGTTTTCGATTGCGCTCGCATCGACATTGCGGGCAAGGGCGCTCGCATGAACCGTTTCGCCGGGACGATAGATGCCGCGCTCGGTCCAGGAGAGAAGATCGATCGCGCCCGGTGCCGGACGTCCGGTCACGCCGCGGTCGGAAAGATCGAACCCGGCGCGGGTCATGTCGAGGAAGACATAGTCCTTGCCGCCACTCTGCGCCGTCAGCACCGCCGGCACCATTGCCGCCGTGCCGCGCATCAGGCCCGCGGTAAAGGTGGCGCGACCATCCGCGTCCGTCTTCGCCGTGCCGAGCACCTCGTTATTCTTGGCAAGCAGCTGCAGATCGACGCCTTCGATCGGTTTGGCGGACCCGAGCGAACGGGCAAACACATGCAGACCGTCCGTGCCGGCATAGGTGGTCAGCCCGATATCGGAAACGACGAACCATTGCGTCGCCTTGTTGTCCCATTCCTGGTTGACCGCATTGGCAGCGGACGCCGTCAGCACATAAACGCCCGGCTTGCGCTCGGGCAACGCCTCGTCGACCGGGAAACTCGTCGCCACGTCCTTGTTCAGGTCCTGGCCGAGATCGATCGTACCCTGCCAGACGAGTTCGCCGTTTTCCTGCTCGATACGGTCGGCGCTATAGCCGCTCATCTGCGTCAGAAACTGCGAATTGGTCAGAAGCGGTGCGATGGCTCGGTCGCCGATCCGGTAAAGTTTGAGATTGGCCCGTTCGGTGTTGACCGACACGATCGGGATGCCACGGCGCGCTGTCGACGGCAAAACAAAGCTGTCGCCGGTAAACCGCACCATCGGCGAGCGGTCCTTGACGTAGATGTCGAGATCCACCTGCGCCGTCAGCGGCTCATCGACCGAGGACGGCAGGCCACGACGCAAGGACAGCTTGTAGCGCTGGCCATGGGTCAGGCCTTCGACGCAGACCTGGTTGTCCTTGGCTTCCATCGCCTTCGGCGCCTGCCCGTCCAGCGTCACGAAAGGCGCATAGTCGGTGCCGGCCTTCACCAGCGGCTCGGAAAACTGCACGCAGGCGCGCGGATTGGCGCTGTCGGCATCGACCGTATTACCGGTCACGCGAAAACCCTGGCGTTCGCGCAGATCGTTATAGGCCGCCTGAACCGTGCGGGCGCTGACAAGCGCAAGGCTCTCCTTGTAGGCGGTCAGTGCCTGACGATAATTCTGCTGCTTGGCAAGCGCCGCGCCAAGAACCGCCAGCGCCTCCGCTCTGGCCTGCGTCGTGCGCGAAAGCAGGTACCCGTTGATCGCCGCAAGCGTGCCTTCGCTATCGGCCGAGCCATTGTTCTTGGCAAGGCCGGCGGCGCGCGCCAGTTCGATCCACAGCGCACCGTCGTCCGGGACAAGCGACAGGGCGCCTTTGTAATTGTAGATCGCCGTATCGACGCGGCCACCGAGCAGTTTGGATTGCGCCACGGTCTTCAGGTTTTCGATGCCGTAGCCCTGCTGGTTGTCGCCAAGCGTCAGGCCGTCCTTCTGCTCGCGCGCCTGCTGCAGCACATCTTCAGACAGGAAAGAAAGCCGCGGCGGCGCACCGATATCAGGCTGGGCCGCGACTTCGACGATCTTGCCCGCAACAGCACCGGCAAACGTGTTGAGCTGGCCGTGATCGGATTTCAGAAAGCACCACTTGGCTTTGACGTTATAGGTGAAGGCGCGGCACTGGTTGTCGCCGATGCAAGCGGTTTCGCATTGCGCCTGGCTGACATTCTTCACGGTTCTGAGGTCGAAGCCGAGATAATCGCCATCAGGCGTGGTCTCGATCCTTCGTTCCTGCGCCGCCATCGGAAAGCTGAGAACAAGAGACGAAAAGAGCAAGGCGGAAAAGCCGAAGATCGCGCGCCTAGACATGAAAAGTCCCCCCGTGGCTGCCGTCGGATGCGCCTTTGTCCAATGTGAGAACCCGCTTGTCAACGGACCTCATCTTGTCGAATGCGGAGGAAATCAAACCGAAAGTGACGCAGTGAGGAAACTGCTCTACACAAAGCTGTGCCAGAAATGCCGTCTTGCACACGTCAATGGCAGTGGCAGGCAGACAGTCTTGTGATGTAGAAGGCAGTCGATATGGCAATTCTGAACCTATTCAAGAACAGGCGTGCGGACGAAAAGTCCGAGCAGATAAGTTTCGGCGCTCTTCTCGACGGTTATTCGATCGAGGTCATGCCGCGCACGGCGGCCAAGATCGACAATTTTCGCGAGTTCCTGCCGGCCGGCATGCGCGTCTATATCGCCCATATCGACGGAACACCGATTAACGACATGGTTGCGACCGCAAAACGCCTGACCGACGATGGTTACGCGGTGATGCCCCATATGCCGGCACGGCTGATCCGCGACAAGGCAATGTTTGAGGACTGGGTAAGCCGTTACAGCAACGAGGCCGGCGTAAGCCAGGCGCTGCTTCTGGCGGGTGGTCTCAGCTCTCCCAGAGGCGAACTCGACAGCTCGCTGCAGCTTCTCGAAACCGGCCTGCTTGACCGTTACGGTTTCAGACGCCTGCATGTCGCCGGCCATCCCGAAGGCAACAAGGACATCGACAAGGACGGCACGACAAGGCTTGTCGACCGGGCCTTGAAGTTCAAGCAGGCCTATTCGGAAAACAGCGATGCCGAGATGGCGATCGTCACCCAGTTCGCCTTCGATGCCAAATCGATCATCCGCTGGGCCGAGCGTATCGCCGAAGCGGGCGTGACGCTGCCCATCCATCTTGGCGTTGCCGGCCCGACCAAGCTTCAGACATTGATCAAGTTCGCCATTTCCTGCGGCGTCGGCCCGTCGCTGAGCGTATTGCAGCGCCGCGCGATGGATCTGAGCAAGCTGCTTGTCCCTTATGAACCGGATGAGTTTCTGACCGAGATCGCCGATTACAAGGCAACCCATCCGCAAAGCCTGATCGAACAGATCCACGTCTTCCCGCTCGGCGGCGTCCGCGCAAGCGCCGACTGGGTGAACGAGCGGGTGCTCAAGAGCAAGGTTGCGACGCAGTAATCCAGTCATCGGCACAAAAGCAAACGGCGCGATCCGAAGACCGCGCCGCCTTTTTATCTGCAGAGAGACCGCGATCAGCCGGTGATGTAAGGCAGGACCTCGACCGAACCGCGCCAGATCATTTCCAGCGAAACGTAGAGAATGACGGCAAGACCGACATAGGCGATCCAGCGATGCTTGTTGAGCAGGCGAGCGATGAAGCTTGCGGCCACACCCATCAGAGCGATCGAGAGAACCAGACCGAAAATCAGAACTTCCGGGTGCTCGTGTGCAGCACCGGCAACGGCAAGAACGTTGTCGAGCGACATGGAAACGTCGGCGATAACGATCTGCCATGCGGCCTGGGCAAAGGTCTTGCGCGGCGCGCCGCCGGCAACCGTGCCGTCTGCATTGAGATCCGCATTGGCGAGCGCCTCGTTGGCTTCGTCCTCATGGTGGTGAGGCGTTCTGAGTTCGCGCCACATCTTCCAGCAGACCCAGAGCAGCAGCACACCGCCGGCGAGAAGCAGGCCGACGATCTGGAGAAGCTGCGTGGTGGCGAGAGCAAAACCGATACGCAGGACCGTGGCGGCGATAATGCCGACCAGAATGGCTCTTGCGCGCTGCTCCTTCGGCAGGCCGGCCGCAGCCAGACCGATGACGATCGCATTGTCGCCAGCCAGAACCAGATCGATCATGATAACTTGCGCGAGGGCGGACAACGCCTCCGGCGTAAAAAATTCCATCATTTGACACCCTATCTCAAGATGAGGTGCCCCATGTCCTGACGAGCCTTGGAGACATTTCTGGAACACGCGCCGGGACACTCCCGTGCAACGCACGTTCCTTCAGACCAAAAACCATCACGACACCAGGCACCGGCATTGGAAAATCCAGTCCGACATCACAGCTTATGATAAGCTGCCAGAGGGGCCCGGTCCTGGTCGAGCGAGATTTAGCGCCAGACTTCGATGAACTCAAGTGGCTGGATCACAAAACCGTGGGCTCGCCGTGATCTTTCAGAAAATGTCGCGGCCGGCTTATCAGCGAGATCAGAGACCGGCATCCGCGCGCTTCATTTCGGCAGGCGTTTTTGCAGACTGTCGAGGATCTTCTTGCCCAGCGCCTGATAATCCTCGTCGAAATGGTGCCCGCCATCGATCGCAACCGTTTCCACACCGGATGCCTTCATCGACGGGCAGGGATCATCGTCCTCCTCCGTGCCGTAGATGCACTGGACGAGACTGCTCTTGATCTTGGCGATATCGTCGACGGTCGTCCCGCCCTCGCCGGCGCCCGCCATGCCGAGCCATCCGGTAACGGAGATTTCGAAATCGACTTCCTTGGAAAGCGCCAGCAGCGAAAGCTGCCTGACCCGCCGTTTGGTTGCCTTGGGCAGTAGATTGTAGGAGGCTGGAATGACATCCGCCCCGAAGGAATAACCGATCAGCACGACATTCGAGACGCCCCATTGATCGGCATAGGTATCGATGATGCGTTTCAGATCGTCCGCCGTCTCCTGCGGAGTGCGCTTCGCCCAGAAATAGCGAAGCGAGTCGACGCCGATGACGGGCACACCCTGCGTCTGCAGATATTCGCCAAGTTCGCTGTCCAGATCACGCCAGCCGCCATCGCCGGAATAGACGATCGCCATCGTATCCATCGCCGGCTTGGCCTCCAGAACCGAGAGCGGCAGATCGAGAGCGCCTTCGGATTTTCCCGCTGACAACTGGTTCTGCAGCCACGTACCGAGATAATCCTCGGCATCATCGGAGGTTTCCTTGACCACGATGTCGCCATGGGCCTGTTTCAGCCCAAGCGCATGCACCTTGCCGGCGGGATCAGCGTCAGGCGTGAAAGCAACCGTCACCGGCGCCGGCAATGCGCCGTCGGTCAATCCGTAGACGATACCGTTATAGGTAGGTCGTTTGTCCGCTGGCGTGCAAAGCTGCTTTTTCAGCGGAACCGCTTCGCCCGGATCGACAGCAATCGCGCTGCCGATTGTGGCAAACGGGCTCTGCGCGATCAGCGCCAGCGCCAGCGTGCCACCCTCTTTCGCACCGGCCAGGATCGGATGGCGGTATTCTCGGTTCGCCATCCGCCGCTGCACCTGTTGTGAAAGGTCCTCGATATCGGAAACCATATAGATGCACTCACCGTCATCGGCGGCAAGCGACTGCATGTAGGAGGGGAAATCGATGCCGACGACGGCAGCACCGCTCTCGACCAGATCCTTCGCCTGCGCTTCTTCTGCAGAACCCCAGCCTTTCGCATCGGAAATCAGGAACACCATCCCGGCCAGATCCTGCCCCTGCGGCAGGTAGATATGCGGCGAGGGAATGAGGCCCGTGTGATAGTCCTGAGCGGGCGTCGGGCTCTGAGCCTGATCGGCAGTGGCCGTCTGGGCCCATGCCTGACCATCTATCGCAGGAGCAGACGCCAAGCCGAGCCCCGCCGTCAGGCCAAGGGCAAACAATAGAGCAGGACGCATTCTCATTTCCCCACCACTCCTCTCAGTCCACCGCCGATCAGCAAGGTCGCGTCCATCATCGCAACCGCCGGACCGATGCCGGAAACGGCAAGATAGCGCGGTTCCCAGCGAGGATGAAACTTGGATTTGAAGGCTTTCAAACCCTTGAAATTGTAAAACCGCTCGCCGTGTTCGAAGATCACGCTGCCGATCCGGTCCCAGGCCGGTGCCGCCTCGCGCTGCGCCATGCCGGAAAGCGGCGCCATGCCGAGATTGAACTGCCGGAAACCCGCATCGCGCAGATATTCCATGATCCTGACGAACAGAAAATCCATCGATCCTTTCGGGGCATCGGGTGCAAACCGCATCAGATCGACCGTGCCTTCCTGCTTCGTATCGGTGACGGATAGCGTCGCGAAGGCAACGATCCGGCCCTCCTTGCGCAACACGCCAACGGGCTGCGACAACACGTAATCGTCCCGGAAGGCACCGAGCGAAAAGGTCTTTTCGCGCGTGTTGTGTTCGTCGAGCCAGCTGTCCGACACATCACGCAGCGCGTCGAGATGATCCGCAACCTGCTCCGGCTGCAGCATCTCGAATTCCAGTCCTTCGCGAACACCCTTGTTGATCGCCTGCCGCAGACCGGATAGCCGGCTACCTTTCAGCTCGAAGCTGGCAAGATCGACGACGGCGAGCTCACCCAGTCGAAAGGCCCGCATGCCGGCATCGGTGCAATAGGCGAGAAGTTCCGGTGAGATCTGGTAAAACACCGCCCTTCCGCCGCCGGTTCGCGCCTCTTCGACGAAGCGCCAGACCAGTTCGCTGATTTCATCGCTCGGCCCGACCGGATCGAAAAGCGCGATCCAGGACCGGCCCTGAATGCCATACATGATGAAGGCATTGCCGCTGGCAGAAAACATCAGCCGCTTGTCGCCCATGCGCACCAGATTGGCGTCGGCAAAATTCTGAGCCATGGCGATATCCGTCGCCCGCACAAGTTCGTCGGCGGTTGAAGGTTCCGATCGCCGCACCGCCGGGCGCAGCAGGCTGAATACCGATACCACCGCTGCCACGATGGCAATGCCGAGCATGGCGCGCAACCCGCGCGGCGCTTCGGCGGAAAATTCGAACTGCCACCAGAGTTCTCGGCTGTAATCCACTTCGCGATAGACGAAGAACAGGATTGTCGCCGCCGCCGAAACCAGGATCAGCATCGCCACGATCCAGGGCGGTGTCAGCGCCTGCCGCAGCATCGAGGCCGGCCGGTTGAACTGGCGGGCGCTGAGCAACAGCCCGGTCAGCAACACCGCAAGGAATATGGCTTCGAACAATGCCAAAGCCTTCAGGAAGGAAAACAGCAGGCCGAGCGCCGTGCAGATGACCGCCGTCCACCAGGCGCCATCCAGCCTTTGCGCGATCCCGCGCGCGCAGACGAAAAGCAGGATGCCGATGACACTTGAGAGAAAATGCGCGCCCTCGATCAGCGGAAGCGGCATGAAATTGCCCAGAAAATCCAGGTTGGAATCGGGCGTCGGCGTCACGCTCGAAAGAACCAGCATCGCGCCGGCGATCAGTGCGAAGGCTGCCAGGAGCAACGGCGCCAGCCGGAATTCCAGCTTCCGTAGCGTCGAAGCGACCGGATGATTGGCGAGCTGCCGCGCTTCGAGCACGATGACGAACAGCGTCGCGATCGCAAGCGGCAGGACGTGGTAGATGACACGGTAGAGGACAAGACTGCCGAGAACCTGGTCGATATCGACCGTGCTGCCGAGCGCCGCGACAATGACCGTCTCGAACACCCCAAGCCCCGCCGGCACATGGCTGAGCACGCCGGCGCCGACCGCAGTTGCATAGATCGCCAGAAACGACGGCCAGCCGATATCGGTCTGTGGCAGGAGGACGTAAAGGGTCGAGGCAGAGGCTGCGATATCCAGCGCGGTGATGAGAAACTGCTGCGACGAAGTCCGGCTGTCCGGCAACCGCACATGCACCCTGCCGAGCGCGATTTCGCGACCGTTGCGACCGATGAAGACAAGAATACAAAGCGCGATGATGATGACGATCGCGATGATGCGGATCACCGTGCCGCTGACGCCGATGATCTCGCCGACGCGCGGAGCGGTGACAAGGCAGGCCAGTGCGGTCACCGAAAGCAGGCCGATACCGAAGGCGAAGGTAACGAAGGCGATCACCCGGCCGACATCCTCCGGTGACAGACCCAGCCTCGAATAACCACGGAAGCGGATCGCTCCGCCGCTCAGCGCTCCAAAACCGGCCGTATTTCCGACCGCATAGGCGCTGAACGCCGTCATCGCCACCGGCACGGGCGGCAGTTTGCGTCCGATATAATCCAGCGCATTGAGATCGTATCCGACCAATGCTGCAAAGCTGAGCCCGGTGAAAAACACGGCAAGCGCAATCGACGACCAGGAAGTCGCCATCAGCGCTTCTATCACCTCGTCATAGCTGACCTCGGTCGTCAGCTCATAGATGGCGAAGGCCGTAAAGCCGAAGACCAAAAGAACGATGAAGGAAACGAATATGCCGCGATGAGCCTGGAAAAAATCCCGGACGTGACTGCTAGGACTATTGGACGCCATGGTCTGCTTTGCCTCGAAGACAAGCGATAAAATCTGGAAACGCGGAGCCTAAAGCAACCGGAACACGGCTTAAGTGTGTCACCGACCGATTTGCCGAAGCGCTTCTATCATATTGTCGGCAATATCGCTTGACGGATTTTGGGGCGTCCATATAGTTTAAACTTAAAATAATGACACTGGGAACGTCGGGAGATATTCATGCGCATCGTCTGCATCGGTGGCGGTCCGGCAGGGCTTTATTTCGCCCTGCTGATGAAGAAGTTTCATCCCGAACATTCCATCTCGGTCGTCGAGCGTAACCGGCCTTACGACACATTCGGCTGGGGCGTGGTCTTTTCCGACGCCACCATGGTGTCGATGCGTGCCTGGGATCCGGACAGTGCTGCCGAGATCGAAGACGCCTTCAATCACTGGGACGATATCGAGCTTCTGTTCAAGGGCACCCGCCAGCGCACATCCGGCCACGGTTTCGTCGGCATCGGCCGCAAGAAACTTTTGAACATCCTGCAGCGCCGCTGCGAGGCGCTTGGTGTCGAACTGGTGTTTGAAACCGATAGCGATGGTGACACCGACTACCCCGATGCCGACCTGATCATCGCTTCCGACGGCTTCAACTCGAAAATCCGCAACCGCTATCCGCAGGTCTTCGAGCCGGATCTGGCGGTGCGTCCGAACCGCTACATCTGGCTCGGCACCAACAAGCTCTTCGATGCCTTCACCTTCGATTTCCGCAGGACGGACCACGGCTGGTTCCAGGCGCATATCTACAAGTTCGACGAAAACACCTCGACCTTCATCGTCGAGACGACCGAGGAAGCCTACGAAAAACACGGCCTCGGGCAGATGGATCAGCAGGCTTCGATCGACTTCTGCCAGGACCTGTTTTCCGAAGTGCTGGAAGGCGCCGAACTGATGACCAATGCCCGGCATCTGCGCGGTTCCGCCTGGCTGAATTTCAACCGCCTGATCTGCGGCAAGTGGAGCCATTTCAATGGCAATTCCCATGTCGTGCTGATGGGCGACGCCGCCCATACAGCGCATTTCGCCATCGGTTCCGGCACCAAGCTTGCGATCGACGACGCGATTGAACTGACCAATCAGTTCAACCGGCTCGGCCATTCAAAGGATGCCATTCCTGAGGTTCTGAAAACCTACGAGGAGATCCGCCGCGTCGATGTCGCCCGCATCCAGAATGCCGCTCGCAACGCGATGGAATGGTTCGAAGTGGTAGGCGAGCGTTATGCCGACACGCTGGAACCACCGCAATTCATGTATTCCATGCTGACCCGCTCGCAGCGCATCAGCCACGAGAACCTGCGCCTTCGCGATCCGGTCTGGCTCGAAGGTTACGAACGCTGGTTCGCGGAAAGGAACGGCATCGAAGTGCGGGACAATGGCCGCACCCTGCCGCCGATGTTCACCCCCTATTCGCTGCGCGGTACCGACCTCAAAAACCGCATCGTCATGTCGCCGATGGCGATGTATTCCGCAAAGGACGGGCTGCTCGACGATTTCCACCTCGTCCATCTCGGTTCCCGCGCACTCGGCGGTGCAGGTCTCGTTTTTGCCGAAATGACCTGCGTCTCACCGGACGCCCGCATCACCCCCGGCTGCCTCGGCCTGTGGAACGACGAACAGGCCAAGGGTTGGAAGCGTTTCGTTACCTTCGTCCACGCCAATTCGGACGCCAAGGTCGGCATCCAGCTTGGTCATGCAGGGCGCAAAGGCGCGACGAAGCTCGCCTGGGAAGGTATCGACCAGCCACTGGAAGGTGGCGAATGGCCGCTGATTTCCGCCTCCGCGCTGCCCTATCTGAAAAATAGCCAGGTACCGAAAGCGATGGACCGGGCAGACATGGACCGAGTAAAGGCCGATCATGTCCGTGCCGCGCACTACGCCGCCGAGGCGGGAGCCGACTGGCTCGAGCTTCACTGCGCCCACGGTTATCTTCTGTCCAGTTTCCTCTCGCCGCTCACCAATATCCGCACCGATGAATATGGCGGCAGCCACGAAAACCGCGCCCGTTATCCGCTGGAAGTGTTTGCCGCGATCCGCGAGGTCTGGCCGTCCGACAAGCCGATCTCCGTGCGCCTCTCCTGCCATGACTGGGCAGAGGGCGGTAATACGCCGGAGGATGCCGCAATCTTCGCAAAAATGTTCAAGGAGGCTGGCGCAGACCTGATCGACTGCTCCTCCGGCCAAGTATCGAAGGAGGAAAAGCCGGTCTATGGCCGTCTGTTCCAGACGCCTTTCTCCGACAAGATCCGCAACGAGATCGGCATCCCGACCATCGCCGTCGGCGCGATTTCCGAAGCGGATCAGGCAAACTCGATCATCGCCGCCGGCCGTGCCGATCTCTGCGCCGTCGCCCGCCCGCATCTTGCCGACCCGGCCTGGGTTCTGCACGAGGCGGCAAAGATCGGCCTGACCAGCATCGCCTGGCCGAAACAGTATCTGTCCGGCAAGGCGCAGTATGAGACGGGCCTTGCCCGCGCCGCAGCAGCACCGCCCCCTGTCGGCCCCTCGATCGCCGCCAGATAGGATCGCAGGATGAACATGGTTTCCGGCAAACTTACAGGCCACCACGCTCTCGTCACGGGTGCAGGCTCGGGCATAGGCGCAGCGATCGCAAGGTCTCTCGTCGAGGCCGGCGCACGCGTGACCCTGGCCGGACGCCGGAGCGAACCGCTACAGGCACTCTCCGCCGAACTGGGAGCCGACCGGACCTCTATCCTCTCGGGCTTCGACGTGACGGATGCCGCAGCGATAGAAACCGGACTGAAACAGGCGCGCGAAAAATTCGGACCGGTCACGATCCTCGTCAACAATGCCGGCGAAGGCCCGAGCGCGCCGTTCGAAAAGACCTCGCTCGACCTGTGGAACCGGGTAATCGCCGTGGATCTAACAGGCGTCTTTCAGGTGACCCAGGCCGTCTTGCCGGACCTGAAGGCGCATGGCGTAGGCGCCCGCATCATCAACATCGCCTCGACCGCCGGATTGACCGGCTACGCTTATGTCTCCGCTTACGTGGCAGCAAAACACGGTGTCGTCGGCATGACCCGCGCATTGGCGCTGGAACTGGCAAAGACCGGCGTGACGGTGAATGCGGTGTGCCCCGGCTTTACCGACACGCCGCTGATCGCCCGCTCGGTCGAGACGATCGTCGAAAAGACCGGCCGCAGCCGGCAAGACGCATTGAAGGAATTCACCAAGCACAATCCGCAGGGGCGGCTGGTGCAGCCGGAGGAAGTCGCAGACACCGTTCTGTGGCTGGCTTCGCCCGCCGCCCAATCGATCAATGGACAGGCAATCGCGGTTGCCGGTGGGGAAGTCCTGGCTGGCTGATCGACCGCCATGACGTAAGGGAAGAGAACCTGGGAGAGCGATATGCAACTGGAAAAGGGCATAACCGAAAACGGCCACGGATTTGACGGCACCACCTGGAACATCCTGGGGCAGGTCTATTTCCCCAAGGCCGTCAGCGACGACACGTTCGCGTTCGAGACGAACAGCCTGCCGGGCCAGTTCGTGCCGGTCCATATCCACCCGACACAAGACGAGTTCATCCTCGTGCAGGAGGGTGAGCTCGACCTGAAGCTGGACGGCCAGTGGGTCAAGGCGAAGGCTGGAGATCTGGTGCGTATGCCCCGTGGCATTCCGCACGGCTATTTCAACAAATCCGACAAGCCGTGCCGGGCGCTTTTCTGGGTGTCTCCGGCCCGCCAGCTCAAAGAGCTTTTCGAAGAACTGCACGAGATGACCGATGTGGAAGAAATCGTGAAGGTTTCTGCCGCGCATGAGGTCGATTTCCTGCCGCCGAGCGCCAACGACTGACAGCGCGACAGTCCAGGCGCCGAAAAGGGAGAGAAAAGACATGAGCGACGTGAGGCAAAGCTTCCGCGATTATCAGGCGAAACACTTCCTTTGGGAGGTGAGCGAAAACGGCCGTGTCGGCACAATCCGGCTCAACCGTCCGGAGCGCAAGAACCCGCTGACCTTCGAAAGCTACGCCGAACTGCGCGATCTCGTCCGCGATCTTGCCTATGCCTCCGATATCCGCGCCATCGTCCTGACCGGGGCCGGCGGCAACTTTTCTTCCGGCGGCGACGTCTTCGAGATCATCGAACCGCTGACGAAAATGGCGATGCCCGATCTTCTGGCCTTCACCCGCATGACCGGCGATCTGGTCAAGGCGATGAAGAAATGCCCGCAGCCGATCGTGGCGTCAGTCGACGGCATCTGCGCCGGTGCCGGCGCGATCCTCGCCATGGCATCCGACTTGAGGCTTGCGACACCGGAAGCGAAAACCGCCTTCCTTTTCACCCGCGTCGGACTGGCAGGCGCAGACATGGGCGCCTGCGGGATCCTGCCGCGCATCATCGGCCAGGGCCGCGCCGCCGAGCTTCTCTTTACCGGCCGCTCTATGACGGCTGATGAGGGTCACGCCTGGGGTTTCTTCAACGCCATTCACGCAGCGGACGCGCTGGAAATCGAAGCACTGAAACTCGCCCATTCGCTCGCCGATGGTCCGTGGTTCGCCCATACGATGACCAAAACCATGCTGAACCAGGAATGGGCCATGGGCCTCGACGAGATGATCGAGAGCGAAGCCCAGGCACAGGCCATCTGCATGGCCACCAAGGATTTCCGCCGGGCTTTCGAGGCTTTCGCAGCAAAACGCAAACCGGCCTTCGAGGGCAACTGATGGCCGTGCACTCGACACTCACCGGCCCCTCGCGCGATTTCCTCGACTGGCCTTTCTTCGACGCCAGCCACAAGGCGCTTGCGGAAAAACTCGACGCCTTCGCAGCCTCCGGCGCGCTTGCCGATATCGATCACGCCGACACCGACAAGGCCTGCCGCAGGCTTGTAAGATCACTGGGCGAAGCGGGCCTGCTCGATGCCGCAACCGGCGCTGGCGGTGAGCAACCGATCGACAGCCGTGCCGCCTGCCTGACCCGTGAAACGCTGGCCTGGCATGACGGACTGGCCGATTTCGCCTTCGCTATGCAGGGCCTCGGCACCGGCGCAATCGGCCTGTCCGGCTCGGAAGACCTGCGTCGCACAGTGCTGCCGAAAGCCCGATCCGGCGAATGGATCGCAGCCTTCGCCCTGTCGGAAAAAGATGCGGGCTCAGACGTCGCCGCCATGGCCTGCGCCGCCCGCAAGGATGGCGACCACTATGTGCTGGACGGTGAAAAGACCTGGATTTCCAATGGCGGCATCGCCGATGTCTACACGGTCTTTGCCCGCACCGGCGAGGCACCGGGCACACGCGGCATTTCCGCCTTTATCGTCTTCGCCGACGATCCCGGCTTTTCCATCACCGAGCGCATCGACGTGATCGCCCCGCATCCGCTGGCAACGATCCGCTTCGACAATTGCCGTATCCCGGCATCGCGGCTGCTCGGCACGCCCGGCGAAGGTTTCAAGATCGCCATGCGCACGCTCGACATTTTTCGCGCCTCGGTCGCCGCCGCCGCTTTGGGTTTTGCCAAACGCGCGCTGGACGAAGCGCTTGCCCATGCAAAAACGCGAAGAATGTTCGGCAATACGCTGTCCGACCTGCAACTGACCCAGGCGGCCTTGGGCGACATGGCAGTCGAGATCGATGCCGCATCGCTCCTGACCTACCGCGCCGCCTGGCGCCGCGACGTACAGGGCCTGCCGACCACGAAAGAAGCGGCGATGGCAAAAATGGTCGCCACCGAAAACGCCCAGAAAGTCATCGACCGCGCCGTGCAGATGTTCGGCGGCCGCGGCGTGCGTGTCGGCGAGATCACCGAAAGCCTCTACCGGGAAATCCGGGCCCTGCGCATCTATGAAGGCGCGACCGAAGTCCAGAAACTCATCATCGCCCGCGAATTGTTGAAGGCGTGACCATGGCTTACACGACAACGCGCCGACTGAATTTCGGAGACTGCGACCCCTCGGGCATCGCTTACTTTCCCTCCTATCTGCACATCATGGTCGGGGTTTACGAAGAGTTCTTCGAAAACCTCGGATTTCCGTGGCCCGAAATGATCAACAAGCGAAAGCTCGGCTTTCCGACCGTCACATTGGATCTCACCTTCACCAATCCCGGTTTCCACGGCGACCGAATGGATTTCACCCTGAAGGTCGCAAGGCTCGGCAACAGTTCGCTCGATCTCGAACACGAGGTTCGCGCCGAAAACCGTCTGCTCTGGACGGCCCGGCAAAGGCTTGTCCTCACCTCTCACGAAACCAACAAGGCCTGCCCCTGGCCGGATGATCTGCGCACCGCGCTGACACAGCATTTGGAGAACGAAGATGCACACCATTCTGCAGCCTGAAGGCTGGGCCAAACCGATCGGTTACGCCAACGGCGTATCTGCCTCCGGCCGCCAGATCTTCGTCGGCGGGCAGATCGGCTGGAATGCTCAGTGCCGGTTCGAAACGGACGATTTTGTCGGCCAGGTGAAACAGACGCTGGAAAACATCGTGGCCGTGCTGGCCGCAGGCGGCGCAAAGCCGGAACACATCACCACCATGACCTGGTATTTCACCGACAAGGCCGAATATCTCGGCAACCTGAAGGGCATCGGCCAAGCCTATCGCGAAGTGATCGGCAAGAATTTCCCGGCCATGGCGGCGATGCAGGTCGTGGCACTTATCGAAGACCGCGCCAAGATCGAAATCCAGGCGACCGCCGTCGTTCCGGAGTAAAGCCATGAGCGAAGTGACGACCTTCTCCGCCACGGTTTCCGCAACGACCCGCGACGGCGTTCTGGTCGTCACCATCGACAATGCGCCCGTCAACGCAACCTCGGCGAATGTGCGTTCGGGCATCGACAAGGCGCTTGCACACGCAGAAACGGACCCCGGCATCAAGAGCGTCGTCATCACAGGCGCAGGCAAGACCTTCATCGGCGGCGCGGATATCAACGAGTTCGGCAAGCCGGCTATCGACCCGCCCCTGCCAGACGTGATCGGGAAGATCGAAGCTCTGTCGAAACCGGTCGTCGCTGCCTTGAATGGTGCAGCACTTGGCGGCGGGCTGGAACTGGCGCTTTCCTGCCATTACCGCATCGCCTCCCCGTCTGCGCAGGTCGGCCTGCCGGAGGTCAAACTCGGTATCGTACCAGGCGCCGGCGGCACCCAGCGCCTGCCGCGGCTAATCGGCATTCCGGCGGCGCTGGATCTGATTGCTTCGGGACGGATAGCCAAGGCCGGCGAGGCATTGTCGCTCGGCATCGTCGATGAACTTGCCGAAGACGATCTTACCGCAACAGCCATCAAGGCAGCACAAAAGCTGACGGCTACCCCGCCGCGCAGGACGGGTGAGTTGCCCGTGGCCCCTGCCGATCCCGCCGAGATCGAAAAGGCATCTGCCAAGATCCTTGCAAAGGCACGCGGGCAAAAGGCCCCAGCGGAGGCCGTACGGCTCATCGCATCGTCGCATCGTCCGCTCGCAGAGGGACTGGCGGATGAGCGCACAACCTTTCTCGCCCTGCGCGATAGCCGTGAGGCCGCGGCCCTGCGACACATATTCTTTGCGGAGCGGGAAGCCTCCAAGGTTGCGGGGCTTGAGAATGTCGAAACTCCTCCCGTCACCACGCTCGGCATCTGCGGCCTTGGGCTGATGGGCAGCGGCATTGCTGTTGCGGCGCTTGGTGCCGGCTACTCCGTGATCGGCCTCGACCAGACACAGGAAGCCGCTGAAAAAGGCCACGAGCGCATCATCGGACTGCTGGAGCGCAATCTCGCTTCCGGTCGTCTCGACCAGAGTGGCTTCGATGCACAAAAATCCCGTCTTTTTGTCACCGCATCCGATGCCGACCTCGCGCCTTGCGATCTCGTCATCGAGGCCGTGTTCGACGATCTCGCCGTCAAGATCGATCTCTTCCGCCGCCTCGATAAGGTGATCCGCCCGGACGCCATTCTTGCCACCAATACCAGCTACCTGAACCCGGACGAGATAGCCGCCGCGACCGCGCATCCCGAGCGTGTGCTGGGCCTGCATTTCTTCTCGCCGGCGCATGTGATGCGGCTGTTGGAAGTCGTGCGTTGCGAAAAGACCGCGCCGGATGTTCTGGCCACCGGCCTCACAGTGGCAAAAAAACTGAAAAAACTGCCCGTCGTGACCGGCGTCACTGAAGGCTTTATCGGCAACCGCATCTTTTCCGCCTATCGCCGCGAGGCCGAATACCTATTGGAGGACGGCGCGCTGCCGCATGAGATCGATGCGGCGCTGGAGGATTACGGTTTTCCGATGGGCCTGTTCGCGGTCTACGACATGGCGGGGTTGGAAATCGCCTGGGCCCGCCGCAAGCGTCAGGCGGCAACACGCGATCCTTCCGAACGTTATGTCGAAATCGCCGACAGACTGTGCGAAGCCGGCCGCCTGGGTCAAAAATCCGGCCGTGGCTGGTATGCCTACCCGGATGGCAAACGGACAATCGATCCCGAGGTAACCGCGATCATCGAGACCGAACGGGCGAAAAAGCACATCACGCCGCGCAGCTTCTCCAAGGACGAAATCACGCGAAGGATGCTGCAAGCCATGGCCGCAGAAGGCGAGACATTATTGGTGGAAGGTATTGCCGCCAGACCGGGTGACATCGATCTGGTCATGATCAACGGCTACGGTTTTCCGGCCCACAAGGGCGGACCGATGTTCGTGAAGAACTAACCGCCCTCTCTGCCGTCATGCTCGGGCTTGTCCCGAGGATCTGATCACGTTTCCAGCAATTCGACACAGCAGATGCTCGGGACAAGCCCGAGCATGACGGCGATCAACCCGAAAACGACCGAATCCAGAACGCGAAAGGGGCGCTTACGCGCCCCTTTTTGTTTCCATGACCGGCCGGATCAACGACGCTGGTTATATACATCGACGCAAACCGCGCCGAGCAGAACCAGCCCCTTGATCACCTGCTGGTAATCGATGCCGATGCCGAGGATGGACATGCCGTTATTCATCACGCCCATCAGGAACGCGCCGATCACCGCACCCGTCACCTTGCCGACGCCACCATAAGCGGACGCGCCACCAATGAAGCAGGCCGCAATGACGTCGAGCTCGAAGCCTGTACCCGCTTTCGGCGTGGCGCTGTTCAAACGAGCCGCGACGACGAGACCGGCAAGTGCCGCCAGTACGCCCATGTTGACGAAGGTCCAGAACACCAGGCGCGTGGTCTTGATGCCCGACAGTTCCGCCGCACGCGCGTTGCCGCCGACGGCATAGATCTGACGCCCGAGGATAGTCCGGTTGGTGAAGAACCCATAGGCGACGATCAATACCGCCATGATGATCAGCACGTTCGGCAGTCCGCGATGCGACGAGATCAGATAGGCGACGAAGGCGATCGCGGCGAAAACGACGACATTCTTGCCGATGAAGAAAGCGAAGGGTTCGCTCTCGACGTCATGCAGAACGCGGCGGGCGCGGCTGCGGAAATTCTGCCAGACCATCAGCACGGCAAGGATCAGGCCGATGATGAACGACGTCACATAAAGCCCGCCATCGGAAGAAATCAGTTCGAGCACATAACCCGAGGAAAGCTTCTGAAAGATCGGCGGGAACGGGCCGATCGCCTGGCTGCCCAGAATGGCGATCATGAAACCGCGGAAGACGAGCATGCCGGCAAGCGTCACGATGAAGGACGGTATCTTGAAATAGGCGACGAAATAACCCTGGATACCGCCGATGATACCGCCGACGACGAGGCAGGTCAGGATAGAGACCGGCAGGTTGATGCCCCATCTGACCATCAACAGGCCCGCCAACCCGCCGATGAAGCCCGCAACCGAGCCGACCGAAAGGTCGATATGGCCGGTGACGATAATCATCAGCATGCCGAGCGCCATGATGACGATATAGCTGTTCTGCAGCACGATATTGGTGACGTTCAGCGGCTTCAGGAGAATGCCGCCGGTCGCGAATTGGAAGAAAATGACGATGACGACAAGCGAAATCAGCATACCGTAATCGCGCAGATTGTCCTTCCAGAAACCGGTGCCCGCTTTCGGAGCCACTGCTGCTTCCTGTGGGGTGCTCATGGGTTATCTCCCTTTGCGGCGCATGATGGCGCGCATGATATTTTCCTGCGTGGCCTCTTCGCCGGCCACTTCGCCGACGAATTCGCCCTCGTGCATCACCATGATCCGGTCGCAGGTGCCGATGAGCTCGGGCATCTCCGACGAGATCACGACGACGGCCTTACCGGCATCCGCAAGTTCGTTGATGATGGAATAGATTTCATACTTCGCGCCGACATCGATGCCGCGCGTAGGCTCGTCGAGGATCAGGATGTCCGGGCCGGTAAACAGCCATTTCGACAGCACCACCTTCTGCTGGTTGCCGCCGGAGAGTTTTCCGGTTTCCTGATAGACATTGTGGCTGCGGATCCGCATGCGTGTGCGGAATTCCTGTGCCACCTTCATTTCCCTGATGTCATCGATGACACCGCTGGACGAGACACCACCGAGATGGGCGAGCGAGATATTCTTGCGAATGTCTTCGGCAAGGATGAGGCCAAGCTGCTTGCGGTCTTCGGTGACGTAAGCCAGGCCCGCCTTGATCGCGCGGTGCACGTTCGAGGTATCGACCTCCTTGCCGTGGATCTTTACCGTGCCGGTAATGTCACGGCCATAGGCCCGCCCGAACACGCTCATGGCAAATTCCGTGCGGCCGGCGCCCATCAAGCCCGAAATACCGACAACTTCGCCGGCCCGGACCTTCATCGAGACATTCTTGACCATCTGCCGGTGCGAATGCTGCGGATGATAGACCGACCAGTTTTCGACTTCGAAAATCACGTCGCCGATCTTCGGCGTGCGGGCCGGATAACGGCTTTCGAGATCGCGATCGACCATGCGGCGCACGATCTCGTCTTCGTCAACTGCACCTTCATGGCAATCGAGCGTGCCGACGGTGCGGCCATCGCGCAGGACGGTGATGCGGTCGGCAACTTCGGTAATCTCGTTCAGCTTGTGGCTGATCATGATCGAGGTGATGCCGTGCCGGCGGAATTCCTTCAGCAATTCCAGAAGGGCGGCACTGTCCGTTTCGTTGAGCGACGCTGTCGGCTCGTCGAGGATCAGCAACCGCACGTCCTTGGAAAGCGCCTTGGCGATCTCGACCAGCTGCTGCTTGCCGACGCCCAGATTGGTGATCAGCGTTTCCGGCGCCTCGGTCAGACCAACCTTGGCGAGCAGTTCCCTGGTGCGGACATAACGCGTATCGCGGTCGATCACGCCGAATTTGGATGGCCCATTGGCTAGGAAGATGTTTTCCGCGATCGACATCAGCGGAATGAGCGCCAGCTCCTGGTGAATGATGATGATACCGAGCTTTTCGGAATCGTTGATGTCGCGGAAATGGCGTTCTTCGCCACCGAAAAGGATCGATCCCTCGTAGGAACCATGCGGATAGACACCCGACAGAACCTTCATCAGCGTCGACTTGCCGGCACCGTTTTCGCCGACGAGAGCATGGATCTCGCCTTCCCGAACGGTGAAGCTGACATCGGAAAGCGCCTTTACGGCGCCAAAACTCTTCGAAATGCCCCGCATTTCGAGAATGGGCGGCTTTTCCGCCGCAGATAATACGGGATCAAGCATGACGACTCCCAATATGAAAGAGCCGCGCGACGCACGCGCCGCGCGGCCGGAATGGATTACTTGATCTGGTCTTCGGTGTAGTAACCGCTCTTGACCAGGACATCGACATTGGTCTTGTCGATGGCAACCGGCTTCAGCAGGTAGGACGGAACGACCTTGTTGCCGTTATTGTAGGTCTTGGTGTCGTTGACCTGGGGCTCCTTGCCGCTCATGACGGCATCGACCATGTCGACCGTTACCTTGGCGAGATCACGGGTATCCTTGAAGATGGTCGAATACTGTTCGCCAGCAATGATCGACTTGACCGAAGGAACTTCGGCGTCCTGACCGGAAACGAACGGCATCGGCATGTCGCCGGAACCGTAACCGACGCCCTTGACCGACGACAGGATACCGATCGACAGACCGTCATAAGGAGACAGAACGGCGTTCAGCTTCTTGTCGGAATAGGTCGAGGAAAGGATCGCGTCCATACGGGCCTGGGCGGTTGCCGGATCCCAACGAAGGGTGGCGACCTTGTCCATGCCAACCTGGCCGGAACCGACAACGAGGGTGCCCTTGTCGATCAGCGGCTGCAGCACGCTCATGGCGCCGTCATAGAAGAAGTAGGCGTTGTTGTCGTCCGGCGAACCGCCGAAGAGTTCGATGTTGAACGGGCCCTTTTCGGTATCGGCCTTGAGAGCCTTGACCAGCGAGGTTGCCTGCAGAACGCCGACCTGGAAATTGTCGAAGGTTGCGTAATAGTCGACATTCGGGGTGTCACGGATCAGGCGGTCATAAGCGATGACCTTGATGCCGGCGGCATTTGCCTGGGCAAGCACGTCCGACAGCGTCGTGCCGTCGATCGAAGCGACCACGAGCACCTTGGCGCCCTTGGTGATCATGTTTTCGATCTGGGAAAGCTGGTTCGGAATGTCGTCTTCGGCATACTGGAGATCGGTGGTGTAGCCGCGCTCCTGCAGGACCTTGATCATGTTGTCGCCGTCGGCGATCCAGCGGGCAGAGGACTTGGTCGGCATGGCAACGCCGACAAGACCTTTGTCCTGCGAGAAGGCAGGTGCAGCGAAGGCGATCGAAGCCATCATCGCCGCCGAAGCAAGCAATTTAAGTATTTTCATTGTACACTCCTCCGTAACGGCGGCCCCCAACGGGCCGCCGAGTTAGTTTGGGCTGGCCCCTCGCCGCCCTCACGACCTCGAAAGGACGCCTGTCCTTAAAGGTCAGTGATTGTCGCGCGGCAGACCTTCGGTCTGCGCAATTCGCTGGTATTTGACGGCCGGCTCAAGAACCGCACCGGTTTCCATCTGCCCGACGATACCGCGCTGGATTTCCTGCCAGGGCGTCTGGTGCTTGGGATAGTGATAGCCGCCATTGGCCTCCAGCTCGCGGCGACGGGCGGAAAGCTCGTCGTCGGAAATCAGGATATTCGCTTCGCCGCGGCCAAGGTCGATACGTACCCGGTCACCCGTCTTCAGAAGCGCCAGACCACCGCCCGCTGCCGCTTCCGGGGAAGCGTTCAGGATCGACGGGCTGCCGGACGTACCGGACTGGCGACCGTCACCGATACAGGCGAGCGAACTGATGCCGCGCTTCAAAAGATAGTCCGGCGCACGCATGTTGACGACTTCGGCTGCACCCGGATAACCGATCGGGCCGGCGCCACGCATGAACAGAACGGTATGTTCGTCGATCTCGAGCGACGGATCGTCGATGCGGTGATGATAATCCTCCGGACCATCGAACACCACGGCCTTGCCTTCGAAGGCTTCCGGGTCGTTCGGGTTCGACAGGTAACGCTCGCGGAACTCGGGCGAGATGACGCTGGTCTTCATGATCGCCGACGAGAACAGGTTGCCGCGCAGCACGCGGAAACCGGCACGCGCCTTCAGCGGCTCGTCATAACGCTTGATGACCTTGTCATCCTCGATGATTGCGCCACGACAGTTTTCACCGATCGTCTTGCCGTTGACCGTCATCGCGTCTTCCTTGATCAGGCCCTGGCCCATCAGCTGGTTGACGACGGCCGGAACGCCACCGGCGTGGTAATAGTCTTCACCGAGATATTCGCCGGCCGGCTGCAGGTTGACGAGAAGCGGAACTTCTTCGCCATAGGTCTGCCAGTCGTCAACAGTCAGTTCCACGCCGATATGGCGGGCAAGCGCGTTGAGATGGATCGGCGCATTGGTCGAACCACCGATCGCCGAGTTGACGCGGATGGCGTTAACGAAGGCGTCCTTGGTCAGGATGTCGGAGGGCTTCAGGTCTTCCTTGACCATTTCGACAATGCGCAGGCCGGTGAGATAAGAAACTTCCTGACGGTCACGGTAAGGCGCCGGAATGGCGGCCGAGCCCGGAAGCTGCATGCCGAGCGCTTCGGCAAGCGAGTTCATCGTCGTCGCGGTACCCATCGTGTTGCAATAACCGGTCGACGGAGCCGACGAGGCGACCAGCTTGACGAAACCGGCATAATCGATCTCGCCCTTTGCCAGAAGTTCGCGCGCCTTCCAGACGATCGTGCCCGATCCGGTGCGTTCGCCACGGAACCAGCCGTTCAGCATAGGGCCGACGGAAAGCGCGATCGAAGGAATGTTCACGGTGGCCGCCGCCATAAGACAGGCCGGCGTGGTCTTGTCGCAACCGATCGTCAGCACGACGCCATCGAGCGGATAACCGTAGAGAACTTCGACGAGGCCGAGATAGGCAAGGTTACGATCGAGACCTGCAGTCGGACGCTTGCCGGTTTCCTGGATCGGATGAACCGGGAATTCGATGGCAATGCCACCCGCTTCACGAATGCCTTCGCGCAGGCGGTTGGCGAGCTCGAGGTGATGACGGTTGCAGGGCGACAGGTCGGAACCGGTCTGCGCAATGCCGATGATCGGGCGGTCCGACTGAAGCTCGGCCTGGCTCAGGCCGAAGTTCATGTAGCGCTCCAGGTAGAGCGCCGTCATGTCGACATTGTCCGGATTGTCGAACCAGGCGCGCGAACGAAGTTTGCGCGTAGGTGTGGTTGCAATCTCGTTGGACGGTGTTTTGCCGTGATCTGCCATTGTCAGTCCTCGAATGCTTCAGTTTCGATACGCCGGCCAAGCATGAAGGCATCGGCCACATGCACCAGCGGCGAAAAATCGGTGTCGCTCGCGCCCTTGGAAACGAGAGCAACGAAATCCCGGTAGAGATTGCGGTATTCGCGATCTTCCTCGACGATCTGCGCCTCGCCATCGACGATCAGCCGGCTGCCGCCATGGGTCAGCACGACCGAGCCTTCTTCCGTCTCGACGCGGATATCCCAGGTCTGCGGACCCGTCTGGCGCCAGTCGAACTCAGCCGTGATCGGCAGGCCGGACGCGGCTTCGAACGTCAGATTGGCAGCGATCGGCGCTGCGCGGTTGGACGGAATGGTCAGGTCCGAATGGGTAAGGTGGAATGTTTCCGGCATGATCCGGGTCACGATCGACAGCGCGTTGATGCCCGGATCGAATACGCCGAGACCGCCCGGCTCCCAGATCCAGGCCTGGCCCGGATGCCAGTGACGCACGTCTTCCTTCCAGGCGACCGAAGCGCTCTTGATCTTGCGCTTGGCAAGCAGTGCGCGCGCCGGCTCGACCGCGGCGGCACTACGCGAGTGCCAGGTGGAAAACAGCGTCAGCCCCTTTGCCTTCGCCATTTTTTCCAATGCAAACACTTCCGACAGCGTCGCGCCCGGCGGTTTTTCCAGCATCAGATGCTTACCGGCCTCGAGTGCGGCCTTGGCTTGCGCGAAACGGCCCTGCGGCGGTGTGCAGAGAGAGATCGCATCCAGTTCGACGCCGGATGCCAGCATGTCTTCAATGTCGTGGAAACAATCGACGCCATCCAGTTTGGCGTTGCGGCTTGCGACAGCCGTCAGTTCGATACCGTCGGTCGCTTCGATCGCACCGAGATGCTGATCTCTTGCGATCTTTCCAAGCCCGACGATGCCGAGACGAATTTTGCTCATGTCAATTTTCCTTAAAGCTTGCGCACGTCAACCGACATCGCCGCGGCGACGGTCAGACGGTTGACGAGCGGCAGCTTGAAGGGCGCAGCATCGATTTCAAACACATCACCTTCTTCGGTCTTGATGCCGTGCGAGACGGACAAGGTAGCCGTGCCGAAGAAATGAACGTGCAGGTCGCCCGGCGCGCGGAAGATGTCGTATTTGAAGTTATGGTATTCGAGATTGGCGATCGAGTGCGACATGTTGGCCTCACCCGACAGGAAGGGCTTTTCGAAGATCACCTGATCACCACGGCGAATGCGCGAGGTGCCTTCGACATGATCCGGCAGGTCGCCGATCAGAAGTTCCGGCCCGAGCGACGCCTGGCGCAGCTTGGAATGCGCGAGCCAGAGATAGTTGCCCTTCTCGGTCACATGGTCGGAAAACTCGTTGGCGAGACAGAAGCCGACCCGGAACGGAGTCCCATCCGGCCCGATGAGATAGATGCCGGCAAGTTCCGGCTCTTCGCCGCCATCGAGCGCGAAGGAAGGCGAAACGAGATCGGAACCGGTGGATTTGAGCTGCGAGCCATTGCCCTTGTAGAACCATTCCGGCTGCGCGCCGACCTGGCCCGGAGCGGGCTTGCCGCCTTCGACGCCCGACAGGAACATGCGCATGGAATCGGTCGGCTTGTCTTCCGCCTGGGCTGCCTTGTGCATCTTGTCACGACCGTCGGCGGAACCGAGATGCGTGAGACCCGTGCCGGCAACGATGAAATGGGCCGGATCGGGATGCGAAATCGGCAGGCCGACACGGCCTTCGCGCGCAGCAGCCTCGACATCGATATCGGCACCGTAGCCGAGCGCGTCGATCTGCGCCGCGAGATTGCGGCCAGCGGCAATCGCCTGCATCGCCAGATCGTAGGTCGAAGCCACACCATTGACGATACGGCCGGAACCCTGTCCCTCCCACGCAACAACCTTTATCGCGCCCGCATCATCAGCAATCTGCAGAATTCTCAGCATCGATTCCGTCATCCATTTTGTCTGATTTGACATGGCGCCTCCACAGGCCATGCCGTCCTCCCATCAGGTTGTGGACCTGACGTCTTTCAAAAATACGACTATTGGATTTGCGACGCCAATGTCAAGAATGTCTTTTTCCGTAAAGGTAAATCGGCACTCGTCAATTTTCAGCCTATTGGCGAGAGAAATACTCGCAATTCTCTAGAGTTTTCGACGGCTTGATCGATTTTTCAGCAACTTATGAAATTGGGGGTTGAAAAAGTATTATTATATGCCAATCCTTGCCTCGCCAGTTTGCTTCATCATCTCTGGGAGGATTAAGATGAAAAAAGCTCTCGTCGCGGCAGCTGCTGCCGCTATTTTCGCGTCTCTCGCATCCGGCGTTTCCGCACAATCACTGACAGTCGGCTTCTCGCAGATCGGATCCGAATCCGGCTGGCGCGCTGCCGAAACGACTGTGACCAAACAGGAAGCAGAAAAACGCGGCGTTACTCTGAAATTCGCAGACGCCCAGCAGAAGCAGGAAAACCAGATCAAGGCGATCCGCGGCTTCATCGCTCAGGGCGTCGATGCGATCCTGATCGCTCCGGTGGTCGCCACCGGCTGGGATGCGGTTTTGAAGGAAGCCAAGGAGGAAAACATCCCGGTCATTCTTCTCGACCGCGAAATCGAATCCCCCAAGGATCTCTATCTGACGGCCGTGACTTCCGATCAGGTCTTCGAAGGCAAGGTCGCCGGCGAATGGCTTGCCAAGGACGTCGGCTCCAAGGACTGCAAGGTTGTCGAGCTTCAGGGCACGACCGGCTCCTCGCCGGCCATCAACCGCAAGAAGGGTTTTGAGGAAGGCATTGCTGCCGCTTCCAACATCAAGATCGTCCGCTCGCAGACCGGCGACTTCACCCGCACCAAGGGCAAGGAAGTCATGGAAAGCTTCATCAAGGCCGAAGGCGGCGGCAAGGATATCTGTGCCGTTTACGCCCATAATGACGACATGGCCGTCGGTGCCATCCAGGCGATCAAGGAAGCCGGCCTGAAGCCGGGTACCGACATCAAGATCGTCTCGATCGATGCCGTGCCGGATATCTTCCAAGCCATGGCCAAGGGTGAAGCCAACGCGACGGTCGAACTGACGCCGAACATGGCCGGCCCCGCCTTCGATGCGCTGGAAGCCTATCTGAAGGACAAGAAGGAACCACCGAAGTGGATCCAGACGGAATCCAAGCTCTACACGGCGGCCGATGACCCGATGAAGGTCTACGAAGCCAAGAAGGGCCTCGGCTACTGATCTCCCGCTGTCCGCATCATTGATGCGGACATCATAAACGACCGAAGCGGCAACGCTGCCGCTTCGGTTTATTGAGAGCAATTCCAGCAAAAGTGGGCACCGGTTTTGCGTCTGGAATTGCGCCGAAACAGGAAAGATAGAGCGGTTTCGCGTTTCGAAGAATGGCGGAGATGCTCTAGCAGTGCGGGATGAAGACATGTCAGGACAGCACGCTCTTCTGGAAGCCCGGAGCATCGGCAAATCGTTTTTCGGAATCCCGGCTCTTGATGAGGTCGATTTCACGCTTCAGGCCGGCGAAATCCATGCGCTTCTCGGAGAAAATGGCGCCGGAAAATCGACGCTGATCAAGATCCTCACCGGCGTCTACCGGCGCGACCGGGGCACCATTTCCCTGGAAGGAAGCGAGATTTATCCCGACACGGTCGGGGAAGCCCAGGCACTCGGCATCGGCACCGTCTATCAGGAAGTCAATCTTCTGGAGAACCTCACGGTGGCGGAAAACCTGTTTCTCGGCCGCCAGCCGCGCCGCTTGGGCATGATCGACCGGCGCGCCATGCGCAACCGCTCCAAAGCTCTGCTCGAACGATACGGCCTCCATATCGATGTCGACGCGCTGCTTTCGTCCTATTCCGTGGCCATCCGCCAGATCATCGCCATCGCCCGCGCCGTCGATCTTTCCGGCAAGGTTCTGGTTCTCGACGAACCGACGGCAAGCCTGGATGCAAACGAGGTGAAGGGGCTTTTCACCGTCCTGCGGCAATTGCGCGAGGATGGCGTCGGCATCGTCATCATCACCCATTTCCTCGATCAGGTTTACGAGATCGCCGACCGCGTCACGGTCTTGCGCAACGGCCGCCTTGTCGGCAGCCGCGCGATTTCCGAACTGCCGCGTCTGGACCTGATCTCGATGATGCTCGGCCGCGAGCTGCAGCACATCACCCGCGACCACCAGGCAGAGCCGGAAACGATCGACGATCGTGGCGCCCCGTCCATCCAGTTCCAGAACTACGGCAAGAAGGGCAGCGTCGCCCCCTTTGATCTCGATATCAGGCCGGGCGAGGTCGTCGGCATTGCAGGCCTGCTCGGCTCGGGCCGCAGCGAAACCGCTTTCCTCCTGTTCGGCATCGACCGCGCCGACAGCGGCACGGCCACGATTGATGGAGAGCAGGTCAGCATCACCTCCCCGGAAGCAGCGATCGCCAACCGTTTCGGTTTCTGTCCGGAGGAGCGCAAGACGGATGGCATCGTCGGCGATCTCTCCGTTGCCGACAATATCGCGCTGGCATTGCAGGCGCGGCGCGGCTGGATGCGGCCGATATCCTCTTCAGCCAAACGGGAACTGGCCGACAGTTTCATCAAGTCGCTCGACATCCGTCCTGCCGATCGCGAACGACCGATAAAATTCCTCTCCGGCGGCAACCAGCAGAAGGCGATCCTCGCCCGCTGGCTGGCGACGGACCCGCGGCTTCTCATCCTCGACGAACCAACCCGCGGCATCGATATCGGCGCCCATGCGGAAATCCTGAAAATGATCGAAAGGCTGTGTTCGCAAGGCATGTCGCTGGTTGTCATTTCCTCCGAACTGGAAGAGCTCACGGCGGTGGCGCACCGCGTCATCGTATTGTCGGATCGCCGCCACGTAGCCGAGCTTTCAGGCCATCAGCTGACCACCGACGGCATCATCCGGGCGATTGCCGGCACCGGCGAAACGGAGGCTGCGTGATGATCTGGTTTACCCGCCGCCTGCGCCGTCTGGCACCGCAGCTTATCGCACTGGCGATTATTCTCGGCCTTATCAGCCTCATGGCGCCCGGCTTCCTGACGATCTCCGTCCAGAACGGCCGGCTTTACGGCAGCCTCATCGATATTCTGCTTCGGGCAGCCCCCGTTGCTCTGCTGACGGTCGGCATGACGCTGGTGATCGCCACACGCGGCATCGACCTTTCGATCGGCGCCGTGATCGCCATTTGCGGCGCGGTCGCCGCCACATTGATCACCGACGGTTATCCGCTGCCGGTCGTGATCGCCGTTTCTCTCGGCGTCGGCATTGTCTGCGGGTTGTGGAACGGCGTGCTCGTCGCCGTCCTCGACATCCAGCCGATCATTGCCACCCTCATCCTGATGGTCGCCGGCCGCGGCATCGCCCAGCTGATCACCGAGGGCGTGATCCTCACCTTCAACGACGACACGTTTGCGGCACTCGGTTCCGGCTCCATGGCCGGTATCCCGATCCCGATCTATCTCTGGGTCGGAACCGCACTCATCATCGGCCTGTTGATGCGCCGCACCGCCCTTGGTTTCCTGATCGAGGCGACAGGCATCAACCGCCGTGCGGCGAGCCTTGCCGGCGTGCGCGCGCGCTTCCTGCTCTTTTCGGCCTATGCCATTTCCGGCCTCTGCGCCGCCATTGCCGGCATGATCGTCACCGCCGACATTCGCGGTGCCGATGCCAACAATGCTGGCCTGTGGCTGGAACTCGACGCCATCCTTGCAGTCGTTGTCGGCGGAACCTCGCTCAACGGCGGACGCTTCTCGATCACCGCCTCGCTGATCGGCGCGCTGATCATCCAGTCGATCAATACCGGTATTCTCGTTTCGGGCTTTCCGCCGGAATTCAACCTCATCATCAAGGCCGGCATCATCATCGTGGTTCTGACACTGCAATCGCCTGCGATCATGACCGTCTTCGGCTTCATCAAGGCGTCCCGGCGCAGCGACAAGCTCAATCACGGCACGAAGGAGGCGACCCGATGATCCACGCCCGCAATCTGCCCTTCGTCACCACGCTTGCGATCTTCGTCATCGCCTACGGGCTTTGCGTATTGCAATTCCCCAACATGCTGTCGACGCGGGTGATCGGCAATCTTCTGACCGACAATGCCTTTCTCGGCATCGCCGCGGTCGGCATGACCTTCGTCATCCTCTCCGGCGGCATCGACCTCTCGGTCGGTTCGGTGATCGCCTTTACCAGCGTCTTCGTCGCCGTCATGGTCGGCTCCTTCGGCGTTCACCCGCTCACCGCTTTCCTGGCGGCGCTGGTCATCTCGACCCTGTTCGGCTGCCTGATGGGCGCGATGATCCGTTACCTGCTGATCCCGCCCTTCGTGGTGACGCTCGCCGGCATGTTCCTTGCCCGCGGTGCCGCCTATCTCGTTTCGACGCAATCCGTGCCGATCACCCATGAATTCATCGACACCATGCTCGGCTTCTACATCCGTTTCCCCGGTGGCGGCCGGCTGACATTGCTTGCCATGGTAATGCTCGTCGTTTTTGCAGTCGGCATCGTCGTTGCCTCGCGCACCCGCTTCGGCGCAAATGTCTATGCGATCGGCGGCAATCTCCAGTCGGCGGAACTGATGGGCGTGCCGGTAGGTGCGACGACGATCCGCATCTATGCCCTGTCGGGTTTCCTGTCCGGCCTCGCCGGTATCGTCTATACGCTTTACACCTCCTCCGGTTATTCGCTGGCGACGGTCGGCGTCGAACTCGATGCTATTGCCGCGGTGGTGATCGGGGGAACGCTTCTGACCGGCGGCGTCGGTCTGATCGCCGGTACCTTCGTGGGCATCCTGCTGCAAGGATTGATCCAGACCTACATCGTCTTTGACGGAACGCTCTCCTCGTGGTGGACGAAAATCGTCATCGGCATCCTGTTGTTCGTATTCATCGTGTTGCAGCGCACAATCATCTGGTATTCAGACCGCCGACTTGCAGTGCGACAATTGAAGGAGGTTTGATTTTGGGTCTTCTGGAAACGACCATCAGCGGCCGGAAGCGGCGCGGCAACCACGCCCATGTGGTGGCCGAGCTCGGGCGCGGTATCGTCTCCGGCAAAATCCCGGAAGGCTCTCTCCTGCCTGGAGATGCAGAGCTTTCCAGCCGTTTCGGCGTCTCCCGCACCGTGCTGCGCGAGGCGATGAAGACGCTTTCCGCCAAACGCTTGATCGAAGCAAAAGCAAAGGTCGGCACCCGCGTCCTGCCGCGCGAGAGCTGGAACTTCTTTGATTCGGATGTTCTCGGCTGGCGTTTCGAATCCGGGTTGGATTACGAATTCATCGAACATCTTGCCGAGATCCGTCTGGCGCTGGAACCCGCCGCCGCATCGGCCGCCGCCGCCCGCGCCACCAGCGACGACATCGTTGCGCTCTACGCGATCGCCGCCAAATTCGACAACCTCAATCACACGCCGGAATCCATCGCCCAGGTAGATCTCGAATTTCATCTTGCCATCGCCGGCATGTCCGGCAATCCGTTCATGCGCTCGGCAAGCGCGCTGATCGAGGCGGCACTGGCGATTTCCTTCCAGCTGTCGTCGCCCGCCGCTTCACCGGAAACGATTGACGAGGTGGCGACAAATCACCTGCGGATCGTCCATGCCATCGCCTCGCGCGACCCCGCCAAGGCGATGTCCGCGATGCGGCATGTGATCGAGATCGGCAAGAGCCGTATTCGTGGATCGATCCGCGGCATAGAACCCAACGCAATCGATGTCCGCAAGCCCGTCCGCATCGACAAACGCTGACGCGCCGGCTCCGGTAAGCCTGACTTCAGACGACAATAGTTGACTTCACAACTCATGAATGATTTTAGTCCCGGGACAGGACAGACATTCCGGACAATCCGCCATGCTCCATCAGACCCGAGGCCGCATTACCCGTGACAACGGCGCCGCAATCGATGCGTTGAAGAAACGTGCCGCCGAATGGGAAGTCCCCCTGACGCAGGAACAGGCCGGGTTCTGCTTCCATGTCTGGAATTCCAAGGCGACCCTCTATCCCGACGAAACCGGCGTGACGATCGAGATTTCCTCACCGGAACAGCGCCTACTGCAGACCCTGCAGGGCAGCCTGACCGAATTGTTCGAGGAATGCCTGCTCTGCCCGAAATGGGATGAGGTGGCCGAAGGCGCACTCGCACCCGGTATGTCGCTGATGCAGGTCGTATCTGTGACCAGACGTTCGCCGGGCTTCACCCGCGTGCGCCTTGAAGGGCATGACGCGGAACGTTTTGGAGAAGCCAGCTACCACTTCCGCCTCCTCATTCCCCGCAAGGGTCGCCCGCCCTGCTGGCCGCGCATCGCCTCTTCCGGCCGCACCGTCTGGCCGGAAGGCGACGATGCCTTGCACAGGCCCGTTTATACGACTGTCGCCCATGGCCAGAACTGGCTCGAATTCGACATATTCGAACATCAAGGCAGCCCGACATCCGCCTGGGTGGCGGAAGATCCTGTCGGCAGAACGATCGGCATTATCGGCCCCGGCGGCGGTGGCTGCCCCGACAGCGAGAACCTCTTCCTCTTCGGTGACGAGACCGCCGTGCCGGCCATCATCCGGATGCTCCAGGAAGCGCCCGGCAATGTTCGGGCATTCATCCGGGCAAGCCATGAGGATTTGTGCGAACTTGCAGTCGATGACAGGGTGTCGATCGTTCCGGATCTGATGCCCGCCCTGCAAGCTCTGGAGCTTTGCGACGGCGCTTATGTCTGGTTTGCCGGACATGCCGACCAGGCCCGCGCCGCCCGTACCTATCTGGCCTCCCGCGGCATGCAGAAGCGCGACTTCACCGCGGCCGCCTACTGGAGCTGAAACGTCCGCATCGGAGCCGACCGCGGTAATCCACGAAGACACTGAGACGGAGCAACCGGCCGAACGCGAACCCCGGCCAGGCTTACGAGCCGTGAATCGATCATATTTTAAGGTATCCTAATACCCATAAACCACTGAAATGATCGAATTAACCTTACCGCGTAACCTCGCTTGGCTTTCTAGCTTGCTCAAAGTCGAAAAATGGGCACTTTTTATTAAATAAGAGCGCTCGCGGAGCTAATACTCCCGTGAAGTGGAGACGTCACAGCAATGTCGCGGACGCCCTTTAGTGCGTATTCTGAATCGGATAATTGAGGTGCGGGCATGACTTACGAATCCGCCAGACTTATGTCTGAGGCCATAACGATTTCTTCAGCGGCCGTTTTTTACTCTCTGATCGACGCACTCGTCGAAAAGGGCATACTGACCGGTGACGAGGAAAAGGAAATCTACCTCTCTGCCATGGACAAGATCAGTGAAGTGGCAGGCGATGACGAGGAAGGGACGCACGAACTCGCCCGGGAACTCATCGAACAGCAGATCGCCGATCGTGAACTCTAAGCCTTCGGGCTACAGACGTCATCATCTAGATCAAAGGGTTCCCGCGATCGCGGAAGCTCTCTAAAAATCTGAAGAATGCAGCGGCCAGCACCACCGGAGGTGAGCTGGCCATCGGTGTCAGTGCGAATGTGCCGATCCATTTGCGCACGATCCTTGTCGCCTCCGCCGCGATTGACACGAGGCGCGCGCCGCCAGAACAAGAGGGACATCCCCCGCAACAATCTTGGTCACGGCCCTGCAGACTCAAGGCATGAACTACGCCGACACAGCGATCCGCATATCCCGCACCATCCCTGCCGCCAGCCAGCCTGAAGCAGCGGCCCAAGTCTTTTAAAACTACTAAGCCTGCGGCTCGTCATCCTCGCGGGGGCGTTCTTCCGGCCCTATCGGATATTTGCGTGGCACGCCATGACTGCGGGCCGTACGATCACGATGAAGGGCGGCACGTGCCAGCAGCATGAAGGTGACCGGCGTGGTGACCGTGACGAAAATGCCGATCAGCACCTCGTGGATGACGAGGCGAGAGGACGCCACAGAGAAATAGATCATCGACGCCAGCATGATACCGCCGATACCCCAGCTGGTGCCGAGCGCCGGCGCATGAAGCCGCTCGTAGAAGGTCGGCAGCCGCAGAAAGCCGATGGCGCCGATCAGGGCAAGCGCCGCACCGACCAGCAGAAAGAATGCCACCGCAAGGGCAATGGGAAGCGAAAGGTCTGCTGCGGGATAGATCATTCGATCACCTCCCCGCGCATCAGGAATTTCGCCAGCGCCACCGTTGAAACGAAGCCGAGCAGCCCGATCACCAGCGCCGCCTCGAAATAGATCACCCGCCCGGTACCGATGCCGAATGTCACGAGCAGCAGCATCGCGTTGATATAGATCGTGTCGAGACCGATGATCCGGTCCTGCGCGCGCGGCCCGCGGAACATCCGGATGGCCGCAATCGCCATGGCGACGACGAGCATGAATTGGGCGATGGCAACTGCGGTATAGATGATGACGGCACTCATGCGAATATCTCCATCAGCAGCTTCTCATAGCGGTTCTTGATCGTTGCGATCCACTGTTCCTCCTCATCGAGATCGAGAACATGCATGAGGATCGAACCGTCGTAGGAATCATATTCGAGCCAGACGGATCCGGGCGTGCTGGTCAGAATGATCGCCAGAAGGGTGAGCGCGGTACGATCCTTGATCTCGAGCGGGATCGTCAGAAAACCGGCCCTCCGGCCCTTCTTCCGGCCACGCAGGATCAGCCATGCGACAGCGATATTCGAGAGGGCAACGTCATAGAGCACGATGAAGAACAGCTTGGGAAGAAGGTACCACTTCTTCAGCTTCGGCTTGTCCGGCCTGAGTGACGCCATCGCCCAGGATGCGAACACCGCGACCAGCGCGCCGAGGATCAGGTTGCCGAGCGTGAAGCTGGTCAGCAGCATCCACATCAACGTCAGAAAACCCGCCAGGATCGGATAGGGAAGCATCAGTTGCCCTCCCCCGTGCCGCTGTCGACACCCGGCACGACCGTCGCATTGCGAACCGCATCGATATAGAGGTTCGGATTGCTGAGCGTTCGGATCGTCGTATCCATATATTGCATCGCCGAATTCGCCTGCACCGTCAGCAGCAGGGTCAGACCAAGCAGGAACATGACCGGCACGATCTCGATGACGAGAACCCGTGGCACCGTGCCTTCGAGCGAAGTCCAGAACGTACGGATACCGACGCGTGTCATTGAAATGAGGGCTGCGACGCCCGACAGGATGACAAGCACGATCAGAAGCCAGACGGCAATGGTCGGCGGCACGCCGATCGCTCCCGTGCCCATCATCGCCGAAAGCATGGCGAATTTGGCAATGAAGCCGGACAAGGGCGGCAGGCCCGACAGAAGAAGGCCGCACATGGCAAAGCAGGTGCCGAGAATGGCCATCGTGCCGGGCATGGTCACGCCATCCCCTTCCTCCGGCTCGTCCTCGTCCGCGTCGCCGTAAGCCTCCATCGTGACGGCGAGAACGTTGGCGCCCGCGTCCTGGCTGCGCTCGACCAATTCGATCAGCATGAAGAATGCACTGATCGTCAATGTCGAACTGACGAGATAGAGCAGCGCTCCGGAAGAGACCGCGCCATCATTGATGCCGATCACCATCAGCAGGGTGCCGGAAGAGACGAGCACCGAAAAACCGGCAAGTCTGCCGAGTGCCTGCGATGCAAGCACACCGATCGTCCCGAAGATCAGCGTCGCCATGCCTCCGTAAAGCAGGACGGTCGAACCGAAACCTGCCGATGGCCCGCTGTCGAAAAGTAATGTCGTCAGCCGCAGGATGACATAGATGCCGAGCTTGCTGAGAATGGCAAAGATGCCGGCGACAGGCGCTGCGGCAGCGCTATAGGCCGTGGGTAGCCAGAAGCAGAGCGGCCACATGCCGGCCTTGATGAGAAAGGCGATGCCGAGCACACCCGCACCCGCTTCCATCAGCATCCGGCGATCCGCTTCCATTTCCGGGATACGGGCCGCCAGATCCGCCATGTTGAGCGTACCGGCCGTGCCGTAGATCAGGCTGACGCCGATCAGGAACAGAAGCGCGGCCGCCAGATTGACCGCAATGTAATGCAGGCCGGCCTTGACGCGCAGCTGACCCGAGCCGTGCAGCAGAAGACCGTAGGATGCCGCCAGCATCACCTCGAAAAAGACGAAGAGATTGAACAGGTCGCCGGTCAGGAAGGCGCCATTGACGCCCATCAGCAAAAGCTGGAACATCGAATGGAAATGCGATCCCATCGCATGCCAGCGCGCCAGCGAGTAGACCAGCGCGGCAACCGCCACAAGCGCCGTCAGAAGCAGCATCAGCGCCGACAGACCATCGAGCACCAGAACGATGCCGAAGGGAGCCGCCCAGTTACCGAGCAGATACACGCCCTCATAACCGTTCGGACCGCTTTCGATGCGGAACAGAATGAACGCGACGGCCAAAAGCAGAAGCGTCGAGACGAGGCTTACCATCGCCTTGGCCACGCGCCGCCGCTCATCGATGAACAGCAGGATCGCTGCCGCCGCAAGCGGGATCAGGATCGGCGCGATGATCAGATGGTGCGACCAGCCGTTCATCGCTTCTCCCCCCTACCGTCCACATGGTCGGTACCGGTAAGGCCGCGCGAAGCGAGAAGGACGACGAGGAAAAGCGCCGTCGTTGCAAATCCGATGACGATCGCCGTCAGAACCAGCGCCTGAGGTACCGGATCGGCCAGAACGCCGTCTGCGCCATTGCCGCTCAGGATCGGCGGAACATTCGTCTTCACGCCACCGACCCCGAAGATGAACAGGTTCACCGCATAGGACAGGAGCGAAAGGCCGATAATGACCTGATAGGTGCGCGGACGCAGGATCAGCCACACGCCGCAGCTGGTCATCACGCCGATGGCGATGGAAAGGATGATCTCCATTAGTTCTCCTTCGCCTTTTCGGCTTCGATCGTGCGAAGGCGATTGATACGGATCGACTGGTGCGCCAATGCAACGAGGATCAGCACCGTCGATCCCACCACCAGCATGAAAACGCCGAGATCGAAAAACAGCGCCGTTGCAGCCGGTATCTTGCCGATCAGCGGCAGCGTCAAATATTGCGAATGAGATGTCAGGAACGGATAGCCGAGGAGCCAGGCGCCGATGCCGGTCAAGATCGAAAGAATGAGACCAGCTGCCATCCAGCGCAATGGCAGGATACGGATACGATCCTCCGCCCAGCGTGTTCCACCGGCAAGATACTGAAGAAGGAAGGCAATCGACAATGTGAGACCGGCCGAAAAACCGCCGCCAGGCAGATCATGGCCACGCATCAGGATATATACCGCGAAGGTGATGATGACCGGGAACATCCACTGCATGATCACCGATGGTACCAATAGATATTCGCGTACCGTGTCGCCCGCATTCCGCTCCGGCCGCTCTTCATCGAAACGGTTCTGGATCTGTTGCTGCTCCGGCATGACCATGCTGTCGGGTGCCGGACGGAAACGTCTGAGCAGGGCATAAACGGTCAGCGCCACGATGCCGAGAACGGCGATTTCGCCAAGCGTATCGAAACCACGGAAATCGACGAGAATGACGTTGACGACGTTGCGGCCGCCCCCTTCCGAATAGGCATTTTCCAGGAAATAGGTGGCGATGGCATCCGGTACCGGCATGGTCATGACGGCATAGGCGACGAAAGTCATCCCGACACCGCAGATGATCGCGATCAGCAAGTCGCGAAAACGCCGGAAACGAGCACGGAACGTCACCGCTTCGTCCATCTTCTCAGCGCGCTTCGGCAACCAGCGCAGACCAAGCAGAATGAGAACGGTGGTGACGATCTCGACCAGCAACTGCGTGATAGCAAGGTCAGGTGCGGACAGCCAGACGAAGGTCATGCAGACGATAAGACCGATGCCGCCCAACATGATGAGTGCCGCAAGCCTATGGTACTTGGCCAGATAGGCCGTACCGAGCGCAAGGCAGATACCGATCAGCCAGATTCCAGCAAAGACCTTGTCGACGCCCGAAAAGACGAAAGTGCGTGGCTCGAAGCCCGAAAGCCACAGGGGAAGAAGGCCGGCGAGAAAGCCGGTAACGACGACCCAGCGCAGCTGCGGCTGCAGATTGCGGGTGCCGATCCGCTGTTCGGCTGAACGGGCCCAGCGCCAGGAAACTTCGACGAGAATACGTTCGAAGATGCGCTGCCCCTTCAGCCGCCGCAACAGTGGTGGACCGTCCTCGCAGGTGGCGAGATAATGGCGAAGCACAAAATAAAGCGCACTGCCACCGATCAGCGCGATCAGGCTCATGACCAGCGGCAAGTTGAAACCGTGCCAGATGGAAAGGCTGTATTCCGGCGTATCGGTGCCAAGCACGCTGACGACAGCCGTGTGAAGCAACGGCCCGACCGAAAATGCCGGCGCAATCCCGACGATCAGGCAGATGACGACGAGCAACTCGATCGGAAAACGCATCCAGCGCGACGGCTCGTGCGGCGTATCCTTCGGCAGACTGGTCGGCTGAGGGCCGAAGAAGACGGTGTGAATGAAGCGCAGCGAGTAAGCGACGCTGAAGGCGCCGGCGAGCGTTGCGACATAAGGCAGGATGATGTCGAGAACAGAATCCGCATGCGTCTCGATCGCCTCGGCGAAGAACATCTCCTTCGACAGGAAGCCGTTGAGTAGCGGAACGCCGGCCATGGCCGCACTCGCCACCATAGCCAGTGTCGCGGTATAGGGCAGATAGCGGAAAAGCCCGCTCAATCGCCGCATGTCGCGGGTGCCTGTCTCGTGATCGATAATCCCGGCAGCCATGAACAGCGACGCCTTGAACGTCGCGTGATTGAGCATGTGGAAGATCGCCGCTACCGTGGCAAGCGGGCTTCCGAGGCTGAGCAGTGTGGTGATCAGCCCGAGATGGCTGATCGTCGAATAGGCCAGCAAGCCTTTGAGGTCCTGCTGGAAGATCGCAAAGAAGGCGCCGATCAGCAGTGTCAGAATACCGGCCGCGCCCAGAATGAAGAACCATTCGTAGGTTCCCGAAAGCGCCGGCGAAAAGCGGGCAAGCAGAAAGACGCCGGCCTTCACCATGGTTGCCGAATGAAGGAAGGCCGAGACCGGGGTCGGCGCCGCCATGGCGTTCGGCAGCCAGAAATGGAACGGGAACTGGGCACTCTTCGTCAGCGCGCCGAGAAGGACGAAAACCAGTGCCGGCACATAAAGCGAATGGCCGCGGATAAGATCGCCCGATGCCAGGATCTTGTCGAGATCATAGCTTCCAACGATATTACCGATGAGAAGCAGCCCGATCAGCAGGCAGAACCCGCCGATACCGGTAATCGTCAGCGCCATGCGGGCGCCATCGCGCGCCGCCGCCGCATTGTGCCAATAGCTGATCAGCAGGAAGGACGAGATGCTCGTCAGCTCCCAGAAGATCGAAAGCAGGATGACATTGCCCGAAAGTACGATGCCGAGCATCGCGCCCATGAAGGCGAGGAAGAAGGAGAAGAACCGCGGAACGGGATCGTCCTCGGACATGTAATAACGGGCATAGACGGTGACGAGAAAACCGATGCCGTTGATCAGCACGCAGAACATCCAGGCAAAGCCGTCCAGACGCAGCGTAAAATTCAGCCCGAGCTGAGGGATCCATTCAAGCTGGTAGCGAAGGACATTTCCATCGGTCACCTGCGGATAGGCCAGAACGGTGATGGTCAGGCAGGCAAGCGCCACCAGAGAGGCCAGGCGCGACGGCAGAACCGCGGAAGCCGTGTTCAGGAGCAGAACGGAAAGGAGACTTCCGATAAACGGCAGGGCCAGCAGAAGAAAGAGAAAGTGCGGCGCAAGCGTTATCCCAATGTCTCATCCCTTCATTTCCGAGGCGTTTCGGTCCTTTATCATGTAAAGGAGTGCCCCACTAGCCAATCGGGCCAAACTGCCATATATGATTGATTCTGACCAATATGGGCAATTTGGAACAATGGGTCAACCGGATCAGGGAAAGATTTTGTCGCCGGCTCTCTGTCGGGCAGGTCGCGGCTTCCTCGACTGGACGCAATGCGATCTGGCCGATCGCTCGGGCGTATCCCGTAGCACGATTCGCGACTACGAAGGCGACCGCCACGAGGTCCATCGCTCGACGGAAGCGCAATTGCGGCGCGCCTTTGAAGAAGGCGGCCTCGCCTTCGTCGCGGTTGACGACGATTGCATCGGCATCTGCCCGAAAGAGAAGAATCGTCCCCCGGAATAAGGCCCGGTCAACCGACCCGCGCTTTCTGGAATCTGGTGGAGCGCTCGCTGCGTTTTTGAGCGCGCCCTGGCTAAATCTATTGCCACGCGATTGAAGAGGAAGTCGTGCCCCGGAAAACGGGGCACGTTGTCTGCGGCCGGCCTCAGGCCTTGTCGAGGAAGGCCTGAAGACGCTCAAAGGAGAAAGGCTCTGCGGTCAGATACAGGAAATCCTCGGTAACCTTGGCCAGCAGTTCCGGCGTATCGATCGAACGCCCCCAGAAGGCCGTTTCCTGCAGATAGGCCGCAACCATGGCCTCGACATCGCCAAGCGCGCCGATCGCCCTGATCTTTTCGACCACTTCGGCTGCATCGCGCGGCGGCAGGGCGTCTGCACCCTTGAACCGGCCCAGATAGAAGGCAAGCCATGAAGCAAGCGACAACGTCATCAGCGGTGCCGGCTTGCCGAACTTTTCATTGTAGGCGAGAAGCCGCTCCAGATTGCGCGTCTGGTATTTGACGATGCCGTTGAGGCTGATGTCGTACCAGAGATGGCGGATATAGGGGTTCTGGAACCGGCGCAGCACGGCTGCGGCAAAGTCCTCCAGCTCCGCCTTCGGCAGCGTCAGGAATGGAATGACCTCCTCGTTGAGAAGCCGGTCGAGGAATTTAGCGCCAGCCGGCTGCGTGACCGCCTCACCGACCGATTCGACACCGGCCAGCAGCGAGAGTGCGCAAAGACCGGTATGCGCACCGTTGAGGATCGCCACCTTGCGCGCCTTGTAAGGCGTTGCGTCCTCGACGACGAGCGTACCCTCGTCATGATCGGCAAGCGGTATCTTCAACTCCGGCATGCCCGGCTTCTTTTCGATCACGAAGAAATGGAAAAGCTCGGCCGCCGACATGAACTTGTCTTCATAACCGAGTTCCTGCATCAGCGCGTCGGCCTCGGCGCGCGGGTAACCGGGCACGATCCGGTCGACCAGCGTGTTGTAGAAGGCATTGTGCTTTTCCAGCCAGGTGATGAAGGCCGGATCGAGCTTCCATTCATTCGCGTGCTGCAAAACGATCCGCCGCAACTCGTCGCCATTATGGTCGATGAGTTCGCAGGCGATCATCTGCAGCCCGGCTTCCGGCTTGCCGTCGAATGCCGTCCAGCGCTCGAAGAGGAACCGCGTCAGCTTGCCGGGGAAGGAGACCTGCGGCGCATCGTCGAATTTCACCGTCGGCACATAGGCGATACCAGCATCCGTCGTGTTCGACACGACGACGGTGATGTTCGGATCATGCGCAAGCACCAGAACATCCTTCCAGTTCTCATGCGAGGGGATCTCCTGGCGCACGCAGGCGATCAGTCGCGGCTCGGAAACCTTCTCGCCGGCCTCGTTTACGCCGCGCGACAGAACCGTGTAGACACCATCCTGCTCGTTCAGCGTGAAGGGCAGGCCGCCGGCGATCGGGCGAAGGGCGATCACCCCCCAGTCGGACCCGGCCTTCTCGTTCAGAAGGTCGATCTTCCAGTCGACGAAAGATCGCAGGAAATTGCCTTCTCCCCATTGCAGAACACGCGGGGTGGGGCGGGCGCGGCCCTTCAGAAAGCTCTCATCGAGACGTTTCATATATCTTTTTCCTTGATGCAAAGGCATTGATGAAAGAGTGACCCGCGATGTGAAGATGACGCCATCATTGATGTCTTTGATCTCGCAACGTGTCGAAGCGAAATTCGCAACTTTCGGGACATATTCGATCAGCTGCATGAAAGGCATGGGCCCGCGCGAAAACCGCATGATGTGTCCGCAGACACGCATCATGCCGCGAAGCGGACACATCCGAAGCGACCTCCGCGGGTCGGCAACTAGGGCGAAAGCCCATTATGGTCTGGAGAAAAGGTTCACTCAAAAACGAGATGAGCGAACCTGAGGATCACAAGGCGAAATAAAGCAGGCCGGCAAGAACACATGCGGCAAAACACAGTGCGGAGAACATGACGCCGATCGTGCCGAACGAAGGCTTCTGTTTGCCAAGACCGTCATCGGCTGGCCGATCGTCCTGCATCGGCCTTGAGCCGGCTGGATCGCGACGTATCACGCTATTTTCTTCGACAACGGGCTGTGCAATCGACTTGTCGTCCACCACGCTTTGCCGCCGGGTAACCGAGACATGCTTGATGGAATGCTCGTCGAGTTTGACGGTAAATGTCATCCGGGATTCGGTCTGGAGATCAGCCATGACCTTCTCGGCCGCAGCGGTCTCGTCGTCGGCTTCCACAAGCACGGTATGGGTAACTAAATAAAACGGCATCTGTATTTCACACCGGACGTGTTTGCAGGGAGGAAGCTCTGGAAGGAGGGCATACCGGATTGCCTGATCGCAATCGATTGAGGCGATATGCGGGCGCTGCTTGATCGCTGTCAGGAGTGAATGCAGTAAATCATTCAGCATTCTCCCCCTCACACGATTTCTGACCCATGGCGGCCCGGTCGTCGCCTGTGCGTCCGGCGTGGCGAACGATCTGTCCTTCCTGATGGA
>UBXM01000025.1 GCA_900469445.1 Hyphomicrobiales bacterium
AAGAAAGACCCCTCCCAACCCTCCCCACAAGGGGGAGGGCTTAACCCAGCCGCTCTGTCGACAATCAGCGGAAGCGGGACATTGCTACGAGTCTTCTCCCCCCTTGTGGGGGAGATGGCCGGTAGGCCAGAGGGGGCCTTTGTTCATGTCTGAGAACCGTCGCACCTCCTTCCGCAACCCCGCCGACGAAAGCTTCTCCACCAAGCTTGTCCTCGTCGCGATTTCGCTCGTCTTCCTCGCCTTCTTCCTATTCCTGCCGCTCGTCTCGGTCTTCTATGAAGCCTTTCGCGAAGGTTGGGGCACCTATGAGGAGGCGCTGCTCGAACCGGATGCCTGGGCCGCGATCCAGCTGACGCTCACCGTGGCGGCGATTGCCGTGCCGCTCAATCTCGTCTTCGGTCTCTGTGCCTCCTGGGCCATCGCCAAGTTCGAGTTCAAGGGCAAGGCGTTTCTGATCACCCTGATCGATCTGCCGTTCTCGATTTCTCCGGTCATCTCGGGTCTGGTCTATGTCCTTCTATTCGGCTCCGGTAGCCTGCTTGGCCCGTGGTTGAAAAGCTATGGCATCGAGATCCTGTTCGCCGTGCCCGGCATCGTGCTCGCTACCGTCTTCGTCACCTTTCCCTTCGTCGCGCGCGAACTGATCCCGCTGATGCAGGACCAGGGCACGGGCGATGAAGAGGCAGCGCTGTCGCTTGGCGCATCCGGCTGGCAGACCTTCTGGTATGTGACGCTGCCCAATATCAAATGGGGCCTGCTTTACGGTGTGCTGCTCTGTAATGCCCGCGCCATGGGCGAGTTCGGCGCCGTCTCGGTCGTTTCCGGCCGTATCCGCGGCCTTACCAACACCATGCCGCTGCATGTCGAGATACTCTATAATGAGTATAACATGGTCGCCGCCTTTGCCGTGGCATCCCTGCTGGCTCTTCTGGCACTCGTCACGCTCGCATTGAAAACCTTTCTCGAACTTCGGTTCGGTGCCGGCGCTGCCGGCGGCCGGCACTAGGATAACCCGCGCATGGAAGTCAAAATCAACAATATCCGCAAGGAATTCGATCGTTTCGCCGCGCTTAACGATGTGTCGCTCAATATCGCGTCGGGTGAACTGATCGCGCTGCTCGGCCCATCCGGTTCCGGCAAGACGACGCTTCTGCGCCTGATCGCCGGTCTGGATTTCCCGACTGCCGGCCAGATCTTCTTCGGTGAGGAAGACGCCTCGCGCCATTCGGTGCAGGAGCGCAATGTCGGCTTCGTGTTCCAGCATTACGCGCTGTTCCGCCATATGACGGTGGCGCAGAATATCGGCTTCGGCCTCAAGGTTCGCCCATCCGCCAGCCGCCCGCCGAAAAGCGAGATCAACAAGCGGGTTTCCGACCTGCTGGACATGGTTCAGCTCTCCGGTTTGGAAAACCGTTATCCGAACCAGCTTTCCGGCGGCCAGCGCCAACGCGTGGCACTCGCCCGCGCCATGGCTATCGAGCCGCGTATCCTGCTGCTCGACGAACCCTTTGGCGCTCTCGATGCCAAGGTACGTAAGGAACTGCGCCGCTGGCTGCGCGAATTCCACGACCGCACCGGCCACACGACCGTCTTCGTCACCCATGACCAGGAAGAGGCGCTGGAACTCGCAGATCGGGTCGTCGTCATGAGCCAGGGCAGAATAGAGCAGGTGGGCTCGGCCGATGACGTCTACGACCGCCCGCAGTCGCCCTTCGTTTTTTCCTTCATTGGCGAATCCTCGCATCTGCCGGTCGAGGTGAAGAACGGCACGGTCCTGTTCCAGGGCGAGCCGATCGGCATTGCGGAAAAGACGGATGCCGCCGGCGACCTGTTCTTCCGCCCGGAAGATGTGGTCCTGACCGACGACCGCGATGCGCTGTTCGGCAAGGTTACGGCCAGCCGTCGTCTTGCCGGCACGCGTATCGCTGAGATCGATATCGCCAACAACGGCCACGATCCCTTCCACGTGGAAGTCGAGGTGCCGTTGCACGCACCGATCGAGCTCGGTTCGGAAGCCCGCTTCCGTCCGACCCGCTGGAAAATCTTCCAGAAATAATCAGGCCGCTCATTTGATCGCTTGCCGGGCGCGTCCCGGCGGCGGTTTGGTTTGAGCCTTAGCCGCGATAGGCCACGAGCACTGCACCGCAGGCAATCAGGCACACGCCCAGCCAGTTCGGCAAGGACAGGCGCTCCCCGAGAAAAAGCACGCCGAATACCGCGACCATGACGACGCTCATCTTGTCGATCGGCGCAACACGAGCGGCGTCGCCAAGCTTCAGCGCCCGGAAATAGCAAAGCCAGGATGCACCGGTGGCAATGCCGGAAAGAACCAGGAACGTCCATGTTTTCGGCGAGATTTCGCTGACCGGCTGCCAGCCGCCAAGCATGGACAGGATGGCCGCAACGACGAGCAGGATCACGATCGTGCGGATGAAGGTGGCGAAATCGGAATTGATGTTCTCGATACCCACCTTGGCGAAGATCGCCGTCAGTGCCGCGAAGACGGCCGAAAGCACCGCCCAGAATTGCCAGCTCAGAAGCATGTTCGTGTCCCATGTCGAGGAATCAGATGTAGGACGACCCTATCGGAGCCAGGCGGCAGCGTTAAGCGCCCAGTAGTGGTGTTCACCGGCTGAAAACTGCGGGACGGCAAAAGCCGATCTTCAAGAAACGGTGAAACCCATGGTCAGGGCACGCTCTGTGGCACATCTTCTCTTTCGACAACCGAAAAGGAGTACAGCATGAACATCCGATCGATTGCCGCCGTTTCCGCCGCTATTGCCGTTTCAGCAACTCTCGCCGGCACCGCTGCCGCCCATCACGGCTGGGCCTGGGCGGAAGGGGAGCAGACCACGCTTGAAGGCACCATCCAGTCCATATCCTTTGCCCCGCCGCATCCGTCGCTCACTGTCATGGCCGACGGAACGGTCTGGCAGATCGATCTCGGCAATCCGCGACAGACGGAACGCTCGGGTTTTGCCGAAGGTTCGGCCAAGGTTGGTGACGCGATCACCGTGCTTGGCAACAGATCCGCCGACGAGAACGAGAAACTGATGAAGGCCGTGCGCATCACGATCGCGGGGAAGAATTTCGACATGTATCCGGAGCGGATCAAGACGAACTGAGGCGGCGGGCATGGAATGGCTGACGGTATGGCTCGAGCCACTGGCCGCAACACCCGTCGCACGCCTGCTCATCACCTCGTTTACCACCTATCTGCTCGTCAATGCAGCGCATATCCTGTCTGTCGGTCTTCTGTTCGGCGCCATTCTGGCGCTGGACCTGCGACTGATCGGCTTTGCGCAACCTCTGCCGCTGCCGCTGGCGGCTCCCTATCTCTCGCGCTTGGCCGGTTTCGGGCTGGCACTTGCAATGGCAACCGGCCTCTGTCTTTTCTCGGTTCGTCCGGTGGAATACGCGACCAATCCTGCCTTTCTCTGGAAACTCGGCCTTATCGGGATCGGGCTTGCCAACATTCTTGCGGTCCACCGCGGCACCGGCTGGGCTATTATGCTGGATGGCGGCCAGCCCACTGCTGCACTGCGTATCTCGGCCGTGTTCTCGATCGTCATCTGGATAGCGGCAGTCGTCGCCGGCAGGTGGATCGGGTTCCTCTAGCTGCTTGCAAATCCTATCGACGAAGCGCATCATGCATCGCAATTGCAATGCATGGGGTGCTGCCGTGAAAACTGCGACAAAGACCGCGACCATTCCCTCGCTTCGCGTCGAGCCGGAACTGCGCGCCGCCGCTGAAAGCGTTCTCGAAAAAGGAGAAACGCTATCGGCCTTTGTCGAGGATGCGCTGAAGAAGCAGGTTCTTTACCGCAAAACTCAGTCGGAGTTTATTGCGAGAGGGCTGACCTCCCTGGCTGAAGCGGATCGGACGGGAATCTATTATAGCTCGGAAGATGTGCGTGCGATGCTGCGTGAGAAGCTCGAAAAAGCCAGAAGCGCTAAGACGGCATAATCCGGATGACCTTCCGGCTCAAATTCACATCCGATTTTTATGAGGATTTAGACCGGATAACCGATTTCCTCATCGAACGCGACGCCGGTCTTGCAGAGCGTGCGATCATCGCGATTGATAAAGCTTTGACGATTCTGGAAGATTTCCCCCTGATCGCCAGAGCGGTTTCGCCGGAGGAGCCGACGCTGCGGGAGTTCGTGATCCCGTTCGGTTCATCCGGTTACGTCGTCCTCTTTCGCATCGATGGAAAGGATTCCATTTCCGTGGCAGCCATCCGCCACCAGCGCGAAGACGATTATCACTGACTATCGGTCGCTTAACCCCGCCCTCGGATTGACCCAGGGTTCCCGGTTGCTGCGGGGCAGGGGCGTTTTTCCGAGAATATGGTCCGCCGCCTTCTCCCCCGTCATGATCGAAGGGCCGTTGAGATTGCCGTAGGTGATATGCGGGAAGATCGAGCTGTCGGCCACTCGCAGCCCTTCCACGCCGATCACCCGGCATTCCGGATCGACAATAGCCATCGGATCGTCGGCATCTCCCATCCGGCAGGTGCCGCAGGGGTGGTAGGCGCTTTCCAGATGCTCCCGCAGGAAACCGTCTATCTCTTCGTCCGATTGCAAATGTTCCCCCGGCTGGATTTCAGGTCCGCGAAACTCGTCGAATGCCTTCTGCGAAAAGATCTCGCGGGTCAGCCGCACGCAATGGCGGAATTTGATCCAGTCTTCCTCCTGGCTCATGTAGTTGAAGCGGATCACCGGATCGTCCTTCGGGTCGGACGAACGCAGCGTCACGTTTCCGCGCGATTTGGACAGATTGTAGCCCACATGCGCCTGGAAACCGTGGCTCTTTGCTGCCGCCTTTCCGTCATAGGAAATCGCCACCGGCAGGAAATGATACTGGATGTCCGGCTGTTTCAATCCCGCTTCGGAGCGCAAAAAGGCGCAGGCCTCGAACTGGTTCGATGCGCCGAGGCCGCCCTTGGACAGCACCCATTGTGCGCCAGCCACGCCCTGCCAGAACCAAGGCAACCAGGAATAGAGCGAGACCGGCTTGGTCGAGACCTGCTGGAAATAGAATTCCATATGATCCTGGAGATTGGCGCCGACGCCTGGCCGGTCGACCTTCACCTCGATGCCCATGTCTTTTAAATGCGCCGCCGGACCGATACCCGACAGCATCAGCAGTTTCGGCGAGTTGAACGAGGATGCGGCAACGATCACCTCGCGGTTGGCCCTGATGACCTCCGGCACCCCGCGCCGCAACACTTCGACACCGGTCGCGCGCCCGTTCTCGATGACGACCTTCTGCGCCAGCCCATAGACGATCTCGACATTCTTCCGCTTCATCGCCGGCCTGAGATAGGCATTGGCGGCGGACCAGCGGCGGCCCTGATGGATCGTCTGTTCCATCAGCCCGAAACCTTCCTGTTTCGAGCCGTTGTAATCCTCCGTCGTCTCGAAACCGGCCTGCGCGCCCGCCTGGATAAAGGCATGGAAAAGCGGATTGCTCACCGGCCCGCGTTGCACATGCAGTGGCCCATCGGTGCCGCGCCAGCCCTCTTCGCCGCCATGGGATGTCTCCATGCGCTTGAAATAAGGCAGCACATCCGCGTAAGCCCAGCCGCTCGCGCCAAGCTCTTCCCAGCGGTTGTAATCCTCGGCATGGCCACGCACATAAACGAGCCCGTTGATCGAGGAGGATCCGCCCAAAACCTTGCCGCGCGGCGCGGTGATGCGGCGGTTGTCGAGATGCGGTTCCGGTTCGGAGAGATAACCCCAGTTATAGCGCTTCATGCTCATCGGCCATGCCAGCGCACCCGGCATCTGGATAAACGGCCCATAATCCGACCCGCCCGCCTCGATGACGATCACCGAATTTTTTCCGTCCTCCGAAAGCCTATAGGCCATGGCCGAGCCAGCAGAACCGGAACCGATGATGACGAAATCTGCCTGCTGCATGTTAGATGACTCCGAACATTCTATTAGAGGTCGCGTCTGCCAGCCCCCCTCTGGCCTGCCGGCCATCTCCCCCACAGGTGGGGAGATCACAAGAGGCGGGCTCCCCGCCCAGCGATCCCCCATCCGCGGAGCGGCCTGCAATTGCCATTGCTTCTTGCGCCGAGTTTGATCAAGGCAGACCGGTGCGCCTAGCTGATCTCCCCCCTTGAGGGGGAGATGGCCGACAGGCCAGAGGGGGGTGTGGGCGTGGCAAGAGTTCACCATCAATCCCCCTCATCCTCATAACCCACCAGATGCAGCGGCCGTGCCGGGATGCCGTGCAACTCGCACCAGCGCACCAGCGCCTCCTCGCGGCCATGGGTGACCCAGACCTGTTGGGGAGCGACCTCCGTGATGGTGGCGAGAAGTTCCGGCCAGTCACAATGGTCGGAGACGACGAGCGGCAGTTCGACACCGCCCTGTTTGGCGCGCTGGCGGACCATCATCCAGCCCGAAGCAAACGCGATCAGCGGTTCGTTGAAACGCCGCGCCCAGCGGTCCTGAAAGGCCGACGGTGGGCCGACGACGATGGCGCCGGCAAATTCAGCCGGTTTGCTTTTCTCGATCGTGGCCGGACGGATGTCTCCAAGCTCGATCCCCTGCCCCTGATAATAGTCGCAAAGCCGCGCCAAAGCGCCGTGGATATAGATCGGATCGGAATAGCCATTGTCGCGGATCAGCCGGATGACGCGTTGCGCCTTGCCGAGCGCATAGGCCCCGACGAGATGGCTGCGTTCGGGAAACTGTTTCAGCGAGGTAAAGAGCTTTTCGATCTCGGTCTTCGGATCCGGGTGATGGAAGACCGGCAGGCCGAAGGTCGCCTCGGTGATGAAGACATCACAGGCGATCGGCTCGAAGGGATCGCAGGTCGGATCGATGCCGCGCTTGTAATCGCCGGAAACGACGATGCGCATGCCATCCTTCTCGATCAGGATCTGGGCCGAGCCGAGGACATGGCCTGCGGGCTTGAACATCACCTTCACGCCATTGACGTTGATCTCCTCGCCCCATGCGGCCGCCTGCTCCGATCCGGCGAAATCCTCGCCGTAACGGATCGCCATGATATCGAGCGTCTGGCGGGTGGCGAGCACATGGCCGTGGCCGGAGCGGGCATGATCGGAATGGCCATGGGTGATCAGCGCCCGTTCGACGGGACGGACCGGATCGACGTGGAAATTGCCGATGGGGCAGAACAGCCCGGCCGGGGTGGGATGAAGCAGAGCCTCTGGTTTCATGCCTATCAAGATAGGCGTGCCCCCCGGAGTTTCGAGGGGCAGAGATTCAAGAGGGTCAGGCGGCGGCCTTTTCCTCTTTCGGCTGCGATGCGGCCTGCATGGTCGGCAACAGGATCGGCTTGAGGCACAGTGCAGCGACGAGACCGATCAGGGCGATTGCCGCCGCGACGAGGAAGAGCGGCGAAAAGACCTCATGGTAGACGGCCGCCACCGCCTGCTGCGATGCTTCGGGCAGCGTGGCGAGGATTTTCGGCGTCAGCGTCTCGATATCCGGCAGGCCCGGGATCTCGACCGGATGCGACTTCAGGCCCGTGCCGATGATGGCGCCGAAGAGCGAGATCGCGATCGAGGCACCGCCCATGCGCATCAGTGCCACGGCACCGCTCGCCGCGCCGACATCGCCACGCGGCACGGCATTCTGTACGCCGATGATCGGCGCCTGCTGGCCGAAACCGACCGACAATCCCTGCAGGAACATGATGACTGCCACCATGGCCAGTGAGACGTCGTGACCGATCTGCGAGAAGCAGAACAGCATGATGACGCTCATGGCCAGACCAATCACGGTGAAGGGCTTGTAGCGACCGGTGATCGAGATCAGGCGACCCGCGGAGATCGAGCCGGTGACGATACCGCCGGTCAGCGCGATGAAGAACAGGCCGGCGACCGAGGGCGACAAGCCGGTCGTCGTCTGCAGGAAGAGTGCATAATAGTTGACCAGACCGATGCCGACCGCACCGGCACAAAGCGAGATGATGAGGTAGAGCGAGAAGGTACTGTCACGGAAGAGTTTCAGCGGCACGATCGGTTCCGGCACCCGGCTTTCGACAAAGACCCAGAGGCCGGCGCAGAGAATGCCGACAGCCAGCAGAGCGAGAGACGCCGGTGCGACGAGCGAGCCGAAAATCTGGCGGCTGTCGGCATAGGCGACAAGGCAGGTGATCGTTGCGGCTAGGATGACTGCGCCGACATAGTCGATTTTCGGCTGACGGGTCGGGCGGCGATAGGGCAGCATGATGACCAAGCCGGCAATGACAATGACGCCGAGCGGCAGGTTGAGAAGGAAGATCGAACGCCAGCCGAAGAGATCGCTCATCGTGCCGCCGAGAACGGGCCCCAAGCTGCCCGACGCCATAATCATCAGGCTGGAATAACTCTGGTATTTGGCGCGTTCGCGCGGCTCGAAGAGATCGGCATTGATGGAGAAGATCGACACCATGATGCCGCCGCCGCCAAGACCCTGGAAGACACGGGCAGCAATCAGGCTGTCCATCGACCAGGCGAAACCACAGGCCAGCGAGCCGAGCGTGAAGATGACGATTGCCGTCAGCATGACGTATTTGCGGCCGAAGAGGTCACCGAGCTTGCCATAGATCGGCATGACGGCACTGGTCGCGAGAAGGAAGGCGGAACTCACCCAGCCGAAACGCTCCATCTGGCCGAACTCGCCGACGATGGTCGGCAGCGCCGTCGAGACGATCTGGTTGTCGAGCGTCGCCATGAACAGCGCCGCCATCAGGAAGCAAAAAACGATAAGCCGTTGCCGATGGCTGGCGACAAGCGGCGTGACGGGAGATGTGGGGGACGTCATGGCATATCCATTGTGATGGATAATTTATGTGCTTTTAGCATATAAATGTCAATCGCACCTCAATGCAGACCGCAGATAATTCTTTCCCCGCATCCGCTGCTCTGCTATTTTCTATCGTCATGACACAGACAGTGACCGAGATCGTTTCCACCGAGGCCGCCGCCGATATTGCTCATATCAGCGAGGTCATGGGCCGCATGCGCCTTCTGATCGGAAGAAGGGTGATCAGCCGTACGCTGGTCGACAATCTCGCTCCAAGCCTGGAAATCTCGCATCTGGATGCGCTGCGGGCGATGAACCGTATCGATGGCGAGGTCACGGTCGGCGCGATCGCCGATGTGATGCGGCTCGACCCGTCACGCGGGAGCCGGCTCGTGGCCGAACTGGTGGCACAGGGGCTTTTGCGGCGCGATGCCTCGCAGGCAGACGGGCGAAGGTCGATCGTCGTGCGCACGGAACTCGGCGATCAGTTGATGGCGGAGGTCGACGCGACCAAACGGCGGCTGCTTGCCTCTATGCTGGACGGCTGGTCGGAAGAAGAACTCAGCACCTTCGCCGTGCTGTTCGACAAATTCGTCAGCAAGTTCGAGGAAACCTATCCGAACGAAAAGACACACAGTACAGCCGCGACGCGCAGCCTGACGACAGCATGACAATCGCCTGAAGCGATCTTGCTTTAGCTTCGCGCATCAGGCCGTGGCTCACGAAACCGGCGACCACTTCCGACTGGCATGCTCTTACGCGCAAACCGTCAGCCGGTCGCGGCCAAGTTCCTTCGCTTCGTACATCGCGCGGTCAGCGCTGGCGAGGAGATCCTCGGCCAACTCACCATCCTCGGGATAGAAGGCGACACCCATGCTGCAGGTCGCGCCGATGCTGGTCTCCCCGAGCCATACCGGTTCGGCAATGAGACTGCGCAGCTTGTCCAGACGACGCAAAACGCCGCTGCGATCGCCATCGGGGTTGGAGAAAACGATGGCGAATTCATCGCCACCCAGTCTTACGATGAGATCACTGGCGCGAATGCAGCGCGCCATGCGGTCCGAAAGCGCCTTCAACACCTTGTCGCCCGCGGCATGGCCAAGCGTGTCGTTGATCGACTTGAAATTATCGAGATCGATATAGGCAACGGTAACCTTGCGGTTTTCGCGCTGGGCTTCGCGCAGGCTGCGATTGAACTGGCTCCAGAAGAGCGTGCGGTTGGGCAGGCCGGTGAGCGGATCGTGATGCGCAAGATGACGAATTCGCCGTTCGTTTTCGGCTCGTTCTATGGCGATACCGGCAAGGTCCGTCGCCATCGCCATCAGCTCCAGTTCAAGCTTTGTCGGCTCGCGCTTCGTCGGCGAATAAAGCGCAAAGGTGCCAAGCACCCGAGCACCGGCCACGATGATCGGTGTCGACCAGCAGGAGCGGAAGCCGAAAAGGGAGCCAAGTTCACGATAGGGCTCCCAAAGCGGATCGGCCTGCACATCCGAGACAGTGACGGGAGCACCCAACCATGCCGCCGTTCCGCAGGAACCGCGAGATGGCCCGATCTCCAGACCATCGATGAGCTGTACATAGGATGGCGAAAGCCCCGGGGCGGCGCCTCCTGAAAGCCGTTTGCAGTCTTCGTCCAGCAGCATCACGGCGCCCTTCACATCGTTCAGCTGGTTTTCGACCAACCGGACAACGGCATTCAGCACCACATCCAGCGGCTGGCCGCGCGCGATCATCTCGAGCAGCCTTGCATGGCCGTGGCGCAACTCTTCCTGCCGTTTTCGTTCGCTGATATCGCGGGAGATGCTGACCAGACCGACTATCTGTCCGGCGGAGTTGCGCAACGCGGTTTTCGAGATCGACAACCAAAAGGACTTGCCGTCCTGGCGGACGAGGCATTCCTCCCGCTTCTCGATGGCGGAACCGGTTTCCATCACCAGCTGTTCCATCGCAAAAAGCTGGTCGGCCGTCTCACCGATGAAGACCTCGAAATCGGTCTTGCCGATCAGGCTGGAATAATCACCGATACCGACCGCACGGCAGGCCGCTTCGTTGGCGAAAACAAAGCGGCTACGGCGGTCCTTGATCGAAATAAAATCCGGCAGCTGATCCAGCAATCTGAGCGCCGTCAGCTCCTGCAGCGCTTCCGCAAGATCCAGAGCACAGCTGCTGTCCATCACGCTACGTCGCAGACGCTCACATGCATCTTCCAATGCTTCCCTCGGCGCTTCCACCGTCATGTCATATGATGCGGGAATTACCATGTCCGTCTCCAAAGCCCCCGAAACGTCCAGAAATTGCATATTCGACGCAATACACCTTAAAAAGCAATCCCTACCCCTTGCTTAAGATATTGGTGCGGCGACCAGTCTTGTTGCGATGATGGCAAAGTTTTTACCCGGACGCGCAAATATTTATGACGCAGATCGATCACAGATACTGCAATAGGAAACGTTTTATTGACGTGGCGAGGAAAGCTGGATGATTTCGAGACGGCGACTGTTTGCAGGACTGGTCGCAACAGTGTCCACCGCGGCCCTTCCCCGAACCGGAACAGCCCGGACTCCGGTCATTTCCAGCGGAGAATTGCGCGGCTCGATCGACGCCAGCGCCCATGGCGTCACGCCTGATGGCGGTGAAGTCTCGCGTCGCAATCTTGAACACCTGCTTGCGGATGCCGCTCGGCGGAACATGCCGGTCTATCTGCCGCCCGGCGACTATCACATATCCGGCCTCAGCCTGCCTGATGCGACCCGCCTGATCGGGATTTCGGGTGCAACACGTCTCGTTCATTCCGGCAGCGGGCCGCTGTTGCATGCTGAAAATGCGCGGCGCATCGAGCTCTCCGGCCTCGTCATCGATGGCGCTGATCGCATATCTGCAGGCGATGTGTCCGCGACGGCACATTTTCGCCAGGTGACGGATCTCGTCGTCGAAAACTGCGAGGTGATGAACGCCGGCGGAACCGGGCTGCATCTGGAAGGATGCGGCGGCAGGATCGGGCGCAACAGGATTTCACACGCCGCCGAATACGGGCTCTACGCCGTCAACAGCGCCAACCTGTCGGTTACGAACAACATCCTCTCCGACTGCGGCAATGGCGGCATCCTCATCCACCGCTGGGAAAAAGGCAGGGACGGGACGATCGTTTCCGGCAACCGCATCTCACGCATCGGAGCAGGCAATGGCGGCACCGGCCAGTATGGCAATGCGATCAACCTTTATCGCGCCCATGACGTGATCGTTTCCGGCAACCACATTTCGGAATCCGCCTTCTCTGCCATTCGCGCCAACAGCGCCTCGAATGCGATGATCACCGGCAATCACTGCACCACATCCGGCGAGACGGCCATCTATGCGGAGTTTTCGTTCGAAGGGGCGATGATATCAGGCAATCTGGTAGATGGCGCGGCAAACGGTATTTCGGTCGTCAACTTCAACGAGGGCGGACGGCTTGCGACGGTTGCCAACAATATCGTGCGCAATCTGCGACTGACCGGCCCCTATACGGTCGAGGACCCGATCTTCGGCGTCGGCATCAGCGCCGAGGCGGATACGGCAGTGACGGGCAATGTGGTCGAGAATGCGCCCCATGGCGGCCTGGCGTTCGGCTTCGGCCCCTATCTGCGCAATATCACGGCCACCGGCAATATCGTGCGCGACGCCGGCGTGGGCTGCATCGTGACCGTGGTGGAAGGCGCCGGAGACGCGATCATCGCCAACAACATCTTTCAGGGGACAAAACGGGGGGCGATCGTCGGTTATCGATGGAGAGAGGCGTCGACCGGCGATCTGGCGAAAGGCGGCGCGGAGGGATTTTCACATCTGACGATCGAGGGCAATCGGGTGAGTTAGAGATCGGCGTCAGGCGGGTAGTCATCCGCATCGATGTCCCGGCCCCGGTGGTAGATGCGGACAATCCGCACGAAATCTCCTCTAACCTGAAAGGCTATTGTCGCCTTCCGCCTATATCCGACAAGACGAAGATCAGGCCAGAGGTCATCACGCAACATGCCCCGTTGCGGGAAAGTTGAGAAGCCAAGGCAATAAGCCTTGATTTCTCCGACATAATCTCGCGCTTTCCTAGGGCCTATTTCGGAAGCGAGGTAGATAAATAGATTTTCGAGGTCATCACTTGCGGCAGGCGAAAAGACAACCCTGTAGCTCATCGCTTTTCCTGCTCCGCGAGCAGAAATGCCATCCTGGCATCAAGCCTTCGATCCACCTCTTCAGCCGTCAGCAAGCGCTCGGGATGTTCTTCCATCTCCTTGAGCGTCGGTACGACTTCCTCCACCAACCACTTCTCGATGGCCGCGTCGCGGGCAATCAGGGTGCGCAGGCCGTCGCGGATGACTTCGCTTTCGGACGCATATTCCCCCGAGGCGACCTTGGCCTTGACCATTTCCGCCATCTCGATCGGAAGCGTGATGCTGAGGGACTGGGTGGTGCGCATAGTAGGCTCCTTAGCATTATCCGACACGATTTAATCCTATCGAAAACTTTCATGGCCGTCCAACGCAGGATGATCTTCCGTTCGTCATCGAACCTGATTAGCTTCGCCGCCAACTCATCAAGGAGATATCGATGCTGAAGATTTACGGGGTTTATCGTTCTCGCGCGACGCGACCGCTCTGGCTCATCGAGGAAATCGGCCTGCCATTCGAGCTTGTGCCGATCATCCAGGCCTATCGCCTGCCGGACACGTCTGTGCCCGGTTGCCCGGTACATACGCGTTCGGACGAGTTTCTTGCCGTCAATCCGATGGGCTCCATCCCGTCGATGGACGACGACGGTTTCGTGCTGCACGAGTCGCTCGCCATCTCGCTTTATCTCGCCCGCAAATATGGCGGCGATCTCGGTCCCAAGGATATCGCGGAAGAAGCGCTGATGGTGCAGTGGTCGCTGTTTGCGGCAACCAGCATTGAGACCGACGCGTTGAAGATCCAAATGACGAAGGGCGACACGCCGGAAGGCATCGCGGCGATCGACGACGCGGCCGACCGTCTCGTGCGCGGCTTCGACGTTCTGGAAAAACACCTTGCAACGACACACTATCTTGTCGGCGACCGCTTTACCGCCGCCGATATCAATGTCGTCGAGATCCTGCGTTATGCGCGCGGTTACCACGCCCTGTTCGATGCCCGCCCATCGCTGAAGGTCTGGTACGAGGCCTGCACCCATCGCTCCGGTTATCAGGCGATGTGGGCCAAGCGGAATGCCGAACCCGCATGAGCCGCTGATCTGAAGCGCGTAGCCATCTTTTCAGATCCGCTCGTGGCGCTTTAGTTCTCTGTTTTTACGAATGTCTTTCGAAACCGGCGATCACTTTCGAAAGACATGCTCTAGTCCGGCTGCAATTCCAACAGCTCCTCCGTCAGCCACCGGTGAAAGGCCTTGACCTTCGGCGGCTGACGCATTCCGGCAGGCGTTACGAAATAATGCCCCGCTTCAGTGGCGGCGCGGATCGCAAGTGGTTCGACCAGCTTGCCCTCCTTGAGGGCATAGGCGGCGAGCGTCTGGAATGCGAGCATGACGCCCTCTCCCGCAATGACCGCATCAAGACAGAGGGATGCTTCGTTGAAGACGTGCCTTGCTTTTATCTGCCTTCCTTCCAGGCCTGCGGCGCGAAGCCAGACGTCCCATGAGAACATCGCCCTGCCATCAATGATGGCGGGCATTTCGAGAATATCCTGAGGTTCCCGCAATTGCGTGGCCAAGCTGGGCGCGCAGACAGGAAAGACCAGTTGAGGCAAAAGCAGTTCGGCGTCCACTCCCGACCATTTGCCTGCCCCAACGCGAATGCCGAGATCCACGCCATCGGTGACAAAATCCGCCATGTCCGTCGTCGCATCGATACGCAGGCGGATGTCGGGATGCAATGCGGTGAAGCGGTCGAGCCGGTGCACAAGGAAACGAGCGGCGAAAACCGGGGCAACCGAGATCGTCAGCAACTTTTCATCGCGTGGCCGACCGATCGCCACCGCCTCAGACAGGCTTCGAAAACCTTCTGTCAAACGCGCAAGCATGGGTCTTGCCGTTTCCAGCGGCACCATGCCTTTCGGCAGACGCTGAAAGACGGGATGGCCAAGCTGTGCTTCGGCCTTGATCACCTGCTGGCTGACGGCGCCGATCGAGACGCCAAGTTCCGTCGCTGCCGCCTGAAGCGAGCCGAGGCGCGCTACGGCTTCCAATGCACGCAGGCCATTCAGATGAATGAGGTTAAGGTTGCTCATATAGAAAATCTATAGCGAGAACCTGATAATATCGATTGTGATAACGCTGACCACAACCCATATTCACCCTGCAAATGAAACCACCATTTGCGAGGTGAATAATGAACCCTCTCAAGATTTTCTTGAACTCGATGATGAAACCGATCCTGCGCTTCCAAGAAAGCGAGGATGCAGAACAGAACCATTTCGATCACCCGGATATTCGAGCGATGGATCTGCGACAGCTCGCAGACCTGCCGATGCCCTACCTTCCGGCAGCCACGTCGACAGAAATCGCGCCCGAGCAAGGAAGCATCGAGCTCCCGCGCTGCGCTTGAGCTTCAGGCATAACCTAACGGTCAGGCGAACATCGCATCCGTGACGCGGACATCGCCGACATGCATGCCGTTCCAGTTTTTCATCTGGCGATTGGCCATGGCCATCAGCTTCGTCTCGATCTCGCCGCCCTTTTCGAAATAGCGGGAAATCAGAGCATAGATCATCGCTTCGGCGGCGCGCGTCGTGCCATCCTCACATTTGACGGCCATGGACAGGCCCTGATCTGGAAGCACGGCAACGAAGACACCTTCGGCGCCCGTCTTGGCGAAAATCTTGCCCGGTGCCAGCTCCATCAGCTTCGTGCAGGCGCGACCGGTTCCGGCGACATAAAATGGTTCGGCCATGCAGGCATCGATCAGGCGGCGCGATGCCTTTGCACGCGATGCCGAAAGCCCCTCGCCGGTGAGCATTTTTGCAAAACCGTGGGCCAGCCCCTTGAGCGGCACCGCATAGGTCGGGATCGAGCAGCCATCCGTGCCGCAATTGTCTTCGCCTAGCACTGCGCCCGTCAGGCTCTGCATGACATCGCGGATTTCCCGCTGCAGCGGATGATCGTAACCGACATAATTTTCGACCGGCGCACCGGAATGAACGCAGGTACAGACGAAGCCGGAATGTTTGCCCGAGCAGTTGTTATGCAGCGCCGTCGGCTTGTCGATGGTCCGCGCCTGGTGCATGAGGGTTGCCTGATCGGAAGACCAGTGCGCGCCGCATTCGAGCGCAGATACATCGCGACCGGCCTTTGCCAGCATGGAAGCAGCCATTGCGACGTGCCGGTCCTCGCCGGAATGCGAGGCGCAGGCGAAGGCGAGTTCGGCATTGCCGAAACCGAAGGCATCCGCCGCACCGCTTTCGATCAACGGCAATGCCTGCATGGCCTTGCAGGCCGACCGCGGAAAGACGCCGGCTTCCGCATCGCCGAAGGAAAACACGGTTTTGCCGCTTCCGTCGACAACCACGCCCAATCCCTTATGACGGCTCTCGACAAGCTTGCCACGGGTCACTTCGACGGTAACGGGATTTTGCATGGTCAGTCCTGATTTGGCTGGATTCTATTGCGATCGAAACAGGTGGCAGCCTCTTAGCCTGTTCGCGGAAGACTTGCACGGGAAATGCTCATGAAATCGGTAAAACGTCTGCTGATCGTCATCTTCGTCATCTATCTGCTGCCGACCTTCGCCTCGGCCGGGTTTTGGGCGATGAAGGACCATCCGTCCGGCTGGAGTGCTGCACGCTGGACATCGGCGGGCATTCTGCCCAGACCGGAAGAGAGCAACGATGCGGCAGTCTATATTTTCTCGGCCATGACGGGTGGCCTGAAGGGCGCGGTTGCAAGCCACGCCTGGATCGTGACGAAGGAAAAGGGCGCATCGACCTATACCCGTTATGACAAGGTTGGATGGGGATCGCCGATCCGCCGCAATCACCGCGCAGCGGATGCCTATTGGTATTCCAATATGCCGGAAATGGTGGCATCGGTCACCGGCTCGAAAGCGGAGCTGCTGATCCCGAAAATCGAAGGTGCGATCGCCGCCTATCCCTACGCCGAGCCCGGCGGCTACACGATCTGGCCCGGGCCGAATTCCAATACGTTCGTCGCCTATGTGCTACGCACCCTGCCGGAACTGGGTGCGGTTCTGCCGCCACACGCGGTCGGTCGGGATTACCTTCCGGATGGCGAATTCGTTCATCTCGATGAAGACTGGCGCGACCTGCATGTAACGATCCGCGGACTGGCCGGTTTTTCGGTCGGCCAGCGCAGCGGGCTGGAAGTGCATTTCCTCGGCCTCGTCGCGGGCTTCGACCTTGCCCGCCCCGGCATCAAGATACCTGCGCTCGGCCGGATCGGTATCTGACTGTCTGAAGCAATCTCCAGAAAAGCAAAACGCCCGCGTTATGCGAGCGTTTTCATCGGAGAGATGCCTATCTTTCGATCAGAGACTGTGGGCGGTCCGAGCGAAGCTGCGGATCTCGTATTGGGTGATACCAAGATCGGCCAGTTCGCGCGTCGTCATCCGCTCCAGTTCGGCAACCGTCCGACGGTAGTTGCGCCAATTCTTGAGAGTGCGTGTAACGTTCATGATGGTCCCCCTTTCCTGGGCTTTCGAAGCGGCTGCCGGTTGGTGGCGCCCTCTTGCTTCGATGCGTTGGTTATACGTTGGGAGACCGTCCTGGAGTAGCATTCAATCAGCACTACACCCTTGCGTAATGAGCAGGTGTTTTTCTGATCTCGATCAAAGCAGCAGCGCTTGAAACAGGCATTGTGGGGAGAATTAATCCCCAAAACATCAGAAATTTCACCGGGCCTCGCTACTGAGGTGCTGGCATTTCTGCATGCGGGATAGAAAAGGAAAAGGGCCGCCGAGGCGACCCTTCCATGAAATCTGGTCCGTTCAACGAACCCGGCCCGTCTCTCGACAGTCCGAAGGAAGATGCAGTTCAGGCCGAGGGCTGCCCTGTCAAGACCGCCACCTTTCCATTGCCCGTTACGCAGACCGAAATCTCATTAGACATTGGATCACCTTCCTTTCACTACGTTGACGATGAATAGAAGGTAGGTGTCATACGCATGTCTTGCAAGGCAAGTTATGTAACGCCACGCGAATATAAGTGCTTTGCAAAATCACCGATCCCGGCTTAGCATTCGCGAGCCTGAGCCGGATTGTGATTCCTTCCAGGCGCGTTCCCCTATCAGATTTTCAGCACGATCTTGCCGATATGGCTGCTGGTTTCCATCAGCCTATGGGCTTCGGCAACCTGATCGAATTCCAGCACCGAATGGATAACCGGGGCGATCTCGCCCTTTTCCAGAAGCGGCCAGACCTCGGTGACGAGATCGTCCCGGATGGCGCGTTTTTCATCGGCCGTGCGCGGCCGCATGGTCGAACCCGTCACCGTCAGGCGCTTGACCATGATCGGCCTCAGGTCGACGGTATCGGCCTTTGCGCCCCCCAGGAATGCGATGATCGACAGGCAGCCATCCTTGGCGAGCACCGACAGGTTCTTCTCGAAATAGGCGGCGCCGATCATGTCGAGGACGACATCGACACCCTGCCCTTCCGTCTCGGCCTTGATGACTTCGGCGAAATCCTCCGTCTTGTAGTCGATCGCCCTCTTTGCACCGAGCTTTTCGCAGGCGTCGCATTTTTCCTTCGAGCCGGCCGTCGTGTAGACCGTTGCGCCAAAAGCCTTGGCCAACTGGATTGCCGTCGTGCCTATGCCGCTCGATCCGCCATGAATCAGCACGCTCTCCCCTTCCGTCAGGCCCGCCATCTGGAAGAGATTGGCCCAGACGGTGAAGAAGGTTTCCGGCACGGCCGCCGCCTTGACCGCGTCATAACCTCGCGGCCATGGAAGCGCCTGACCGGCCGGAACATTGCAATATTCGGCATAACCGCCGCCATTGGCAAGCGCACAGACCTTGTCGCCGATCTTGTATTCCGAAACACCTTCGCCGAGTGCAACGACTTCGCCGGCGATTTCCAGGCCGAGGATCGGACTTGCATCCTTGGGCGCCGGGTAATTGCCCTGACGCTGCGCCACATCCGGGCGATTAACGCCTGCCGCCTCGACCTTCACCAGGATTTCGCCCGGGCGCGGCGTCGGCAAGGGCCCGCGGGAAAGCACCATCACATTGGGTGCGCCGAAGGACGGCAAGTCGATGAAACGCATCTCATTGGGAAGCGACACGGCGGGAAGCGGCATGGGAAACTCCTGTCAGCATGAGAGCACTGACTTAGGACACCACCCCAGGCTTAGAAAGGGACCGGCGGCTGCGGTCTGTCACTTTGTCTCACCGAAGACGGAAAAGACGAGACCGCCTTCGCTCTCCTTGGCGCTTGCCTTGACCGCGGCGATCTCGACGCTGATGCGGCCGATATCATCGAGAAGCAGGCTCTTGGGCAGTTCCAGAACACCGATCGAGCAACGCAGCAGAGGGTAATCCCGCTCCAGACCGGAACGATCATGGCCGCGGATCCTGCCGGATGCGCGTTCCTCTTCGGAATAGAGTTCAATGACATCGCCGTGGAAATCCGACAGAAGACGCTCGAGGATTTCGTCCATCTCTCCACGCGTCCAGTCGCGGACACCGATGAAGAAGTCGTCACCGCCGATATGGCCGAGGAAGTCACCCTCGGAGAAGAAATAACGTTTCATCAGCGCCGCAAACAGCGAGATCGCGTGATCGCCCTTCTGAAAGCCGTAATGGTCGTTGAACGGCTTGAAGTTGTCGAAGTCGCAGTAACAGAAGAATCGGCTTTCCTCGTCGTCACGGCCGGCTTCCTGCATGAAATCGCGCACCGCACGGTTGCCCGGCAGGCTGGTCAGCGGGTTCTGATCCTGGGCGATCTTCAGCTGCTTTTCGTTGACGACCTTGATGAGTGATGCGGCCGAAACGACACCGGCGTAGCGCATGTTTTCGGTGAGGATGACGCAGGCGCTGTTTTCCATGTTGGCGAACAGGCTCATCAGCTCTTCGGCCTCGGCATCAAGCCCGATGATCGGGGCACGTTCGACGAAATGGGCGATCGAGCGTTCATAGACCTTGTTCTTCAAAAGGTCTCGGCCGAAGGGCTGGTAGATGAATTCCTTCAGGTGGTATTCGTTGATGACCCCGCGCGGTTCGCCATTGGCGTTCAGCACCGGGAAAAATGCCTGGCGCGGATTGCGGCGGAAGAGTTCGAAGACCGAGTCGATCGCATCGTTTTCAAAGACCGTCGGCAGTTTCTCGATCTGCTTGCGGATCAAAATCTCGTCGAGCGACTGGCTGGAGCGGCGCGTGCGGCCAATATCGGCCAGATGCGGGAAGGCCGGCTGCAGCTCCGTGAGGAAGGTCGTCGGCCTGGCGATGAAATAACCCTGGACGAGATCGACGCCATATTCACGACAAGCGAGAAACTCGGCTTCCGTTTCGATGCCTTCGGCGATCACCCGGATACCCAGCGTGTGGGCGATGTTGACGATATTCTTGACCAGATGTCGCTTGCGCGGATTGTTGTCGATCGCCGACACGAAATGGCGGTCGATCTTCAGGTAATCGACCGGGAAATCGCATAGCAGCTTCATCTCGCCGTGACCGACGCCGAAATCATCGATGGCGAGCTTGAAGCCAGCCTTGCGCATCTCGGCTACCAGATCGGCGAATTCCGGCACACTTGTGTTGTCGAAACGTTCGGAGAATTCGAAACAGACGGAAGACGGCGCGATGCCCGCTGCGCGAAGATGGTGCAGCACCTTTTCGAGAAATTCATGGCCCTGGCGGATCAGGCGAACATCCAAGTTCAGGAAAAGTGTTGCGGAAGAATATTCGGGAAGCGTCGCGAACTTGGCAAGCGCGCGACCGGACATCATCTGCTCGAGCGCGAGAAGCTGGCCGGACTGCTGTGCCTCGTCGAGCAATTCCGGCGGCGAGGAAAAGCCGATCCGCTCATGACCGCGCAGAAGGGACTCGTAACCGAAGACCGAACCGGTGGCGACTTCCACAATCGGCTGAAAGGCGTTTTCCAGAACCAGTTTTCCGAGAGTAACAAGCTGGTCGCCTGCATATCGCCGGATTACACCCGGTTCGAGAACAGACGCAGACGACATACGCATTACTCCACTGCACGAGCGCTTTTCAAATTGCTCGAAAATAGGCATCAAATGACGTCAGACAGGTTGCGTTGCGACCCGTCAACAATCCGTTGCTCCTCTATGAAAAATGCATGAAAGTTTTGTGACAGCCTTCCGGTATTTGCTTAAAATTCAATGAATTACAGACCGCAATCTGACAGTCAGGCAGGTTTGGCGGCAAGCGCCAGCGCCACCATTGCCCAGCCCTGGATCATCAGATCGACCGCCAGGAAAATCCCCAGCACCAGCAAGCTGTTAACCGGCCAGCCGAGAGCGATGACGAGACCGGCAAGTGCTGTGATCACGCCCGCAGCGATGACCCAGCCTGCTCCGCGCGCCGGGCGCAGCTTGAAGCCGACCCAGATGCGAAAGATGCCTGCGACCATTAGCGCCACCGCCATCAACAGCGTGAGCACGATCGCGGTGAGGGCCGGGTTCCAAAAGGCAAGCAGGCCGGCGATCGTATAAAGCGCGCCGCTCAGGCCCCAGAACAGACCGTGTTCCCATCCCTTCACCTGAAAGGCGTGGATAAGGTAGCCGACGCCACCGATCAGCATCAGCATGCCGATGTAAAAGACGGAAGCGATGGTGGCGGCAAAGAGATTGGCCAGAGCGATGAAGCCGAAGACGATCAGCAGGATGCCAAGGGCGAGAAACCAGCCCCATCTTTCGCGCAGTTTCGAGACGGGTGGCGTATCCAGACCGAGAACCATGACCAGCTCCTTTGATTTTGCTCCAGGCCAGCCTATGGCGCGGCAAGCTCCATGGCTTGGACGTTTTTCAGATGATCACTCAGATCTGGCGCGGCGGCCAGCAGCGTCAATGGCGCGCTTTTAAGACAGCGCGGTTCGCAATCGACGCTTGATCATGAGCCCGATCAAAAATAGCTCTTGAGTTATCCTTGCTGCCTTCAGAGAGTCGACCAAGACATGCCCCGCCCGAATATCCTCATCATCATGGTCGATCAGTTGAACGGAACGCTGTTTCCCGATGGGCCGGCGGACTGGCTGCATGCGCCGCATCTGAAGGCGCTGGCGGCCCGCTCGGCGCGGTTTGTCAACAACTATACGTCCTCGCCGCTCTGCGCCCCTGCCCGCGCATCCTTCATGGCGGGGCAGCTGCCGAGCCGGACGCGGGTCTATGACAATGCCGCCGAATATGTCTCGTCGATACCGACCTATGCGCATCATCTGCGCCGTGCCGGCTATTACACGGCGCTTTCGGGAAAGATGCATTTCGTCGGGCCGGACCAGCTGCATGGGTTCGAGGAGCGGCTGACCACCGACATCTATCCAGCCGATTTTGGCTGGACGCCGGATTACCGCAAGCCGGGCGAGCGGATAGACTGGTGGTATCACAATATGGGTTCGGTCACCGGCGCAGGCGTGGCCGAGATTTCCAACCAGATGGAATATGATGACGAAGTCGCCTTCCTCGCCAACCAGAAGCTTTATCATCTGGCGCGGGAGAACGACGATAACGACCGCAGGCCCTGGGCGCTGACCGTGTCGTTCACCCATCCGCATGATCCGTATGTGGCGCGGAAAAAGTTCTGGGATCTTTATGAGGATTGCGAACACCTGCTGCCGGAGGTGGGCATGCTGGAGGAACAGGATCCGCATTCGCAGCGCATCCTGAAATCCTGTGACTATGCGAGTTTTGCCATCACCGGCGAGCATGTTCGCCGGGCGCGGCAGGGTTATTTCGCCAATATATCCTATATCGACGAGAAGGTCGGCGAGCTGATGGACACACTGACCCGGACACGGATGCTGGACGACACCTTCATCCTGTTCTGCTCAGACCATGGCGACATGCTGGGCGAGCGGGGATTGTGGTTCAAGATGAACTTTTTCGAGGGTTCGGCACGCGTGCCCTTGATGGTGGCGGGTCCGGGCATAACCCCTGCCCTGCACGAAGCACCGGTTTCCAATCTCGACGTGACGCCGACGCTCTGCGACCTTGCCGGTATCTCGATGGCCGAGATCGCGCCTTGGACGGATGGCGAGAGCTTGAAGCCGGTGATCGACGGTGGTGTACGGACCTCACCGGTGCTGATGGAATATGCCGCGGAAGCCTCCTACGCACCGCTCGTCGGCATTCGCGAGGGCAAATGGAAATATATCTATTGCGAGCTCGACCCTGAGCAACTTTACGACCTGGAGGCCGATCCTAAAGAGCTGAAAAACCTTGCAGGCGATCCGGCTCATGCCGAGGTTCTGGAAGGTTTTCGCGCCAAGCGGGATGCCAAGTGGGATCTGGCGGAATTCGATTGCGCCGTGCGTGAAAGCCAGGCGAGACGCTGGGTAGTGTATGAAGCACTGCGCAACGGTGCCTATTATCCCTGGGATCACCAGCCTTTGCAGAAGGCCTCGGAGCGCTACATGCGCAACCACATGAACCTCGACAATCTGGAAGAGTCCAAGCGCTACCCCCGTGGGGAGTGAGGACGGAGAGTGAGAATGAAAGCACAGCCGAAAGCCAGCCACTTCATCGATGGCGAATATGTGGAGGATAAAGCCGGAACCGTCATCGAAAGCCTTTACCCCGCCACCGGCGAGGTGATCGCAAGGCTGCATGCGGCAACGCCTAAGATCGTGGAAAAGGCAATCGCAGCGGCAAAACGCGCACAGCCGGAATGGGCGACGATGAGCCCCACCGCGCGCGGCCGCATTCTGAAACGTGCCGCCGAGATCATGCGTGCGAGAAACCGCGAGCTCTCCGAACTCGAAACGCTCGATACCGGCAAGCCGATACAGGAGACGATCGTTGCCGACCCGACTTCGGGTGCTGACAGTTTCGAGTTTTTCGGCGGCGTGATCGCGGCGGGCATGAACGGTCAATATATCCCGCTCGGGGGCGATTTCGCCTATACGAAGCGCGTGCCGCTCGGCGTCTGTGTCGGCATCGGCGCGTGGAACTATCCGCAGCAGATCGCCTGCTGGAAGGGCGCGCCGGCGCTTGCCGCCGGCAATGCGATGGTGTTCAAGCCATCGGAAAACACGCCGCTAGGAGCGTTGAAGATCGCCGAAATATTGATCGAGGCCGGCCTGCCCAAGGGGCTCTTCAACGTCATTCAAGGCGACCGAACGACTGGGCCGCTGCTGGTCAATCATCCGGATGTCACCAAGGTTTCGCTCACCGGTTCGGTGCCGACCGGCCGCAAGGTAGCGGCAGCGGCGGCGGGGCAACTCAAGCATGTGACGATGGAACTTGGCGGGAAATCACCGCTGATCGTGTTCGACGATGCGGATATCGACTCGGCCATCGGCGGGGCTATGCTGGGCAATTTCTATTCGACCGGTCAGGTCTGCTCCAACGGCACCCGCGTCTTCGTGCAGCGCAAGGTGAAGGACCAGTTCCTGTCGCGGTTGAAAGAGCGGACGGAAAGGATCGTCATCGGCGAACCGATGGACGAGGCGACGCAGATGGGGCCTCTGATCTCGTTCGACCAGCGGCAGAAGGTGCTGAGCTATATCGACAAGGGCAAGGCCGAGGGGGCAACGCTGCTGACCGGCGGCGGCATTCCGAACGATGTGACCGGTGAAGGTTATTACGTCCAGCCGACCGTGTTTTCGGACGTGACCGACGAGATGACCATTGCGCGGGAAGAGATATTCGGGCCGGTCATGTGCGTGCTCGATTTCGACGACGAGGACGAGGTGATTGCGCGGGCGAACGCGACGGAGTTCGGGCTGTCTGCGGGCGTATTCACCGCCGATCTTTCGCGCGGGCACCGGGTAGTAGATCAGCTGGAGGCCGGGACATTGTGGATCAATACCTACAATCTCTGCCCAGTGGAGATCCCCTTCGGCGGCTCAAAGCAATCCGGCTTCGGTCGGGAAAACTCGCTTGCGGCGCTAGAGCATTATTCGGAGCTGAAGACGGTTTATGTGGGAATGGGCAAGGTCGAGGCGCCGTATTGATGTCTGTTTGGGCCTTGGAGCAAGAAGGCCCCCCTCTGGCCTGCCGGCCATCTCCCCC
>UBXM01000066.1 GCA_900469445.1 Hyphomicrobiales bacterium
GGTCTGGTCTTCAAGGCCGGCGATCAGGCGAGGCAGGGTCGACTTGCCTCTGCCCGACGGGCCGACGAAGACGACGAATTCGCCATCCTTGATTTCCAGATCGACCGACGGGATGACCTTGGCTTCACCGAAATGCTTCTGGACGTTTTTAAGAGTAATGCTGCCCATGATCAGAATTCCTTACTTAACCGCGCCAAACGTGAGGCCGCGAACGAGTTGCTTCTGGCTGAACCAGCCGAGGATGAGGATCGGCGCAATCGCCATGGTCGAAGCTGCCGAGAGCTTTGCCCAGAACAGGCCTTGCGGCGACGAGAAGGAAGCGATGAAGGCCGTCAGCGGCGCCGCATTGGTGGTCGTCAGCTGAATGGTCCAGAAGGCTTCGTTCCAGGCAAGGATGATGTTCAGAAGCAGCGTCGAGGCGATGCCCGGCACGGCCATCGGGGTCAGCACATAGACGATCTCTTTCCAGAGGCTTGCACCATCCATGCGCGCCGCTTCCAGGATTTCGCCCGGGATTTCGCGGAAGTAGGTGTAGAGCATCCACACCACGATCGGCAGGTTGATCAGCGTCAGCATGATGGTCAGGCCGATACGGGTATCGAGCAGGCCAAAATTGCGGAACAGGATGAAGATCGGCAAGAGAACCGCGACAGCCGGCATCATCTTGGTCGAGAGCATCCACATGAGGATGTCCTTGGTCCGCCTTGTCGGGGCAAATGCCATGGCCCAGGCGGCGGGGATGGCGATGATCAGCGCCAGGATGGTGGAGCCGACCGACAGGATCACCGAGTTCATGAAGGGCTTGAAGTAGTCACGCTGCGTCTGCACCGTGATGTAGTTCTCGAACGTGCCGGACGGGATGAGCGAGAAGCCGGCAATGGCCTCCTGCTCCGTCTTGAGGCTGGTGATGACGGCGTAGAGGATCGGGAAGAAGATGAGCAATGCCACAACCCAGGCGGCGATGCTCCAGCCGATCTTTTGTCCTGTAGAGACTGAACGAGCCATGATCTTCTCTCCTACTTGTCGAGGTTCTTGCCGACGGCGCGCATCAGGAAGATGGCGACGATATTGGCGAGGACGACGGCGATGATGCCACCAGCCGCACCACCACCGACGTCGTAACCGAGACGCGCCGTGCGGTAGATGAGGAAGGTGAGGTTGGTCGAGGCGTAACCTGGACCGCCATTGGTGGTGACGAGGATTTCCGCATAGATGCCGAGCAGGAAGATCGTCTGGATCAGGATGACGACGGTGACGGCGCGCGAAAGATGCGGGATCGTCAGGTAGATGAAGCGGTTGAAGAAGTTGGCGCCGTCCATCTCCGCTGCCTCACGCTGCTCGCTGTCGAGCGACTGGAGCGCGGTGAGCAGAATGAGCGTCGCGAAGGGCAGCCATTGCCAGGCGACGATGATGATGACCGAGAAAAGCGGAAACTGGGCGAACCAGTCGACCGGCTGAAACCCGAAGAATTTGGCGATATCGACAAACACGCCGTAGCCCGGGTGCATGATCATGTTCTTCCAGATCAATGCTGCGACCGGCGGCATGACGAAGAAGGGCGAGATGACGAGGATGCGCACGATGCCCTGGCCGAAGATCGGCTGGTCGATCAGAAGTGCGATCGCGGTGCCGCCGATGACGGTGATCGCCAGCACACCCAGCACCAGCAGCAACGTGTTCCAGATCGACTGGAAGAAGGCCGGATCGGTGTAGAAATACTGGTAATTGAAGAAACCAGCGAACGAGACGTTCATCGGTGTCAAAAGATTGTAGTTCTGGAACGAGTAGTACAGCGTCATTGCGAGCGGTACGACCATCCAGACAAGAAGCAGGATGACGGAGGGCGCCATCATAAGGCGTGCCAACGTCCTGGTATTCTGCGTTGCCATCTCTAAAACCCTCCCCGGAG
>UBXM01000018.1 GCA_900469445.1 Hyphomicrobiales bacterium
TTACTCCGCCGTTGACACACGCGATCAATCGACCGGTTCCACCTGGTACTTAGCATGAGTTGAGGGCTGAGTAGAACCTCGACTGCACAGCGAGCTTTTTTTGTAGACGACAGCGAAACGGCCGGATCACCCGAATGCCCGACAACCGTGACGTTATAGGGGGGTACATCATGTCGTGACGGCCATGATCGGTGTCGGCACGGCCGCACCTCGACCCGACGCGCTGTATCTCCTTGATGCCAAGACGAGCGTTGGTGATAAAGTGCGTCGTGTCGAGCGACAGCTCGACAGTGCGTTTGGATAATCGAACCGGCCATTGGCAACCGCCGGCCGGAAATCCTTCACCTCATAGTCGGCAATCGCTTGCGCTAGAAATTTTACTAGGACGGTCGTGTAAAGTCAGGTCTCTGCCTTAATTTTCGCCTTAGCTCATCGGCGCGCTACATAGGTATTTTTGGGAGCACAAAAATGCGAACCGTTTACTGGGATAAGCCGGTGGATTTCGATGGCCGCCTGATCTTCGGACCGATGGAAGCGCACAGGTCGATGATGGGAGCGAGCTGGGTCACGATCAAAGATCGCGCGTTTGCTGCTGCAGCAAACAGTATCAATGACGCCCTGAACGGTCGCATATCTCCTGATTTCGCGCGGGAATTATTCGAAACGGCCCTGAAATCCCGGCGCCATAGTCGATTGCAGCTTAAACAGCAGCGTTCAGCGCTTTGAACGTTTGCAACTGTCGGCCATTCGAACCCGCAGGAAAGGGAAGCTCGTGAACTCCGTAATCCCCGTAGGTTTCGGTCTCGAGTGGGAGTTTGCTGTCTTCGTTCAAGATGGCCTGCTCGATAAGCCCATCACTGGGCCAAGAGCAGCTCTCAAATTTCTTCATGAAAATTTTCGCCATCAAACCGGAGCGCCTTTCCGAGCTGCGATTGCTGACTGCAACAGTGCGCTCAGATATCGCTGCGATGCCGAGATTGCCAGATTTTCATTTATCGCGGCCTACGCAGATTACAGAGTGAAGCTGGATCGCCGCTAATGCTGAGGCTCCAGGAATAGAGGTTGCTCCTGGCTCTGCGTCAGTCCATCCCTTGAACGATTATCGTTCGCTGATGCTCGGCAGATGAAGCGCAACATCTCGTCGGCCTCTTTCGTCGAGTGTCTCAACATTAGATTGCCAGAAAGCCTCTGCTTCGGAAGGATCATTCTCCCATGACCGCGCGGTGACGATATTGTCGTCTATTTTCGCCCGGCGTCGTCCACCGAGATTGAGGTAACGCATCGCGGTCGCATACGAGGATGTTTCACCCTGATCTTCGCTGAGCTGGCTTTCCGGCCTCGGGTGCGATTGACCCAATATTTGCAGCAGGGCTTCATATTCGGGCTTGCCCACATTGCGATTGAGGAAATCCGCCACAGGAATGCGGGTTACCTGTCCGCCTGAAGGCGCGTTCGCTTCGTGCACCACCACCGTTTCACCCGAGACCTGATGCTTCTCAAGCGACCACCGGTCGCCATTTGAACTGACGGAGAAATCCTGTTTGTCGATCACTGAAGGTGGTTCCTTACGGTTGCTGATCAACGCGCAAAAGCGCTCACGATCTGCTTGATACGAAAGGTCTGATACTCATAGCCCCGCGCCCAAACGAGCCACACGCAATGTTGTTCCAAGTGCGTTCCCGCAACCATAGCTCGATCGCAAGCCGTTTTTTGTTCCGGCGTGATGGCTGCACCTGGATGCGTTGATTACTTGCTACCTTGAGGGTTGGCGATCAGGCCCGATCGTAGGTAAAGGATGTCAGCAGCGTCGTAACAAAATTGCTCGCCCGCTCTTTGACCAAAACCTCAGTCCACTCGTCCGTGCCACGAAGCCGCAAGTCCGTCCGAATGCTATCGACCGCGGCTTCTTCGATCCGTTTGATATGCGTTTTGAAAACTTCTTCGCCGCTTCCGTGGTACATATCGCGTATCACCATCCGCAGGATTTCCTGGATCGCAATCTGCCAAGCCGTATTGATCGCCTGCAGTTCGTTTTTGTCTGGTGACATGGTATGCTCCTGATGCGCGCCCTCACGGGAGCGGTCGCTTCGTCAAGCCGGGACGTGACCCAGTTTAATCTGCTGGCAATTTAGGCCTGCCGAGCCTTCCGGTTTGCATAGCGGCGATCACGCGCGGCCTTCCGGGCAGCGTCATCCTCAATGACACGTCTAATTCTTGCGCTCTCAGCGATCGCGCGCTCCTCGGTCTCAGCTAACGCAGCAGCTTCGATAGCTGCCTGCTTTTCGGCCGCGTCGGCGTCGCGTCGATTACGCTCCTCGACCTTTAAACGGTCTCGTTCTAGACGGCGCAAGTCCCGCGCTTGAACAAGTGCGGTGCGCTCGGCCTGCTTTGCTGCCCGTACGGGATCGTCGGCGGACTTCGCTGCCTGATAAGCACCAAGGAGCGCCGCTTTCGCATTTGCAGCAGCGGATCGTCGGTCAGCGAGTTCGGTATTCCGAAAGTTTCTCAAACAGTATGTCCTTAAGCGCCGATGGCGCGGTTAGCGCACCTTGGCGCGTTTGGCGACGAGCGCGGCGGTTGCCGACATCCGTTCAGACTGCTCTTTCGCAAGCCTTGCTTCTCTGAGCCGTAATGTCTTCGCCTCGCGTGCGTGTTCTTCCGACTGCAACTCCTCCAATGCGTTGTTCTTGGAAAAGAATTGGGATTGTACGTTGCCGAAGGCGAGTTCGGCTTGCTGGCGAGATTTGCTGTATGTTTCCGTCATGGATTCCTCCATCGTCGGTCGTTCGACCAAATTAAAAAGGCCAGGCAAGCCGCCTGGCCTTAGACTGATAAGTGCTTCCGGCGATGCCAGTACATCCGTGGTCAAAGGGAAGCAGACATCACTAAGCGGACTGCAGATTGCAGGCCGACATCTTGCCCGACTTCATGTCGCGCTCAAGTTCGAAGCCGATCTTCTGACCTTCAACGAGTTCGCGCATTCCGGCGCGCTCGACAGCCGAGATGTGAACGAAAGCGTCAGCGCCGCCGTTGTCAGGCTGGATAAAGCCGAAGCCCTTGGTGGAATTAAACCATTTTACTGTGCCAGTGGTCATGATGAACCCTTTCAAAGCATAGATTGAGGGACCGCGAAGCAGATGCTGCGCGGGTATGAACCGACTATTTTTGAAAGAGAAGTTCGCTTAAAACGCGGTGCCAATCACGCCGTAGACAAGCTCGGCAAGCAAAAGATCGATGAAGCAGATATAGGGTGCAAACCGATTGACGTCAACGCTTAGTTTTTTGACGAGCGCAGGCGCCACTTTAGGTTGCTGTAACACAAGCACATGTAGTCCGAGGTGTTTACAGGAAAAACGAAGGTGGCCGACCAATGTCCTTTGCGTACCACAAGGTTTCAGACGGAATTGCCGGACGTCGACCTCATCCCACGCGTGTCGTGCCTTCCTCGGTTAAGCAGGCAACCGGCCGCTTATGAGCAATTGGTGATCAGTGCAGAGCTGCCTTACTCGTTCATTGCCGCGTGTATCGACCGAATGACGTGCTCGAAGTCGTACGGCTTTGCAACAAAAGGAACGCCGGGCGGCAACTCCGCGGCGCCCGGAATACCCCTGCCGGATGTGACAATGATCTTGATGGGTGGCCAACGATCGCGAACGAATGCTGCAAGTTTTAGTCCGTCCATCGTACCCGGCATATCGATATCGGTGAAGATCATCCGGATATCAGCGTGGCGTTCGATGATAGCGATTGCTGCTGCCGCGCTGTCGGCTTCGAAGACCTGGAAGCCAGCTACTTCCAGTTCGTCGACGATAGCAATACGGATCAGGGTCTCATCTTCGACGACGAGAACGGTGACGGGTTCGGAGTGCACGGGCTGTCTCGTTTCGGTTGGAGAGAAATGGCCCTGCTTCAAGCCCTCAAATATTTCGTCTGATACCGTACAAAATAGACCGTTGCGTGTTTCGTTCCAGTAGTGCCACGAAAACTCCGAAGCTTTTTTCCTCGTGATCGTCGTTTTCAGTCAAGTGCGAATAGGAATGTGCCTGTAGCCGTCATCGCGGAGAAGGAAAATTGGTTCTTCTACCTCGTGTGCTCGATGATCGAGGTCCGGCAGATCTTAGTAAGCGGAACGGTTGCGGCAAGTGAAAGCGGGTCACCAAACACCGGCACGTAGCGAGTCTTTCTGGTCACAGCTGGCTGAGAACTGCACGATCACTCTGAATTCGTTAGGTGAGGGGCACGGGACGCGGTACCCGTGTTGCAGCAAAACGATTTGCTCGAGCGCGATTGAAGTCCGCGTTCTTAACTCTTATTGCGGGACCTCTATGAACGCGGATATGATAGCCGCTTGGGCGGTCGAGAATGGCTTTCTCAGGATCGGCGTAAGCAATTATCGCCGCCACGATAATTCGGGCGTGATCACACTCGAGATAAAGAAACTGTCGTATCTTCTAATAGACCAGCGACAGGGATTCCGACCGCGCCTGGTATCACAATTGTTCAAAGACATGGCCCTTCCTCGATCCGGCGCAAGCCTTCAGGTTCTTTCTGCCAATAGCTAGCGCACTTTCCACTTGCGACTGGATCCGACAGCGCCACTCCTTGCTATTGATTGGACCAGCTGGCGTCGGCGAAAGCTGGCTGGCCAGCGCCCTCAGGCACAAGTCATGCCGTGAGGATCTTTCTGTCGCTTATTACCCCCTGCTACGCCTCTTTGCCGAACTCGCGTTGGGGCGGAGCGATGGTCGCTACGCAAAGGTCCTCAAGAATCTAGCAAAAACCGACCTGCTCATCCTGGATGATTGGGGTCCCGCTCAGCGGCGAACAGCGCCGCGATCCTTTGGAGATTGTTGAAGATCGCTACGAGAAGCGCTCGACGATCGTGACCAGCCAAATCCCCGTGGACCACTGGTACGATATGATCGGCAATCCCACGGTCGCAGACGCTGTCTTGGATCGCCTCGTTCACAACGCCTACCGCATCGAACTTTCTGGCGAAAGCCTCCGCAAACACCGAACACTGCCGGCCGACAATGCAACTCAGGCTTGACCGCCCCAATATTCGCCGAAAATGATCTAATCAGACTCAAGGACACTCTGAAATCTCCGGCTTCGCTTCGGAGACGCGTCCGGTATAACGCTGGATAAGCGTCCGGTGAAAAATCGGAATTCCTGTCCGGTTTCATTGGAATACGCATTCAGTGACGAAATTACGCTGAAGCTTTTCATAATGGTGCTGCAGATCCGGGCACGCGACGTGAACTCTGTTGGAGTGAGCATAACAGTCTACATCATCTTGCCTTTACACTTCAAACCGGCGGCGATCTCCGATCGGAAGTTAGGTATCATGGTTAAGCGGTAAGTCTGAAAGATGCCGGGTGTCCGGTCGGACGCGCGCTCGATGTCATGGGTAACTGGTGGTCGCTGCTGATCATCCGCGACGGCTTTGACGGGGTGCGCCGGTTCAGCGAATTTCCGACAGGCCTGGGGGTCCCGCAGGCGCTCTGCGGCCTCGCCCGCGTTCATTGTTTTCGGGTAGTCATTTCCCTAATTACCTATAACTGGCTTTCGGGAACTGTCGGATGGAAGATTCTTTCGATATTAAAGCCTGACAGGCTCCTTTCCATCAACACAAAGCCTAATCAGAGCGACGCGTGATAGAAACCAACCGACTCATTCTCCGCATGCCGACACTTGATGATTTTCAGCCAACGCTTGAAATGTTCTCAGAGGAGGCAGTATCGCGTTACATCGGCCAGCTTAGCCGGACTGACGTCTGGGTTCGATTGCTACGCGATGTTGGACACTGGCAACTAATGCACTTCGGTCTGTTCTCGGTGGTTGAGCGTGACAGTAGTATTTATGTCGGGAAAGTCGGCTTTGGCATTTTCGAACGCGAACTAGGTACTCATGTACAGACCAATGTCGAAGTCTCTTGGACCTTGAGAGCTAGATTTCATGGAAAAGGCTATGGTTCAGAAGCAGCAAGTTCCGCTCAGGAATGGTTTGACCAAAAGCATGCGCAGCAGACTGCGTGCTTGATAGCCGTCGAGAATATCCCATCGATCCGCCTCGCGCAGCGTATGGGTTATCACGAAGTAGACCGAATAAAGCGAGACAAAGGAGACGCTGTAGTTTTAATCCGGGATCCCCACCGTGAGTCGCTCACCAGCTGAGCCAATGATGGTATGTGAACCGTTCCCTCATACGCTCTGATGACAACGTTCGGCAGTAAACATTGATCGCCGACGCAATGGTGGAACTCCACAAAATGGTCTCTCTTGGACCTCGAAGCAGCAACTTGCTTACCATCTGTGAGGGTAGCATGCTGTGCGAGCCACGTGGTGATGCATTGATTAGCGCGTAATTCCGCTAAAAGGATGCGCGCGACACATCCTCGATATTCCAGCCAAACAGCCAAGCCTCTGCTTTCTGAAACCAGCCATCTCTCTCCCGAGGACAGCTCGCTTTTTCAAGGAATGGGGCGATAGGGTTTTCGCTTGCCGCGAGTCCCAGAACTCGAGCGTTCATTCCGCGCTGCTGCCAGTCCAGTATGGTCACAATCTCATGATTCATGGCCGATCCTCATGATCGCTACGCAATTTCCATTCAGGCACCGCGCCTTCTGCGAATCAAAGCTGGTGTGAAGCTTACCTGAGATCGACGCGAACTCTCAATTCATAGGGTTAACCACCATCGCCCGTTATCGTACAAAGTGGTTTCAAGTAGCCGCCAACCAATTTTGATTGGGCGTCGAAGCTGCATACCTCGCATCAAAACGGTCGGCCCCATAGCTACCACGTTGTCTACTAACTGCTGCGGCGTCATGTTGCTCATGACACAACCTCACTGCACGTGAGGATCTCTGTCGCCACGCGACCGAGCAGCGACGACCTGCGGTGTCTCAGCCGCAAGAAGATCATGCTTTTGTGCAAACGCGACGAAGAGGCCTCGCGCCGTCTCTGCTTCGATCTCGCCACGCAGCGCTGCCTGGCATGCCTTCAGGGCCACAGCGTGAGCCCTGTCCCTGAGGGAGCCTGGCCACTCGGAAAGGTGTTGATAGGCATCCATCACCCCGCGAACTTGCGCCGGGAAGCCCAGGCCGACAAGAATGGTGACGGGTTCTCTGAACATATCGGGCTTCATCATTCTCTCCTTCCCTACCCGCAATGTTGATGGGCGCCATCGCAATGGCGCCCTGACCCAATGAACAAATTTCAGGATCACGCCGCTTTTTGGGCTTCAATCTGTGCCGGAGCGACCGACATCAATGCAGGCGTGCTCTGGATCGAAATCTTCCTCGGTTTTAGAGCCTCGGGGATTTCGCGCACAAGCTCGATCGTCAGCAGACCGTTGTTCAAGTCGGCCCCATCCACGCGTACGTGATCAGCCAGTTCGAAGCGGTGCTCGAACGGACGCCCGGCAATGCCGCGATGCAGGTAGCCCTCATTGGCGGCCTCTTGCTTCTTGCCGGTGACTGTCAGCAGATTAGACTGGAAGGTGATGTCGAGATCGTCCTGCGCAAAGCCCGCTACTGCAATCGAGATACGGTAGGTGTCATCATCCGTTTTGACGATGTCATAGGGCGGCCANNGCTCCCGGCAAAGCCAGCCCGTCATCTAGCGGCTGGCGACATTCGATTTTGGTTTGCCAATTTTGCGATTCAAGATCTGCCGCGAAAAAAAAACGACGGTATCAGTGGATCGAGCGGCTCAGGACGCGATGGGGATAAGTGGCCTTGAACTGCGATATCATTGCGCATGCCTGCTGCAACAGGCGCGCCGCCGTCTCAGGCGTATCGCGCGCAAGGTCATCAGCGTTGGCACGGATTGCCTGAGCGAAATTTGCGGACATCAAGGCGAAACGGCCCTCGCCATAGACCAGAGCGTCCTGGGATGTTGTCTCAAGCCACCGGGCGAAATCGATGATGATTTCTTCCCTTTCGGAAACGCTCGCGTTTTTCATGATCTCGATATTCTGTTCCATGCGGTCTCGACTCCATACAGACGTGGAAAGCGACCGAGCCCATCAGGCCTCGGCCGCCGCTCAGCTAGGAGAGCGAGAAATCGAATTCAAGGTTCACTGTAGCTTGAATTCGCCATCGACGCGCCGCCATTCATTCGGCCCGATCAGGCGCTGGTGGCTGTAACGAACAGAATGCAGAGGCCCATCCAGAGAGGTCTGCCAGAAATCCAGGAACTTGCGCATCTCGGGGAAATCGGGTGCAAGATCGTAGTTCTGCCAGACATAGGTCTGAAGAGCGAATTCAAAGTCTGGGATGCGATAGAGGATGTGTGCGGTTGTGAGGCCGTAGCCACTGAGCTGCCGCTCCAGGTCCGATGAGAATTGCATGCTTCATCTCCGTTTCGTGACACTGCGAAGGTGACGCAAAATTTTGCAGCGATCAATGATTTTCCGAACTGGCTGTTGGTTTTTACTGTTCCTTTTCAGCATGTTAGCAGCCACGACGAGCGAGTGCTAATTTTTTCAGAACCCCCTCTTGAAATCGAAAAATCTCGAAAATAAATTTTGCCCGCGAACGCTCGACTGAGGTTCGCACCCGTCCGGATTGGTCACCCGGTCCGGTAGGGGATTTTGCGTCATCTTTTTTGTCCAATGGAGGAAAACATGTCGTTCCGACCGCTTCATGATCGCATTCTCGTCCGCCGGGTCGAATCCCTGGAAAAGACCAAAGGCGGCATCATCATTCCGGATACCGCCAAGGAAAAGCCATCCGAGGGCGAGGTCGTCGCCGCCGGCCCTGGTGCGCGCAACGAAGCCGGCCAGATCCAGGCGCTCGACGTCAAGGCGGGCGATCGCATCCTGTTCGGCAAATGGTCAGGCACCGAAATCAAGATCAACGGCGAAGACCTGTTGATCATGAAGGAAAGCGACGTCCTGGGCATTATCGAAGCCCAGGCTGAGCAGAAGCAGGCTGCGTAATCACGGATTGCCGGCCATCAGTCAAAAAGCTGCCTATTGAAGGAGTGAACAAATGGCTGCGAAAGAAGTCAAATTCAACACCGATGCCCGTGAACGCATGCTGCGTGGCGTCGATGTTCTAGCCAATGCGGTAAAAGTTACGCTTGGTCCCAAGGGCCGCAACGTCGTCATCGACAAGTCGTTCGGCGCGCCGCGCATCACCAAGGACGGCGTTTCCGTCGCCAAAGAGATCGAACTGGAAGACAAGTTCGAAAACATGGGCGCGCAGATGCTGCGCGAAGTGGCATCGAAGACCAACGACCTTGCAGGCGACGGCACTACGACCGCAACCGTGCTTGCCCAGGCCATCGTCAAGGAAGGCGCCAAGGCGGTTGCGTCGGGCATGAACCCGATGGACCTGAAGCGTGGCATCGATATCGCCGTCGATGCTGTCGTCAAGGAGCTGAAGACCAACGCTCGCAAGATCACCAGCAATTCGGAGATCGCTCAGGTCGGCACCATCTCGGCCAATGGCGACGAGGAGATCGGCAAGTATCTGGCCGAAGCGATGGAGAAGGTTGGAAATGAGGGTGTGATCACCGTCGAAGAAGCCAAAACCGCCGAGACCGAACTCGAAGTCGTCGAAGGCATGCAGTTCGACCGCGGTTATCTCAGCCCCTACTTCGTCACCAACCAAGACAAGATGCGGGTCGAGCTCGAAGAGCCATATATCCTCATCCATGAGAAGAAGCTCTCCAACCTTCAGTCTTTGCTGCCGGTGCTGGAAGCCGTTGTGAAGTCCGGCAAGCCTCTGCTGATCATTGCTGAAGACGTTGAAGGTGAGGCTCTTGCAACACTCGTCGTCAACAAGCTGCGCGGCGGCCTGAAGATCGCTGCCGTCAAGGCGCCGGGCTTCGGCGATCGTCGCAAGGCGATGCTCGAAGACATCGCCATCCTGACCGGCGGTACTGTCATCTCCGAAGACGTCGGCATCAAGCTGGAAAACGTCACGCTGAACATGCTCGGCCGCGCCAAGAAGGTGGCGATCGAGAAGGAGAACACGACGATCATCGATGGCGTTGGCTCCAAGGCTGAGATCGACGGACGTGTGGCCCAGATCCGCGCCCAGATCGAAGAAACCACCTCCGATTATGACCGTGAAAAACTGCAGGAACGACTTGCCAAGCTCGCGGGCGGCGTTGCCGTCATCCGCGTCGGCGGCTCGACCGAAGTCGAGGTGAAGGAGAAGAAGGACCGCGTCGATGATGCCCTTCACGCGACGCGCGCAGCCGTCGAAGAAGGCATTCTGCCTGGTGGTGGCGTTGCACTCCTGCGTGCGGTCAAAGCACTGGACGGTCTTCCGACTGCCAATGACGATCAGCGGGTTGGGATCGATATCGTCCGCCGGGCGATCGAGGCACCTGTGCGTCAGATCGCTGAGAATGCCGGCGCGGAGGGTTCGATCATCGTCGGCAAACTCCGGGAAAAGACCGATCTGTCGTTCGGATGGAACGCCCAGACCGGGGAGTATGGTGATCTCTATGCGCAGGGCGTCATCGACCCGGCCAAGGTGGTGCGCACCGCACTGCAGGACGCGGCCTCGGTCGCAGGTCTGCTGGTCACGACCGAAGCGATGATCGCCGAAAAGCCAAAGAAGGACGCCGCCCCCGCCCTCCCCGCTGGCCCGGGCATGGACTTCTAAGGAAGTTGTGGCCCACCCCATTCGTGGGGTGGGCCATTTTTGGGGAGATAAAAAGTGCCAGCACCAATTTCGAAAGAGGATGCACTTTTCTGTGCAGGTGTCGTGAAGGAAGTGGCACGCGCTCAAGGCATCGTGCGCGATCCCGCAGCAATCGGTCGGCTGACTGCGACGGTCGCCAGGCACTTCAATCGAGGCGTGCGCGACCGGGCGCAGCTTTTGGAGGCGGCCATGGTGTCTACACAATCCGACGGCATTTCCCTTCAATCATCAAAATGATCACGGTATCCCGGTCTTTGATTTGAGCGCTCCGATCATAGCCAGGCGTAAAACCCTCGGATCACTGCTTCCCGATCGGAGAAAACGCTTTTATTTTTCTGAATATTTTCCAATGTTAAGGGACATGGGTCGCTCACCACCAGGTGGGAGGCCAAACAGCGTCCTCACCCAGTTTAAGAATGCACCATACGGCCGCCCGAGAAAGAGCATCATGACCGTCGCCCCGAGGATGCCCCAAAGTAAACCTGCTCCTGATGCGCCAGTCGAGGCGATGATCAATCCGTATATCGGGACCTGAAAACTCACGAGCGCCAGACTGTCCCATAGCAATTGTGAGAGCCGCGCGTCGCTCGCGCGCTTCATCAAGAAGTCGCGCCATAGCCCATAGGGTCGGGCGACAGGGACCATAAGCACTGCGCCGGTCAATCGTGCCTGGAACACCTGATCCCAAGTCATTCCGGCGATAAAGCGTTCATTGACTATTCCTGTAGTTGTGAAGAACAAAATCAGCGCGACAGTGTCAGAAAGAAAAGCTTTTCGACGCTCCGGATTGGCCAAATGATTTACCAAAACGAGTTCCTTCTAAAGGCTGGTCAGACGCAGACCCCTCGGCGGGATCGGCGCTGCTGCCAACTGACAGGTGCCAGCGGTCAACTGCTGCTTATCCTTCACGGTTCCAGAAGTGTGAGGAATTGACTATAAATTCGCCTCGAATGAAGGGGCTCCGAAAAACGCCAATAGCGCCGCGGCGAGTTTCTCCGGGGCTTCCATCGCGATGTAATGCCCAACACCCTCGATGGCATGAGCGCGGCCCCTCCCTCTATGGACAGCCTGCAGCTTTTGCAGCGTGTAATCGCTTTCGGTCCGGTCAATCGCCATAGTCGGAATTGTAAGCGGAACGTCCTTCGCGATCGCCCGGATCGCTTCGGCTTCGCGAAGCATCGAACCGTAGAGTGCCAGGGCGCCGCTCCAGCCGCCCTCGCCTGCGTAGTCGCGCGCGAGTTCGGCGACGTCCCGCGGCGTCACCGCGTCACCGACAACTGTCGCAGCCGGCATGATGAAATCGCTTTTTCGCGGCCCTTGAAGAAGGTCTCTGCTGCGCTCGGGGTGGCCAGCAGCCCGATATACCAAGCACCACCTTTTGCGACATCCGCCAGCATTTCGAGGCCGAAGCCGGCAAGACCGGTTTCGGTTCCGGTGAAGCTTAGGAGGCTTTCCGGATGAGCTGAAGCGAGACGTACACCAGCGCCTCCGCTTATATCCTGGACATGCTGATTGCTCTATTTGGAGATGGCCTTTCACAAACCTCACAATGAGCGTCACCCAGATTGTCGGCGTGTCGGGAACGACTTTGATGGCGACTACATAGCCATGCTCTTTGCAAGGATACGATCCGGCAACCTCGTTCTCGCACACTTTCCGTCCACTAGTTACTTTTTGGGTCAGGCATGTAGGCTGTTGCGTAGGCTGGTAGGCGCGCCTTTTTCATTTCGTTGATTGAGACCGCGCGCTCAGCTTATTGCCATCCGGGTCGCGAAGATAAGCGACAAAGGCGCGTTCGGACGCTCCGTCGGTGGACTCTCAATCGCCATGCCACCGTGCGCGGTACCAGCGGCGTGCCACGCGAGAACATGGTCGCGACTGATAGCTGCGATGCCGATCGTCCCACCATTTGCGGCGGTCGCGGGCTTGCCATCGATCGGTGTAGTGATCATTAGCCGCCCCCCATCATGGATGTAGATAAGGCGACCTCTGGCATCCATCTCGCCGGGCTTGCCTCCCAATGCAGCGAATGTGGCGTCGTAAAAGCGCCTGGAACGCTCCAGGTCATTGCTGCCGATCATGATGTGGGTGAACATGCGTCCTCTCCAACCGGTTGCTTCTGTCGCCGCACTCTCTCACATTCAACTCTCGAATTTCCGCAAATATTGCGCTGGCGAGGCACCGAGTGCTTTCTTGAACATCGTAATGAACGCGGAAACGGACTCATACCCGAGATCCCCCGAAACCTGCTGTACCGTCGCGCCAGCCGCGAGACTTCGGATGGCAATGATCAATTGCGACTGTTGCCGCCAACGACCGAAGGTCAAGCCGGTCTCCTGCTGAACGAGCCGCGCAAGCGAGTTCTCGCTCATCGCCAGGCGCTTGGCCCATTGTGCCATGGTGCTGCGGTCGGACGGATCTTCCACCAGCGCAGAAGCGATACGGTTCAATCTTGCCTCAGATGTCAGCGGTAAATGCAGATCCTCCACCGGCATCCGTGACAAGGCCGACAGAAGCATGGTTGTCATCGTGTCCCCATAAGCAGCCGCAACCTCGGATTGGTCAGCCATCTCGATGATGAGCTCTCTGACAAGTGGAGACAGCGACAGCGTGCAGCATCGATCCGGTAAATCGACAGCGTCCGGCTCGATAAATAGAAAAAACAACCGAGCATTCGCGGTCGCCACGTTGCTGTGCGGCATACCGCCGGGAACCCATACGCCGCACTGAGGCGGCACAATCCACAGGCCGCTCGGAACACGGCATGTCACTCCGCCCCGCGACGCCATGACGAGTTGCCCTTTTCTATGCCGGTGCTCCGGTGCCTCGCGGTCATTCTGCGAGACGTCGATCCTCTCCGCATGTGCTCGCAAGGTCGACTGTTCAAAACCTTCCCCAAGTAGAGCGTCAGAAAGGGATAAGCGATTTTGGTGGAATTTCGTTATCATCAGATGATATCTCTAAATTCCTCGTGGCGACTTGTCGATAATGTTCTCCGAAAGAAGTCGGAGAATGTCGATGGCACTATACGAGCCTACCTCCCATTGGTGGTCTGATATCGTCCAGACCGAATTTCGCTTGTCTCAGAAACGCAATGTTGGCGAGAGTATCTTGCCTCCAAAATATCCGCGTATCCGGTTCGGTCAAATCTCAGGGTCAAAGAGAATGACGAAAGCTGTTCTTGCAAGGGTTCGCGGATTCTTTGCACACCAGCCGTCTGCCGAGCCGTCTGTTTCATGTGCCGATCTGACCGAAGCATATATGCATGCTTGCGTGGCAGCGACGTTCTTCTGCTACGTCTCGCCCGAACTCTACGGCCTTGCCGACGCAACAGATGAGCAAGGCGCTCCGCGAAGGAACGACTCGTCCGGAGATGACTCATGAGCGCTCGACCGGTTGTCACAACCGGCAACGTGCTTTTTTCGTTAAAGACATTCCTGGCGGCCATGCTGGCCTATTACATTGCTGTCAGATTCGATCTGCCGCGACCATTCTGGGCGGTGGCAACCGTCTACATCGTCGCTCATCCACTGTCCGGCGCAATCTCATCGAAATCGCTCTACCGCATGGTGGGCACTGCGATCGGTGGCGCCGCAACACTTATTTTGGTCCCTAATCTGGTGAACGAGCCGATCCTGTTGTCTGCGGCTATCATCGCGTGGGCCTCAGGGTGCACGTTCATCAGCCTTCTCGATCGCACGCCTCGCGGCTATGCGCCGCTTCTTGCCGGATACGCGCGAGCCCAGCAAGGAAATGACCCCAAGCGCGAAAGCGATATCAGTTGCCGTTGGAATGGCCCATCCGCGTAGCGCTGTAGGATCGTTCCGGTTGAAGAAGACATATACCAGCGCGGGCGCGAGCATACCGGCAGCAGCACCGGCGCCCGGCAGAATGCGACGGTTCCAGCTAGAAAGCTGTCCATCAAGCATTTCGCGCTTGATCTCCAGGCCGACCAGCAGGAAGAACACCGCCATCACCGCGTCGTTGACCCAGTGTTGCAGGCTCAGAGGGCCAAGATAGACATGAAGCAGATGGAAATAGCCCTCGGCCAAAGGCGAATTTGCGACCAGGATCGCCACGAATGCAACGGCCATCAGCACAAGGCCGCCAGATGCCTCGTTGTCGAGGAAGTTGCGTAGAGTTGAGTTTATGCGACCCTTTGGAACTGTCGAAGACATGGGTTCACGCTCCCTGGTTGGAAGTTGATCGAAGTCTCCGTCGATTTCGGGGGAACCCGCAGCGCACGCAGCACACGCCTAGCGGGTTTATAGCCGAGCTGGCTCAATTCTTCCAGCGAAACTGGCCTTCTTGTAATCGAATTTCCAGCGTCCCCTAGCTTATATCTAACGCCGTCGACTAACTGTTCATCTCAAAACGATGATCGCCGCCAAGGCATTCAGCATCCATGAAAAAGATGCTCACCCTTGCCCTCACCCTGACGACTGCACTTTCCTGCGCTGCTTATGCAAACACGCTGTCAGTCGAAACCATCAACACCACGCCTATCATCGGCATTCCTGCGGAAAGACCTGCCGAGCCACCAGATTTTCCAGACCCGGCCATAATCCGCCTGCAGGTTCTCCTCGACCGAGCTGGAGCTTCACCCGGCGTGATCGACGGCAAGTATGGTGCAAATGTCAGCAAGGCAATTGCCGCATTCGAAGCCATGAGCGGTCTACCGGCGATGGCAAATTGGATGACGGCGTCTTCGGGCAACTGGAGGATGGCAGCCCGGTTGTCGGGAATTACGAGATTTCGAAGGAAGACAATGAAGGTCTGGTGGACGCAATCCCGAAGGACTATGCGGACCAGGCAGCAAGGGAGCATCTGGGTTTCAAAAGTGTCGCCGAGCGTCTATCGGAGCGTTTTCATATGAACCCAAAGCTGCTGAAAGCTTTGAACCCCAATTCGAGTTTTCGTGCCGGTGAAACGGTGGTGGTAACCGCTCCCGACAAGCCGAAGACCGGCAATGTCACGCGCATTGAAGCACACCGACGCACAGGCCAAGTTGTTGCTTACGCGGAGGATGGGAGCATCCTGACGATCTATCCGGCCACCATCGGCAGCGAGGACAATCCAACGCTTTCCGGGTCCCATAAGGTGGAAGGTGTCGCCCGGATGCCAGACTACACCTACAATCCCAAAATCAACTTCCAGCAGGGCAACAACAAGGAAGTGATGAAGCTTCCAAGCGGCCCGAACAATCCGGTCGGCACTGTCTGGATCGATCTTTCCGAGCCCACCTATGGAATTCATGGAACGCCGGAGCCGACACTCATCGACAAGGCCGGATCACACGGGTGTATTCGGCTGACGAACTGGGATGTCGAGGAACTGGCAGCCATGGTAAAGCCACGTGTAATAGTCAATATCGTCGAATAGTTTGAGAATGCGGCGAACAGATTTTCGACAGTTCCGTCGAAGTCCGGGGAGCAACGATCCCATCCGTATTACGACTGGCTTTGAAGCTCGGTTAGCGGCACCGACGCGGTGCACCGCAGGCCAGAAGGAAGATAATCGATCGTCACTGAGCTTCCAGCTCCCAATCCCGCCATGATAAGCCGCGAGCCTGCGCCACGTCTGCTTGGTTCAGCAACTTGCGGCCCACCGGCCTCCTGCCACACTAAATGGAACATCGGGTCGAGACCGCCCGAGAGCCCCCATTCGATCTCTACGGTCCCCGCGTCATTCGACAAGGCACCGTATTTCGCTGCGTTTGTGCCGAGCTCATGGAGGATGAGTGATAGTGAAAGTGCCGACCGCGGTCCCATTTCGACTGACGGGCCGGAGATCGTCAAACGTGTGGGATCATATAGCGCCAGCGTATTATGGACGATTTCTGTCACCGACGCGTAGCCGGCAGCACCATTGATCAGCATATCGTGAGCCTTGGCCAGGACGGCAATCCGGCCGTTCAATACCTCCGACAGCGCCGCCACGTCACTTGTTGATCTCAGCGATTGGGAGACGATAGCCTGCACGAGTGCAAGCTGGTTTTTCATGCGGTGAGCGAGCTCAAGGCTCATCTCCCTTTGATACGCTTCATTTTCGAGGAGCAGAACATTTTCCTGCTCTTTCTGGGTCGCTAGCAGTGCGAGTGCTTGACGTTCTTGTCTTAACGAGATCGACGTGACGCTGATCGTGTGAATGATAAATATATCAACGCTGACAATGAACGCATAAAACAGAAGCGCCAGCACAGATCCTGGTGTGAGTTCGAACGTGTGGACCGGTGCGATGAAAAAATACCACGATGCCACGCCGCTTAGGACAGCATTCGTGACACCCGGCCAGAGGCCGCAGACAAGGGTCGCAATAATGACCGCCGGGAAAAACGTGAGGTATGGGAAACCTGAGGGCAGCTCGTCATTAACAATCAACCTGACGACGAGCGCCACCGCGAATAGGGCGAGTGAGAAGGTCCACCGGAACGTCGCGGATCGCTCACGCGTCACGAGTTCCTGAAGCTGCACAATCAAAGATCGCGGTCTCGCGAAACTGCTACCGGTCACTGGGTGACTGACGACAAACTTCTTCCCTTCGGGACGTGTCAAGCGGCTAGACCTCTTCGTTTTCGCCGCTTTTCTCACCAGGAGATATCTTCGGGCCTGACAGCTCTTTAGTTCTCGCGTTTGCGATTGCCTTTGCCAATCTCGCTGCGTCGTAGGGTTTTGACACGATGATGGCATCCCGTTCTCCGCTAACGGCCGACGGATCGCCGGTGGCATAAACGATCAAGGTTGCGGGTCTCAAAGCCAGCGCTTCGGCAGCCAAATCCGCCCCGGAGGCACCTGGGAGGTTGAGATCGGTAACAAGCACATCGACTGCCATAGTCTGAAGGGCCGCCATTGCTTCTTCGGCACTTCCTGCTTCTACGACGATCAATCCGGCGTCCTGAAGCATTTCAGCGGTGTTGATACGAATGAGGGCATCATCCTCAACGAGGAGCACCGTCTGTCGCCCGACTTTTTCGAGCGTCGGTCCGGTACTTGACGCGACTGGGGCGCCGTGCGGCGGTAGTGGTTGGCGCGAACTTTCTCCAGCCACCTGTCCAGATTTTACGTTCGAGCGTTGCGCCTGATTGGCAAGCACGTGACGAACTTTTCGAGCCAGGGCTTCGCGCGTGTAAGGCTTTGACAGAAGTTCGATACCTGCATCGAGTTTACCGCCATGGACAATGGAATTCTCGGTATAGCCGGACGTAAACAGTACGGCGACGTTTGGCAGCCGCTCCTTCGCCTTGCGCGCCATTTCCGGGCTCTTCAGCGTGCCTGGCATGACAACGTCGGTAAAGATAAGATCGATCGGGATGCCGCTGTCGATGACCGTCAGCGCACTTGCCGCATCGACCGCTTTGAGCGTCCGATATCCAAGATCAGTTAGGAGGGCGATAACGGTCTCGCGCACCTCCGCGTCGTCCTCAACCACGAGGACCGTTTCGCTTCCACCTACAATCGGGCCATTATCAACTGACACTTCGATGTCTTCAGCCTGGAGCGCGCGTGGAAGGTAGAGCTTTATCGTCGTACCGTGACCGACCTCCGAATAGATCTTCACATGGCCGCCAGACTGTTTGACGAAGCCGTAAACCATCAACAGGCCAAGACCTGAGCCTTTGCCCTCCGCCTTGGTGGAGAAGAAAGGCTCGAAAACCTTCTCGATGATCTCGGGCGGCATACCCGACCCCGTATCAGACACCGCCATCATGACATACTGGCCAGGGGTGACTTCGTCATGCGTGCGGGCGTAGGCGTCATCGAGATGGGCGTTTGAAAGCTCGATCGTGAGCTTGCCCTGCCCCTCCATGGCATCCCGCGCGTTGATCGCAAGGTTCAGAAGAGCGTTCTCGATCTGCGTCGAATCGATGTAGGTGTTCCAGAGCCCGCCGCCTAGCACCGTCTCCACATCGATGGCTTCGCCGATAGCGCGGCGGATCATGTCGTCCATGTCGCGAACAAAGCGGCTGATGTTGACGACCTTCGGCTCGAGGGCTTGTCGCCGGCCAAAAGCCAGGAGCTGGCTCGCCAGTTTTGAGCCGCGCGACACCCCTGCCATTGCGTTGGCGATTCTTGTCTCGGCGCGTTGGTTGCCTGCCACGTCTTTTGACAGCAGTTGAAGATTGCCAGAGACGACCTGCAGCAGGTTGTTGAAGTCATGCGCCACTCCACCAGTGAGCTTGCCGACCGTCTCCATCTTCTGTGACTGGGCCAGCTTTGCCTCAGCCTGACGGCGCTCGGCGATCTCCGAAATCACCCGCGCTTCAAGGTTCTCGTTGAGCTGCTTAAGCTGCTCCTCGGCACGTTCGCGGTGACGGACCTGACGTGCCAAAGCATCCGCCTGCTCCCGCAAAGCGGCTTCCGCCGCTCTCTGATGAGAGATATCGGTATGGACACCCACCCATTCGACGATGTCGCCCTTTGAGCCTATGATGGGCAAAGCTCGGATAGCGAACTGGCGCCACGCGCCATCATGGCGTCGCACCCGGTGCTCGTGAACATACATTGCCTTCGCAGCGACCGCATCGTTCCAAGTCGCCACAGATGCCTCGATGTCATCAGGATGCACGGCACTCGCCCAACCGAAATCCTGGTACTGATCGAAACTCTGACCCGTCAGCGCAGCCCAGCCTGGCTGTTCCCCGATCATCCTTCCGTCTGCACTATTCGTCCACAAGACGCCGTGGACGGCGTTCATGGCTGTATGAAAACGGCTATTGCTGATTTCCAGCTCCGCCTCGCGGACCGCTCGATCCTCAATGTCGATGCCAAGAATGTAGACACCAGCTATCGACCCATCGTTGCCGACATGCGGCACGTATCGGATTTCAAGACGACGAACTGGGCCGTCGCCATGGCGCATATCGGCCTCGGCTATCACAGCCTCGCCGGCAAGGGCCCGGTCGATATCGGGTTGGCGGCCTTCGTAGGCTTGCTCACCGATGACATCGAGAACCGATCGTCCAATCATATCCTCGGGTTTTGTACCGAACCACGCCTCATAAGTGCCGTTCGCGAAACGGTAGACGTGATTTCGATCAACGTATGAAATCAACATCGGCACTGCGTCGGTGACCCGGCGCAGTTCAGCCTCACTGTCAGCAAGGCGTTGCTCGAAGTCGACACGATCACTGTTGTCGACGACCGTGCACATCACGCCGCCGATTGTACCGTCCGCTTCGTAGACTGGCGTGTAAAAGAGATCGAAGATGAACTCTTGGCGCCGACCGTCTCGTACAAGCGTCATGCTCTGGTCGTGAAATGAACGAACCTCGCCGCGAAGGCCGGCGTCGATCATTTCCCGGTTCCAGTCCCATATCTCCGGCCAAGTCACGGCAACGTTGCTTCCTAGTGCTGCTGGGTGTTTGTCAGAAACGATCTCAGCATAGATATCGTTGTAAATCATGACGTGGGCTGGACCCCACATCAAAACCTTTGCCACGGGGGAGTTGACGATATTCGCAACCGTGGTCCGCAGTTCGACAGACCAAACGCTCATCGGGCCGAGCGGGGTGGTCGACCATTCTTTCTCGCGGATCAACTGACCACAGTCACCGCCGCCAATGGGCCAGACCGCTGCGAGCGGCGGAGCATTCTTTGCGCCATCGCGCAACATCCTCAGACCGGAGCGAACGACTTCGCTGGCGTTACCGTAGTCACCCGAAGTCAGACAGTCGGAGATGAAACCCTCGAGCTCGGGGGTCAAAGAAAAATTGCGCGTGAGACGTTTGGCCATAACCGCTCCTCCCATGGAAAAGAGGCTGTGTCAACGTGTGTCACAATCCCACATCGTTGGGATCTCGACCTCGCACTTTTATCCAAGCGCTCTACGTTGGTAATCATGGAAATTTCTGATCTTCACGAGTGCCCATGGCTAGCTGACACGGTTGCTGACAGAATATGGACGCAATGGTGGCGTGACGATCGGGCAAGAGACAATGTTCGCTTGAGGATTGCGCAGGCAACACGAGGACACGCGTTCCCGTTTGTCCTCGTCGCCCACAAGAAAGGGGAATTTTTCGGCACGGTGTCGGTCGTCGAAACCAACATGGCTCCGCGGCGAGATCTCTCCCCTTGGCTGTCTGCCCTTTGGGTGGACGACGTCTATCGTCGGATAGGCGTTGGGTCGACGCTTGTCAGCAAGGCAATCGATCAAGCCGCGGAGCGCGGGCGCTCCCCCATATATCTTATGGCAACCAAAGATGGTTCACACTTCTACCGACGACGAGGATGGCTAGATGTCCAGCCTGAAAGTGCCGAGTGCTTCGTGATGGAATTTAGAAGACTAAGAGCGACCGAGCCGAAATGTTTGTCATGCTCCGAATAACTCCGCATGTTTCTGCGTCGCGCGGTTGGCTTGCTCTTGAGCCTGCCGCGGGAAGAGATCCGCAGGCCGGCGCGAGGCTGAAGCCTAAGCTACGCGAAGGTAGGCTTCGTCTGGGATTGACCATTGCAATCCTCGCGAACTTGCGTTTATCGGTTTTCCGATTTGATTTTACTACACTAGGAGCTACCGTGCTTATTCTCGTCCGAGACAACAACGTCGACCAAGCCCTGCGCGTTCTCAAGAAGAAACTGCAGCAGGAGGGCATCGTCCGGGAAATGCGCTTGCGCGAGCACTTTGAAAAGCCCTCGGAGAAGCGCGCACGAGAAAAGGCAGAAGGCATTCGACGCGCCCGCAAACTCGCTCAGAAAAAGCTGAACAAGGAGTTGGGCCTTGGTCCGGCGAAGAAGTCGAAACCATCGCGATCTAAATAATCGTCGCCTGATTTCGTAGGGCTGGTCACCCGGCCAACCAAGCATCGCCATATACTTCCGGTGATAGACAATGAACCCGCGGCAGCCACTACCCGAACGCTCCGAACTCTCCGGCCACTATACCGACAACGGCATCACCGTCATTGTGGAAGTCTTCCGGCCCGCAGGCTCAGATGATTGGCGGATGGAAGTGACCAGCCTAGAAGATCAGCTCACCGACTGGAATGAATCTTTCGCGTCAGCTCATGAGGCATGGGAAGAATTCGTCTATGTCGTCAATACGGAGGGGATGGCAGTTTTCCTATAGCGCCTCCCGACTTTAGCAATCCAGTCAACACGTCGTCGCGCGGTCTCTTCCAGCATCTCGATCCGACGTGGATCCTCGGTAAAATCGATTGCCATGCCGACAATCTTCACCGACTGTTCCGTCACTGTCGCGCAAAAGCCTTCGGTCACAACACATCCACCATTCGCCGTGCACGGTATCAAGGCGATACTCGGCAACGTTTTGGCCGAGCTTACCGGCGATCAGAGGCGTCAGATCGGCCTGGGCGCCGTCATGGACGTTGACGCGATTGACATAGCGCTCAAGGTCGAGGCGCGCCGCCGTCGGGCCACCGATAAATCGAGCCAACCGATCGGACGTCTCAAACTTACCGCTCAGTATGTCCATTTGCCAAAAGCCGCCGCGGACGGCCTCGAGCGCCAGCTCAAGCTGAGACGCCCGCTCCGCGAGCTGACGCTCATGCTGTTTGTGGCGAGTCAGGCTTTCGTGCCTTTTGTAGTGATCATCCGCGCTTCCCGACCACGCTCTTCCACCGACAACTGGCTTGCCGGATGAGTTGGGATCCTGGCTAGCCTCAGGCGACGCCCCTAAAGCGGGGAGCCGAATGGGTCGCGGAAAGCTGCGGGCCGAGTGCACGACGGGCAGCGTCGAAGGCTTTCCACAATTCGACGTCCTTGAGCGCTGGTATCGTGTTGGTTTCGCCCTGATCGAACCCGGCAAGGGCAGCGTCGACCATGTCCTCTGCCTGCATGACGATCTCTGTAGGGAGATGCTCGACCGGCAGGCCACCAAGTGCCCAGAAATCTGTCCGGGTGGCTCCCGGCAGAACTGCCTGTGCGCGAATGCCTTTATCCGCGAGTTCATGGTTCAGCGAGGTGGTAAAGGCCTGAACGAAGGCCTTTGTCCCGCCGTAGACACCGTTGAGCAACTCCGGTGCAACAGCGACAATGGATGCAATATTGATAATCGTACCGCCGCCACGGGCGACAAGGCCGGGGACTGCGGCATAGGTCAGGCGCATCAAGGCAGTGACATTGAGGCGTATCATCGCCTCCATCCGCTCCACATCGCTTTCCAGCAGCGAGGTATGCGTGCCGATCCCAGCGTTATTGACCAGCGCAGTGATGCTCGCGTCCTCGCGAAGTACCTTTTCGACGGCCCTTAGGTCAGTTGCATTGCCGAGGTCTGCGGCCAGAACTTCCGCCGCCCGCCCCCTTCGGTCCGAAATCGACGAGGCGAGTGACTGGAGCTTATCTTTGTTGCGGGCAACGAGGATAAGGTCAAAACCGCGATTGGCGAGACGGTCTGCGTAGATTGCGCCGATCCCTGTCGAAGCGCCGGTGATAAGAGCAGTTCCCCTGGTCGTCACTGGTCGGTTCCTTTCCTTGATGATGAGAGCGTCTCGTTCTCGATAAGGATGTTATGGACCGGATGACCGTTGTCCGATATGACGTATAACTTACGTTTTTCGGTCATCGCATTGTGGAGGGGGACATGCCCCATGTTTCCATGGTTTTAACAGAAGGCTTCCAGTTCCTGGCGCTGGGCGTACAGGCAGCCTTCGAGTTGGCCAATGGCTTGAAAGGGGAAGATTTTTATACGCTGTCGATTTCTTCTGTCGAAGGCGGCCCAATTACGTCTTCAAGCGGCTTTGCTGTTCCGACAGTCAGGTTGGAAGAGGTCGGTCCTGTCGACACGCTCCTGCTGTTGGCCGGCCTCGTGCCGCCTCCGCAGCAAGAAGAGACGACACTGGCGATTCTGCGGGATCTGGCAAAGCAATCCCGAAGGGTTGCAGGCCTCTGTACCGGCTCGTTTCTTCTTGGCCAGATGGGCTTGCTGGATGGACGCCGCGCAACCACGCACTGGTCTTATGCATACGAGATGCGCAAAGTGTTTCCGAACGTACGCGTGGAAGATGACCGCATTTTTATCAACGAGGGGCCGATATGGACATCGGCGGGTCTCACTGCCGGGCTGGATCTTGCCGTGGCTTTGATTGAGAAGGACCTTGGGCGGGATGTGGCAGGCGCGATAGCCCGTCGGCTGGTCATGCATCATCGCCGCGCAGGCGGCCAGTCCCAGCATTCGGAATTACTCCAGCTCGCCCCGAGCAGCGATCGTATCCAGAAGGCGCTGATCCACGCCAGGTCTCATCTATCCAACACCCTCACTGTTGACGAACTGGCCGAAGTCGCGGCGCTATCACCACGCCAGTTCAGCCGTGCGTTTCGTTCGGAAACAGGCCAAACGCCGGCCAAGGCAGTTGAGCAGATGCGTCTTGAGGCTGCTCGATTGATGTTGGAGGAGACACGCCACCCGATGGATCGAATTGCGCAGGAGACCGGGTTTACCGACCTTCGCCGTATGCGGGAGGCGTTTATGCGGCAATATGGTCAGCCCCCGCAAACAATACGGCGGTTAGCGCGAGTTGCTTGATCATTGGGCGCTAAGCTTTTGAAAGGATCTGAACTAGCGACATGCTACTGTTTGAACGTATTTTCACGATGCCATTGTAGAAACTGTGGATGCGGACGCGCGTGAATACCAGCCGGCACGATCGCTCTTCCTGTCTTGTTTATCAGACCCTGGATGCTGTCGCGGTCATTGGCGTGACGAGAAACCAGAACCTCGAGATCATCCGACAAGCCGATAAGGCCTCGATCGAAAATCCAATGAGCGGTGCCAGAAAGCGCGATGCCGTTCGATAGAATGTCAGGGCCGTTCGCTTCAACGGGGCGGATATGAGCCGCATCGACCTCCGCGCGGCCGCCGCCATTGATCAGCTTTAATCCTGTTATCGCGCATCGTTTGTCGTAGGCCTGCAAGATTAATCGGCGGAACATCCGATCGCGGACGATACGCGACGAAAGCTGTGTGACCCGCACTCTTTCCTCTTCGAATATGAAAGGAGCTTGAGTGCCGTCCGAGAAGCCTGCTCCCGTTGGCGTGTCTGTCTCCTCGCCCGATCGGGGAGGCTCTGGATGACCCTCCGCCAGGCCAACCGACAGAATGCGGTTGAAGTCCACCGCTGAGATCGGTCGCACGGCTGCTTGCCCCCTTCCGGAATCCGTCCCGCGTCGTTGAGTACTCCACGCTCGATCACACCCTCTGGCCCGCTGAAGGGAACAGCGTTGACGAAATCGAGGTAGCTGCCGGGTTCGATTAGAGCCAAATACATCCCGGACGCTTTGGGATCCGGTATCACCTGTACGACTTTGGCGACCGCGAAATATCCACGCGTCGCCGTCACCTTTCGGGGCTCGTAATAGATGATCCAGTCTCCAACACACGACTGGACACGACCGAGATACTGGCTCGGAAACTGATATTGCTCCGCCGGGCTGTCATCATAGATCGAATCTGTGCGGTGAATGAAAACCCCGAATCCCATACTTGATCTCTACCATGGTGACTGCGATTCAAACCAGGGAGATCGGTCATTATGCATGCCCCCAAGCGCGTCGTGCTCTACGCGCGTTATTCAACAGATCAACAGAACCCCGCCTCGATCGAAACCCAGCTCGACCTTGGAAAGGAATTCGTCCTTAGGCAAGGCTGGTATTTAGCCGACACTTTCGTTGATGCCGGTGTCAGTGGCTCTTCATTCGAAACGAGGCCTGGCCTTCAGGCCGCATTGGCCAAGTCCAATGGTGGTGCATACGACGTTTTTCTCTGCCTCACCCTTGATCGCCTGTCTCGCGATCTTGAGCACAGCGCCCGTATCCTCAAGATCCTGCAGTTTCATGATGTCGAGCTCTGGACAGTCCACGGCGCCGCCGCAGTGTCATCGATGGAATTGGGACTGAGAGCAGTCCTCAGTCAGGAAGTGCTCGAGCAGGTTCGTTATCGCACACGCGAAGGCATGAAGAGCGTCGCCAAGCATGGCCGGGTCCCCGGGGGCATATGCTACGGTTACAGGATAAGGCGGGAATTCGACGATAACGGCGAGCCCGTGCGCGGGCTGCGTTCGATCGACGCCGATGAGGCGGCTATCATCACCTGGATTTTCGAGCGATATGCCGATGGCCTAAGTCCGGTAAAAATTGCCGACGAGCTCAATGCACGCGGAGTGCCTGGTCCACGTGGCGGACCGTGGCAGGGGACTGCAATCCGCGGTCATCGTAATCGTGGCAGCGGCATTTTGAACAATCAGGCGTATATCGGGCGGATCGTCTTCAACCGCCTCGCCTATCGGAAAAATCCCGCCACGGAGCGCCGTGTCTCACGCGAGAATGCTGCCGAGATGCACATCGTTCAGGAGGTGCCGTCGCTTAGGATCATAAACGATGCTCTTTGGAAGCGTGTGAAGATGCGCCAAGAAAACTGGCGGGCGGGGTAGGACAGAGTTTCGGCACGTGCTGCCGGATCCTCAGTTTACGTGCTGAGGATTGGTGCCATCATCCCGATATGTGCATCCATACGCTCAAGTACCTTTGCCGGAACGACGTCGCGTTCCGGCAGCGACCACCAGCGATCGTTCACACGTTCGACTGTATCGACCACTGCATTGAGGACCGCGGCTTCCGGCAATCGTGCGCGATTGGCGAAGGCTTTCCATCGCTGGGCGTTCAATGCCTTGAAAGGACGCTCGCCGGCGAGCGACAGCGCCATGGCGTCCGCTGGGATGTACGGGATCGTCGAGAGCACGTCATAGACGGGTGCGAGATCCGGTTTGTCGCCAGCGCCTCGATAGATCAATGACCAATTTTTCAGGTGCATGTCGCCATTGCCCGTTAAGGCAGCCAGAGCCAACCGGCGGACGAACTCTATTGCAGCATCTGACGACACGGCAACATTCAAGGCCGCAGCAATATCGTGATAAGCGGCACCTTCGTATTTCCGGGACGGAGGGACGCCGAAGACCTGAGCGAAGTCCTCGATATGAATCCGCTCGCCGTCTGCGCTACGATCGAAACGTTTGACGAGCAGGACTTTTCCGTCCGACAGTGTCTCGAATTCTTTCGGAATTCCCTCGAACTCCGATTGCTCGACCAGTTCGCGCTCCGGCACCTCCATGCCGATTGCTTCAGCCAAAGCAAGGTTGGCATATTCATTTTCCGAAACGCCGGGAAACGAGGTCGAGGGAAACTTGGCGATGTAGGATCCCTGATCGTCGCCGAGCGGCAGCGTCAGTCCACCACCCTTGCCCGTGTTCTTGATAACCGAGAGCTTCATCTGCACGCCGGCGAGCGAGAACCGAGCTTTCGGTTTTGGAGAAGGCATATCGTCGAGACGCGCCACCGCTCCGTCGCTCGGCACGACGCGGACGGCACCCGGCAGGTCCGCCCCGAGTGCAACGAGCAGGTCGAAATCATTGCCGGCGCGAACACCGCCGGCGTGGTGCTTTTCCATTGCCTCGCGCAATTTGTCCTCTGGAAGAAGATTGGCGAAGAACGCCGGCAGGGCTCTGGCAACAGGCTTCGGGTCTTTGCGCAAACCCCCGCTGGCTGCGCGAAAAGACAGGCTCACCACGGGAAACCCGCCTGTCGCGCGATAGTTATCCTCGAAGCTGAACGCGTTGAAATCTCCGGGCGTCCGTATGATCGTCCCGACCTTCACGCCGTTCAGCAGCACATCAAGCGACGAGACTGATCTCGGATTGGGAAAAGCCTCAGTCACCACGTTCACCGTCTGGATTTGCAACGAATGCCGGAAGATCATCGAGATCGTCGTGTGGCCGCAGCAACGCATCGACGGCCGGCACCATCGCCTGCGGGATGAGCATCAGCTCGAGCCCGAGAGCACGGGCGATGTTGATCAGGGTCGTCGTACGCGCGGCGCTGCTTCCGGCCTCGATCTCGCGATAGCGGGGGCGTGATATCCCCGCCATGTCGGCGACCTGTTCTTGGGTCAACCGCTTGACCTTGCGCGTAGACTTCAGCAAGTGGCCGATATCCAGCAGTGCATCTGACTCGGAACGTGCCATGTCCGTTCCCGTTCGCTCTTCTTGGGACTGATGGGCTAACTAGCAAAATCCTCCCCTTCAGTCAAACGAAAAGATATATATGCGGATCATTTTATAATTTATGATCCGTTTATATATCATTCATGACGTTTACAGACAAGTTCGCGAGGCGTCCTTACCTGACATGCTTCGTTAAAGACCGCCGCTTATTTCCGCTCGCCCTCGGCACTGGTGCCGAAGAGAAATGGAATGAGCATGCCAAAACACGATCTTTCATCACGTCATTTTCAGCGAAAAATTTCGGAATTCTGCGAGGTTCGTATTGCACCGATATCCTCGAAACGGGTGCTGGAAAATGTCCGCCCCTATCTGGTTAGCCTGATTGTTTACCAAAAGCGGCCGCCTGTCCTGAACGGCCATCTCGACTGGACCGCGATCGGAGAGGCGTGCGGGATCGAGGACGAGATGACAACAGAATTGAAAAAGCAGTTACGGCCGGCAATGGATGCGATCATGCGGTGGCTGAAGGCGCCGCCCGTTGCCGAAGACGTCTCGTCGACAAAGCAATCTGCCCGTGGAAACAATGCGAAAGCGGTCAAAAAGACAGCGGCGGCTTCCTCGACCAGAAAACCGCAGCGTGCCGCGGCAGACGGAGTTTTTGCCCGAGACACCGCGGCGTCACGTGGCCCTGCGCCAAAGCCGATCAGCCCGTTTCCCGATGCGTTGTTCGAAGCGAGCGACGATCCGGCGAGTTTTCAAGATGCGCTGATCTACCATATGCGCCGGTTTGGCGACAGCTACTGGCAACTCTACCGTGCCGTGGTTCGCTTGACCGAAACCTTCGACAGCAAAACGCTTCTGTCCTGGATTCAGGGCGAGCGCGTCCCGCGGTCGGTTGCCAGTTTCGACATCCTGCGCCGGATCGAGATGCGGTACCGGTTGTCGGACGGCTATTTCAAGGCGAAACTGCCGCATCAGGCGCGGTCGCTCTACGGGCATGATCTAGGCAACATCAGCCCGGCCGAGCGCCGGCGGATTTCCTTGCATCTGCCAGAGGACTTCAACACCCTGCCCTTCACGAAGCGAGAGGAGATCCTCGACTGGGTCCGCCGGGTCATCATCTCCGGCTCCACCGAGTATCGCCGTTACCAGGCCGCAAAGAGCAGGGAGCGTTACGCGATCCGTTTTCCCGGTTTCACGTATGGTGGCGGTTCGCTGTCACCTCGATCTCTGACATCTGCCGCCAACGCCAATCAGAACTTTGTCGCAGAATTCGACGATCCAGACCTGCTTTCAGGCGTCGTCGACGCGCCGCCGCGGCTTGCGATGGAAATGGCGGATCTCATTCGTTTCAAGACATCGACGCTGACGGCGGTCGGTTTCCAGCGAAACGGAGTCTGGGGAGAGGAGACTGCATCTCAGAAAATCGAGCATCTCGGCCTGATGTTTGGCGCACTCGCTGCCTCCCCTTCCGGTATCGTCAAAGGCCGCGGCGTTCCGCTCAGCCAGTTGAGCTTCGGGCTGCTGGTCTTCCCAGGTGTTTGGGACTGGTACCTGCAATGGCGCGAGCAGCGGCGCGGCTTTTACACGAAGTGGGAAGAGGACATGCTGATGGTGGCCCAGGCCCTCACGCGCGCGGACGTGGGCTGGATCCGGCAGCATCCGGAACTATTGAAGAATGTCAGGCCGATCGATGGTTTGATCGAACAGGACGAGATCGAGTTCGCGATCCGTGACTGGAACGGCGCCTGCGATGCGTTTCATCGGCATGCGGCCAACCGATCGAAGGAGATCCAGCGGGTCGCGCGCGTCCACCGCGATCCGTTCGAGCCGATCATGTGCGTTCTCGAAGCCGATAGTCCTCTCGCCGAGTACCGCAAGATCACCGACGAGATCCTGAAGCGCATGCCGGACGAGAATCGTTATCCACGACCTGCAGCGGAAGCCGTGCGATCCTTTCTGCTATTGCGGCTTGGTCTCCATCTCGGTCTTCGCCAGAAGAACCTGCGCCAGCTTCGCGTCTGCCCGCGCGGGCATTTCCCGACATCGGAGCGACGGCTCGAGGATTTGAAATGCGGCGAACTCCGCTGGAGCGATCGTGATGGCGGCTGGGAAGTCCTGATCCCCTCGGCCGCCTTCAAGAATTCCGGTTCATCGTTTTTTGGTCAGAAGCCATTCCGGCTGATCCTTCCAGATCTTCTCGATCTCTACAAATATCTCGAGGCTTACATTGACAAACATCGCGGCGTTCTGCTCGGCAGCGCCAAAGATCCGGGCACGCTGTTCGTCAAGACCGTAAAGACCACCAGCATCGATGCGGCCTACGACTCCACGAAATTCTACGAGGCCTGGCGGACAGTGATCCAGCGATACGGAATCTACAATCCCTACACGGGGCGCGGCGCTATCAAGGGGTTATTGCCACATGGGCCGCATAATCTCAGAGATATCCTGGCGACCCATATCCTGAAGCAGACCGGCTCCTACGAGCAAGCGAGCTATGCCATTCAGGATACGCCGGATGTTGTGCAGCAGCACTACGGCAGGTTCTTGCCGCAGGATAAGGCCGCGCTTGCAGCGAAAATTCTCAATCAGGTTTGGGAAGCCGCTTAGGGTGGCGAGGTCTACATTGCGTTGATGAGGCGACCGTCGAATGCGGAAATAATTTCCGCATTCGGCCATTAGCTCTGATCAAAGGTCTTGAGCGGATGTGAACCTACAACCCTGCTATTCCGACTCCATCCGACGGATTGCCCCAGTGACGCTCAAGCGAGCCGGTAGACGTGCGCTGTAACGGGGAAGTTGCCGCGCCATTCGTTTGGTGGTAATAATTACTACCAAACAAAGTGGAGGTATCTATGCCCAATGTTGAAAAAGTCAGCGTCTCGATGACCCCGCAACACGCAGAGCTGTTGCGCGATGCCGTTAATAGCGGCGCGTATGCCAGCGGGAGCGAAGTTGTACGCGAAGCCATGCGTGACTGGTCGGCCAAGTGGATGCAGAAGCGCGACGATATCGCTAAGCTACGTGCGATGTGGGAAGAAGGCAAAGCGAGCGGACCTGCCGTCGAAGTGGATTTTGATGCAGTGCTTGAGGAAGCTCGCCAGGAAGTAAAGTCTCCCGCTCCTCATGCCCGCTAAGCTTCTCTGGACGCCGAAGGCGCGTGCCGACATTAAGAAAATTTACGTTGAGATAAGTCGCGAACAGCCTCTCAGCGCGGAGCGATACTTTGCCAATTTTCGTCGCAAGGCGGAAATGCTCATCGCGCATCCGCGTTTGGGCGAGCGTCACCCGGAGGTATTCCGTACCGCCCGGATGTTGGTCGAAGCCCCCTATGTCATACTTTACGAGACAATGCCCGACTCCGACGACGGTCATGTTCATGCAGTTGAGATCGTACGAGTAGTGGACGGTCGGCGCGACCTTTCCGCTCTGTTTTGAGAGCCAAAGGGCTGGGATTAAGCTGTAAGCAAGGTCACGCTGCTCTTGAAAGGAATCGAACCTGCGACAGGCCGCCCACATACGTTAAGTCACTGAAACAATAGGCATTGTGGGAAACCGCGAATTGTCGAACCTGCATCGATATTGGAACAGGAACGATACCACCAGCCGTTCGTCTGATCGACCTTCGGACGTTGCGTATCCTCGGCGCTCTAGCTCCGATAGATACCTCTGACCAGTCTATATCCGTTGCTATCATCGACATCCATCACGAGCACGCGCTGTAGGTCAAGGGTCGGGTAATGTCGGCAATAGTAGCGAATGGTCGACTGTAGTATGATTTGCGCCTACTGTCACAAGCTATTCAAAACGGGTATCTGAATGACAGCGGCTTCACCACCTGTGCCTTCACAACTGCTCACCCTTCCCGTTAATCGAGCTAAGCTTCTCAACAACGTGACGTGCCCATATTGTGCCGTCCGCCTCGATGCTCGGAGCCGGACGAAGGAACACGTGATTGGTCGCAGGTTCGTCCCAAAAGGCAAGCTTAACGGACAGTGGAACCTCATCCTCAACGCGTGCCAGCCCTGCAACAATCGTAAGGCAGACCTTGAGGATGATATTTCCGCCATCACGCTTCAACCGGATGCTTGGGGTGTGAGTCACCATGGCGAACCCGCGGTCGACGATGAAGCTCGCCGTAAATCTCTGAACTCGCTCAGTAGAAAGACTCGTAAACGAGTTAGCGAAAGCAATGAACAGCTAAAAGTGGAATCCTCTCTCTCGCATGGATTGAAAGCAACTTTCAATTTCACGGCCCCACCGCAGATTGATCAAGAACGGGCATTTGAGTTGGCACGGCTTCAATTGCTGGGTCTGTACTACATGCAGACATATCTTATCGACGAAAGGCATGGACACTGCTGGCCTGGCGGCTTCCACCCCCTAAAACTCGTGACCCAGAGAGACTGGGGCAATGTCACGATGCGGGCATTCATGGCTGAAACGCAGACTTGGGATCTCAGGCTGCACCTTGTGACGGCCGATGGCTTCTTTAAAGCAACCACCCGCCGTCATCCCAACGCGAACCTGTGGTCATGGGCATTTGAATGGAACTACTCAACCCGTCTAGTCGGCTTCTTTGGCGACAGAGCACTGGCCGAGACAATGGTCCGCAAATGGCCGCCCGAAGTGCGGAAGGTAATTTACGATAGGCCAGGAAACAGCTTGCATTACAGCAGCGAGATACCGCTTCGCGACGAGGACGACACGCTTTTCGATCCAACAACAGGTGTAGCTGCATCTGCTTAGTGCCTGTCGCGACAGAGCGAGATGGTTGAGATATACTACCGCAATATTTGAAGTTTTTGGTTGAGCTAGGCATTCCGTATCTTGCGCGCAAGAGGCGAGCTAAGATAGTGGTACGACCCTGAAAGACGGGGCGGGGAATGTCCGAGGGAATCATTGAAATTTTCGCAGACGGCTGTTCTGCATCGCCGACTGCTGCAGTGCTCGACATCGTCTTTGTTCATGGCCTTGGTGGCGACCAGCGCGGTACATGGCAGGTGGATCCTAAAAGCTTCTGGCCACGATGGCTCGCCGAGAAATTCCCGAACTGTAGCGTATCGAGCTTTGGATACGATTCACAGAAGCTTGCCGGTTTCCTCACAGGCGACGGCGCTTCGCTGCACGACATCGCGCTGGCCCTTGCAGATGCACTGACCAACCGTGAAGCTGCGGCGACACGGACCCTGTTTGTGTGCCACAGCCTCGGCGGTCTGGTTGTCAAGCAGATGCTGCGTCGCTGTACGGAATCCGTCAATCCGGAGTATGTCGAGCTCGGACGGTCGGTCGTCGGTATCGCATTTCTCGGCACGCCGCACCAAGGCTCGGCGCTCTCCTCATCGCTCGATCTCCTTCTGCGCCGTTTTTTGAGCAAGCAGTCGAAGCAGCTAGTTCATGGCGACGACAATCTCGTCGATCTGAATGATTTCTTTCGTACCCGGGCAAACACGCAGAAGATCCAGGTCCGCGCGTACTATGAGACCGAAAAAGTTGCCGGAGTCCTGATTGTTGACAAGGTCACGGCTAACCCCGGCGTACTTGGCTGTGAGCCTATCCCTGTCCAGACCGACCACTTCAATATTTGCAAGCCACACACCCAGAATGCGCCGGTTTTCAAGTCGGTCTGCGGGATGATTCGGAACCTCTTGAAGGGTTTTGCGCCACAATCGAGCGGCGGCGGCGACAAATCCTTAGGCGAAGCGGAAAAACGCGGGCACGCAGGACTTGCAGACGAGAGTGAGCCGACACACACTATGGAAGGTGTGCCGTCCGACATCGCCCGAGATTTCGAGTATTTCACGACTGCCTCGGAAGACGACCGCCGAGATCTCGAACAGAAGCTGACCGACGCTGGCCGGGCATATGCTGTTCGAGTTGCGAAGCGTAAAAAGGAGCGGTTCAATATGGCTCTGCGACGACACATCGCCCAAGCCTCGGCGGTCACCCGGTACACGCGCGTCATGTCCGAGGTGGAAAGTCGATTTAACCGGCACGTTCCGCGCGCGATCGCCGAAGGGGCATGCGCAGAGGCAATCGACGGGATCATACAGAATGAAGTCATCTCACCCTGTGTCGCGTTGGAGACCGGATCAGACGCGGTAACGGCAACACTGGTTGACGGCGCCTTGTACTATCTAGCGGGCAATTGTCACTTGGCATGGGACAATGTCTAGTTACCGCGTTTGGTACGCTGCCCGCGACCCCTACCACTGTATCTTCCGGATGATCCGCCTGCTCCAGGCGAAAGACGGATCGATACCGCTCGAACAGCTTAGAATCCTTGACATGTATCTCATGTATCCACCTCTTTTACATCGCTTGACGTTGACATCTGGTCTTCGGGAAACGTTGCGGGGCTTGCGGATCGAGCCTCCTGCAAAGTCGTTCGTCAAGCTCCCGGGGACTGCCTCCGTGTGGCAGGATCTGCAGCTTTATCAACTGACAGCTTTGAAACGCCTTGCGGGTCTTGGCATCCTTCGCCGTGAGGATCTGCTCGAGCGTAACGCCAGACTTGATCGCACGCAGACACCTATGAACCTCTTCGAACACGCGGCGACGCAGAACGAGCAGGAAAAGCCGCTGATCCATTTTCTTGTCGATGATTTGGGTGCCTTACCCTTGTCGGGCAGTGAAGGGCTTGTACGTCGCGCTGGACTTCCATCAAGGGGTCCAGTGACATGATCTCCTCACTCAAGATCGAACGCATGCTGGTCACACGGGGCGCAAACGTCCTCTACGACGAGCCATTTCATCCCGGTGTGAACATCATCCACGGATCAAATGGATCGGGCAAATCATCCCTCGCTGACTTCATCTTCTTTGGACTGGGTGGGGACCTTCGAGAGTGGAAAGAGTCGGCGTCTCGCGCCGAAAGCGTCTATCTGCAGGTTCTGACCCCGGCGGGCGTGCTGACCTTGAAGCGCGACATCTCGACGGATGCGGTTCGCCCGATGTCGATCTTCTTCGGTTCGATGAACGACGCACTTTCGTCCCCGATGGAGAGCTGGCAGCATTTGCCCTATCGCCGTCCCGAGCACGGCTACAGTTTCAGTCAGGTTCTGTTCAAAGCAATCGGGCTGCCCGAGTCCATAAGCGATGGGGCCAGCAACATTACGATGCATCAGATCCTGAGACTGCTCTATGTGGACCAGCTCACCCCGGTGCAACGCATCTTTCGTGTCGAGAACTTCGACACCTGGCAAACGAGACAGGTGATAGGAGATCTGCTGCTTGGCATCGGCGGATATGATTTGTTCGACAAACAGATCGCGCTGAGGGCGACTGAGCAGAAATACAAGGAGGCAGTCACGACGTTCAGAAGCCTCGTGGCGATCGCTTCCGGCTATGGCGAAAACATTCTCGTCGAGCATATTAACTCAGCGATGGTGCAAATGACCGAGGAGAGGACTGGTCTTCTTGCCTCGATCGGGGCGCTGACGGCTGCAACAGACGATGTGGCCGACCAAGAAAGGGTCAAGGCGATCCGGTCGCGCAACGCGCGGGAGTATGGGCAGGCCCGCCGCACCGTGGCGACGTTGGAGAGCGAGATCGAGACTCTTGAATACGAGATCGCCGACTCTGAAGAGTTCATCAAGCACCTGAAACAGTCCATTGCGGACTTCGACGATGCCACTATCACCTTCGCCGCGCTCGGGCATCTCTCTTTCGAGTTCTGCCCCTCATGCTTCGCCAAGGTCCATCCTAAAACAATAGGGCACTGCGAACTCTGCGATACCAAGCGCACCGACGGCGAAGAGGATTCACGCACCCTGGCGGTGCGCCTCGATCTCGAGATGCAGCTGAAGGAGTCTGAGACGCTTCAAGCTGAGCGCGGCGTTGAGTTGAGTGCCAAGCGAGGGGAGTTGCGTGTTGGAAAGCAGGCACTGCGTAGAGCAGTGTCCGCCGTCGAACTTGACCAAACGGGTGCGGTGACCGGACGGGAGACCGCGATCGCCGAATTAAGCCGAAAGGTCGGCTTTCTTGATAGCCAACTCGTTGGTCTACAAAAACGGCTTGAGTTGTCCAAGCGTATTGCGAAAGCTTCAGACGACAAAGAGGATCTCAACACACGCATCACAAAGCTGAAGGGCGACATCGAAGCAATCCAGCGTGCCCAGAACAAGCGCAAGCAGCTGGCCAACACTCTAGTCTCGAATCAGACCAAGCAGCTGTTGGACCACGACTTGGAAGAACACAGCGACTTCGGTGATGTTAAGCATGTCTCATTTTCGTTTGCAGACGACTGGATCGCAATCAATGGCGAAAAGAACCGCGGTGGAAGTGCAAGCGCATGGTCATCTTGAAGAACAGTTTCGCATTAGGGCTACTCGCCAGCTCCCTGCTCGACAAAGACTTCAAACTTCCACGCTGGATGCTGTTCGACAACGTGGAAGACAAGGGGATGGTGGAGGAGCGGTCGTGGAATTTCCAAAGGCTGATCGTCGATCTCTCCGCCGAAGCCAAAGTTCCACATCAGATCATTTTCACCACTTCGAAAATCGCACCTGAACTCGACGGCAGTCCGATGATCGTTGGCAAGCGCTATACGCGTGCCGCACGCTCGTTGAACTGATGGGTCACGGCTAGCAAGGAGACAGTATTCCTAGCACTAGGGCAGAGATCCTCGCAAAAGACCTTTGTGCCGACTATCGCGCCATGGCACCTATGATGTTCGAAAAACACCGCCGTCATTCGATTACATACTTGCGAATATCGCGGCACTTCAAGAAATAATAAATACATAGCGCGCGGCACGCTGCTCGAGGAGGACGATTTATTAGTTCGATACGATCTATAGACATGCGTCTCGTCGACGATCTCGTAGACTTTGTCCGGGGTCAGGGTTTTGTGCTGGATTTTTCCGACACCAGCTTCGCGGATTTCTTCGCGTCCGAGCTCAAGGTTAATATCGACGACCCGCAGTACGCGGCGAACGGTCGATCGAAGGGCAAGCGCCTGCGCTACTTTCTCCAGACCTGCGATGATGCGACCGCCGTGCGCGCGCTCGAAGCTCTTTGGGAGCATCGCAGCGACTATCTCGCTCGCTCAGGCGGAGCCGACCCGGTCGCCAATGCGGAAACGCGCTATCAAGGCCTGATTGGGCGCCTGAACGGCGGGGCTGCACCGAAACCGGCACAATCCCCATCGTCGCCGGTCGTTGATCCTCAGAAGATCACGTCAATCAAATCAGAGCTGATACGGGTCTCTTCGCTAAGCGCCCAAGCCCGTGGCTTCGCCTTTGAAGGTTTCCTCAAAGGCCTGTTCGACGCCTTCGGCTTAGCCGCCCACGAACCGTTCCGGCTACGCGGTGAACAGATCGACGGCAGCTTCCAGCTCGGTAACGAAACCTATTTGCTGGAAGCCAAATGGCACGGCCAGCCAATCGGCGCCGCGGACCTCCATACTTTCCACGGCAAGATCGAGCAGAAGGCCGCGTGGACGCGCGGCCTGTTCGTGAGCAACAGCGGCTTCTCCGAGGACGGCCTCATCGCCTTCGGCCGAGGCAAACGCGTCATCTGCATGGACGGCCTCGACCTCTACGAAATGCTCGACCGTGGGATACCGCTCAATCAGGTTCTGGAACGCAAGGTGCGCAAGGCAGCCGAGACAGGCATGCCTTTCCTCCGTGTTCGAGACCTCTTTCCGAGCTGAGGTGGCGGCACATGGTACAGTTCAATGATTGGTGCGACGCCGCCGACACTCCCGCAGGCAACCATCATGTGCGGGTCATCACGGGCAGGCCGGCGGACGCTGCGACCGGCGTTCAAGTGACGGCCTCGGCCGTCCCCGCGCACTATGCTGCCGAGGAACGCATTGCTGCGGCGCTCGCGAAGTTGGGCAAGGCTGCCTCTGCGAAAATGATCACCGACCTTCTTCCACAGACGCCGCAAATCCGGTCGGGCGACCTCGGCGAGATCTACGCTACCGAGTGGATCGACGCCCACAGTGGCTATCGGGCGCCCATCAAACGGCTGCGGTGGAAGGACCATCGCAACATGGCGATGCGCGGAGATGACGTCATCGGGATGATCCTCGATCCTGCAACACAGCGGCTCCGCTTCCTCAAGACGGAAGCCAAGAGCCGCATCGACCTGCGCGCCCAGACGCTCGTTGAGGCGCGCACCGGACTGGATAAAGACGGCGGCCTGCCGTCGTCGCATGCACTGTCCTTCATCTCGGCAAGGCTGATGGAATTGGGCAATGACGCGCCACTCGTCGATGCCATCGACGAGGCGCTTTATCGGCACGGCATCCCACCCGATAGCGTTAAACATCTCCTTTTCACCTTCTCTGGAAACTCCCCGCAGGCTTTGCTGACGCAGGCACTGCAGGCTTATCCCGGTCCGATCGGACAATGGGGCGTCGGTCTGCACGTCGATGGTCACGCCGCCTTTGTCGGGGCCGTCTACGACCGGGTCATCGCCGATGCCAATAACCCCTGAAGCCATCACCACTGCGATTACAGACGCTTCGACGGCAGGCTTTCGCGGCAGGCTAATCGCGCGTGGTCAGGCGCGCGCTATGATTTGGCGCGACGGTGTACTTCCTCCTGGCGCGCCGGCCTTCTCACCGCAGCTCAGCTTCGACCTTCACAGCTATGCCTATGGCTTGCTCGGACTGGGGCTGCGGCTGCTCGAACTGGAGGGCGACCCGAACCAGGCACGGGTCGCGTTCGAACAAGCCGCAACCGCCCTTGAGTCTGTTATGGCCAAAGGCAATCGCGCAGAGGCAGATCGCGACTTCCATTTCGTCATGGCGGCAGCGAGCTATCACCTCGCACACCTCTCCGCCCGCGCCTATTCCCTTCTTGCCGTTGTGGCGGCTGAGGAGAATTTTTCGCCGATCGAACAGGCGCTCGCACTGCTTATGCGCCGAGACATCAATGCACTACGAGCTCGCGTATATGCCTTCCGCCTCGATGGCCGTGGTTCGGACGCGACGATCACGGCGCTCTTCCAACAGCGCCTTGCTGAGCCCGTGGCGGCTGACGCGCCTGAGCGGGACGGAAAGGACTTCCTCTTCGAGGGGCTGGACCTCGCCTTGACGGACGCGTTCTTCGGCGCCCTCGCAATGTTCTTGCTCGCAATGGATCGCGGCGAGCGAGCCCTGGTGGACCAAGCCATTGCCCAGCTCCGGGCAAATCTCGAAATTTGCGGGGAACTGAACCTTCTCCCGCAATGGTGGGTCCACCGGGTCGCAATCCACTTGCTCTCCGATCTCTGGTCGAACACCTTCCATGAAAAAGTGCCGCTGTTTCCCGCAAGCGGTGCTGCGGCCGCATGGTACGGACTCCGTGATCTCTTCATCGCCTTGCTCGCGCGCCGACCGAGGGCCGAGGTCGATTTGTGGCCGTCGCAGATCGAGGCCGCGTCGCGCGCTGTCGATCAGACCGACAATCTTGTCGTCTCGCTGCCGACCAGCGCCGGCAAGACCCGTATCGCCGAGCTGTCCATTCTGAGATGCCTGGCCAGTGGGCGACGGGTCGTGTTCGTGACCCCGCTTCGTGCCCTCTCGGCGCAGACCGAAACCACGCTCCAACGCACGTTCGGACCGTTGGGGAAGACGATATCCGCACTTTACGGCAGCATCGGGGTGTCTGGCTTCGACGAAGATGCCATCCGAGAGCGCGACATTGTCGTCGCGACCCCCGAGAAGCTTGATTTCGCTTTGAGGAACGATCCGTCCTTGCTCGACGATGTCGGGCTGGTCGTCTTCGACGAAGGCCATATGATCGGCCCTGGCGAGCGCGAAGTTCGATACGAGGTTCAGATTCAGCGCCTCCTGCGTCGCCAAGACGCCGATCAACGCCGCATCGTCTGCCTGTCCGCAATTCTGCCCGATGGAGATCAGCTAGAGGATTTCTCCGCTTGGCTACGGCGCGACCAGCCCGGCGGACCTATCAAGCAGGACTGGCGTCCAACGCGCCTGCGCTTCGGCGAAGTGACCTGGAATTCGCCGACGGCACGCCTCAATCTCCGTGTGGGCGACGAAAATCCCTTCGTTCCAGGATTTCTAACCGGCATGGCGCCGCCGCTATTCGTGCCGCCGAAGAAACTCCGCACCCGGCTCTTCCCGGATGGTCAGCAGGAATTGAGCCTTGCTACCGCCTGGCGGCTGGTCGGCGACGGTCAGACCGTACTGATCTATTGCCCAGAAAGACGCAGCGTTGAGCCCTTCGCCAAGGTCATCGTCGATCTGCACTCCCGCGGTGCTCTTGCCTCTCTGCTGACGGTTGATCTCGCCGCGTTGCAGACCGCAATCGCACTGGGTGAGGAATGGCTCGGACCGAACAGCGATATCCTGAAATGTTTGCGCCTCGGCGTGGCACTCCACCACGGGGCTCTCCCTACAGCCTATCGCAAAGAGGTCGAGCGGCTGCTGCGTGATGGCGTCCTGAAGGTCACCATCTCGTCGCCGACGCTGGCGCAAGGCCTCAATCTGTCTGCAACCGCCGTAGTCATGCATTCGCTCTTCCGCCACGGCGAGAAGATCAAGGTCTCCGAGTTCAAAAATGTCATCGGCCGTGCTGGTCGCGCCTATGTCGATGTCGAAGGCCTCGTCCTCTATCCGATATTTGAAGACACGAAGAACAAGAAGCGCGACGAATGGGTAGGCTTGATAGAGGATCTCGGTGCGCGAGAGATGGAAAGTGGGCTCATTCAGCTCATCTTTTCTCTTCTCAATCGCATGCATGCCCGCCTTCGCGGTAACCTCGACCAGTTGATCGACTATGTCGTCAACAACGCCGCAGCATGGACATTCCCCGAGGTTGCCGGCGAAAAGGCAGAGAAGCGAGAACGGGCGCTGAAGGAGTGGGAGCGCCACATGGCGACGCTCGACACCGCCATCCTCAGCCTCATCGGGGAAGCAGACGTACCAGACGATCAGATCGAAACGGCCCTCGACAACATCCTTCAATCGTCGCTCTGGCAGCGCCGTCTTCTTCGCGTGGACGATGCATCCCGCGTGGCCTACCGTTCGACACTGCTCACGCGGAGCCGCTACATCTGGGCAAATTCAACTGCGACGACACGGCGTGGCTATTTCCTCGCGGGCCTTGGTCTCCAAGCCGGTCATTCTCTCGATGCAGTTGCTGCCGAGGCGAACGAACTGCTCATCCAAGCCAACGCAGCCCTCATGGTCTCGGACAGTGAGGCAGCAATCGCTGCGATCACTGGGATCGCCGAGCGTGTCTTCACCTTCTACCCCTTCGAGCCCGATCCGTTCCCCGCCAACTGGCGTCTGATTCTACGGTGCTGGCTGCTTGGACAACCACTCGCAGCGATCGTGGCTGGGCAAGAGGCTGACGCATTGCAGTTCATCGAAGGTGGCTTGGTCTATCGCCTGCCGTGGGCAATGGAGGCGCTGCGTGTTCGGGCAACTGCAAACGGCGACGTTGTCGGTGCGTTCGGACTGGCGCTAGACGATCACGAACTCGGATTGGCGGTGCCGGCAGTCGAGACCGGCACGATGAACCGCGCGGCCTCGATCCTCATCCAGGCAGGTTTCAATTCTCGGCTCGCGGCCATCAAAGCCGTGACGGACACGGCGGCAACCTTCACGACCGGAGCGGAACTGCGCGCATGGCTACGTTCACCCGGCTTGGCTGCCTGGTCGGCGCAACCGGATTGGCCAACCGCCGAGACGCGGGCCATGTGGGTTGAATTCATTCAAGAGTTCGCGCCAGCCGACAACCGGACCTGGGCGCGTCGAGACTATCTCGGTAACGTGCAGTGGTTCGCCGCACCCGCGCCGCCAGGGTCACCGGTCAATCTCTTTCATCATAACGGGCAACCGCTTGTACTTACTCCCGACGGTCAGGCAATCGGCGTGCTGCAACATCCTCTCAACCCAAATCGGCGCGGCCTTTTGCGAGCTACGGTGGCTCAAAATCTGGCGCAGCTCGACCTGAGCTATCTCGGCCCCGACGACTTGTGGGCGGTTTAGGGGGATGACGAAGGCGCCAACATATTTCGGCAATTGGGGCAACGTTCCCATCGATGGCGACGTTCGGCCGTTCAGCGTCCTCAATCCCATAGGCGGCGACACCAACCGCAACAACCGAAGGCATCACTTTATTTCGGCCGTCTACATGGATGGCTTCACCGACGAGCGCGGCCGCGTTCAGGTTTACCGTTGTGAGGCGCCGGAAGATCCTCATCCAATGAACCCTCGCGCAATAGGTTTCCAGCGAGACTATTATTCGCAGAAGCTGCCGGAAGGCGGGCAGGAAAATCATCGCTTTGAGGACTTGTGGAATACCATCGAGACCGTGTGGCCCGAGACGATAAAGGCGTTGGCGGCCCGCCGACTATCTCCCGCCATCTCCTTCAACATCCTGGGCATGCAGACGATCATGCGTGCCCGTGTCCCGGCTACGCGCGACCGCCATGCATTGATGCTGGAGGCAAAGCTCCGCAGCGAACACACAATCGCTGAAGAAATGGGTTTACTCCCTCCCGAAATGGAGCGTTACGCCGGGCAGTTCGACACCGTACCCATCGGCATAAATCCCCATGAGACGTTGCTGGCAATGCAGGGAGAGTTCAAGGATTTCGGAGACCTTTGCTTTCGGCTCGGTTTCGAAGTGCTGCACAACAAGACCAGCACGCCGTTCCTAACCTCGGACAATCCCGTCTGCAGCTACGATCCGCGTCAAGCACTCCACGCGCGCATGCCTTACAAGCATTCAGACGAGGTCGAGCTGATCTTTCCGGTCTCCGCCGGCATGCTGGTGCGCGGCTCCAGCAAGCGAGGGCCGGTGAACATGATATCCCGTCACCGCGACATTTCAGACAGCCGGAAGGTGCGGCAGATCAATCGGACCATTGCGCAGTTTTCCTACCGGATGACGATCGGCCAGGATCGATCGAGCGACGACCTGATATGTGCCCATGCCGCGCTCGTGCCCACCATCACCACGGAAGTGCGCCGACGCGGCGTCAAGGAGGTTCAGATCTTCTGTCGCAATGTCTTCGGTCCTCGACCGGTGCTGTCGCAATACATCGACACACCAGAAAAAGCTGCACGTCTGGAGGCGAAGATGGCAGCGGCTTCGCATCCGCCGGATGCACCGCACGACGGATCGGCATGAACGTCAGTCGTCGAAGATCACCTCGGTCAAATTCTTCTGCGGAGACCAGATCCCGGCCTTTGCCTTCACATAGGTGCGGCAGAGCGTGACGATCCTGTCCTGATCACCAAATCGCAGCTTTTGTCGGTCGATCGTCGTCAACTGCTCGAACGCATTTTCGGTGAAGCCGTAGGTCGACAAGAAGAGGCCTCCAGCCTTCTTTTCCCGGACGATCACCTTGAGCAGCTTTTCCACAGCCTCAGCCCCGACGCGCGAAGACGACCGCCAATGCTTGATCTCGACATAATAGGTCGCCTGCTTGCCCGCGACCTCGCATTCCAGGATGACATCTTTTCCGCCGTCCTTGCTCCCGGGCGTCAGTGTCACCTTAAATCCGAGCCCGTCGAATATCTCCGCGATCGTTCGTTCGACGTCGCGCCATTCCAGATGCGCGAGCGTTCCAGGATCCTGCGCGATCAGACGAGCGAAGCGCTCGCTTACCGCCTGCAATATGATGCGGACTTCCGCCCCGCTGTCGGGTTGTTCCTCGCGAGCAAGTTCAATCCAGCTGCGGAGGTCTTTCAGGGTCTTCAGTTCGACGGCAAGTGGGAGATTATGCTCCAGCATTTCCAGCGCACTCTTGGAAAAAGGAGTGTTGCTGACCAGGATTACGCGACCGAAATTCTGCGATAATGCTGCACCGATGAGCTTGTTCAATTCGGACGCGGGAACGGTCCGCTGATTGCGCCAGAATTTCGCGACAACAGCGACGGTGTCTACCGCCCCCGTGGCAGGCACATCTCGCGAGGCCCGAAAATCAACGCCATAGTCGCGCTCACCGGGCCGGTTCTGTTCGCCAAGGTCAAAGCCTTAACTAGCCAGCAGCGGCTTTAGGATGCTGCCTAGTCTCTTTTCGGCTTCCACCGGAGATCGTGTAGCCTCGGCCTCCAGTTGCTCCACATATGCGATGATTTGTTCGCACTCTTGCGCGGATAGCTTGCGCCCAATAGTCATCGGCTCGCTGGACCTCTCCGGTCAGGACTCGGAGCCGGAAGCATCGGACTCGCTCTGCCGAGACCGAGTTGAAACTGCTGAGCGGCGTCGACAAGCGAGAGCGTACCCGACCTCCCGAATGCGATCTCAAGGCGTTGCTTCGCCAGGTCGAAGGTGAACGTCATCCCCCCACGATAATAGGAAATCCGTTGCGAACGATCATCGTCGTCGATGTTGCCCCCCTGAGCTTCGGCGATGTCTTCCAGGCGATCGACAAGATCGTCGAACGTGTCGTCAATGCTCTCAAACTCGACCACCACATGTTCGAAATCATCACCGAAAAGCGCTTCGATGGCCTCGCGATGCGCTTGCCATCCCTGTCGCAGTTCGAGGCGCCGCTTTATATAATATTCGGTGTGATCGTCCGGGTTTTGGCCGGTCTCGATGTTGAAGCGGAAAGCCGGCGTGTCGAGATCGCCCGCGCCGTCCTCCTCTTCCTTGCGCAGGTCCCGGCGTCGGACGCCGAGCTCCGTGCGCGCGCTCGCGTACAGCCCCTGTAACTCTTCTGCGATCCGCTCGGAAAGCAGCTGCCGACACCAACCGTCAGCGGCGGCGTTCAAATTTGTGGGCACATGATGCGTGCCACGTCTAAAGCCCGGCAACTGCCTGATCGAACCGGTCTCGACGCTTTCCAGATATTCGCTGTGATTGCGCATGCGGATACCTGCCAACGCCGCATCGGCCGGCACCGAGGGTGGACGGGGGACATGATGGATGCGGAACGTGTTCGACGCCGACAGGATCGCCTGCGGCGTTTGGGTTCCGCGGATTCCAGTTTCGCGCGTGACGAAGCGCGGAACTTCCCGGCGAAGGTAGTCGCGCAGCCCGACATCTGTCAGCCACCGATCGTCCGTGAGCGCGTGCTCGTCCTCACCCAGAAGCGCCCTCAGCAGGAAATGCGTCCAGATCCCATGCCCGAGCGCCCTAGCCGGATAGGATTTCTCCCCGGGCGAACAGGACAGGAAAACGCCGATGTACCAGCCGCTGTCGAGGAATTCCTCGACCTCGTCGGCATCAAGGTTGGAAATGACATCGCGCGACGACACGACGTCGCGAAACTGCTCGGCGCATGCATCCACAAATACCAGCGCTTGCTGGCAATCGCTTTGGGCAAGCGGCTCAAGCAACTCGTCGCGCATGTGCAGCGACGTAGCGGCAATATTGGTTCGATTAGTATCGTAAGCGCTCAACCGGTTCCCGCCAGCTCCATGGAAACCATGGCCGGCGTAGTAGAAGATGAACAGGTCATTTTCATCGAGGTTATGGATCGTGTAGCCGAGATGATCCCGCATCGCCGTCAGGCTCGCATCGCCATCCTTCATCACCTCGATCACGACGTCCTCGGAGGGCATATCCTCGAAAATCTCACGGATTGCGTCTGCCATCCCATCGGCATCCGCATGGGCATAATTAACGTCGGGCAAGGCATCGCCGCTCGATGGGTTCCGATAGTGCTCGAGCGCAACGATTATAGCGACGACCCGACCAAAGCGGCCTGGCGCGGCTGAAGCACCATTGTTTATGAGCGTCGTGCTGCGCGAACGTGGGCGTCTCGCCATTACTCGTCCTCTTCAAGGTATTCGCGTTCGAGTCTACGAGCTGCAGTTCGAATGACGTCGAGATCGTGTCCGTCACGTTCGAGAGCCAGCAATATGAAAAGCAAGCGCCGCGCCGTCGGGCTCATGACCCGCTTGCGCTCTTCGCTCTCGCCCGCCGCGCCCCAAGAACGAACGGTGGCCACAGAAGCCCCCATCAGCCGCGCCAGCCTTGTGCTGCGGCCGCTGCGGTTTCCGCCGTTTAGCTCCTGCGCAATTTGTCGAACTGCCGCTGCCTGTTCCACTCTCCACCCTATCACAGTGTCATAGTAACAGAGTTAGGTGAGAAACCACTCGTGTCAAGCAGAACGCGCCGAATATCGCAATGCGATTACAATATACCCCACGCCCGAAACCTCCCCCTCCCGGTCATCTCGCGCAAGCCGAGCTCCAAAACAATCCGCCGCGCCGCCTGCGGCGTGACCTCGAGCGTCTTCGCCACCATCCCGGCCGAGATCAGCGGCCTTGTCATCACCAGCTCGACCAGCTCCGGCAGTTTTGAAGACGTTCGCCGTCCTTCGAGTTTTCGGTCCATCATGGTCTTCGCCAACGTCAGCCGGTCATGCTCTTTCATGCCGATCTCGGCCGCGGTAATCAGGCCGTGAGCGATGGCGAGCAACCGGGTCTCGCGGTCACGGTTCCGGCGCCGATCAACGGTAATGGTTTTCAGGCCGAGATTGATGGCAGCGAGATGGGCGCCGGTGGTGATGCCGGCTTCCCGCAGGATCGCGGCGGCCAACAGCCGACCGAGCCAGGGTGCGTGCTGAAGCACCGAAACCTCGTTCCAGGCATCGAGGGCGACAATCGCCCTCATCATTGCCGGCAGGTGTTCGGCCTGGCGTGCCACACCGCGCCATTCGTCGAGCCGGGCATCCTCGTCCCAGTCGAGATCGTAAATCATCGGGTCTTTTTCCTGAACGATGCCACGATCGGGTCGTTTGGCAATCTCGATCGCCGCCTCCGATCGGGCAAGCACCGCATCGATCGCGGCGAAATCGACACCGGGAAGACTGATGCCCTCATGGTCGTCTTCCCCCTCCCCTTCCCGATCGCTCGGGATCGCGGACCGAGACACCTCGTCTGGCTCGCCCGCCTCGGCGCCGAGCGACGTGATGTCCGATGTTTGTCGCAAAGTCCGGATGCCTTCTGCGGACAGAGCCCAGTCCGGCGACTGCCGCGAAATCCGCCGGCGGGTGCGCAACACGTCGCTGGCGATGGTGAGTTCGTGGGTGGGGGTGCGGGTATCGCGAAAGGCGTCGTGGAGGACGAGGTCTTCGAGATGCACGAGTTCGCCGTCGATCCAGGGGTCGGAACAAGAGCAGTCCGAAATCGTACGCTAAGGCCGAACGAAACCGGAACGATGCTGTAGATCGGATGTGCAGCATCCGATCTCTGTGGATTGCCGTCGACATGCGCCTGTTTTGATTTCTCTGTCTGACCCGACTCGACAACGCTTCACGCAGGTTGGTCGTTAATGGAGTCGGGCGATGGCAAAGCGCAAGCTTCTCAAAGATCAAGATCGACGGAAGCTCTTCGATGTCCCAATCGACGAGGACAGCTTCATCCGCCACTATTCGTTGTCATTGGCGGATCGCCTGTAGATTGAACTGCGGAGACGCAATCACAACCGGCTCGGCTTTGCCATCCAGCTATGTTTGATGCGATACCCGGGTCGAGTGCTTGGAGCAGAAGAAACTCCGCCTCGCGATATGCTGAAGTATGTTGCTGATCAGATCGGCGCCGCTCCGGGCGAATTTTCCCTCTATGCACGTCGTGAAGAAACCCGTCGGGATCATATGGCGCGGCTAATGGCCTACCTGAATACGAGAAGCGCGACTCTGCAAGATCGTCGCGCCGCGCTATTGGCGGCAGTTCAAGCGGCGACCATGTCCGACGACGGTGCGTCGATAGCCAGTTCGACTGTCGCAGCGTTTCGCGAACGCGGAGCTCTTCTGCCGGCGATCGATACGATCGAACGCATCGGCCTTGCCGGCCGTGCCATAGCTCGGCGCCGGGCAGAAAAAACTCTGATTGAGAACATCCCGCTCGATAGGCTTCAATCACTGGATAGGCTGTTAGACGTTGACCCGTCGATCGGCCAGACGCGCTTTCATTGGCTGCGCTCGGCGCCAGAAGCGCCGGCTGCGTCGAACCTCGTCGGGCTGACCGAGCGGATAGCTTTTCTGCGGCGGCTGGAGATCGATCCGGAACTGCAGACGCGCGTATCAACCGGACGGTGGGACCAGATGATTCGGGAGGGCAACGCAACGCCGGCCTGGCTTGCCAACGACTTCAACGCCAGCCGTCGCCACGCTCTGATCGTGGCTCAAGTCATCAAGCTTTGCCAGAAGCTCACGGACGATGCTGTGACGATGTTCATCAAGCTGATGGGCAAGTTGTTCTCGCAAGCCAACAATCGGAAGAAGCAGCGGCAGATGGACTGCAGAGCGAACACCGCCAAAGCGCTGCGCATGTTTCTGGATACGATAACCGCCCTGCAGTCTGCCAACGACCATGGTCGGAATGCATTAGATGTTCTCGACCAAAGGGTCGGCTGGGACCGGTTGCTTCGGATGAAGCCTGAGCTCGAGGCGATGGTCGACGACAGCGAGGCGCCATCGCTGATCGTAGCGGCCGAGCAATATGCGACCACCCGAAAATATGCTGGTGCGTTCCTTCTGGCCTTCACGTTCCGCTCAGCGCGTCGCCACGATCCGCTTCTGGCGGCAATTGCGCTGCTGAAACGGCTTTATGCCGAGATGCGGCGGACACTCCCGGATCGCGTGCCGCTCACCCACCTCAGCCAAACTGATCGACGGCTTATCTTCGAACAAGGGAAACCCGATCGCCGTCTGTACGAAATCGCGACGCTCGCTGCTTTACGAGACCGGCTTAGATCTGCGGAGATCTGGGTCGATGGCAGCCGATCTTTCCGGCCCATCGATGAGCATCTGATGCCGCGGTCGACATTCATCACGATGAAGGACGAAGATCGTCTCGGTTTGGGGGTCCAGAGCGACGGCGCGCAGTGGCTTGCCGAAGCGCGTCAGATGCTCGACTTCAACCTGACGCGTTTGGCGCACAGAGCACGATCCGGAAAGCTCGAGGGAGTTCGTCTCGAGGCAGGAACCTTGATTCTCACGCCAACCGCCAGCGAAGTCCCCCCGGCGGCCGAGGAACTGAATGCCGAGGTCAGCGACATGTATCCGTTGGTGGAGGTTCCCGACTTGCTGAGGGAGGTGCATGAATGGACCGGCTTTGCAGATTCATTCACGCATGTTCGCACCGGCGACGTCCCGAAAAATATCTCTGCCATGCTGGCGGGCGTCCTGGCGGATGCCACGAACCTCGGCCCAAAGCGAATGGCGGGCGCATCCAAGGGGATCAGCGCTCATCAGATTGGTTGGATGCGCACATTCCATGCTCGATCGGAGACTTACCGCGCGGCGCAAGCGTGCATCGCCGATGCCCACACCCAGCATCCGCATTCCCGCCTTTGGGGCAATGGCACAACGTCATCGTCCGATGGACAATTCTTCCGTGCGAGCGATCGTGCTGCAAAGCGCGGTGACATCAACTTGCATTACGGCAGCGTGCCAGGATCGAAATTCTATAGCCATCTGTCAGATCAGTACGGCTACTTCAGTATTTTGCCCATCAGTCCAACCGAGAGCGAGGCGGCCTATGTGCTCGATGGGCTCTTCGATCAGGACACGGTCCTCGACATCCAGGAACACTTTACCGACACAGGCGGAGCCAGCGATCATATCTTTGGGCTGTTCGCCCTGATCGGAAAGCGGTTCTCACCGCGACTACGCAATCTCAAAGACCGGAAGTTCCACGCGTTTGAAAAGAGCGGCGCATATCCGGCGCTGTCGAACCATATCGGGGCGCCGATCAATGCCAATCTGATCCTCGATCATTGGGACGACCTGCTCCATCTCGCGGCGTCGATCACGACAAGGTCCGTGGTGCCGTCTACGATCCTCAAGAAACTGTCCGCGTCTCCAAGGCAGAGCCATCTCGCGAGGGCGCTCCGCGAACTCGGCCGTATCGAAAGGTCGCTCTTCATGATCGAATGGTACTCAAGTCCAGCACTACGGCGGAGATGCCAAGCCGGTCTAAACAAGGGCGAGGCCGCCCATAAGCTGAAACGCGCTGTGTTCTTCCACGAGCGGGGCGAAATCCGCGACCGGTCGTTCGAGAGCCAGGCGTTCCGCGCCTCTGGTCTTAACCTCGTCGTCAGTGCGATCGCCCACTGGAATACAGTCTACCTCGACCGTGCAATCACACAGCTGAAGCGAGCGGGTCGAGATATTCCTGATACTTTGTCGAAGCACATCTCGCCGCTCAGCTGGGAACATATCAACCTTACCGGCATCTACACCTGGGATGCTGAACATCAAATGCCGAACGGATATCGATCGCTGCGTCTGCCAGCCGGGCTACGGAGGGTCGCATAAGTTCTCATTCCGTTCGCCCTTAGCGTACGATTTCGCACTCCTCTTGTTCTGGCCCCGAAAAGCCAAAAAAAGACGCAGCACCGGCCGCGTCCGGTGGTGCCGGGATGGACTTCTAGCAGTGGTGAGGCCCGTCCCAGCCAGGGGCGGGCCATCTCGGAGCGAGTACAATGCTACAAACAATCACGAAAGAGGATGCACGCTTCTGTGCAAGTGTCGTCAAGGAGATCGCGCTTGCTCAAGGCATCGTGCGCGATCCCGCAGCAATCGGTCGGCTGACTGCGACGGTCGCCAGGCTCTATAACAGAGGAATGCGCGATCGCGCCGAGCTTCTCAAGGCCGCCTTGGAGTCCGCCACCTCCGAACAAGGCACGCCGTTGAGGGCCTGAGGATCATGCCCCGCGGGCTGTGCAGTTAGACGATCATAGAGTCCTCTTATAGGCGTGCGTCTTAGAGGACTGCTCCCATAACAAGAAGTCTTTTTCCTCTTCAATCCGGGCCGCCGCTTCGTTCCGCCTACCGTCCGAGCCAATGTGGTGAAAAGAAGCGAGTAAACTCCACTTCGATGACGAAGATCGACCTGGGCGGGGGCGTCCGACTCCGGCATGATGCTCCCACTGCCCGGCGCCACTTCCATGATATACTGGGCCTAACGTCTCGGCAGAGCCACTCAGCGGATGCGAGATGATTCGCCGATTTCCGAGAAGTATCGGCGACCACTCATTCGGCTGCGGCCTTCGCTGCAGCCTTATGGCTCTCCCATTCCTGCGGCATCAGCGACTTGATGTCGAACTGGTCGCGCGTGCGGGTGTAGGTGTGGCCGCCCATTCGACCAACCGCTTGGCTGCATTGACCGCATCACTGCGGACAACACCGAAAGTTAGGGCGATCGACATACATTCATGGCAGTGTTGGAGAATTTCTCGTGACCATGGTGCCTTTTAAGAAGAAGTAGCACTTGTGACCCGCGCTGGTTCAACTTTGAACCCAAGCGCGATGTCCAAGTGTGCGGGTGTCCAAGCGGTTCGAACCTTTCGATATTCCAGTCGCACCGCGGCGATCCCGACTAGCTGACAACGGTTCGTAATCGCCGTTGACGTTAGTGTACGCCGAAAAATCGTAACACTGCAACACAAAGTAACAGCTTTGGGTTAACGCTTCTTTTCACTGCACGGCGGTGCCCTATACTCCGATGACGAGTGGCGAAACTATGCAAAAAGCAGGAGGACACCGTTGCAGGACCATTCGCTTCCGCAATTTGAAATTCCCTCTCTCGGTCTATTTAGTTGGAGCCTCTACGACAACAGGCTCGTGGCAGATGAGATCTACGCAGCTGTTTACGGCCTGGATCCCAGCAGACTGGCAAAAGGAACGGATATTGAGAGCATACTCGGTCTTATCGTTGACGAAGACCGACAGGATGCCGCATGGCGGACGCATGCAACCATATTGAGCGGCAAGTTCGATACAATCACTTTCGGTGTGAAGCGCGGCCGCAACATTGTTCGTTAAGCCTGCTCTCGATCTCGCAGGCGGCATAGAAAAGTGCATCTGCCTTGGTTTCGGCGAAGCGGCCCCACTTGGCCCCTACGTGGTATCCGCCGTCTGCCTGATCTGCGTTCCAGCTCGTCGACCACATCCAGAGATCGTTCTCATGCTGGTGAAGTTCGAGCCGGCCGAAATCCCATGCGAGGGGAGGCGGTAGACTGCATCAACCTCGCCTTGAATAACTGGACCGTCGCGATCTACAGCGGCGATGACGGCTGGCCGGCGAAGGGTGTCGAAAAGGCCGAGCTGTTGCATTAGTTTGCCTTGGGGAAGGGCATACGCTCGGGCTTGCGATAGCTCCAGCGAAGGCCGCGCGGCCACTGGTCGATGTTAAACAGGTTGTGGCTCTTGTCCTGACGCACCGGGCCTTCGTACTCGTACTGAGTACCGAAGAACCGGCGGCGCGTGCGGCCGGTCGGGATCATTGGGTTTGCCTTGCCGTAGTACTCGCGGATTTCATTGCTCATTGCGGTTCTCTTCGGTTGCGTGGGGAAGCCGGTTCCGGCGCGGTTCACGCTCGCGCAGGTAGCCAAACAGCTCCTCTTGGGCGATGCGCTTAAGGGCGCGAATGGCATCTGGAATGGGTTCTTTCCGTCGAACAAATATTGATACTGCCGCATGGCTCTTCGCAGTCCGCACCGGTCGCTCGCGTCGTCGCAGTCGGCCAGCCGGCAGGAGAAGCAAGGGTGGGTCACACCAATCACCGCCGCGTTTCCCTCTCGATCTCAACGAGGCGGCGAGCGGTATCCAAGGCAAGTTCCAGCATGCTGCCTGTCATCTGCCCGATGGACATTTCCCGGACGTGAGGCGAGCCTCAAGAAACCGGATTGCGATCTCAAGACGGGCATTACCTTCGGAATACATGATGCGCGGTGCTGTCATCATCCCCGCTCCCTCGTTTCGGGTGATGGGTCGGCGAGCACGCCCATGGCGACACGGGCTCGGCTTCTGCACTTGTTTGCAAAATGCCAGCTCACAGGCGACCGGCCTTCGCGGTCATCAACACCGCTGTTTGCATCGGCCTCATCGCGGAACGATCCGATGTCTCGCGTGTTGGCTCTGTGTCGCACTCCGCGGCGAGGAGGCAGTACATGCCAGACAATCAGAACCAAGAGCGGCTGGACGAAAATAAGCCTGTTCAGAAGCCTTATGAAAACCCTGGAAAGGACAAGGACCATCCGGGTGATAGGGCGGCCAACAAGTCGGCGACTGAACCTAGCAAAGGGGAGCCAGCCGGGCGCTAGCTGGAGACCGTAATACGTCTTGCTTAGTGGTAGCTTAAGGCGCACTGTCATTCTGTCGATGGCATTTGAAGCGGGCGCCATCGCGTAAGGGCTAAGTGCCTTCGCCCCAACGAAAGGACGACGATCATGTCTTCCAACATTGTTCACGAATATCTCGAGATAGCCGACATCGATATGCTGGAGCGCGTGCTCGAGCGAGCAGGCTACTATGGTCCCGCATCTCAGGTAGGTGACAGCGAGACAGAGGAAGCGGCAACGTTTCTCATGAGGTTGTTCCGAACCGGGATCGACTCTGAGAGTGACCTCATCGCCGCCCTCAATGCACGAGGAAAAGGTGCTGAGGAAGGAGGTGATACTCCTGCCCAGGTGCGAATGGGATCCCTCGACCGATGGGTTGATGAAGGCGGCCAAGGGAGTGCTGGGGGTACGAGTTAAGCTCATTCCCGGCCCTCCGTGGCGCGGCGGCTCCGACTGCCTTATGGGCGAGATATATCGAAGGTGGGAATCCATCCGTGGATAGGTTCTCCCATAAGTTTATTTGGAACCATTCGTACAACAAAAGGTTTGAGTATGTCGCATTTCGCGACGAGGAGTATAAGCATGTCTAACACTCCGCAGCCCGGCCGCGATGACGACCGGAAAAAGCCGTCCCAAAACGACGATCGGCGTAGCCCGCGTGATGACGCGGACAAGAAGTCCGCCAAACCCGATAACGACGATCGGAAAACCCGTCCCGATCGATAAGTGAGACCTCGGCTGGGTAACACCCCAGCCGGACAGTTCGTTTCGTTTACTAGTTTTTCTTAAGTTCTTTTCATCCCGCCCTCGTGAAGGGAAAACATCGTGTGCTCCGTCGTCAACGTAGGATTCCGTCTTCAGTGGGAGTACGTGGTTCTTGTTAAAGATGGGCTTGAAGACAAGCCTATCAGAGGGCCTCGCGCGGCCCTTAAGTTTCTTCGAGAAACTCCCGGAATGTGCACGGGATATGCGTATTGGAACGCGGTGTCGGCGTGTAGTGGCGCATTGCGGTATCGTTGCGACGTGGATGTCGCTAGGGTCAGCTTTATATCCGCTTACGCCCACTGGCAGCTGAAATACGGTCATTAGAGTTCGCCCAGCAAATGCGTCTGGTGCGACGGGTCGGCAGACAAAAAAACGGGCGGTGCTGACGGATCGTTGCAGTCGGAGATAAATTCGCCGGCCGGTCGATCGGTCACGTCTTCCACAATGCGCACGTCGGTCACGCTGTAGTGGCCTTTGCCGTTCGGATACGGGCGAGAGCCTGAATATTACATGTCGTGATCTAACCGGGATCTTCCTCAATTTCTGTGATTCAACGGCATCATTCTCGCCCTCATCAGTTCCGGGCCGGCGCGACCGTACATCGCTCGCTTCAGTACCTTGAGGCGGTTGATCTGACCTTCGGCTTGACCGTTGCTCCAAGGGAGTTCGATTGCATTTCTTACGGCATCAATATCCCGGCGCAAAACGCTGGCGAAACGCATGATTGCCGTGAGCTCGGTGTCGATTGCATCGTCGATCCATTCATCCAGTGCCTGCGAGCCCCTGCTGCGCAAGATGCCGATGAACCGCATGCCCAAGCCACGCATCATAGCGAACGCTCGAGAGCCTTGCTTCAATGCATTGACCTTTCTGGCCTGACGATCTGTCAGCAGGCCGCGCGGTTTTATGCACAAAGCTGCGGCCACCACGGAGGAAATCATATGGCCCGTATCAGGATCGCGGACGGGTTCGGAAACCTCCATCTCTGGAGGCGGCTCGTCGAGTTGAATATTCTCGACTTCACGCCACACTTTCAGCAAGCGCTCCAGATTGGAGCGGCTGCCCGTGTAACCGCGGTTCTTGATATCGTAAAACAGATGGCGCCCAACGCGGTTGCCATTTTTCCAGCAATCAGCCAGGAAAGCTTCGAAATAGAGTGGTGATGTCGGATTCAATGCTGCGCGGTTTCTGTCTCGAGGTGCGCTGGAAGTAAGCCAATTCGCGATGCTACGGCGCTCGTATCCGGTCCGCCTTGCAATCTCGCTGTAAGTGAGGCCCTGCTGCCGCAAAGCTCTAAGCATCTCGAATATTTCCAGACGAGATTGCCTGTGCGCCAAACGGGCACGACGCTGTTGTGACTTGGCGCTGGCGATAGCATCTTCAGAGAGAATGGGTCTGACATTGGCATGACCGTAAACGCTCATCTGTTCCTTGATTGCCTCCCTGAGATTTTGAACCAGATGGAAGCGGTCAGCGACTTGGCGGGCCTGAGGCGCGCCCTCTCGCGCTGCCTGAGCATACAAACCACAGCGATCTCGGCTCACGACCTCGATCGTTGGACGTTCTTGTAACCAAGATCTTGCGCTCTCGACGCTGCGGTCCTCCAAAACATCGACAACCGAATGACGCTCAAGATCGACCATAATCGTCCCGTATCGCGAGGAATGCCGCCAACTCCAATCATCAATGCCCACAACCCGAATAGTGTCTTTCTGTGTGGACGCCTGATTACTGCGCTTCAATTGCCGCAAGATCGTGTCGTCGCTAACCGGCATGCCGAGCCGATGCATCAAGGTTTCTCCCGGACGGCCACCCATTCTGTGGCCAACCAAGCCCACAATCTCAGCCATCCGCCCAGTTCGTCGCACATAGGGTGCAGCAATCTCGGGCAGACTGTCGGTGAAGGTTCTTCGCTCGCATTTCCGGTGCCTACACTGCCACCGGTTCAGTGCGAGTTTGATGCTCACAGCTTGACCTTGAACAGGCAAGTCCCGAAGGCGGCGGTGGTGCCAGCCATGCCGATGCCGACTTTGCATTCCACAATCCGGGCAGATGCCGACCGGTTTCGCAGCAGCGGAGACAACCCAGTTTCTTTCATCTTGAAGGGTGATACCAAGAATTTTGACCCCGGGGCCGGGTGACCATTTTAATTGCGTTCGCATTCCCGCAGATAAAGGTCGAGGCGCTAATACCCTGTTAACCACAGAAATTGAGGAAGAACCCAATTAAATGCCAAACGACACCTAAAGACGTCACGGACTTAGAAATCACGGTCTTCGTCTTAGTCGCTATCTCCTCGCCGATGAAATGCAGAGACCGTCGCAGCTTCTGCTGGCAGCCATTCCCGAACATTTTCTTTGTCTCGCTGCAGAAGTTTGGATCCGCTCTATCAAAGACTGGTAAATTGTCTGCCTCACGACCCGCAGACACGGACACGGCACTCGCCTTCAGCCTGGTGCGGCATCGCCNNNGGCGATGCCGCACCAGGCTGTGTGGATCGTGAACGTCGAGCGCATCCGGCTTCGGCCGGAATATACCGACCATGTTTGTTCCGACGACTTCGTCGAGGATCGCGCACACAATGGCAGGAAAATCCGCATGCTCAACGTGATCGACGAGTTCACGCCGGAATGTATCGCCATCAGGGTCGAGAGAAAGCTGAAGACCGTCGATATCATCGACGTGCTTTCCGACCCCTCCTACGCGGCGTCCCCACCCATATTCGTACCGAAAGCGTCCCGGAGTTCGTCGCCACGGTGCTACGGGAGTGGATCGCGCTGGTGGATGCCAAGACCGCCTAAATCACGCCAGGCAGCCGTGCGAAAACGGCTACTGTGAGAGATTTGATACTAAGCTCCGTGATGAACTGCTGAACGGCGAAATGGGGGCCACTTTATACACGCTCAAAGAGGCGAAGATCATCATCGAAAACTGGAGATAGCATCATAATATCGTGAGGCCCCACTCATCGCTGGGCTATAAGCCACCAGCACCCGGAGCCGCGATCTGAAGCGAGAAGCTGAATGCTGTTTGTATTCGTCAGCTGCCCCCACAAAGGGAAAGATTCTTTCGCCTTGCTAAATTAGTAAAAAGAGCGCGTGGTGCCCGATAGGGCGTCAGGCCCATGGGAGACAAAACGTCGAACACATGGAAAAATCCGGTACGCATATATATCGGGACAGGTGCCCCCGACATTATCTTTGGACCAATCCAAGCTTTCGAGGCACTCACAACCGATGGCCGGCATCGCGAGGTCCTAAGTATAACGACGCGAAGCGGATATGCAGTTTGGCTGCTGCCGGAGAAATCTCGATGGATTTGCCAGAATAGCTTTCGTCTCCGCGGCAGTTGAAGCCTCAGTCTTCGACGGAGTCGTGGGTCTCATCAAGCCCACCCACTAGGCCGCCTACCTGGACATGAATTAGGTCGCAGTCGAAACAGCGGTGGGTACAAAAAGGATACTGTCTTGGAACATCAGCCTTCACATTCTTTTCAACCGCTTCAGTTGGCTCAGGATAATATTAACCCAGGCAGAGCCATAAGTTCCGTAGAAGACGCCGCCGAGGCGCTCTTGACGAATTGGCCAGGGGATGAGGGTGACCGGTTCTACGAGGCAGTGAAAGCTTGCCTCGATTGCTTTGATCATATCGTAGACCCAGCATCTGCACGCATGGCTTTCGCTCTGGCTGCACAAGAGGCAGGTACCTTGGTCAAATACTAGGTGCGGTGTATTCTGCCAATTTCAGGCGGTTAACCTTGGACATTTCTTCTTTACCCCACGGAACTACCCCAGTTTGGATTAGTTACTGATCGCCCACCTGTTCGGGCCACGGAGACAAGGGCTCGCCATATACCCCTGGACGAGCCTTTGCCTTCCGAATTTTAGCCCAATGTTTGGGCTGCCGAAACCGCAGGCCCCAGGCTTACCCCTCTGCGGGAGAGGTCAGCGCTCCGACCCGCCGTCGTCGCTGGCCTCGTTATAGGACGTGGATGTAAGGGAGAATGGGGCAACTCCGCCTAGTGCAATGAGTTTCGCGGGAACAATGAAAATTGCGGAGCTGAAATCCAGACAACCTCTCAGTTAGGATACCTTCCCAAGTTGGATCGCTTTCCAAGTGAGAGAGCTTTCAAGACAACGGATGGGGAAACCTTCACTCTTTCCTTCTTCCAAAACCGCATTGCCCGNNATGAACGGAGTCGAGTGCGCATTTTCATTCTCTGTTGAATGAGAAATCACTCGATCTGATCGAGACCCTCCGAGCAATGGGCTACTTCACATCGGAGCCCCAAAGCCTAAGGGGCGATGTATCATCTCCGACATACCTGGTCGTGCCGGCCGCCCCGAGCCGCCATCCGCATGAATCGGGAGGGAATTTCCGGGATCGTGGCATTGTAGCGATGCGGATCGCGACGCACCCAGAAGCCGTCAGGGGTCAGTGTCGATGTAGCGCTCTGATGAACCTGCGCTGTGCCGTCGTCGCCAGTGGTTCTTGCGATCGCGCCGGTAGGAGCGGGTGCCGTCTATCGTGGCGCCGAGAACCTGCAGTGTGCCTGGTGTGTCGACGCTTTCCAAAACGGAACCGATGTCACGCTGACTGCGCAAGGTCTCGGATCGAGCGTCATCAACCGCTCTTGACGCTTTCTGTCTTCCCGCTCTGCCCTGCACTCCCTCTTCCTGGGCGGGGCTATCGTGGTTGCGCTTCACGGTCTCGATTGTTGTTGTCCCAAAAAAGGGCCGGGTTGCCGTGATGTGGTATTCGGTGTTTCGCCACCAGGATGTTCGGATCATTGCCGGTCCCAGCGCATATCTCGCCTGAGTGCTGGCAGGTATAGGTCGCGAAGGCCTTGCGCCTGAGCCTTCCCATCTGGCCGTCTTGCAGGCTCGCCACAGCGGAGTATTGCTACGGCACTTGTGTGGGCCTTCTCGCCGGTCTGCCGATCAGCGGCTTGATGGCGACGAGCGGCTTATCGTCCTGAGCTTCGTCAACGACGATCTCGGTAGTGACCGGTGATGCTTGGCCGCCTGTGAGGATCAACATTTTGGTCAGCCACATTCGGAAGCCGAAAGCGTGCGGCCAGCGGATCTTGATGGTGGTGCTGGAACGCAGCTGCTTGCCCTCGATGTGAAGTTCAGCCATTATTCACTCGCTTCGCTGGAGAGAACATATGCCCGCCTCTCAACTCGATAACTCGGCCTTCTTGTCGTTGGAACCGCACATAAGGGCTTCGGCTTTGGTCGGAAGCTTCATGGGGCACTTCGCTTTGCTGGAATCCGGCATCAATGCGGCGCTGGAGCAAATCCTCGAAATCAAAGGGGCGAGGTCCTTGATCGTCATGCGTAACATGCAGTTCGACGACAAGATCAAAACGCTAAAGTCTTTGGTCGATTTCTTCGTTTACGACCGAATCCAAGCAACGACCTTCTGCTCTTTGGCAAACCGATGCAGAGACTTCGGCGCGACACGCAACGTAGTTGCACACACACCGTTCGTTGCTAGCGACATCAGCGACGGCGTCAAATTCCTGGTCGTCAGCGCTACGAGCACTCTCACAATGCCCGAAATGGACTGGTCTATAGATGAGACACTCTCTCAGATCGACGGAATATTAAAACTCGATATGGCTTTGCGGACGATCGAACAGCAAATGTCCCTGCAACGGATAGCCAAAGCGCTCATCGAAAGTGCCGACCAAGATTTCGCAAGAAGTAAGCTGGGCGGTCTGTTCGGTCTTGGCTCGCCGCCATACCAAGTCGACTAAGTTACCAGGGGTCATGCGGCCTTTCGATATCGAAATATCTGACACATACGCCGACCGCTTGTTACGGTCGGAGATCTCGTCCACGTGGTCGGAACACTAACGAAAGACCAGCCGCACAAAACTGACGGCTGACGCATTAACTCCCACGCTTCTCAAGCCGTGAACTTTGCAGTCGCTGATCAGTTTGATTCTTCTTCTAGGAGGAGCCGCGATGAAGCTTGCCCTGGCAATATTGATCTTAGCCGTCCTCGTTTCAGCAGTCATAAAGTTCGGGCTACCGGACCATGAGGCAGAGCAGCAGCCATCGCCTCGTCCGATCGACCAAAACGGACGACCAGCTGAGGTGCTCTCGTTCGAGCCCTTACGGAGATGGCACGGCAACGATTTCAAACAGATTGTGACGTCCACTCCTCAAATGGTTGTCGGCAACACTCCGCAATTTTTTGAGGCTCCCGACGATCCTGGAAGACGAAGCCTGATTACAATGGCCGCTGAGCAAACGCTTGCCGATGCGCAAGTCGGTGAGCCGACAAGCTTAACATCCTGCGCTGGGGCGATGAAGTGGCTGGAGAGCAGCAATACGCCGGATGTCGCCGTCATCGACATTTTCCTGAGAGACGGTGAATGCGATGAGGTGGCAGAGATCCTCGTGGGAGGTGGTGACGAGATGATCATTCACGCTGGACGCAAAGCCGAGGCGAGCGACAGCCATCGCGTATTCCTCAATGGGACCGGATCTGCAAACCCTCAGCTCCACAAGATCTGGCAGCAACTGTGAAGGCTGACTACAGGGGGCGCCTCTCGCCGCAGCTTGAGCGGTGCCCTAAGACGGCCAGCGGACAGGTCATTCCCGGACCTTTAATAGGGCTCGTAACGCCTCATGCTCAGGCCCTCTAGGTCTAAGATCGAGGAAGGCCTCGACGGCGCTGGTTGTCTCGTGTCCGCCCGACGCCGGATTGGAACGATGCAGCACGAAGCGCCCACCTTGCTTGCCGTCGCCGCACAAGAACCAACGGTCGCCGTTGGAGCTCGCTGCAAATTCGATCTGCTCTTTCGATTTGTAGCTTTCCGAAACAGGATCGTTCCGCGAAGGCTCCTGCTCGCAGGAGATCGTTACTTGACCCGTCGGCTCACTACTCAGGCCGGTGGTGCTGGCGGCCGGGTAGTCCTCCGGCGCGATCATCCCAGACCGGATCTGCTCGATGAGGACGGTCTCCGCTGAGTGGTTCGTCCCCACCTCGGGCTTCAGGTCGAGCGTGGCATAATCCGCTCGCTTCAGAAGCCTTCGCAAAAGCGTTTGCTTCAGGTCGGATATGTTCACCAAAGCCAGCCCTCCCCCATCAAAAACATGACAAAAACAAAGCTGATCACGGTAACGGCTACTGGCGCGGCATTGGGATAGCTTGGTAGAAAATTTATAGGAGTGGTAGTCATATCCGGTCCTTCCGAATTTATGCGCCGAGACGCCATTGATTCGACGAAAGCAGTGTTGCCCCACCAGCTCGGTCAACGGTTGCCATCAAGCCGCTATTGCTGTCTTTCGGCGCCGCGTTGGGCGGACCAGCTTCGGCTCGATCGGCTGCGCTTCGCGCAACTGGCGCAGACGCGCTGTTTTCCGGGTCCGGTCGGCCGCTTCCGTTTCGATGATCTGGCGCGCGACCTCACTCGTGGTCGCGGCCTTGTCTCGTGCAGCGATCTTTTCGGGATTGAAGAATGCCTGCTTCGTCATGGTCATGATCATCTTCTTTCGGTCTGGTGCTCGGACGCACGCAAGAAGCCGGGTTGGATCAAAGCCGTCAGAGCCCGGTCCAGAAACAAAAAGGCCGGGCGCTAACCCGACCTCTCACAGTACTCAGCTCTGCTGCCAGTACATCCGTGGTCAGCGGGGCGAATGAAAACTCTAAGCTGCCTGAAGATTTTCGGCGGAGCTTTTGCCGGACTTGCGGTCCTCAACAACCTCGAACGAGATCTTCTGGCCATCCGAGAGCGATTGCATTCCGGCGCGCTCGACGGCGGATGCATGGACGAACACGTCAGTGCCGCCATTGTCAGGTTGGATGAAGCCAAAGCCCTTGGTGGTGTTGAACCATTTGACGGTACCAGTAGTCATGACGATTTCCTTTCAGAACAATCGTTATGGTTCCCGCGATGCTTTGCGGGATAAGATCGATGATTTGAGAGGAAATCCGACGGGAGCCAAGCTCCGGACCAACATCACAAGCAATGGTCGATAATCAATATATGGGCACAAGTTCTGGTTTTACAAGGGACGCATCGGATTTAGATCCGGTTCGCGTATGCTCACGGCATTTCCGCCTGTCGTTCACGTTTCATCAGCCGACGAAGGCGATGTCCACTGCGACGTCCATCGATTGAAAGGCGCCCGTGGGGCCGATGAACGTTCCCGAAACCGGTATGAGCTGGGTAATGTCGCGCGCGACCGCCACAGGGATCAGGTTAGCGCTGCCCATGCTCCTGTTTGTCGGGTCGAAGGCGATCCATCCCGCACCCGGAAGGAAAACTTCAACCCATGCATGGGTCGAGCCTCCCGGCGACGAACCGACGAGGGTGCGCGCCGGGTCGTAGAGATATCCGGACACGATCCTCGCCCCGAGGCCAAGAACCCGGACACTTTCGGCTAAGAGCGTCGCAAGATCCCGACAGCTCCCGCACCGCAATGAGATTGTCTCCAACGGAGGCTGCGTTCCTTCTGTATCGCGCGCCTTATAGGCGACGCCGTTCGAAACCCCGGCACTAAGATCCTTCAACAGCGACAGAGTATCGGTCGAATTCCCCATGACGAAACCCTTGACCCACTGCTGCAATTCGCCAGTAGGATCGGGATAGTGGACATCCCTGAGGGCGCCAAGGTCTTTCCAATCCTCATCCTCGTAGCGGAAGGGATAGCTTGCGCCCGACGCAGCGATATCGAACACGGGCCAGGCTTCCGATTTCAGATCGACATCCGCATGGCTGACGATCTCGAGCTGCTTGGTCGGCTCCGAGAACGTCACAGTCGCAACTGCGTTCCCGAACACATCAGTTGTCCAGGAAACCCTGCCTCCGGGAGAAGCTGCAATCTGGTGCCTTTTTAGCAGGACCTCCGGCCCCTCGCGCGGTCGCAGCAATAGTCGGTAAGGAGAGAGCTGTACGGGGCTACGGTAGCTGTAAGTCGTCCGATGGCGTATGGAAAGTTTTGGCATTTCCGCTCCTCACATGCACAAACCCAACGGGTATGTTCAGGTATCGCTACTTCGTTGCGCCGCCACCAAGCTCATCTCAGCCTCCCTAAAGGAAATTAGCCGCTGCCTTTTCTCATCCCAGAGAACAAGTTTAACGCAGGCCAGACTGTCGCGAATGCTGATGCGGCCGATATCTGCAAGCTCGGGATGGTCTCGAAGCACCTCAGGCAGCCGATAGAACGGCACCCGGCTGGAGAGATGATGAATATGATGCATGCCGATGTTGCCGCTCATCCACCGCAAGGGGCGCGGCAGATCATAGTGTGAGGCTCCATGCATGGCAGCGTAAGGGAAAGCCCAGTCCGGCGGTCTCGACCAGTGCGTATCCTCGAACTGATGCTGGACGTAGAACAGCCAGACGCCTGCGGATCCGGCAATGAGCACGATCGGCAGATGGATCAATAGTAACGAGATGATCCCAACACTCCAGATCAATAGCGCTGCCAACAAGATAACGGCGACGTTTGTTGCCATGGTCGAGACCCAGGGCAGAACGCCCGAGCGCATCATCCCGAACGGTAGCCTCTGCTTGAGGAGAAACAGAAAGGCGGGGCCGATCCCGAACATCACGAACGGATTCCGATACAAGCGGTAGCCAAGCTGTCCCCTCGGGGTCAGATTGCGATACTCAGTCACCGTAAGGGTTGTTATGTCGCCAACGCCGCGCTCATCCAGGTTCCCGGCAGATGCATGATGTTCGTTGTGCGCGCGTCGCCAGTAGTCGTAGGGTGTGAGCGTCAGGATACCGAGTACGCGGCCGGTCCAATCGTCCAAGCGTCGTTTGCCAAAGAACGAACCGTGCCCGCAGTCATGCTGCAGCATGAAGATGCGTAGCAGAAAGCCAGCCGCGGGAAGGATCAGGAGTAGGCCGATCCAGTATCCGAACTGCAGCGCGATCGCCGCAGTGGCCCACAGAAGCGCGAACGGGATGAGGGTCACGGCAAGCTCGTACAGGCTTCGCGCCAACATGGGCTTGCGGTAGCCGGCGATGATCTTGAGCCAAGCCAATTCGGGATCAGCGCCTGGGCTGGCCGACGGTTTAATTGAGGTCAAAGTATACCTATTGCGTTCTTGGGATAAGCGCCGCACGTAGCAAAAGCCGGGAGACGGGTGATTACTTGATGCGGCGTGCCAGCGGATATGCCGGCGCGTCGTAAAGCGCCTGGATCTGTCTACGGTCGAACCGTGCCTCGTCGACTTCGAGGAGAGAACCCATATGCTGTGCGCCGGGCATGTCTTCAACGGCGAAACGCAGAGCCTCGGCGGCCGTCTCAAAACGCCGGTAGCGTGGGCCCCTGCTCCCGCGGAGAGATTTGCCCGAATACAGGCCTGCCACGCCTGTGTAATCGAACTGGGTCAAGGGGTTTTCCTCCACGTCGCGGAAGGAGACTGAGCATTGACCCGGCTGGCTTCCCTGATGGTACGCTCTGCTTCTCGCAGCTCGCGCCGTCGCAGCTGCATTCCCTTTCGCAGAACCGTGAGTTTTTCAGCGTTTGAGCCTGCCTCGGCAGCGCGAAAAAGCTTGTCCGCAGATTGGCGGAATGTGGAGTTCATTGTGATTCCTTCATTGGTGAGCAGGGGCTGCCGCAACGAATCGCCTTATCTGCCGCTACTTCTGCGGGCCATTTACTGCTTTGCCAGCTTGCTGCGCTTTGATTTCGTCTGTTGAGAGGTTGCGCATTCCGGCCTGATTTTCATGCCGTCGCCGGCGTTCGGGCTTTCCGCTGAGACGTGGAAGAGGACCTCATGCTTGGGGTAAGGCCGCTAAAGTAAATGACGCTCACGGGAACGGCTAAGCCCGGCGTGTCTCCGGCGACACTTGCCGGACAGATCGATCTTTTGAAGGGAGATCCGGGCGGAGCCCTGCTCCAGCTCGACATGACAATCATTGGTCGACTACAGTTATGTGGGTACAATTCCCGCTTTAACAAGAGCTTCAGTTACGTCTGCTCTTTTGAAGAGGGCGACGTCAAAACTCCGTCAGGAAGACGAAGCGATCCTCGAGGCACCGGCAACCATGGCGTCGTTGGCGACGCGCCGCCTGCGCGATGGCCCTTCTCTTCAACTTGTTGATGGGCCAATTACTCGCCTGACGCTGCAAACCGATGCGGTAAACAGGTCGGTGCTACTTGACCTCCTTTACGGGGCGGCCGTGCCGGTCTCGGCCAAACTGGGCCTGGGAAACCCAACTGGTACTGTAACAAGTGCTCGCTGCGAATTCCCAGTGAAGCCTGTCGCGGACGTTATCTAGCGCAGGAGCCTAGTCAAACGCGTTTTTCGCCCCATATAAGTTACTCGCTGTTCTTGTGCATTAGCAACGCCCTCGTGAGCGGATGCTGGCGGTCCCACGAAACCTCGTCTGGATTGGCGCTTGGCACAAGAGAGAAAAATCCATGCGTATTGCGCAAGTGGCACCCCTAGCGGAATCCGTTCCGCCTCAACTCTATGGCGGCACCGAGCGTGTCGTCTCCTGGCTCACCGAAGAACTTGTCGAACAGGGTCATGATGTCACGCTGTTTGCCAGCGGAGACTCTGAAACCTCTGCTGAACTCGTACGGGCTGTCCCGCAGGGTTTGCGACTACGAGGCATTCGGGATCACACTGCTAGCCTCCTCGTGATGCTGGACGAGGTTCGCCGCCGGGCATCGTCATTCGACGTCATCCATTTCCATGTTGATCTGCTTCAGTTTCCTGCTTTTCGGGATTCCTCCACACGGTGTCTGACGACATTACACGGCAGGCTTGATCTACCGGATTTTCACCCAGTCTATCGCGCATTTCCAGAAATGCCGCTCGTCTCCATCTCCAATGACCAGCGTTCGCCGCTTCCCAACGCGAACTGGTTGGCCAACATTCAGCATGGTCTTCCAGAAGGGCCCGCGCCTTCCAATGCGCATAGGCGTGATTACCTAGCCTTTCTGGGCCGCATAGCGCCTGAGAAACGGCCGGATCGAGCAATTGAAATTGCCAAGCGGACGGGCATTCCGCTGAAGATCGCTGCAAAAATCGATCCAGCGGACCAAGACTACTTCGATCACGTGATTCGTCCGCAGCTCGACCACCCGCTGATCGAGTTCATTGGGGAGATCGGCGATCACGAGAAGCGCGACTTCCTCGGAAACGCGATCGCTCTCCTCTTCCCGATCGATTGGCCAGAGCCGTTTGGCCTGGTCATGATCGAGGCCATGAGAGAAGGCACGCCCACCATTGCTTGGCGTCGGGGCTCGGTTCCAGAGGTCTTAGATGAGGGGGCGTCAGGGTTTATCGTGGAGTCAATCGAAGAGGCCGTTGTAGCAGTTCGCATGGCTGCTAATCTTGACCGCAAGACGGTGCGACAACGGTTTGAGAAGCGGTTTACGTCCACTCGGATGGCGTCGAACTACGTCGCCGAATACGAACGCCTGACGGAACAGTCAGAGACGATTCCACATCACCATCGGGTTGGACACGATCTCTCTATACCCTTAGCGCCACTGGCTTCTGCCATAAAGCCTACGGGTGGCGTGAGCCTATCCTCAGTTCAAAGGTCCATCTCATGACGGTAGCTAATGTTGCATTAAACGATGGAGCGCACGCCTTCGACACCGCTCGCTACGATCTTGAAGTGGAGACCTCGCTTGTCGGCGGGTCGTTACAAAACCTTAAAGACGGGAATAGCTTTGCCGTCCTGAACAGCCACGGCGATATTGGCGGTACGAATGCTGCAGAAGGCTTGTTCTACCGCGACACGAGATTTCTGTCGAAACTGGAGCTTCGTTTTCAGGGGCGGAGACTTTTACTGCTCAATTCGTCCAGTCACGACGACAAGGCGGCGCTTTCTGTGGATCTCACGAATCCTGAAATCGATCAGGATCTAGAGGTTCTCCCACGAGAAGCTATCTTTCTCGAACGCACCAAATTTCTGTTCGAGGGGGTGTGTTACGAGCGGCTCAGCGTACGAAACTTCACGGCCTCCCGTCGCACGCTGACAATCGACTATACTTTTGATGCCGACTTTCGCGACCTGTTTGAAGTTCGCGGCATGAAGCGTGAAAAGCGTGGGCAGGAGACCTCCCAGGTCGTCGCGCCGGATAAAGTTGAGTTTAAGTACACGGGCCTTGATGAGGTGAAGCGGCGAACCACGATCGTCTTCGCACCAGTTCCGAAACGTCTGGAGCAAAACCGTGCGACATTGGAGCTTGTGCTCGGACCGGGGGAAAAGACCTCGATCTTTATGACGGTTGCTTGCGAGGAAGGCGCTCAGGCGCTTGTGCTGGATTTCTTCCGCGCCTACCGTGCTAGTCGTCGCGCCCGACGCACCCACACACGACGGATTGCGACCGTGGAGAGTTCAAGCGATCTCTTCAACGAGGTCGCCTGTAGAGCCACCTCCGACGTCTATATGCTGATCACCTCGACCCCATTAGGCTTATATCCATATGCGGGCGTTCCATGGTTCAGCACGATTTTTGGACGCGACGGGATTTTCACAGCAATGTTCATGTTGTGGATGGACCCGACGATTGCGAAGGGCGTCTTGTGTACGCTTGCTGCGATGCAGGCCCAGGAAGTTGATCCCGCAGCGGATGCGCAACCGGGCAAGATCCTTCACGAGATGCGCCATGGCGAGATGGCAAATACTGGCGAGGTTCCTTTCGGCCGCTACTACGGCAGTGTCGATTCAACGCCTCTTTTTGTTATGCTGGCGGGCATGTACCTGGATGCGACCGGCGATTTGGAGACGATCGCCGAGATCTGGCCGAACATCGACGCTGCGCTGCGCTGGATGGACGACTATGGCGATCGCGACCGCGACGGTTACGTTGAATATCAAGCCGAAACGAACGGCAGCCTCAAGAACCAGGGCTGGAAGGACTCCCACGACTCCATCTTTCACGAAGATGGTACCGACGCAGTTGGATCGATCGCCTTGTGCGAGGTTCAGGGGTATGTCTTTGCAGCCAAGCGTTTTGCAGCGCAGATGGCTGAGAGGCTTGGGCACCACGTTTTGGCAGGAAATCTGAAACAAGCCGCCGAGGACTTGCGTCTCCGGTTCGAAGCCGACTTCTGGGACGAGGAGCTAGGGACTTATGTTCTGGCGCTCGACGGGATGAAAAGGCCTTGTCGCGTGCGCAGTTCTAACGCCGGGCATGCCTTGTTCACGGGTATCGCTTCGCTGGCAAGGGCGAAGCGGGTCGCGGCCGCACTTCTGAGCAAGGAAGGATTTAGTGGCTGGGGCATCCGGACCCTTGCGCAGGGCGAAGCTCGGTTCAATCCAATGTCCTACCATAACGGCTCTATATGGCCGCACGACAATGCCGCCATCGCCATTGGCCTCGTGCGTTACGGTCTCAAGCAAGAGGCGGCGCGCGTTTTCCAAGGTCTTTTCGATGCGGCCAAAGAGCAAGAGATGCGGCGTCTACCAGAGCTGTTCTGCGGCTTCATCCGGAAGCCGGGTCGAGGTCCCACGCCATATCCGGTTGCCTGCTCTCCGCAGGCATGGGCCGCCTCATCTATCTTCGGCGTTCTGGGGGCGTGTCTTGGCCTTGAGCAGGCTCACAGCGATGATGAGATCCGTTTCCGCAATCCGATCATGCCTGCATTCCTCGACGAGATCGTGCTGCGGAACATACAGATAGGCTTCTCTCTAGCTGATTTTCGGATGCATCGATACGGGAATGACGTATCGACCAATGTTCTGAACCGAAGAGGAAACGCCAGGATCCTCATTGTGAAGTAAGCCGTTCATTGTCGCGCCGGTGCAGTTTCCCGATCCGGCCGTCACCGTCGCCTACAGTGATCCGGCTGAGGCAAGCGCCGAGCGGGGCGTGACCATCGCCGGCCAGCCTCTTGATCATCTGTTCTATCACTTCCGGCTTGTCTGGTCGGGCTTCGAACACGCCCATGTCATTCTCGGCGGGGAAAGCTTCGTCGCGCTGGCCGAAGGGCTTCAAAATGCCCTGTGGTCCGTGGGAGGTACGCCGCTTTCTCATCGAAGCGACAGCCTGTCGGCAGCATTCCGCAACCTCGACGCCGATGCCAAGGTCGATCTTACGCACCGTTACGACCAGCTTTGCTCCCATTGTCGAATGACGCCGACGCGTAACAACAAAGGCGTCGCGCATGAGAACGGCTCGATCGAAAGCTCCCATGGCCATCTCAAGAACACTGTTCATGATGCCCTGCTGATGCGGGGGACCAAGGAATTCGACGACCTCAGTTCTTACCGCGCCTTTGTCGACGAGATCGTCAGCCGTCGCAACGCTGCCCATGGCAAGCGCATCGATGCGGAACGATCCCATCTGCAGGCTCTGCCCGATCGCCGGACCACTGACTTCGAAGAGATTGTCGTCACGGTGTCGCGGACCGGCGGCTTCACCTTGCGCAAGGTCTTCTACACCGTGCCATCGCGCCTGATTGGCCACAGGTTACGAGTTCGTTTGTTCGACGATCGGCTGGATGTCTTCGTCGGCGGTACGCACCTGATGACGTTACGCCGCGGACGCGGCCATCCCGACGGGCGGCACGATCAGGTCGTCAACTACCACCACGTCATCCATTCCCTGCGCAAAAAGCCGATGGCGCTCCGCGGCCTCGTTTATCGCGACAAGCTCTTCCCTCGTCAGGAATATCGCAAGGCATTCGAAGCCCTCATCGAGCATCTTCCCGACAAGCAGGCTTGCAAGATCACCGCGCATTGCCTCACTAGAAA
>UBXM01000015.1 GCA_900469445.1 Hyphomicrobiales bacterium
CTGGCATGCGGAGTGATGGATACGGCACGCCATCAGTTCAGGCTGGAAATTCCGAACGATCTTTGTGTCGTCGGGTTCGACGATATTGAGCAGGCATCTTGGTCATCCTACGAGCTCACCACATTTGCACAGCCGGTGGACCGGATCGCTGAAGAGGCCGTCTCATGGCTTGGGAAGCCGCTTTACGATGCCGGAACCTCCTGCAAATTGTCGGCCGAATTCAACTGGCGTGGTTCGGTGCGGGGCGGTTGAGGCTTCCATCCCAAGTGTGCGGCTGCTTATGTCTGTGTGGTAATAAGCCCCTCTCCGCCGGGCGCCTGCACAAGACTCCCAAAGCGGATGCCGACCTTCAGGCAAACTTGGTCATCGAGACCGATAGCCACACATGGATAAAGCCAGCGTTGAAGGTGTCTCCCGCTCCGGCTGTGTTGAGCCGGTACGATTCAACATCAGCAGGCACCCCTCTTCCGCGCGAGATCATCCTGGCTCCTCGCGCGCTGCCCCTCAGTGCGGCTGTTGGGAATGCCGCCGAGAGTTGACGGCTTGCGGCTTGCACGAAGGCGTTGCCGGTGATCGCGTTGGCTTCCTCAAGGTTTGGCAGAACGAGGTCGACGCCTTCGCAGGCCCGCAAGAGCCCCCGGCCATAAATCAGCGCCGCAACCCAGCTCGGATCGAGCGAAATGGTGAGGCCGCGTTCCTTGGCGCGGGCGATCAGGTCTCGGATCTCGTACAGTGTCGCGAATTCGGCGATACGAAGATGCCGCGCCTCTTCCCAGACGCGGGCCTCCTCAGCTGCGCACCTCAGTCGTTTCAACTGAGACCCGATTTGCGGGTTCGGGAGATGCGCCAGACGGTCCTTGTTTGCTTGACGCATAGTCAGGGCGTGCGCGCCAGCTGGATCTCATCCGCGCGAGGGCCCTGATGACGTAAATCGTTCACTGTGGTAGCGGGTCGTATGGTTCACCATAGGACAATCAGATTTGCCCACCCAGTTCGATATGTTTTCCGACGAGCCGCCGGCTGGAACTGAACTTGCGCTCCGCCAGCCGAGCGAGCGATTTACCTCCCGGCAGATGACGGAGGCGGAAATGGTCGCGCATCTGGCCGCGTCCGGACGCTATCGGATCCTGCAGAAGCTCGAGCCGCGCAAGACGGCGGACTTTTTCCGGCTCGGATTCCCTTTGAATGGCATCATCCTCAACACCGAGACCACGGGCCTCAATTATCGCAACGAAGAGATCATAGAGATCGGTTTGATTGCCTTCACGTTCAACGAGCGAGGAGAGATTGGTGATGTGACCGGTTTTTACGGTGGCCTACAGCAACCCAACAAATCGATCCCGCCCGAAATTACCAAGCTGACCGGCATCACGGACGAGATGGTTTCAGGACAGATGATCGATATGAAGGCTGTGCGCGCGCTGGTCGCGCCGGCCGATCTCATCATCGCCCACAACGCGAGTTTCGACCGTCCCTTCTGCGAAGCTTTTTCGTCGGCATTCTCGAACAAAGCGTGGGCGTGTTCGAACGCAGAGATCGACTGGTCCGGACGCGGCTTCGAAGGCACCAAGCTGGGCTATCTGATTGGCCAGGCCGGTTACTTCCATGAGGGCCACAGGGCGATCGACGATTGTTTCGCCCTACTGGAAGTCCTCGATCGAAAGACCGATCATGATTCCGCCAGCCCTTTTGCCGAGCTGTATCTCAACAGCCAGAAATTCCGCGTCCGCATCTTTGCCGAAAACAGCGCGTTTGATTTGAAGGACCACCTCAAGACGCGCGGTTATCGGTGGTCGGACGGCAGCGAAGGACGGCCGAAATCCTGGTGGATCGAGGTGGACGAGACAGATCTCGCTGGCGAGCTTCACTATCTGCGAGCCGAAATCTATCGCTATCCGGAAGCGGACCCGCCGACCAGGTTCCTCACAGCCTTCGATCGGTTTCGCGGCTAACGGTTCGAAAATAGGCAGTTGGTTTCGAAGATATGCATTTCGCGCATGGCTGGGCTGCGGTGAGATATCTAACTCATTTTGCAGGAGGCTGTATAAACGATTCCAACGAAGCGATGTACCTCCTCCCACAGAGCTTCGTGTTTCAGGCACCCACTCCTCCTCCCAAGGTTGCCTGAGTGAACAGCGGCACTCCTCCTCCCAGTCGCTGTTCGATTCTTTTCGAAAAGCCTGCCGCTCCTCCTCCCGCGGCAGGCTTTTTCGTTTTCTCCTACAAGCTGAAATCCAGCTCCGGTTGCTCCTGACTGTTGCCATCACCTTGGATGTCCGCCAGCGCTGAAAGGGTCACGCCGAGCAATCGCACCGAACGCCTGAACGGATAGACCGTTTTCAGCAGCTCCGAAGCAGCATCGAGAATATCTTTCCCGGTCTTAAAGGGTAGAACGCTGGTGCGGCTTCTGGTTGCCTGGGTGAAATCCGAATATTTGATCTTCACCGTTACGGTTTTGGCGGAGATGCGTTTGGCCTCGCAATAGGTCCAGACTTTGTCTGCAAGCGGTTTCAGCTCGCTGGTTGCGCGGTCGAAATCGTCGATATCTCGGCTGAACGTGTCTTCCGCGCCGACGGACTTCCGGACCCGATCAGGCCGAACCTGACGGTCATCGATGCCACGTGCGATGCCGTAGAAGTAAGGGCCCGACTTTCCGAAATGCTGTGAGAGAAACTGCAGGGACTGGGCTTTCAAGTCGGCACCCGTTTCGATCCCGAGTTTATGCATCTTCTCGGCCGTGGCGGGCCCGACACCGTGGAACTTCTTGACGGCAAGCCTCTCGACGAATGCCGGGCCATTTTTCGGCGTGATGACAGCCTGACCGTTCGGCTTGTTGAGGTCGGAGGCCATCTTGGCCAAAAACTTGTTGTAAGAGATGCCGGCCGACGCATTCAGTCCGGTGACCGCCTTGATCTTCGCCCGGATCTCCAGCGCGATCTCGGTTGCAATCGGCATATCTTTGAGGTTTTCGGTCACGTCAAGATAGGCTTCATCGAGCGACAGTGGCTCGATCAGTGGCGTGTATTCAGCAAAGATTTCCCGGATCTGCTGTGAGACGGCACGATAGACCTCGAAGCGAGGCTTTACGAAAATCAGCTCAGGGCATTTTCGCGCGGCCGTGACCGACGGCATTGCAGAATGTACACCGAATTTCCGCGCTTCATAGCTGGCAGCAGCAACCACGCCTCTTGCGGCAGCACCGCCGACCGCAAGCGGTTTACCGCGCAGTTCGGGATTATCCCGCTGTTCCACCGACGCGTAAAAGGCATCCATGTCGACGTGGATAATCTTTCGGGTGGCTGGGGAGGTCATGGCGTCCATCGAGGCAATCTCAGCGGCTGGTGAGCACTGGCATCACCCACGACGCTCGCGGCGTTTATCATGCTCATCTTCGATCGGTCCACATTCGCCGCCCGGTCCCCAGACGGTGTCCCGATAGTCAGCCTCGGCATCTGCGAGTTCCTGATCGAATTCCGGATAAGGACGGGTTTCATCGGGCAGTTCCACCCAAGCGGTATCGTAGGCAAGCGAGGTCCCGACCTGCAATTGAACTGCGTTGGTTTCTGGCCGGTCACATGGCTCATAAGGGAATTTGCCGAACCTCAGAAGCAGATCAGCGGCGCCCGGCGAGAAGTAATAGACCCGCGGCTCCTCCTCGCTCCAGTAGAATGCGGCGATATCCCAGTCGAAGCTTTCCAGATGCGGCAGAAACAGCTCCTGGTAGTGATCCTGGACAGCCAGATGGAAATCACGTTCCGACATCGACGATTTTGCAGGGTCGAGTTTGAGCCAGCTCATATCCGTATCCTCTCAATAGAAAAGAACAAAATAAGAACAATAACGCCGAGAGTCAAATTCGACAAGATCACCTGGCATCGGCGGTCACAGCAGGATTGGCTGCTCAAGCGCCTCTCCGTCTTTTGCAACGACCGACGAACCATACGGCTCACGCGACGAGATGATCAGGGCATCTGCCGGAAGTGACCGGGCAAGCGCCTTTGCTTCATCCCAAGGGGTCGCATCCAGACATCCACTTTCTCCTGGGTCAGGAGAAGGACTGGCATCGCTTTATCGTGGATCGGTTCCACCAGCGCATTCGGATCGGTCGCGTCAGCCCGTCTTTCACCTTCCGCACGTTTTGCCATTGCGGCACGTGGGCGCCAGTAAAGAACATCAGCGACTTCTGTTCGTCACGCCCAAACCAGGCATTCGGGACCTTGCCGCTCGGCGCTTGGGCTTTCGGGTCCGGCTCGGCAAAGCTGGTGACCGGAACGATGCATCGGTGCTCTATGCCAAACCACCGTTTCCAATGTGAGCTTGCGGATGTTGGTCGTGCTGCGGTCCGCTTCCATGTGGATCAATTCTTCGAGGTTAGCCGGCTTGCCTTTGGCGATGAGTTTATCGGCTTTCGTCTTTGCTGCCTTTTCAGCGCAAAGCACGGGGAGGGCAGTCCCCATCGGGCGTGGACGAGCTGTTTTCTGCCATCGCCAGTTGCGTAGGATTGGCCCGAACTGATCCGGTTCATCTGATAAGCCGGCATCAGGTTGATCAGGCGCTCGGCATCCTGAGCCATTGCGAAACCCAGTCCTTGTATTCCATGCAATAAGGGTTGCACAATGTCGGCTCCTCCGCGCCACCAGGGAACCAGTATGACCGCAGCGTTTCAATAGGCAGAGGCCTAGGCCTCCGTCGCTTTGCAAAGGACGCGCAGTCTTCGGATCTCATCTGCCAAATTCAACATGCCCACAGCGATCAGCATCTCAATGCCATTATCCCGGCCCGCAATTTCCGCCAGCTTCGCCATCGCCTGCATGAAGTCCGGCTGGAGCGGAACAATATTGCCACGCAGTTCCAGCAGCTCTCGCTGAGCTGCGACGATCGCCATGCCACTCTCCAGCAGCCGTCTGCGCTCGAACGGCGTGACATCGTCGATCGTATTGGCAGCGTAGATCAGCTCAGCAACAAAGTCCGTCGTCTGTGACACGAAGCAAATCCATCTAAAATTCTCGTAACCCGGGAAATACCTAATCCTAACACGTCAGCCGAGGTTAATTCGTCTATCACAGCAAGCATCGCCGCATGCATTGTCGCCGTGCAGATGAGCCGTCATTCATCCGCGCAGCATGAGAGGATAACCGAATTCGAGATTTAGCATCAATGCACTCACGCCGGTTTGATACAAGGGCATGGGGCGGGTAGAAATGCTGACAAGCGCTTGGTTGGCTCGATAGAAACGCCGCAGGATGAACTGAGCGCTCTTAAATCTCGCGATGTTTTGAGTATTTCGTGACACGCTCGAGCTGAGCGCTGATCTAAGTGTAGGAGCACTGGTCCCGCTGATAGGGCCGTGCTCACAGACAAGGGGTACGGCGCTTGGCGCTGGGCGGGATGCAAGGCGCTTCTGGCGGCCATTGGCAATGGACTCAGCCACAACGACGCCACTGCCCACATGGTCGCTGGTTTTAGGCCCAGCACGGCGAAGAACGCGGTACCAGGCTCGTATGTTCGCAAACGCGCTTCACGAGCACTGTTTCGCCGCTCGCAAAACGGGATTGGTGGGAGACGCTCCGATGCGCGCTTTCCGTTCCGCCGCCCGTCACCGACAATGCCGGTTGCCTTGACGAGCGGCCGCCTGCGAGATCGTTCCGTTGCTGGCCCGAAAACAGGATCCGCTCGAGACCACTTCAGAGAAGACTGGAGGCGTCGAATAGACAGCCGTCGCCATTGATGCGTGTTTTCCACCGGGCAGTCGCTTCAGGTAAAATCCTTCGCAGCTATCGGCTGAGTGCTCCGCGCCAATTGTGATGCATGAAACGGTTCAGTCGGATCATGACGAACTCCGAAACATCTCCGTCGCAGGCTTCCAGCAATTCTTTTTCCGAAAAGCCTTCCGCGAGCGCTGCGACCTTTATCGCCAGCGCTTCGCCCACAAACTGTTGGGGTTCTTCGAAGGTGCCTGACGAACCGACGCTAGCGACCACATAGCTTTTGCGCTCCGTAATCCTGTCATTCAGCCAGTCATCAATGTTCACCATCTGTTTTTCCTCCTCGCGAAATGCGCTTCATAATCTTGCTGGCCAGGTTTTGTTCCCGCGGACCGTTCGAAGTCGCCTGCGCAACCGGTAAAGGCCTTTGGTCGAAATCTTTCCTACCGCAGCTGTCTCTACAGGTCGGAAGATCACCGAGGTCCGGGCAAAAACCTTGAAAGCCTCCCGTGCTTCTTCGGCTTCGGGATGAGATCCACATCACTCACAAGCCTGGCTCCGCCATCGCGCTTTTCAAGCGTGATTTTACGGCTGTGGAAAGCTTCCAGCTCGGCGCGGTGCCCAACACTGACGATCGTCACATCACGCAGTTCGTCGATCACCATCTGCATGATCTGGTCCTGACTCTTTTCGTCAAGCGCCGAGGTGGCCTCGTCCATCACGACAATTTCAGGATGATGGAGGAGAAGACGGGCAAATGCGAGACGCTGTTTTTCGCCGCCTGACAGAGTGTGATCCCATGGGGCGTCGTCATCGAGTTTCTCTTTGAGATGCCCAAGACCCACTTTGTCCAACGCTGACCCCATGTCGTCAGCCGACCAATCGTCAGCGCCATGCGGGTAAGCTACTGCTCTTTTCAGCGTTCCCGATGGAATATAGGGCTTTTGCGGCAGCATGAACAGATTGCTTTCGGGGCGGAAGCTGACACTTCCGCCACCCCAGGGCCACAGTCCAGCGATGGCGCGGACCAATGTGCTCTTGCCGGACCCGGATTCTCCTGCGACGAGAACCCGCTCCCCCGGTGCTACGTCGACCTCTGTCTCCTTAACGACCGCCGTCCCGTCACCCAGCGAAACTGATAAATCGTTCAGGTTTAGGATAGTGTCGCCGGTAGTTTCGCCGCGCTTGATCCGTCCCAGGGTCTCGCTCTGTTCGGACCGTTCCAGCCCGTCAAGCGACATCATCAGGGAGGCGACGCGGCGTGCACACGCGTTCCAGTCGGCAAGGCGCGGGTAGTTATCCACCAGCCAGCCAAAGGCAGTTTGGACAATGGTGAAGGCAGACGCCGCCTGCATGACCTCGCCAAGCGACATGCTACCGTCAAGGAATTTTGGCGCACAGAGTAGAACCGGTATTACCGGTGCAATGAGCATCGAACCATGCGACACGAGCGTCGTCCGCATATACTGGTGAGCGAGTAGCCGCCACTGCCGGCGCACGTTCCTGAACGATCGGCCGAGCTCGTTGCGCTCTTCTTCCTCACCACCGAGAAGAGCAATACTTTCGCCGTTTTCGCGCACTCGCGTCAACGAATAGCGAAATTCGGCTTCGACCTGATTTTTCACCTCAGAGACCTGCACAAAGTTGCGGGCAATATAGGCGATCGATCCCGAGGTAACGATGGCATAGATGACCGCGGCGACGACCAGAAACCCAGGGATCGTGACAAATGTCCCGGCGACTGGCAGCGTTAGCGCGCCGCCAATTGTCCATAAAACTACGATGAAGGTCGACGCAGACACAAAGGCCGAAATGACGCCGGAGACAAAATCCACGGGAGATTCTGTCGCGATGCGCATGTCTTCCGAGATCCGTGCCTCCGGATTTTGATGGTCTCCGCCAATGAGGTTGAGTTGATAATAACGTCCATGATCAAGCCACCTGCCGATCAGTGCCTTGGTCAGCCAAGAGCGCCAGCGCCGCTGGATCATCATCCTGGCAAAGACTTGAATCGTCACTAGTGCGACACTGCCAAGCACCAGAAACGGAAAGATCGTGCCCAGGTGATAGACTGTCGACGCATTGCGCTGTTCGATAGCGTCGAAGATTTCGCGGTTCCATACGTTGATCCCGTATTGGAAGCCTACATTCAGGCCGATCAGGACAAGCAATCCAATCGAACATGGCCACGCGAGGCGGTCTCCATGGCGACCCCAATAGCCACGGGCGCTGATCCAGAAACGCTTGAGCAGATATTTCTTGCGCGCATTCTCAACCTCTTCGGGCGAGAGATGCGCATTGTCGTCAACCGGGTCGGGAAGGGGCTCGCTCGTGGACGTCAATTTGGCTCTCCTTCAGCAGACGAATTCGACAACGACCCCCGGGCTTCACCATGCCGGAGCTCTTCGGCGTGCCAGTTCGTCAACCGTACGCAACAGTGAGGCCCGGCGTCGTCGGAGAGGCTTGGCTCCGGTGTGCCGTGAATGCCGTTATGTTGATTCGGTAAGATCTATCCAGACGACCGTGAGTTGCTCAATAACGCACTGATCAAAAACCAGTTCCGATGGCACGCCTCGACGGCTGGATCAACAACGTCGACGGTCCAACTCTTATGATGAGTAACTCTGTGTCATGACCATCGACCATCATGACCAACGAAAATCTCTGGAGTGCAGGGGAGACCGAATTACGACCGGGTGTAAATCCTTCTAGTTTCGGTCCCGACGAACGAGCCGTCGTCCTGCGGCTCAAGGTTTTCTCCGGATTCGATGCTAAACCGCCGCCGCAAAGGTAGCTCGGTACCGAGGTGCGTCTTCACAGTATCGGAGGTTTTCGTCACCTCGACGATCTTTGCGCTGTTACCATCGCCATCGACAGCGTTAAATGTTCGCGTTTTCTCCATTTGTTTCAGTGCTCCGTTGTGCCTATTCACTCGTCTCTGTGCGGGCGTGATGACCTTCGCAGAAATTGGAACAACTCAGGTCGCTAGGTCTCGATCCGGACAGGAATAGCCTTCGAGGCAGGCGTTTTGGAAAGCCGATCGTGATGATCGATAGCGTTGAGGATATTGCTTTCCGGATAGTAGGCGCCAATCGTACCTCGAGGCAGGTTATGGGGGGTAACGATCAGGCCCCCGAGTTCCCGACGTTTTCCATCGCCAAAATCACTGAGCAGTCGGATACTCTGTCCGGCAGAAAGGCCAGCCGCCGCGATGTCCTCCTCGCACATCAGGACAACATCGCGTGTTCCCTCGACGCCGCGAAAACGGTCTGAATAGCCGTAAATGGTCGTGTTGAACTGATCGTTGGAGCGCATGGTGACGAGGCGGTATCGGCCGGCGCGGTCTTCAAAGGATAAGGCATTCAGTCGTTCCGGCGTAGTGAACACGGCCCTTTTCTCTTCCGTATTCCAAATGCGATCATGCGCATCATTGCCCCGATAAAAGCCACCCGGCTGCAACATGCGTTCGTTGTAATCTCTAAAGTCCTTGGGATAGGTCGCCTCGATGAGATCGCGAACCAGTCCATAGTCGGCTGTCCACTCATCCCATTTCAACTTCGGATTATCGGCAAGCGTGGCCTTGGCGATGCCGGTGACGATCGACAATTCGCTTTTGAGAAGCGGCGACGCCGGTGTCCGCTTTCCGATCGAAGCCGAAATATGAGAGAAACTGTCTTCCGTCGTGACTGTCTGGGATCCGCTCGCCTGCTTATCCATTTCCAGTCGCGAAAGGCAGGGAAGAATGTAGGCTTGCTTGCCGGGAAACAGATGGCTGCGGTTCAGCTTAGTTGAGACCATGACCGTCAGGTCCTGCCTTTCCCAGCTGTGCTCCATCTCCTCCTGCTCCGGAACGGCTCTCAACAGATTGCCGCCGAGACAGACGAAGGCCTTGACCTCGCCGTTCATAAGACCCTTGACGGCGTCGACGATCGTCAGGCCGTCCTTTGTCGGGGGATCGAAATCGAAAAGCTGCTTGAGCTTGTCCATCGGGATCAGCTTCGTTTTCTCCGCTACGCCGACGGTTCTCTGTCCCTGGACGTTTGAATGTCCGCGCACAGGACAGCAGCCGGCACCCTCACGGCCGATATTCCCGCGCAGGAGAAGTAGGTTGACAAGCATGGCGATGTTGAGAGCGCCTTCCGCATGCTGGGTCAGCCCCATACCGTAGACGCCGATGACCCGCTCGGAGCGGATATAGATCTCGCCTGCCTTGCGGATGGCCTGTTCCGATAACCCGCTCTCGCGTTCGATGTCCTGCCAATCTGCTTGCCGGACGCAGTCGATGAAGCGTTCGAAGCCGGTCGTGTGTTCTTCGATGAAATCCACGTCAAGAACCCGCGGCGCTCCGGCGGACAGTGCTGCGTCGTCGGCCTCGATGACTGTCTTGCAAAGACCGAGGATGGCGGCGATATCGCCGCCCGCCTGCACCTGCAGATATTCATCGGAAATCGCGGTTTCGTTGCCAGTCAGCATGTCGAAGGGGTTTTGCGGATTGACGAAGGAGACAAGCCCCTGCTCGATGACCGGATTGAAGGTGACGATACTTGCGCCTCGCTTCTTTGCATCCTGAAGCGGGTGGAGAAAGCGCGGGCTATTGGAGCCTGGATTCTGTCCAAAAAAGAAGAACGCGTCGGCTTTTTCGAGGTCTTCCCACACGATGGTGCCGACGGGTGAGCCGATAACGTTGCTCAGGCCAACCGATGTCGTCTCGTGGCACATGTTGGAGCTCTGCGGAAGATTGTTGGTGCCGAATGCCCTTGCGAGCAGCGCGTAGAGATAGGCAGCTTCGAGACCCGCGTGGCCGGATGAATAAAATACGGTCGATTCCGGTGTCTGTTTTTTCAACGCCGCGCCGATCTGCTCGAACGCTTCTTCCCACGTGACTTCGACATAGCGATCCGTACCGCCATCGTACCGCATCGGATGTGTCAGGCGACCGGTCATTTCCAGGTCATGGTCTTTCCACGCCCGCAGCTCGTTGACCGTGTGATCGTTCCAGAAGTCCGGTGTGCAGCGCGCATTGGTCAGATCCCATAGGGTGGCCTTGGCGCCGTTCTCGCAAAATTCGAAAGGGTGATAGTTGACCGGTTTTGGCCACGCGCAGGAGACACACATGAAACCGCCCGGCTTGTTCTGGCGGGCAAGCGCCTCGATGGCAGCCGGTGTCGGCCAAGCTTCGCCATAAATGCGCGCGATGGATATGAGCGAGCCCCAGCCGCCAGCAGGTCCTTTAGATTCCGGATTTGGGATTTGGTCAGCCATGAGGTCTCCTCGTCAATTATTGCATTCGTGCCTCGGCAGGATGGGCTCGCTCACCTGCACGAGTGGGACTGTCGGTCAGGCTTGCGCCACTTTTCGGTATGCTGCGTGATAGGCCAGGGCGAGCAGCGCGCCACCGATCACGTTTCCGATCGTTGCAGGAACGAGATTTGCCCCGATATCTGTAAAAGTGATGACCGTGTTTGTCTGATCCATCAGCGATTGCGCGATGAACGCGTAGGACAGGAGATACATGTTTGCTATTGAATGCTCGAAACCGGCCGCAACGAACGCAGCCACGGGCAACAATAGACCGAAAATCTTCTGGGTAACGGTCTGTCCGGCATAAGCAAGCCAGACTGCAAGGCAGACGAGAAGGTTGGCGAGAATCCCGCTCGCTGCCGTTGTTGCGAAACCCTTCGTTGTCTTGGTTTCCGCCAGTTCCATGGCGGCACGGCCGATCGCCCCGTCGCCTGCCTCGTGAAAGCCTGCCAAGGCTGCGGTTGCGGCCAGGAGAACGGCGCCGCAAAAGTTCGCGATATAGACGATGCCCAAGGCACGTATTGCCTTGGGCGCCGGTATCTGACCCGCCGCCATTGGACCGATCATAAGGGTATTGCCGGTGAAAAGTTCTGCGCCGGCGACCAGGACCAATGCGAGGCCCACGGAAAATACCAGGCCGGCTAGCACCTGACCGACCCCGAACGGCATGGCGTCCGCGCCAGCAAGGGCGACTGTCGCAAAAAGCCCACCCAGACCGATATAGATACCTGCAAGTGTACCCAGCAATATCATGTTCGAGAGGGGAAGATTGGCTTTGTCCCGGCAAACCGCGAACACGGTCTCATACAATTCGTCTGGTTGCGGCAAAGAGGCGTTGTCAGGCATCTGGTCCCCATCATCAGGCATGGCGTCTAAGTGAGTGTGATGGTGCAACGATCCGAATGAGAGGAAGGTCAATCGCGAAGGAACACGATGTCGTGAAGGGTGATCGTGACCGACATTCCGATTTGATCACAAAGGGCAAAGCGTCAGCCAGAAAACTCCGGCGAAACAGAATGCAGAAGAGAATATTGCGCCTATGGCAACATAGGTTTTGACGTCATCAAGAAACGTCGAGGTTTCCAAGGCGGCTGTCAGCGTGTTTCTTCTGCGCAGCCATGCGAGCGTACCGACGATCGCAACTAGGCCTATGATTACCAGCACGATAAGGATGAAACGGAGCGGTGATCGCCAGAACGCGATCTCGTCATTATGCCAACCCACGCTGCAGCCGGTAGCCTGGGTGGCATAAACAAGCAGGAAGGTGCCGCTCCACACAACGAAAGCCAGGATGACGAGTAAAAGGGGATGGCGCATTCACAGCCCTCCGCCATGGACCAGACTGTCTAGCAACAGGCAAAAGCCGACCGCCCCAAAACCGGAAGCGGCCGAATAATCGTGCCAAAGCCCGCCGATTTTGAGATCGAGCGCCCGCACCGACATGTCGTGATCGCGCAGGGCTCTCCATAGGGCATGCGCGGCGAAGATCGAGCCGACCACGCCGTGCAGAGTGACGTAGCAAAAAACAACAAACAACGAAGCGGTGGCGGCGTGGACCGATGCGGGAGCCAGCGAGTAGAATGCGATGGAGATGAATAATCCGGTCGAGATCAGGTATCCTGCAAAAGCCAGTCCATTGCCAACGAGCGACATGTGCGCAGACTTCTTCGATATCCTGCTGCCGAGTGAACCAAGGCTCATGGTGGTTGCGGCCAGTATCAAAAGCCACAGATTGGGGTTCTGAACGTTTTCCGGCGGCCAATTGGGCGCCGAGATCCAGAGAAAGAGGCAACCGAAGAGGAGCGAGATATAGAGCGTTGCGTCGGCGACGAGTGTCAGCACCATGGCAAGATAGGAAGGCGGGCTTTCTGCACGAATGTGGACGGGAACCGTTTCGCCATGACCGATCGGCACGGCGTCATCGTCGAAGGAGGAGGGGCCTGACCGCGACCATAGACAGAAGCAAAGGATGACGGCCGAAAGCGCGACGGGAGTAGCCCAGTAGAACTTGAAAAGCATCAACAGGAAGAAGCTACCTGTTGCGACCGCGGTCCAGAACGGCAGAAATGTCTGGCGCGGCAAGAGAACGAGTTGTTCGGGTTCTCCGGTTACCGAATTGACGCCCAGCACCTCCATTCGGTCATCACGTGGAATGCCCAGATAGCCTCGCCCTGCGGCAAGGTGCGGGCCGATGACGTCTGGATCGAGAAGGTCGGCTCGGTTGTCGATCCGTGGAATGGATGCGAAATTATAGGGTGGCGGTGGCGTCGGCATAGCCCATTCGAGCGTGCCGGCCTTCCACGGATTGCGCCTGAAGGCGCGGCCGAACTTGAAGAGAAGGATGAAGTCGAGCGCCACGAGAGCAAAACCCATTGCCATGACGAAGCTTCCCATCGACGACACGAAGTTGAGGACCTCCCAACCGAATTCGGGGGGGTACTCGAAGATCCGGCGGGGCATGCCGCGCAGTCCGGTAAGGTGCATGAAGAAAAAGGTGACGTTGAAGCCGATGAAGATCATCCAGAACGCCGCATGCGAGAGATGCTGCACGGGCTGCTTTCCCGTCAGATGCGGCACCCAATAATAGGCCATGGCCAGCATGGGAAAGATGAAGCCGCCGACCAGCACATAATGCAGGTGGGCGACAACGAAGTGTGTGTCATGGGCCTGCCAGTCGAAGGGAACCATGGCGAGCATAACGCCGGTCAGGCCGCCGATCACGAAGACGAAGAAGAAACCGAAAATGTGCAGCATCGGTATGGAGAAGCGCGGGCGGCCGTGGGCGAGCGTCGCAAGCCAGGCAAAGATCTGGATTGCTGTCGGTATGGCCACCAATGCGCTCGCAGCGGAAAAGAACGACAGCGCCACATGGGGTATGCCGACCGTGTACATGTGATGGACCCACAGGCCGAAAGAGAGAAACGCCATCGACACGATCGCCGCGACGATCATCCGGTAACCGGCGAGTGGCGTGCCGGCAAGCACCGGCAGGATGGTCGAGATCGCCCCCGCTGCAGGCAGGAAGATGATGTAGACCTCGGGATGGCCGAAAAGCCAGAACAGGTGCTGCCACAGAAGCGGATCGCCGCCGCGCGTCGGATCGAAGAAGGGAAGGTCGAAAGCACGCTCCACCTCGAGCAGGATCGAGCCGAGGATCAGTGGCGGGAAACCGATCAGCATCATTGTCGCGACCACGAGCATGTACCAGGCGAAGATCGGCATGCGGTCGAGCGACATGCCGGGCGCCCGGATTTTCATGATCGTGACGATGATTTCCACGGCTGCGGAAAGCGCGGAAATCTCCACGAACGTGATGCCGAGCAGCCAAACGTCGGAATTGATGCCTGGCGCATAGACCGAGGACGACAGCGGCGTGTACATGAACCAGCCGCTGTTGGGCGCGACACCGGCCAGAAGCGCTCCGATCAGGATCATACCGCCAAACAGGTAACACCAGTAGCCGTAGGCGCCGAGCCGCGGAAAGGCGAGGTCGCGAGTGCCGAGCAGTTTTGGCAGAAGATAGATCGCCATGCCTTCGAAGAAAGGTATCGCAAACAGGAACATCATGATCGTGCCGTGCATGGTGAAGACCTGGCCATAGGTCTCGGCGTCCATGAATACGCTTTGCGACGAAGCGAGCTGCGTACGGATCAGCATCGCCAGAACGCCGCCGATCGCGAAGAATACCAGGGCCGTCAGCATGAAGCGGACGCCGATCACGTTATGATTGACGGCGGCGAGGCGGCCCCAGCCCGGCTTCGTTCCCCAGATGCGATCCAACGCTTTATGCAGCGCGATGGGGTTATGATGGATCGACTGGTTCTCAGTCATGGCGAAATCCCCCGGTCACGACTTCGCGGAAATCCTCTTGGCGGTGGGCCTGCACCTCGAACTGCATGCCGGCATGCCCGGTGCCGCAATATTCCGAACATATGCCGCCATATCTCCCTGGCTGATCGGCGCGGATGCGCAGGCGATTGGAATGGCCCGGAACGGCGTCGATCTTGCCGCCGAGGCGGGGGACCCAAAAACTGTGAATGACGTCCTCGCTTTCGGCAATGATTTCGACAGTGCGGCCCGCCGGGATGTGCAGGAGATCGGTGTGAACCGGGCTGCCGGACACCGAGGGGTATGAGAACTGCCATTGCCACATGCGGCCGGTCGCGCGGATCTCCAACACTTCGTCGGCCTCACTTACGGCCCCCTTCAGCAAAAATTCACCCTCGGCAAAAGCGTAGAAGGTCAAACCCGTCAATACAGGCAATGGCAATACCAGGCCGCCAAGGATGATCCATCGCGTTTGCGAGACACCGCGGCCAAAACGGGGAACAAGAACGGCGGCGAGAAACAGTCCTAAGACGAGGGTGAACAACGCAAACGAACCCCAGAGCATCGCCCACCAGAGGCTGGCGATCGAGGCTGCCGACGGACCGGCAGGATCAAGTGCCGAGAAGTCGCCGCTGCAGCCGCCGAGCGGCAGCAGGATGCCCGCGCAGCACAGACGGCGGAACCAATCCTTTGTTCCGGGACTTTGCCGGATAAAGGGAGAAATGTGTTGGAAAAAGCGACTAAGGCCGAAAACCCCGTCATTTCGAAGATCGAAGAGAAGGATGCCAGCTCGACGGTTGCTGTTGCCGGTCACCCGCTTCATGCAATGAGCGTGCATTTCCCGATCGCGCTTGCCTTCGTGACACTGGCGGTCGATCTGCTTTTCTGGTGGTCGGCTGATCCGTTCTGGCTGCGGGTCGGTCTTTGGAGCTCCGGCGGGGTGTTCTTTTTCGGGCTCGCGGCAGGACTGGTGGGCACGATCGAGCTTCTTGCGGTACCAGGCATCCGGGAACGGGTGGCGAGTTGGGCGCATGCGATCGCTGCGATAACACTCATCGCCTTCGCCGGCCTCAACTGGGGTCTGCGGGTGACCGGGGCGGCGGACGTGCTGCCGCATGGTCTGCTCGTTTCTCTCCTGACCTGTTTCATGACAGGGATGGCCGGTTGGCATGGGGGCAAGCTCATTTTCGATCACGGTGTCGGCCTCATGGTATCGGCCAAGGACTGAAACGCTCAGCAAGAGCCTTCAACCCACCCGGACGCGTTAATTCTACCGGAAGCTCGAATTCGACAGATGGTTTGGCCAGGGCGATAAACACGATGGCGATGACGAAAACCGACGTTACCACAGTGGCAAAGACGAACCGCCAAACCGGGTATACTTCGCCTTCCTTAAAGAGCCTGATGATTATCAGCCCTGTTAGAATATGGGTGATGACCAGAAAGCCGACGAAGAGCAGCTTTATGAAAAACCATGGCGCATAGGTCTGCTGCCCAAAAATGAGTGCGGTTCCGCTCAAGACCGCAAGGAACGCGGCCGGCGAGATGATCGTCACATAGGCATATCGGACGATCATCTGCAGACGATAAAGCGCTTCCTTATCCTTCACATTCGCCCGTTGCACATAAAGGCCGGGCAGGCTGATCAATCCTGCTGCCCAGATCGAAATCGTTGTGATGTGGAGGAATTTTAAAAACGCTATGATCAATGCCGGCCCGATGGTGCGCGTGTCCGCTGTTAGCTTGGTTAGATGGGGCCGAGGTGAGGTGCGTCCAGAACACAAACTCGTGAAAACAGCGGCCGGACAGTCTCCGGTCCTGCCTCGGAACAGATGCTGGGATCTATCGTTCTTCGGTGGCAATCGATAAATCGGTGAGGCTGAATGACCGCGACCGAAACTGACACGTTCCGAAAACAGGGTGGGCTCGCCCAGCTAATCTACGGTATCCATTCACTCGCAGACTCGACAGATGCATTGACAGTACATGACATACGCGATGAAATCGGGGAGCGGAGTTTCGGGCCGTTCCTGATTATACCCGCGATAATCGAAATCAGCCCTATCGGCGGCATACCCGGCCTGCCGACAGTCATTGCGGTCGTCATCTGTATCTTTGCGATCCAGATCCTTTGCGGCCGCAAGCATCTTTGGCTGCCTCAAGCGGTCGAACGCCGAACTGTCGATGGCCGAAGACTGTCGGCAGGGCTTGCGAAGATTGAGCCGTTATCCCGATGGATTGACAAGGTTGTTCGTTCGCGCCTGGAATGGGCTACGAAGCCACCTTACCTTCAAGGCATAGCATTCCTTGTCATCGCATTATGCGCCACAGTACCGCCTCTTGAACTGATTCCGTTTGCGAGCACTGTGCCGATGGGGGCGATTGTCTTCCTGGGACTGGCATTGCTGGCTCGTGACGGTCTGCTTGCCTGCATTGCCGGTGTGATGTCCATCGCAACAGCATATCTGGTCTATACGGCGATGGTCGCATGATCCCACATCTTGAGTTCCGGACCATGCAGCTACTCCTATGCGTCGTTTCCGAGACACGACGAAAAAGGCCCCGTTGAAGTTCGGACGAGCCATAAGGCTTCGCGACGCAGGCGGCATCGACCGGTGCGTGGGCAACAACTTGTCGTAGCCGCTCGCGAACACGATCCCGAGTTCCGGTCGTACCGCCCGCAGCATGTTCGCAAGTGTGGTGCCATCCTGATCGGAAAGCCGGACGTCGGTGATGAGAATGTCGAAGGGCCCGTTATTGGCTATGGCCAGGCTTCTGCCGCATCGCCAGCCTCAAGCACACAGTGTCCGAAGCTTTCGAGCATTTCGGCGTTATTCATCCGGATCAGGCCGTCGTCTTCGACGGGGAGTATGCGCAGCTTGCGGTCGGGTTCGCCTTCATCGACGGCTGCTGGCGTGGGCCGCGGAGTTGCGGATAGCCTTGACTGCTGGACGCGATTGGCGAGCATCTGCCTTACCTTGCGCGCCAGAGATTAACGCGTATGGGGCTGAAAAGCAGTTCCATGCCCGGGTCCAGCCGACCTCTGTAAACGATCCGATTCTCGGTATATCCAGAGGTTAGAGAAACACGACCCGGGCCGACGTCTACGGTCAGCTCGCCTTGTGCGTTAATGGCGTCACGCGAGGCAATCCCAAAAACCGCCGACAACAATTGTTTCTATTTCGATCGCCTCCCGATCGACCGGCCCAACATGTCGTCCATATGCGGACGAGCGACCGATCCGACGCGCCATCTCGCAAAGTGGCCGGAATGTCAGTGTGATGGTTTTGGGCATCCATAATTAGTGGGATCAGTGGAATGAGAGATCAATTAAACTGCTAGGAGCATGAACACTGTCACCAGCGGAGACGCTCGGATCAGCTGTGTGCCTGCGCTGCGAATGTCACAACCTCTCTTTGCCGTCAGGGGTGGAGGTGTTCTAAAAGTCAATCGCAAAACCGCTTGCAAGCATGGATGATGTGGAGACCGTGAAAAGCCTTGGGCGTTAGAAGAACATGGCTTTCGGGGCAGACGGCCGTCCGGGATCCGCGCCGTTTTATGGAATTGGTTCCGGTTCGACATGTGGCGCATAACCCAAAAGCCAAACTTCCATCCGCTCAGGATTGTCATCGTCGGTGTATGGGCACACCGATGCAGGTTCGCCGCGTTCAGCCGCTTCTCTGCCGCGATGAAACAGATGCACTCGCTCGATCGGGATTATCTCCGTGCTGTCCACGGTCTCAAACCCTTCGATCCACGCATCCAGTTCGATCGAACCTTCTTCAAGATAAGGGTTTGTTGTGCGAGGCATGCCGATCCGGGCAGCTCTGCGTCCATGGTCAAAGCACTGCGAAAATGTGACATCCTCAGCAGACATGATGAAATCCCCCAGTTGAAATCGTAAAACTCAAAGGTGTAAATTAAGTTCCCGCTTCAATCGCCATCTTGGGGACATCTCTAATTCTAATGGTCGATCGGAAGCCGATTGAAAAAGCCTTCAGTGCATAGAAGAAATGACGCTCGCTCCAATAGAGCGAGCCATTAGGGTCCGGTAGCGAAAGCCAATCGAACCAAACACCAAATGCAAACACATTACCTTTAATCGGTGACAAGACATTATCGGAAGATTTGCCTTAAGCGAAACTGAGACAAAGAGCGCGATACCGACCCAACGCAGGAATCCTAAGACTGCAAAACAGCTTAGTACTATGATGAAGCCGCGACACGTCGTTGCTCTGCTAGCTTTCCGGGCGGGCGCTTCGTCTTATGTTGGAGAAAACTCGTAAAACTCCGGCCGTGATAGCAGCGACGGTAACTAAACCGGCGATAGCTCGAACAAAAACTGTGGCGCTCCGGGCAGCACTCTGGGCGCTGCGCAATCCGAACAGAATAACGACAAGTAGGAATCTGGCCGCAGGACAGGCAGGAACGTCCTGCTGAAGCAACCGCCCGCGACAAAACACGAGGCTGCGTTTCGGCGGGGCTTCCTCGTTGCCAAGCGATATGATCAGTTGCTTCTACGGACAAAAGTCCAAACAGATCCGATGGGATCGTCGGATGTGACGATCTCCGGACGCTGGGAAAGAACTACTGCAACCGCCGCAAGGCCGCGCGCAGTTGCAAGAATTTCCACCAAATCTGGATGGTGAGCATTGGCTGCATCAAGACATAGACCATGCACAAACCCAAGTTCGACCGTCTCGCGCGGTGTAAAATCGCGAGCTGCCGTGATGACCTGCGTAACCAAATCGATCAGACGGTCGGGATGGCTCATCGGTTCGGATTCACGACTTCCGACGCGGGAGCGTCGTTTATTTCGCCGGGCGTCTGGAAGAATATGTAGTAGCCCACGAGCATCAATCCCAATACGAAAATAGCGGCGACGAAAATGTACATGCGCGATCGGGCTTGGCTACCAGTGCTCATTGACTATCCCTGCGTTTCTTTAACGACGCAAGAACGGATGACTGGTCAAATAGTTGCTTAGCTGACAGAGCCAAACACGATAAGCCTTAGCTTTCAGCTAGAGCTTGTTTCAACGCCTCAACGACATCATGCATCGCCATAGGATCTTACCGCCTCACCGGCCTCAATTTGTCGCAATAAAGCTACATCATGCCAGTTGTTGTCTGAAGTCATCTTTTGATTGACATTCCGGCCTCTTCGGCGGCTTGAACGAATGCCATACGGGCGAGATCTGGATCACCATCCGATGTGATGCAGTCGAGGCACGCCTTAACCGCTTCATAATAATATTCGCCGTCATCGATAGACCAATTTGTTAAGAGTTGCTCCGCAGCTTCCTCTACTGAAGTGATGGTCTGGTCTGTGATCGCATCCCCGAGATTTAAGATGACCGGATTGAAAATGTGCAAAGTGTCTCGTTTCATAACACAACCTCCTCGTGCGCTTCATCAAGCCTTTACCGAGCAAGAACCGTGCCACCGATTAGAAAGCCGCAAGAAAACGCGACCCGATCCGACACTGCTTTGGTGGGGGCACTTACGCAGGAGGGGCCGCGATACTGGACTTCTGATCGACATTGCCCGATCGATCGGTCATCCACCATTGCAGGCCCGCGACCGACGCGACGATTATTGAACTGACGAGGAAGGTGGCTAGAATGGGGTGATAGCGTAAATATCTCATGCGCTTCTAACAGATCCCGCAATCCCCGGTTCCTAAAACGCAGATGAAAATTCCGTTTGATAGGTTTGGTTCACGATAAAGACATCCGGCGCAGCATAGCTAAAGCCGCGTGGTCATCTTCGAGGGACTGAATCCGGCATACAGTTCTGTGCCACATCGATAAGGGAGCCTATGGCTTTCCGCAGGGTCCAGCCTGCACTGACGGCTTGGTCGACAACGCAGAGGAGGGATCCTTCCGGAGCTTGCTGGCACGCAATGCGGATCGGAAAGATCCCACAGTGATTTGATGTCCCTCATTTTCAGGTAGATGGCATGACCCCGGCGAACCACAACAGGCTACTTGATTTCAACACCGGTAAGTCAGCCCGCGAACCTTCTCCTTGTAGAGTCACGTTATCATGTCGGCGATCTCGGCCGCAGCGACCCTTGCCTCACCGTGCCAAAGCAAACAGCGATGGAGGCGGGGCTGGTGCTCGGAGCAGAACCAGCGCGTGACGGTACGGCTTTCTTCGAAACCGTAGCATCGCCATTCGTTGCAGCCGTCGAATTCGCAGTAATGCTCCACAATTTGATGCCCGTTTGAGCGAGCGGTTCGTCCTTCATCGCTCATGGCGTTCCTCGATCAAAATGTCTGCTGTCAATCATGGAAAGCAGGCTTCACAGCCGTCGGTCCCACGTCGATCGCAGCCAATCGCCAGGATGCGCCGCAGCTCGACGAACTCGATGGCTGCGACGAACTTCTCCACAATTGCCTTACGGTCGTAGATACCATGTCTGTCGCAGCGATTGCAGGACATGTCTACTTTCGCAGCGTGGTAGTCCTTGAGGCGAGGCAGGCTCATGTGGTTGGCCAATCTGCTGTCGGCTCGATGCCATTCCTCCTGCCGAGCTCACCGGGATACATTCGGTAGAACTCCAGCGTGTCGAAATAGTAGCCGTCCAGAGGAGGGCCGTACGCTTTTGCTTTTGCCTCTATGCCTTGAGGGATTGAGCCAGTGTCATTGCCTTCAATCCAGCCATAAGTGGCGCTTCTCGCAGCTTCCAGCACCGACACGCCGCTGCGCCACAGAACAAAAGCACCGCCCAGCTGACGACTGAATGCGATCTCTACCCACGAGGCGGTCGAGCCTTCATCGGTCAAGATGTCAGCTTCAAGGAATTCGAAGTCGTAAAGGTCGGCCCTCCAGCCAATCTGCACAAGCAGGTCTGGATCCGGCTCCTCTTCGAGAGGAAACACCTCGCCTATCGTGAACATCTCTTCTCCGTTGCGAATATGCGGGCAAGGGAGCGACTGCCGCCAAGCGGCTCCATATGTTCCCATTATGTTCCTATTTGGTGTTGAGTCAACATGTGAGGGAAAGAGCGATCAAAGCGGGTGGGTGTCGCGAGAGTGAGTTTGAGAGGGGACGTAAACTCTTGCGGGGGACGGGGCGCTACTCTCGCGACGCGGATAGAACACCGCGTTTGCGAATTCGTTCCGCGAGAAGCGGCCAGAGCAGCACAATTGGCGCTCCAGCCACACTCGTCCCCACGAGATCTCCAAGCGAAAGTACGAGATTGCTGGCCGTGTTTCAACATTTCTGCGCTTCCAAGGGCAGAGGTCAGTGTCGCGGACCTGGAACGCTCCGTTGAGATCATCGAAACCACCTTTCTTGCGATCTGCGGTCGGGCGGACTGATGATCGGGGCTATCTTTAAAGCTGGATGAACGGCTATGATCTCGTGCTCTAGTGATCTTCCACCCGCGAGGAAATTGATGGCCGTTGACGACGACAAGAGCACTTACACGCTTGTGAAACAGCCGCCTGAGGTCGAAGACTACATGCGTCTTCGCAAAATATCCGGCCTTACGCCGTTCGAAAGAGATGCCGCAGAGATCGGCCTGAAGGGTACCATTTTCGCCAGCGTCATTTCTTACAACGGAACTGCGGTCGGAATGGGACGATTGGTCGGCGATGGAGGGTGTTTCTTCCAGGTGACCGATATCGCTGTCCATCCCGATCATCAAGGTCGGGGCCTTGGCAAAATGATCATGGCATCAATTATGGACTATGTTGAGAGCGCACTGCCGACATCCGCTTACGTGAGCCTGATCGCGGATGTGCCCGCCAACAGATTGTACGAGCAGTTCGGATTTAAACAGACCGCGCCACGGTCCGTTGGAATGGCCTATCTCGTAAGGAAGTGAGCCTGGGCCTGCTTGTTCGTCAGTGGGTTGGTTTTTCCCGAGGATCAGCCTGTAATTAAAGCTGTCTCGTCGCTCCTGCTGCGAAACACCGGGAGACCACCAATGTAGCTCAAAGGGTGGAACATTTGTCGGTAACTTTCGTTTTCTGGCGTCACGAAGGAGAACATCATGGCACACGACGAAGACGACGAGGCAAAGGTTTGGGACCTGGCTGAGAAAATCGGCTTTTGCATGCTAACCACTCAGAGCGGTTCTGATCTTCGCGCTCGTCCCATGTCGGCATATTCGGAGCGGATCGACGATGCGTTCTACTTTCTGACTGATGTGGCCAGCCACAAGGACGAGGAGATCGCGCGGTATCCGAATGTCTGCCTGGCATTCGCTGACTCAAAGGGGCAGAAATATGTCTCGGTGTCCGGCACCGCGGAGATCCAGAACGATCGCGAGAAAATCCGCGATCTGTGGGCGACACCTGCTAAGGCATGGTGGGATAATGCCGATGACCCGTCGATCAGGATCCTCAAGGTAACGCCCTCGTTCGCCGAATACTGGGATAGCCCGGGAACCATCATAAGCTATATCAAGATGGCGGCGGCTGCAGTCAGTAATTCTAGGCCGGACATGGGCGACACGGCGAAGGTCGAGATGTAGGGCCGAGCAAACGGATGCTGATTGTCCACCATCTCAATGACAGCCGATCTCAGCGCATACTTTGGATGCTCGAAGAACTTGGCCTCGACTACGAGATCCGGCGGTATCGCCGGAACTCAGACATGTCAGCGCCCAAAGAGTTAATGGCCATTCATCCGCTGGGCAAGTCACCGATTTTAGAGGATGTAAGCGCGGAAGGTCACCGGACCGTTGTCGTCGAAACGGGAGCAATCTGCGATTATCTTGTCGAGCGAGCAAACGGTCGGCTCGGACCAGGCGATGCGACTGACACAATACTGTATCGTCAATTTCTCCACTATGCCGAAGGTTCGGTAATGCCGGTCCTGCTTGCCATGGTGGTTGCGTCCAAAATCCCGATAATGGGCCGAGTGGCGAGCAAACGCGTTCAGCCGATGCTGGACACGCATCTCGACTTCGTCGAAGCCGAGCTTGCCTCGCGAAAGTGGTTCGCAGGCGAACGGTTCACCGCGGCCGACATCATGATGAGTTTTCCACTCGAAGCCGCTCGAGCACGAGGCAGGCTGGGCAGCTCTCGACCAGCGACGACGGCTTGGCTGGACCGTATCCATGTTCGGCCGGCTTATATCGTGGCATTGGAAAAGGGCGGTCCATACGCCTTTGCGACGTAGGTTCTCATGGAAGCGTTCGTCCAAATATTCATGCAGCGCCTTGGCCCGTTCGGGATCGGGCTCCTCATGTTTCTTGAAAACGTTTTTCCGCCTATCCCATCAGAACTGATCATGCCGCTTGCCGGGTACCTCGCGACACGTGGCGACGTGAATATCCTCGTCGTGATTGGCGCAGGAACTATCGGCTCTCTTTTGGGTACGTTGCCTTGGTATTATCTGGGACGGCGGCTCGGGCATGACGGAGTGCGCCGTCTTGCCGAAAACCACGGACGTTGGCTCACGATGTCGCCGTCAGACGTAGATGCTGCCTCTGACCACTTCAAGCGGCACGGAAATTGGTCGGTCATGCTCGGGAGGCTGATACCCACGGTGCGGACACTCATTTCCGTTCCCGCAGGTATCGCCAATATGCCGTTGGGGCAATTTCTTGTTTTTTCGTCGGTCGGTACGCTTCTATGGACGGCAGCATTGGCGATGGCTGGCTATCTGCTGGGGCAGGCATACAGCACCATCCAGGACTATGTGGATCCGGTCTCCACCGCGGTCCTCGTTATATTGATCGGCTATTACATATACCGGGTTGTCACCTTCAAGAAGGAGAGGGCGTGAGCGAGTGGCTGGCTTCGATGGGCGTGGAACTCAACATCGTCCCGCATTTGATCGCATTGCTTGTCGCCTATGTTCTGGCACTGCCGATCGCTTGGGATCGTGAGAAAAACGAACGAAGTGCGGGGTTACGGACCTTCCCACTCGTGGCAATCGCTGCGTGTGGCTTCATCCAGGCTGCGGAAACTGTGACCGTCGGGAATGCCGAGGCGACAGCCCGTATTGTCGAGGGGATTATCAACGGGGTCGGGTTCATCGGCGGCGGCGCTATTCTTGTCGGAAAGCTGGGGACCAGAGGAACTGCGACTGCTGCCAGTATATGGGCGACCGGTGCAATTGGAACTGCGGTCGGGCTGGGCGCCTATGATACCGCGATCGTCCTTTCCTTCGTGACGTTCGCAACGCTGAGAATTATGGCGAACTTCAAGGCAGACAAAAACGAATTCGATGATGGTGGATGATCACGACAGCAAATTTTGGGGAGCCACATTTTCATGAAAACAAGACCTCCAAGATAACGCACCGGTCCTACTATTCGCCCGTCGATGGTATTCCGATCGATCCGATCTGGACATGGTTCCCACGTTCTTTGATATGGCGATCGAGCGCCGCGACAAGACCATCGACATTGTCACGGTCAACGTCGAATGCCCTGATTAGGAAGGCTGCCGCCTCTATCCCTAGCGGGCTCTTGGGATCGACAGAATTCTCAGCGCACCACTCCAGATGAGCGTCCCTGATCGCGTTAAGCTGATCCACATTAAAAACTGACGACGAATTCATCGTTTCTGCTCCTCGAGAACAGGTTGGTTTGAAGGTTATTGGCACCCTAGCCGTTTAAGTTCAGGGGTACTGCTCGCTTTACATCATCGAGCTTCGGCCCTTTCACGGTGCGATATTTTGCAGCTACCAGATTGTACATTCCAAAAGCGGCCAATCCCAATGCCATGACAAGATAAAGCGCGGAGCCGAACGGCATGCCTCGTAGCCATTCCAGCGCTTCGGAAATCCCTCCGGCCTGGTCTGGATCAACTTTGAAACCCGCATAAGCAAACAGTACTCCTGTCACAGAGAAGACCACACCTCGCGCGACCAGACCGTACATGCAGACGTAGCTGACGAGACCGCCCCGGTCCGGGATACGAACGTATTTTTCGAACTTACGCAGAGCGCCTTTTGCTCCCGTGACGACGCCTCCCACTATGAGTCCGATACCAATTGCTATCGCGATATAAGGCCCAAACGGTTGGGACATCACCCATTCGGCAAGCCCTTTTTCCCCAGATCCACCACTGTCGCCACTCGCATCAAACGCGTGTCCAAGCGCGTAGACAGCAAGACCGACGTAGGTGACGGCGCTTCCGAGGAGCGCAGCCCGGATGACCATCGCTTTACCGCCGTTGCCCTGTCCATCGGCATCCGCTATCGATTGCGCTAGTCGCCAAGCGACAAAACCGAGTAGCCCAACGCCGATTAATCCCACCCAAACGCGTCCCAATGGTTGCTGCAGCAGGGTTGAGATCGCCGATTTTGTTTCAGGTTGCCCCTCGGTTACCCCCGAGAACAGTGCGAGCACGGCGACCAGCAGGAATACAATGCCTCGCGCGGCGTAGCCTAACTTTGCTAGGAGCTCGAAACGAATTACGCTAGGCATTTGCACCTCCAGGTTTCTTCGAGGCATCAACGCACAAGTACGACTGTCGTTGCCAAAAGGGGCGATGCTGTATCGTGGCCTGATTGTCTGCCTCGTCCCGTTCGCGGGCCAGCATTTGGCAACAGGGTTCCCGTTGACCAACTGACATAGCTGGAAGACACTCCCTCGTCAGACAAGGAGGCACGAATGGCAGAACATGATCGTTGGCGAAACATGCGTACCGCGCCGAGAGATGGCAGCCGGATCCTTGTGACAATCCGTCCCTCAGAACAGGGGCCTGGCGCGGTTGATCTGGTCTACTGGTCGAAGGGCGATCAATCTGGCGAGGGAGGTTGGCGCTCGTCTGATGCCGCACCTGGATTGGTTATCGAATACACTGAAACCGAACTGAAGTGTTGGATGCCGATGCCCTTAGCCGAGCTCGATCGTATGACTATACCTGCGTGGCAGGGTAGGAGCGACGAAGAACTCGACGGATCAGGAATCTAGCGGATCCCCGATCCTTGAGGGTCGGTTTCAAAGAAACTGCCCAGAGATCAGTGGGCATATCCTACATCGTCAGGTAGCTCTCGGGATAAACGGTAATCCCGTATTGTCACAGGAGACGATACGCTGCACAGGCTTTGCTCAGCGAATGATCCGAATGCGAGAAGGCGATTTATACCGCGCCTGCAGCAACGGCGTCCGTCGCAGGTAAGTCAATGCGGCCATTGTCCTCGCCATCCCAGTATTCGATCGTCCTTGCGGACACCTTTATCAGAAGGATTCCGGGCGTATCGACCCCGTCGGGGAACCAGCGGTCCAGATCTTTCACCCAGTGCGCCTCGAACTGCGTCTTGTCCCGGACAAGCCTCGCTTCGCCATTGACAGCAATGAAGATCCCCGGCTTGCCGAGCAGGCTCGGCGGCGCGGTGAATGTCAGTGTGACGTCGCTGTCGCGGCCGATCTCACTGACCTTCCTGGTGTCCTCGTAGGAGAAGAACCAGGAATCGCCGTCGTATTCGACATCGCCATTGTTGCTCATTGGCCGACTATTGATCGTTCCGGATCCGGCGTTCGTGTTGAACATACAGAAATCGATCTTGCCGAGCTTCTTCGACAATTCTTCCATCGTCATTGTTTCGGTCATTATGTGCTTCCTCGCTTTGTGTAGGCGGGAAACCGTCCGCATAGGCGTTGGTTCCCGTCCGCGATTTTTGTTCTCAGAACGATCGAAACATCGGGGGCCCGAAAGAGTTATGTCTCGCCAGCAAGGGAGGCCGCGATGAACGACAAAGAACAGAAACAGCGCGAACGCGCCTACAAGATCTGGGAAGAAGATGGTCGCCCGGACGGTGCCCACGACGAGCACTGGAAACGAGCAGAGGCAAGGGACGAGGAGGAAGACGTGACGAACGCCAACCAAGAGGCCAACGATCAGTTCAATGAAAGTGGCGAACGAGGGAGAAATCCCGCTGATATCCGGCCGCCTTCGACCGTGGCTCCGGATTGAGCTCAGTCCTGGGAGGGTGCTGTCCGCGCTGCGGGTAGCGCCTTCCTCTATTTCGCCCTGAGCAGATGCTCCAACGATGTCGGCTTCAATCCCTGCGCATCTACGCCGACATCGAACTGTCGCGGCGCAGGTTTCAACCGCCCGTGGGAATGTCCGTGCAGATTGATTGATCCTTTGCCCATCTGGTTCCAGGTCCGGAATGCGTAGTGGCAGAGGATAAGGTGGTGGCCGTCTGCGCGTATCTCGGCGTAATGCTGGACACTGGCCCAGCCATCTGCGCCTGATGTTGCTGTCGGATCGTTGTTGCCCACGATCAAATGCTTGCGACCATTCAATCTGCCAAGAAGCTCGGTGCAGTCTCCAGCCTTAGCCGACATGAAATCACCGAGGTGCCAGACCTCGTCATTCCCACCGATGACCTCATTCCAGTTTTTGATGAGGGCAGCATCATGATCCGACATGCTGTCGAATGGGCGGCGATCGATACGGAGAACCCGCGGGTCCCCGAAGTGGGTATCTCCGGTGAAAAATATCATCATGGCGAACTAACCAAAGTACCGGGCGACCATGTATCCGCAGGCACTTGCCACGGACGTAAGGACGGTGCCCCAAGCGAGATCGACGATTGAAAGGGAAAGGGGCCACCCCTTTAGCGTCGACAGGTTGGTCATGTCATAGGTTCCATAGGCGGCAAGCCCGAGAACGGCTCCATAGCCGAACGCCGACCAGATCGACCCCACATCAAGGTGGGACGAACCGCGAGTGCAACTATTGCCGCCGCGAAGAAGAGGTAGAAGACGGCAGCAATAGTGAGGTTCGGTGACGGAAGCATCAACTCGCCAAGCTGATCCCGATAAAAATTCTTGGCAACGATACCCAATCAAAGGGCATCGATCAGGAGAAATGAAATCAGTGTCCCGGCGTAAGCGATGCCGTAGTTTTCATTATGTCGCCTCCTCTCGTGGTTCTTGCTCAGGATGTGGACATGGCGAGGCAAGAAGTTGTTCCGGGAGGCGCCGATTGGCCGTTTCACGGCAAAATTGTCGCGGAACAATTCGCTATCCGACGGGGTTGAGAAGGCCCAGTCCACAACTCGGAGGAAACGACATGGATCATACTAAACACGTACGCCTCGCACCGACCGAACTCACCCCGGCGATCCTCGAAGGCGCAACCATATATGGTGCTGACGACCACAAGGTCGGCAAGCTGGACCACGTGCACGGGTCAGGCGCTGGCGGCCAGGCAATCATCGATGTCGGCGGTTTTCTCGGGATCGGTGCGAAGCCCGTGGCCGTGCCGCTGTCTGACCTCGAGTTCATGCGCGACGAGGATGGTGATGTTCATGCCGTCACGAGCTGGACGAAAGACCAACTCAAGGAGATTCCAGAGCATAAGCACTGACACCCCCAACAGCCCGGCCTTGGAGCCGGGCTTCACATTCGGGGTCGATGTTCTCTCCGGAGTGTTGCCAGACCTGACGTCATTCGGAGCGAAAACCATTGACATGCCGATACTTGTAATTGACGGCAGCCATTTCAGCACAATTCCCGGTTTCTACAAAGAGTTGAACGGTCTTCTCATGTCCGACGAGAGTTGGGATCTCGGCGAAAGCCTCGATGCATTCAACGATTTGCTCTATTGCGGTTATGGCGCGCTGCAGGGAAGCGAACGGATGACCGTGACCTGGTTGCGCGCCGATCTGAGCCGCGACAATTTGGGCGTCCTCGCCACCAGCGCATGGATTGAGAGCAAGCTTGCAGATCCTCATGGCCGCTACAATGTCGAGTTCTTAGCCAACCAACTTGCCGACCTGCAACATGGAGATGGAAAGACCTATTTCGAACTCCTGGTCGAGATCATCGAGGAGCATCCTCGCGTAGCTTCGCTGATCTGCAAACCATAAGGAAATTCGCGGAACAATTCTGAATCTCGGCGGTTCTTCCATTGCATTCGAACCGGGTGCAAGAATCTGGAGTAAGACCATGAATAAAATCGCTTTTAGCGTTGCCGCCGTTCTTCTCTCGACCTCTGCTGCCTTCGCTCAGAGTGAAACGCCGAAGACCTCGCAGACGACCCCTGCGGTCTCGACTTCAGGTGAGCAGAACCCGGGCGCACCTGTTGCTGGCAAGAATAGCTTCACCGAAGCTCAGGCTAAGTCGCGCATCGAGGAAGCTGGCTATACCGAGGTGTCCGGCTTGAAGCTGGATGACCAGGGTATCTGGCGCGCGATGGGCACCAAGGATGGCAAGCACGGAAATGTCGCGCTCGACTTCCAAGGCAACATCACGATGGCGCAGTAAGCCAGAACCTTAAAACCAAGAACAAGATGACGAGGAAACTCCCATGCGTACAATCACAGGTCTTTACGACTCCTACGACGATGCCCGCTCCGCCGTGAAGGCTCTGGAAGACGCAGGTGTGCCGTCCGATCACATCAGCATCATTTCAAACAAGGACGGTAAAGAGGATGTCGAAGGTCAGGGCAACAACGCTGCCGAAGGTGCGGGTACTGGCGCGGGCATCGGAGCCGTCGCCGGTGGTGCTGGCGGGCTTCTAACGGGTCTCGGTATGTTAGCAATCCCAGGCGTTGGTCCTGTCGTGGCCGCTGGTTGGCTCGCGGCAACTGCAGCAGGTGCAGCCGCAGGTGCGGTCGCTGGCGGCGCAGTTGGCGGCATCGTCGGTGCAATGATCGAATCCGGCGTCAGAGAAGAAGATGCGCACGTCTATGCTGAGGGTGTCCGTCGCGGTGGCGCGGTCGTCGCGGCGAAGGTCCAAGACGACAAGGTTGCCGCTTCGGAGGCTATCCTTCGCAGCTCTCGTTCCGTCGATCTCACCGCGCGCCGCCAGGACTACACAACTGACGGCTGGAACCGTTTCGACGACACCGCCGATCCCTACACTGCCGATCAGATCGCTGCTGAGCGGGCCCGCTATCGCACCGATCCGCGTGTCTGACACCTCCACGTCGTAACGCCATCAGAGGCCATTCCCACGGGGGTGGCCTCTTTGTTTTTGGGCATCGGGTAGAAAGTGGTCACCTGAGATGGGCAGGCGGTGAGTATAGCTTTCGGCTCGGATCCAAAGTTCGCCAGACCGTGTCAAACCAGTCGGCATAGGGCGTGTTCACCACCATATGACGATTGTAGTCAGGTGCTCCATCATCCCACCAGACCGGACCGCGTTCACCGAGCTTCGTCTTGGCGTCATCCACCCGTCGCCGGGCCGCTCGCATTGCACCGCGATCCCCTTTCGCTTCCCGGACCGCTCGCCGAGCCGACATGAGTTCAGAGACAAGCTCGGCTCTCGTTCTTTCATCGAGGGCAGGGTTGCTCAAGCGCCACAGCCGACCACGCACTACAAAATACCGTCCGTCCGGCGTGCAGGGATATGATTTCGGTCGCGACATAGTAACCTTTTGCGCCATCATGCGTTTTCTCCTGAGACACATAGGAGAACGAGATGTCAAAGCGAGAGCTGATCGATACCGGAACCGATAAACGCTATGTCCGCCGCGACGAAGAGGGCAAGTTCAAGGAGTCCGTCGATGTTGGCAGGTCGCTGTCGGCCGACAAGCGCCACGAGGCCAAGAATGTCGCGAAGCCAGGTGAAGGCGACAAGGGCGATCACAAGAAGTAGCCGTGCGGATCGCCACCTATAATGTCAATGGAGTGAACGGGCGGCTCGAAGTCCTGCTTCGTTGGCTGAAGGAGGAGACCCCGGACGTCGTTTGCCTGCAGGAACTCAAGGCACCTGACAGCAAGTTCCTTATCAAGCCGATAGAGGCCGCTGGATATGGTGCGGTCTGGCATGGTCAGAAATCCTGGAATGGTGTGGCCATTCTTGCGAAGGGCTCAACTCCGCTGGAAACACGACGTGGGCTACCTGGGGACGACGATGCCCACAGCCGATACATTGAAGCGGTCGTGCACGGTATGGTGATCGGCGCTCTGTATCTGCCAAACGGCAATCCCTATCCCGGGCCAAAGTTCGACTACAAGCTACGATGGTTTGAGCGGCTCACCGCCTATGCCCAGGAATTGCTCGACCTGGACGTCCCGGTGGTTCTTGCAGGCGACTACAATGTCATGCCCACTGAGATGGACGTCTACAAGCCGGAGCGGTGGGTCGATGATGCGCTGTTCCGGATAGAGGTCAGGGACGCGTATCGCAGGCTGCTCGGGCAGGGATGGATTGATGCGATCAGGCACCTCTATCCCAATGACCGAATATACACATTCTGGGACTATTTCCGAAACGCCTTCGCCAGAGATGCTGGCCTTCGGATCGACCACTTCCTTCTTAGTCCTGACATAGCGTCCCGCTTGGCTGACGGCGGCGTGGACAAGCATATTCGCGGATGGGATCACACGAGTGACCATGCGCCCACCTGGATCGAACTATCGGATACGCCAAGTAAAAGGAGAAAGCATAATGGATAATTGGCGCGGTGATATCGCTGATGAACTGGAGAAGCTGGTGGACCGCGCGGTTTCCGCGGGTGCTAGGCAGGACGACGTTTTCGCCGAGATAACGAAGGTCGTCCGGGAACTCCAGATTGCCTACGAGCGTGATCCCGATCCCGCTGACGCATCGTCTGAAACCGTTATCGATGAGCCCGCAAACGACTGGCCAGGCGCTGAAAAGTGATGAGCCGAAAGCCTCTCGCGTCCCAAGTCAGAGGCTTGAGAGCGGTGGCTCGTGTTCGTGTCCACCGCTCTTTTTCACCTTAATGTCGGCGTTTGTCGAACTGCGTGCGAGCCTCGGCGGCAGCAGCCGCGAACGCGATGCGCGCTTCATCAATGGTCTTGTGACCTGCGATTGCTCCGCGGCATGCGCTGCGGGCTCGGACAAAGTCGAGGCCCTGCTGCGCGGGCCAGTTTTCCGTCATATGCGCCAGTGCCTCGAATGGACCGCTTACGCTGTGCGAGCCGGACGGTGAAGCGATTTCAACAGGCTCTTCTCATCGTGCGTTTGGACCAGACATCATTAAACTCCCTACATACTAGCGGCACAATAACGTCGATTGACAGTTTAAGTTCCCGTTGCGGCATTAATATTAGGAGGATTGAATACGCAAAAGCAAGCAGGAGAGGACCGCTTCTGTGACCTCAGTGTCGCCGACCCTTTAGCGGCGTATCGGTATCGAAGTTGCCATTGCTCAGTACGTCGTAGCTGTTGACGCCCGGTCCCCCGCCCCGCGTCCCAAACGCGGTTAGCTCGACCAGGATTTGCTTGGCGTACGCGACGACCTCCTCCTCGCTGGTAACCGCCTGGTCGACTACCTTCACTGATACCGCTTCCCCGTCGTCGCCAACAAAGTCCACAGTCCAATGGCCTGCGCCTTCATGGACGACGCGTGTGTGTAACAGATCCATCGGCTTCTCCTGTTCATGCACGCAACTCGCTCGCCCCCATTTCTGTTCCTGGACTGAGACGGAACAGGGCCGCCTTTCGAAATGCTTCAAGATCTCCCGGAGCAAGGAGATAGAGACCGATACGAGTACGCAGAGCATCACCGCATCCTTGAAGACTCGAGAATCCGCTGACCTCGCAGTTGAGCAGCTAATTCAGAATTGAGGGCACCGGCATATTTGTTCAACCCAGTGGTGGCGATGTGCCGACGGCGACTGAGGAGGGACGATCTGACGCGCAGCAATCTCCGCAGATCGAGGTATCCGTCAATCTTGATGTCGACGCGGATGGGTTGCGGATAGCGAGTGCAACTACATTCTCATTGAGATCGCCGCTACGCACAGGAGAACAAGCTGGCGATAACGCCTCGGGTCACCGTATGGCGAGAAATCGTCTGCCTTCCTGGTGATAACGCTGTCACGAGCGATGCCGATTTGCTCTATTCGAACGAGAGAAAGCCAAGGTCGACAGTTTTAGCAGCTGCGCTTGAGTTTGGACTGCTGCTATCGGCGTGATTGGCCTCCAGAGAGTTCTCTGGCGATCTGTTACCAGCCCTGACGGGATCTCAAGAGCGCAGTATCGGTGGTTCAACTCGCCAATCGTCTTCGCCTCGACTAGGACTGGGACCGTTCCCACAACGGCCCTTGGCGAGGATGGAAGAGGCGGGGAATATTGCCGATCCGCATCTGAGGGAGAGGAAGCAGAACCTGTCCTAAGACGTTGCCCAACGCCCACCTTGGCAGACAGACCTTGAACTCTCACTGTGGAAAAACCATTTCACCGGCGATTTATGGTATCGACGGAGGTTTCAATGACTACAATCGAGGAACGGCAGCCCGAGCAACACGTATTTGAAGCCGATGTCAGCCGGCTCCTGCACATGATGGTGCATTCAGTTTACTCGGACAAAGACGTGTTCCTCCGGGAATTGATCTCGAACGCGGCGGATGCTTGCGAAAAGCTGCGGTATGAGTCGGTTTCCGCGCCGGAGTTGTCCGATGGTACCCAGCCTGTAATTCTTGTAACGCTCAATGAAGAGGCGCCAACGCTCGTTATTGAGGACAACGGCATCGGCATGAGCCGTGACGAGATGATCGATGCGCTCGGCACGATCGCGCGCTCGGGGACAAAAGCTTTCATTGAGAGGCTTGAGGCGGCCAAGACTGGGGAGAAGACGGAGCTGATAGGCCAGTTCGGCGTTGGCTTTTATTCTTCCTTCATGGTCGCTGATCAGGTTGATGTAATCTCCCGCCCTGCCGGTCAGGACGAGGCTTGGAAGTGGTCGTCCGACGGCAAGGGAAGTTACCAGGTCGCCGCCATCGATCTCGCCGAAGCGCCGGCGAGGGGCACGCGGGTTGTGCTGCATCTTATGGAGGATGCGAAAAAGTATGCCAACAAATGGACCGTCGAAAAAATCATTCGTGATCAATCCGGACACGTCCCTGTCCCTATCCATCTTGTTGAAAAGGAGGGTGCCGAACCCTCTCAGGTCTCCGATGGTGCAGCGCTTTGGATCAAACAGAAGAGCGAGATATCCAAGGAGGATTACAACGACTTCTATCGAAGCGTTTCAGGCCATTACGACGAGCCGCTTGCAAACGTGCATTTCCACGCTGAGGGACGCCACGAATATACGACACTTGCCTTCATCCCCGGCTCGCAACCTTTCGACCTGTTCGATCCGGATCGACAAGGTCGGATGAAGCTCTACGTAAAGCGCGTGTTCATAACCGACGAAGCCGAGTTACTGCCGCGTTACCTGCGGTTCGTGCGCGGCATCGTCGACACCTCGGATCTACCACTCAACATCTCCCGCGAAATGATCCAGGACAGCCCCGTACTTGCTGCCATCAAAAAGGGTATTACGAGCCGAATCCTTTCTGCCTTGGAGAAGATGGCAGAAAGCGAAGTCGAAACCTTTTCCAAGGTCTGGGATCTGTTCGGCGCGATTTTGAAAGAAGGCATTTACGACGACTTCGAAAGACGCTCGCTGTTGCTGAAGCTGGCGCGTTTCCGTAGTACCGTATCCGGCGAAGCAACTCGGAGCCTGACCGACTACTTGACCGCAATGCAGGAGGGCCAGTCGGCGATCTATTATATCAGTGGCTCCAGTCTGGACCAACTGAAATCGTCGCCGCAACTTGAGGGTTTTCGAGCCAAAGGTATCGAGGTACTTCTTCTTACCGATGGCGTGGACAGTTTCTGGCCGACCAACGTCGCAGATTTCGAGGGCAGGCCGTTTAAATCGGTTACCCAGGGCCTTGCCGATCTGAACGCTGTATCGAGCAAGGGCGGCGCCGACGAGGCTGGCTGGCAAGCCTCTCCCGAAGTTGGAGCTTTCATCGATTTCGCCCGAAGCGCCCTTGGCGAGGAGGTCGCTGACGTGCGTATTTCCGATCGGTTGACGGAAAGCGCGGTCTGCCTTGTGGCTTCGGAAGATGGGCCTGATCGCCAGCTCGAAAAGCTCCTCCAGAGCGCGGGGCGTTTACAGACCGCACCGAAGCCGATCTTGGAGATCAATGCCCAGAGCGAGCGCGTCAAAAGCATTGCATCGATCGATGATCCGGCCTTCCGCGAGGATGCGGCGTGGCTGCTGCTTGACGAAGCACGTATTCTTGATGGGGACAAACCAGTCAACCCACGAGCTTTTGCTGACCGGCAGGCCAGACTTTTTGAGTTTGCAGTAGGGCAGGGCAATTAACAGGGCTCGGCGAGGTGGTTTTAGGCTGCCTCGCCAGAATGCCTGGACAAAGGAGGGCGATCTTCCGATCATCGCAACTGCTATCGTTGCACTGCTAGTTGAGCATTACAGCAAAATGCTGGATCCATCCATTCAAAAAGAGATGCAAAATATTGGCGGCGGCTCGAACCCCATCTTTTCCCTTTAGAGATACGGTTTATCAGTGACCCTTCATTAGGTTCTCCTCATTCGGATGAATGGTCGTGGTCTTAAAAGACGCGCTCGAACACCATACGAAGCTGCTGTCACCACTCGCCAACAGCAAGCGTTTCCAGATTGTGCGGATCATTTGCGAATGCGAAGTTGGCGTAGGCGACTTGGTAAAAAAACTCGGGCTTGGCCAGTCGGCGTTCTCTCGACTTTTGGCGCGACTGAGACACGACAAGTTGGCAGCGACGCGGAAAGATGCCCAGAACGTCTACTATTCGACAAACCATCCAGGGGTTCGAAAGATTTTAGACAGCCTGCAGTCCATCGAACTGAGCGGCAAGGACCATAGAGCTTTACGTAAGCTGCCTGGCTCAGTAGAAAAGCTAGTGCGAGTACTGTGTCGGCGTTGCCTGGACGTTCGTTGGCACGACAATTCCGACGTAGCGCACGATGTCTCCGTATTGGTTCCGGAATCCGCGGCCAAAACCAGTGACGAAAATGTAGCTTCCTTCAGTGTTCATTACCCGGTAGGTCTCCTGCTGCGGCCGATCCGCCACGATGCTGTCACGGATCGTCTTGGCTAATCGAGGTCTATCTTCCGGATGAACGCGGTCTAGGTAAGCCTCGATCGGCAATCCTTGTGACGAGACGGTTGGATCCACTCCGAAAAGGTTCGCAAGCGCACCATCCGCGTAAAGTACGTTTTCGGGCACGTCCCATGTGAAGAAGCCGGCTTCGGGTGGTGCTTCACCGGTCGTCTGAGCTACATATAAGACTTCGTTGAGAGTGCGCATTCGAGTTCCGAGCCTAAATTCGATAATCGCATTTTAGGAATGCCGCATTCAACTTCAAGTGCAATCGGGTTGTGCAGGTCCGCAGATTACTGCGTTATGCTTGTTTTTTGAAAAAGCGTACTGTTAGGATGGTCATGCAGGTGCGTCACATCTCGGGGAAAAGTCGGTCGGCCGTATTTCAACGGCCGACCTATCAGAATTAAGGAGCGTAGCTTGCTATCAAGATAGCTGAAACTAGACTTTCTCGACGACCACCTCGGCATATGTCGACGGTACCACCATCGTGCCATTTGTTGCCCTGTTGAAGCTTTGCATCAGTTCGATAAGGTCTCGTTCCAAGGCGAGCTGGTCAGGCTCAGACAGGCTGAGAAAGGCTTTATGGACGGGGCCGTAAAAGCTTCGGAACACGTCTATGAAGTGCGCGGCAGACTTGTACCGAAAGTTAAAAGCCCGTTCTTCGATCCTTATCTTCTGGCCTAGAAACAGCATTTCCAGATGCTGCCTGTCTCCCCACAGAGCGGGTGAGCGAACGCCGGCCGGCGGGGCCACGTACCTAGCAAGAGTTTTGAACACCTGCCCGACAAAGCTCTCCGGTGTCCAATTTGCAAGGCCGACCTTTCCTCCCGTCTTTGTGACGCGAAGCAGTTCAAAAGCGGCTTGTTCATGGTTAGGAGCGAACATCACGCCGAAGGTGGAGAGGACGTAGTCGAATTCTCCACTCTCATAAGGTAGTGCCTCGGCATCGGCGATAGCGAATGTTATCGGTAGGCGCTCTGCGTTTGCTCGCTCCTTTCCCCTGTCGAGAAGGCTTTCGACATAGTCGGTCGATGTTACTTCAGTGAAGCGTCGCGCTGCAGCAAGACTGGCGTTGCCGTTTCCTGCAGCAACGTCCAGAACGCCCGCCCCAGCTTTGAGCTCAAGCGTTTCGCAGAGCTGTTCGCCAACGATCTGCAGGGTTGTCCCGACGACAGCATAATCGCCCGACGCCCAGGCGGCCTGTTGACGAGCCTTGATCGCTGCGTAATCGATTGACGCTTCAGCGGTTGCGAGTTGAATGGACATGAATATCTCCCTTTTACGTCTCATCGACGAGAGTTCTAGGGAAGCGGTGGGCGTCACGCGTCATCCGATCGGATGATATTGCGTATTTTTCAAGATGCGATTAGCGGGCTCTTGAAGGCGGCAATCAGCTTGACGATGTCTGCCTGACGTTTCGTGTCGGTTTTGGCGAAGATCCGGCTAAGGTGAGTTTTTGCTGTTGCCTCTGAGATGCCAAGATTTTCGGCGAGATCCGCAACCTTTCCATGGACAACGGTCGCAACAGCTACGCGAAGTTCGGCAGGTGTGAGCTGGAATTCTTCGGCCAGGCTTTCGAAGGCTGTGGGTAGCTCGAAACGTGTCGGTTGCAGAAATATAGCAGCCGCGGCGTCGCGACTGCCCAGGTCCGTGAAGAAGCGGTTGCCGGCATTTAAGGGTAACACGTGGGCGATCAGACGTTCCCCGGAACTCGTTTCCAGAAATGTCGTGCTGGAGACCTGGCTTCCCAGCATCGCCAGCTGCCGACCCAAACTTCGGTCCAATCGCACGAAACCTAGAGCCGGCGAGCTATCAGCCTTCACCAAGCCGATCATCAGCGCGCCTGCTTGGTTGGCATGAACGATCCGGCCATCGGCGTCTACGAGCACAACGGCTATGGTTAGACGATCGATCGCCTGTCGCAAAGCGTATGTTTCTTGGGCGATATCGCCAACCACGTTTGCTATACTGTTCGCTCGGCGTAAATGAGGTGCAAGAGCGGAAATCCGTTCAGCCATGGCGGCGTCACCCAATCCATCCCGCTCATGTCGGAAGACGCCGAAGAGCGCAGCCCAGTCGCCGCGGCGCTCTAGTGCCGTAAAACCGATGTCGACGATACCTTGGGCGCTGCCCATTCAGCGGCAAAGCGCGTTTGCGAGAATTCCCTGGGATCGAGCTTTTGGCTGGTAATCACCCCTTGTTCGATGGGGGCGTAAACCTGGGCGGGATTGCTGGGATCGATCGGAGCGAGCTCTGCGAAGTAAAGGCGTGTGAAGGCTGGATCGAGGCGGCCATCAACATGCACAAGCTGGCGGCGCGTGCCTGTGACATCTTTAGCAAATATTGCAGCGGAGGATCCGCCCACGAATTCTCGGCAGATGTCGAGAACACGAGGCCAAAGCGAAGGTTCGACCGCGGCATCATAGAGTGCCGCGATAGCCTGCAACAGATCGGCTTCAACGTACTCTCTGTGTGACATCAAGGGCCCTCGGGTACCTCAGCATCATTTGTGAGCAAAAGCTATAGCATGGAAACGTGCCTTATTGCGCTATATTAGAGCAAGAGCGTAAGCTGAGCATATTCCCACTCAGGCTGGAGGCCTGCGCGCAACGCTTCAGTGAGCTTGCACGTGATCGGCTAGGACGAGAGGCACCGTATGGGGTCACGGAAGGTACAATCTCGGTGCGTTCGGTAATAGATTGGCTGGAATAGCCAAACCGCGCCCGTTTTTGGCGGTCCAACTGTAGCTTCACCAACAAATGATGACCTTGGGGAGTGACATTCGTAACATGTGCTAACCGTCTTCGTCGGCCAAAATGCCATCGCCTTCAGCAGGCTCAACTGAATAACGGAAAGATCGGAAATCTGCTCAACGAAACCGCGCTAGAGCAAATATCGTGACGCGCTACATTAGAACGTTGATGGCCGGGGTGGCCGCATATGCAGAGAGATTTTCAGCAGCTCGGAAACTTGATCGAGCACAGTAACGATAGTGACACACCGTATCAGCTCAAAGCCGCTTTCGGCCAATCCGCACATGCCGGCAGATGAAAAGTATGGACCCATGTTGCAGCCTGGCTTAATCTTTTATCTTTGGTTTGAAGTTCACAAGGAGAGATTTCAGCTCCACTTCCCGCACGCGGCGGGCTGCCTCTTCTAGCGACACCCAAGCGATCCGGCGCTGTCCACGTTCCTTGAAGTCTTTCACGAGGTCTTGGACCTCAATCTGAAACACCTCTACGACACAAGGCGCAACGTCACCGTTCTCGAGCCACTTAAGATATGTGTATCGTCCGACCGACTTCTTTCTCGCTACACCACGAACGCCCGCTTCTTCCCACGCTTCTATTTCTGCAGCTTCGTGAGGCTTTTTCTTCTTCATAGGCCACCCCTTTGGGATGACCCAACGTCCGGTCCCTCTGGACGTAATCAACAGCACTTCCACGCTTGACTCACCGAAGAGGCGCCGGAAGCACAATGCCGCATACTGTGTACGAAACTGACCTGCGGCGAATTTCTCGGGCATTGCTGCGAGTTGCTGTAGAAGGTGTTGCGTCCCGGTTCCCTCGATGGTCTTGTTATTTCTGCTCGCTTTCATCAGCACTTATTTACTGATTTGCCAAGATGGGACAACGAAAACGTCACAACGAGTGTGGCAACATACGACGCGGTCAGTTGGGCGGCAGAAGAGTACCATTCTTCCTCCTCGTCCCACACGCCCGGCGGAACTCTTGGCAGAAGTGCTGGCCTCGAAACTTCCCCACTCTGCGCTCGCGTGAGCCTAATGCTCGTGGTGTTGCTCATCAGGAAGTCCAGCTTAAACAGAACTTCATGGGCACCGGTGTGATAGTGGTGGTAGTCGAAGACGCCATCGGTCCAGATACCGGACCATCTATTATTCGCGGACAGCGTTTCTAATCCTTCTCCGCCTGCAAGATTGTTGTAGCGCAAGACGGGCAGCCGCTGATTGTGCGGCAGCCAGTCGTTTGATTCAAACATTGGATTATCGACATGCATCGTCCTTATCACCTCTAATGTGAAGCTGGTTCGTCGCTCTCGTCATCTAACGAAGAAAGAAAAGTCTCCACATCACGGCGCTGCCGGTCGGATAGAACTATGATTTGTTCGCTCCAGAGCCGGGCAGCTTCGGGAGTATTATCGACCCTTTCACGTGATAAACATAGATTGTCGTCTATAACAGCGATCCGACGGCCGCCGAGGCGTCGATACTGCTCTGCGAGCTGCTTCGACGCATTTTCCATTGCAATCACCTCTATCGCTTCACTATCGCGAGAGGAATGTTGGGCGCCACCATCGTTTCCAAAATACTGCGATGGAGACCGACAAAACGCCGCTTCTTGTCAACGACCTGGACTATTACGCGCTTGGAGACTGGACCGCAAAGCAGCTACCGCGACATCATAACGGCTCCATAGAGCGGCGCGGTCCTGACGGGTTCGAACGTCCAGATCCGCCACCTCGTCTTGACACAAGTTATTTTCGATCGCCATCATTACTGCAACGAATGCTCCTTTGACCAGTTCAACGCCGCCGAACAAATCGCTGGCGACTGACTGCCTGACGCTTGGCTCGGCCGTGACCACCGTTTCGAGGAGCTCTAAGAGTATTTGAGCGGCTGACAGTGGCTTGCGCGTCGCCTCGGTGATCGCATGCCGACGCATGGAGCTGTTGGCATTATCCCGGAGGGTTTCAATCAGCGCCTGAGCGGCGGCTCGGTCATGCTCCGTTGCATCGTCGAGCCGAGCAGCCAATGAATCGAGTCTTTCGATGGGCAAGTCATGATCTGACGCGTGCTTGCTCGTAACCGCGAAAGCCATTCGGACCATAGAGATGCCGAATCGCGCTGCGAGCAGCGATGCCGAACTGCCACTGATCGATGGTTCGGCGCGTCCCACCAGGGAGAGCAATTCTTCCAGAGGCATTTTTTGCAACGTCTTGGCCAGTACCCCGTCATTTGGGTCACGCCTCGAATGAGAACATGGCCTATTCCACGCCGTGGCTCGCAGCTTCCGTATCAGGATATAACCGGAAAGGCAGAAGCAGATCGAGTTGGTGAGGATGATGGGCCACTCGGTCTTCAGAATGCCGAAGGCGGACCAAAGAGCGAAGCCAATGACCGTGAGCGCATACATTCGACCCGAGATTGCCGCTGTATCGCCGGTCCTGACGACCTTCCAGACTTGGGGGACGAAACTGGTTACTGAGCAAAGGGACGCCATGTAGCCTACCAGCAGCGCTATATCCATGAGTGGTCCTGTTTTCAGATGCCCGGCGATAAGATGTCCTGTCGATAGCCGGGATCGACTTCGAAGTCACGAATTCCATAAAAGTTGCCCGATCTCCCGACACTTTATGAGTGTCGATCTCATCGATCCGGGACGACTTCATCTTCTCGATGAGATTGAGAACGTCTAGGGCCGTGGCAACCAAAGGAATTACGTCGTCTATTTTCTCGGGTGAGACAGCTTGGGTTTCAAAGTCAAATTGAAGTGTAGTCTCCAAATTTGCCAGGCAGTCGGGAGAGGCTGCCGCGACGCGCCATCGATCCCACGCCGCTGTTCGCGCCTCTTCATAGTTTCGACCCCAGCTCAATAGGAGCTGGATCGCTACGGGCTTGCTGTCGCCACCGCCTGCCTAACATAAAGCAGAAGCAGGCTTGGCGAGACTGCTCATGAGATGCGTGATAGCCAACGACCGACAACGTGATACATCCTTCTTACAATCTGCGTCTATCTGTGTCGGGCGGAATACAATCTCGCCCTGCGCCGGTTGACGTTCAAGTTGCTTGCGATAACCGCGCCAATCGCGATTGAGACGCCCGTTCATCATTTCGACGATTACGATGTGATCGAGCTCGAACGTTTCGTTTGGGCCAAGGTGTCCTCAGCAGGGACAATAGTTCGCGCGTCACTCCTCCAAAGCGAGCGGTCAATATATTTCGGTTGTCCTCAAGCATCAGCTCCATCGCTACGATGGATACAGGAAGCAGAAATTCGACGAGCTAGATCATGTGCGGGCTCCGGCTTGGTTACCTTAACCGACGGACATGTTCTCGGTTCCTGGAACCGCTCACGTCGCTCTCGGTTCGGTCTCTAAACAGGAGGTCTGTCATGCAAAACGATATTAGGAAAAACGGCGTGATGAGCAGCATTCTGACTGAGCTTGGTGTTCTTCCTCCTGGAGGCAGCGGCCAGGAGGCCGTCACGGTAGAGCAGCAAGAAATCATTGCGGCTTACAGGACCGGCCGGATGACAGAAGAGCAATTTCGAAAACACTTGTCCGATGATCCTGATCTGGCAAATCGTCTTGCGCAGATAAACAATGCGAATCCCTGACCATAGATCCAAGACCTTCGCGACTTTTTATTCAGCCCGAGGCGGTGGAATTATCCTTGGCTGCATCTGAGCGGAAACTTGCCGACCGGAGCAACGGCAGAGTTAATCGACCTCCTGGCACCCGATCTGTAAGGGCGAGAAGGATTAGGGGCATCTGGTAAATGTCAACAGCCCGGAACGCTGATGAGAGCAGCGCCACAAAAAAGAGAATCACCAGTGGCTACGCAAGAACTGACGAAATGGATGCTCGTCCGAGATTGCTAAACCAGACAGGTGCGGATGCCCTCGAGTAGCGCCCCTGGAGCATGGGGTTTTGGAATGAACCTTTCGGCGAACGGGAGATCGCTTTCCGTAAATGACCAGTTGGCCGACGTCAGAATGATACGGATTGGCGGCCACCGATCACGAATTAGCCGCGCTAGCTTCATCCCCTCTGAGGCGGAGGAGAGGTCAATGTCGGTCACCACGAGGCGGATATCCGGCTGAGTTTCAAGTAGGGTCATTGCCTGAGGAGCGTCCTCGGCCTCGAAGACCTCGTAGCCGGCCGCCTCGAGCTCCTCGACAATCAAATATCGTAATACGGGTTCGTCTTCCACAACAAGAATGGCTTTGGCCTGTGGCATAACGTTCGCGCTCATCGGTTACTCGGTACGGTATCGTACACTCTGAACTGGTTGCGGTAACGTCCGTTCCCTCTGTTGTCAAAATAAATGATGAGGTTCAGGCTCATACTTTGTGTGAGACAGTCGATTTCAACCAGGGGTGCCAGCCATGGAGGCGGCTAAACTGGTTACCGATCCTGGCGCTGGTCCTGCTTTTTCGATATAGACTTGACGGAGTTCGTATTGCGACTACCATTACGGGAGGCGCCGCCGTCTGTTCCGGCAATACAACGCCGCGCGCAGAAACCTAATATGCCGCTGATTCCCATGCGGCAGCCATGGCGTTCGACCGCGGTATCCCGATTACCATGCAGGTTATCAACGTCACGCCCCCTGTCACGGACGAGATGATCGTCAGCTTCAGAGCCGGTCGGGTAATCCTCTAAATCGAGGCTCAGCGACCGGCGAAGGGCGCTGAGCGGCAATCAGAGGATCGTCACATTTTCGGCCTTGGATTTGCCGGTTTTGCGATCTTGTCCGACGTCGAAACTTACCTTCTGCCCTTCAGACAAAGATCCACCAAAGCCAATAGAATATGGACAAATACGTCCGGGCCGCCATTGTCCGGGGTGATGAAGCCAAAGCCCTTGTCCTGCGCGAAGAATTTGACGGTACCGGTTGCCATAGTGTCCTCGTTGATTGAATACGACTTTGTTTTCATATCGGCCGGTCCCGCCGCTCACTAGGACAAAGGGCTATGCAGACAACTCTGCTCGCGCAGCTTATGGGCCCCCTTCGTCAAGCTTTCTCACGATTAATAATCCTGGCAGGGTGCTTCCATATGTTCGGCCTCTAATGATCGGTTCTTTGCCAAAGGCCCTCGTGAAAGCCATGCTCATTGGTCCCTTTCAAAACTGCGCATACAGACGATGCAGCGCTATTGATTTAAGGGAAGAACCTGGAGACCTTCGCCGGATCCGGGAAAAGACACATCTTTGAACAACCGTGATACCAGGCGCGGTCGTAATCCCTGTCTCTCGTCAATGAGAAGATATGACAGCCTCTTTATTTCGATTGTGATCACGCCAGCATCGTCATGGCGCCGGTAATTGCTCAGGCCTATCCTGAGGAAGCCGTTCTCAACCGCCCAGGCGGCTATCATATCCGCGTTCATTAAGGTCCTGCCGTAAGAGATAAGAACGCGGACTTCTCAATCGCGCTCGAGCAAATCGCTCTGCAGCTGCAGAGGTACCGCATCTCTCAAGCCGTCACCTAACGAAATCGGTGTCACCTCGCTGTTCTTGCCCCCCTGTTGCGAAAAAGACTCGCCGCGCGATGATTCGTCCCGCAAACCGTAAACCGGAGACCCACTCGCTCCTCGCCACCGTCCGCCTCGCTGACCAGGAGGTGCCGGTTCCGGCCAGCTTTACAGATAAAACGACCACATTCGACCCCTGCGATGAACACAAGAGCGAACCTCGCAGTAGAGGAGGGCGTCCCTCTGCCGCAAACTCACGCTAGGTGCTTGGCGACATCGACAAACCGTGCGCATCAAAAAGGACCGGCAGTGGGCTGGAAAACTCCGAAATTCGAATACGTTGATGGCTACAAGTTCGTAGAAACCGACGGGCGGACGTTCAGGGTCTATGACGGATCCGACGAGGTCAGCGAGGATTTCCCATATTTTGGTGAGGCTGCGGCATATGCAGGATCTCTCCGCCCGCGCAATGCGCAGATATCAAGCAATCCTGGTCCACGTTCCTAACCTAAGGACCTGCTAAGGCGATACGATGTTTGGCCTCTATATTTCTGAGACGGTTCGAGGTCTCTCTCCGTGGAAACCTTTGATGACAGCGGCGCGAACGCGCGTCTACTGCTGATCTGAATTACGCAACATACCCTGCCGATAATCTTCGGTGTCCTGCGCGTGCTCTGAAGAAGAATCATTGGCCTGGACAACTTCGATGGCGCGATACGCTTCGAGAAGTGCGGTGAAAGTGCCGGGCGTCTCGAGTGCGCCGCCAGCCTGGTCGAAGTTCTTTTCGACTATATCTGACATCTTCGCCACGACGTAGGCCTTGGCAGCTTTTAGTTTGTCTTCACGATCCACGATAGCCCTCCATGGCTAGCCTGATTGTTTTCGTGTCCCTCTGCAAGACCTAACGGGAGACGACTATGTTGTAAACAAGGCGTCACTCCAACTTTGGAAGCCGCATATACTGGCATCTCAGCCTTAACGTTAGAAATTGGCCGTTCCCGTTCCACGCTTCCAAGATGCCTCACCTCGCCCTTGACGCCAGGCCCACAACCTCAAGACAAACTGCGGCCTGGAGGCGTGTTTTCGCCTTCTGGAATCAAAGGTTAACCTTCCGCCCGGCGGTCCGAATATTCACGTTAGCGATCTTTTGCTTCCAGAGGTCTGTCTGCCGCGCGATTGGCACCGCGCCTTAAGCGAACTCCTCTCTCAAAAATTGTCGGTTTTCCGCTGCGTGGTGCTCGCTTCGCAGTCCCATACTCTTGCTTTGAAAGGGTTCATTATGTCCACTGGGACAGTAAAATGGTTCAATTCCACCAAGGGCTTCGGCTGCATCCAGCCTGACAATGGCGGCGCTGACGCCTTCGTTCATATCTCGGCTGTCGAACGCGCTGGAATGCGCTAGCTCGTTGAAGGTCAGAAGATTGTCTTCGAACTCGAGCGCGACATGAAGTCGAGCAAGATGTCGGCCTGTAATCTGCAGTCTGCTTAGTGGATATCTGCTTCCCTTTGACCACGGATGTACTGGCACTTCCGGAAGCAGTTATCAGTTTTGAGGCCAGGCTCCTAAGCCTTTATGAGCTTAGAGGTTGTCCGCCAGGGGACTGCCTAAGTCACTCCGACCCAGCAGCATTGGGCCAAGGGGTCGGGCAAAATCACACGAAAATGATGCGTGAGGATTGCGCGCAATATCCCTCCAAAGGAGTTGCTAGCTCCACAAGGCGCGGTTCGCCAATCCGAACGCAGTATATCGCGAGAGCAGATGAGCACCGCTTTTGCATGGCAACAGCTATCTTTTGTTGCGGAAAAAGGCGAGTGCGGGCAGCATACTTGGGTCGTGCGCGGCCGAAACCCTGCTTGGATAATCGTCGCCACCCCTACTCAGCGTCTTTCGCTGAGCGAGGAGGGGCAGCGAAGGGATCTCGGCCGCGCGACTGCTTCAGTTGTGCGGCGTAGACGCCTTGCCAAGCTTGAGCGCAGGTTCCCGTGCCCAGACCCGAAGCTTGCCGAGTTCGGCAACGAATGCGGCGAGCCCTTCGTCGCCAGGCATGATGATCGTCCCTTCGTCGAGATCATCGGCAATCCCCGCTTTGACGAGAAGCAAAAAGGCGCTCTCGTCGTAGCCAATGAACTTGCAGTGTTGAAACGCGTCGGCGACGAAGTCTCTCGCAGTGGCCTCCTTGACGAGATCCTCAACGGCGGCAGGCGAAGCGAGGACGGCGACGGCGTCGAACAGCACCGACGGACCACCGTCGATCATGTGCTGAGCCTCTATCCGGGATCCATCGGACGCGGTCACCCCACCAACCTTCGGCGCGATGAGCTCGACCACGGCCTTCTCGTTCTCGACCGCGGTCTTCAGCCCCTTGAGAAGCTTCGCGTCTACACCGTCCGTCACCAGCACGCCCAGCTTGCGACCCTCGAACCGCTTGGGTCCTCGTTCGACGATGCTGAGGGCCGGGGACGGCTCCAGATCCTGGCGCGTCGGCATGGCGGCGTCCGCGGCCTTCGGCATGGTCTGAATGCCGAGCTTCTGGGCGACCGTGATGGCGAGCGTCTCGTCGATATTGAGCAGATGCGATATCATCCGTTCGCGGATGGCGACCGTCTCAACCTTGCTTAACTCGAAGGTGAGCGCCATCGCGATGTGCCGCTGCTCCGGCGGCGTCTGGCTGAGGAAAAATTGGCGTGCCTGGCTGTAGTGGTCAGCAAAACTCTCCGGACGCAGCCGCACCTTCTGGCCATTTTCCTGGGCGGGGAAGTGGCGATAGCCCCTTGATGGCGACTCCCGCGGGCCTTCACCGAACGAATTCGGCTGGTAGTTCACCCGACCGACAGGGTTGCGCATCGCCATGTGCCCGTCCTGCTGGAAGTTGTGGAAGGGACACTTCGGCGCGTTTATCGGCAGGTGCGTGAAGTTCGGGCCGCCAAGGCGCTTGAGCTGGGTATCCAGGTAAGAGAAGTTCCGACCCTGCAGAAGCGGGTCATTACTGAAATCGATCCCCGGCGGCACGTTCTGCGTCATGAACGCGACCTGCTCGGTCTCCGCGAAGAAGTTGTCCGGCATGCGGTCGAGTACAAGACGGCCGATCGGCTTCACGGGCAGGATCTCTTCGGGGATGATCTTTGTCGGATCCAGGACGTCGAAATCGAAGCTGTCAGCAAACTCCTGATCGAAGAGCTGTACGCAGAGTTCCCATTCCGGGAAGTCGCCGGACTGGATAGACTGCCAAAGATCGCGGCGATGGAAGTCGGGATCGGCGCCGTTGATCTTGACCGCCTCGTTCCACGCGACCGACTGCAGGCCGAGCTTCGGCTTCCAGTGGAACTTGACGAACGTGGACTCGTCCTTCTCGTTGACGAAGCGGAAGGTGTGGACGCCGAAGCCTTCCATGAAGCGGAAGGAACGCGGAATGGTTCGGTCGGACATGATCCACATGACCATGTGCATACTTTCCGGCGTCAGGCTGATAAAATCCCAGAAATTGTCGTGGGCGGTCTGCGCCTGCGGAAAGGCCCGGTCCGGCTCCTGCTTTGCGGCATGGACCATGTCCGGGAATTTGATCGCGTCCTGGATGAAGAAGACCGGGATGTTGTTGCCGACGAGGTCCCAGTTGCCTTCCTGCGTATAGAACTTCACGGCGAAGCCTCGGACGTCGCGGGCGAGGTCGGCGGAACCCTTGTTGCCCGCCACCGTGGAGAAGCGAACGAAGACGGGGGTCTTCTCGCCTGCGCGCTGGAAGATGTCGGCTCGGGTCACGTCCGACAAGGATTCGTAGGTCTCGAAGAAGCCATGGGCGCCGTATCCACGGGCATGCACCACGCGCTCGGGAATTCGCTCGTGGTCGAAATGGAAGATCTTCTCGCGAAAATGGAAATCGTCGACCAGAAGGGGACCACGCGCGCCGACGCGAAGCGAGTTCTGGTCGTCTGCTACCGGACCGCCCTGCGAGGTGGTCAGCAAGTCGTCGCCGTCCTCGGCGACCTGGTGAAGCTCGCCACCCGCGCCGCGGTGAAGCTGCTGATCATGGATGGTAACGGTGTCGCTAAATGTGGTCGAGCCCGAAGCTCGTGTCGTACGCTTTGCCATGTTTGTCCCCGATGAGTGTGACCTGATGTTGAAAGGCCGCCCTGGTGGGACGGCCCTTCAAGTGCTGCAGGTTGATCAGGCTGCCTTGCTTTTGCCCTTGGCGTTCGCGGAAGCCTTCGCGAGCTGCGTCAGCTTTTCATCCGTCGTCTTTTCCTCGGCGAGGTTGGCCTCAAGGAGCGGTACCGCGTCCTTCAGACCCAGCTGATTGGCCCATTCGATGAGGGTGCCGTAGCGGGCGATCTCGTAGTGTTCGACCGCCTGCGCGGAAGAGATCAGGCCTGCGTCGAGAGCCGGCGACTCTTTGAACTCCTCGATGATCTCCTCGCCTTCGGAGATGATGCCCTGGATCGCTTCGCAGGTCTTGCCGCGCGCCGGCTTGCCGAGCAGTTCGAAGATCTGCTCGAGACGTTCAATCTGACCCTGGGTCTCATCGCGATGCTGAAGGAAGCCGGCCTTGCCTTCTTCCGACTGTGCGGCGCGTGCCATCTTAGGAAGCGCCTTCAGGATCTGCTTCTCAGCGAAATAGATGTCCTTGAGCGTGTCGAGGAACAGGTCGTCAAGTGTCTTGGTGGCTGCCATTTCATTTCTTCCTTGTTGATGATAGTGACGTAGAGAATGCTGCGATCAGTCGAGCAGTTCGGCCGGAACCTTGCCGCCGTTTTCCGCCAGCTTCTTCATGAGCGCCTTGTGAATGAAGGTGTTCATCTTAGCGCTGTCGTGGGCATCGCCGGAATAACCGAGTTCCTGTGCCAGCTCCTTGCGCTCCTCAAGGCTCGCGTCCATACCGAGAGCTTTCATCAGGTCGACGATCGAGTGGCGCCAGTCGAGCTTCTGGCCCGACTTCGTAGCCGCCTCGTTGAGGATGGATCCGACGTCCACGGAAACGGCGGAAGTCATGCCGGATGACGGACCCGGGGTCGGGGTCGAGTGTGACGAGGTTGCGGCTGGAGTGGCCTGACTAGGCGGCGTCGAAGACGTCTCGACACTTGCGGAGGTCGGCGCCGCCGGAGAAGCTGGGGACGAGGCGGCGGGCGGAGTAGACGCGTGGGGGTCTGGCGCAGCATTTGCTTCGCCAAAGATCGCGTGCTTGATGCGGTCGAAAATGCTCATACTCTCTCCTGGTATGCGGACTGAGAACGCTCGATTTGACTCGTGCGCCGCGGAACCAAGGAACCGGGATGCGCGAATATGGATCCGAGAGTTGACGATCACGTGTCCGTGATGGGCGTATAACGCGACCACGGCCTGGTAGTTCCGTCCATCTTCTGTCTCGGACCCTGCTGTCCGTGTTATAGGGAGCTAGCAAGATATGAACTGCCGCGAGCTATCAGGTGACCCGACCAATATGCAATGTGCAGGGCTAAGGGCCGAGTGAAGAAAGTCGGCACCAGCTAGCAACGCTTTCGGGATGACGTCAGCACGCGCATCGATCTGAGGATAAGAGCAACAGAACATATCGTCATGGTCCATGACGGGAACCTAATGTCCGCCGCCACGTTGCTGCCGCAATCACAACACCGTGAGTAGCGAGGAAACAATCATGACCGAACCTGTCACCGTCGCACAGCTGCATACACGCAGCGCAGATCCATACATAAACGCGGCCTATAACAAGGTGTCCTGGGGCGCGATCTTCGCCGCTGTCGCTTTGGCCCTCACAGTCCACATCCTGCTTAATCTTCTTGGCGTTGGCATTGGCGCGGCTGTCATCGATCCGGCCTCGAACGACACACCAGCCGCGAGCACGCTGTCGATTGGTAGCGCAGTCTGGTTCTTGGCGAGCGGCATTATCGCCGCCTTCGTTGGCGGTTATGTAGCAAGCCGCCTTTCGGGCCGGCCGCTTCGCTCGACGGGTGCGCTCCATGGAATGATCTCGTGGGCTGTCACGACTCTCGTCGTCGTCTACCTCCTGACGACTTCGATCGGCGCAATTATCGGCGGCGCTTTCAGCGGCTTGGGTGGTATCGTCTCGAGCGTGAGCTCGACTGCTGCGACCGCCGCTACGACCGCAGCACCTTCGATCGCCACTGCCGCCGATCCCATGGCTGGCATCGAGCAGAGCATCCGCGATGCGAGCGGAGGCAACGATCCGGCAGCACTTCGCGATACGGCAGTAGCATCGATGAAGGCTATGCTGACAGGCGACCAGGCCCAGATCGAGGAGGCTCGCACCCGCTCGGCTGAAGCCCTTGCGCGCGCTCAGAACATCCCGGTCGAACAGGCTCGCCAGCAGGTTCAGCAGTATGAGACCCAATATCGTCAGTCGGTGGAGGAGGCCAAGAAGCAGGCAGCGGAAGCTGCTCAGGTTGCTGCAACAGCTGTTGCGACCGGCGCCATCGTCGCGTTCATCGCTCTGGCAGTCGGTGCCATCGCTGCTTGGATCGGTGGTGCGGTTGGTACGACCCACGTGAGCCGCGATGACGAACTGCAGGCTACGCGTCCGCGATAAAAGCTGAAAATGCTTTCAAGATAGCGGGCGCTTTGGCGCCCGTTTTCATTTTCGTCTCCTGCCGGCTTAATTTATAAAGCGGTGCATTTGAGGTGAACTGCAATCGGCTAGTGCTGGGGTGTGACCAGCGGCGAGCTTCGCTTTTGTATCGTCATCCCCTTTGCGCAACGGCGAGATGTGAAGCGCGTTCTCAAGCTGCACTATGTCAAAGAAGGAATTCCAGAGCCCTCCGCTACGGCAGCCGACATCATGTCGGTCGTCGGCGGTGCTCTCGCACCCCATGACGGCGGCCAAGGTCGCATGACCTGAGAGGGCACCTCGCGCGCATTCGGTTGCGTATTGATGATCTCGAACGCAGTGCGCGTGGTTTCCTCAAACTTAGAGATACGCTCGGCCTGCCCAATGACTTCCTCCTGCGGTTTCTTGTTTGCGCTTAGGTCATGGGATCAGGAGCGGCAGGACAGCATTTCGGTATAACCGGAAAAGGCATCACACCCCTTCATGTCACCAGTGTCGAAGCCACGCTTGAACCAGGCCACGCGCTGCTGCGAAGTTCCGTGATTGAACGATTCGGGCACGACGTAGCCCTGGCTACGCTTCTGCAGCGTGTCGTCGCCAATCTGCCGAGCAGCATTGAGAGCTTCTTCGAGATCGCCCCCTTCCAGCAACCCCTTCTGATCGGTGGGCTTGCCCCGGACACCGGCAAAACAATCTGCCTGCAACTCGACGCGCACGGACATCTGGTTCGCTTCGACCTCGCTCATTCTTTTCCGAGCTCCATTGAAACGAGGAAGAACGCTCAAGATGTTCTGGACGTGATGGCCAACCTCATGCGCGACAACATAGGCCTCCGCGAAGTCTCCAGCGGCGTCAAACTGCTGGTCCAGCTGTCGGAAGGATATCGTATCGAGATAAGCCTTACGATCCTGTGGGCAGTAGAACGGACCGGAGGCAGATGAGGCAAAACCGCATGCAGACTGCACTTGCTTTAAAAACAGGACCAATGCCGGCTCCTGATAATCAGCACCATTGGCTTTGAAGACCGCGTTCCACGTGTCCTCGGTCTCTGCAAGGACTGTTCTAACAAACGCAGTCGTCTCGTCATTTGCCGGCGTGCCGCCAGCCGTTTCCTGCTGAGTGCCGGGCAATTCCACTCCGCCCTCTGAGAGCAGCGTCAGTAGATTGATGCCGGTGATCCAGCAAACCATCAGGATCACGACGATACCGCCGATACCCAACCCACCGCCACGAGCCCGCCACCAATCGGTATCCTGAAGCCACCGCCACGTGGACCTCACCTGCCTTGAGAACCCCTACGGTCTTCCAAGTTGTTCGACTGGCGACGACCCTTCCATCCCATGGCTCTTTCCTTTCGAATGACTCCGTGAAAACGGGGAATTGAGGCGTTCGTTCCGGAGTTGGAACTGACGTCCGTTCTGATGAGTTGTGGGGAAAACTGGAGAACGTCATGCCACACGATCCCAAGTCACCCGCGGTGATCGCTTTCGAAAACGAGAAAGCTCGCGCCGTCCGAGGAGAGAAAAACCAAGTACAGGAAGGACTGGAAGGCACCTTTCCGGCGTCAGACCCCCTTTCGATCTCCAGCACCGTTACCCGCCAGGGGTCAACAGCAGCGGAGCCGATTGCAGGTTCGAGGGCGCCCGCGCCTCTAGTGGACCAAGCCTTAGAAACAGTTCGACTTCGCGAGACCGATACCAGCTTCGGCGAGGATGAGATCGCCGCTTTCAAAGACGAATTGCTCAGTCTTCAGGGCAGGGCCGAAAATGCGGGTATTGAGTTAAAGGGCGAGGTCGTTGGCCGGTTCAATGATCGCCTCGATGCAATACGAGACCTTATCCGGCATAAACCGTGGCAATCGCTTGCGATTGCGGGCGTGATTGGGTTCCTGTTGGGCATAAGTCGTTAGCGCGGCAGATTTTCTCACTATGGCAGAGCGCACTCTGCCTAGGGCAGCGTGCCGATCAACAGACCGTCGGGGTCGAATTGCCGGACGGCCCCCCGTAGGGATCCGCGGCGACTGTAATGTTGGAAACTTTGCCCAATTAGAAACGGAAAGCTTGACCGCCACGCTCGTAGCTGACTGAATGCAGCCCGAATTGCGGCGGCGGTATTGGCTGTGCCTTCCACAATAGTCTCTGCGGGGTGACCCCGCTAGCTCCCTGAACGTGTATCGGTTCCGCTTCGTTAATCTCGGCACTCCGCCTCCGCCTCTTACAATTGATCCACTTGGGTTGCTATGATCAATATCTCTTCCTGGTCGAACGTGCGCTGCAGTTGCTGGCGATAATTCCGCCACCAATCTCTATCGAGCTTCTCAGCCATGACCGCGACAACAATAATATTGTCCCGTTCGACGTCTGCACCCCTTTCCCAAATCCCTTTAGCTGGCGTGTTGATGTTGAGCGTTACCCCACCAAAGCGGTCGAGGAGCTGCTGCTCGACGGTTTCGATCTTGTGGCGCGCGCCATCCACATTTGAAGGCAGGAATATCTGGATAAGGTGTCTCACACTCGTCGCTCCCATGGCGGTATGAAACGCTCAACCTAATAGTCCCTAAACCCGCCCAGTCGCACATTACGCCAAATCTCGCTCTGGAAATAGCATGTCGCTGTTTTCCGTACCCGTTTCAGATCCAGATATGGGAACAGCGCTGCGGGAGCTTCCGTCTTGACCCTATCAAGTCAAGGTCTAAGACAGCTTCCCTCTTCACTCATCTTCATCTAAATGATATCCGGCTCCCGCCCAAGTCACAGCGATCGCTATCCGCAGCGCATCGATGTGAGAGAAATAGACGTTAGGCCCGACGCCTTACTCAAACGTCACCTCCTGACAGGCTCTTCACATTAAGAACGCGACACTTTTTGCGCTCGTTGTCGGCGTACAAGTACCTGACACTGAAGCTTTTGACCGATCTGCATCCCACCCACGTGAAGAAAAGGAAACAAGAAGAGCGGGCGATTTGGATCGCTCCCTGAAATGACGAAAGCGCGGCTGGTTTACAAATCTACGGTATGCCGTCCATTCGCTATAGGCGATCACAGCTCTCTGTACGCTAACCTACGAGCAAAGAACGCTCTTTCAAGTCGAAGCTTCCCGAAATCTCAGATACGCTTCATTCGAGCTTTGATTCGCGAGAAGCCGCGGCATCTCAAGGTGTTTGGGTACGATAAAGCGATCATGAGGATCGGATGAATTTGGATGTCGAAACTATGCTTGACTGGCAACAGCGCGGGATCAACGCGCGAGTGCTTGGCCTCTCTGCAGGCGACAATCCGTTAGCTCACTATATTCAGAAGGCAAGCTGCCCGAGAGAAAGGGACAGCTTGATGCAGAAAGCGGACGCCTGGATGTTCGGCTGGAATATCGAACATGCCACGCGCGCTTCCTGAGTTGGACGCATGAAGGCCGGCCAGGCGTGACTAGTACCTCAGCTCGTACGTTGTGAATCGCATATGCTTATCGTAGTTTCCGGCCTGGCCAAATCGCCATGTGAGCCGGGAACCAACGGGAGATCGCGACGTTAACGTCAGTGCGTAAAGCGCTAATGGAGAAATCATGCTCGTAAACCGTCTTATCATCGCAGGCGCCGCCGCGCTCATCGCAGGTTCTGCCTTCGCTCAAAATTCCACCGTTACCGGTGCTGCAGGGGGTGCAGTGACTGGCGCGGTCGTAGGCGGCCCGGTCGGCGCAGCTGTCGGCGGCGTGGTAGGGGCTATTGCTGGAACCGCAATCGATCCGCCGCCGGAAAGGGTCGTCACCTATGTGCGCCAGGCCCCGGTTCCCAGTGAGCGCGTCGTCGTTCAGGAGCATGTCGTTGTCGGTGAACCTCTGCCTCAGACGGTCGTTGTTCAGCAGGTACCCGAGTACCCAAACTATGCGTTCGCTGTCGTCAATCAGCAACGCGTGATCGTCGAGCCTTCATCTCGTCGGGTTGTTCAGGTTATCGAATGACTTTTCATGGCCGGACTTCGTTGTCCGGCTTTTCTCTGATGCGGCCGACCTCATAGCGTCACTTTGATGAGGGTTATGGTGGGATCCGCCATTCCCGGTCAGGACGGCAAACGCGCGGACCACGATATTGGTTGCCAAAAACAGCGAATGTTGCTCAGCGATAAGTACCGGAACTCCGATTGATTATCGCTAACGTCATCCTTCGAACTGAGTTCCTTCTGCGGCCATCGGCAATGCGCGATTTACCGAGAAGCTCGGCCGCAGTTGAAGTGCCATTTCCACCTCAGGCTTTCGTGGGAAGACCTTTCCAAAGCTTCGAGGTTTCGGCCGCGCCTATCGCTTTGCCCGCGACGTTTCATGATGTCGGTTGCTGGATAGGCTGCGACGGGGACCAGATCACCGCAGGGTGCCTGCTCGTCATTAAACTGCCTACCACAGGGACATTTTCGGCTGCAATTTTGAGAGCATAAGCATTAGGTTGTTTTCCATGGATGGAAGGACTGATCCTACGACTTCTCGGATTTCGTCGGCCGCGATGAACTTGTAGGGGCCTCCGTGTGGTGGACGCGGCTGCTTTTGAGAACATGTAAGCTCTCCGCCAGTATCTCCCGGTACCTTTGGACCTTTGTATTTCTCGACCGCAGCAGATCCTCCTTGGACGCGTTGGGTTGCGACATCGGTGACTCGGATTCATTCTCCACCAGATCCATCAAGAGATTGCGCATAACGGCATTCTCTTCCCTGAGCCGTGACAACTCCAGGACAAAGTCGCTTGCCGCGAGCTTCCTCGCGATAACCTTATCGATCTCTTTCTCGACAAGCCGTGTCTTGATCGCGTGGTGCCGTGCGAAAAAAAGTGTTGCGACGATGACGCAAAGCGCGATGACAGCGTAAAACATGCAAGCCTCCAAGGTTATCCTGAAGGTCGGTATTTGCGACGCTGATTTCAATACAAGGTTGGAGCTCGTGGTGGTGCGAGAGCGATGGCGCGGGGTCAGATAGGAAGCAGCCACCCATCGATCAGCAACAACCACTTAATAATGTTTGGGATCACATCGTTTACGCTGCTGTTGACTTCTTCCCTTTCAAAACCTGGGTCCACGCCCGTGTTATCAAATATTTCATGTCTCTGGCCCGAAGTGCCGAGACTTTCGGGAGGGCGAACATGTTGCAGACATTTATTCGTGATCGTACAGGGAACTTCGGCATCATAAGTGCACTGCTTATGGTTCCGCTCATTGGGGCGGCGGGCCTTGCTATCGATCTGACAAATGCGATGACGGCGAAAGCTACCCTTCAGGCGGCGGCTGACGCGGCAGCGGTGGGTGCTATCGCCGAGAAATCACCCGGCGCGGTCAAGGCGATGTTGATGACGAGCAACGGCAGGGTGGAGGTCGGCATTGAAGATGCTAAGAAACTTTTTAATTCGCAAATTGCTGCTGCAGGCTTTCAGCTTCAGAGCAGCTCTGCATCAGTGGTGCGGAACAACAACGAACTGAGAGCAGTATTCAACTACTCAGCAACGGTTCCGACAACTTTGATGCGAGTGCTTGGTAAGCAGGAAAGAACAGTAGCTGGTCAGGCTTCCGCTGTATTCCAGACGCAGACGTTTCGGGACTTCTATCTCCTTTTGGACAACACACCATCTATGGGTGTCGGCGCCACGACGGCCGACATCAACAAAATGGTAGATAACACGTCGGACAAATGCGCGTTCGCATGCCACATCGTTAATAATGGCAAGGAGGACAGTGGTAGCTACTATAATCTCGCAAAGAAGCTTGGCGTTACGATCCGGATCAACGTCGTAGCAAAAGCGACGGCAGCGCTCATGGACACGGCGATTTCGACACGGACTAGCCCCAACCAGTTCCGCATGGCTGTCTACACATTCGGAAAGAAGGCCGAGGACACGAAGCTGTTGGAGGTGACATCCCTCACCGACGACCTCGCTGCTGCCAAAGGTAAGGCGTCGCTGATAGATTTAATGTCCATTCCATATCAGGGTTACAATAACGACCAGCAAACCGACTTCGATCTTTCGTTCAAGAGCATTGGCGAGAAGATGGGGTCACCCGGCACTGGCCTCAGTGCTGCGAGTCCGGAAAAGATCGTGTTCTTCGTATCGGACGGAGTTGGTGATAGCAAAAAGCCTAATGGCTGCACAAAAATGCTTACCGGAAGCCGGTGCCAGGAGCCCATCGATATAAAGGCCTGCACCGCGCTTAAGCAGAAGGGATACAAGATCGCTGTTTTGTATACGACTTATTTGCCGTTACCGACAAACAGTTGGTACAACTCATGGATCAAGCCATTTCAAAGTGAGATATCGACCAAGATGGCGGAGTGCGCCACTTCAGGTTACTTCTTTGAAGTCAGCCCATCGCAGGGGATCTCTGAAGCAATGAATGCTCTTTTTCTCAAGATCGTTTCGTCGCCCCGCCTCACCAGTTGAACGCGTGAAGGAAGTCGCTGCTTATCGACCCGCTAGCGGCCGTTCGCCCTACGACAGAAACATCGCTCTTCGCTGAGCAACGTCAGCGCGTTAGCTCTCAAATCACAGGCCGGAAAATTTTCCCGTTAAGAGCATTAACGACGGCCACCGCGGACGTGCGCCCACGGGATTATAGTGCAACGCGCCGAGGCTCTATTTGCGCAGCTCGCTTATTGGAGACCGGCGGCATTATTGCTGTCTTTTTCAGGTAGCCGCAACGTGTGACTGCAATCGGTATGCCGCGTGCAACCAAAAAATCGGTCTTCGGTCTTGCTCTCTCTCGACGAGATGCCCCACATGGCGAATTTGGCATTGAGGCAGTGCCCCGCCATCGATCGTCCTCTCGGAAATTGCTGCCAGCGATGTTCGCCAATTCGGGAATGTATCGTGATGGCTGCACGCTATTCTTCAGCAGGAAGACATCGCGCCGGAGTCGCGGTATTTGACGAGCATCCCTTTCTTTCGGGCGGCTCTAATTAAGTGAAGTACTATTGCTCGATAGATGGTGATCAGGCAGTAATTCAAGCGCATCGGCGGAGTTAATATGTATTAATATTAATCCTTGCAGTGAACTGTATGTTATGTAAACTGCCGTTGAACCTTGATCTCGCATCTCGCGGGTGGCTATCCCAGCCGCCGATACGCTGGGCAACTTAATCTCTCTTTCAATGAACAGCTGAACTATTGGATGAGATTTGACCGACAGGTTTTCTCATAGTTTGCCGAATAGTCAGTTTATCGTTCGCATGCGATCGGGATTTCCCTCTCGGCGAACAAATTCTCACATCCCGTTCACCGCTTGGAGGGACATTACCCGTGCCCGTGCTAGATTTTTGGTTTCATATGGGAAGCCGTTCCGTGCCTGCCCGTGGCTTAGTGATCGGCTCAAGGATCAACGAAAAGTCGCCACGCGGACTAGCAGTGGTTCGCTGTGGAGACAGCAGTCTACATCGGGTTTGGGCCACGGGTCGGCGCCATTTCGATGTCGGGGTGAGTTATTATGGATCAGACTCTGCAGCCGAATTTCCGGAAGCTGACTACGTTCATCGCTGCAAAGGCGGCAAATGGGATGGCCTATTTCTCTTCTTCGAACAGTTCCCCGAAGTGATTGACCGTTATGACTACTTCTGGCTACCAGACGATGACATTGATGCCGTGGCCGCCGATGTCGACAGTCTCTTCGCGCTTGGTATTGAGAACAACTACCATGTCTATCAGCCTTCACTCGATGAGCGCTCCTACTACTCGCATCTAATCACGCTGCGACATCCAAGTTTTGTAGTCCGGTACACAAACTTCGTAGAGGTGATGGTACCTTTCATTAGCCGCGAAACACTCGTTCGTTCACTTCCCTTCATCGAGAGAACCGCCAGCGGCTTCGGGCTTGATTTTCTTTGGCCTCAGATGGTGCGCGAGATCGAAGGGGAGGCGTACCGGGGGGTGGCAATCGTTGACGCGATCACGGTTCGACACACCAGACCCGTAGGCGGCAATCTTCACCAGTTCATTCGTGACAGACAACGACATAGTGCCATGGACGAGATGGATACTACGATGGAATGGATAAAGGACGCGCGTGGTGCAAGGATCAACGGTGTCGGTGTTCCTCGCATTCGCATCCTGTCGGGTACGATCCGTAGTGGTCGCCATCTCAGTGGGCTGGCGCTGGCGCGTCGGGTCGGATTGGACCTCTTGTTCCGGCTCACTAACAAATCGCAGCCGGTCCGGTGGTTTGCCGCACTCAAGCATGCGGTGAAAGCAGGATTTTAAACTCGGAATGCCATCGTGCCGGTCGCCGGGCAAAACCTAATCGTTGCCGCACATATGAAAGAAGAGAAGGCGGATGGCCGAGCTTCACGTTGTCGGAGCGGTTTCGCCCGTGAGGTACATGCTCGGGAGCTTGCGAGCTCAAGCTACGAAGTCGCCACCGGTCGCGCAGTACCGTGGGGAATGGGTGGAGCGCACGAATGGTCCCCTATGCCCGGATTGATCCGGGCGTTCGCTCTCGACGTACTAAATGTCGTCTGCGGGAGCACTTCCCAAAGACGGGAGGCTGGCGCGGTCACACCCCCTCTGACCGCGCCAGCATCTCGTCTGACACTGATCGAATACTGCCCTATCTTCGGTTGCGCTGTCGCCGGGTACAACGACCGGGCGCTGCAGTTCGGAGACGGCAAGCGAGCAACTTTCTGCCCGGAGCGGTCTTCGGGAGAAAGCTGATCAGTTCATGACGCGGAGGATGTGGCGGATCTCCAAATCGGTTATTGAGGTCTGCCCCTGTGTGATGTCCTATCGATACTTCAGTGAAGCTGATCCAACTCGGCTCGAAAAGAGCTTGTGCCCGCGCGGTCGGCAACGATGGGGTTCAGTCTTTCGAATGGATGTTGGTCTGGTCCGACATTAGGCCAAAGGGCGTACAAGTCGGAGCGAGAATGGGCACAAAGTCCCAGCCGGGAACTTGTTGGATAGCTTCTCCATTGGTTGGGCGAGGAACACCTCGGTCAAAAGGGAGAAAGCAGATGAACAAGAAACAAGCCGTAATTTTTGCCACCGCGATGTTCGTGGCAGGTGGTGCCATGGCACAGCAGTCCACGGTAAACGGCGCTGCCGGCGGCGCGGTGACGGGAGCAATTGTCGGCGGTCCGGTTGGAGCAGCTGTTGGAGGGGTTGTGGGCGCAGTCGCCGGAACCGCTATCGACCCACCGCCGGAACGGGTTGTAACTTACGTTCGTGAAGCTCCCATGCCCACCGATACCGTCGTTGTGCAGGAAAAGGTGGTCGTCGGTGAACCGCTTCCATCGACTGTCGTCGTCCAGCAGGTTCCGGAAAATCCCAATTATTCCTACGCCATCGTGAACAAGCAGCGCGTCATCGTCGAGCCTTCAAGCCGCAAGGTGATCCAAGTGATCAACTAACCTGTCGGTTTGCCAAGATGGTGTGGTGAATAGCATCTGCCACACCAAAATTTTCTTATGGGAGTTGGAAGATGAAGTCGCTTGTTGCAGGCATCCTCGTCATTATGGGTGGAATGGTGGTGGTGCTCATAGGCCTTAACGATCCCGTTAAGCAGGCACGGGTCGGCTTTATCCCCGAGGCCCCCGTGAGCGGCTCGAGCCTGTCTTCCAGATTAATCCGCTGATCTTTTTATGTAGGTATCCGATACGCGGATCTTGGAACTTGGAATGGGCCAGTGAAATCAGTTCTCGATTTCTTCAATTCCCTTAGCCTCGCCAAGCAATTTTTTCTGGCCGGTGGTATAGTCACCGCAACTGCCACAATCGTTATCGGGCTTCATGTCACAGAGCAGATCGCACAGACGGTTACGCGGAACGCTGCCGCTACCACAGCTTTATATGTCGACAGCATTATCGCGCCGGTTCTGCCGGACCTGACCCGCGAGACGAAGCTCGATGAGTCCATAGAGCGAACGCTCGACGAGACCCTGGGCCAGGGCGCTCTTGGCAAGCGGCTGATCTCGTTTCGCCTATGGCGCAACGACGGCATGATCCTTTATTCGAACGACAAGAAGCTTATGGGCCGTGTCGTACCTCCTGGCGACAATCGAAAGCGGGCGTTCAATGGCGAACTTGTGGCGAAATTCGACGAGGTCGATGATCCTGAAAGCGATGCAGAACGAGCGGTTGGTGAGCCTCTGCTTGAGATTTATAATCCGATCCTACAGCCTTGGTCTGGACAGGTCGTTGCCGTCACAGAGTTTTACGAAAGGGCGGGAGAGCTTGAACGCAGCCTGACGCGGGCGCGGTTTAGAAGCTGGGTCGTGACCATCACTGTAACGGCCGGTTTTTTTCTGATCCTCTCGGCAATCGTCCTGCGCGGAAGCCGGACAATAGAACGTCAGCTCCAGGAAAACCTCGATCTGACCCTTCGTGTCAAGAAAGGCTCTCAGCGAGCGGTCGCGCTCAACGAGAGATTTCTCAGGAGGGTGGGCGCGGACCTGCACGATGGGCCAGCACAGCTGATGGCCTACGCTGCTCTACGCATGGATAGCGAACAGATCCTCAGCGACGACAGCAATAGAGCCACCCGGGAGGAAGAGGTTGCGACAATCAAAGAGAGCCTCGACGAGGCTATACGCGACATTCGCATCATCTGCCGTGGCTTGATTTTACCCCACATCGAGACCTTGTCAGTCAGCGAAGCGGCCCGCCGAGCAGTCGAGCACTATCAGTCACGTACAGACGCATCGGTAGATAGTGCGATCGAGCCGTTGAATGACGAGATACCAGTGGCGGTGAAAATTTGCGTCTACAGATTCATTCAGGAAGGCCTCAATAACGGCTGGCGACATGCCGAGGGCAACGGGCAACGTGTTGAATTGAAGCTTCTTGGCAACGAGATTACAGTCATCGTGCAAGATGCCGGCCAAGGTTTCAAAGCAGAAAATGCGTCATTTCTCGGCCTAGGCCTCTCAGGGTTGCGCGAACGTGTCGAAAGCCTTGGCGGCAAATTCGAAATAAATTCGTCTTTTGCCGGAACTACTCTAACTATGTCCCTCAATATCCAAGATCCGATAGTGTCATGACCGAGAAAATCCGCCTTGTGCTTGTCGATGATCACCCGATGTTTCGCGCGGGGGTCTACAAAAGTTTGGGAGATCTAGGCTTCGAAATAGTCGGAGAGGGAGGCTCGGCGAGCGATGCCGTGTCGTTAGCCATGACGCATTGTCCTGAGGCTGTTTTGCTCGATATATCGATGCCTGGAAATGGGCTCTCCGCGGTCCAAACTATCCTCGCCAACGCTCCCGCTACCAAAGTGATAATATTGACTGCATCAGAGGATGGGGACGACGTGCGTGCCGCGATGCAGTCAGGAGCTTGTGGTTATGTTCTTAAAGGTATCGGGTCTCGCGATCTGGCAAGCGTGGTTCGGACTGTTGTACTTGGGGGAAGCTATGTCCCTCCAAACCTAAGCGCGAGACTGATTTCAGAACGCAAGCTGCAGCCAGCCGCTATGCAAGAGCATGACGGGCTTAGTGCGCGCGAGCGTGAAGTCATGGATCTGATTGCGGTGGGCATGAGTAACAAGTTGGTTGCGAGAAAGCTTGGCCTTCACGAAAAAACGGTCAAGCACCACGCAACCCGCATCTTCGCAAAGCTTAGCGTTTCAAATCGAACCGAGGCCGCCCTGCGCTGGCGTAGGTAGATCCCTTCTCTCATTTGAGCAGAGATCGAATCCGAGCCCGGTCGTCAGATGTTGCAGGACGGTCCACGATTGTGCGCCCCCGCCGATCAGTCATCGAGAAGCGCCGATTGGTGAGGCGTTCCAGGATCCCGTTTGGGTAGCGAATTTCAACGGTGCTGCCTCTGACGGAAACTGAGTAGCTGCCCGGCTGCTGATCGGCTTCGGTTACACCAGCAGATTTATTAAAACTGCCCTTGCTATTATTATCTCTTGTGGAATTTCTTCTTCCGAAGCCTTGGTTGCCGTTTCCACCGCCGTTTC
>UBXM01000036.1 GCA_900469445.1 Hyphomicrobiales bacterium
TCGGGTGACGCGACCAGCACCCGATTGTCCGGAGCAAGCCGCCGCGCGACGAAGGACGAGTCGCTGAGTTCGGTATAACGAACCGCCACATCGAAGGCACCTTCGACCAGATCAACGATGCTGTCCGAGATGCGCAAATCAAGCGCCAAGTCGGGATATTGCCTACAGAAGTCAGGCAGACCCGGCACAATATGCATTCGCGCGAACGAGGCGGGGGCGGCTATGCGTAATGTGCCGCGAGGTGCGGCTTGCTCTCGACCAAGCGCTGCTCGGGCGGCCTCCGCAGCGAACACAACATGTTCCGCATGGGGCAGGAAGGCGAGACCGTCTTCGGTCAGTGTCGCTTGCCGCGTGGTGCGATGGAGGAGCCTGGCGCTAAGTTTGCGTTCAAGAGCGGCCAGTTTGGCACTCGCTCCCGCCGGTGTGAGGCCCAGGTCACGGGCTGCGGCACTGATGCTGTGCATCCGGGCGATACGCACGAAAAGATTTAGATCATCCACGTCCATGAGGCGACTTTCAAATTTTCTTTGAAACTGATCCTAAACCGGGCGCGCTACCGAAAGCAATCTCGATAGATCAAATAGGAGCCATCGAGACGGAGCCATGGTTAGCGAGTCCGTCACAGCTACTGTTCAGAGGATATCGCCATGACCATCATTCCATCACCGGCCGTAAGGGCTGGTCCGGACCCGTTCGGCCGTGGCTATGTGTCCATGTTTGCGCCGATGCATTTGACATTAGGCGTCTATTTCCCGATCGAGGCTTTCGATGGGCCCGAGCCTGCCATGCGCGACCAGACCCGGCTTGCCCAGGAGGCCGAGCGTCTAGGCTTTGCTGCGCTCTGGGTGCGGGATGTGCCGCTGAACGACCCGACCTTCGGCGATCTGGGTCAGATTTACGACCCTTTCGTCTGGCTTGCGACGATCGCGGCGAGCACGTCCACCATCGCGCTTGCTACGGGCGCCGTCATCCTGCCGCTTCATCACCCGATCGATGTCGCCAAGGCTGCGGCATCGCTCGATTGCCTATCCGGCGGACGTTTCGTGTTTGGCGTGGCTTCGGGCGACCGCTCGGTTGAGTACCCGGCATATCGCCGGGATGCCGATCTGCGTTGCGAACTCTTCCGTGACGCGTTCGACTATGTTGAGGCATTGCTGACGAAGCGTTTTCCCGTCCACGCGTCGGCGCATTATGGCCGGCTTTCGGGCGGTGGTGACCTCGTGCCGAAACCGCATTCGACCCGGGTGCCCACGCTTGTCACCGGCCAGAGTCAGCAATCGCTGGAATGGATCGCGCAACGGAGTGATGGCTGGCTCATCTATCCGCGGGACACAGTTCAGCAAGCGAAGGTCACCAAACGCTGGCGCGACGCACTCGATCTCGGCGGAGCAGAGTTCAAACCGCTCGCGCAGTCGCTCTATCTCGATCTGGACGCAAATCCGGATAGGCCGCCCAGAGCCATCCATCTCGGATATCGGGTCGGACGACGACGGCTGGCAGAGCTGTTGGATGCCCTCCGCTCAATCGGGATCAACCACGTCGCGCTGAACCTCAAGTTCAGCCGGAGGCCTGTTGCCGAGGTCCTTGAGGAGATCGGAACTGAAGTCATCCCGCATTTCAGGATCGGTCCGACATGATACGCGAGGCCGACGTCAATGAGTACCTCTGCTCCGTAATTCGACACACAAACCGGGCTGAAAGCGCCGCGGTATCACGTCAAGAAAGGAAAGTGTCATGACCGTATCAAGCCGTAAGGCCGTCGCCGCCGCTATTTTACTGGCCGCTCTGGCCGTCCAGACGGCGCTGGCTACGAAAGCGCGTGCACTCGAACCTATTCCGGGAAGCATTACGTTTCAGGGACAGCCGACAACCAAGCTGGTGAAGTCTCCCATAGGAAGTACGTTTTCTCACCGCTTTTATGCGGACGGGGCACATTACGAGGAAACCTACAAGATTGGGCAAGACCGGTCGCTGGAGCTCGTACGCCGTCAGCAACTGAGCAATCGATAAGATGAATTGATGGCGAAGCTCTGGGAGCGGACTTACGACAGGCGCGATGAGCCGACTATCCACTCTTTCGGAGATCACGGGAAAGACCTGTGACTTTCACGAAGCAGCATCAAAAAACCCGATATGCCGTTAACGAAGTGAGGATTTGTAATGAAAGCGATGACACTCAACTCCTTTGGTGGCCCGGAATCCTTCGAGCTTTCCGACGTGCCAAAGCCAGTTCCTCAGGTGGGACAAGTTCTGGTGCGGGTCCATGCCACGTCGATCAATCCCCTGGACTACCAGGTTCGGCGAGGCGACTATCGCGACCTGGTGCCGTTGCCGGCGATCACCGGTCATGACGTTTCCGGAGTGGTCGAAGCCATCGGTCCGGGCGTAACGACGTTCTCTCCCGGAGACGAGGTCTGGTACACGCCGCAAATATTCGACGGACCGGGAAGTTATGCCGAATACCACGTCGCAAACGAGAATATCATTGGAAGGAAGCCCGGCGCGCTCAGCCATCTGGAAGCAGCCAGCCTAAGCCTGGTCGGCGGAACAGCCTGGGAAGCCCTTGTTTCGCGTGCGGCGCTGAGGGCAGGAGAAAGCATCCTCATCCATGGCGGCGCGGGAGGGGTAGGGCATGTGGCTATCCAGGTCGCCAAGGCCATTGGTGCGAAGGTCTTCACCACCGTGCGCGAAGAGAACTTCGAGTTTGCGCGAGGTGTCGGAGCGGATGTCGTCATTGACTACAGGAAAGAAGATTATGTCGACGCCATCATGCGGGAAACCGGAGGCCTCGGCGTAGACGTCGTGTTTGATACCCTTGGCGGCGACACATTGTCCCAAAGCCCCAAGGTGCTCGCGCAACTTGGCCGCGTTGTCTCGATCGTGGACATCGCACAGCCGCAGAACCTCATCGAGGCATGGGGCAAGAACGCGAGTTACTACTTCGTCTTCACGAGGCAGAACCAAGGCAAGCTCGACGAGCTGAGCACACTGGTGGAACGCGGCCAGCTGCGGCCGCACGTGGGCGCGGTCTATTCGCTTGCCGACCTTCCGCTCGCCCATGCTCTGCTCGAGAAACCCAACAACGGCTTGCGGGGCAAGATCGCGATTGCCGTTGACCCGTCGGTCGACACAAGGGTGCAACGATGATTTATGAGATCGCTGTGCTGCCTGTCTACAAGGACAAGATCAGAGAATTCAGGCAGGCATTCGAGGGTGTTGTTCCTCTGCTCGCACGTGCGCAGGGGTACCGCGGTCATGTTCTGGCCCAAGGGATCGAAACGCCGGAGGTCTTCAACCTCATCGTGCGATGGCGCTCGCTCGAGGATCACAGTCCACGTTTCGAAGTAAGCGAAGACCATGAGGAGTTCATGAGAGGCATACAGGATTACTTCTCGGAGGAACCGACGGTATCTCATCTCGAGGGCGGCGCCTTTGCCGCACGCGATCATGAAAATGGGGATGCCGCCAGCTAACACGAGCAAGCTCCGGCAAGCCAGCAATGAAACATGTTCTGAAGAAGCGCCAGGAAGGGGCCAGTCGGCTCCTTCCAGTGCTCGCGCGAACGCAGGAAGACAAACGTGACGTCGAAGAAGCCGAATTGGAGTTACGCATGAAAGCAATCGGATACAAAATTCCTTCGCCGATTTCCGACCAGGATTCGCTCATCGACATCAAACTGGCAAAGCCGCAACCCGAAGGCAGGGATATCCTCGTCTAGGTGAAAGCGATTTCGGTCAATCCCGTCGACTACAAGGTCTGTCGCAGCGCTTGACCAGACGACAGTTATGAATGGGAAGTCATTGGTTGGGACGCGACGGGTATCGTCGTGGAGGTCGGCAACCAAGTTCCGGTTTGAAAGTGGGAGACGAGGTCTGGTATGCGGGGTCTATTACCCGTCCGCGTGCAAACGCCGAATTCCACCTGGTTGACGAGCGCATCGTTGGCAAGAAGCCGTCAAAACTCAACTGGGCCGAAGCCGCCGCGCTGCCGCTGACATCGTTGACGGCCTGCGAGGCCTTATTTGATCGTCTGGATGTGAATAAGCCGGTTCCCGGCGCTGCTCCCGCCATCCTCATCATCGGCGGTGCCGGCGGAGTGGGGTCGATCGCCATCCAGATCGCTCGGCAATTCACCGACCTAACCGTTATTGCCACGGCTTCGCGACCGGAAACGCAGGTCGTCAAGTCGCTAGGTGCGCATTATGTCGTTGATCACTCGAAGCCGCTCGCCAGCCAGATAGCGGCACTGGGCATCGGCGCTCCGGCGTTCGTTTTCTCCACGACCCAGACCGCGCAGCATGTGGATGACATTGTCGAACTGATTGCGCCGCAAGGTCGTTTCTGCCTCATCGACGATCCATCAGGCTTTGACATCATGGCATTCAAGCGGAAAGCCGTATCGGTCCACCATGAGCTCATGTTCACGCGCGCCATCTATGGCACACCCGGACATGGACGAGCAGGCACGCATCTTGAACGAGATATTGGCTGCCGTCGATGATGGAAGGATTAGCACAACCGCCACGAAAAACTTTGGTGCGATCAATGTCGCAAATCTGAAGAAGGCCCACGAGCAGCTCGAAAGCGGATCAACGATTGGCAAGATTGTGCTTGAAGGCTTCGCCTGATTAGCAGTTCGGGCCTGATCAGCAGTCCGGGGGGCAGCTGCCCGCCGGAACATCGGATGTCTCAAAGACAAAGGCGAGGCATATTGAGACATGGGTGCGGTTCTGGCTGTCATCACAGTTGGCTGGGTTGCCCATCGCTGGGTAGGAGCGCCCATTATTTCCAAGAGGCCTGAAGCTCGGCTACCAAGCGAAGCCCGGGGGCTCCCATGTACCGTCCTGTCACGACAGGCCCGATCTAGGGCTCTTGACGACGCCTTTCGATACGCAGTGCATTGCGCCAGCGAATAGCGAATACGCTCCCTCGGCCCGGTGAGGATTTAAGCTCGATAAATCCGCCATACTTTTCGATGATCTCGTTGACCATGCTCAATCCAAGACCGGCCCCGGATCCATGCGGATTCACGCGATAAAATGGCTCGAAAATGCGTGAATGAAGTTCCCCCGCTATGCCGATGCCTTGATCGGAGATAAGGACGGAACCATCGGTCTCCACCTTGACCGCAATGTCGCCGCGCCCGCCTCCATATTGAATGGCATTGCGCACGAGATTCGAAAAGGCGCGGTCCAACGCTTCATCATCACCTTCCATGGAGACTTTGGAAACATCGGTGTCGAAGGAGATTTCATAACCCTCGGAAATCGCAAACGGCGCGAGATCGGCAACGACCTTTGACAGGAGATGGGTTAATTCTATTGTCTTCGAGATCGGGGGATTCTGTCGATATCGCTCGATATCCAGGAGCTGGTTCGTTATGGCGGTCAGCCGTTTGATGCTCTTTTGGATGTGAAGTTTCTCTTCGCTTTGCTGCAACGTGTCTGCGCGAACCTGAACAATGGCGATAGGCGTGCGCAGTTCGTGGGCTGCGTTGACGAAAAAGCGCTCCGTTTTTTCGAAACCGGCGTCGAGACGATTGAGAGCGAGATTGATTTCCCTGACGACCCGCAAGAGCTCTTTGGGCAGTCCATTTTCGTTTACGACTCCCCCACGGGCTTCAAAATCCACCTTGTTCAATCGCTCGGTGAGTTTCTCGAGGGAGCGAAGCGACCATTTCGTCACCCACGGGACACCGACGAGGGTGACCGCCAGAAGTATCAGGGCGGGGACGCCGATCGTTATCTGACCTACCACGAAAACGAGCTGGTAAAGGGACATCGAAACGCCACCAGCCATAATCGTCGCTTCACCTGCTGCTGTCTGGATCTTGTCAATCGTGGCCTGTCGATCGGGAGCATCGACGTAGCCGCGCAGCTCGACGCTGCGAAAATTGTCAAGGAAAGCAACGTTGTCACCAATGTCCTTCGGGATCACGCCATGGGTGAGTGTCGTGCCATCTGCGAGACGAACCGCAAACCAGGATGAAGGCCGCTCAGCCATCACAGTTCGAAGGGCCTGGGTGGGGCTGATCGCGACGATACCGTTTTGGTCAATCGTGACGGATCTTGCAATTTCCTGCGGGTACCACGTCGATGGGACCGCGCCACGGGGAGCGCTCAACATCGCGATGTATAGAACGAGCCCGAACGAGGCGATGACAGTAAGGAGCTGAAGCGTGATGAAGCCGAGTGTGAAGCGCCAGCGGAGAGAATGGTGAGACATGTTAATTCTGCTCGTGGAGGAAGTATCCGACGCCGCGAATGTTACGGATAACGATATCCGCACCAGCATCCGCTAATTTGCGCCGGAGGCGGGACATGTTGGCTTCCAGCGAATTGGACTGGATCTCGTCATCGAAGGAATACACGCTTTCCTCCAACGAAGACCGCAGCACCGTTCGTCCGAGATTCTTGAGAAGCGATTCGATGATCAGAAGTTCTCGTCGAGCAAGTTCCTGCCGGATGCCGTCGACATAAAGGTCTCGTGTCACCCGATCATAACGGACATTGCCGGCCGTGATTATGTCTGCCTTGGCCTCAGGCGCACGACGTGCCACTGCGTTAAGGCGGGCGACCAGCTCATCGACCTCGAACGGTTTCGGTAGATAATCATCGGCTCCCCCGTTAAGCCCGGAAATCCTGTCTTTCGTAGATCCCAGGGCAGAGATGATTATCGAGCGCGGTGGGTTGCCTGTTTGCCGGATCTCGGCGAGCAAAGTGCTGCCGTCACCGTCGGGAAGCTGGCGATCGATGAGAACGACATCATATCGTTCGATGGCGATCGCTTCTCGTGCCATGGCGAGATCCGCCACTGCCGCGAGTACGAAGTCATGCCTCGAAAGCGCTGCCCGAAGCGCGTCAGTCATTTCGGGATCGTCTTCAACCAGCAGGATTTTCATGTCGCTAAATGAAGTACCTTACGGATAGATGATTTCAAAGGCTTCGTAGACCGCGCCTAAGAGAAGGAGCGGGACGACAAGCGCGTAAAGTGAGAGGACACGCGCGGCTGCTGCCCTGTATCTTTGGCCGACAGACTGCTTTTCTCCCACCGCAGGTAGGAAAATGGTGCGACCGGTTAAATAGGCGCCGAAGGCCGCGACGATATAGGCTTGGAACTCAATCAGGACCGTGATGGAGTGAGGGATCATCGCCGCCGCATAAGGACCAATCGGAGCCAGCGTGACACCATAAGTCGCCGCAAACACCATCGCGAACACGGTGCCGAAAAAAGGGACAACAAACGATGGGATCGAAATGAGCATCACTGCGATCCCGAGATTGACCGCCCAGGTAGCTGAAGCTGCATAGAGGACGTTTCCGCTGAGATAGACCTGAGCGGCAAGGTCTGTCCGCACTATCCCTGATATCGTGCTCAGTATGGCTGGTTGGATTTCCGGGTTCACCAGCATCACCGTCATCGTCGCTGCAAACAGGCTGAAAATGCTGCATTGATGACGATGAATTCTGTCCTGTGGCACCGGACGAGACCTAGCGCATGGCGCAATGGAGTGGACATGAGCCTTCAGTCTCCAGGTTTAGGGCTGTGATCGGACGCTGGGCAGAGGTTGGCCTCATAGTGAGGAGGCTTATGCACATCCGGCTCGCGACTGGCTTGCATCAGCAGAAGGCTGGTCAAATAGGTCGAATGCAATCAGCTCAAGCCTCCCTCCAAAGTCGAAATTAGTCCCGCCGTCTCTCTCTTCTCATGCGCTCGTGCTGCCGGCGCGCATCTTCCGCCATGATCTGGCTCAGCCTGGCTGACTCAAGGGTTCGCAATTGCGCGTCGTCACGACGCTGCTGCTGTTGAAGCATGCATCCGGTATGGGATGACGACCCGTATCGCGTGCCCATTCCAGAGCAGGTGTCTAGATCGGCGTGGCGTTGCTGTTCAGGGGTCTGACAACCGGTCAGGACGAGGAGGCCCGCGAATACCGTTCCGACGGATAGGCGTCGCATGAAGACGTGATCTGGTGAGGCTTTGCTCATTTCATGTACCTTCTTTTTCGGGGTGTCATTCGACTGCGAGAGCGAAGCGCGATCCCGCCGGGAAGGTTATGGGATCTCTTAGTTACGCAGAAATTACATGATCGATGACGTCTGGCGTTTCACCGCATCAGCCAAAACCTCTTGATTTCGACTCCGTTTAATGGAGCGAACTCTTGTGGTTGACCGGGACAAACCGATGGATCGAAACCTTACTGATTAACGCGGTCACGGTTTCGGAGCGGGCATTGATCAATGCTCGTTCGGAAGATGATATACACCGATCAAGCCTGCCCATGGGGTAAGACCGGAATATAATCGACATGGTCGCTCACTGAGCGGCAAGCTGATTTTGCACTGAAAACGCATCAAGCAGAAAGTTCTGTTCGTAAAACCGACCATCGCGGATCTTATGAAATACATGCTCGGCGAATTCGACGCTGGAGCCGTTTGGCATAGAGCCAAACCATTCCCTCACTGGAGTCCCCTTGTTGATTAAGTGAGCCGCGACCTGGTCACCTTCGACGGCAATGTTTTCAACGCGCCATACTAAATCGGGTACTGCGGCCACATGCCCTTCGAGTTCAAGGATCATCTGGTTCAAGGTCACTCTATGCCCATTAACGAGAAGCTCGTCATGCATAAATTCGACGAGCTGATCAAACCTGTGCGTGTTCAAAACGGCGATATAGCGTGTGAAAAATTCTCGTAAGTTCATTACAGACATCTGTTTCTCCACGGGATCAAAGATACGCACCCCAAGTCGAGATCGCTCCTGTGACGCTGGCAAAGAGTGATTTCCAAGGGGTGGGCCACAACACTAGATAGGCAGTTCAGTTCTTTGAAGCGTTGGACTTTGATTAACTGTGTCGCGCAAAGAGGAACTAACATTAATCGGCCGCCACGCGATGTTTGGACGCTTGCGCCTCTGATGACACCCCAATTTTCTAGAGTGCTCGCTGTTTTCAGCCGAAAAACGAATGAAGAAAGCTTCAAGGGAGATCATGACTTTCTTATTCAAATTCCGGTCAGTGCCCGCGATAAACGAATTCCGGCGGTTCGGCGCGGCTGTCGATCTCGGCCTGCTCCACCAACAATTGTCGCATGGGTGAACGCACGCAAACAGGATCGGTGGCCGCCGCGTCGCCGGCAAGCGCCATGGCCTGGCAACGACAACCGCCGAAATCGATCGCCTTGCGCTCGCAGGATCGACAGAGTTCAGCCATCCAACTGTCGCCGCGATAGGCATTGAAGGCATCGCTATCGTACCAGATATCGGCAAGCGGCATGGCTCGCACCGTTTCGAAGGCAAGCGACGGAATGCTTTCGGCCGCATGGCAGGGCAGAACCTTGCCGGACGGCGTGACATTGAGGCCGGTGCGGCCCCAGCCGCCCATACAGGCCTTTGGATAGGTTGAATGGTGGTCGGCCGGCACGTAATCGATGACGATGATGCCCTCCAGCCATTTACGAGCTTCATCGACCAGGGCATTCGTGCTTAGCACCTGCTCTTTCGTCGGCATCAATGCCTTGCGGTTCTTTTCCGCCCAGCCATGGAACTGCACAGTGGCGATCTCGATGCGGCGAGCGCCGAGCCTGACGGCAAGATCCAGCATATCGCCGATCTGGTCCATGTTCTGCTTGTGGCAGACGGCATTGACGGTGAGCGGAATGCCGGCCGCATGTGTCCATTCCGCAACCGCGATCTTGCGGTCATAACCGCCCTTGTAGCCACCAACCTTGTCGGCCAGATCCGGTGTCGCGCCCTGGATCGAAAGCTGCAGATGATCGAGCCCGGCCTCCGACAGTTCGGCGATCCGCTTTTCCGTCAGTCCGATACCGGATGTGATCAGGTTGGTGTAAAGCCCTGCCTTGGCCGCAGCAGCGGTTAGTTCCACCAGATCGCGCCGGGCAGCCGGTTCGCCGCCGGAAAGATGAAGGTGCAGCACACCGAGTGCTGCCGCCTGGCCAAAGACGGAGATCCATTCATCGGTGGACAGCTCGCCCCTGGCGCCTTCCAGTTCCAGCGGATTGGAACAATAGGGACAGGCGAGCGGACAACGATGCGTCAGTTCCGCAAGCATGGCGATCGGGGCGGGGATATCGATGCGTTTTACAATGCCATCCCGATCGGTCCATTCGCTGGTTCGCGGAATGCTGACCTGCTCGTTCATGATGTCAGCTCCAGCATGCGGCGTTTTGAAAAATCCTCGATGAAAGCGATCACATCGGCCAGGATCTGCTCCTTCGGCGCTTCGAATTTGACCGAAAACTCCTCAGAAATGGCGCCAAGGTTGCGTTCTCCATCGAGCGCGTTGACGATCATGACAGCGATGTCATCGAGGGCGAGCGCACGCTCTGGCGCCAGAAGAACGGTCTGACCGCGCACCGGGTCTTCCCGCAACCGTACGCCGCGGGCAAGTCTTGCAACGGTCTGCGCCGTGACCGGAACCGCCGGAGCCGCGCTCATTCCGCCGCCCCTTTCACATCCGTTATGCGCGCCGTCTGGTGAAGATCGCCGGCCACGCCCTCCTGTCCGTCCCAACCACCCGGTGGCAGAAGGGCGGGAGAGACGTAAGCGTGATGCAAAGCGTCGAGCTGCGCCCAAAGCACGTCGGTCTTGAGGGTGAGGGCGGCGGCCGCCGCATCCTGCTTTTCCTTCGTATCGGCATGGTCGAGCACATAATTGAGGCCGAAGGCAACATCCACTGGTGCTTCGTCGAGGCGCTTGCGAAAATAGGAAAGGGCTTCGTCGTTGGCGAAGGCGTAATGTTCGATCAGCCCGGCAATACGGTTTTTATGAATGGCGGGAGCGAAGAGTTCGGTCAGCGAGGCAGCGACCGCATCGAGCATCGGCATGTCGCGCACGAAACGCACATAGGCATCGCAGGCAAAGCGGGTTCCCGGCAGCACGCCCCGGTTGGAAGAAACATAATCCGGATCGAGACCGACCGCTTCGGCCAGTTTCAGCCAGCGGCGAATGCCGCCACCTTCCTCTCGTCCGCCATCGTGATCCTCGATGCGCTTGCGCCACGCACGGCGGATCGAAACATCCTCGCAACGAGACATGAAGGCGGCATCCTTGAGCGGGATGCGGCTCTGGTAATAAAAACGGTTGATCACCCATGCGCGGACCTGCGTGATCGTGCATTTCCCGCCATGCAGCATGCGATGAAAGGGATGTTTGTCGTGATAACGCGCGTCACCGATAGCGCGCAGCCGGGCTTCGAAATCGGCTCGATTTAGTGCCGTGTTCTGAATGTCAGGCAAGGTCGATCTCCATTCCGTCATGGCCGACCTCGAAACCGGCGGCGGTGACGGCGTCCCGCTCGGGGCCATCGCGCCAGATCGGGTTCGTGTTGTTGATATGCACATAGACCATCCGGCCTATATCGAGTTGCGACAGCACATCGAGGCTGCCGGAATGATCGTCGCCGATAATCGGCATATGCCCCATCCGCTGCCCGGTCTTGGTGCCGGTCCCGACGCGGATCATCTCGTCGTCTGTGAACACGGTCCCGTCGAAGAAAACGAGATCCGCCCCACGGATGCGCTCGCACAGCCAGTCCGGCAATGTGGCGCAGCCCGGAATATAATAGGCGCGCTTGCTGTTGGCCAGGAATTCGACGCCGATCGTCTGCTCGCCTTCGAGGCCCAGTTCCGGCTCGCCCTCTTCCAGGAACAGTGCCACCTTGCCTGGCACGGCGAAGATACGGGCTTCCATTCCGGCAAGCGGCGAGAACACTTCATCGAGACGGATGGAATGGCGCTGAACAAAGGCCGGGTTGAGAACCCGGAATACCGGATTGGCATCGAGCACCGTGCCGATCGCCGCGGTGGAAAACAGATCGAAGGCCTGCTTCTCGCGGATCGTCAGCAACCCGCCGATGTGATCGACATCGGCATTGGTGATGATGACGCTTCTGATCGGGCTGTGACGAAGTGTTTTTGGGTGAAGCTGTGGTGTCTGCTGGATCTGCTGGCGAATGTCGGGAGAGGCGTTGAAAAGCGCCCAGGTCTCACCGTCAAGACTGACGGCAAGCGACGACTGCGTCTGCGGAATAATTTCGAAAGAGGGATCGCGGGCGGCGGCGCAATTGGAACAGTTGCAGTTCCATTGCGGCAATCCGCCGCCAGCGGCAGAGCCGAGCACGAGAAAACGGAGGTCGGTCATCCTCTCGTGCTCCCTTTATTAGAACAGAACCGGCTCGGGGCCATCTGCCTGTGCGTAGCGGTTGATTTCCATGCCGCATGATACTTCGACAAACTTTGGTGCAGTCCACTTCATTGTAGAACTCCTATCGCAGTTGATTGGCGACCAAGGCCGCAGGTTTTGATGTAGGTGTGCTGGCCCTTCTTTGAACCGGCCCTCACGGACATGTTAGCTGCATTCGCAACAAACATGGTTTTGCAGGGTAGCTGGCCGACGTGCTGGAGGCATGCCGTTCAGTGCTGCTACTTGGCGCATCTGGCGCCAAGACCGTATCAGTCCCCACCCACGGGAACTGCGTAAGCCTTGAATGGGGCTGGATCGACCTCGGATTGCCCGCGCATCGAAAGCTTGGATTCCAAAGCCCAGATAGTGTCGCCGACGATGGTGACGCCAGCCGGGCCGATCAAACCGGATCGCAGGGTCTCCACCTGTACCGTGTCGCCGTTGACGGTAAGAAGATCGACGGTGCCCCCGCCTTCCGCCATGACGAACTGCGTGTCGTTTAGCCGGCGCAGCCCATCCGGCTGCATCAGAGGGCGTGATGTGGTAAGCGTGACCGGTGCACCGGCGGAACCGTCTTCCCGCAATTCGATGCGGAACAACTTTCCCGTCGTGAAGCTGTTTACGAACAACTGCCTCTCCTGAAAGTCGAGGCCGTCCGCGCCACCGAGTTCCGCCGATCTGGACCATTCCTCCAGGGTCTCGCCGCCGTCCGGCAGGCGCAGGATGCGACCCCCGGTCGTGTCGGCGACATAGGCCGCCTTATCGGGGCCGATAGCGATGTCGTTGCAGAGGCCCTTGTCGCCCGGAAGCGGATGTTTGCTACGGAAAGCGCCGGTATCGAGATTGTATTGGTAAAGTGCTGGGACTGAAGGCGGCACCTCAGCGGCGGGCGGGTCCATGCGTGAAGAGCAGACCCATAGAGTGTTTGATGCGTCGTCGGCGAGGACTCCGAAAGTGTCGAGTAGGCCGTTGTCGCCAGGTGCAATCCACTGGGTGGCGATGGCCGCGCCTGGTGATGCCCTGAAGATGCCGCCCGTGCCGACTGAACCGGTGATAAGGGTTCCGTCTTGCGTCGATGTAATATTTTCAGGGAAGGTGTCCGGCCCTTCGATGACAATTTCGGTGGGGGATGCAGCTGTGTTACCCGCGCAAGCTATGGCAACTGCGGTCAGGATGGCCCGTGACAGCGCAATCGCAGGTTTCCGATGCGGTGAAATCGAAATGGCTCTTTCAATGCTGACGCGGCCCATAGTCATTTCCTCCAAGGCGAATAAAAGGTGCTAGGCGCTGATCCCGCCGTCTACGTTGAGCACTGTTCCGGTGATGAATTTCGCCGCAGGACTGACGAGAAACGCTACCGCCGACGCGATATCACCGGGCTCGCCGTAATGTCCCAGCGCGGTGAGGGCCCGTAGTCCATCCGCGTGATCCCCATTTGCCGGGTTCAGATCAGTGTCGGTCGGCCCCGGCTGCACCAGGTTCACAGTGATGGCCCGTGAACCGAGGTCACGCGCGAGGCCCCTGCTGAAAGCCGAGAGTGCGGATTTGGTGGCCGAGTAAAGCGTTACTCCGGGAAACGGCACGCGCTCCGCCAGAAACGATCCGATCATGACGATGCGCCCGCCTTCACTGAGATGCCGCATCGCGGCGCCCGAAGCCACCACGGCCGAACGGACATTCACATTGAACATGGCATCAAGGTCTGCAAGGCTTCCGTCGTCGCCGACGCTGGCGTAACGAGCAATTCCGGCATTGTTGACAAGAATGTCGAGCCCGCCGAGGCCGGCGACCGTTTGCTCGACTGCACGCTTGACCGCTTCGGGATCACCGCTGTCGGCTCGAATGGCAAGGGATTTTCGCCCTGTTCGCTCAATCTCGCTCACCACGTTGCCGGCTTTGTCAGCGGAGCTTCCGTAGGTAATGGCAACGTCAGCGCCTCTCTTGGCCAGCATGACCGCGATGGCTGCGCCGATGCCTCGCGACGCGCCTGTCACCAGCGCGCGTTTTCCAGCAAGTTCACTCATGAATCACCTGTTCGGTTGGTTCGTGGAAAGCTGCGGTCTCGGCAAAATGGCGGCGTACCGAGTTGCGAGACCGCCGGTTCGTTCAATGTTTTCGCGTTAGGGGAGCCCGTAGACGACGATGCTGCTGCGCGTCACGTCGATCGGCCACACCCCGCCGCCATTTCCAACGGCCGCCGCCACGAACTGCTTTTCGCCTGCCCGATAGGTTATGAGGCCACCGCCGAGAGGCTGGCCCAGATTGTCGTTCCACAACCGCTTACCGCTTGCCGCGTCGAGTGCGAACAGGTTGCCGGCGAGGTCGGCTGCGAAGACCAGGCCGGTTGCCGTAGGGGTGATACCGGCAAGGACGGGTTTCGGTGTCTCCAGCTTCCAGCGTATGTCGCCCGTGTCGGCATCGAAAGCGGTGAGCCATCCACGTGCTGTCGACCAGTCTGCGAGAACTTTGTTGAGAGGCTCGAGAACCCCGAGCCAAATATCGCCTGTAGGCGGAACAGGAGCGTCACGGGACTGGAGCGTCACTGTTGAGCACCAATCGACAGCACCGACGAATAAGGTGTTTTCAGCGGGATGATACGCAGCGCCGTTCCATTCAGTCCCGCCGAATAACCCTGGGCAAAATTTTGTAGGGCGCTCGCGGGAAAGCGGCACATCGCCGTTTACGCGTGTAGTCGTTGGCTGCGCATAAACGAAAGGTAAACCTGCTTTTAGATTCGTTCTGTCAAGGACCGTGAGCAGTCCATCCTTATTAGCAGAAACCGCGATTTTGCGCCCGCTGGCAGTCGTAACTAGCGCTGGAGCAGCACTCACACCCCAGTCGTGGAAGTCGCGTTTTACGACTTGGTTGTGGGTGATCCGCTTGCCTGTTTCACCATCGATGGCGATGATCGAGTTAACATAAAGGTTGTCGCCTTCGCGAAGTTCGGCATCGAAATCTGGCGCGGGATTGCCGGTGGGTGCATAAACGACGCCCGTCTCCTCATCGTAACTGAGAGAGACCCACACACCACCGCCCGAAAGCGGGTTGCCCTGAGGCATTTTCCAAGTCGCCCGGATCTCGGGCGTGTCAGGGATCACTTCGAAGCGCCAAAGCAGCTTGCCTGTCTGCGCGTCATAAGCATAGACGTGCCCCCTGACATTGGCGCGGTCACCGCCGGCATTGCCGACGAAAACCTTGCCGTCGGCAGCGATCGGCGCCATAGGAATGGTGACGCCCGGGCCAGCGTCCGGGATCCGGGCATCCCATACCGTCCGGCCGTCCTCAGCAGAGAGTGCAAGCACATGCCCCTCCATGGTGCCCCGATACAGCTTGCCATCGAGATAGGCAAAGCCGCGGTTTGCCGAGATGACGCCCTCGCCCTTTGGTACGGAATGGGTGACGCGCCAGCGCTCTTCGCAGGTCGCCGCGTCGACCGCGAAAGACCCGCTGGGTGAGGTGAAGTAGAGAACACCGTCGATCACCAGAGGACCGGTCTGGAACGATGTTGGCTCCGGGAGGGCGTATTCACATTTGCGCGTCAGGTTGGCAACATTGTCCTGGCTGATCTCATCAAGCGGCGAATATCGGTCGCCTGCCAGCGTTCTGTTGTAAGATGGCCAATTGTTTTCGTTCACCGATTTCGGGTCAGCATGAGCAACCGATCCCGAAAACGCCACAAGCGCTGACAGGGACAAGAGGAGTTGTCTGCTCCCTCCCTTTCTCTTCTCAGCTGCTAGTTCGTTTGGCGCTAAAGCGGACGTAGATGTCTCGCATAATACGCCTGCCGACCGCAACTTGAAAAGATCAATGTCAGTATTCGCGACTGAAGACTCGCGATGGGCTTCGGCTCTGGTGGTTGAATTGTTGACCACAACATTCCTCCTTGGTGATGACTAACCGTAGCGTTGACGAAGGTTTGCTAAAAGTCGCACCCTGTGAGGAAGTGTGTCGCACAAACAGGAACAGGCAGTCGGGCGCTGACCCTTGCCCTTACCAGCGGGAAAGCTCTTCAAGCATTACGATCCGACGGGCGAGCGTCTGACATTGCAGCGTTCCCCGAAGCGCGACAGAGTGTAGCGCCAAGCATGACTAGCTGGCACGGAACCAGGATGACAGGTTCTCTTCGGCAACGTGATCGTTGCTAACTGGGCAACTTCAAAATTAAAGGATTATCATGAGCTTGCGCAATGGACTCAACTCGCTACTTCGCCCTGAGGAATCGGTGCTTGTCCTGATCGATCATCAGCCCTTTCAGCTTGCGAACGTAAACAGCCACTCTCCAAGAGATGTAGTAGCAAGTACAGCCGGTTTGACCAAGTCGGCCAAGGCGTTTGGTGTGCCGACGATTATCACGAGCGTCGTAGCCGACCGTGGTGGACTAATCTTCCCTCAAATTACAGGGATTTTTCCCGACCAGGAGGTCATTGACCGCACCACCCTCAACACGTGGGAAGATAAGAAGGTTGTTGATCTTGTGAAGGCAACCGGTCGCAAACAGCTTATTATTGCGGGACTCTACACCGAGATTTGCGTCGCCATGCCAGTTATTCACGCTCTCGGCGAAGGTTGGGACGTGACCGTGATCACTGATGCTTGCGGTGGCGTATCCGTTGAATCGCACGAGCGAGCCGTCCAGCGAATGATCGCTGCGGGAGCCAATGTTATGACATGGTTGGCGCTTGCATCCGAATGGTACCGAGACCATGCTCGGACCGAGCACACTGACGCGTTCGTGGAAGTGCTCAAGGACTTTGAACCCGGCATCGGCATCGCGTTCCTTTGGGAGCAGCAACTGCTTAAAACCCCAGTCGAGTCACTGGAAAGCTCCGGTTTCTAAGCTGGTACGGGCGAGGATCGGTGGCTGGATCAAACTCCACTGAACCCTCGCCACCTTCAAGCCGGTCTACCAACATCGCACTCAGCTCACTTAGGCTAAAGACGCAATTCCCATGGACATTGGTATCCACAGCTTCGCTGGCTTCTTTCCAAATTCCGCAACCGGAAAAATGCCCGCGGGTGCCGATCGGATGGCTAGCCTCCTTGAGGAAGTCGAGGTCGCTGACAGCGTCGATCTCGACTTCTTCGGTATCGGCGAGCATCATCGAAGTGAATTCCTCGACTCAGCACCTGCGGTTATTCTCGCTGCTGCGGCTGCTCGCACTCGGCGGATTGAATTAACAAGTGCCGTTACCGTTTTGAGCGCGGCCGATCCGGTGCGGGTCTTTCAGGAGTTTGCCACACTTGATCTCATTTCGCGTGGGTGCGCCGAAGTGGTCGTCGGGAAAGGATCATCTGTGGAGGCCTTTTCGTTGTTCGGTTTACCATTGCAGCATTACGACGCAGTGTTTTCGGAAAAGCTCGAGTTATTCTCAAACTCAGAGAAACGACGAGTCCGACTTGGCAGGGACGTTTTCGTTCTTCGTTGAATGGGCAAGGCGTATCCCCGCGGTCTCATCAGCCACAGTTACCTATACGGGTGGGCGTGGGCGGTACGGCGAAATCCTTTGAACAGGGGGGGACCTCGGCTTGCCGCTAATGATCGCAATCATCGGGGGGACGTTCGAAATTCCGACCTCTCGTAGATCTCTATCGCGAGGCAGGGCGACGTGCCGGGCATGACCCGGTCAAGGTAAAGGTGGGAGTGCACGCAACGGGTTTCTTGGCAGAAAGCGACAGTGAAGCACAGAATATATTCTTTCCTGGATGGGCCAGAATGGTGGGCCAATTTGCGCGTGAACGCGGCTTACAGGAACCAACGCGTACACAAATCGACGAGCTGACGAACCCGCGTGGGGCGTTTTTTTAGTTGGTAATCCGGCCACGGTAGCGGCAAAGCTAAGCCAAGCTAGTGACGTACTTGGAGGATTTCCCGCGTCGCTTTCCAGATGACGTCGGCGGCGTCCGAATCCGCGGCGATGGTACGATCGATTCAACTTCTAGGAATTGAGGTCGCACCGGTCATAAGAGCGCTGAAGTTGGCTCGATAGCTGCGGCAGCCATCGAGAGATGCAAAGTGTACCGTTTGACATCACAATCAACCGGGTTCCATTCTAACAGCCTCGTGCCAGGAGCGGACGGAGCGAGTTCCAAGCCCGGGTCGGGCGGCGTGTCTCACAATGAGCTTCTTTAAGGGGATATCCGTAGTGGATACTGATGATCTGAGAACATTTCTTGAGGTTGCTGATTCTGGAGGTCTAACCCCAGCGGCGCAGCGACTTGGGATTTCGAAGTCGATGGTAAGTCGTGGTGTTGCCCGGCTTGAGACTTCCCTTGGTGTCCAGCTTTTAATAAGATCAGCGCGTGGGATATCTTTGACCGATGCAGGTGCGACGTTTTATGATTATGCCCTAAGAGTTTGCGCCGAGCTCGATGTAGCAAAGGGAACGATATTACCAGCTGGTGAGCTTCGAGGGCTCCTCCGCGTAGCTGCCCCCCTTTCGTTCGGGCCGACCCATTTCGCACCCGTTTTGGCAGAGATGGGGAAAAGGCACCCTCAACTTCAAATCCATACATCTTACACTGATCGCTTCGTTGATCTGGTAAGTGAAGGTTTTGATTGTGGTATTCGGGTCGGTTTCCTTGACGATTCGAACCTTGTCGCCCGCCGCATCGGGCCACTCCATGGAAAACTCGTAGCTAGCCCGGAATATATACGGAAAAATGGTAGTCCTGAGACTCTTGACGAGTTGTTTTCACATCAAGCGCTTCTTGGGGCGGATACATGGAAGCTCATGGATGGTGACAAACTCATTGTCATTAAGCCGAAAGGTCGCTTCAAAGCAGATAGCGGGACTGCTCTTGCCGCGGCCGCCGCCGCTGGTCTTGGTATAGCTGCGTTGGCCAACCAATTCATTCATGATCATCTGGCTGCTGGGACATTAGTTCCGGTTTTAACGCGCTATCCTTTGCCGCGAGCAGGCATATTTGTGGTCCGGCCACCTGGACTACAGCCTAACCGAAAGGTGAGAGTACTGACGGAAATGCTTATCGAGACCCTCGAACCGGAATTGACTCGTTTCGCTGATGGGCCTTGATTCATTCAACAACCGCTCGGCTCGACCCTGCTACTGCGACCGACTGTTCGAAAGACGCCCCCGAGACCGCGCTGTGATCAAAACACTCTGATAGCATGCCTGTGAGCACCCGTATTTTTCTCGCTGCATACTTCGAGCGTAAACAAACAACATCTATGCCAGCTTCAGGAACAGGAAAATTCGTCATCACTGGCACCAACGTGCCCAAAGCCAAGTGATGGCTGATAAGACCAGTAGGAAGAATAGCGACTCCCAGCCCTTCAAGCGCTGCGGCGACTAGAGCGATCCCGTTATCCGCTCTGAACCGGCTAATGGTCTTAACCGAGACAACCTTTGCGCCGTCTATAAGCTGCCACGCCTCATCTCCTTGCGTCAGGGCCACGTGATTTGAAACAAGCTCCTCCAAAGTTTCAGGAGATCCGTGCTCTTCAACGTAGGCCGGACTGGCGACGACTTTCCCGAAAATAAGCCCGACACGATGAGAATCTAAACCAGGATGTTCAGATCGCCCGAGGCGAATTGCGCAATCGAACCCATCCGTGGCGAGATCAACAGCATGATCACTAAAACTGATGTGAATCCGGAGATTGGGATGACGTTTCGCCATTTCGATGAACACGGGTGCAAAATGCGTTGGTCCAAAAGAAAGCGGGGCTGCGATCCTTAGAAGACCACGAAGATCGCCCATGGGAACAATCATCTCTCTTGCTGCGTCTATCTCAGCACACATGCTAGCCGCGTGATCGCGAAATGTTGCACCGGCTTCAGTCAACGAGGCACCGCGCGTCGTGCGCGCCAGAAGCTGGACGCCGAGCTGGACTTCCAGTCGGTGTAGTTGTCGGCTAACCATCGATTTTGTAACACCGAGCCGTCGTGCTGCCGCGGAAACTCCACCAGTGTCTGCCACTTCCACAAAGGTTCGCATATCTTCTACGTTCAATTTGTATTCCTCGTTATGCGACGATGTTCACCATGGTGCGGCACTATCGCATTGCTAGGACAGATAACAAGATCTTGCCGTGTAGCCGAACCAGTTCGTCATGCCCAACAAAACGGCGACCAAGCGGCTTCTTATTCTTGTACGCTTCCCACAACGTCGTTGAACGCATCGACGCTGCTGTATTGTAGCTCAAGTATAATATGGCTTGGGGCGCTTTCGCGGGTCAAATCCGTTGACACGGCTACGACCTTACGTGATGGCCGGTTCAAAGACCACTCCGGTCGATAGAAGACCTACGACTGTTCGTAAGCTGCAATCGAACCGATCATCTGAAAGGTTCGACCGCTTAAGGCAGCGTATATCTGAAATTCTGCTTACGCCGCGCAAATCAACGAGAAGGAAGAGATCGGGCACGCTGTCAGCGATGATGGTGAAGCATGACTGTGTCTGACTTTGGCCTATCTCCGGGAAGGAACGCTTAAATCAGCGCAAACCTAAGTTCCATTATCAACGTTTGCATGAGCTCTGCTGCGGGTAATTCGCGGGCGTAGGGGACTCCTTCCCCGGCCCAATGACTAGAAAATTCATGGTTACCCCGCTTGGCAGCTGCCGAGTGAAGCTGTTTTGCCAAGTCGTAGGCTAGGGGGTAGCTAGCCGGCAACGGGCTATTTGGGCCTTCTCCATGCGTGATTAAGTCGTTGATAAACCCGCGAGCAGGTCGCCCAGAAATCACTGTAGTCATGGTCGTAGGGGATGACCTCGAGGCTCTTAGCTTTTCTTTGTATGCGAGATCAGCTGAACTTTCCGGGCACAGAATGAAGGCTGTCCCAAGTTGAGCCGCAACAGCGCCATGCCTGAGCGCGACACTTATTCCGGCGCCATCCATAATGCCACCGGCCGCTATCACCGGAAGACCGACATCTCGAACTAGCCGCTGCACCAACGCAATGGTGCTTAGCTGATCGTCCTCACCTTGCGGATCGAATACGCTTCGATGGCCGCCTGCCTCATAGCCCTGTGCAATGATCCCGTCTATCCCGGCCGCTTCAACCTTTGTCGCCTCCTCGCGGCTGGTTACGCTCGCTAGTGTAGTGATGCCAGCTCTCCTTAAGGCGGCTATCCGGTCGAATGAAGGAATGCCGAAATGAAAGCTCACGATTGGCGGGCGCAATTCCAGCAGCATCAGAAAAGCTTGCTCATCTACGAGGAAGCTCTGATAAATTTCATTCAACGCTCTCGGCGCGTTTACTCCGAATTTCTCAAACAAACCGGAAAAGTGACAAATCCAGCCCGTCTCTACGAGTTCATCCCGTTCTGGCGGCCTGTGGCAAAATACGTTCACGTTAAAGGGTTTATCGGTTAGTGAGCGGGTCTGATTGATTGCGGCTCGCGATTGGGTGACGGAACTTGCTCCTAAGCCAAGAGATCCCAAACCGCCTGCGTTGGAAACGGCAGCTACTAGCGCAGGGGTGGATATTCCGGCCATCGGCGCCTGCACCACCGGGTGCTCGGTCTTAAGGAGTTCAATCATGCCGTCCTCATGTCTCTTGCAATATTGACCGTAGTCGGTTCTCGAACTCTTCCAAGTGTCAAACATTTAATGCCATCGGCTTCATTCCCCCCTTCGGAAGTCCGAAACACATTCTCACTCAATTGAGGAATGCACCATAGGCCGGTTCACGCACCAGCATCATTATCGTAGCGCCAAGAGTTCCACTGAGTAGACTGGCGCTTTGCGCGCCGCTTACAGCAAGAATCGCGGCGTAAATTGGCACCTGGAACGTGATGAGAGCAGTGCTATCCCAGAGTAAGCGAGAGAGCTTTTGTCGGTAGCGCGGCGCATCAGCAAGTCGCGTCAGATGCCAGACGGACGCGCCACCGGAACCATAAGAACGGCGCCAATCAAACGCGCATCAAAAATTTGCTCCCAGCTCATACCGGCAATCATGCGCTCATTGATGATGCCTGTCGCAGTGAAGAACAGGAGGAGCGCCAGAGTTTCCGCCATGAAGGAGCGTCTACCATGATTTGCTTTGTCTGCTGTGTTACCCACGATGGGAGCCTTTAGCGTAACGTCCGCGCGCTGCGGCTAGTGTCGCAAAACTCGAGGCTGCAATGATCTCTCCGGTGAGACTGAGAGCGTCAATTCGCTGCATTCACAATCAACTCTGCCACAATACCCGGTTTCGAGACCATGACGACATGCGATGCGCCCTTAACGACAACTGTGCGCCGTGAGCCAGCCCGCTCGGCCATGAACCCAAGCGCCTCTGCCGGGATGTTTTTGTCGCTGTCACCGTAGACGAAGTAGGATGGCAGCGATTTCCACGCGGGATCGCGCGACTTCTCCGCGAGTGCCGCTTCGGTGATTGGTCGTTGCGTAACTGCCATCAATGCAGCATCTTCGGCCGATAAGTCGTGCGCGAACTGATCGTGAAATTTTGCCTGGTCGATATAAAGATCTATACCGCCTCCAGCGAGCCTAACGGGAGGGGCAAGCGCTTCACTCAACGTGCCACCGCGAAATTTGCCCGCCAGATCGGCCGCAGCTTCCCCAGTGTCCGGTGCGAAAGCTGCCACGTACACGAGCGACTTGACGTTGTCGTGCTTGTTCACGACGTTCGAGATCACTTGCCCACCGTAAGAATGTCCTACCAGCACTACCGGCCCCTCGATGTTGGCGAGAATATCCGATACAAAGCTAGCGTCAGTCGAGACACTACGCAGCGGATTTGCAACAGCGATTGTTTTGTATCCATCCTTTCTGAGGTGATTGACGACACCGTTCCAGCTTGATGAATCAGCGAACGCGCCGTGCACAAGGACGATCGTGGGATTGGCTTCTTCTGCGGCCGCAGTCCCGGCCAATAGGGTAGTCGAGACAGCAATCATAGCGGCAAAATTAGACATCTATGTCTCCCTGTTTAGATCGGTACGCTTAGTTTCGATCAGTTTCTAATCGCTCAGGCGCGGGCCTGAGTTTGCGGGGATCATGCCATTCGTACTGATCGAACAATCGGTATTCTAACAGCACGGCAGGACGAAGCTGGCAGCCATGGTAGACAGCATCACCCTGTCGCGATCGTCGGTCGCAATTTGACATGTCATGTCCCGGCGTTCTCAATCCTTGCTTGGTGGCAGACTTTCAGCTTGGTGGCCAGGATTTTGGCGTTCCAAATATTGCGACAGACTTTTGCTGATTGCGCGACTATCCAGCAGCTCCCTGCAACGCTACCAACAGTCAATGGTAGCGGATGAGCAGCAGAACGCGAGTATCAGGGCTCTTGCAGGCACCCAATGCTGAGAGGGGAACGCATGGCAGACACGAGCTTGGGGGAGACGATCGGGCCTGCGATCGTTCTGGTGGGGGCGGCAGTCGCCGCCGTGCCCTTGTTCCGGCGGCTCGGCCTCGGATCGGTGCTGGGGTATTTCACCGCCGGCGTGCTTGTGGGTCCCTCCGTGCTCGGCCTGTTTACCGACGCCCTCTCCATCCTGCGTTTTTTGGAACTCGGGGTCGTGATGTTCCTGTTCGTCGTCGGACTGGAATTGCGCCCTCACAAGCTGTGGGCCATGCGCGGCCAGATTTTCGGACTGGGGCTGATACAGGTGGCAGCGGCGACCGCAGCCCTTACCTTGACGGGCATACAGGTTTTCGGCCTGTCGGGACCCGTTGCCTTCGTTGCCGGCGCCGGTTTCGTCCTGTCCTCGACCGCGGTCATCATGTCGGTGCAACAGGATCGCGGCGAGATATCAAGTGCCGAGGGCCAGAAGTCCGTCTCGATCCTGCCCTTCGAAGATCTGATGATCGTGCCGCTTCTGGCGGTGGTCGCTTTCCTCTCGCCGCTGTCACAGGGTCAGTCGGGCTGGCTAGATATTCTGCTCGCCGTGGGGGCGATGCTTGCCTTACTGGGCGTTTCCAAATGGGGGCTCAATCCGTTTTTTGCCTTTCTGGCACGGTCCCCGACGCGCGAGGTGATGACCGCAGGGGCGCTGCTCGTGGTTCTCGGTGCGGCGCTGCTGATGGATGCCGCCGGCCTTTCCATGGCAATGGGGACCTTCCTCGCCGGGGTGATGTTGTCGAGTTCGAGTTATCGCCAGCAGATCGAGAGCGACCTCGAGCCGCTTCGCGGCCTGCTTTCTCGCGGTCGGCATGTCGCTCGACCTCTCGGTGGTCGCCGCGGAATGGTGGTTGCTGCTGTCCATGCTCGTTGCTTTGACAGTCGCCAAGAGCGTGGTGGTCTACGCTGTGGCGCGGCTGTTCGGCGGCTCCAATCACAAGGCGCTGCACCGCACCTCGATGTTCCTTCAGGGCCGGGAATTGGCCTTCGTGCTCTATTCCGCAGCAGCGGCCGGCGGCGCCATCGATGCGCGTGACAATGCGCTGTTCACCACCGTGGTGATCTCCTCCATGGCCCTGGCACCGCTCCTGATGATCGCGGTGGACCGGCTTTTGCGCAACGAGGCTTCGATGGTGGGCGTAGAACTGGCCCGCGACCTGAAGGGCAGGGTGCTGATGATCGGCTTCGGGCGATTCGGCCAGATCGCCTCGCAACTGCTGCTCGCCAGGAGCGTCAGCCTTTCGGTGATCGATACCAACCCCGATCGCATCCGCGATACTGGACGCTTCGGCTTCAAGGTCTTTTCGGTGACGGCACGCGTCTCGATACCCTGCGCCATTCCGGGGCCGGCTTTGCCATGCGTTGATGATCTGCGTCAACGATCCGAAGGCGGCGCTGCACATGGTGGAACTGGCGCATCATGAGTTTCCGCAGGCGAGGATCCTCGTGCGAAGCTATGATCGCGGGCATGCGGTGGAACTGATCCGGGCAGGCGTGGATTACCAGACCCGTGAGACGGTCGAATTCGCCTATCTGATGGGTGCCGAGGGACTGCGAGCCTTGGGATACGCCGAACGGGATATCGAAGAGACTGCCGAGGAAGTGCGTCAACGGGATGAAGACCGCCTGTCGGAACAGGTACAGGAAGACGACATGTCTGGCCGCGACCGGCTGGTGCTCCAGCCGGCTCCGGAGCCGCTGAGCAAGGCGGCGAGCAAGGACCGACCCGCGCCCTGACACCGGGCGCAAAACGGCCGCTGGCGCAGGCCCGCAAGCTGCAACGACGGGCCGTCGCCGCCATCATGCGATGGCCTAACCTTGAGCATCGTAAAGGAACGCATATGAAAGCCGCAGTCTACGCCAACCCCGGCCCGCCCTCGGTCCTGACCTATGTCGACATGCCCGATCCCGTCTGCGGACCTGACCAGGTTCTGATCGCGGTCGAGGCGATTTCGATCGAGGGTGGTGACCTGATCAATCGAAGGGCGGCAGCTCAGGCATCGCCCTGGATCGTCGGTTATGCTGCCGCCGGGACGATCGTTGCGATCGGTGACAATGTCTCGGGCCGGGCTGTCGGCCAGCGGGTGACGGCCTTCGACATGCAAGGCTCTCACGCGGAACTCTGGTCAGTGCCTGCCTCGCGCACATGGCGTGTGCCCGATGGGCTGGGCATGGCGGAGGCTGCGGCACTGCCGATCTCGTTCTCGACGGCCCATCACTGCTTGATTACCAAAGGCGGCCTGCGGCAGGCCGAGACGGTGGTGGTGCAGGCCGCCGCCGGCGGCGTCGGCCTGGCAGCCGTCCAGATCGCCCATGCAGCGGGCGCGCGGGTCATCGCCATTGCCGGCGGCCGCGAACGGCAGGCGCGCCTTATGGAGCTCGGTGCATCCCATGTCATCGATCGCGTGCAGAAGGACGTGGTGGACGAGGCTCTCCGGCTGACCGGCGGGAAGGGCGCGGATCTCGTCATCGACCCTGTCGGCTCGACCCTGCAAGCCTCGCTATCCGCTCTTGCCCCGGAAGGTCGCCTCGTCTTCGTCGGCAATGCCGGAGGTGGCGGCCTGGCTGTCGATCTCTGGCAACCAATGCAGAACAACCAGACCCTGCACGGGGTATTCATGGGGACGCTATTCGAGAGGCCGGACGTATCCGGAACTGTGGACGCCCTGCTCGAGGCAGCGCGCGACAAACGGCTGGCTGTCGTGATCGACCGGACATTTCCCCTGAGCGACGTGGCAGAAGCTCATGACCATGCGGAGACCGCCAAGCCTCTGGGCCGTGTTGTCATGATCCCCTGATACGGGGACTTGCGGCTCATTACGGTCTATCCGGCCGCGAGCCGGTGCGGTTTCTGCGACGCAGTTTTGCGGAAATCGCCTCTATCGCGCTGCTTACCCCCGGTGCCATAGTGATAAATGACGGATAGTCATATTTATGGTGGTGGCGGTTGGAGGAGTTGGCCATTCTTTGCTGGCGGAGCCTGAACCTCCGGCCAGCAGGGCTCAAGCAGTGCTACGCCCTTACTTTTTCAAACAGGGAATTTGATTGTGCAGAATACAGAGGTTTCAGAACGAGCAGCGACCGATCAGCCGACATGGATACCGAAGCAGCAACCGGCCGGCGTGCATCCCCATATGACGGACGAATTTGCCCGCGTGTATCGGCGGACGGCCAACCGGAATACCGGACAGGTGGCGGCGGCGGCGCTCGATCGCGTCGGCAACATACATTGGGGCACGCGTGTGCTCGATATCGCTGCCGGGGCCGGAGCCCTGAGCCTGCCTGCTGCCCTTCGCGGGGCCTCGGTGCTGGCAGTGGATAACGCGCCGGGCATGGTCAACCTCCTGGCCGACCAGCTTGCGCCCTTTCCATCGAGTGAGGCGAGGCTGATGGACGGCCAGCAGCTCGAACTGGAGGATGGTCGCTTCGATGCGACATTCTCGCTGTTCGGCACCATCCTCTTTCCCGACTGGCGGCGCGGGCTTTCAGAACAAGCGCGCGTGACGCGTAGCGGCGGCAAGGCCTGTATCGCCACCTGGCGCCGGCCGCCGGGCGGCGGCCCCTTTCTGGTGATGGCGCAGGCGCTGCGCACGGTTTTTCCCGATATGCAGCCGCCGGCGCCGCCGGAGGGTTTTCTGGCCTTGGCCGAACCAGACCGCTTGACTGAGGAAATGTCACTGGCAGGACTGGTGGAGATCAGCGTGGAAGAGATTGAGACGATCTGGGAAGGCCAGTCCGGTCAGTCCTACTTGGATGACCTACGCGGACTGCACAGCTTTATGGGGGCATATCATCAGCTCGACAAAGACGGGCAAAGCCGAGTTGAAAAGGCAATTGCGGAGTTGATTGAAGGATTAACAGTGGACGGCAGGGTACTGATCCGGTCCTCCGCCATTTTAGCCATAGGAAAAAAAGCTTAGGATCGTTTCCATGACGGCAGTGCGATCATGCGCCACCAAAAAATACGCCAGCAAATGGGTTCAGCCTGATCACAATCCTTATTTACTGGCGCTTGTGGTGTTGCGACTGGTGGAATGGTTTCCAAAGCATTCGATCAACATTTCGGTGAGAACCCTTACTTTTCGAGCCGGGTGGAGGCCGGGAGGCCGAACAACAAATATGCCGGCCGGTGGGATTGGATAAGCAGGCATGACCTCCACCAGATTGCCCGATAGGATTTGATCTGCCACGAGTGGCTCCGGCAAATAGGCGATTCCGAGGCCATCCGATGCAGCCGCTATAAGTGATATCGCGTTATCGGCCACGAAACGTCCCTGAGGGCGCACCCGGACGATCTTGTCGCCATCCATGAACTGCCATGTCTCGGCGTCTCGAATGACCAATTGATGATCCAAGATTTCATCGGGCCTTCTGGGAGCACCATGAGCCGCGATATAGGCAGGACTTGCGACCAGCCTGCCGAAAATCGGGCCGACTCGTCTAGCGACAAGATTCGAGTCGGGAAGATACCCGACACGAATTGCGCAATCGAATCCTTCACCGACGAGATCCACGAACCGATCTGTGTAGGATGACTGTATGTGCAGTTGTGGGTGTCGCCGTGCCATCTGCGACAAAACAGGAGAAAAATGCGTTGGTCCAAACGACAACGGAGCGGCAATACGCATGCGGCCTCGAAGCTCACCGGCAGGGAGTATGGTTTCTCGCGCAGCGTCCAGTTCAGCCGAAATTCTGGCCGCGTAATCCCGGAATGTTGAGCCTGCTTCGGTGAGCGCTATGCCTCGGGTCGTCCTCGCAAGCAACTGGGCACCGAACTCAGCTTCAAGTCGTGTGATTCTGCGGCTGACCATCGACTTGGAGATGCCCAGTCGCATTGCTGCAGACGAAACGCTACCAGCATCTGCGACTTCAACGAATGTTCTCAAATCTTCGAGGTCCAATGCGCGTTCCTTGTTTCGCAACACAGCTTAGCACGATCCAGGACTACCGTGCCGAAAAAGACAATGACAGGTTGCGGCGGAATGTTTCTCCAGCGAGAGCATTCTCTCATCTAGCCTCAACGAACCGCCAAAACAGGATATTATCCATGACCTTTCGTAACGGCCTCAATTCGCTTCTCCGCCCCGAAGATTCTGTCCTCGTCCTCATTGATCACCAACCCTACCAGCTTACCAACGTCAATAGCCATGACCCCCAGGCTGTCGTTAACAACGTGACCGCCCTTTCAAAGCTGGCGAAGGCTTTCGACGTTCCGACGATCCTGACAAGCGTTATCGCGGACCGCGGTGGCAAGCTCTTCAAGCAGATCACAGACGTCTTCCCGGGACAGGAAGTCATCGACCGAACCTGGGTTAACACCTGGGAGGACGAAAAGGTCGTCGACCTCGTCAAAGCGACTGGCCGCAAGCAGCTGATCATTGCAGGCCTGTGGACAGAAGTCTGCGTCGCGATGCCTGCAATCCAGGCTGCCGGCGAAGGTTGGGACGTGACGGTTATTACCGATGCATCGGGCGGAAGCTCCACCGAGTCTCATCAAGTGGCCATCCAGCGAATGATCGCAGCTGGCGTCAACATGATGACCTGGATGGCTCTGGCTGGTGAATGGCAGCGGGATTGGGCGAGAACCGTGCACGTTGAGGAACTAACAGAAGTTCTCATTTCACACATGAGCGGCAGCGGTATTGCCTATATGTGGGAACAGCAATTGCTCAACACACCGATCCCAACGACCAAGGGCGGGCACTAAAGGCGAGCCGGGACGACGAGGATATCGAAGGCAAAGTCGCGTGAATTGCGATGTTCCAAAATCCTTGTCGTCCCTTCTACGAATTACCGGTCAAGCCATCTGAAACATTGTTGATTGTCATGAGATGACGTGTCTCCGGCGATCCTCAAACCTCTGCGCAGGACTGCTACCAACCCGTTTGGGCCGCTCGCAGCTCCGGCCACAGTACTGACTAGCGGATTGCAAGGATCGCACATGGAAATCGGTATCGATAGTTTTGCCGCAATAGTTCCTGATCCGGCGACAGGTCGACTTCCGTCTCCCACCGTTCGCATGCCCGAGCTGATCGAGGAGGTCGTGCTTGCTGATCGTGTCGAGCTGGGCATTGGTGAGCATCACCGTGGACAGTTCCTCGATTCCGCACCGGCTGTCATACTGGCCGCAGCTGCAGCGCGCACGAACCGGATCAGGCTGACAAGCGCGGTAACTGTTCTGAGCGCCGCCGATCCCGCGCGTGTCTTCCAGGAATTTGCAACACTTGACCTGATTTCCAGAGGGCGCGCGGAAATCGTTGTCGGTCGCGGTTCGTTTGTCGAGGCTTACCCGCTGTTCGGCCTGGACACACGCGACCACGACGACCATTTCGCAGAAAAACTCGACCTGTTGCTTGCGCTTGGCGAAACGACGAATATCACTTGGGACGGGCGTTTTCGTGCGTCTCTCAAGAAACAAGGTGTCTTCCCGCGCCCTCATCAATTACGGCTTCCGGTTTGGATAGGAGTCGGCGGCACGCCCCAGTCCTTCGCACGGGCAGGTGCACTCGGTCTCCCGCTGATGGTGGCCATCAATGGCGGAAATTTTGAACGGTTCCGTCCGCTTGTCGATCTCTACAAAGAGGCGGGGAAGCGTGCTGGGCATAGCCCTGATGCTCTGAGGGTTGGCATCCGCGCAATGGGTCTTATCGGCGAGACAAATGCGGCCACCGGTGATGCCTTTTTTCCTGGCTGGGCCCATCTCACGTCAAAGATTGGTCGGGAGCGCGGATGGTCGCCGCCGACACGCCAGCAGTTCGACGCAATGGCCGGCCCGGAGGGCGCATTCCTTGTTGGTGACCCGCAGACGGTGGCAACCAAGATGATGCAGGCCAGCAAAATACTCGGCGGCATTCACCGCATCACCTTCCAGATGAGTACGGCCTCGCTTGATACCATGGCGATGAGGCGATCCATCGAACATCTGTGTACGGGGGTCGCGCCGATCGTGAGAGCAGCACGAAGAATTTGGTCGAGCCTGAATGTCAAACAGGAGGAGCGAGTGGATATCGAAGATCTGCGGACATTTGTCGAAGTTGCCGATACCGGAGGCGTCTCGCCCGCGTCTCGACGATTGGGGATTTCCAAATCGATGGTCAGCCGCCGGCTCGCACGGATCGAGTCGGAGCTCGGTGTCCAGCTTCTTGCGCGCACCACCCGAGGCGCCGGCCTGACGGAAGCGGGCGTGACATTCCGTGAGTTTGCAGCAAAAACCTGTCGCGACATCGAGATTGCGCGCGAGACGATCTTGCCAGACGGCGATCTTCGCGGACGCTTGAGAGTCGCCGTACCGCTGACATCGGGGCCGATGTATTTTGCACCCGTACTTGCGGAAATGGCCAGCCATCACCCGCGGCTTCAGATCCACGCCGAATATAGCGACCGGTTCGTCGATCTCGTCGCGGACGGGTTCGATTGCGCAATCCGGGTAGGCCTATTGCCTGACTCAAATCTCATATCGAGGCGCGTAGGAGAGATTTATGGAAAGCTTGTCGCCAGCCCGGCTTACATAAGGCGTAACGGCTTGCCTGAAACGCCGGGCGGTATCGCAGCGCATCAGGCCTTGATAGGAGCTGAAGCGTGGCGGTTTACAGAAGGCGACAGGATCGTCACCGTGCAGCCGCAAGGGCGCTTCAGTTCCGACAATGGCGCCGCACTTGCAAGCGCAGCGGCGGCAGGACTCGGCCTCGCATGGCTTCCCGACTGCGTCACCCATGAATATCTGGCGTCCGGAGCGCTCGTCCCGGTGATGACCCGCTTTCCGTTGCCAGTCGGCACCGTCTATGTCGTGAGGCCTTCCAGCCCGCATCCCGCCCGCAAGGTGCGTATACTCTGCGAGTTCTTGATCGCCTCCTTCGAAAAGGGCCGGCATCCGAATGCGTCCGTGAACGGGGTGCCTGAAACCAACGTTCCCGACGCATAAATAATCAGACCAAAGGAAAGGTTGCGCAAATGAGTTGGAACCCCGCAAT
>UBXM01000013.1 GCA_900469445.1 Hyphomicrobiales bacterium
GTGAGGCGGGTTATAAATCCGAGGGCTCGAAGGAGTCAACAGCGATCTTTAAAAAAATGTCATTTTTCTCCAATGCCATGCGACCACATACCCAAAGCTCAAATTGCAGGCATGCATAGATTTTCGGCAGCCCGAAACGACTTCCCTGCTGACTGGCGTGTTTGGCGCTGTTATGGCATTGCCAGCCCAGCGATGCCGCTATCGTGCAGATCGGCCGCATCGGCGAAACGGCCTGAAGACACTGAAAGCTCGCCATATGGAAAGACGGTCCCGCGAGGGTAGAACGAAAGATAACGTCGCCTCGCTCCTGCCTATTACAGAGGTCCTGGGTGACCTGACATCGGCACTCAGCCGCGGCAAGCGCGCGATCCTTTCCGCGCCACCGGGTGCGGGCAAGACGACCATGGTGCCGCTTGCGCTGATCCAAGAAGCCTGGTGCACGGGCAAGGTCATCCTGCTCGAACCGCGCCGGCTGGCGGCGCGTGCTGCGGCGGCGCGCATGGCGTCACTTATAGAAGAGAATGTCGGCCAGACCGTCGGCTACCGGATGCGGCTCGATACGCGGATTTCGCAGGCAACGCGGATCGAGGTCGTCACGGAAGGCGTATTTTCCCGCATGATCCTCGACGATCCCGAGCTTGCCGGTGTTTCCGCCGTGATCTTCGACGAGTTTCACGAACGCTCGCTCGATGCCGATTTCGGACTGGCGCTGGCTCTCGACGCACAATCGGCGCTTCGCGAGGACCTTCGTATCCTGGTCATGTCGGCAACGCTGGATACGGATCGGATTGCCACGCTTCTCGAGGGAGCGCCGGTGATCAAAAGCGAAGGGCGGAGTTTTCCGGTCGAGATCCGTTATCATGAGCGAAGCCAGCAGGAGCGGCCCGAGGACGCCGTCACCCGCGCGATCGAGGATGCGCACCACACCGAGGAAGGCTCCATCCTTGCCTTCCTGCCGGGACAGGCAGAGATAAGACGCGTTGCAGAACGGCTGGACGGCCGTTTCGATGCCAGGACGGTCATTGCGCCACTTTATGGCAATCTGACACAGCCGGAACAGGATCTCGCGATCAAGCCAGCAGCGCCTGGCATGCGAAAGATCGCGCTGGCGACATCGATCGCCGAGACATCGATCACGATCGACGGGGTAAGGATCGTCATCGACAGCGGGTTGCAACGGCTGCCGGTATTCGAACCGTCCACCGGGATGACGAGGCTGGAGACGGTAAGGGTTTCACAGGCTTCCGCAGACCAGCGGGCCGGTCGTGCCGGGCGAACCCAACCGGGCATCGCCATCAGGCTGTGGCACGCTGGACAGACCGCTGCATTGCCGGCCTTCACGCCGCCGCAGATCCTTGCAAGCGATCTTGCGGGCCTCGTTCTCGATCTGGCGCATTGGGGCGTCAGCGATCCGACGACGCTTGCCTTTCTCGATATGCCACCCGGACCTGCATTTGCCGAAGCCAGAAACCTTCTGATCATGCTCGGCGCATTGGACGATGCAGGACGCCTGACGCCAAGAGGCCATCTTATCCGTCAGCTGGCATTGCCGCCGCGGCTCGCCGCCATGGTCATCCGTGCGGACGAAGACGGTCGCGGACGTGAGGCGAGCCAGGTTGCGGTTCTCATGACCGAGCAGGGTCTTGGCGGAAACGATATCGATCTCGATGAACGGCTGCGTCGTTTCCGGGCCGACCGTAGCGACAGGGCTCAGGCCAGCCGGGGCTTGGCAGGCAGGATTGCCGACAGCCTGCCGAACAAGGCCAGCCAACAGCCGGGCGGATCCGTGGGGCAGCTTCTTCTGCATGCCTATCCGGACCGGATCGCGCTTCAGCGTGGCGGCAAGGGACGGTATGTGATGGCCAATGGCCGAGGCGCGGAACTGCCGGAAACCGAACGGCTTGCAGGCGCCTCGATGCTGGTGATTTCCGATGTGACCGGGCGCGCTGCGCGGCCACGTATTCTCGGCGCGGCCGAAATCTCGCGTTCAGAGGTGGAAGCGGAGATGAGCACGGCAATCCAGTCCACCGAAGAATGCTTTTTCGACCCGGCAAGCCGCCAGGTGCGTGCACGCCAGATCACCCGGCTCGGGGCAATCGTATTTGCCGAAAAACCGTTGCCGAAGCCGACGGGGGAGCAGGCGGCACGGGCACTGGCCGATGGCGTGCGGCAGTTCGGGCTGCAAAGCCTGCCGTTCTCCAAAGAAGCCTTGCAGCTTAGGGAAAGGCTGGGTTTCCTGCACCGTTCGCTCGGCGAGCCCTGGCCGGATGTCAGCGACGATGCGCTTCTCGCCCGGCTCGACGACTGGTTCGTTCCCTATCAGGGCAACATATCCGCGCTCACCGCCGTCTCCGCAGCAAGTCTTTCGGAGGGCTTGCGTTCACTGGTGCCGCATGACCTGCTGCATAACATGAACCGGCTGGCGCCGACCCATTTCGAGGCTCCGACCGGCCAGCGGCACCCGATCCAATATGATGGCGAAGAACCGACCCTGACCATCCGGGTGCAGGAACTGTTCGGCCTGAAGGCCCATCCGTCGATTGCAAACGGCAAGCTGCCGCTGCTTCTGGAATTGACATCACCGGCACACCGGCCGATCCAGACGACGCGCGACCTGCCCGGCTTCTGGTCGGGATCCTGGAAGGATGTGCGGGCGGAGATGCGTGGCCGGTATCCCAGGCACCCATGGCCGGAAAACCCGGCCGAGGCGGATCCGACAAGCCGCGCGAAACCAAGAGGCACGTGACAGAATGTCACGTCTTATGAAATACTGAACCGATTTAAGAGGCTTGGTTAAATTAAGGCATATAAAACAATGTCGGAAAGTATGGCGCATAATACAGACATGTCTTCACCACAGGATGGCAAGATCGGTTACTTGAGCCGCAGCATTCGTCTGCAGACGCTGGTCAGGCTGCGATGGCTGGCGGTTGCGGGACAGACGATCACGGTCGTGATCATCTGGGCCGCGCTTGGTTTCCCGATGCCGATCGCCCAGGCGACCATATTGATCGCGGCGCTGGCGGTGGCAAATCTCATTCTCTCCGCATGGTTTCCGGCCACGCACCGGTTGGGGCCGAAATCAGCGGTCGCATTGCTCTGCTTCGACCTTCTGCAGATGGGCGCGCTGCTGTTCATCACCGGCGGGCTGGGCAATCCCTTCGCGCCGCTCATCTGCGTACCGGTGATCATCGCCTTTGCATCACAGCCATTGCGCCATTCGCTGATCCTGCTGATTTTTGCGCTTCTCTGCACGACGATACTGTCACTCTCCCCCTACCCTGTTCCGTGGTATGAGGGCGAACATCTGCGCATTCAGCCGATCATGCAGCTCGGCGTCTGGTTCTCGATCGCCTCGATGATGGTGTTTGCGGCTTTTTACGCCTACCGTGTTTCACATGAAGCAGGTCTGCTTGCGGACGCGCTTGTGGCGACGGAAATGATTCTGGAGCGGGAAAAACATCTCGGCCAGCTGGATGGTCTTGCGGCAGCAGCAGCGCATGAACTGGGAACACCGCTCGCAACGATCAGCGTCGTCGCCAAGGAAATGGAGCGCGAACTCGGCAAGGACGAGCGTTTCAAAGAAGATGTGCAATTGCTGCGCAGCCAGAGCGAGCGATGCCGCGATATCCTGCGCCGTCTGGCATCCTTGCCGGCGGAAGGAGAAGAGCATCTGAGGCGCCTCCCCCTGTCTTCGATGATGGAAGAGGTCATTGCTCCGCATCGGCAGTTCGACATCACCATAAAGCTGGTGCAAAAGACCGATGGCGGCCATGAGCCGGTCGGGGTAAGAAACGCCGGCATTCTTTACGGCCTCGGCAACCTGATCGAAAATGCGGTCGATTACGCCAGGAACCAGGTGGTCATATCGGTCGAGTACGACGACCAGAGGGTGGCGATCACGATTGAGGACGATGGACCGGGTTATTCATCGGTCATTCTTTCGCGGATCGGTGAGCCCTACATGACATCCCGGACACGCGAACGCAGCGAACATGCCGGCGGGCTGGGGCTCGGGCTTTTCATTGCCAAAACCCTGCTGGAGCGTTCCGGCGCTTCGATCCGCTTCAGCAATCGCGGCGATGGACAGGCCGGCGCGCGCATTCGAATAGAATGGCCAAGATCAATTATGGACAGACCAATTTGATCTAGCTCCAATTTTATTGCGTTCTATATGATAATTGGGATCCATCGATCCCGGAGAATGAAGATGGAAACAACACTGCCCCAAGCCAATCCTCAAGACGAGGACTTTATTGGTTCCGACCCTTCGCTGTTGATCGTTGATGACGACGGACCGTTCCTGCGTCGCCTGGCGCGCGCCATGGAAACGCGGGGCTTTGCCGTCGAGGCGGCGGAAACGGTTGCGGAAGGCATCGCCAAAGTGCGCCAGCGCGCGCCGAAATATGCCGTGGTCGATCTTCGCCTTGGTGACGGCAATGGCCTCGATGTCATCGAGACCATTCGTCAGTTCCGTCAGGATACACGCGTGATCGTGCTGACCGGCTACGGAAACATCGCGACCGCCGTAACTGCGGTCAAGCTTGGCGCCGTCGACTACCTCTCCAAGCCAGCCGATGCGGATGACGTGTTCAACGCGTTGACACAGCGCCCGGGCGAAAAAGCCGACCTGCCGGAAAACCCGATGTCTGCGGACCGTGTTCGTTGGGAACATATCCAGCGCGTCTACGAAATGTGCGAGCGCAATGTCTCGGAAACCGCGCGGCGCCTCAACATGCATCGCCGTACCCTGCAGCGCATTCTCGCCAAGCGGGCGCCCAAATAAGGCGCCCGTCGGGGAGTTCCGCAGCTTTTCATACTTCGTCGAAGTTCTTGCCGGTGGACCATTCGGCCATCATCAGGCGATGGGCGGCAGCGCGTGAGAAATCGAGCATCAGCGACTTGCGGGTCGCTGGAGAAAGCTTGTGTTGTGGTGCCTCGCGCAAAAGATGCGCGCCATAACCGTCCGACAGAAGCAGACCGCAGTCTTCGGGAAAGATATCGAGCGGCACGTCCTTATGCGTCGCGAAGATGAGCCGGTCGCAATAAGCGCGATATTCCGGCCATTTTCGGTCGATGCGAAAGTCCTCGATCGACGTCTTGATCTCGACGATCCAGATCTCGCCCTTGTCGGACACGGTCACCAGGTCGGCCCGCCGGCCGCTGGGCAAAACAAGTTCGGGCAGAACCGCATGCCGCATGTCGTGCAGCAGGATCTGCGCACCCTTGCGCACCATCATGGCGCGGGCCGATTGACGGCCGTCGATCAGGGGATTGTCGTTTACGACACTCAATATGGTCATGCCGATTCCTTAGAGATCATCATGTGCAGCATTGTGAATGTTGCAAAAAGACCATGGCTTTTTCAATTCGTCTCTCGCCGCCACATGGGACACCTGCGCAACTTGCCAAGCGCAATCGAATGGAAAATAACGTCTTCCACGGCGGCTTGACGCCATTTCAATCGATTCTTTTTACCAAGAGACATCCATGCGCTTTCGCAACAGCATGCTCGCACTCGGCCTGTTGGCTACCGCTGCCCTGGCCGGCTGCTCGACCACGTCCGAAACAGCCAAACTCGAAACGGGCAAGACCGACGCTCCGGTTCGCGTCGAGACGGTCCAGATCTTCACCGATTCGTACGGATCGGTGACGGATGCAGGCTATACCCTGCCGGCGGTTCCTATCAACCGGGTCAAGCAGGAGTTCGTCCGCCAGATCGTCAATTACGAAACTGCCGAAAAGCCGGGCACGATCGTTGTCAACACGCGCGAACGCCATCTTTATTACATCCTGCCGGGCGGCCGCGCGATGCGCTACGGCATCGGCGTCGGCAAAGCAGGCTTTGCCTGGTCGGGCACCGCCTATGTTGCCTGGAAGCAGGAATGGCCGAACTGGCACCCGCCGAAGGAAATGGCAGCGCGCAAGCCGGATCTGACCAAATATGTCGAAAACGGCATGGGACCGGGCCTCAGCAACCCGCTCGGTGCACGCGCCATGTATCTGTTCAACGAAAAGGGCCAGGACACGCTGTTCCGCCTGCACGGTACGCCGGAATGGGCTTCGATCGGCACGGCTGCTTCCTCCGGCTGCATTCGCCTGATGAACCAGGACGTGATCGACCTCTACAGCCGCGTCCGTCCCGGCAAGGCCACAAAGGTGGTCGTCATCCAGTAAGACTGGAAACCCAGAAATTAAGAGGCCACCGAGGACATTCCCGGTGGCCTTTTTTGTTTGCCGTTAGCCGGCAAGCTTTGCCTTCAATTCCAGCCTGCGGCGATGGAGAACCGGCTCGGTATAACCGTTCGGCTGCTCGCGGCCCTTGAGCACGAGATCGAGCGCCGCCTTGAAGGCGATCGAAGCGTCGAAATCCTTGGCCATCGGCGCATAAAGCGGATCACCGGCATTCTGGCCATCGACCACCTTTGCCATGCGCTTCATCGTCTCGACGATCTGATCTTCGGTGACCAGTTTGTGATGCAGCCAGTTGGCCATGTGCTGGGAGGAAATGCGCAAGGTTGCGCGATCTTCCATCAGCGCTATGTCGTTGATATCCGGCACCTTGGAGCAGCCGACACCCTGGTCGATCCAGCGCACAACGTAACCGAGTATCCCTTGAGCATTGTTGTCCAGCTCGCGCTGGATTTCCTCCGATGTCCAGTTGGGGCGCGGCGCGACCGGTACGGACAGGATATCGCCGAGCCTGGCGCGGGTGCGGCTCTTCAGGCTTTTCTGAACCGCCGCCACATCGACCGTGTGATAGTGGGTCGCGTGCAGCGTTGCCGCCGTCGGTGACGGAACCCAGGCGGTATTGGCTCCGGCCTTGGGGTGACCGATCTTCTGTTCCAGCATTGCCGCCATCAGGTCCGGCATCGCCCACATGCCCTTGCCGATCTGGGCATGGCCGGAGAGACCACATTCCAGACCGATATCGACATTCCAGTTTTCATAGGCCGCGATCCAGGCGGCCTGTTTCATGTCGCCCTTGCGGATCATCGGGCCGGCTTCCATCGAGGTGTGGATCTCGTCGCCGGTACGGTCGAGGAAGCCGGTATTGATGAAGACGACGCGGTCTTTCGCCGAACGGATCGCCTCCTTGAGGTTGATCGTCGTGCGGCGCTCTTCGTCCATGATGCCCATTTTCATGGTGTTCTTCGGCAGACCAAGCGCCTGTTCGACACGGGTGAAGATTTCGGCGGCAAAAGCGACCTCTTCGGGACCATGCATCTTCGGCTTGACCACATACATGGAGCCGTGGCGGGAATTCTTGCGACGGCCATTAACCCCGACATCATGGATGGCGATCAGCGCCGTCACCATGGCGTCCATGATGCCTTCCGGCACTTCATTTCCGTCGCGATCCAGCACGGCCGGGTTGGTCATCAGGTGACCGACATTGCGGATCAGCATCAGCGAGCGGCATTTCAGTTCGAAACTCGAGCCATCCGGCGCGTTGTAGTCGAGATCGGGATTGAGCTTGCGGGTGAAGCTCTTGCCGCCCTTGGATACTTCTTCCGTCAAGTCGCCCTTCATCAGGCCGAGCCAGTTGCGGTAGACGACAACCTTGTCTTCGGCATCGACGGCTGCGACGGAATCCTCGCAATCCATGATCGTGGTGATCGCCGATTCGACCCAGACATCGGAAATATTCGCCGGGTCATCCTTGCCGATCGCCGTCGTGGCGTCGATCAGGATCTCGGCATGCAGATTGTTCTTATTCAACAGGATCTGGGTCGGCGCAGTTGCTTCACCCAGATAGCCGGCAAACTGTGATGGATCGGTGAGGCCTGTCACCTGCCCGTTTGTCAGCGTTACGAACAGAGCAGCGTCTTCGATCCTGAACGATGCCGCATCCTTCCAGCTTGCGCCGGAAAGCGGTGCGGACCGATCGAGGAAGTCCCGCACCCAGGCGATGACCCTGGCGCCGCGGACCGGATTGTAACCCTTGCCCTTCTCCGCGCCGTCTTCTTCCGGGATCGCATCGGTGCCGTAAAGCGCATCGTAAAGCGAACCCCAGCGGGCGTTGGCGGCGTTGAGCGCATAACGGGCGTTCATCACCGGCACGACGAGCTGCGGGCCGGCAATCACCGCGATTTCCGGATCGACATTTTCGGTCGAAACCTGGAAATCGGGGCCTTCGGGCAGAAGATAACCGATCTCGCGCAAAAAGGCCTCATAGGCTGCAAGATCGGTCGGCGCGCCATTGGCCCTATACCAGTCATCGAGCTTGACCTGGAAAGCATCGCGTTTTGCCAGAAGATCACGGTTTTTCGGCGCAAGGTCATGGACGATCTTGGAAAACTCATCGAAGAAACGATCGGCATCCACGCCCGTCTCCGGCAGGGCCTCCTCCACCAGGAAACGATAGAGCTGTTCGTCAATCTTGAGACCGGCGATGTCCTTGCGTGCCATGCGGCTTCTCCCTCACATGCTTTTGGTTTTTCGTGTCGTCACTTTGCGCGCGACATACCGGGTGTCAATGCGCCGAAAGCCCAAGACGGTTCGGTCAGACCTGCGTATGGGTCATTCTCGGGCGACCCGTTGCCGTGACTGTCACCACCGCTTCGACCAGTTTTCTGGAGCCTTCCACTTCGGGGGCTAAGATCTTTTCGTCGATCGAGATCAGGATATCGCCTGCTCCCTCCTGCCCTGCCTTGTCTCGCGCGCCAGCCGTCGCCCGATCCCGTGCAGTTTTCAGCGCTGCAGCCTCGCCGACCACCGTCATCGTCTCGCCGGCACCGGCGACGACATAGAGCCCGTCTTCCGGCGACGTGACCGTAACGGCGATGACGACGCGGATCTGGCCGACGACTGCGCCGATCGCGTTGGCCACATCGGCATCGGCCGGGATGACCGATCGGGCACCAAGCATGTCGGCAATTGCCGGATAATAGACCGGGGCCGATGCGCCGAGGCCGACGAGTGGGCGATCGAGCGCCAGTGAAAATCGCGCAATGCCCGGCACACGCTTCAGCGCCCGATCGACGGCAAGCGATACTGCGGGATCGATTGCCTCGACACCGTCCTCGGCAAGGCAGGCCGCAAGAATGACCTCGGACGATTGCCGCGTCAGCCGGTCGACGATGTTTCTTGCGAGATCCTCCGCTGATGCCGCGATCTGAAGCCCTGCGCCGCTTCTTCTGCGCGCCGCGATCTGCAGCACGAGCCGCGCGGCATCGGCATTCCACTGGTGCTGACGTCCGAGGACATGGAGCGCGTCGGATGGCGTGATGCCGCTCAGATGCACGAGACCGCGGGCCACCAGCCTGTCGAGAAGGGCTTTCTGGGCGTTCATTGTCAGCAGCGCATTCAAGGGAACCGGTGTCGATCCGATGCGCGCAAGAAGCGACTGTTCCTGAGGCTGCAAGGCTTCGACATGCATATCGCTTAACGAAATCCGCAAGGCGAAACGGCCATCGTGACGACCGGCATGGCTGGCGCGAAGCTGCATGTCCAGGGCTTGCAGCACGCTTTCACCGTGGGTCGCAGCCAGCAGGCTGAGCGGCAGGAAGCGGCGCGGGCCAAGGGTGATTTTTGCTTCCAGGCCCCGATCATCGATATGCACTTCCGAATCACCGCCAAGGCCATAGGTGCGTAGCGCGACGGCCTCGACCATGGTGTTGTGGCCGCCGACATTGGCGCCATCCGGCGCGAGTTTTGGCCGCCCACCCTGCAGGACAGCGACATCGGTGGTGGTGCCGCCGATATCGGACACGACCGCTTCATCCAGGCCGGTCAGGTAACGCGCGCCGACAAGGCTTGCGGCAGGGCCGGACAGGATGGTCTCGATCGGGCGCAGGCGCGCTTCCGCGGCAGACATCAGCGCACCGTCACCGCGCACGACCATGAGAGGCGCATCGATGCCGGATTTTTGCAGAAATCCTTCCGTCGAGGCGATCAGGCGGTCGATGATCGAGACCAGACGGGCATTGAGCAGTGTCGTCAACGCCCGGCGCGGGCCACCGAGTTTGGAGGAAAGCTCGTGGCTGCAGGTCACGGGCCTGTGGCTGATCTCGCGAATACGGTCCCTCACGCGAATTTCGTGAGCCGGATTCCGGACTGCGAAATAACCGGCGACGGCGAAAGACGAGACTGCCGATCCAAGTGCCGGCATAGCTTCATCGAGCGCGGTCATATCCAGCGGTGTCTCATTGCCATGCACGTCATGGCCGCCGGGCAGAAAGATGACCGGATCGCTTCCGAGTGCTTCGGAAAGGCCGCCTCTGGCAATATCCTCGGGGCCAAAACCGATCATCACGAGTGCTGCCCGACCACCCTGCCCTTCCACCAGCGCATTGGTGGCAAGCGTGGTCGATAGCGAGACCATGGCGATTTGAGATGCGGGAATGCCGCCGCTTTCAAGTGCCGCGCCGACCGCGCCGGCGATGCCTTCGGACAGATCATGCCGGGTGGTGAGCGATTTCGCCTTGGCGATCACGCCTTCTTCATCGCGGAAGAGAACGGCATCCGTGTAGGTGCCGCCGGTATCGATGCCGAGAAGAAGAGGTGAAGCCACGCAAGAAATCCCGAATCCTTATGCAGCAATCAATAATGCATGATGCGGCAGGATCAATCGACCGTCAAAGACATGACATGTCGCGCTCAGGGTCTCAGACTCACCCGCATCGGCATGCCGTCGCGCGGTTGGGTGGTCAGTTTTTGTACCGGCCAGATTTCGGTACCCGGCAGGGCATCGAAACGGTAGCGCTTCATCAGCACGGCAAGCGCAATCACCGCTTCCTGCATGGCGAAGGTCGCGCCGATACAGGTTCGCGGGCCGGCACCGAAAGGCAGGTACTGGAAGCGGCCGATCTTGCCGCGGTTTTCCGGCAGGAAACGTTCCGGCAAAAAGGCGCGCGGCTTTTCCCAATAAAGCTCGTGGCGATGCAAGGTCCAGGGCATTACGAGGATGGTGACGCCCGCTTCGATCTCAACGCTCTCCCCCGTCGCGCTTGTCCACCTGTCGTCTGCGATCGCCGCACGGTTCAGAGACGGTGCCGGCGGATAGAGCCTCAGCGCCTCCTCGAAGGAGGCGCGTACCCATGGCATGAGCTCCAGCCATTCCACCGGCTCGGCACCGGTCGCCAGAACCCGGTCGATTTCCTTCTCCATCGCCTCGCGCACATGCGGCGAGTGGGCGACACAATAAAGCGTCCAGGCAAGAGCACGGGCGGTGGTTTCATGGCCTGCACCGATGAAAGTGAGGATATTGTCCTCGATCTCGTCCAGCGTAAGCCCTTCGGGACCTTCGAGTTGGAGGAGCAGGGTCAGGAAATCCTGCGGCACGTCGTCCGGCGTCTCGCGCATGCGCTTCTGCCGCTCTTTCATGGTGTCAGCGACGATATTGCGGAATTTGTCGAGCACCTTGCGGCCACCGATACGCGTCAGGCGCGGCACCCAGGAGGGAGCGCGCAACAAATCCATCGGGTCGACACGGCCCATGCGGTGGAGCAGGCTATCCACGTCATCGGAAAAACTGTTGCTCTGCGTGACGATCTGGCCTGAGAACAGGGTTTCGGACAGGATAGAATAGGCCATTTCCGTCATGTCGACGGAGATGTCGTGGATCGTGCCATCCCTGCCGACCGTTGCATATTTTTCCGCATATTCTTCAGACTTCGCCAGCATCTGGCCGGCAAAGCCGCGGGAATGGCGAGGCGTGAAGACCGGCGCCATCGCCTTTCGCGAACGTTTCCAGACGGGGCCTTCCGCCGTCAGCAATCCATCGCGCAGGATCGGCCGGAGGATCAGCTGGCGGATCTCCGACATTTCGTAGTTTGAGGCGTTATCGACAAGGACATGGCGGATCAGCCCAGGATCGTTGACGATCAGCGTGCGTTCCTTGAAGAACTTCGTCTTGATCCACGGCAATGTGTAGGACGGCACGCCCCACAGTTCCAGCGGGTTGCGCATGACGGTGCGGATGATCTCCAGCCGGGACGGCGGGACGGTGCGCGGTATGGGTGCCGGCGGCACAAAGGGGTCGGGGCGCATGTCCAAAAGCAACGCTCCTCTTCAGTTCCTGATTAAAGGAATATCAGAACCTATAGCAGCGATTTCAACTCGGCGATCTTGTCGTTGACGAGCCAGCCGTAATAATTCTCTTCCGGCAGACCGCCACGCGCCTTCAGCGCTGCCGCCCGCTGGGCTGAGCCACCGGTATTATAGAGCGTCGAGGTAATGCCCGGATTTCTGGAAATATCGACATCGGCGATCGACTTGTAGTCGTCGATCGACCGGCGGATATTGGCCGCCATGTAGGCGAGCGACTTGTCGGGATCCATGATCGCCTCATAGACTTCACCGGCGTCGTTTTCATCAAGCTTCGAATAACCGGATGTGCGCGAGACCATATCCGACAACATCAGAGCCGTCAGCGGATTGACCTGACCGAGACCGAAAGTCTGTCCGGCATAAAAGGGCTGGAAGAAAACCGCGCTGAAACGATTGTCGGGATAGGATTTTCCATCGACCTTGCGGCCGCGGAACGACTTTTCCCATATGCCTTCGCGGCAGTTCCAGAGCGCATAGGAATCCGATTTTCCATCACAGGCGGAAAACTGCGGGCGGTCAAGAAATTCGGCAATGGTTTCGCCGTCATAGGCGAAGCGGAAAGCGTTTCCTGCATAGGCGGCCGCCTTGACGTAATAGCTCTGCAGCCTGTCATAGGCATCGACATTATAGGTGTGCTCGCCGACGATCGCGCCGACCATATGGATGGGATCGATGCGATAGGCTGCTGCCGTGGACTTGATCTTGCCGATCAAAGCTTTGTCGGTCGCCAGAAGATCGCGGATCTTGTCGTATTTGTCGTCGAAGGTCGTGCGGCCGGCGCGGGTGCGGCGCACGGAAGCGCCCGGGATTTTAGGCTGCACGGCATTGCGATTGCCTTCCGGCACGATGGTCATGGCCATGACCGGACCGGTCGAGGAAGCCGCCCAGGCGACAGTAAGCAGCAATGCAATAAGGGTGCGTTTCAAGATTTTCCGTGTCCCAGCGTTTTATCTGCGCCACTATCGGCTCCAGAAACTGTGACAGGTCAAATCCGGGGAGCCGCTCGCGTCTTTGCGAAAGCGCGTCACCCATACGTTAAGACATATTGGAATGTCGAGATAAAGACATTCAAAATAGCGTCAAACGAAAGACGCGCGGCAGCCGGACGTTGCCCGACTGCCACGCATGTTCATTAGAGGATGTAACGCGACAGGTCGGTATCGGCCGCCAGATCGCCCACATGCTTGCGGACATATTCGGCGTCGATCTTCACCGAGGTGCCGCCCTGATCCGGTGCCGTGAAGGAGATTTCATCCAGCACGCGTTCCATCACTGTCTGCAGGCGACGGGCGCCGATATTCTCGACCGTCGAGTTCAAATGGACCGCGACGTCGGCAAGCGCGTCGATCGCATCCTCGGTGAATTCCAGCGACAGATCCTCGGTTCCCATCAGCGCCTTGTACTGGCGGATGAGGCTCGCCTCGGTTTCCGTCAGGATGCGGCGGAAGTCTTCCTTGGTCAGCGGACGAAGCTCGACGCGGATCGGCAGACGGCCCTGAAGTTCAGGCAGGAGATCCGATGGCTTCGACACATGGAAGGCGCCGGAGGCGATGAAGAGGATGTGATCCGTCTTTACCGGGCCGTACTTGGTCGAAACCGTGGTGCCTTCGACGAGCGGCAGCAGATCGCGCTGCACGCCTTCACGTGAAACACCGGCGCCCATGCCGCCGTCGCGCGCCGCGATCTTGTCGATCTCGTCCAAAAAGACGATGCCGTCGTTTTCGACCGCACGGACGGCCTCGCGCTGGATGACCTCGTTGTCGATCAGCTTGTCGGATTCGTCACGGATCAGTTCGCCATAGGACTTCGCGACGGTCGTCTTGACCTTCTTGGTGCGGCCGCCCATGGCCTTGCCGAACATTTCCGACAGGTTCAGCACGCCAATATTGGCGCCCGGCATGCCGGGAATGTCGAAACCGGGCATGCCGGATCCGCTGTCGGCCACTTCGACCTCGATTTCCTTGTCGTCCAGTTCACCGGCACGAAGCTTCTTGCGGAAGCTGTCACGGGTGGCTGGAGATGCGGTCGAGCCGACCAAGGCATCGAGCACACGTTCCTCGGCGCTCTGATGCGCCTTGGCCTGCACTTCCGAACGCTTCTTTTCACGCGCCAGACCGATGCCGATCTCGACCAGATCGCGGATGATCTGCTCGACATCGCGGCCGACATAACCGACCTCGGTGAATTTGGTGGCTTCGACCTTGATGAAGGGCGCACCGGCGAGCTTGGCGAGACGACGGGAGATTTCCGTCTTGCCGACGCCGGTCGGGCCGATCATCAGGATGTTCTTCGGCATCACTTCGTCGCGCAGGCTCTCATCGAGCTGATGGCGGCGCCAGCGGTTTCTGAGCGCAATCGCGACGGCGCGCTTGGCATCGTGCTGGCCGATGATGTGGCGGTCGAGTTCGGAGACGATTTCGCGGGGAGAAAAATTGGTCATTGTATCCTCTCGGCTTTCCCGTTGCGGCCGGCCATGGCGGCCCGGTCCGCGGGACCCTTTCAGGGATGGATGATTATTCGGCGTCGAGGGTTTCGACGACGAGATTGTGGTTGGTATAAACGCAGATGTCAGCAGCGATATCGAGCGCCTGGCGGGCAACCTCCTCTGCCGACTTTTCACTGTCCATCAACGCGCGGGCAGCGGCAAAGGCATAATTGCCGCCGGAGCCGATGGCGATCGTGCCGTGTTCGGGCTCGAGCACATCACCATTGCCGGTGATCGCGAGCGTCGTGGATTTGTCGGCAACCAGCATCATCGCTTCGAGATTGCGCAGATACTTGTCGGTGCGCCAGTCCTTGGCGAGTTCGACGGCGGCGCGCATCAGCTGGCCGGGATATTGTTCGAGCTTCTTTTCAAGACGGTCGAGCAGCGTGAAGGCATCTGCCGTGGCGCCGGCAAAACCGGCGATCACGTCGCCACCCTTGCCGATGCGGCGCACTTTACGCGCATTGCCCTTCATCACGGTCTGGCCGAGGCTCACCTGACCATCACCGGCCATGACCACCTTGCCGCCCTTCCTGACTGTAATAATCGTTGTCATCAATACACCTGTCTGCCCCTTTGAAAGCGGGCCCTTGCACTTCAGGAAATCCCGCCAAACCACGCTGGCTTTGCCGGGATCGTGTTGACACCTATGTAAGTGGCCAACCGACGAATACAATCTCGTCTCATCCAATCGACAAGGTGTCGCAAAGCCCCGTGCTTTTGCTGGATATTTCAGCTTCCGGCTGATAAGGAGCGGCGAGAAAAGCATGGAGCAGACCCTGATGGGCGAAACCGCAGCCGCACGCGTGGGAAGCGTTTCCCGCAAGACTAACGAAACCTCCGTCTCCGTTTCCGTCAATCTGGACGGCACCGGCGTGGCCAAGATTTCGACAGGCGTGGGCTTTTTCGACCATATGCTCGACCAGCTTTCGCGACATTCGCTGATCGACATGGAAATCGACGTCAAGGGCGATCTGCATGTCGACGATCACCATACGGTCGAGGATACGGGGATCGCGATCGGTCAGGCGATTTCCAAGGCGCTCGGCGACCGGCGCGGCATCACCCGTTACGCTTCGCTCGATCTCGCCATGGACGAGACGATGACCAAGGCTGCAATCGACGTGTCGGGCCGGCCTTTCCTCGTCTGGAACGTCGCGTTTTCGGCACCGAAGATCGGCACGTTCGATACGGAACTGGTGCGCGAATTCTTCCAGGCGCTGGCGCAGAATGCCGGGATCACCCTGCATATCCTCAACCATTACGGCGCCAACAACCATCATATCGCCGAGACCTGCTTCAAATCCGTGGCGCGTGTTCTGCGTACTGCGACCGAAATCGATCCGCGACAGGCCAACCGCGTTCCGTCCACCAAGGGCACGCTCGCCTGACGCTTCCGGGAGATCATCCTTGAGAAGCTATCTCGTTCTGACACCACCGGGTGGTCCCGAGACGGATCACCGATCCACGCTTTTCCTGGCCGACGGGTTTTCGTGGATGGCGTTCCTGTTTTCCTGGATCTGGCTGGTCTGGCATCGGCTCTGGATCGCGGGGATCGTTGCTCTCGTCCTGCAGGTCGGGAGTGCATTGCTCCTCGGCATGTCGGGCTTCTCTCTTGCAGGCCTGCTGCTCGGGTTTGCGATACATGTTCTCGTCGCGCTCGAAGGGCGCAACCACTACGGCAATTTTCTCATTCGCCGTGGCTGGACGCTCGAGGGCGTGATCAGCGCCGTAGACCGGCAGACGGCGGAAGAGATCTATTTTTCCGGCCTGCCGCAGAAGGAGACGCAGCCCCTGCCCTCCGCTGCGGATTGGGCAAACACAACAAAACAGCCGCCCGTCTCGGGCTGGCAGGGTCCGGCTCTCGGACTTTTCGATCACGGAGGACGCTGATGCGCGTCGCAATCATCGACTACGGCTCGGGCAACCTGCGCTCGGCCACAAAGGCATTCGAACGGGCGGCGCGCGAAGCCGGCATCGAGGCTTCCATCGAGCTTACCGACAAGCCGGATGTGGTTGCCGCTGCAGACCGGGTGGTGCTGCCAGGTGTGGGCGCCTATGCCGACTGCCGCGCGGGTCTCAACGCCGTTTCGGGCATGAACGAAGCGCTGGTCGAAGCGGTCGAAAATAAGGCACGCCCCTTCCTCGGCATCTGCGTTGGCATGCAGCTGATGTCTTCCCGCGGCCTCGAAAAAACCACGACCGAGGGCCTCGACTGGATCAAGGGCGATGTCATCGAGATGACCCCATCCGATCCGGATCTGAAAATCCCGCAGATCGGCTGGAATACGCTGGAGCTGAACAGCCCTCACCCGCTATTCGATGGCATTGCCACCGGGCCAAACGGTTTGCATGCCTATTTCGTGCATTCCTACCATCTGGCGGCCGCCAATCCGGCCGAGGTGATCGCCACCACCGATTACGGCGGCGCAATGACGGCATTCGTCGGACGCGACAATCTTGCCGGCGCGCAGTTCCATCCGGAAAAGAGCCAGAAGCTCGGCCTCGCCCTGATTTCCAACTTCCTGCGCTGGAAGCCGTAAGGCTCGCGCATCTATTCGAGGACCAAGACGACATGATCCTTTTTCCGGCTATCGACCTCAAGGACGGCCAGTGCGTGCGCCTCAAGCTTGGCGACATGGAGCAGGCAACCGTCTACAATCCCGACCCCGGCGCGCAGGCCAAGGCCTTCGAAGACCAGGGCTTTGAGTGGCTGCATGTGGTTGATCTCAACGGCGCATTTGCCGGCGAGAGCGTTAATGGCGCAGCAGTCGACGCGATCCTGAAGTCGACCAGGAACCCGGTGCAGCTCGGCGGCGGCATCCGCACGCTCGATCATATTGAAAGCTGGCTCAGCCGCGGGCTGGCGCGCGTGATACTTGGCACGGTTGCGGTTCGTGATCCCGCACTCGTCATCGAGGCCTGCAAGAAGTTTCCGGGCAAGGTCGCCGTCGGCATCGACGCCAAGGGCGGCAAGGTTGCGGTCGAGGGCTGGGCGGAAGCGTCCGAACTCGGCGTGATCGAACTTGCCAAGAAGTTCGAAGGCGCCGGTGTGTCGGCGATCATCTATACCGATATCGACCGCGACGGCATTCTGGCCGGCATCAACTGGGCCTCGACACTGGAACTGGCGGATGCCGTCTCCATTCCGGTCATCGCCTCCGGTGGTCTTGCCTCGCTCGACGATATCAGCCGGATGCTCGAGCCGGATGCGGCCCGTCTCGAAGGCGCCATTTCCGGTCGCGCGCTTTATGACGGACGGATCGATCCCACCGAAGCACTGGCGCTGATCCGCGCCGCGAAAGGTCGTGCAGCATGACCCTCAAAGCCCGCGTCATCCCCTGCCTCGACGTCAAGGACGGCCGTGTGGTCAAGGGTGTCAACTTTCTCGACCTTGTCGATGCCGGTGATCCGGTGGAAGCGGCGAAGGCCTATGATCTTGCCGGCGCTGACGAACTCTGCTTTCTCGACATCACAGCCTCTTCGGATAATCGCGAGACGATTTTCGACGTCGTGGCACGCACGGCAGACCATTGCTTCATGCCGGTGACTGTCGGCGGCGGCGTGCGCGCCGTCACCGACATCCGCAAGCTGCTGCTTGCCGGGGCCGACAAGGTTGCGATCAACTCCGCCGCCGTCAGCAATCCGGATTTCGTTGCAGAGGCAGCCGACAAGTTCGGCAACCAGTGTATCGTCGTGTCGATCGATGCGAAGAAGGTTTCCGCGGCCGGTGAAGCGAACCGCTGGGAGATCTTCACCCATGGCGGCCGCAATCCTACCGGTATCGACGCAGTCGAGTTTGCCGGGCGGATGGTCGAGCGCGGCGCCGGCGAGCTGCTCGTTACCTCGATGGACCGGGATGGGACCAAGGTCGGTTATGATCTGGAACTGACCCGTGCCATCGCTGACTCGGTGCGTGTGCCGGTCATCGCATCCGGCGGCGTCGGAGATCTCGACGACCTCGTGGCTGGCGTCAAGCAAGGTCATGCGACGGCGGTTCTCGCGGCATCGATTTTCCACTTCGGCACCTATACGGTCGGGGAGGCAAAGCGCTATATGGCGGATCATGGCATTGCCATGCGGCTCGACTGAGTTTCGAGACCGGAGGACACAGACTTGAGCGAATTCACTCTCAGCGATCTCGAAAAAATCGTCGCTACCCGGGCAAAAGCCTCGCCGGATGAATCCTGGACGGCGAAACTCGCGGCGGCCGGCCAGACCAAGGCTGCCAAGAAGCTTGGTGAAGAGGCGGTGGAGACGGTGATTGCCGCGCTTTCGGAGGACCGAAAGGACCTTACATCGGAAAGCGCCGACCTTCTCTATCACCTGTTAGTCGTATTGAATATTGCAGGGATTCCATTGCAGGATGTACTGGATGAACTTCAACGCAGGACCACACAATCGGGCCTGCAGGAAAAGGCGAGCCGGCCAAAGTGATGAGTAGCGCAGTACAGCCCGCCGATGAGTCAGAAGCCGGCACGATGACAGAGTATTATTCGCCTTATCATCACTTCACGGCAAACGAATGGGCCAAGTTTCGCGCCGATACGCCGCTGACGCTGACGTCCGACGAAATCGCCCGGTTGCGCTCGCTGGACGACCCGATCAATATCGACGAAGTGCGGCAGATCTATCTTTCGCTGTCGCGTCTCCTGTCCACCCATGTCGAGGCGTCGCAGCAGCTGTTCCGGCAGCGAAACAGGTTCCTCACCCTGCCCGACGTTTCCAAGACGCCGTTCATCATCGGCATTGCCGGATCGGTGGCCGTGGGCAAGTCGACCACGGCACGCGTATTGAAGGAACTCCTGGCGCGCTGGCCCTCAAGCCCGAAAGTGGATCTGATCACCACCGACGGTTTTCTTTATCCGAATGCCGTGCTCCAGCGCGAAGGCCTGATGCAGCGCAAGGGCTTTCCGGAAAGCTATGATGTCGGCCAGATCCTGCGCTTCTTATCGGCGATCAAGGCCGGCGAGCCGAATGTCAAGGCGCCGCAATATTCGCACCTGACCTATGACGTTTTGCCCGACGCCCATACGCTTGTCGACCGGCCGGATATCCTGATCTTCGAAGGCATCAACGTGCTGCAATCGCGTCCCTTGCCGGCGGATGGCAAGATCGTGCCGATCGTTTCCGACTTCTTCGACTTCTCGATCTATATCGATGCGGACGAGGAGCAGATCCACCAATGGTATGTGCAGCGCTTCATGAAGCTGCGCGAGACCGCGTTTCGCGATCCGACCTCGTTCTTCAAGAAATATGCGGCGATCGATACGGATGCGGCTTTGGCGGTTGCCGAGGGTCTTTGGGAAAACATCAACCTGAAGAACCTTCGCCAGAACATCATCCCGACCCGTCCGCGCGCCGACATTATCCTGCGCAAGAGCCGGAACCATTTCATCGAGACGGTCTCTCTCCGAAAGCTTTAAGCCGGGTCACTTCAGGGATTGACCCGCCTTAACGTCAGGTTGATCCGGCCACCGTTTTTCAGAAGCGTCGAGGTGCCCGGATAGATCCGGTCGACACCGTGGAAGGCAAGCCTGCCCTCCCCTTCAAGCAGCACGATGTCGCCGCTCGACAGCTTGAAGGAACCCGTCGCATCCTTGCGGTCCAATCCGCCGACGCGAAACAGGCAGGTATTGCCGAGTGAGATCGACAATACCGGTGCGGCAAACTCTTTCTCGTCTTTATCCTGATGCAGGCCCATCTTCGCATCGTCGGAATAGAAATTGACGAGGCAGGCTTCCGGTGGTTCCGGATAACCGGCCAGCTGTTCCCAAAGCGCCATCAGTTCCGACGGAATGGCCGGCCAGGGTTTCCCGGTCGCGGGATGAGTGGACTGATAGCGATAACCGCGCTCCTTGTCCGTCACCCAGCCGAGCGAACCGCAATTGGTCATCCTCACCGACATCGGTTTTCCGGTGCCCGGCATGACTGGGGTGTAAAGCGGTGCCTCGGCAACGATCCGGCGGATGATCTCCACCAGATCCTGCTGCGCGGCACGATCCAGATGGCCGGGTAGATGGCGGATTCCGTTGATAAGGGTCGCCATGCTCGTCTCTCCGTTCAGTCGCCCGAAGGCTTTCCGCGCATCTTCTTGATATCCGAACGGCCGGATTTTGCCTTCAGCCGTCGTTCGACCGATCCCTTGGTCGGCTTTGTCGCCTTGCGCACCGGCGGTGGCGGCTTGGCGGCTTCGAGGATCAGTTCCTTCAGCCTTTCGCGCGCATCCTCGCGGTTGCGTTCCTGGCTGCGGGACCGGTTGGCCTCTATCATCAGCACGCCATCCTTCGACACCCGTTTTCCGGCAAGCTTCAGCGCATTCGTCTTCACCCGGTCAGGAAGAGAGGGAGAATTGACGATATCGAAGAAGAGCTGGACTGCGGTCGAGACCTTGTTGACGTTCTGGCCACCGGGACCACCCGCCAGCACGAACTGTTCGGTCAGTTCCCATGCAGCGATGGTGATGCGGCTGTTGATGATGAGGGGATTGCTGGCCATGGTTTTCTGGTTCTGGTTACTGGCCAGCTATTTCCCATAAAGCCGGGCAAAAGAAAACCGCCGGTCGGATGTTCCCCGACCGACGGTTCCACGTGAATCACACGTTTTGCGCTTATTCGGCTGCGATCAGCAATCCAGGCGCGGCATCCTTGACCTTGGCATCGACATGCGCCTCGAACTTTTCGAAGTTCTTGATGAACATCGAAACCAGCTTGGCGGCCTGGTTGTCATAGGCCTGACCGTCAGCCCAGGTCGAGCGCGGATCGAGGATGGCGTTTTCGACACCATCGACCGAGACCGGAACGGCAAAGCCGAAATTGGCGTCGGTGCGGAACTGCGCATTCTTCAGGCTGCCGTTCAAGGCAGAGGTCAAAAGTGCGCGGGTCGCCTTGATCGGCATGCGACGGCCGATGCCGTAAGCGCCACCGGTCCAGCCGGTATTGACCAGCCAGCAATCGACGCCGTGCTTGGCGATCAGTTCCTTGAGCAGGTTGCCGTATTCGGCCGGATGGCGCGGCATGAACGGTGCGCCGAAGCAGGTCGAGAAGGTTGCTTCCGGCTCGGTCACGCCCTTTTCCGTGCCGGCGACCTTGGCGGTGTAGCCGGACAGGAAGTGATACATTGCCTGTTCCGGTGTCAGCTTGGCGATCGGCGGCATGACGCCGAAGGCATCGGCCGTCAGCATGATGATCGTCTTCGGATGCGGCGCAAGACCGGTATCCGACGCGTTCGGAATGAAATGCAGCGGATAGGCGCTACGGGTGTTTTCCGTCAGCGAATTATCGTCGAAATTCGGCACGCGGTTTTCGTCGAGCACGACGTTTTCCAGAACCGTACCGAAACGGCGGGTCGCGGCATAGATTTCCGGCTCTGCCTCGGCAGACAGCTTGATTGCCTTGGCGTAGCAGCCGCCTTCGAAGTTGAAGACGCCGTTCTCGCCCCAGCCGTGCTCGTCATCACCGATCAGCGTGCGGGCCGGATCGGCAGAAAGCGTCGTCTTGCCGGTGCCGGACAGGCCGAAGAATACGGCGGTATCGCCTTCCTTGCCGACATTGGCCGAGCAATGCATCGGCATGACGCCCTTGGCTGGCAGAAGGTAATTCAGGACGGTGAAGACCGACTTCTTGTTTTCACCGGCATAGGATGTGCCACCGATCAGGACGAGACCGTTTGCCAGATCGCAGGCGATCACGGTTTCCGAACGGCAGCCATGACGCTCCGGATCGGCCTTGAAGCTCGGCAGGTTGATGATCGTCAGCTTCTGTTCGAACGAACCGAGCGTGTCACGCTTCGGACGGATCAGAAGATTACGGATGAAAAGCGCATGCCAGGCATATTCGGTGACGACGCGCGTCGGAAGCGCGTTGTCGGCATCGGCGCCGCCGACCAGATCCTGGACGAAAAGCTCCTTGCCTGCTGCATGAGCCAGCATGTCTGCTTTCAGTACGGCAAAATGCTCCGGAGACATGGGCTTGTTATTGTCCCACCAGATCTTGTCCTCGGTCACCGTGTCACGCACGACGAACTTGTCCTTCGGCGAGCGGCCGGTGTGCTGGCCGGTCACGGCGCGCAACGCGCCATCGGCAGTCAGATCGGCTTCACCGCGGCGGATGGCTTCTTCGTAAAGCTCGACCTCGGACAGGTTGTAGTTGACGCGAGAAACCTTTTCGAGGCCGATCGCTGCTACGCCATTTGCCGGGTTATAAAGTCCAAGCTGCTCCATACGCGCTCACCTCAAGTTACAATTGACGGGATTGGCATTGAGGCGTGAAGCTAGTTGCTGTTTTTCAAAACGGCAAGCGGAAGCGCTAGAATATATCAACGAAATCAATTATTTAATCGATTTAAGGAAATTTATTTCTTTTTAAATCGTTTAGTCAGTCGTTTTAATGCGCTTGATAATAGGCCATTTTGCGGCGCGCAGACAGGCGGTGATAAACAAAGGCGAAATGCTGCCCCTTTAACTTTGCCACAATTTGTTCCACCTTTCTCCTCATGAAGCGCATGGCAAGGGCTGGGAACTGGCGAGACGTCATTACCTGGAGATGCGCACGAAATGGCAATGGAGATGGACGGTATGCAGACAATCGCACTCGTAGACGATGACCGGAATATTCTGACTTCTGTGTCGATCGCGCTCGAGGCGGAGGGTTACAAGGTCGAGACCTATACGGACGGCGCGTCGGCGCTGGACGGTCTGGTCGCCCGCCCGCCGCAGCTTGCCATTTTCGACATCAAGATGCCGCGCATGGACGGCATGGAGCTTTTGCGCCGCCTGCGACAGAAATCAGATCTACCGGTGATCTTCCTCACGTCGAAGGACGAGGAAATCGACGAATTGTTCGGTCTCAAAATGGGCGCCGACGACTTCATCACCAAGCCGTTCTCGCAGCGGCTTCTGGTGGAACGGGTAAAGGCCATCCTGCGACGCGCCGGAAGCCGCGATCTTCAAGCGCCGGGCATGAAGCCCACGGCCGACCAGATCGCTGCACGGACACTGGAACGCGGCCAGCTGGCGATGGACCAGGAACGCCATACCTGCACTTGGAAGGGCGAGCCGGTAACGCTGACGGTGACCGAATTCCTCATTCTTCATTCGCTGGCCCAGAGGCCCGGCGTGGTGAAGAGCCGCGACGCGCTGATGGATGCCGCCTATGACGAGCAGGTCTATGTCGACGACCGCACGATCGACAGCCACATCAAGCGTCTGCGCAAGAAGTTCAAGATGGTTGACACGGATTTCGACATGATCGAAACGCTCTATGGTGTCGGTTATCGCTTCCGTGAAGCGGCCTGAGGCATAGCGTTACAACAGGTTAACTTGAAGCCACGACCGGGTCAGCGGTAGATTGACCCGGTGGAAGGACAAAACGTGGCAGACAGACTGCTCGAAAACCAGGCGATGGAGACGGCACCGGCAAAGCGCAAGGCTCGCCGGCACTGGCCGCATGCCTTCACGATCATCCGGCGGCTGTTCGGCCATGCGGTGTTTTCGAGCCTTACGCGGCGTATCCTTTTCTTCAACATCGCCGCAACCGTCGTGCTGGTCGCCGGCATTCTCTATCTCAACCAGTTCCGCGAGGGGCTGATCGACGCCCGCGTCGAAAGCCTGCTGACCCAGGGCGAAATCATCTCGGCCGCGGTTTCCGCCTCGGCCTCGGTCGATACCAATTCGATCACCATCGATCCCGAAAAGCTGCTGGAACTGCAGGCTGGGCAGAGCATCACACCGGTGCCCAACGACGAGGATCTCGATTTCCCGATCGATCCGGAGCGTGTTGCACCGGTGCTGCGCAGGCTGATTTCGCCCACCAGAACACGCGCGCGTCTTTTCGATGCGGATGCCAATCTGCTGCTCGATTCGCGCCATCTCTACTCGCGTGGACAGGTCCTGCGCTACGACCTTCCGCCGGTCGAGAACGAAACGCAGACCTGGAGCGAATGGATGTCGGGCATGTTCAACCGGCTGCTGCAGCCGGGCAACCTGCCGATCTACAAGGAAGCGCCGGGCGGCGACGGCTCCATCTATCCGGAAGTCATGAACGCGCTTACCGGCGTTCGCGGCGCTCTCGTTCGCATTACCGATCGCGGCGAGCTGATCGTTTCGGTCGCGGTACCGGTGCAGCGTTTCCGCGCGGTTCTCGGCGTGCTGCTGCTATCGACCCAGGCCGGCGATATCGACAAGATCGTGCATGCGGAACGTCTCGCCATCATGCGCGTCTTCGGCGTGGCGACGCTCGTCAACATCGTTCTCTCACTGCTTCTCTCCTCGACGATCGCCAATCCGCTGCGACGGCTTTCGGCGGCTGCCATCCGCGTGCGCCGCGGCGCCAAGCAGCGCGAGGAAATTCCCGACTTCTCCTATCGCCAGGACGAGATCGGCAATCTTTCGATCGCGGTGCGCGACATGACGAACGCGCTTTACGACCGGATCGACGCGATCGAGAGTTTTGCGGCAGACGTCAGCCACGAGCTGAAAAACCCGCTGACCTCGCTGCGCAGTGCCGTGGAAACCTTGCCGCTGGCGAAATCGGAAGACTCGAAACGGCGGCTGACGGAGATCATCTTCCATGACGTTCGCCGGCTCGATCGCCTGATCAGCGACATTTCCGATGCCTCGCGCCTCGATGCGGAGCTTGCCCGCACGGATTCGGCACCGGTCGACATGGAAACCCTACTGACCAACCTAGTCGACATATCCCGACAGATCAGAAGCGGGCGCAAACCCGTGGATATCGATCTTGCCATCGACAACAAGGGCGGCGATCGCCACGCCTATGTGGTCAATGGCCATGACCTGCGGCTCGGGCAGATCATCACCAATCTTATCGAGAATGCCCGCTCCTTCGTGCCTGAAAAGGGTGGTAAGCTCTCAATTCGACTGGTCCGGAACAAGGACAAGGTTGTCATCACGGTCGATGACAACGGCCCCGGCATACAGGCGGAAAATATCGATCGGATTTTCGAGCGCTTCTACACGGACCGGCCGGACGGCGAGAGCTTTGGTCAGAATTCCGGCCTTGGACTTTCCATCAGCCGCCAGATCGCCGAAGCGCATGGCGGCAGCCTGAAGGCGGAAAACCTGCACGACAAGACGGAAGAGACCACCGGAGCGCGTTTCACGCTTTCCCTGCCTGCGGGGAACGCGGCATGACCATAAACGTCCACGGCACAGCCATCGTGGTGGGCGAACGTGGACTGATCTTCATCGGCCCATCCGGTATCGGCAAATCGATGATGGCGTTTACCTGCCTTGCCATCGCCCGCCGGTCGGGGGCCTTTTCGGCGCTGATATCGGACGACCAGGTTTTCATTACCCAGCAGGACGGACGGATCGTCGCGAACTGCCCGCCAAGCATTTCCGGGTTGATGGAGTTGCGCGGCAGCGGCATCGTCAAGATGGAACATGTCAAATCAGCCCCTCTCGACCTTGCTGTGCAACTTTTTTCAGTTCCCGGGGCCGAACGGCTTCCACCCGAAAACGAATGCTGGCAGATCGGGACTATCGGCCGATTGCCACTTGTCAGGATAGCCAGTAGCGCAAGCGATCCGCTCGCGATTATCGGTGCCCTTATGCCCGCCTGGAGGCAGGAAACGGCCTTTTGGTGAGCGACACGCCCGATTTTTTGACTTGAACTTCATTTCCAGTTGGCGAAGATGGCATCCCGCCGCTGGACGGCACCAGTGCGTTACGATATGGGCCGCGAGTTATGAAATCAGGGGGCGTATTTTCATGATCGGACTGGTGCTTGTCACCCATGGCAAGCTGGCTGAGGAGTTTCGACATGCGGTGGAGCATGTCGTCGGACCCCAGAAATTCATCGAGACCGTCTGTATTGGTCCTGAGGATGACATGGACCAGCGCAGACAGGATATTGTCGATGCCGTCGCCCGTGCCAATGCGGGCAAGGGCGTCATCATCCTGACCGACATGTTCGGCGGAACGCCATCCAATCTTTCGATCTCCGTCATGGAAAGCGGCACGACCGAAGTCATCGCCGGCGTCAACCTGCCCATGCTGATCAAGCTTGCCGGGATCCGCGGCGAGGACAATATGGAAAAGGCGCTGGCAGAAGCATCCGAGGCCGGACGTAAATATATCAACGTCGCCAGCCGCGTCCTGAGCGGCAAGTGAGGCCATAACCTAGATGTCCGGCTCCTCCCGCCAATTCGTGATCGTCAACAAGCGTGGGCTGCATGCCCGGGCATCCGCAAAGTTCGTCCAGATGGTCGAGGGTTTCAACGCACAGGTAACCGTCTCGAAGGACGGGATGAGCGTTGGCGGCACCTCGATCATGGGACTGATGATGCTTGCCGCAAGCACCGGCTGTTCCATCGACGTGTCCGCCGAAGGCATTCAAGCCGGCGAGGCGCTTGATGCGCTGGAGGCACTCATCGCCAACAAATTCGGCGAAGAAGCCTGATCGGCGACGCCACATAAACATATAAAGACCTCTTTATATCGCCGTTGCAAGCAATCGGGAAGCCTGCTACACCGCATGGGGAGTTTCAGCCAGCGGGTCTGCAGTAGCCCGCTTGTGCGCCATGCAACGTGATCGGAGAGCTTTATGAGCACTGAAAAGGACTACATCGTCGCGGATATCAACCTTGCCGCCTACGGCCGCAAGGAGCTCGACATTGCCGAGACCGAAATGCCGGGCCTGATGTCCTGCCGCTCTGAATTCGGCGCTTCCAAGCCGCTCAAGGGCGCACGCATTTCCGGTTCGCTGCACATGACGATCCAGACCGCCGTGCTGATCGAGACGCTGAAGGAACTGGGTGCCGACATTCGCTGGGCATCCTGCAACATCTTCTCCACCCAGGACCATGCTGCTGCGGCCATCGCCGCCGCCGGCATCCCGGTCTTTGCCGTCAAGGGCGAGTCGCTCACCGAATACTGGGAATATACCGACAAGATCTTCCAGTGGACCGATGGCGGCACCTCCAACATGATCCTGGATGACGGTGGCGACGCCACCATGTACATCCTGCTCGGCGCCCGCGCCGAAGCCGGCGAAGACGTTCTGTCCAATCCGGGTTCGGAAGAAGAAGAGATCCTGTTCGCCCAGATCAAGAAGCGCCTCAAGGCTTCGCCGGGCTGGTTCACCAAGCAGCGCGACGCGATCAAGGGCGTGACCGAAGAAACCACGACCGGCGTTCACCGCCTCTATGAACTGTCCAAGAAGGGCCTCCTCCCCTTCCCTGCGATCAACGTCAACGACTCGGTCACCAAGTCGAAGTTCGACAACAAGTATGGCTGCAAGGAATCGCTGGTCGACGGTATCCGTCGTGGCACCGACGTGATGATGGCCGGCAAGGTTGCCGTCGTCTGCGGTTACGGCGACGTGGGCAAGGGCTCGGCCGCTTCGCTGCAGGGCGCCGGCGCTCGCGTCAAGGTCACCGAAGTCGACCCGATCTGCGCGCTGCAGGCCGCCATGGACGGTTTTGAAGTCGTGACGCTCGAAGACGTCGTTGCGACCGCCGACATCTTCATCACCACGACCGGCAACAAGGACGTCATCCGCATCGAGCATATGCGCGAGATGAAGGACATGGCGATCGTCGGCAATATCGGCCACTTCGACAACGAGATCCAGGTCGCCGCGCTGAAGAACCTCAAGTGGACCAACGTCAAGCCGCAGGTCGACATGATCGAGTTCCCGAAGGGCAACCGGATGATCCTTCTTTCGGAAGGCCGTCTCCTGAACCTCGGCAACGCAACCGGCCATCCGTCCTTCGTCATGTCCGCGTCCTTCACCAACCAGACGCTGGCCCAGATCGAACTGTTCACCAAGCAGGGCGAGTACAAGAACGAGGTCTATATCCTGCCGAAGCACCTCGACGAGAAGGTCGCACGCCTCCATCTCGACCGCCTCGGCGTCAAGCTGACGGAACTTTCCGAGGAGCAGGCTGCCTATATCGGCATTTCGCCGCAGGGTCCGTTCAAGGCGGAACACTACCGCTACTGATCGCTAGCCGGTTAATCCACAACATCTTGTGGCCGCAGCCTTGACAAAGGGCTGCGGCTTCTTTTTTGCCTCCATCCCTTCCCGCCTCTCCACCGAACACGTATTGTTTTGGGACTTGATTCGACCTCTCGGCCATTCGGTTTCGGGCAAGGTGCGAAGTGGTATGTCTTGTCGATGAGCGGCAATTGGACGGAGACACACCGGTCATGGCGGTAAAAAAAACGAGCCTGTCTAAGCAGGCCGATCCAGTTTCTGGCTTGCGCATGCGCGCTTTTGGAAACCCGTATTCCGTGAATAACGGATACGGCAGAAGAACCTATATCCGGCTGGCACGGATTGCCCGGTCGCTTCTTTCCGGGACGGCGCTGATCGCTTTGCCGACGGCTGCCCTGGCGCAGGAAGAGACTGCAGTCCAGCTGTTTTCTTCGGCACAGGTCATCATTTCCTCCGTCGTTCTCGGCGCGCTGGGCGCTGCCCTTCTTTCCACTGTCTGGCTCGTGCGCCAGCGTGGCAATATGGAAGTCGAGACGGAAGAAATGCGTGGCGCGCTGTCGGAAGCGCAGCAGCGGATTTCGAAATACGAGGCGCTGATCGCCGACAAGAACCGGCGCATCATCGTTTGGGAAAGCGGATCATCCAAGGCAGAGTTTCTCGGCCAGCTTCCTGCCGATACCGGCGCACCCCAGGTGGACCGTGAATTCCTCGCTTTCGGCCGCTGGCTTCGCCCCGGCTCGGCTGCGGAACTCGAAAAGGCAATCGACGAGCTTCGCAGCCATGCGCGCAGCTTCGACATGGTCATCGAGACCAACCGGGATGAATTGCTCGAGGTTCAGGGCCGGGTTTCTGGCGGCAAGGCGTTTGTGCGCTTCCTCGCGCTCAACAATCTGAGAGCCGAACTTGCCGAATTGAAGATCGAGCGCGACCGGCTGACCAGCTCGATTTCGATGTTCCAATCGCTTCTGGACACGATCGAACAGCCAGCCTGGCGGCGCGACGCGCAAGGCAAGCTTGCCTGGGTCAACCACGCCTATGGCGAGGCCGTCGATGCCAGCAGCACGGCACGGGCCGTGGAGGAAGGCCGCGAGCTGCTCGGTACGGTCAGCCGCGAAATGATCCGGGCAAAGGCCACGGTCACGTCACCTTTCCATGACCGGCTTTCGACCGTCGTCCATGGCAACCGCACCGTTCTCGAGGTCGTCGATGTGGTGACGACCGATGGTTCCGCGGGCATGGCGATCGACGTGTCCGAAGCGGAAACGGTGCGCGAGGAATTGAAGCGCACGTTGAAAAGCCATGCCGAAACGCTTGACCATCTGGCCACTCCGGTCGCGATCTTCGACAGCAAACGGCGGCTGCAATTCTACAATCAGGCCTTCATGCAGCTGTGGGGGCTGGATCTGCCCTTCCTGGAATCGAAGCCGGATAATAGCGAGCTGCTCGACCGGTTGCGCACCAACGGCAAGCTGCCGGAACAACTGAACTGGCGCAACTGGAAGGAAACGGCGCTCGCCGTCTACCAGTCGCTCGACACCAAGACCGACACCTGGCATCTGCCGAACGGCCAGACGCTGCGCGTCATCGCCACCGCTCACCCGCAGGGCGGCGCGACATGGGTGTTCGAAAACCTCACCGAACAGGTCGATCTCGAGGCACGCTACAATACGCTGGTGCAGGTTCAGGGTGAGACCATCGACCACCTGACCGAAGGTGTGGCGGTGTTCGGCCCCGATGGCCGTATCCGGCTTTCCAATCCCGCCTTCCGCGCGCTCTGGGGCATTACCGCCGAGCAGGCGGAACCGGGCACACATATCAAGACCATCGAAACCGCATGCGCGGCATCCTATGCCGAGCCGGATGGCTGGCGCAGGTTCGCCCAGGCGCTCACCGCTTTCGACGACGAACGCCCTGCGCTTGATGGCACATTCGTGCTTTATTCGGGTCTGATCCTCGATTACGCCGTCACGCCGCTGCCGAACGCCCAGACCATGCTGACCTTCGTCGACAAGACGGCCAGCGTACAGGCCGAAAAGGCGTTGAAGGAAAAGAACGAGGCGCTGCGCAAGGCCGACGAGCTGAAGAACGATTTCGTCCAGCACGTTTCCTACGAGCTGCGCTCGCCGCTGACCAATATCATCGGCTTCACCGACCTGCTGAAAACGCCGGGTATCGGCTCGCTGAACGATCGTCAGGCCGAGTATATCGACCATATCTCGACTTCGTCTTCGGTTCTCTTGACCATCGTCAACGACATTCTCGATCTTGCCACTGTCGATGCCGGCATCATGGAGCTGAACTATTCGGAGCTGGCGATCGAAGACCTGCTGGACGACGTGGCGATGCAGATCGCCGACCGTCTGCAGGAAAACAACATGACGCTGGAGATCATCGCTCCTGCCGGCATGGGCACGATCGTGGCAGACCAGCAGCGGCTGAAGCAGATCCTGATCAAGCTTCTCACCAATGCGACGAACTTTTCGCCGGAGAACTCGACGATCACGCTCAATTGCTGGCGCGAGGCGGCCAACGTGTTCTTCTCGGTGCGCGACCGCGGGCCGGGCATTCCTCCCGACATACTCAAGACCGTGTTCGACCGTTTCAAGGCGCAGGCCAAGGACGGCAAGCGCAGCGGTGCGGGGTTGGGCCTTTCCATCGTCGAAAGCTTCGTCCACCTGCATAATGGCGATGTCAGCATCGACAGCCGGGCGGGTGAAGGCACGACGGTGACCTGCCGCATTCCGGTCAATTCCTCGATCCATTCGGTCGCGGCCGAATGACATTGACGCTGATCCTTGCCGGTGAGCGGGACACGATCGAATTCGGCGAGGATCTGGCGCTGGCGCTGAAGCCGGGAGATTGCGTGGCGCTCTCCGGTGATCTCGGCGCCGGCAAATCGACTTTTGCGCGGGCACTGATCCGGGCCATGGCCGATGAGGCCGATCTCGACGTGCCGAGCCCGACCTTCACGCTCGTTCAGTCCTATGAAGATCTGCGCATTCCGATTGCGCATTTCGATCTTTACCGGCTGGGCGACGCGTCCGAACTGGACGAACTCGGTTTCGACGAAGCGCTTGCCTCCGGCATCTGCCTTGTCGAATGGCCGGAAATGGCCGGCGAGCTTCTGCCTTCCGATCGCATCGTGATGAAGCTTGAGCATGAAGGCACGGGACGCCGGGTGACGATCACGGCAACGGCCCCTGCCCTTTCCCGCATCCGGCGCGTTCTGGCGATCCGAGAATTCCTGACGGTGAACAGTTATTTAGGCGCAAGCCGCCGATTCTTGACCGGCGATGCCTCGATGCGCGCCTATGAGAGTGTCAGGACACAAGCCGGCGAAACACTGGTGCTGATGGACTGGCCGAAACGGCCGGAAGGTCCGCCGGTGCTGGACGGAAAACCCTATCCCAAGGTGGCTCATATCGCCGAGGATGCCTATCCGTTCGTGGCCATCTCGCAATATCTGCGCGGCATCGGACTGACTGCCCCGGAAGTGCTGCATGTCGATTACGACCAGGGCATCCTGCTGATCGAAAACCTCGGCAGCGAGGGCGTAGTTGATGAAAACGGCAGGCCGATCGGGGATCGATACCGCGAAAGCGTCGTCTGCCTCGGTTTTATGCACGGTCACGCGATGCGGCAGGATCTGCCGATCGAAGGCGGCCCCATCCACCATATACCGGATTTCGATCCGACAGCGATGAAGATGGAAGCCCGGCTTCTGCTCGACTGGTATCTGCCATGGAAACGTGGGGAGCAGGCAAGCGACGAAGAGCGGCAGGACTACCTTTCGATCTGGGACGGGTTGATCGGCGAGCTTGCGGACGCTGAAAAGAACCTGCTGCTACGCGACTTCCATTCACCCAACATCATCTGGCAGCCACAAGAGAGTGGTGTGCGCCGCGTCGGGCTGATCGACTTCCAGGATGCGATGATCGGGCCGACCGCCTATGATCTCGCCTCGATCGTGCAGGATGCCCGGGTCGATATCCCCAAGGCTCTGGCCGACCAGATGATGATCGACTACCTGACGCTTCGCCGCTCGCTGGGTGATTTCGATGAAGCGCGCTTTCTCAAGGCGTGGGCGATCATGGCGGCGCAGCGCAACTGCAAGCTGGGCGGGCTGTGGGTGCGGCTGAAGGAACGGGACGGCAAGCCGCAATATCTGCAGCATATGCCACGAACCCTGCGCCATCTTTCCACGGCGCTGGCGCATGACGCACTCGCCCCCTTGCGCGAATGGTGCGCGCGGGCTGGAATAGAACTTCCCGAATCATAAATACGGCTTTCGATGATGACATTGGCTCCACTCACGCAGGCCGTCGTGCTTGCCGCCGGGCTTGGCACGCGCCTGAGACCCATTACCGACACGATGCCGAAGCCGCTCGTGCCGGTGGCCGGCAAGCCGATGATCGATTACGGGCTGGATGCGCTGGCAGATGCTGGGGTTACCCGCGCCGTCGTCAACGTGCATCATTTCGCCGACCGGATGGAGGCGCATCTTGCCGCCTATCCGCATCTCGACATCATCATCTCCGACGAACGCGCCGCTCTGATGAATTCCGGCGGTGGACTGAAGAAGGGTCTGGCGCTGCTTGATCCCGGCATCGTCTATGTGATGAATGCCGATCTTTTCTGGATCGGAGAGAAGCCCGGCTCTCTTACCAACCTGCAGCGGTTAGCCGGATTCTTCGATCCCGAGCAGATGGATATGGCGCTGCTTTGCGTGCCGCTAGAACAGACCACTGGCCATAACGGCAAGAAGGATTTCCAGCTCGATGCGGATGGCCGGCTCACCCGTTATGCCGATGGCGATAGGCCGCTCGTTTATGCCGGAGCGATCGTCATGCATTCTTCGCTTCTCGATGATGCGCCGGACGATGCCTTCAACCTGAACATCTATTTCGACAGTGCGATTGCAAAGGGCCGGCTTTTCGGTCTGGTGATGGATGGCGAATGGATTACCGTCGGCACGCCGGAAGCCTTGCCTGAAGCCGAGGCCGTTATCGCCCGCTACTCCGAAAAGGTGTGAGCCATGCCCGCTGAACGGAGAATTTTCTCGATCCCGTCAGGCGTTCCCTTTCTGAAGACACTGGCTACCGCGCTCTGCGACGGCCAGCTGAACCAGGATTTTCGATATGATCCCGCCGATCCGCTGTCGCTGGCGGATGTAACGATCTTCGTGCCCACACGGCGTTCGGCTCGTGTGCTGCGCTCGGAATTCGTCGATCTGCTCGGTGGCCGGGCGGCCATCCTGCCGGTGATCCGCCCGCTTGGCGAAACCGACGACGACAGCGGTTTCTTCGATCTGGTGGCGCCGGAAGAAATGGACATGGCGCTGCCGATCGGCGGCACCGCACGACTGCTCGAACTCGGCCGGCTGATCCTTGCCTGGCGCAACCAGCTGCCGAAGATCGTGCTCGACGTGCATTCCGAATCGCCGCTGGTGGCACCCGCCAGTCCTGCCGACGCGATCTGGCTTGCCCGGGCGCTCGCCGAACTGCTCGACGCGATCGAAACGGAAGAGCGCGACTGGGCCGATCTCGACAATCTGCAGACCGGCGAACATGCGCTCTGGTGGCAGCTGACCGCCGAGTTTTTAAAGATCGCCAGCGCCTTCTGGCCATCCCGGCTCGAAGAACTGAAACGCTCTTCCCCGGCCAAACATCGTGCCGCCATCCTGCGCAGCGAGGCACGGCGGATCGGCGAGCGGGAGCACAAAGGGCCCGTGATTGTGGCCGGATCGACGGGCTCAGTGCCGGCGGCGGCGGAACTGATCGCGGCAATTTCCCGGCTGCCGAATGGCACGGTGGTACTGCCGGGTCTCGACACATCCATGCCGGATGACCAATGGGACGTCGTCGGCGAAGAGAGTTTTGACGGAAAGCCTGATCCGGCCAGCCGCAGCCATTCGCAATTCGGGCTTTCCAAGCTTTTGAAGAAGATCGGCGTGATGCGGGAAGATGTAGGGATCATCGGGGATGTTCCGGGCGACCTCGCATTCCGGGCTGCCGCAATCTCGCAGGCGCTGGTTCCGGCAAAGGCGACGGACCGCTGGAGCGAATGGCGCGACGGCGCGGATCTGGAGGCGCTTCGGGGCGCCTTTGCCGATGTATCGCTGATCGAGGCGGCCAATGAACGCGAAGAGGCGGTCGCGATTGCCATTGCACTTCGGCTGGCGCTGCAGAAGCCTGGCCGAAACGGCAATGCCGCGCAGGCTGCGCTGATTACACCCGATCGCGCGCTTGGCCGGCGTGTGACGGCGGAGCTTGCCCGGTTCGGTATCCTCGCCGACGATTCTGCCGGTTCGGCGCTATCCGGTACACCGCAGGGCACGCTGACCCAACTTCTTCTCGAAGCAACACTTCGGCCCGGTGATCCGGTCGCCATCGTCGGGCTGATGAAACATCCGCTGATGCGTCTCGGCTTGCCGGCTGATGATCTGAGAACCGCCATCGATGCGCTTGAGGTTCTGGCGCTTCGAGGTGGTGTCGGCGAGATGGATATTTCCATGCTCGAACCGCTTCTGGAAACCCAGCTGGCGGCACTTGCCGAAGAACGCCACGCGCCGCAATGGCGCAATTCACTGCCGGAAGATGCGATCGAGATCGCCCGCGATGTTGCACGACGGATAACGGATGCCGTCGAACCGCTGGTCAGCGCCTTCGTTCACCGGCGCGCGGATGGCCGCGGGCTGACGACGAAGATGCCGCTTTCCGAATGGGCAAGCCGCACCGGCAAGGCGCTGGAAGCAATTGCCATAGACGAACGTGGTGATCTCGCTGCGCTCTGGTCCGGCGAGGCCGGCGAGCAATTGTCCAGCCTGCTTGGCGAGGTGATGGAAACCGACGGACAGATCGATGCCGATGGTCCGCAATGGATCGACATCGTTATGGCGCTGACGACCGGCGGAGCCGTGAAACCCCGTTCGCTTGCGCATCCGCGGGTGTTCATCTTCGGTACGCTGGAAGCGCGGTTGCAGAGCGTCGACACGATGATCCTCGGCGGGCTGAACGAAGGCTCCTGGCCGGGGCAGACGGTCAACAACCCGTTCCTGTCCCGTTCGATGAAAACCGATATGGGGTTGGAGCCGCCGGAACGCCGGATCGGCCAGCTGGCGCATGACTTTGAAATGGCCTGCGGCACGCGCAACCTGATCCTGTCGCGTTCGCTGCGCCAGGGTGCGACACCGACGGTTGCTTCCCGCTGGCTGCAGAGATTGCTGGCGCTTGGCGGCAAGGCTTTTGCTGACGGGTTGAAAGCGCGCGGTGAGGACTATCGCCATTGGGCCGCGCTCATCGATCAAGGCGACAATCAGGCGCCGGCAAAGCGCCCTGCCCCAAGGCCACCGGCCGAGCTGCAGCCGGTGAAATATTCCTTCAGCGAAGTGGGACGGTTGCGGCGCGACCCCTATTCCGTTTACGCCCGCCGGATCCTGAAGCTCGATCCACTGGCGCCGTTCAACGAAGATCCGGGCGCTGCCCAGCGCGGCACGCTCTATCACGCGATCATCGACCGCTACACCCGCGAAGGCCACAAGCCGGGCAGCAATGTTTCACGTGAATCCATGATGCGGATTACGCAGGAGCTGTTCGATGCGGAACAGTTGCCGCCGCATATCGACCGGGTCTGGCGGCCGCGTTTTGTCGAAGTGGCCAAGGCTTTCCTCGACTGGGAAGAACAGCGTGCGCCGGATGTGCGCAGCACGGTGACGGAAGCCGGTGCCGGTTTCGAGGTGGAAGCGGCCGGGATCCGGGTGACCGGTATTGCCGACCGGATCGATCTGATGCGCTCAGGAAATGCCGACATCATCGATTACAAGACCGGCCTGAGCCCTTCGGTGTCGCAGGCCCGTGCGCTGCTCGATCCGCAGCTCGCGCTTGAGGCTGCGGCGCTTCAGGCGGGTGCATTCAAGACTATGGGGGTCCAGCAGCCGGGTGATCTTCTTTACGTGCGGTTGAGACCTGGAGACCGGTTCAAATTCGAGCGGGTCAATAATGAAGGATCGACCGCGACCGCCAAACGGCAGCCGAAATCGGCAATCGACCTGGCGCAGGACTCGATCGATCAGCTGACCAAGTTCGTGTTGAAACTGAGAAATGGCGATGCCGGTTTCGCGTCGCGGCTGGTGCCTTTTGCCCAGGGTGATTTCGGCGGTGAATATGATCACCTCGCCCGGGTTGCCGAATGGTCGACAGCAGATGACGACGGAGAGGGTGAAACCGATGAGTGAGATCCTCAACGACGATCTGTCCACAGAGGGCGATCTGCCAACCGGCGATGAACCGAAGCAATGGATCGACTGGACCACGCTGCAGCAATCGCGCGCCTCGGATCCGGCAAGCTCCGCCTGGGTTTCCGCCAATGCCGGTTCGGGCAAGACACATGTACTGACGCAACGGGTGATCCGGCTGCTGCTTGCCGGTTGCCGTCCCTCCTCCATTTTGTGCCTGACCTATACGAAGGCAGCAGCATCGGAAATGTCGAACCGTGTCTTTCAACGGCTGTCAGAATGGACGGTGCTTTCCGACGACGAGCTGCGCAAGCGGATAACCGCGATCGAAGGTGTTGAGCCGGATTCGCTGAAGCTGGCCGAGGCGCGCAGGCTTTTCGCCAAGGCGCTGGAGACGCCGGGTGGACTGAAGATCCAGACGATCCATGCCTTCTGCGAGGCTCTGCTGCACCAGTTTCCGCTGGAGGCGAATGTCGCCGGGCATTTTTCCGTGCTCGACGACCGGGCGGCTTCTGCGCTTCTGGCAGAGGCTCGACGTTCGCTTTTGACCGCGACTTCGGCGGAGGATGATCCGGATCTGGCGGAAGCCTTTGCGCATGTGCTGGATCTCGGCGACGAGTTCGGGCTGGAGGCGCTGCTTGCCGATATCGTTTCGAACCGGACCGCGATCCGACGTTTCACGGCAGCGGCCGAACGGCATGGCGGTATCGGGCCGGAGCTGAAACGCATTCTCGGCCTTGATGCCGCCGATACGGAAGAGAGTGTCGCCGCCGGCTATTGGCCGCTTCCGGGGCTTTCGGGCATCACACTCGATCTCTATCTCTCGCTTGCCGACCAGGCGGGCGGCGCCAAGGTGACCGAGGTCGCCTATGGACTGCGTCTAGTGATGAAGGAGCCGGACGCCTTCAAGCGGGCGGATTATCTCGACTCCATCTTCCTGACCGCAAAGGGCACGGTGAAGGCCGACAGTTCGCTGGTGGCAAAAGCGATGCTGAAGCCGGCACCGGAACTGCTAAGCGCGATCGACGCGGCACGAAACCACGTGTTTGCCTGCCGCGACCGGTTGCGGTTGATCCGCATGTTTTCCGCGACCAAGGCGGCACTGACGCTGGCAGCACGGTTGACCGAGGATTATGAGGAGCTGAAGAGGCGCCGCAGCCTGCTCGATTTCGAGGATCTGATTGCAAGGACCGCCGATCTTCTGACCCGCGACGGCGTGGGCGCCTGGGTACATTACAAGCTCGATCAGGGCATCGATCATATCCTGGTCGACGAGGCGCAGGATACCAGCCCGATCCAGTGGACGGTGATCAAGTCGCTGGCGGAGGATTTCTATTCCGGCACCAGTGCCCGCGACACATTGCGGACGATCTTTGCCGTGGGTGACGAGAAACAGTCGATCTACTCTTTTCAGGGGGCGCGGCCGGAACGGTTTGCCGAAGAGCGCAGCGCCACCCAGAGACAGGTAACTGGCAGCGGCCAGCCGTTTCACGCGATCCGCCTGCCGCTTTCCTTCCGGTCTACGGCAGATGTGCTGTCCGCCGTCGACCAGGTGTTTTCGCTGGAGGAGAATGCCAAGGGTCTTTCAGCAATTGGCGATGCCGTGCAGCACCGGTCCAACAGGATGGGCCATGCCGGGGCCGTTGATCTCTGGGATGTCGTGGCGCCCGAAGTTTCCGAGCAGGAAGAGGACTGGACGGCGCCTTTCGATTCGACGCCGGACAAGGCACCGGCCGCGATCCTTGCAACCCGGATAGCCGATCGGATCGGGGCGATGATCGGCCACGAGACGGTGATCGAAAAGGGCGTGGAACGGCCGATCGAGCCGGGCGACATTCTGGTTCTGGTGCGCAAGCGCGATGCTTTCGTCAATGCGCTGACCCGGGCCTTGAAGCGGCGCGACAATATTCCGGTCGCCGGTGCCGACCGCCTTCGGCTGACCAGCCATATCGCGGTGCAGGATCTGCTCGCGCTTGGACGTTTCATGCTTTTGCCGCAGGACGATCTTTCGCTGGCGGCGCTTTTGAAGAGCCCGCTCTTCGATCTTTCCGAAGAGGATGTGTTCGAAGTCGCGGCTCTGCGTGGCGAAAACACCAGTGCCTGGTCCGAGCTCAACCGGCTTTCCGAAGAGCAGCCGCTGCGGTTCCGCGATGCTGCCGACAGGCTGCAGCATCTGCTGGCCCTTTCCCGGCTGCTCAGCCCGCATGATCTTTATGCGCGGATTCTTGGGCAATATGGCGGGCGGCGCAAATTTTTGGGCCGGCTTGGTACCGAGGCAGGCGATATTCTCGACGAATTCCTGACCTTTGCGCTGGACCATGAAACATCCGGCCTGCCCGGGCTTCAGGCCTTCGTTTCGACACTGGAGCTGGAAAGCCCGGAGGTAAAACGCGAGCAGGATGGCGGTCGCAACGAGGTGCGGATCATGACCGTGCATGCCTCCAAGGGGCTTGAGGCACCAGTCGTGTTTCTCGTCGACAGCAATTCGAAATCCTTCATTTCCTCGCATGTGCCGAAATTCCGGCTGATCAAGACGGCGCAGGGCGATGTTCCCGCATGGCTGCCCGGCAAGACGCTTTCGAATGCGCTGACCAGTGCCGACGAAGAACGGCTGAAGACGCTGTCGGAAGAAGAATATCGGCGGCTGCTTTATGTCGGCATGACACGGGCGGCTGACCGGCTGATCGTCTGCGGTTATCGCGGCGTGCGGGACAACCCGGACAGCTGGCAGGCGATGATCGCGCGGGCTCTATCGCTCGATGAAGAACATTGCAGCGCCGCCACGTTCAGCGGGCCGGACGGCGAATGGGGCGGATTGACATGGCGGCTGCCCGCTAGCGGCGCAAGCGTGAAACGGGCTGAAGCCGAGCAGCATGTGGCTCTCGAAAAACCGGCCCTGCCGAGCGACCTGTCACGCCCCCTGCCCCCGCAGAAAATACTGCCGCGGCCGCTCAGCCCATCGGGTGCTGGGGTGATGGTCGATGACGATGCGGATGACCTGATCGTCACCTCTCCGCTCTTCGGCGACAAGGTGGCGGGCAGTCTGGCGCTACAGAAGGGCAAGCTGGTTCATCGCATGCTGCAGATGCTGACGGAATTTTCCGACACCGAGCGTGAAACAGCGGCCCATCGGTATGCCGAGCGGGCTGCGCGTTTCTGGCCCAAGCCCGAGCGGGAGAAGCTTGTCTTGAGCGTCATGTCGGTCCTGTCGCATGCCGATCTTGCACCGGTATTTTCCGCCCGCAGCCAGTCGGAAGTGTCGATCATGGGGACACTTGCGCTGGAGGGACAGGATTTTGCGATTTCCGGACGTATCGACCGGCTGGTCGAGACGGAAGGCCGGGTGATCATCATGGACTACAAGACCAATCGCAAGCCACCTGCCGACGCCGAGGCCGTGCCGCTGGCGCATCGAGCGCAGCTCGCCATCTATCGCGAGATCCTCAAGCCGCTTTATCCCGGCAAGGCGGTCGATTGCGTGCTGGTCTATACTGAGACTGCGGAAGTCATCACTTTACCTGTCGAGCTGATGTCACGCTCGCTTGCTGAGCTCAAGACAAAGTGACATGACGGACATTGAAAATGATCAATGCCGATCTCACATTTGCAGCAACGAAGAATCGTAAAGGAGAGCCCTATGGCTACCGTTAAGGTCGATACCAACAATTTTCAGGCAGAAGTTCTCAACTCCGCCGAGCCGGTTGTCGTGGATTTCTGGGCTGAATGGTGCGGCCCGTGCAAGATGATCGCTCCGAGCCTGGAAGAGATCGCAACCGAGCTTTCCGGCAAGGTGAAGGTCGCCAAGCTGAACATCGACGAAAACCCGGAACTGGCTGCCCAGTTCGGCGTTCGCTCGATCCCGACGCTTGCCATGTTCAAGGGCGGCGAAGTGGCCGATATCAAGGTTGGCGCCGCGCCGAAGACCGCGCTGTCCGCCTGGATTTCCGGCGCTGCCTAAACACTTAAAAAAGTGTTTCACGTGAATCCAAAACCCGGCTGGGAAATCAGCCGGGTTTTTGTTTGTCTGGAAGGTGCCTATCCGAAGACAGAGTCCTCCCTTGGCGATCTTGGTCTTTTCAGTTTCGGCCGGGACACGTCGGGTGCCTCGAATTGATTTTTTATAATGACACTCGGC
>UBXM01000004.1 GCA_900469445.1 Hyphomicrobiales bacterium
GAGGGGACGGGGCTTCGATCAAGAAGTGCCATGCCCGTCCTTTTCCGGAACCCCGCTCAGGCCATGGCGACCCTTGAGCGACGTCATCCACTTTGCGCCATGCATGCCGGGAAATCCCGCGAACGCCGCATGGCGCCATCCCGTCACCCTATGTGCCTCACAGGCACGCCCGACGCTCCATCAGGAAGATTGTGCGGCATGTCGGTCCGACTTCACGCCGCGTCTTCCAGTCGCCGGAGGGCAACCATTTTCACACGGACCCCGATGGTCAAGGTTTACGTCCTCCCGCAACCACCGGAACCGGCCCCGTCTCGCCGGCACGACTGCCGGTGTATCCGCGACGGGACGGGCAGAGTTTAGGCATGAGGTGGAGGGGCGGGGATGAAAAAATAGCTAAGTGATTGGGTTTGTTGAGGGGGAGGTTCAAAACGTCCCCGGCCTTCGAAACGTTTCACTGGATCGTTTCGTCAGCGTCGCCGACCAGTTCTCACCCCCTCACTTGCGATTTCTAAGACTTAGCTTTCAGCTAAGATCTTGAAATCGCTTTCTCTCCCACAAGGGGAGAGATACTGCAGCGTGCCGCGCCGTCGGCGACCTACCTCTGCCCTTGTGGGAGAGGCTTTGGAGTGGTGGCCGGAGGCCAGAAATCGATAAAGTCGATTTCAGCGAACGAAGGCAATCAGCATCCTAGCTTTAGCTAAGTGGCCGATTTGTTGGTGAAGGGATCGGGTCAGGCCTGTTCAGGTCTTTGCCTGTCCATCCTGCGGCGCCATCACGGCCGCTGCCTGTGCATCCGTGCCCACTGCCGGCGGCAATGGCGTGCCGCGGACGCGTTCGCGCACGAGCGTCAGCATGCCGGAGCCGATAATCAGAAGGATGCCAAGCAGCATGGGCAGGTCGATGCCGTCGCCGAAGACGAGGTAACCGAAAGCGACGGCCCAGAGCATCTGGCTGTATTGTATCGGCCCGATCATCGATGCCGGGACGTGGGTGGCGGCATACATGACGAGAATGGCGGCAAGGGCTGCCAGAAGGCCGTAGCCTGCGAGCCAGACCCATTGCATCGCGGTCGGAGCCTGGAAGCCCGGCAAAGCGAGCGCGCCGCAGACGGCGAGCGTGCCGAGAACGCCTGCGCCATAAAGCGAGATGTTCTTTTCCTTCGGCCCCATGGCGCGGAAGACGACGATCGAGATCGCGCCGGAGAGGCCGCCGAAGACCGCGCCGAGATGACCGATCGACAATTCGCGGAAACCCGGGCGCAGCACGACCATGACGCCGATGAAGCCGATGAGGACGGCGGCCCAGCGGCGGTAACCGACTTTCTCCTTCAAAAAGATCACCGACATGATGGTGACGAAGGACGGAAGAAGGAAGATCAGCGCGAAGGCTTCCGCCATCGACAGATGGGTGAAGGCGGTGACGCTGCCGATCGTTCCGCCTGCCTGGGCGAAGAAGCGCAACAGCCAGAGCGGACGGTTGGTGGTGCGCACGATGTCGCTCCAGCGGTCACCGCTCTTCATGATGAAGGGAAGGCCGACGAGGCAAAAGACCGCGCCGAGGAAGGAGGACTGGATCGGGTCGAGCTGACCCTCGATCAGCTTGACGCTGGCGTCGCTCCACGCATAGGCGGCAAAGGCCGCAAAGGCGAGGAGGACACCCTTGAGAGTTTGGTCTTTTTGCACCGGGGTGGCCTTTTAAAAAAGACGGATCATGTTTCGCCCTTCCTCCAAATGCGAAACGGCCCGTCTGTCTGTTTCTAAGAAAGTGCGGGAATTTCTCCAAAGCGCGGCGGGATCGTTCGGATGCACCTGTCGCGCTGCAGAAGCTTGTTCATGTGCATGCCGTTCTCCCCAAACCGGTGACCAGTTTCGGGAGACATGCTTTAGTTCATGCCCTTGCGGGCTTCCGCCTTGAGCTTGGCGACGTCACGCAACGCGCTGGCAAGCACATCGGGCGTCTGCGCGCCGCTGATGGCATATTGCCCGTCGATGATGAAGAAGGGCACGCCGGTGACGCCCATCTTCTGGGCCGCTTCGATTTCGCCGAGGATCGCATCCTTGTCGGCATCGGAGGCCAGCAGGTTTTCGGCGAGTTTGCGATCCATGCCGCAGTTTTCGGCGATTTCGGCCAGAACCGCATGATCACCGACGTTGAGGCCCTGCTCGAAATAGGACTTGAACAGCGCGGTTGCGACGCGGTCCTGCACTTCGCGGCCTTCCATCAAGGCCCAATGCAGCAGGCGGTGGGCATCGAGCGTGTTCGGGCCGATCGTGATCGCGGCAAAGTCGTAATCGATGCCGACTTCGGAACCGAGTTTCGTCAGCATGTCGTGGCCACGGGCAACCGCTTCGGCGCCGCCGAGTTTTTCTTCCAGATAGGCCTTCTGGTCGACGCCTTCCGGCGGGATATCCGGATTGAGCTGATAGGGACGCCAGTTGACGTCGACGCCGACTTCATCCTGGACTTCGGCGATGGCGAGTTCCAGCCTTGCCTTGCCGAGGTAACACCAGGGGCATACGACGTCCGAGACGAGGTCGATGGTGACGCGCTCCATGGCGGTATCCTTTGTTGCTGGATGCAGGCGGGGTGTCTATTGCTGCGCCCGGTTGTCCCACCAGGTGTTGAGCTGGTAGCCATAGAGCGGCAGCGTTTCGGGATAGCTTATATGCTTGCGTCGCGCCACCCATTGATTGGGCACGTGATAGAGCGGTACCATATAGTGACCGGAAAGCAGCAGCCTGTCATAGGCGCGCACGGTCGCTTCGAAATCCTCCTTCGAGCGGACCGTCAGCATGGTATCGATCAGACGGTCGATATCCGGGTCGGCGGTGCCGGCGAAATTGAAGCTGCCCTGTGCATCGCGCGCGGCCGATCCCCAGCGGCCGATCTGTTCGATGCCGGGGGAGAGCGACGACGGGTAGGACTTGATGATGACGTCATAATCGAAGGTCGAAGAGCGCGCCTGATATTGCGAATCGTCGACGGTACGGATGCGCATGTCGACACCGATCAGGCGCAGGCTGCGCTGGTAGGTGATCGCCAGCTTTTCCTGGTCGACCGTCTGGGCCATGACCTCGAACGAAAGCTGACGGCCGCGATCGTCCGACATCCTGCCGTCCTTGATCGTGTAACCGCCCTTTGCCAGGAGATCGACGGCCCGCTTGAGGATCGTGCGGTCGGCGCCCGATCCATCCGTTTTGGCCAGGCGATAGGTGCCGTCGAGCATATCCGGCTCGATCCGACCTTTCGCCGGTCCGAGAATATTCAGCTCACGTTCGTTTGCCGGTTTGCCGAGCGAGGAGAGCGGCGAGCCCTGCCAGAAGCTTTCGGTGCGGGTATAGGCGTTTTCGAACAGGTTGCGGTTTGCCCATTCGAAATCGAAGACAAGCGACAGGCCGGCGCGCACGTTGACATCGGCAAAGAGAGGGCGGCGGGTGTTGAAGACGAAGCCGAGCATGCCGGTCGGCAGTTGCGGAGTGAACGTGTCCTTGATCACGTCGCCGTTATGGGCGGCCGGGAAGTCATAGGCGCGCTCCCAATGAGTCGGGCTGCCTTCAAGATAGATGTCGACGGCGCCTTTCTTGAAGGCCTCGAACATCGTCGCTTCCTGCAGGAAATATTCGACCGAGATCGTGTCGTAATTGTCGAAACCGACCTTTGCCGGAATGTCCTTGCCCCAGTAATCCGGATTGCGCTGGTAGACGATGCGCTCGCCGGGGGCGACAGTTTTTATCAGATAGGGACCGGAGCCGACCGGCGGCTTCAGCGTCGACTGGTCGAACGAATCAGTCTCGATCGCGTGTTTCGGCAAAATGGGAGTGGCGCTTGCGAGGATCAGCGGGAATTCGCGATCGGCTTTTTCGTTGAAGGTGAAACGGACGCCGTGTTCTCCCACCTTCTCCATCGACTTGATGCGGTCGATGCGGGTCGAGAACGGGATGCGGCCCTTGTCGCGCAGGATTTCCAGGGAAAAGATCACATCGTCCTGGGTGACGGGCTTTCCGTCGGACCACCTGGCTTTCGGGTTCAGGTTGAACTGGATGAAGCTGCGCTGGTCGTCCCATTCGACCGATTCCGCCAGCAGGCCGTAAAGCGTGAAGGGCTCGTTGCCGGAGCGGGTCATCAGGGTTTCGTAGACGAGATTGCCGAAGGCGGGATCCCAGATGCCGCGGGCGGTGGTGCGAATGCTCTTCAGATTGAACGGGTTGAGGCTGTCGAACGTGCCGACCACGCCGTAACGGACCGAGCCGCCCTTTTTGACGTCGGGATTGACGTAGTCGAAATGGCGGTAGTCTGCGGCCAAGTTCGGTTCGCCATGCATGGCGATGCCGTGGACGGGCGCTGCCGCCAGCGGAAGCGGCATGAAGGCCGCAATCAACAATATAAGAACATGCCGCATAAGAACCCCGATAGGCATCGCCGATTCGCCGCAAAATAGACCAGTCTTGCGCCGCGACCAACCTTGCCTTGGCGATAAAACCTTAGTGGTTTGCCTGTTGCGATGCTCAAAAATCGTGACGGGGGCTGGATATCGAAGCGGCCGCGATGTAACAGAGACGCGAGCAATGGGGTCATTCAAAAGCCTCATTTAAACCCCAGGTGACACAGTCAGTATGACACCCCGAGGGATCGAAGGCATTGCCGCGTCCGAGGGTTTTCAGGAGACGGATCTCGTTATGAATCTTAAGGCTACCAAAGTTCTGCGGACGGCTATGTCCGCTCTGGCTCTTACCGTTGGTACGGCTGCCATGCCGTTCGCGGCATCGGCACAGCAGGCCGCAGCTCCGGCAGCGCCGGGCGCTCCTCCGCTCGGCTGGTTCAAGACCTGCACCAAGCAGGAAGACAACGACCTTTGCGTCGTGCAGAACGTCATCCTCGCACAGAACGGCCAGCTGATCACCGCTGTCGGCCTGATCACGCTCGAAGGCAAGGTCAACCGCAAGATCCTTCAGGTATCGGTTCCGACCGCGCGTCTCGTTCCTCCGGGCGTCGTCATGCAGATCGACGGCGGCAAGGGCCAGAAGCTCGACTACACCGTCTGCCTGCCGGACAAGTGCACGGCTGAAATTCCGCTGACGGACGCGATGATCGCCAGCCTGAAGAAGGGCAATGAGGTCGTCTTCACCTCGATGAACTTCCGTCGCGCACCGAACCCGATCAAGGTTTCGCTCGGCGGCTTCACCGGCGCGTTCGACGGCCCGGCAATCACCCAGTCGCAGCTTGCCGAAAGCCAGCGTTCGCTGGAAGAAGGCATGCAGAAGAAGGCCGAAGAAGCCCGCAAGAAGCTTGAAGAAGCTCAGGCTGCAGCCAAGCAGGGTCAGTAAGACCTTTCTGCCAAGCAGTTTTCAAAGAAAAGGGCGCGCCTCACGGCGCGCCCTTTTCGTTTGTGTTTGCTGGTCTTTTTGCCGGTAGTTGCTGCGACGAAAAAAGCCGCGACATCCATGATGTCGCGGCTTTCTTTTCTCGATGAGATCGGCGGCTTGAAGGACGCCGCCCGACGATCCGTGGTCTGTCAGACCTTCGGGTTATGCGGCTGGAGGATCTTGCCCTTTTCGCCGATCAGGACGAACAGGAGGCCGACGACCGAGACGCTGAAGAAACCTGCGATCATCGGCAGAGCCGTGCCGTTATAGGACTGACCGATCAGGGCGCCGATCGCAGCACCTCCGACCGTTCCCATGAAGCCGAGAACCGAGGATGCCGTGCCGGCAACGTGTCCGAGAGGCTCCATCGCTAGCGAGTTGAAGTTCGAGGCGATCCAGCCGAACTGGAACATGGTCAGCGCGAAAAGGCCCAGGAACAGCGGGAATGGCATGGGCTGGGGGCCGAGAACCTGAATCAGAAGCCAAAGCAGGGTTGTGGTGATGAAGCCCAGCAGTGCGCCATGCGAGAGGCGGCGCATGCCGAAACGCCCGACAAGCCGAGCGTTGAGAAAGGCCGACAGGGACATGAAGACCGCCACCGCGGCGAAAGCCACCGGGAACCAGACGCCAAGACCGTAGATCTGGTTATAGACCTGCTCGGCGGAGTTGATGAAGCCGAACAGCGCGCCGAGGATGAAGGTGCTGGCCAGTGTGTAGCAGAGCGCCACACGGTTGGTGAGCACGATCATGAAACCGGCGAGAACCGACGAAGCGGTGAAGGGGCGGACGTCTTCTGCGTGCAGCGTTTCGGGCAGGCGTTTTGCCACCCACCAGGTGACGGCGATGCCGACGACGGCGATGAAGGCGAAGATCAGGTGCCAGTTGCCGAAAAGCAGGACGACCTGACCCGTTCCCGGCGCAATGATCGGGACAATCATGAAGACCATCATGATCAGAGACATGACCTCGGCCATGGCGCGGCCGCCATAGACGTCACGAACGATCGAGACCGAGATGACGCGTGTTGCGGCTGATCCCAGGCCCTGGATGAAGCGCAGGACGAGCAGGCCGGAGAAGGATGGAACGAATACGACCGCGATCGCGGAGACAATGTAGATCAGCAGGCCGGCAAGAAGCGGCTTGCGCCGGCCGAAGCGGTCGGAAAGCGGGCCATAGAGCAATTGGGCGACACCGAAGCCGAACAAATAGGCCGATACGACATATTGCCGATGATTCGGGTCTTCGACGCCGAGAGATTCGCCGATCTGCTGCAGGCCCGGAAGCATGATGTCGATGGCGAGTGCATTGAGCGCCATGAGCGCCGCCATCATCGCAATGAATTCCATCTTGCCCACGCCCTGCAGGCGGGCAGGTGGCATTTGTGAAGAATTTGTCACAGCCATTTCCTAAACAATGGGAAAGGCGCCGCGGGGGCGGCGCCTTCTAAAAACATCAAGAAATAAGCCTTGATTGCCCGATCAGGCGGCGCGCACGGTGACGCCCTGACCTTCGAAATGGCTCTTAAGTTCTCCCGACTGGAACATTTCACGGACGATATCGCAACCGCCGACGAATTCACCCTTGACGTAGAGCTGCGGGATGGTCGGCCAGTTGGAATAATCCTTGATGCCCTGGCGGATTTCCGCGTCTTCGAGGACGTTGACGCCCTTGTAGTCGACACCGAGGTAATCGAGAATCTGGACAACCTGGCCGGAGAAACCACACTGCGGAAACTGCGGGGTGCCCTTCATGAACAGAACGACGTCGTTGGTCTTGATCTCGTTGTCGATGAGGTCGTGAATGCCACTCATAATCTTTATCCTTTCACACGCGGTTTCAAGGACCGCTGCGCTTCGCGTTGCCCCTTAAATAGCAAGGCAACCTTATTAATTCCAGCGCAATTACACCTTGAATATCGCCAAAACCTATTTGCTGCGCTGCCTGCTGCGGCTTGCCGCAGTGCGTCGCTTGCTGACCTGCTTGCGGGCGGGTCTGGCGCTGCGCGCCGTTGCCGATCTGCTTTTGGTTCGGCTGGTCGTCGCCGTCGCCGTGCGGGTCGCCCGCTTCTTGCGCTTGCTCGCCGTCTTGCCGTGCGACTTGCCGAGCAGTTCCTTGACCAGGCTCTCGACAACGCCGGTCACGATCTGGTTGACGAGGCTGTTCATGGCTTATTCCGCAGGCGCGGAGGTCTGCAGGGCAAGCGCATGCAGCACGCCGCCCATGTTGCCCTTGAGGGCGTCATAAACCATCTGGTGCTGCTGTACGCGGGTCTTGCCGCGGAAGGCGTCAGCCACAACTTCGGCTGCGTAGTGATCTCCGTCACCGGCAAGGTCCCGGATGGTGACCTTGGCGCCGGGAATGCCGGCCTTGATCATGTCTTCGATGTCGCCGGGTCGCATGGGCATGCAATTATGTCCTTTTGTCTCTCCCGGAATCGTTGCCGGGTTCCTGTTCATATAAACACTGCCTCAAACTTGACGCCCGGTCAAAGCGACAATGCCGGCGAAGAGTGATCTTCGCCGGCATTGTCATCAATAAAATGCGCGTCGGGCGGTGGTCAGGCCATGAAGGCCGGGAACCAGTTCTCGTGCGCTGCGGTCAGTTCGCCGACGGCGATGTCGAGGACGCCTTCAACGACGAGATTGTCGCCACCGACCTTGCCGAGCGTGCGGAACGGAACACCGGCGCTTTCGGCGCTGGCGGTAACGAAGTTTGCAAGATCGGCCGAGACGGCGATGACATAACGGGCCTGGTCTTCACCGAAAAGAAGTGCGTGGGCCGGACCCTGCTGGTCTGCGAGGCTGACGGTCATGCCGGTGTTCGACGCCATTGCCATTTCTGCCAACGCGACACCGAGGCCGCCCGACGAGATGTCGTGGCATGCGGTGACCTGTGCATTGCGGATGACGGCGCGGACGAATTCGCCGTTGCGGCGCTCGGCGACGAGATCGACGGTCGGGGCAGGGCCCTCGGTCAGGTCGAGAACGTCGCGCAGATAGACGGAGGAACCGAGGTGGCTGCCATCGGTGCCGATCATGATCAGCACGTCGCCAGCCTTGGCCGAGCCGATGCGCGCCATCTTCTGCCAATCACCCAGCAGGCCGACGCCGGCAATGGTCGGGGTCGGCAGGATCGCGACGCCGTTGGTTTCGTTATAGAGCGAGACGTTGCCGGAGACGATCGGGAAATCGAGCGCGGTGCAGGCTTCGCCAATGCCCTTGATGGCGCCGACGAGCTGGCCCATGATTTCCGGCTTTTCCGGGTTGCCGAAATTGAGGTTGTCGGTCGCTGCCAGCGGCTCGGCGCCGGTGGCGACGATATTGCGCCAGCATTCGGCAACCGCCTGCTTGCCGCCTTCATAAGGATCGGCCTCGACGTAGCGCGGGGTAACGTCGGAGGAGAATGCGAGCGCCTTTGAGGCGTGGCCTTCGACGCGGACGACACCGGCGTCGCCGCCTGGAAGCTGCAGCGAGTTGCCCTGAATCAGCGTGTCATACTGTTCCCAGACCCAGCGACGGCTGGACTGGTTCGGCGAGCCGACGAGCTTCAGCAGCGCATCGTTGTAATCGGAAGGTTCTGCGACCTGAGAGGCGGGCAGGGCTTCGCGAGCGGTATGCTGAACCCACGGGCGGTCGTATTCGGGAGCCTGATCGCCAAGATCCTTGATCGGCAGGTCGGCGACTTCCTCGCCCTGATGGATGACGCGGAAACGCAGGTCGTCGGTCGTCTTGCCGACAATGGCGAAGTCGAGGCCCCACTTGACGAAGATCGCCTTGGCGACTTCTTCCTTGGAGGGTTCGAGAACCATGAGCATGCGCTCCTGGCTTTCCGACAGCATCATTTCATAGGCCGTCATCTGCTCTTCGCGGACCGGAACCTTGTCGAGATAAAGCTCGATGCCGAGGTCGCCCTTGGCGCCCATTTCGACGGCCGAGCAGGTGAGGCCGGCGGCACCCATGTCCTGGATGGCGATGACCGCACCGGTCTTCATCAGTTCGAGGCAGGCTTCGAGCAGGCACTTTTCGGTGAAGGGGTCGCCGACCTGAACGGTCGGGCGCTTCTCTTCGATCGACTCGTCGAATTCTGCCGACGCCATGGTGGCGCCGCCGACGCCGTCGCGACCGGTCTTTGCGCCGAGATAAACGACCGGCAGTCCGACGCCCTTGGCTTCCGAGAGGAAGATGCCGTCGGACTTGGCAAGCCCGGCTGCGAAGGCGTTGACGAGGATGTTGCCGTTATAGCGCGGATCAAACTCCACTTCGCCGCCGACGGTCGGAACGCCGAAGGAATTGCCGTAGCCGCCGACACCGGCAACGACGCCGGAGACGAGGTGCTTGGTCTTGGCGTGATCCGGTGCGCCGAAGCGCAGCGCGTTCATGGCGGCAATCGGGCGGGCGCCCATGGTGAAGACGTCACGAAGAATGCCGCCAACGCCGGTCGCCGCACCCTGATAGGGTTCGATATAGGACGGGTGGTTATGGCTCTCCATCTTGAAGACAACGACATCGCCGTCATCGATATCGACGACGCCGGCGTTTTCGCCCGGACCCTGGATGACGCGGCGGCCCTTGGTGGGCAAAGTGCGCAGCCACTTCTTCGACGACTTGTAGGAGCAGTGCTCGTTCCACATGGCGGAGAAGATGCCGAGTTCGGTGAAGCTCGGTTCGCGTCCGATCAGGTCAAGAATGCGCTGGTATTCATCAGCTTTAAGGCCGTGGGAGGCGATGAGTTCCGGGGTGATCTGGCGGGAATTGGAGATCGTCATCTTTTATCCTGGAATGGCTGCCGGTCTGGGGCTTTTGGCGCCTCTTTAACCTATGTGTGACGCGAGCGCGACAGGAAAATCAGCCCGGCCGGAGGATGGCCGGGGATTGCGGTCAGCGTCGCGCAAAAGCGGCAGGGTTGTTTCTAGGCAAGGCTGTCGTAGCCACCGGATCCATTGTCGAGCAGGCTTCTGACAATGCGAAGGCCGTCCGTGACTTCCTGCCTGGAACTTGGCGAGGAAAAACCGATGCGGACGCGGTGGATTATCTTTTCCGAGCGGCCTGCCTTGAACTCCGCTTCATCGTCGAGCAGCAGGCCGTCAGCATAAGCGGCATTCTTGAAGGTTGCCGACAGCCACGGGTCGGGAAGCTTCAGCCAGAGGAAGGGGATGTCGGGATTGGAATTGAAGTCGTAACCGGCGAGGATTTCGCGCGCCATGGCCTCGCGGGCGTTGATTTCCGCACGACAGCGTTCCCAGATCGCTTCGGCTGCGCCGCTGAGGACAAGGCGTGCGCTCAGTTCGGCGAGCAAGAAAGGCATTCCGCCCGTCGTCATCTTGTGGGCGACGCGCACGCGCTGGGCGAGGTGAGGCGGGCAGGCAACCCATCCGCCGCGAATGCCCGCCGATACCGATTTGGACAGGCCGTCGACGACAAAAGTCCGCTCCGGTGCAAGGGCTGCAATCAGCGGAATGTCCTTCTTGTCCATCGCGCTATAAAGATTGTCTTCGATCAGCCAGACATTGTGTTTTCGCGCGATGGCGGCAATGGCTTTGCGTCGATCGAGCGGCATGGTCGCCAATGTCGGGTTCTGGACGGAGGACATGAAGAAGGCGATCTTCGGATGTTCCTGCATGCAGGCCCGCTCGAAATCCTCGGGGATCACGCCGTGAATATCCGAATTCACCAGCGAGATACGGCGGCCGACAAGGCCTGCTGCGCGGCTGACCTGCGAATAGGTGTGGTGCTCGAAGGCGATCCGGTCGCCCGGATTGGTCAATACGGCGATGATCGCCATGATGCCTGCATGGGCGCCAAGCGTGGGTACAATCGAGTCTGCCGCCGGGGTCCAGTCACCGTAGCTCAGCCAACGAACGCCGGCCTGCTGCCAGTGATCCGGAGAATTGCGCGTGTAGCTGGCGACCTGCTCGGGACAATCGCGCATGATCTCGGAAACGACGGCGGCCAATGTCTCGCTCTGGCCGAGGTCGGGAGCGGCGGTGCTGTCGAACCTGATCTTTCCGGAGGGCGTCTGCAGCGGACGGGTTCCGGCAAGGCTGGTGGAGACGGGATACTGATCGTCCTGCGGGCTGTTTTCGTCGCGTTTGCGGACGTAAGTGCCGCGCCCGACCTCTCCGTTGACGAGTCCTCGCTCGTGCAATAGCGAATAGGCGCGACTAATTGTCCCAATTGTCACCCCGATATCGTAGGCAAGATTCCGCTGCGGAGGGAGTTTGCTTCCTGCCGGCAGATCACCGGTTTCGATCGCCTTCTCCATCTGGTCGGCCAATCGGGTGTAGAGCGGGCCGGAGCCCTCCTGAAGATCTGGGAGCCATCTTGTCATGGTGACAATGATTACATTGTCGAGATTCTTGAGTCAATGTATCCATAGGTCGGACACTGCTACGGAACGCCAATAGGTGCGACATGCGCAAGTATGACGAATATCTTGTTACAATCGATACAATTTATCCCGATCGCTACGAGCGTGAAGCTGCGTTTTATGTGTCAGCCGATCTTGCGCAGCCGACGCCGATGCCCGTTCGCCCGGGCTTGATAGCCGGACTGGTCGATATGCTGCGGAACATGTCCGCGCGCCGCGCCGGTCGCAGGGCCTTGCTGGATATGGATGAAGACCTGTTACGCGATATCGGCGTGACGCGTATCGCAGCAAACCGCGAGGCCGCAAGGTCGCATTTCCTGATCTGACGGATCAGCCCGGCTCTGTCTGGGGTGCCAGGAGGCCGGCTATCGGCTTATCCTAAAGCGCGCGGCGATCTTTCGGATTCGTTCGTCGCGCTTTAGCTCTTCGTGCATGTCTTTATCCCGAAACCGGAAATCCCCTTTCGGGTGACAAGCTCAAGCCGATCAGACGCTTTATTGTCTCAGCAATTGCTGTTGCCTGCGGCCCAGCGCTTGACGTCGGTGCCGATGCGGGTGCCGAGCTGTTCGTTCATCAGTGGGCCGAAGGCGTCAAGGCGTGCCGGCTTGCCTTCCGCCTGCACGACGAGAAGCGGGCGAATGTCGGAGGAGCCCTTGCGGGTCAGGAGAATGCGCGGACGTCCGGAAAAGGATGTCAGTTCGGGCGCAAGGTCATAGGATTTGAATGCCGGGTCTCCGGACTTGAACCAGCAGCGGTTTGCGGCAACCGCGACCTTCTCCATCGTATCCAGCGCCGACGGGCCGGACTGGGCTACTGGCTTTGACTGACACGCAGCCAGAAGCGCTGCGAGAACGGTAACAGAAATTGCAGTCGAAATGCGGCAGGACATCTGCGGGTCGTTCCCAGGGGTGCAAGAGGGATGAGCGCCGGTGGGTGAACCGGCGCCCGATGAGGATCAGGCTGCGATGACGTCGAGCGCCGAGGCGAAGATGCCACGGCCGTCGCTGCCGCCATGGGCGGCTTCGATCAGATTTTCCGGATGCGGCATCATGCCGAGCACGTTGCCGCGGGCGTTGACGACGCCGGCAATGTCCTCGATCGCGCCGTTCGGGTTGGTGCCTTCGGCATAACGGAAGACGACCTGACCATTGCCGTTCATGCTGTTCAGCGTCTCGGCATCGACGAAATAATTGCCTTCATGATGGGCGACGGGGCAGCGGATGACCTGACCCTTTTCATAGGCGCGGGTGAAGTCGGTTTCGGCATTGACGACTTCGAGCTTCACTTCCTTGCAGACGAATTTCAGCGAGGCGTTCATCATCAGCGCGCCGGGCAGAAGGCCTGCTTCGACGAGAATCTGGAAGCCGTTGCAGACGCCGAGAACCTTGACGCCCTTTTCCGCCTTTTCCTTGATCGCCTGCATGACCGGCATGCGGGCAGCAATCGCGCCGCAGCGCAGGTAATCGCCATAGGAGAAGCCGCCCGGGATGACGATCAGGTCGACATCATCGGGAATCGTCGTCTCCGTCTGCCAGACGGTGATCGGCGCCTTGCCGGAAATCTTGGTGAGGGCGGCGATCATGTCGCGATCGCGATTGAGGCCTGGGAGCTGGACGACGGCTGACTTCATGGCTGTGGTTCAAACCTTGCTTGGGCTTCCTGGAACTCCCGCAGCTCCAGGCGGTTTTCGATTCTCTCCATGCGGGCATCGATCTGATGCACGACATTGTAGAGATTGCTGATGTCGCTTTGCTGCGCCTGTATGTTCAAGCGCATCGCATTATCTCGTCACGCAAATTGCGGATGGCTACATCCGATTTATCTGCGCGCTGGTGAAGCCGCCTGAGAAGTTCGATCAAGAACTCATTGGAGATGTCAGTCAAGGAATGCTCCGCTCGCATTAAACCGGTCGCCAAAGAGCTTTTTCTTTAGTGCCTCGGTTTTTGCTCGCCCTTCCGCAACCTCTCGGTTCGTCTCTTTCATGACAAGGACGAGTTCCTCAAGAGCCTCCAGCGTACGCTGGCTACGTGCATCGAGCTTGAGCATTTCTTCGTAGAGCATTTCCTTGGTGACTTCGGCCATCACACGCTCCGCAACCTTTAGTCGATTGCGATAGTGTAGTTCTCAATCACAGTGTTAGCCAGAAGCTTTTCGCACATGGCCTTGAGGTCGGCTTCGGCCTTGGCCTTGTCGGTGGTGTCGAGTTCGAGGTCGAAGACCTTGCCCTGACGGGCCTGGTGAACGCCTTCGAAGCCGAGGCTGCCGAGAGCGCCTTCGATTGCCTTGCCCTGCGGGTCGAGAACGCCATTCTTGAGCGTGACGGTCACGCGTGCCTTGATCACTTGCTATACCCCCAGGTTACTTGACGAGAACCGGACCGGTTCCGCGGATCGGTTCGTTTTCATTGATGATGCCGAGACGGCGGGCTACTTCGGAATAGGCTTCGACGAGACCGCCGAGATCACGGCGAAAACGATCCTTGTCCATCTTTTCCTTGGTTTCGATATCCCACAGACGGCAGCTGTCCGGCGAGATTTCGTCGGCGAGGATGATGCGCATCATGTCGCCTTCGTAAAGGCGGCCGCATTCGATCTTGAAATCGACGAGCTGGATGCCGACGCCGAGGAAGAGGCCGGTAAGGAAGTCGTTGACGCGGATGGCGAGTGCCATCACGTCGTCGAGCTCAGCCGGGTTGGCCCAGCCGAAGGCGGTAATGTGCTCTTCGGAGACCATCGGGTCGGCGAGCTGATCGGACTTGTAATAGAATTCGATGATCGAGCGCGGCAGGACGGTGCCTTCCTCGATGCCGAGACGTTCCGACAGCGAACCGGCGGCGACGTTGCGCACGACGATCTCGAGCGGGATCATCTCCACTTCCTTGATCAGCTGCTCGCGCATGTTCATCCGGCGGATGAAATGCGTCGGGATGCCGATCTTGTTCAGATGGGTGAACAGGTATTCGGAGATGCGGTTGTTGAGCACGCCCTTGCCGTCGATGATGTCATGCTTCTTCTTGTTGAATGCTGTTGCATCATCCTTGAAGAACTGGATCAGCGTGCCCGGCTCGGGTCCTTCATAAAGGATCTTGGCCTTGCCCTCGTAAATACGGCGGCGACGATTCATGATATTCTTATCTCGTTTAAGGCGGCCGGAGCGGCTGCGGTCATATTTGAAGCGGTCCCATATCGGAAAAGTTTCGTTTTCACAATCCAGGCGTCTGCAGGCAGGCGATTTGCCCGCCATTCGACATGCAAAGAATCAGTGCGATCAGACTACATCGGATTGGCCGACTTTTTTTCGACGCTGGAGACTTTCCACGAAAGATAGGATTGAGAACCCTATCTTTCCATAGCGGCCATATTCAGGCGAAGCTTCGTGCATCTATTTCGGACCAATGCCCGGCATCCCGAATGCTGTCGTCGTCATCGTGCGTGGAGGTCGGTTATCGGCGGTCCGATTGCCAAAGGGGTCAATGCTCTTATGTAACTATTCCGATAGTGCCATGGGAGGAAAGCATGAGCGGCTTGAGTGATCGTGAAAAAGCGTTCGAAGACAGGTTCGCGCACGATGAGGAGCTGAAATTCAGGGCGCTTTCCCGGCGCAACAAGCTTGCCGGGCTATGGGCTGCCGATCTGCTCAAGAAGCCGGACAGGGACGCCTATGCAAAAGAGGTGGTCGTCGCGGATTTCGAGGAAGCCGGACATGAGGATGTCTTTCGCAAGCTGAGGCGCGATTTCGATGCCGCCGGGATTGCCGTGTCGGACGGGGAAATCCGCACGAAGATGCTGGATCTTTTGACCGAAGCATCCTTGCAGGTGGAAAGCCAATAGGTTTCTCTTTCGCGGCCGGTCAGTCCGCAGCCTCGAAGCAGACGTAGCGGTTTCGCCCCTGCCGCTTTGCTTCATAAAGGGCGATGTCGGAGTTTCGCAGCAATTGGCGCACATCGATGGCGTCGCCGTATCTGGATGCTATTCCGATACTCGTCCCGACCCGGCACTGATGCCCCTCATAGACAACGGGCTTGCGCAAGGCATCGATCATGCGGGTTGCTATCGATGAAACCGGTTCCCTTGCGCCGCCGAGCTGCGAAACCACGATAAATTCGTCACCGCCGACACGGGCGATGAAATCCTCGTCGCTCAGCGTGCTGCGCAGCGTGCGGGCGGTATGAAGCAGGATGGCATCTCCGGCGTCGTGACCAAGCCTGTCGTTGATCTGCTTGAACCGGTCGAGATCGACGTGAAGGATCGCGATCCCTGTTTCGCCGCTGCCGCGGGCGGCCATGCGATCCAGGACTTCGTCGAGATACCGCCGGTTTGGCAATTCGGTCAGATAGTCGTGCATGGCGCTATGCTCGATCCGGTCCTTGGCCGCTTCCAGCTCGATATTTCGTGCCTCGGCGAGAACCTTGGCCCGCTCCAGTTCGCGGTGCAGGCCGACATCGTCCGTAACATCCCAGTTCGCGCCGACCGTCATCCGATGGCCGTTTCCGTCGAGGAAGGTCATGGTGCGCGCCCGGATGACGTGATCCGAACCATCGCGAAGGATGACGCGATACTGATCGAAGAAGCGATTGCCGCTTTCGATGTGCTCATCGACATTCTTCAGGACGCGCCCGTAATCGTCTGGATGGAGAAGGCTCTCCCACAATCCGCCGACCCTGACATCTTCGCGCCGATCGACGCCATAGATGCGGTACATGCGCTCATCCCAGTCGACGATGCCGGTGGTCAGGTCGCATTCGTATGTGCCGATACCCGATATTTCCAGCGCCATGTCCAGGCGCCTTGCCATGCGCGCGGTGGCTTCCTCTGCCTGTTTCCGGGCGGTGATATCCGTATCGGTTCCGACGATGCGGGTCGGCTTGCCGTTTTCGTCCCATTCGACGCAATCGCCCCGGCACTCGATCCAGACCCAATGGCCATCCATGTGACGTTCGCGGTATTCGAACACGGTATAGTCCGGATCGCCCTCGTTCTGCCGTTCGATACAGTGAAGCACGTGATCGCGATCGTCCGGGTGGAGCAGGTCAAGCCATGCCTCGGTGCTTTCGGGAAGGGGATCGGCATCGGACATGCCCCGGATGCGCCGCCATGTCGGTGAATAGTATTTTTCACCGCGTTTCCAGTTGTGGTCCCAGACGCCCGTGGAGGACCCGATAAGCGCCTTGTTCCAGCGGCTCTCCCATGTTTCGAGGTCGGCAATCTTTTGCTTCAGCGCGGTGATGTCGGCAAAGGAGGCGGCAAGCACAGCCGGTTCCTCCGGCCTTGTGGACGCGACCGAAAGGTTTGCCTGCGCCCATCGCAACGTACCATCCGGTTGAGGCAGGCGGATTTCCATCTGCATGTCGGATTCACTTTCGCAGCGCTGAAGCGCGACGAGGAAATCGGCACAATCATCGGCGTGCATGAGGTCGGTAAAGAACTCCGGGCCGGCGGCGCTCCATGTCGCCTTGAAAGCCCTGTTCTCGTGATGCAGCCGACCTTGCCGGTCAAGCAGGGCGACTGCGAAAGGAACGGCATCGAAGATACCGGCCAGGAGGCCGATGTCTCGGGGAGGTGATATCGACTTGCCTGCGGAGAGGACTGGTTTGGATGACATCGGATCGCCTACATTCGCAGGAATACGCTAATGTTAGGGGATCCAAATTAAAGCGACCTTAAGATTGTCCATAGAAGGCTAAGTGACTACGCTGGGTTGCGTCTCCGTGTGGAGCTGGCGTCACGCTTTCAGGCGGCTCATGAACTGGGCAAACACCATCGTTCCCTCCGGCCAGGGCCCGTGGCCGGACTCACTGTTGATATGGCCGGATTCACCCGCGTCGACGAGCAGCGAGCCCCAGGCATTGGTGATGTCATCGGCATGATCATAGGTGCCGAACGGATCGTTGCGGCTCGCCACCGTCAGCGTCGGGAAGGGCAGAGGATCGCGCGGGTAGGGGCCGAAGGTCATCAGGTGCTTCGGTCTGATCTTCGGGTTTTGCACGTCCGGTGGCGCGACGAAAAAGGCGCCTGCCACCGGTTTCTTGAAATGCGGGATGGCGTGGATCGCGGTCGGCACACCGAGCGAATGAGCGACCAGCACGACAGGTTTCGTCGAGGCGTTGACCTCCTCGACGAGACGCTGGACCCAATCGTCCTTCACCGGCTTAGACCATTCCGCCTGCTCCACCCGGCGCGCCGATGAGAGCTTTTGCTCCCAGCGGGTCTGCCAGTGGTCGGGACCGGAATTGGTGTAACCGGGGATGATGAGGATATCGGCTTCTGATGTTTTCATGCCGCCTATCTGTGCCTTCCGAAGGTCGATATCAAGCTTCGCCGAAGACGCGATTGAAAATCGTGTCGACATGCTTGGTGTGATAACCGAGATCGAACTTTTCGCGGATTTCCTCTTCGGAAAGTGCTGCGCGCACTTCCGCGTCGGCGAGCAGTTCCTCGAGGAAGTCGGCGCCCCGTTCCCAGACCTTCATGGCGTTGCGCTGCACGAGGCGGTAGCTGTCCTCACGCGAGACGCCGGCCTGGGTGAGCGCCAGGAGAACGCGCTGGCTCATGACCAAGCCCTTGAACTTGTTCATGTTCTTCAACATGTTCTCGGGGTAGATGACGAGCTTTTCGATGACGCCGGCAAGGCGGTTGAGGGCGAAGTCGAGAGTGACGGTCGTATCCGGGCCGATGGCGCGCTCGACGCTCGAATGGCTGATGTCGCGCTCATGCCAGAGGGCGACGTTTTCCATCGCCGGCACGACTGACATGCGCACCAGACGGGAAAGACCGGTGAGGTTTTCGGTGAGGACCGGGTTGCGCTTGTGCGGCATGGCCGACGAGCCCTTCTGGCCGGGAGAGAAGAACTCTTCGGCTTCCAGAACCTCGGTGCGCTGCATGTGGCGGATTTCGATTGCGACGTTTTCGATCGACGAGGCGATGACGCCGAGGATGGCGAAATACATGGCGTGACGGTCACGCGGGATGACCTGGGTCGAGACCGGTTCCGGCTTCAGGCCCAGGGCTGCTGCAACATGTTCTTCAACGCGCGGATCGATATTGGCAAACGTGCCGACGGCGCCGGAAATGGCGCAGGTGGCGATTTCTTCGCGGGCTTCGAGAAGGCGGGTCTTATTGCGGTCCATCTCGGCGTAGAAACGGGCGAAGGTCAGGCCCATCGTGGTCGGCTCGGCATGGATGCCGTGGCTGCGGCCGATGCGGACCGTGTCCTTGTGTTCGAAGGCGCGGGCCTTCAAGGCCGCCAGAACGCGATCGATATCGGCAAGCAGGATGTCGGTGGCGCGGACGAGCTGGACGTTGAGCGTCGTGTCGAGAACGTCGGACGAGGTCATGCCCTGATGGATGAAGCGCGAGTCAGGACCGACGAATTCGGCAAGATGTGTCAGGAAGGCGATGACGTCATGCTTGGTGACGGCTTCGATCTCGTCGATGCGGGCAACGTCGAACTCGGCCTTGCCGCCCTTTTCCCAGATCGTCTCGGCAGCGGATTTCGGAATGACGCCAATTGCAGCGAGCGCGTCGCAGGCATGGGCCTCGATTTCGAACCAGATGCGGAACTTTGTTTCCGGCGACCAGATGGCGACCATTTCCGGTCGGGAATAACGGGGGATCATGGGCAGCTCGCTTGCTTAATGACAGTTGCCGCCGCTCTATCAAGAACGACGGCAAAGCTCAATCTTTTTGGGGTCTTGCTCGGGCTTAAAGGCGTTTCAGCCGTCGGCGGCCTTCACGAGCGCCGAGATATTGTCGCGGTAGGCATCCTTGGATCCGCCCTTGTAGACGGCCGATCCGGCGACAAAGACGTTGGCTCCGGCCTTGCGGGCAGCACCGATGGTTGCAGGCGTGATGCCGCCATCGACCTCGATTTCGATCGGGCGGTCACCGATCAGGGACTTGATGGCGGCGATCTTATCCAGGGCTGAAGGAATGAAGCTCTGCCCGCCGAAACCGGGATTGACGCTCATGACGAGGATCAGGTCGACATCGTCGAGAACGTTTTCGAGGGCGGAGACCGGGGTTGCCGGGTTGAGGGTGACGCCGACCTTCTTGCCGAGCGCGCGGATCGTCTGCAGCGAACGATGCAAATGCGGACCGGCCTCGGCATGAACGGTGATGCCGTCGCAGCCGGCCTTGGCGAAAGCTTCCAGATAGGGGTCGGCCGGGGCGATCATCAGGTGGCAGTCGAAAAAGGCGTCGGTATATCTGCGCAGCGACTTGATGACATCGGGGCCGAAGGAAATGTTGGGAACGAAATGGCCGTCCATGACGTCGAGATGGACCCAGTCGGCACCGGCCTCGATGACGTCAGCGACTTCCTGACCCAGTTTCGAGAAATCGGAGGCGAGAATGGAGGGGGCAATGCGAAGCGGCAGCGTCATGAGCAGATCTCCTGTGTCGCCTGCCGACTAGCATTGTGGCGCGTCTGTCGCAATCGTTACTCGGTCGCGGAGGCAGGTGCCACGAACGCGTTGCCGCGCCATTCGAGGAGACGGTAGGGATTGTCTGCGAGTTCATGTCCCGCATCGAACCTGATCTCTCCGATCACGGTCTGGAAACCTTCGGTTTTCAGGGCGGACAGGAGCTTGGCCGGATCGGTGCCTGCCAATGCGGCGGCCCGGCTCGCCAATTGGGTTGCGGCATAGGCCGGAAGCATGTTGCCTTCGGGCTCGATCTGCCGATTTTTCAGTGCAGCAGCTGCCTCGATGGCCGTCGGAAGCGCCTGATAGGGCGGCAGGGTGACGGCGAGCGTGCCGTCGCGAAGGGCAACCGGCCGGTTGGCGGCCTTCATCACGTCGCCGCCCAGGACGGTGAGGGGAATGTTCTCGCTTTCGGCATCGCGGGCGATGATCGCCACGTCGTTACGATCCGCGCCGATCAGCACATGCGTTGCGCCGGCTTTCTGCAGACGCCTGATGAGGGCGATCTGCTGTTCCTGGCCCGGCCGAAGCGTATCGGTGAAGACCGGGGTGATGCCGAGCGGCTCAAGCTTCTGGCGGACGGCGCTTATGAGTTCGCGCCCGTAAATGGTGCCGTCGTCGACGAAGGCGATCGGCTCGGCTTTCCAGCGGTCGACGATCGCGGCTGCGATTTTGTCTGCTTCGGCGCTCTCGGATGGCGCCATGCGAAAAAGCGGCCAGCCGTTGCGCTGGGCATCCTCCATGAGAATGCGGGAGCGGACGGAGATGGTGATCGCGGGGATCTTGCTGCCAGCCAGCGCCGGCATGGCGGAGGTGAGGGTTTCCACGCAGAGAAAGCCGATCGCGACAGAAGCCTTGGCTTCGGTAAGGGCTTTTGCCGTATCGGCTCCGCCTGCCTCGTTACAGGTCTCGTCGATTTCGACAAGTCGATCACCAGTGACTTCGGCGGCAGCGCGTGCGCCCTCGAAAACCTGCGTTCCGAGCAGGGCGTAAGGCCCGGTTTTGGGCGCGACGACGCCGATGGTGGCAGCCGAAACCGCTGTCGCCGGAGCAACATATCCGAAGGTCGCTGCCGTCAGCAGAAGGGCGAGATCGAAACGCAGGGAGCGCATGCTTTTCCTTAGAGGCCGTGTTCGCCGAAGCATTACCCGCAACGGCATGAGCGTCCAAGCCTTTTCCCGCCTTTTTGCTTGTCCGGCCGCAAATCCAACGGGATCGTGAGCGGAATTACGCGTCTCATCTGGTCAATTGCGAATGACGGCCCCATGTTAAGCGAAGTGCCCTCCGTTTTCGCAAGGATATGACGATGAACCCAGTCGAACAACTGGATCCATTGCTGACCGCCCAGCACTGGCGCGAGGCGGGACGTGACGTCGCCATCGCAACGGTGATCGAGACCTGGGGATCTGCCCCGCGACCGGCCGGCAGCCATCTGGTGATCGATGGCGACGGCAATTTCGAGGGATCCGTTTCCGGCGGCTGTGTCGAGGGTGCGGTGATTTCCGAGGCGCTGGAGGTGATCGGTTCGGGCCAGGCGAAAATGCTGGAATTCGGCGTTGCCGACGAGACCGCATGGCAGGTCGGGCTCTCCTGCGGCGGACATATCCGCGTTTATGTCGAAAGGCATCATCTGACGCAGGCAGGCACTCTGGAGAAACTGAATGCGGCTCGCGCCCTGCGAAAGGCCGCGGTCGTTGTCACCGATCTTGCGACGGGGGATGCCGATATCGTTCTCGAGGACGACATGGCCGCGAGCCCGTATTCGGCGGAGATCGGGAAAGCCCTGCACGACGGCAGGGCGCTGACGATCGAGGCGGGCGAGGGCCAGGTCTTCATCAATCCCTATCTGCCGCCCCCGAGGATCGTCGTCATCGGCGCGGTGCATATCAGCCAGGCGCTGGCGCGGATGGCGCCGGTTGCGGGATATGATCTCGTCATCATCGATCCGAGGACTGCGTTTGCGACAAAAGAGCGTTTCGAAGGGGTGAGGTTGATTGCGGACTGGCCGCAGGATGTGCTGTCGAGCGAGCCGCTGGACAGCTATACGGCTGTTGCTGCCGTCACTCACGATCCGAAGATCGACGATTTTGCGCTGTCCGAAGCGCTGAAGGCAAAGTGCTTTTATATCGGTGCGCTGGGCAGCCGGAAGACCCATGCGAAGCGGATCGAGCGGCTTCAAGACATGGGACACGGTGAAGACGAGATCTGTCGCATCGCGGCGCCGATCGGCCTCGATATCGGCGCTGCCAGCCCTGCCGAAATCGCGCTGGCGACGCTCGCGCAGATCGTTCAGGCATTCCGGCGACGTCACCTTTCGGGGACAGGTTCTGCATGAGATACGGGAGTTTCGAACTCGACGGGGCGGAAGGCGTGGTGCTGGCGCATGCCATAAGGCTTGCCGGACGGCGATTGGGGAAGGGCGAGAGACTGACGGCCGAGACGATTCGCGCTTTGGCGGATGACGGCGTGAATTCTGTCGTCGGGGTGCGTCTCGACGATGGAGATCTCGGCGAAGACGCGGCCGCGAGCGGCATTGCCGGTGCAATGGAACGGGATAATCTGCGCTTTTCCGAAGCCGCGACAGGGCGGGTCAATATCCATGCCGCCGTCGACGGCCTGTTCGTGGCGGACAAGGCGGTGGTGGATGCGTTGAACCGCGTCGATCCGGCGATCACGCTTGCCTGTCTGAATGATCATGTGCCGGTCAGCGCCGGCGATATGGTGGCGACGATCAAGATCATTCCGCTGGCAGTGCCTGCCGCGCTGGTCGACGCTGCGAGAGATATTCTCAGGCGTCGGACGGCTTTCGCGGTGAAATCTTATCGTCCCCGATCGGTGACATTGATCGCGACCGAACTACCGACACTGAAATCGTCGGTCATGGACAGGACGGCCAAGATTTTGGGCCAGAGACTGGCTGTTTCCGGTAGCCGGCTCATGAAGGAGATTCGTGTTTCGCATGATCGAGAGGCGTTAAGCGAGGTTCTTCAGGGGCTTGATTTACGCGGAATTGATGAGCCGGCTATGGTTGTCGTCTTCGGCGCGTCGGCTGTGGCGGATTCCGACGACGTTATTCCGGCAGCGATTCGTGATGCGGGCGGTCAGGTCGACCATATCGGCATGCCGGTCGATCCCGGCAATCTTATCGTGCTCGGGCGTATCGGTGATGTGCCGGTCATCGGGGCTCCCGGTTGTGCCCGTTCGCCGAAGGATAATGGTTTCGACTGGGTTTTGAACCGGATCATGGTCGGCGAGAGGCCGACGCCGGCCGATATCGCCGGCATGGGTGTTGGAGGACTGTTGATGGAGATCCCAAGCAGGCCGCGACCGCGAGAGGCGGATCCGCGACCGGAAAGACCTGTCACCGTGGGAAGCGTGCTTCTGGCCGCGGGACAGGCGCGGCGGATGGGGGCGGGCGGACCGCACAAGCTGCTGGCGGAATTTGACGGGATGCCGCTCGTGAGGCGATCGGCGCGGATGCTGCTGACTTCGGATCTGGCTTCTCTTGTCACCGTGACGGGATATCGCCGCGAGGAGGTCGAGGAAGCCTTGTCGGGGCTCGATCTGGTGCTGCAGTTCAATCCCGATTATGCGAGCGGCATGGCGAGTTCTCTCGTCAGCGGCTTTTCCAGGCCGGAAGCGTCGTCGCAGGATGGAGTTCTGGTGATGCTGGCCGATATGCCGGCGGTGACCAGCAGGCAGGTCGACATGCTCGTCGCACGGTTCCTGGAGGCGGGCGGTCGGGCGATCGTCCGGTCCGTTTTCGAGGGAAAACGGGGCAATCCGATCATTCTGCCGCGCGCTACCTATCCCGCCGTGCTACGGCTCGAGGGAGATATCGGCGCGCGGGCGATCATCGAGAGCTCCGGCCTGCCGGTCATCGATGTCGAGATAGGCGCTGCCGCTCACATCGATGTCGACACGCCCGAAGCGGTTGTCGCGGCCGGCGGCATCTTGAAGGGTTAGAGGGACATTCATCGTGGACAATGCCGCAATCGAGGAAATGTTCGAGGGTCTTGGGCCGGTCTCGATCCGGCGCATGTTCGGCGGCAAGGGCATCTATCACCAGGGCCTGATCATCGCGCTCGATCTCCGCGACGAGATCCTGCTGAAGGCGGATGAGGCGAGCGCTCCGGCTTTCAAGGCTGCGGGCGCCGTCCAATGGGCCTATGAGGGGAAGAAGGGCAAGCCAGTTCTGATGCCCTACTGGTCCATTCCGGATGTCGCGCTGGATGATCCCGACGAATTGCGCAACTGGGTGAGACTGGCGTTCGAGGCGGCACTGCGTGTCAATCGCGACACGTGATCGTATTTTCTTCGCGACTGCGAGATTTCACGTATTGCGAGGATCGGCGCCCGGCGCATAGTCTGTCAGCGTAATGGGGGATGTGGTCCGGGGGTCCCGGGCCGACGACAGCATCCGACGATACTGCGTGACGTTTTTCAATCAAGAGAAGCCGTTCCGGAAACCGGGACGGCTTTTTTGCTGGGGTCCAGCTTTAGTGGGATTTCAGCAGCTCGAAAGCCTGCGAGGAAAAGACAGACAACGGCGCTGGCGGCTCGTTGATGTCGATCCACATCAGATCGGCGTGTTTTTCCGGCTCGGTCAGAACCGGTTCTCCGGAAAAGTCGTCGGTTATGTAGATCAGCGAAAGCCAGTGCTGACCTTCTTCTTCAAGAATGCCCTCGATCACGCAGAGAAAGCTGATCTTTCCGATCTTCAGGCCGGTCTCTTCTTCCGCTTCCCGGCGAGCGGCGTCCTCGGCCTGTTCCATCATGTCGACCTTGCCGCCGACGATGTTCCAGTGGCCTGCTTCCGGCGCCTTGAGGCGTCGGCAGACAAGCACTTTGCCATCGGCGCGGCGGATGACCAGGCCGACGCCGAGGCCAGGGAAATCCTGGCCCGGTTTTGCTAGAGCGGGCATTACTTCGCCGCGTTGGCGACGATCAGCATGAAGGCCGGAATGTCGTCACCGAAGCCGACCGGCGTCGGGCCGTCATCGTGGTCGCGGTAACGGCGACGATCACGGTTGTCATCATTGGCAGGGCTCTGACGGCGTTCGCGGCCGCGGTTGTTCGCAGGCTGTTTCTTGTTGTCGGAACGACGCTCCGACTTGGTGTTTTCCAGAACTGCTTCCACGCCTGTCTCTTCCGTGACGATTGGTTTTTCCTGCGGTGCTGCTGCCGGTTGTTCGTGGCGGCTACCACGGTTGCGGTCCTTGCCACCGCGCTCCCGGCCACCCTTGCGTCCGCCACGTTCGTTATCGTGGCTTTCCATGGGGGCAGGCAGGGCAGAAAGGTCGCCATTCAGCCATTCGACGTTTTCGCCGATCAGCTTTTCGATCGCATCGACATATTTGCCATCGGCGCGTGTCACGATTGTGAAGGCCTTGCCGGAACGGCCGGCGCGACCGGTGCGGCCGATGCGGTGGACATAGTCTTCCGAATGGATCGGCACGTCGAAATTGAAGACGTGGGAGACATCCGGGATGTCGAGGCCGCGGGCCGCAACGTCGGAGGCGACGAGAAGCTTGATATTGCCGTCCTTGAAATTGGCCAGCATGGTCATGCGCGAACGCTGGTCCATGTCGCCATGCAAAGCGCCGACCGAGAAGCCGTGACGCTCGAGCGAGCGGAACAGGTCTGCAACATCCTTCTTGCGGTTGCAGAAGATGATGGCGTTCTTCAGGTCGTCCTGAACCTTGATGAGATCGCGCAGGACTGCGCGCTTCTCGTAGTCCTTGTTATGGGCTGCGACCAGGCGCTGGGTCACCGTCTTCGCCGTGGAAGACGGCTTTGCGACCTCGATGCGTTCCGGGTTCTGCAGGAAGCGGTCTGCCAGCTTCTGGATTTCCGGCGGCATGGTGGCCGAGAAGAACAGCGTCTGGCGGGTGAAGGGGATCATCTTGGCGATGCGCTCGATATCGGGAATGAAGCCCATGTCGAGCATGCGGTCGGCTTCGTCGATGACGAGGATTTCCACGCCGGTCATCAGCAGCTTGCCGCGCTCACAGTGATCGAGCAGGCGGCCGGGCGTGCAGATCAGCACATCGGCGCCGCGCTCGAGCTTGCGATCCTGTTCTTCGAAGGACACGCCGCCGATCAGAAGCGCGACGTTGAGCTTGTGATTCTTGCCGTATTTCTCGAAGTTTTCGGCAACCTGCGCCGCGAGTTCGCGGGTGGGCTCGAGGATCAGGGTCCGCGGCATGCGTGCGCGTGCGCGACCCTTTTCCAGAAGCGTCAGCATCGGCAGCACGAAGGAAGCTGTCTTGCCCGTTCCCGTCTGCGCAATACCGCAAATGTCCCGTCGCTGCAGCGCGTGCGGGATCGCTCCGGCTTGAATAGGCGTTGGGATTGTGTAGCCGGCGTCGGTGACGGCGTTGAGAACTTTCTGGCTCAGGCCAAGATCAGCAAAAGTGGTCAATGGAAATACTATTCCGTTCCGTTCAAGAAGAACATGATACGTCGCTTCGCACAATTGGGGCGACAACAGGGCGCGACATATGACCAAAATGCCGGAAAGTCAAGAAAACCGACTAAGCCTACAGTCGTTTTGGTGAATGAAAGCAACCTCGCGGCGATACGCCGCGCGGATGACCATGCTCGCTACTCGAGATAGGTAGTGAGCTTCATGCCCGCATTCAAGAAGTGCATGGGGTCGACGGCCTGACCGTTTCGCCGCACTTCGTAGTGAACATGCGGGCCGGTGGAGCGTCCGGTGGAGCCGGCGCGACCGATAATGTCGCCTGTCTCGATCTCGTCGCCGACGCTGACGAGAATTTTCGAGAGATGGCCGAAACGGGTTGAGATTCCATAACCATGGTCGATCTCGACCATGTTGCCGTAGCCGCCCATGACGCCCGCCGCGACGACTTTTCCAGCGCCGGTGCTCTTCACCTCGTCGCCTGTCTGGGCGGCAAAATCGATGCCGGCATGCAGTGCCAGGCGGCCGAGGAAAGGATCTACCCGGTTGCCGAAGCGGCTGGTGACCGGCTGGCCGGGAGCCGGATTGGAAAAGGGCAGGGCGCGTGCCGTCTCGCGAACGCTTTCAAGCCGCGTCAAGGCCGCATCCAGTTCGTCGAGCGAAAGGTCGAAGCGGTTGCCGGGCAGGCTGGGTTCGACATAAGGACCGCCGATGCCGGCCGGTGTGCCTGACGCCACGTCGATGCCGCTGCGCAACAGGATCGAGGTGATCGCCTTGGCGGCCTCGGATGCGCCGCTCGTCAGGCTGGCGATTTTCGTCAGCTGCTGGCTTTCGAGTGTTTTCAGCGACAGGGTGACCTTGGAAAAGATCCGGTCGGCGCGGTCGGCCGGGCCCTCGCGCAGGCTGGTTGCGGCCATGGACGAAGCCACATCCGTTCTGGCGGACGGTTCACCGCCCTGAAGGATGCTTGCGATTGCGGCCGAGCCACCCGACAGGGATGCGCGGCGGCCCTCGTTTGCCGGAGCAAAGGCCGGGATATCACTCGCGGGAGTTTCCGAACCGGGTTGAAGCCCGGATTCTTCGGCGCGATTGAGAAGAGACCCGAGCTTGCCGTGCCGGGAGAACAGCGCATCCTGTTGCTCCAGCAGCTTTTCGACCTTCTTTTCAACGACCTGCTGATCGAGCAGCTGGCGCGAGGTGATGCGGTCGAGCTGCGCGCGAAGCGCTGCGATACGATCCTCATAATCGTGCTGCATGCGGGCCTGGCGGGCCATCGTTGCGCCGATCAGGTCGTCGCGGATCACCAGATAGGATGTGGCGCCCAGATAACCGACAGTGAGGAGGCTTGCAAAACAGATGGTGAGGGCGACCATCCACGGGCGGATGGTCATGTGGCGGATATTGTCGCCGTTTGCGAGAATAAGGACGTGATTCGCTGCCCGTTTTCCAAAAACCTTGTTTTCGGCTCGGTGGGCCACGTGCTGCTCCTGAAAGTCTGAATCAAATCCGATGCTTGCGTGACGCAATTACACATCCTTAAGGTTAATGAAGCCTTATGGGCGGATACGGTAATTCCGATGAAGCTCTCGTTGGTCGCTGGGAACACTTTGGGGGTGATTATGCGGAAGAACGGTGCTAGAGCCCGTGTCGCAAAGACAAACACATCCGCAGAGAAGAGAGATGTCCAGGTTCAAGTCCGATTTCCTCCGCACGCTCGATGAGCGCGGCTTCATTCACCAGATCTCCGACGAGGCAGGTCTCGACGAACTGTTCGCCAAGGAAACCGTGACCGCCTATATCGGCTTCGATCCGACGGCGCCTTCACTGCATGCCGGCGGACTGATCCAGATCATGATGCTGCACTGGATGCAGAAGACGGGTCACCGCCCGATCTCGCTGATGGGTGGCGGTACCGGCATGGTCGGCGACCCGTCGTTCAAGGACGATGCCCGCCAGCTGATGACGATCGACACGATCGAAAGCAACATTGCCTCGATCAAGCGCGTCTTCGCCAATTACCTGAATTATGGCGATGGTCCGAAGGACGCCATGATGATCAACAATGGCGACTGGCTGCGCGATCTCAACTATCTCGAATTCCTGCGCGATGTCGGCCGTCATTTCTCGGTCAACCGCATGCTGTCCTTCGATAGCGTCAAGACGCGTCTGGACCGTGAGCAGTCGCTGTCCTTCCTCGAATTCAACTACATGATCCTGCAGGCCTACGACTTCGTAGAGCTGAGCAAGCGGCATGGTGTCCGTCTGCAGATGGGCGGTTCGGATCAGTGGGGCAATATCGTCAACGGTATCGACCTCGGTCACCGGATGGGGACGCAGCAGCTTTACGCGCTGACCTCGCCGCTTCTGACGACCGCTTCCGGCGCCAAGATGGGCAAGTCGCTCAACGGCGCCGTCTGGCTGAACCCGGACATGCTGTCTGCCTATGACTTCTGGCAGTACTGGCGCAATACCGAGGACGCCGACGTGTCGCGCTTCCTGAAACTCTACACGACGCTGCCGATGGACGAGATCGCTCGCCTGTCCGCATTGGGTGGTTCCGAGATCAACGAGGTGAAGAAGATCCTCGCGACCGAAGTCACCGCCATGCTGCATGGTCGTGACAATGCCGAACAGGCTGCCGAAACCGCCCGCAAGACCTTCGAAGAAGGTGCGCTGGCCGACAACCTGCCGTCGATCGATGTGGCCAGCGGCGAGCTCGAAGCCGGCATCGGCCTGCTGGCACTGATCGTCAAGGCTGGTCTTGCTTCGTCGAACGGCGAAGCGCGCCGTCACGTCCAGGGCGGTGCGGTGCGGATCAACGATATCGCGATTTCCGACGAGCGCACGGTGATCGGTTCGGGTGAGGTTACCGCCGATGGCGTGATCAAGCTGTCGCTCGGCAAGAAGAAGCACATTCTGGTTCGTCCCGCCTAAGTCGGAACTCAACAGAAACCACAGATGAAAAGGCCGCTTTCGAGCGGCCTTTTTCGTTACTGGAATTCGAAGATCTGGCGGAACACGCCGGGGGCGATGAGCGACAGCGGATTGACGGTCAGCCGGGGCTTGTCGAAGGGGCCTTCAAGCTTGAAGGTGATGCCCAGCAGGCCGCGATCACGGCCATTGCCGAGGATGGCGCCGATCAGCGGAAGCTCTCCGAACAGGCGGTTCAGGCCGTAAGCGGGCATGAAGGTTCCGGTCATTTCCATATTGCCGGTCGCGTCCCGCAGCCTGCCCTGGAACGTGGCGCCGATCTGTTCTCCGCGCACCACGCCATTAGCAACAGAAAGCGCGCCTTCACGATAGACCAGGGCTGCAAAAGCACGCTGGAACCTTGCCGAGCTGACATCAATATCGCGTTTGACCGCCGAGTTCAGGCTCTGGCCATCCTGACCGACGGGAGACGAGACGAGGGACTGCAGGCGTTCCTCGTTGCGAAGCTGGAAATTGCGGATGTCGAGCGAGCCGACCCAGTCATTTCCGCGCGCCTTGAGCTTCAGGTTCAGCAGTCCGGCATTCATGTTGTCGTAAAGGTCGGCGAAACGCGCGACGGCGCCTGCGTCTCCGCTGGTGACGGAAATAGTGTCGCCGCGCGACATCTGGCTGACGACAGCCTGTCCGCTTGTGGTCACGGCGCTCACGTCGGCGCGGGCGATGTTCGAGCCGCGTGTGGAGAAATTCAGCGCGACATTCGACAGATGTTCGTCGTTGAAGCCGACGACGCGATCGATCTGAGCCCGCAGGCTGGTATTGCTGCCGTCGCTGTCGCCGGACGAGGAGGCGCCGCCGTTCTTGGCGCGCAGCATGGTGATGATCGGGCGCATGTCGACGGCGCTGCCGCCGATCGCAATCTCGTAGCCGCCCTTCGAGCGCTTCACCGTGAGGCTGTAATTGTCGGCGGGCGAAAGCTGGACGTGGGAGAAGGAGGCCGAGGTCAAAGCACCGTCCGAAAGCTGCAGATTGCCCCGGACACCGAAACTGTCGCCGCTCAGCTGAAAATCGCTGAGGCTTGTCTGCTTGCTGGCGTCGGTGGCGACTTCGAACTGTGCCCTTGCGCCGATGCCGCTGCCTTTCGTCCAGCCGATCCACGGCACGGTCAGTGCCGCGCGGCCAAGATCGAGCGTGACGGCCTGCCGCTTGTCGTCGATCCGTGTCAGTTCGGCGACGATCTGGCCATCGACCATATCGGACAGGCCCGGCACGAGCTTGTCCCGCTGGGCGTTGTTCAGCGTGGCCTTGATGATCCGTTCGCGTTTGGCATTCGAATTGGCACCCACGGGCTCGGTTACCGCAAACTCTGCGGCTACGTCATCCACGGTTCCCTTGGCGTTAAGCCTTGCCGCCTGGGTATCGACCGTCAGAAGCCCGGTCAGGCCGCCGATCTTGTGACCTTCCATCGGCGTTGCCAGATCGACGCCATCGAGACGGATCTGGGCATCCCATGTGGGCTTGGGCGGATTATGGTCGGAGATCAGGCCGAAGCGGGCCTGAATATCGGCCTTGGCATTTCCCGAAAAGTCCTCGGGTTTGAAATTGGTGTCCTTCAGGGCGTTGATGGGCTTGAAGTTGGCAAGCTCCGTGATCGCGTCCGCCTGTCCGGCGATCTTTATCGCAAGATCGGCCATCAAGGGCTTGGCGTAGGTGGAGGCGATGGAAAAACGCCCACCCTCGACATTCACCACGCGGCCGGATGGCGCATAGGATGCAGCCTTGGCGACATCGACCACCATCTGCTCGCCCTTCAGCGAGAAATGCCCGGTGAGGTCACGCAGCGGGGGAACGTCACCCGGCAGATTGAGGCGCGAATCCGCCAGATCGAAGTTGATCTGCAATTCGTTGGCATCGAGTTCCATCGGGATGCCGGGGCCCTTCATCCGTCCGGCCGGGATGAAAACGGCGATCGTGCCGTTATTGATGCTGCCGCCGAACATGTTCTGCATCACCCAGTCGCGCGGCTTGCGCGCCATCCAGAAGGGCCAGAGCTGCTTGACGCCGGTGACCTGCATCTGGGGGATCTGGCCGCCGAAACTGATCTCGGGAGACTGTTTGCCGAAGCGGACCTTGAGGGCTGCGGCCATTCGGCCAAGCGGGCTCGCCACCGTCATTTCATCGAATTCCAGCTGACGGTCGGAAGACAGGTAGCGACCGGTTGCCTTCAGGTCGAAATCGGCCGGCTGCTCTCCTTGCGATGCGCCGATCGCTCGGCCACCGCGAACGAGAATGTCGAGCCCGAAACCAAGGCGCGTATCGGTCTGGTTCAGCCGGCTCAGGTCGATCACGGCACCGGTGAAGGGAACGACCGTCGGGCCGAAACTCGCTTCCGACTTCATGATCTCGATCGAGTTCTTGGCAAAGTCATAAGCGACATTGACCGTTGCGCCGCTGAAGGTCTGCTGGATGCCGTCGAAATAGAAATTCCCGGGCGAATTGGTCAGGGTCGCAGACATGGCAGGTTGCTGCGTCTCGCCGCGGGAGCGCTCGGCGGACATGTCGAAATCGACGGAACTTTCGAGGCCTTCGCGCGGCAAGCCATCTTCGGTTCGCTGCAGCAGGAAAGGGGTCACTTCCAGCCCTGACAGCCGCGCGGAAAGGGCGGCGGTCACGCCTTCGACGGTTTTGGAGGCGGCGGTGAGCTTGGCTTCGCGGTCGTTGATGCTGATGGTGCCGTCGACGCCGATCTCCCCCATCGCATTGCGCGCCAGCTGCAGGTCATTGACCTTGAGGACCGTCGGGGTGCGTCCCGGTGCAGCCGGCAGGACGATCTCGATGCCGGCGAGGCGGATCGATGCCGTGCCCGTCCGCTCGATCAGGCCGCGGGCTTCATCAAGCCGCTGAAAAGCCTGTTCCAGAAGCTGCGGGACCGCATCTACCCGGACCTTGGCGAGAGCGATCGGATCGCCTTCGGGCAATTGCGCCGTCTCGAGGCGGATCGACTGGGCCGATATGTTGTTGATGGAGATGCGACCGCCGAGCAGGGCGAGCGGATCGACGGCCATGCGCAGGGCGCCGGCGCGGCTCAGATGCTGACCGGTGGCGCGTTCGACGATGTCCACGTCCCGTGCCTCGATGGCCAGACGAAAATCCGAATCGAATCGGATCGCGGTCGAGCCGACATTCGAGACGTAACGAGGCCCGATCGCATTGTTCAGGGCGGACTGGGCACGTGCGGTCAGCGTGCCATCGACGATACCACCCTCGATGGCGAAGACGGCGCTGCCGATGCCAACCATGACCAAGACGACGAAAAGTGCGATCGTCTTGCAAAAACGCCAGGTTTTGGTGCGATGCGGAGGGCAGTGAACGATGATCGGATCTTCTGTCTGGGCGGACGGAAGCTCATGCAGCGGAACGATGTCCTTCCTGCTGAAATCGATCTTCTCGCCACGTATTTCCGCCATTCAGTGAAGAACTCGTTCTTTTCGCATCCATCGCTGATCTGGACGCCTCGTCGGGCTGTATATACCCATGGCCGTCACAGTCACTCAAGATGCTGGCAAAAGAAAGGAAAACCATGGCGAACCTGAATATCGGCGATGAGGCTCCGGATTTCTCGCTGCCCGGAAACGGCGCGCAGACCATTTCGCTTGCGCGGTTTCGCGGCAAGCCACTCGTCCTCTATTTTTATCCGAAGGACGACACGACGGCCTGCACGACCGAGGCGATTTCCTTCTCGCAGCTCAAGCCGGAATTCGACAAGGCCGGGGCGGCGATCGTCGGGGTTTCGGCAGACAGCGTGAAGAAGCACGACAATTTCGTCAACAAGCGGGAGCTGACCATCGCGCTCGGATCCGACGAGGACACGGCCGTCTCCCAGCTTTACGGCGTGTGGAAGGAAAAGAGCATGTATGGGAAGACCTATATGGGCATCGAACGGACAACGTTCTTGATCGATGCCGAAGGGCGGGTTGCCCGGATCTGGCCGAAGGTCAAGGTTGCCGGCCACGCGGAGGATGTCCTGGCGGCAGTCGAAGCCCTGTAATCGAGGCCCTGTAATCAAAGCGGCCCGGCAGGTATTGCTTGCCGGGCCGAAATCGTCATGAGCGGCTCAGGCGCCGAGGTAGGACTTCACCATCGGAAGCACGTCGCCGAAACCGTGATAGATCATGCTCAGGGCCACGTAGACGATGATGATCAGACCCAGATAGGCGATCCAGCGAAAGCGGGCGAGCAGCTTTGCGACAAAGTTCGCGGCAACGCCCATCAGTGCGATCGACACGATAAGTCCGATGATCAGGACTGCCGAATGACCCTGCGACGCACCTGCAACGGCCAGGACATTGTCCAGTGACATCGAGACATCGGCCACGACAATCTGCATGGCGGCCTGGAAAAACGTCTTTTCGGGCGCATTGCGCGCGGTGCTTCCGTCGGCGGTCCCTTCAGCGCCGTCGTGCTGCGCCACGCGAAGCTCCGCCCACATCTTCCAGCAGACCCAGCCGAGCAGAAGGCCACCGATGAGCTGGAGGCCCGGAACCGCCAGAAGATAGGTGGCAATGACGGCGAAGATGAGCCGCAGGACCGTGGCGGCGACAATGCCGAAGAAAATCGCCTTCTGGCGAAGATGCGCCGGGAGCCCGGCGGCGGCCAGCCCGATGACGATCGCATTGTCGCCGGAAAGAACAAGATTGATTGCGATGACCTCGACGAGCGCCATGAAGCCGGCAGCCGTGAACAGTTCCATCATGAGGCGTGACCTTTGTGCCCGTATGTTTTTCGATCTGGTGCAGCAGGTATGTCGACAGGGCTCTCGATCAAAACGTCGCGAACGTTCGCCAACGGTACCGGCAACTATTCCCCTAATGAGGGTATGGCAAGCTTGCTGCGCGGCGGTTTTGGGCGGCTCGGGCTTGAGTTGTTGTCATCTTTATGCCCGCAAGGGTTGCTGATGGCGCAGGCTGCGATATTTGCCCGGCCTAAGTAGCGCGCAGGTTGCCGATTTGCCTTGTCGCACACGAGCTGGCTGCCTATATCGGCGGCCATATTTCGAATTCTGGATGTTACGATTTCATATTTTGCCGCATCAGCGGGCGGCAGGGAGAGATAAATGCCAGCCGAAAATGCTGTTGTTCTCGTCGTCGAAGACGAGCCGATGATTCGATTTGCGACGCTCGACTGCCTCGAGGAGGTCGGCCATGAAGTGTTCGAGGCGGCGAATGCCGACGAAGCGATGGTCTTGTTCCGAAATCATCCCGGCATCGATATCGTCTTCACCGACGTCAATATGGACGGGTCGATCGACGGGTTGCAGCTGGTCCGGCGGGTGAGGGCCATCCGGCCGGGGATCGGCATCATCATCACGTCGGGAGTAGTACGGCTTGACCCGATGTTGTTGCCCACAAACACAATTTTTCTCCCAAAGCCCTATCAACATGATGAATTGCTCTCGTCGATCCATCAGTTGATGGAGTAACAATCGTCCCCGGCGACGACTGCGCCGACGAGCCCGGGGAGGCGATGCCTTTGCGGACAGTCGTCGAAGTGATAGGTCGAGTAATATGCCGTGCCATCTTCTGGCAGGGCCGGTAACTGGATAATTGAATGACGCAGCTGAAACTTGTTGGGTTCTCGGGCAGTTATGGTCGGCCATCCAAGACATCCGCTCTTGTCGAGCATATCGCGAGCCTTGCTTCCGACCGTTATAATCTCGCCAGTTCCGTTTTCGATCTGGCGGATGTCGGGGCCTCGCTTGGGCTTGCGAAGTCACAAGCCGATCTGGACGCGGAAGCTGCGGATATTCTCAGCGCGGTCGTCGAGGCGGATCTGCTCATTATCGGCTCGCCTACCTACAAGGGCAGCTATCCCGGCATGTTCAAGCATTTCATCGATCTGATCGACCCGGAGCAATTGCGCGGCAAGCCGGTTCTGATCGCTGCAACCGGTGGGGGCGAGCGACACGCGCTGATGGTGGAACATCAGTTGCGCCCGCTGTTCGGCTTCTTCATGGCGCATACTATTCCGACGGCAATCTATGCGTCGAACCGCGATTTTTCCGGTTACGAGATCGTCTCTCCGGCGCTGCACGAGAGGATCGGTTTCGCGATCGACGAGCTTGCCGCCTTCGTGTCGCAAAGCACGGATCAATAGGCGAAAAACAGGCCCTGACGCGGTTCAGTTCAAGGCGTGATGAGGTTGAGGAGGCAATAATGTCGATTGAAGATGATATAACGGCGATCGCCGACCAGGAACGGCTGCTCGTGTTCGACAGGTTCGATGCCGATGCCGCCTGGATGCTCGGCGAACGACTGAGGCATGTGGCGAGCGAACGCGGTCTGCCGGTTGCGATCGACATCACATTGCATTCCATGCCGATCTTCTACAGCGCCCTTGCGGGCTCCACGGCGGACAATGCGCGCTGGATCCGCCGCAAGCGGAACGTCGTGTTGCATTTCCTTCGCTCAAGCTACGCGGTTGGAAGAAGGCTTGCGCAGCAGGATGCAACGCTTGAATGCAAGTTCAGCCTGTCCGATGCAGATTATGCCGCCCATGGCGGAAGTTTTCCGATTACGGTTGCGGGTGTCGGCTGTATCGGCGCCGTGACGGTTTCAGGATTGCCGCAGCGGGAAGACCACAATCTGGTGGTCGAGATACTTGCAGAGATGCTGGGGCATGATCTGCAGAAAATTGCGCTTGATCCCTGATAGGAGCCTGTCGGCCGGTTAAAACCGGCCGACATCTGAATTCGAGTTTCTCAGCGCCTGAAGGCGCGGGCGACGGCGATCAATATACATGCGCCGATGAAGCCGGCGATCAGGTAACCGATCCAGCCGCCGAGAACGATGCCGAACAAACCGAGGATGGCGTTGGCGACGATTGCGCCGACGATGCCGAGAATTATGTTCATGAAGACGCCCATGTCGCTCTTCATGAATTTTTCAGCGAGCCAGCCGGCGAGGCCGCCAATAATGATGGCTGCGAACCAGCCGATACCTGCGTCTTCCATGTCCTTACCCTTTCCTTAACCCGCGCCATGGGGTGCGGCAGGTAACGCGCTAAAATGTTCCAGGGTTCCCGTTCGTTTTATTAGATGGGCAACATTCCTTTTCTTCGCCGCGAACTGTCCCTATTTTGCCACCCGATTCGGTTAGCAAGACGAGAGACCCGTGAACCTATCCATCTTCCTCAACCGCCGCTTCGGTATGCTTGGTGCTATTCGTCCGCAGCGTCTGGCGCTCGCTCTGGTCATGTTGATGGCCGTTTCGTCGGTCGCCATTCATGAGGCTGCAGCGCAGGCTGAGCCGCAAACCCAAGCCCAACCCCCGGCTCAGGTACAGAACCAGCCGGCGGCGCAGCCCGTTGCTTCGGATGTGACGGCGGATTCGATCAATATCGAGATGAAGGACAAGCTCGATGGGCTGCGCCAGCAGCTCAATGCGTTTCGCGAGAATGTCCAGGCTGCCAATACCGACGATGCGAAGCTTGCCGATATCCGGATCAAGGCAGAAGCGATCGTCGAGGAGATGCGGGTCGCCTCCGATGCCATGAAGGTGCGCGTCGAGCAGATCCAGGGTCGTCTCACCAGCCTCGGTGAACCGCCTGCCGCGGGGCAGCCGGCAGAGGTTCCGGCGGTTGCGGAGGAAAGAGGCAAGCTTCAGAACGAGCGTTCGCAGCTCAACCTGATCGTCGACGACGCGGGCAATCTGTCCAACAGCGCCACGCAGCTTGCCAATACGATCACCAGCCTGCGTCGCACGTTGTTCGCGCAGACGCTGTTTCGGCATACCGAGCTGACGCCGGATGTCTTCGTCGATGCGGGCAATGCCTTCACCACGGAAATGCGAGACTTTTTCTCGACGATCGGAAGCTGGGCGAGCTTCGTGTGGAAGTTCAAGGCGATTTCCCTGCTTGGCGCGATTGTGCTTTCCGTCGGCGCGGCGGTTCTTTTCCTTGCGGGTGGATACAGGCTCTTCGGCCGTTTCCTGACCCGCAGCAGCGGCGACAATCCTGCCTATATCAAACGGCTTTCCTATACGTTCTGGTCGACGGTCATGCAGAGCATCACCTTCGCCGCGTTTCTGGTGACCTCCTATCTGTTCCTCGAAGGCTTCAACGTCCTGCGTCCCGACGTTGCGCCGATCATCGCGACATTCTTCGGTTTCGTCTGGTTCGTGCATTTCGTCTGGAAGCTGACCTATGCCGCGCTTGCGCCGCACGAGCCGGGCTGGCGGCTGGTCAAGATCACCGATGGAGGCGCTCGTCTGCTCAGTCTGGCGATCATCGTCATGGCGATGATCAACGGCCTCGACTACCTGCTTGCCGCGGTGAGCGAGGTGCTCGGTTCACCCCTGGTGCTGACGATCGTGAAGAGCCTGATTGCATCGGTGGTCATCGGGCTTATCCTGATCGGCATCTCGTTCATCCGCCCGGTGCTTGCCGAGGGCGAGGACACGACGGGGCGGGGCCGTCCGTGGCCGCGTTATTTCTCGGTCACGCTGCGCGTCATGGGCGGTTTGCTGCTGCTCTGCGTCATTGCCGGATATGTCGGGCTTGCGCGGTTCGCATCGACCCAGATCGTTCTGACGGGAGCGGTTCTCGCGCTCATCTATATCGGGATATTGTCGGGCAAAGCGATTTCGAAACGCGGCGCCTTTGGTGATACGGCCCTTGGACGCCGACTGGTCGAGCGTCATCGCTTCGGCGAGGTCGGACTTGATCAGGCCGGGCTGCTGGTTGGTCTCGGTATCTACGTCATCGCGCTGTCGCTCGGCATTCCGTTGATCCTGATCACCTGGGGCTTCCAGATTGCCGATATCGAGTCCTGGGTCGTCGGCTTCTTCACGGAGTTCCGTATCGGGAATATCTCGATCTCGATCGTCGGGATATTCGGCGGCCTGCTGCTCTTCGTGCTGGGTTACATCATCACCCGCTGGGCACAGAAATGGATCGACGGCAACGTTCTCGCGCGCAGCCATGTCGATCTCGGTGTCCGCAACTCGGTCAAGACCGGCATCGGATATCTCGGCGTCGGTCTGGCGGTCATCGTCGGCGTTTCGGCGGCCGGCATCAACCTGTCCAATCTTGCCCTCGTCGCCTCGGCTCTCTCCGTCGGTATCGGTTTCGGCTTGCAGAACATCGTGTCGAACTTCGTGTCCGGCCTGATCCTGCTGGTCGAGCGGCCTTTCAAGGTCGGCGACCATGTCGTGACGGGGACGACGGAAGGCATCGTGAAGCGGATTTCAGTGCGCGCCACCGAAATCGAGACGTTCCGCCAGCAGGCGATCATCGTGCCGAATTCCGACCTCATCAATGCCGCCGTGGGCAACTGGACGCTGAAGAACCGCATTCAGAGATCCGAAATCAAGGTATCGACCAGTTACGAAAGCGATCCGGAGAAGGTCATCGCCATTCTTATGGATATCGTTTCGGACGTACCGGAAATCCTTCGAAACCCGGAGCCGCATGTGGAGTTTCTCGCGTTCGGTGGATCGTCGCTGGATTTCGAATTGCGTTTCCATCTGGCGGACATGTCGGAGGGACTGCGTGTGCGCAATGATATCCGCGTCGAGATATTGAAGCGCTTCCGCGATCAGGGTGTCGAGATACCTTTCCCTCGATCCGAAGTCGTCTACCATCGCGGCTCTCCGATCCCGCTCGAGGAAGCGGATATTCGCGGCGGAGCGTGAGGATAGGTTGTCTTCTGCCTTACAGGCGAAATTTCGCGTCTGTTAAGCATGTATCGCTGTGATTCATTGACCTAAACGCTGAATAGAATGTTCCCCGGCCCGATTTGTTCTGAATTGAGCCGGGGAGTTAACCGTTCTGCAAATCGCGCCAAATAGAAACATGTTCAGGGGCATGATTTTTTATTTGTAAGGGTCGAAAATGACATTCCTTGGTATTTCCGGAATGCAGTATTCCGGTGAAACGCTCGGCAATTCGCGTATTATTCTTGCCGAGGACTCCAATGTCTTCACATCGATGATCGGCATGCGGCTCAAGGAGCTGTTCGATATCGACATCGAGATCTGCCGTAATTTCGAAGACCTTCAGCTCGCCTACGACAGATCGACCGATCCGATCACGCTTGCTATTTCGAATATCAATCTTCCCGGCGCCGAGAACGGCGAGGCGCTCGAATACCTGATCGACCTGTCGATCCCCACGATCGTGTTTACCGGCACGTTCCATCAGGAAACCCGCGACAAGCTGCTGACCAAGGATATCGTCGACTACATCCTCAAGGACAATGTCTTTGCCGTGGAAATGCTGGCCGAGTCGGTTTGCCGGTTCCTGACCAACCATCGCCATCACGTGCTGATCGTCGACGACAGCCCGACGGCGAGGGCTCTGCTTTCCAGCCGTCTGAAACGCTATAATTTCCGCGTCAGCACGGCCGAAAACGGCGCGAAAGCGCTCGAGATCCTGAAGAAGAACAGCGATATCGGCCTGGTCATCACCGATTACAACATGCCGGATATCGACGGTTTCGAACTCACCCGCCGCATTCGCTCGGTTCGCGGTTCGCACGAGCTGCGGATCATCGGCGTATCCTCTTCGTCGGACCGTCATCTGTCGGCGCGTTTCCTGAAGGCCGGCGGCAATGACTTCATGCTGCGGCCGTTCATCGACGAAGAGTTCTATTGCCGCGTCAACCAGAACCTCGATACGCTTCTGCAAATCCGCTCGATGCGGTCAGCGCAAGGCTCAAACGACGTCAAGAACGTCGCCTAAACGCTGATACAGGTGCCGCATGCCATATATCGTCAGTCAGAAACGTCAGCAGTCGGATCTGTGCAGCTATTCCGATCAGGTCGCGACGGGTGTGACGGCCGTGGAGCGGAAAAAGATCAGGGCCTCTGAAAGCCGCGTATTATCCATCGAGGATTTCTATCGGCTGGGAGAGCCGATCGTTTCCGATTGCATCGAAGGCGAAATGGCGTGCTGCGTCGCGATTATCGACATAGATCGTCTGTTTCGGATTTCCGAAACCTATGGATCCGATTGCGCCGATCATGTGCTCCTTGAGTTCGGCGCCAATCTTCTGCGGTTTTCGGCGGATCTCTATGCCTGCGTCGCGCATCTCGGTCAGGACCAGTTCGGGTTTCTGCTGGTCGGCATGGATGTCGCCCTGGCAACAGAGATGCTCGATCGTTTGCGGCAGCGACTTGCGTCATGCCCGATCGGATGGAAGGGCGAGATGATCAATCTCACGGTGTCGATCGGGGCTGCGGAAATCCACGGGCGGGAAACGTTCGACAATTATCTGAATGCGGCGGAACAGTTTCTATTCATGGCCAAGATGTCCGGCCGCAATCAGGTCATCTCCGACCACACATTTGCAACCGCGGCTCACTGAGCGGGCACGAAGATATTGCAACGCCGGCAGAGCATGATCGCTCTGCCGGCGTCGACGTCTTCATCGCATTGCCGATATTTCAGTGCGCGCCGAGAAGTGCGTCTCTGCTGTTTTCGAGATAGGCAGAAAGAAGCTGCGGCTTCTGGCCGGTCAGCTTTTCAAAATCGCCCGTCACCAGATCGAAATTGCCGGCGCGGATATTGGCGTCGGCCGATACCAGCATTTTCACCAGAAAGTCCGGAAGGCCGGCCGAGGTCAGGCCGCCTGCCAGCTGTTCGTCGGTGACATGCACGACGTTGAGCGGCTTGCCGGTTGCCTTGGATACGAGGGCGGCGATCTCTTCGGTATTGAGGCTCTCGGAACCGGTCAGGGTGAAGGTGGTACTGCCGGCCGGTGGATTGGCAAGGGCTGCAGCTGCGGCACGGGCGCAATCGTCGCGGCTGATATTGGAGACTTTTCCAGCGCCATAGGCGGTGTACCAGGTGCCGGTCTCAAGATTATGCGGCATCGACATCAGGTAATTGTCGTCATACCAGGCATTGCGCAGGATCGTGTACGGGATGCCGGTTGCCTTGATGGCGTCTTCCGTTCCCAGATGATCGGGCGCGAAGCTGACCAGCGATTTGTCCGGGTTCGGCATGGATGTGTAGAGGATGTGCTTGACGCCGGCCTTGGCGGCGGCGGCGACGGCCGCCTTGTGCTGCTTGATGCGGCCGCCCGGCGTGGCGAGATCGTCGGTCGAGATGATCAGCAGGCGATCGATGCCTGCGAATGCTGCGGCAAGGCCTGCCTCATCGGTAAAATCGGCCTTGCGGGTTTCGATGCCCTTGGCAGCGAGATCGGCAAGCCTGGACGTGTCGCGGCTTGCGGCGACGATATCGCTGGCGGAAACCTTCGATGTCTCCAGAAGGTGATGGAGGACTGCGCGGCCGAGTTGACCGGCGGCGCCGGTGACGAGAAGTTTGGTCATGTCGTTTCCTCTTGCAATACCGGCGGATCCGCGCGGCTCGATTGTTGGTCTCAAAAAGAGACTAGCGCTAAAATAGGAATTGACCGGAAACTGTAAAGGAGGCACATTTCGGGGAGATCGTTACCAAAAGGGAACCACCGGCATGGACAACAGAACACGTGCTACCACATTTGCGGGAGAACCGTGTGACATGTCCAGCTGGGACGCGGGTAACTGCCCGGTGCGTGACGTGATGAACCAGATTGCCGGAAAATGGTCGACGCTGATTCTGGAAGCGCTGGCAGAGCGGCCTTATCGTTTCGGCGAATTGCGTCGTCTGGTGCCGGATATTTCCCAGCGAATGCTGACCCAGACTTTGCGCGACCTGCAGCGCGACGGCTATATCGACCGGCAGGTGTTTCCGACCAAGCCGCCGAGTGTGGAATATAGCATGACTGAGCTCGGTCATTCGCTGTTTGCGCCTCTGTCGAAGGTGCTGGCATGGGCCGGTGATAACCACGCTGCCGTCAAGGCGGCGCGGGCTAGGTTCGACGCAAGCGAACTGGCTTGAGCGCGCCGAACGGTATGACAGAAACCCAAGGCCCTTTGGTCATCCTGATTGCCGGCACATCCCATACCGGCAAGACGACGCTGGCAAAGCGGCTCTCGGAAGCACTTGGCTGGGAAGCGATTTCAACGGATAGTCTTGGACGGCATCCGGGCAGGCCATGGCCCATCGTCCGGCCACCGGTGGCGGAGTTCTATGGGCGGCTGGAGCCGGAAACGATCTACTGGTTCCTGAGAGTGCATCACGACAATATGTGGCCTGTCATCAGGCCATTGATTGCGGACCGCGTTGCTATGCGGCAATCGCTGATACTCGAAGGATCGGCGCTTCGGCCGGAATTGATCGCTCCGCTGCTTTCCAATGTCGTGAGCGGAATTTGCCTGCATGCAGACGCAGACTTGCTGCGTGAGAGGATGCGGGGCGAGGCGGGGTATTTTGAGGCCGATGGGGCAACGCGCGCCTTGATCGACAAGTTCGTCGAACGCTCGCTGCACGACAATACGGAAATCCGCAAGGCGGCCAAACAGCGTGGCCTGCGGCTGATCGATGTCGCCGATCCGGCTGCCGTAGAGGCAATATTCGAAGAGTTGGTCGAGGCGGCCCATCGGAGCCACCTCGATTAGTCTGATCGATCAGGCGTCGAGGGAGGCCATGTCGATGACGAAGCGGTAACGAACGTCGCTCTTGAGGACCCGTTCGTAGGCTTCGTTGACCTGGCTGATATCGATCTTCTCGATATCCGAGACGATGCCCTTTTCGCCGCAGAAATCCAGCATTTCCTGGGTTTCCTTGATCGAGCCGATCATCGAGCCGGAAAGTTCCTTGGCGCCGAAGATCAGCGAGAAGGCGTGGACCGGGATCGGATGTTCCGGGGCACCAACAACGACCATGGCACCCTTCGGCTTCAGGAGCGCGAGATAGGCGTTCCAGTCGATCGCGACACCTGCGGTGCAGATGATCAAGTCGAAATAACCGGCGAGCTTCTTGAAGGTCTCTTCGTCGCTGGTGGCGTAATAATCCTTGGCGCCGAGCTTGAGGCCGTCTTCCTTCTTCGACAGGCTCTGGGAGAGGACCGTGACGTCCGCGCCCATGGCGGCGCCGATCTTGACGCCCATATGGCCGAGGCCACCCATGCCGACGATGGCGACCTTCTTGCCCGGGCCTGCGTTCCAGCGGTGAAGCGGCGAGTAGAGCGTGATGCCGGCGCACAGAAGCGGGGCTGCAGCGTCGAGCGGCAGGCTGTCCGGGATCGACAGGACGTAACCTTCCTTGACGACGATCGAGTCGGAATAACCGCCCTGGGTCGGGGCGTTGCCGTTCAGCGTGTCGACATCGTTATAGGTCTGGACCAGACCCGGCAGGTAATGTTCGTTGTCGAGGTCGCGGGTGGCGCAGCCGACGCAGCTATCGACGAAGCAGCCGACGCCGACGCGGTCGCCGACCTTGAACTTGGTGACCTTGGAGCCGACGGCCTTGACGATGCCGGCGATCTCGTGGCCGGGAACGATCGGATAGACGGCGTTCTTCCATTCGTTGCGGACGGTGTGGATGTCCGAATGGCAGATGCCGGCAAACTTGATGTCGATGACGACGTCGTCGTCATTGGGCTCGCGGCGCTCGAAAGTGTAAGGGGTGAGCGGGCTGGTGGCGTCGGTCGCGGCATAGCCTCTGGCGATGGGCATGGGGAACTCCATTCATGGATGGGTTGAAAATCAACGGGCGGACTATGCGTCAACGAACCGGACGAGCGTTAGATCGATCCTCCAAGCTTCTTGCACGATCCTGCAAGATTACGCTGTGCCCCTCGTTGCGAAGACTGCGGCGCATTATACAATGGGAACGGTTCGGTGCCCGCTTCGGAGAAATGGCTCAATGACGCTCCCTTTCAATCCCTATCAGGAGATCGCCTCCATCGCGGCGCGTTATGCGAAAGGCGAGGGTGACGGCGCGACGGCAATCGAAGGTCTGGGGATCAGCCGGAGAACGTCACCGAGCGAGCCTTGCCACGGCAGTTATCGTCCATGTTTCGCAATGGTGATCCAGGGCGCGAAATGCGTGCAACTCGGCAGTGATACGATTAATTACGGGGCAGGCGATTATCTTTTGACGTCGCTCGATCTACCTGTCGCTTGGCGGGTCGTCGAGGCCAGTCCCGAGGTTCCGCATTTCTGCATCACGGTTGCGATCAGCAGCGACAAGGTGCTCGACCTGATGGGCAAAAGCGGGCTTGCCAAGCCGGTCGGACCGACCAGGATGCAGCGCGGCATCGTCGTCAATGGCGCAACGCCCGAACTTCTGGATGCTTCCGTTCGTCTCATGCGCTTGCTCGATCGTCCGGGCGACATTGCTTCGCTGGCGCCGCTGATCGAACAGGAAATCCTCTATCGCATCCTGACCGGGCCTGCCGGCGCGCAGCTGATCAATATCGCGATTGCCGACAGCCATGGCAACCGGGTTGCGCGCGCGATTGCGTGGCTGAAGGAGAATTTTGCCGGCTCGCTTCGGATCGAGGAACTGGCCGACCATGTCGGCATGAGCGTCTCGTCCTTCCATCACCATTTCAAATCGATCACGGCGATGACGCCGGTTCAGTACCAGAAACAGCTGAGGCTTCACGAGGCGCGGCGGCTGATGCTTGTGGAGGGGCTCGATGTCGGCAATGCCGGGCATCGCGTAGGATATCAGAGCCCATCGCAGTTCAGCCGCGAATACAGCCGTCTCTATGGCCTGTCACCGGCGCGCGACATGGATGCGGTGCGGATTTCGGCTGCCGGCTGAGTTTTCGGCTTTTTCCAGATTCCGATCGGCCGTGTGCAAGTCAGGCTTGACGGAAGGCAGAATTGCTTTATACGACGGAACCGTACCGTACGGTACCTGATGGGAGCAGTCGCAAGTGAGACCGGACAACGCCGATACGCCGCAATTTTCGCCACGCCAGAACGAGGTTCTGGAGCAGGCGCTTCGTCTTCTCGTCGAAGGTGGCGACAAGGCATTGACGACCTCGGGTCTTGCCCGTGCCGCCAGCTGCTCCAAGGAAAGCCTCTATAAATGGTTCGGTGACCGCGACGGCGTTCTGGCCGCGATGATCGCCTATCAGGCGAGCAAGGTCCGTACCGCGGACCGTTCCGGCGAGAAGCTGACGGATCAGATCCTGAAACAGCATCTCGAACAGTTCGGACGCGACCTTCTGGAAGTTCTCGGCGGCGACGTGTCTCTGGCGCTCAACCGGCTGGCGATCGGCCAGACGAGCCGCGACGGCTCAAAGCTCGGCAGGCTGTTGGTGGAACATGGCCGCAGGCAGATCGATCGCCGCGCCATGGCGCTGATGGAGGCCGGCAAGCGCGCCGGTCTGCTGCGCTTCGACAATGCGGACGCTGCCTATCACACATTCTACGGCCTGGTCGTTTCCGATCTGCATGTTCGCATGCTGCTCGGCGAACCGGCGCCGAAAGACAATACGCGCCAGGCGGAGAGGGCGGTTGAAGCCTTCCTCGCGCTTCATGGCGTGCAGCCGAAAACCGCGGACGCCATGCGCGTTTCCGCCGGACGATAAACACCTGAAACACACACTCGCATAGGGAAGGAATTTAAGATGCGCGTTTATTACGATCGTGATGCCGACCTCAACCTCGTCAAGTCGAAGAAAGTCGCCATCATCGGCTACGGTTCCCAGGGCCGCGCGCATGCGCTGAACCTGAAGGATTCGGGCGCTCAGAACATGGCGATCGCCCTGAAGGCCGGTTCCTCCACCGCCAAGAAGGCCGAAGCCGACGGCTTCAAGGTCATGACGGTTGCAGAAGCTGCCGCATGGGCCGACCTGATGATGATGGCGACGCCTGACGAACTGCAGGCCGACATTTACCGCGACGAAATCGCCGGCAACATCCGCGACGGCGCCACCATCGCATTCGCTCACGGCCTCAACGTTCATTTCGGCCTGATCGAGCCGAAGGCCTCGATCGACGTCGTCATGATCGCGCCGAAGGGCCCGGGCCACACGGTTCGCGGCGAATACCAGAAGGGCGGCGGCGTTCCTTGCCTCGTCGCCATCCACCAGAACGCTTCGGGCAATGCGCTTGAACTGGCTCTCTCCTACGCCTGCGGCGTTGGCGGCGGTCGTTCGGGCATTATCGAAACCACCTTCAAGGAAGAGTGCGAAACCGACCTCTTCGGCGAACAGGTCGTTCTCTGCGGCGGTCTGGTCGAGCTGATCCGCGCCGGTTTCGAAACGCTGGTCGAAGGCGGTTACGCTCCGGAAATGGCCTATTTCGAGTGCCTGCACGAAGTGAAGCTGATCGTCGACCTGATCTATGAAGGCGGCATCGCCAACATGAACTACTCGATCTCGAACACGGCCGAGTGGGGCGAATACGTCACCGGCCCGCGCATCATCACCGCCGAAACCAAGGCTGAAATGAAGCGCGTTCTGACCGATATCCAGACCGGCAAGTTCACCTCGGACTGGATGCAGGAATACCGCGCCGGCGGCGCTCGCTTCAAGGGTATCCGTCGCAACAACGACAGCCACCAGATCGAAGAAGTCGGTACCAAGCTGCGCGCCATGATGCCGTGGATCGGCAAAAACAAGCTGGTCGACAAGGCCGTCAACTAATCGGTTTTCCGATCCAGGCTGGCAACCAAGCGGCCAAGCTATCGACTGAAGACAAGGCACCGCGCGAGCTTTTCGCGCGGTGCTTTTTCATCATCATTCCTTCGGCGGAATGACGCCCTTGGTCAGGATGAAGCAGCCGTAGAAGCGCAACTCGCCGGTGGCGACGACGCAGTAGGCGTTTTTTGCCGTTTCGTAGAAGGCGTGGCGCTCGATTGCGTACATCGGCGCGGACTGGCCTTCGGCGGAATCGATTTCCGCCTGAATCTCTTTCTGTATCTCCGGAATTTCGTCCGGCTTGCCGATGACCTCCATGCGCCCGACCGAAGGCTGCAATGGGGTGTCGAGTGGAAGTACGGACAGGATCGCCTTCATGGCGCGGGGCGCCGAGATGTTGTCCATCCTCAAGACTTTGCCAAGCGCGGTCTGGCGCGCGATCGAGTCGGAGGGGAAATTGGCGTCGGCGAGCACGAGCGTATCGCCGTGACCCATGGATTTCAGGGCATAAAGAAGATCGGCACTCAGCGCCGGATCCAGGTTTTTCAGCATTCGTCTCTCCTCCAAGACATGGGAAATTTCCTCGTTGACCCGTTATTGCAGGCAAATGGCGGGACGCACAGAGAAATGTCACGGAGACAAAAAATGCCGCAACAGGCGATAGGTCAGTATTGCTGACCTGTCGGAATTTCTGTAAATGGATGGCAGCATAAATTGAAATAACAGGAAACATCCCCGTGCTCGATTGGGAACATATATTCGCCACACGCTCCAGCCGGATGAAGGCCTCTGAAATCCGCGAGCTGCTGAAACTGCTTGAGCAGCCGGACATCATCTCCTTTGCCGGCGGCATTCCCGATCCCACGCTGTTTCCGGCGGAAGAGTTCAAGGCGGCTTATGCCGATATCTTTTCCGGCGCTCAGGTGAACTCGGCTCTGCAATATTCGGTCAGCGAGGGCTACAAGCCGCTGCGCGACTGGATCGTTGCGGATGTCGCCAAGATCGGCATCGACTGTTCGGCCGACAACGTGTTCATCACCTCCGGTTCGCAGCAGGCGCTCGACTATCTTGGCAAGCTGTTTCTGTCGCCGAAGGATACGGCTCTGGTCACCTGGCCGACCTATCTCGGCGCGCTGTCGGCCTTCAATGCGTATGAGCCGAACTATGACCAGCTGTCGCTGAACGGCAACCGCACGCCGGATGCCTATCGCGATACGGCATCGAAGCTGGGCGGTTCGGTGAAGTTCGCCTATCTGTCTGCCGATTTCTCCAACCCGACGGGTGAGACGATCGATCATGGGGGCCGTCAAAAACTGTTGGCGCTGGCGGACGAGCTGGATATCGCGATCCTCGAGGATGCGGCCTACCAGAACCTGCGTTTCGACGGGGAACCTGTCGCGCCGATCCTGGCGCTCGATATCGCGCGCAAGGGCGGCATCGATAATACAAGGACGATCTATAGCGGCAGCTTCTCCAAGACGCTGGCGCCGGGCCTGCGCGTCGGCTTCGTCATCGCCGCCATGCCGGTCATCCGCAAGTTGGTGCTGATGAAGCAGGCGGCCGACCTGCATTCGTCGACGATCAACCAGATCGCCGTCGAGCATGTCGCCTCGCGCGGTTTTGCCGAACAGGTCGCCAAGATCAAACGCGTCTATAGCGGTCGCCGTGATGCGATGCTGGCGGCGCTCGAGAAATACATGCCGAAGAACACGAGTTGGACGAAGCCGGAAGGCGGGATGTTCGTCTGGGTGACGCTGCCGGACGGCATGGACGGGGCCGAGCTGCTGGCGAAGTCACTGGCGACGGAAAAGGTGGCTTTCGTACCGGGCAAGGCTTTTTATGCCGATGGCAGCAATGCCAACACGCTGCGCGTCAGCTTCTCATGCGCAAATGACCAGATGATCGATGAGGGTATCAAGCGCTTGGGGCGGCTGGTCGCCAATGCATCGGTCGGCGAACACGAAAGCCTGCCGATCATCTGATCATCGATCACGAATTCGTATAAAAAGGGCGGATCCACAGGCGATCCGCCCTTTTTTCATGGAAGCTTCCCTATACGTCAATCATTGTCACATGAGTGTCGCTGAATATGTGTTTAAGCGCGTCAACTCAAACTGGATGACCTTCATGAAAAAGCTGCTCTCCACTTTCACGGCGCTCGTCGCGCTCGGTCTCGCAGGCGTTGTCAACGCTGCCGATCTCGTCATCTATACCAGCCAGCCGAATGCCGATGCCCAGGCAACGATCGACGGTTTCAAGGCCGAAAATCCGAGCCTCGACGTGGAATGGGTTCGTGACGGAACGCCGCAGATCATGGCGAAGCTCAACGCCGAGATCGCAGCCGGCAACCCGGTTGCCGACATTCTGCTGATCGCCGACACGGTGACTTTCGAGCGCATGAAGGCGGCCGGCCAGCTCTTGGCCTACAAGTCGCCGGAAGCCAAGAATTTCGATGCCTCGCTTTACGATGCGGACGGCTACTACTATTCGACCAAGCTAATCACCACCGGCATCATGTACAATACCCAGGCGGCGATGAAGCCGACGAGCTGGGCCGATCTTGCCAAGCCGGAAGCCAAGGGCCTCGTCACCATGCCGAGCCCGGTTGCTTCGGGTGCTGCCCTCATCCACGCCCAGACGCTGGCCGGCGTCGATGGTCTCGGCTGGGACTTCTACAAGCAGCTGAAGGCCAATGGCGCTGTGGCCGCCGGCGGTAACGGCGGCATCCTGAAGGCCGTCGCTTCGGGCGAAAAGGCATACGGCGTCGTCGTCGACTACATGCCGATCCGCGAGAAGGCAAAGGGCGCTCCGGTCGAGTTCGTCTTCCCGAAGGAAGGCGTATCGGCCGTCACCGAACCGGCTGCCATCCTGTCCTCGACCAAGCACCAGGACAATGCCAAGAAGTTCATCGACTATCTTCTGTCCGAAAACGGCCAGAAGATCGCCGCTGGCCTCGGCTATATCCCGGCCCGTAACGGCATCGACCTGCCGGCCGGTTATCCTGCCCGCAGCGAGATCAAGGTCCTGCCGCTGAACGCTGCAGACGCTCTCAAGAACTCGGAAAAAGACGTCAAGACGTTCTCCGATATCTTCGACAGCAAGGGCTGATATAAAGCTTCATGTTTCGATCTCAGAATCGAGGAAACAGCCAGCCCCGCTGGCTGTTTTCCTTTGTCGTCGTGGTGATCTTCTTTCTGAGCGTGCTTCCGCTCGGAAGGCTTGCCATGACCGGCGTTTCATCCCTGTTCGACGGCGGCGCAGGTGCGCTTTTGTCGGATCCTGCCGTCTGGCAGGCGGTCCAAGATACGCTGACCACCTCATTCCTCGGCATGATTGCGGCAGTTATTCTGGGTGGCGGTTTTGCGCTGTTGCTGACGCTGTCTGATGTGCGCTGCAAGACTGCCCTCGGTTTTCTGTTCATGCTGCCGACGATGATCCCGCCGCAGGTGACCGCCTTGTCGTGGATCGGCATGACCGGCCCATCGAGCGCGCTCCTGAAGGCGATCGGCATGGCGCCGCCGCTGGGTTCGCCGCAGCCGCTCTATTCGATCGGCGGCATTGCGCTGCTTTACGGGGTGCAGAATGCGCCGCTGGTGTTCCTGTCGCTGCGCGCCGGCCTTCTGGCCTTGCCGCGTGACGGCGTCGAGGCGGCCCGGCTTTCGGGTGCATCCTCCTGGCAGGTGCTGAAGGATGTCATTTTGCCGTTGTCACTGCCCGGTTTCGTGGCAGGGGCGGCGATCGCTTTCGTGTCCTGCGTCGGCAATTTCGGCATTCCCGCCATTCTGGGCATCCCGGCCTCGATCTATACGCTGCCGACCCTGATCTATTCGAAATTCGCCGCCTTCGGGCCTAACACCTTTGCCGATGTCTCGCTGCTTTCGGGCCTCATCGCCATTCTTTCGGTGATCGGGCTGACGGTCGAGGAGCGGGTGTTGCGTGGCCGTGATTATCGGGTCATCGGACTGTCGGGGCAGGTGGCGATGTTCCGGCTCGGCAACTGGCGTTCTATCGGCGAGCTGGTTCTCTGGCTGGCGATCTTCATCACGCTGGTCATGCCGCTGACGGCGCTGATCGCAAGCTCGCTGGCGCCCGCCTATGGTGTTCCGCTGACGCCTGCGACGGCAACGCTCGATGCCTATCGAGAAGTCCTGTTCAAGCAGACGATCACCCGCACGGCTTTCTTCAACTCCATCTCGCTTTCGCTTGCAACGGCGCTTGGTCTCCTGGTGGTGACCGTGCTGACGGGCTATTATATCGTGCGCTCGAAAAGCCGGCTGGCGCCGGTTCTTTCGGCCTTGGCGGAGATCCCTTATGCGCTGCCGGGTATCGTGCTCGCCGTGGCGCTGATCCTGGTTTTTGCCGCGCCGATCCCGGTCATCGGCATTTCCATCTACGGTACAATCTGGATCATCCTCGTCGCCTATTTCTCCAGCTTCTTTGCCGTCAGCCTGAAGCCGGTGGTGAGCGCGTTTCGCCAGCTCGACCCGTCGCTGGAAGAGGCGGCACGGCTTTCCGGCGCAGGGTTCGGACGCCGTATGATCGATATCGTCGTGCCGCTGGTGGCGCCGGCTGCGGGCGCGTCGGTCATCCTCGTCTTCCTCATTGCCTGCAACGAGCTCACCGTCTCGGCCATCTTATGGTCGGCCGGTACGCAGACGCTCGGTGTGGCGATCTATAATCTCGATGACAGCGGCAGTTTCAATCTCGCAGCCGCACTCTCCGTCCTCGTGGTCATCATGGTGATCGCGATGATGCTGGTGCTGGAACTGATGGCGAAAAGACTGCCGAAAGGTGTGGTACCGTGGCGAAGCTGATCCTCAACCGTCTTTCCAAGGCATTCGAAACCGGTGGCCGTCCGGCTGTCAACGACGTGTCCTTGACCGTCCGTGATGGCGGATTTCTGGCGCTGCTCGGACCTTCCGGCTGCGGCAAGACAACGGTCCTGCGCATGATTGCCGGTTTCGAACAGCCGACCGATGGTTCCATCCTGCTGGGTGATCGGGTGCTTGCCGATGCCGGCCAGATGGTGGCGCCGGAGCATCGCAACATGGCGATGGTGTTCCAATCCTACGCGCTCTGGCCGCATATGAGCGTTGCCGACAATGTCGGTTATCCGCTGAAGGTGCGCGGTGTCACCGGTGAGAGACGTTCAAGCAAGATCCGCGAGGCACTGGCGGCCGTGCGTCTGGAAGCCTATACCGATCGCCGGCCGGCCGATCTTTCCGGCGGCCAGCGTCAGCGCGTGGCGCTGGCACGCTGCCTCGTGACGGAGCCGGATGTGGTTTTGCTCGACGAACCGCTCGCCAATCTAGACCGGCATCTGCGCCAGGAAATGGAGGAGACTTTTCGCGAGTTTCATCTGAGGTCGGGCGCGACGATGATCTATGTCACGCATGACCAGGCGGAAGCCATGGCGCTGGCGACGGATGTCGCGGTGATGTCGGAAGGCCGGCTTTTGCAGGTGGCAAGTCCGCAGGAGATCTATGCGCGTCCGGAAGGCCGACTGGTGGGTGGGCTTGTCGGGCAGGGCGCGATCGTCACATGGCCGTCTGCATCTTCACAGAGCCGTCTTCTGGATTGGGACATGTTGCAGCAGTTCCTCAACCACTCCAATGGCGCGGATTGCGCCGACATTCTCATCCGGCCTCAGGATGTCGAGATTACCGGTGAAGGCGTGCCGGCTCGGGTGACGTCTGTCTTGTTCGAGGGTGAGCGTTACGCGCTCAAGCTGGCGCTGGGCGACGAGCAGGTGCTTCGGGCCTTCAGCCGCCAGCCGGTCAAGGTGGGCGACATGGTTTCGGTCGTCATCCGATCAGCCTGGAGGCTGTAGCCAGCCACATTTCAGCTGGCTAAGGTGCCGCGCGGAATAAGGAAACATGCATGTCTCTTCGTCTCGGCACCTTCAATATCGAAAACCTGATGACACGCTTCGATTTTTCCGGCTGGCGCAACCAGTTGCGCCAGGACCGGGTCCTGCGGCTGTTCGAGGTCGGCAGCAAACAGGAATACGAGCAGCTTGAGCAGGCCCGGCTGATCGCCGAGACGGATGACACCCGGCAGCTTTCGGCGCTCGCCATCGCCGATGCGGATGCCGATATTCTCTGCCTGCAGGAGGTCGACAACATGCCGGCGCTGCAGGCTTTCGAATACGGATATCTCTACCGCATGGTCGGCAACGGCTACATGCAGAAATTTCTGGTCGAGGGTAATGACGGCCGCGGGATCGATGTGGCCGTGCTGATGCGCCAGGAGACGCGATCGGGTGAGAAGATCGAAGTGCTGGACGTGCGCAGCCACGCCATGCTGACCTATCAGGATCTCGATCTCTTTACCGACGAGCTGGCGATCACCAACCGCCCGACCGACAAGATCTTCAAGCGCGACTGCCTTGAACTGGATTTGAGGATCGGCGGAAAGCCGCTGTCGCTTTACGTCGTGCATTTCAAATCGATGGGCAATGCGCGCGACAACAGGGACGGCCGCGTCGGCACGATGGCCATTCGTACGGCGGAAGCGAAGGCCGTGCGACACATCATCGAACAGAAGTTCGGTACCGAGCGCGCGAGCGGCATGAACTTCGCCATATGCGGCGACATGAACGATTATCAGGAGCGGGTGAAGGTGATCGGCAATCGCCGCACCGGATACCAGTTCGAGCCCGTGACGGAGGAGGCGAGCGCACTCGACGTCTTCAGTCATGACGGCTTTGCCCAGAACGTCATGACCCGGCGCGACGTGATGGATCGCTGGACGCTCTATCATGCCCGTGGACCGCAGGAGCAGCATCTCTGCCAGCTCGACTATATCTGGCTGTCGCCGGCGCTGATCGAGAAAAATCCGACTGCCCTGCCAGATGTCATCCGCAACGGGCAGCCGTTCCGTACGATCTTTCCGCCGGGGCAGGAGGTCGAGCGTTTTCCGCGCATCGGTTGGGACAGGCCCAAGGCGTCGGATCATTGCCCCGTGGTTCTGGAGTTTGACCTCTGATGACAATAAATCCTGCCAGACATCCCGCTGGTATCTGGCCGCCCCCGACAAGCCCCGTTCGTGTCGATGATATCGATCTTTCCGTCGTGGAAGGTCCGCATCCGCTTTATCTGGCGCATGAAAAGGAAATCGAGGCGAACTGGACCAAGGAAGCGGAAGCCAATCCGCATCTCTTCAATGGCCAGATGGTGCTGCAGCGGCATCTGACTTTCGATGAGGGTGTGATCCGCGGAGTGGCTTATGTCATTCCCTATTCGACGCTTCTGTGGTGGCGCAAGCAGCCGGATCCTCAAGGGGCGCTGCATCTGTTCGGCTTTCCGGTGCTTGTTTCGTCCGATGGAGCCATCGTCGCCATTCGCATGAGCGAACGGACGGCCAATCCCGGTCAGGTCTATTGTGCCGCAGGATCTCTTGATCTCAGCGATATCATCGACGGAAAGCTCGATCTTGCCGGCAATATGGCAAGGGAGGTTCGCGAGGAGACCGGGCTCGATCTTTCGGAGGCGGACGCAGATCCACATTCCTATGCCAGCCACAAGGATAACCGCATCGTCGTTTTCAGGCTTTATCGCTTTCCGGTGACAGCCAGCGAACTCGCCGCGCGTATCGAGGCGCATATGCTGCATGACGAGGAGCAGGAGATCGACGGTGTCGTCGTCATCCGGTCCGCGGACCCCACGGCGCATAACTACAATCCATTGATGCTGCCGATCCTCGACTGGTTTTTCGAGACCGTACGCAGTTAGCCTGTACCTTGCGTCAAAACGCGCGGTCGGGCAGGGTGCGACACGGTCTTGAAGGGGAGGAGAGCCGTGGCAAGACGTTATGCCATCTATGATGTTTTCACCGACCGGAGACTTTCCGGCAATCCGCTCGCGGTCGTCTTCGACACCGACGGGCTTTCGGACGAAGCCATGCAGGCGATCACGCGTGAAATGAACCTGTCGGAAACCGTCTTCATATGGTCGGCGGAATCGAACGGGCATTCGGCGAAGATCCGTATCTTTACACCGGGAAAGGAATTGCCTTTTGCCGGACACCCGACGGTGGGGGCTGCGATCGCACTTGCCGAGCGCGACCACCAGCCGGGCGTCACCGAGCTCGATCTCATGTCGGTGCTGGAGGAGCAGGTAGGGCCGGTGCGTTGCGCCGTAAAGATGCGCAGGGGCGAGGCGACCTTTGCCGAATTCGAAATTCCGCGACGGCCTGTCAGGATCGACATTCCGCTCGATCGCGAAGGTATCGCGGATTCGATTACCGTCAAAACCACCGACATGGCCTTCGAGAACCACACGCTTTCGATCTGGACTGCCGGTGTGCCGTTTCTCTTGGTGCCGCTGCGCAATCTTGCAACGGTGCAGAACTTGGAGTTCGAATCGACGTTATGGGAACGGGTCGCTCCCTTCGTTGATGGCGCATTGGCCTCGGCCTATGTCTATTGCAGGGGCGGTGTGCATCATCAGGCGAAATTCCACGCGCGGATGTTTTCACCCGATATGCGGATCTGGGAGGATCCGGCCACGGGTGCCGCCGTTGCGGCGCTGGCGGGCGCGATCCAGCAATTCGACGCTCTTCCGGACGGCCATCATCCGATCGTGGTGGAGCAGGGGCTGGAAATCGGCCGCACATCCTTCATTCACCTGCATATCGATTCCAAGGCCGGCGAGATTTCCAGGGCACGCATCGGCGGGCAGGCGGTGAAGGTGGCGGAAGGCATGCTGCATATCTGAAAAAAATCTTTTGGCGAAAATCCCGCGAAACAAGGCTTTCCACAGGTCGCAATGATTTTTTTGAGCAGTTGCACAAAGAAAATCATTCTGGCCGCTAGACAAGCCAAAAGAAGCTCTTTATACGGCCACTCACACCAACGGCGCAGGCCACTGAGGCGGTTGGTTACGGGTGATTAGCTCAGTTGGTAGAGCAGCTGACTCTTAATCAGCGGGTCGTAGGTTCGAGCCCTACATCACCCACCATCTCTTCTTAAAACACAGATGTGACAATGGTTTAACGATGACGGACAAAAGTTCCGCATCGTCTGGAACCTCCAGTCAGTCCAGCGCATTTCTACGGCAGTTCCAACCAAGATGGTATGCCGAGCGTGCGCGCGATCATTCTCCTTGTCAGCAGCCTTGTCCTTGCCGTTTCTGTCTTCATCGCAGGCGTGGCCTTGACCGCCTATGCCGTCAGGGAGCCGGAACTGCATCATTTCGCGCACTTGGACACGCCCGATCTTTGGACGTCGCAGCCTGTCGCGATCGACCGGTCCAGGCAAAGCTACGAGCGGATCGAGGCTGTACCCGTTCTGGCGTCGCTGCCGCCATCGGATGGCGATCCGCAGACCGCTGTAGCGCAGACCGAAGAGGCGGAGGGTGCAAAGCCGTCACCTGAGCTTGCTTCTGCAAATCCGCTTGCTGGTGATGACGCGACAGCTGCGGAAGCGGCGACAGCGCAGCCGCAAGCACTCGACCCTGCTCATGCCGAATGGTGTTACGGGCGCTATCGCTCCTATCGCATGGATGACAATAGCTATCAGCCGTTTGGCGGAGGTCCGCGCCAGCAATGCCAGTCACCCTGGACGCCGATGACTGACGATATGCAGGCGAACGCAGGTCCTGACGGCGCTGAGTCGGACATCACCTTTGCAGTGACGTCCGACATGCCGGCCGAACAGGCGGGATTGTTTGCCGAGGATGTGCAGCAACATGCCTCAGCCGCCATGCCGCAGACGGTAGCCGCGCCGGTGGGCTCGCACGAGGAATGGTGCCACGATCGTTACCGTTCCTATCGTGTCAACGACAACAGCTATCAGCCCTTCGATGGCGGACCGCGCAGGCTCTGTCAGTCCCCCTACGGCTGAGACAATTTTCCGGTTTAACCGGCTTCGCGCATCAGTTGCCGGTTTTCTTCGACCTTCAGCGTCTGGACCCGTTTCGCAAGCCAATCCACCACGACGCGTACCTTGTTGCTGAGGTGACGGGTCTGCGGATAAACGATGTAGAGCGGGAAACTCTCGCAGGTCCAATCCGTCAGTATCGGCACGAGCTTGCCTTCCTGAACGGGCTTTTGCGCCATGAAACGCGGTACCTGTGCCACACCGACACCTGCCATGGCCGCATCGAGATAGGAGCGGGCGTCGTTGACCGAGACGATGTAGTTCGGATCGATTTCGATCTCTTCGTCACCCCTGCAAAAGGTCATCTGCATGATCTTGCCGGATGGCGCCTGCAGATAGCCGACGCAGCGATGGCCTTCATTGAGGTCGTTCGGGTGGGCGGGTGTTCCCATCCTGTCCAGATAGAGCGGCGAGGCATAGGCTTGCATGCCGATCTCACCGACCTTGCGGACGATCAGTGACTGGTCGGTCGGGGTGCCGCCGCGAAGGGCGCAATCGACGTTTTCAGCGATGTAATCGACCAGCCGGTCGCCGACGCCGATATCGAGCTTAATCAGCGGATAACGTTCATGAAATTCGCACAGGTGCGGGATGATCAGGAGGTCGGCGAAGGCGCCTGCCATTTCCAATCGGACGCGGCCGCTGGGCTGCGTCTGGGACGTGGAGAGACTGCCGTCGAGCTCAGCGACGTCGGCGAGGATCTGGACCGCCCGTTCGTAATAGAGTGCGCCATCCGTCGTCACCATGACGCGCCGTGTCGTGCGGTTGAGAAGCGTGGTCTGCAGATGCGCTTCGAGCGCCTGCACCATGTTGGTGACGGTGGTTTTCGGGATGTTGAGCGTGGTTGCCGCGCGGGTGAAATTCCCGGTCTCTACGACCCTGACAAAGACGCGCATTGCCGACAGCTGATCCATGGGATTCTCCTTGCGATGCGATTATCCATGAATTTGGAAAAGTGTTGCCGATCGGAGCGTATTGCGCTTGCGATCTCGAACAATAATATCTGAATACGAAATCGCCGCAAGACCTGTGGCTGAAACGGTGGAAATTGTCATGTCGCTGCGTTGGGAAACATTGGAGATCGATGGGCCTTGGAAGGCCTCTATCCCCGTGCGCATTCACAAGGGTAACGTACAAGGCGGCAAGCCGCCGGTCGTGCTTTACCTGAAGGGCAATGCGTTTCAGGAACCCAGGCAGGGCGACACATCACTGCCGGTCGTCAATGCGCTCGAAGAAACGGGCGTCGTCGTGGTCGAGGCCGATTACGGCAGCGTATCGGGCAATGTGTTTCCGAAGGCGATGGAATGCGCGTTTCTGGCGCTCTATGGCCTGAGCCGCAAGCTCAACGAATTCGGCAAGGGCAAGTCGCCTCTGCTGATCGCCGGTGATGAAGCCGGCGGCAATGTCGCGGCAGGTGCTGCCCTGAAGGCGAGGGACCAGATGCCCGGCCGGCTGGCCGGACAGGTTCTTCTGTCTCCCATGATCGATCCGATGATGACATCGGCTTCGATCCGGCAGGCGGACGAGATCGGCATGCGTGAGCGCTGGTCGGACGGATGGAGCCACTATCTCGGCTCGGCCTGTTCCATGCAGCACCCTTACGCCGCGCCGTGCCTGTGTTCGCGGTTATCGGGTGTCGCACCGGCTCTGGTGATGACATCTGACGATGATCCACTTCGTGACGAAGCCCTCAGTTATGCGGGCAAGCTTTCCGAGGCTGGCGTCGATGTGACCAAACGTATTCTCCCGGCCGGCAGTGGCTGGACGGGATTGTATCATGGCGTTGGCGGAGCCTGGCTTGCCGGGCTTTGCTCCGAGTTTTCCACCTTCGTTCGTCATGTGACGAGCTGAGGTCAGCATTTCAGAATTCAGAGTTTGGATGACAGTCCGCAATAGCGGCTGAAGGAGTTCATTATGACAGCGAAGACACCCCGCTGGGCCCTGTTGGGCGCCGGCCTGACTGCCTCTGTGCTTTTTGCAGGCGCGGCCTTCTATTTCGACATGCCGAATGGCGCCAATGCCGCTTCGACTGCCGAGGCCGCCGCACCTGCCGCCATTCCGGTGACCGTCGCCACTGTGCAGCCCCGCAAGGTCGGCACCTGGCAGGAATTTTCCGGCCGTCTGGAAGCCGTGGACCGCGTCGATGTGCGTCCACGCGTGGCAGGCGCCGTCCAGTCCGTTCATTTTCGCGAGGGTGGTCTGGTCAAGGCCGGTGACCTTCTGGTGACGCTTGATCCGGAACCCTACATGGCGGCGGTCGCGGAAGCGGAAGGCCTGGTGTCCTCCGCCGAAGCAAAGCTTGCCTTTGCGGAAACTGAGCTTGAGCGTGGCAAGACACTTCTGTCACGCAACACGATCTCGCAGAGCGATCTGGCTCAGCGGGAGAGCACGCAGCGCGAAGCCAAGGCCAATCTCCAGTCGGCCAAGGCCGCGCAGCGTGTGGCTGAGCTCAATCTCGGTTATACCGAGATCAAGGCTCCGATCGCCGGCCGTGTCGGCAGGATTGAGGTCACCGTCGGCAATCTGGTTGCCGGGGGATCCGCCTCGGCACCGCTGACGACGCTGGTTTCGGCCGATCCGATCTATGCAAGCTTCGATGCCGACGAACAGCTGGTCACCCGTACACTGGCGGAACTTCCGCTGGTCGACGGTCAGCCGGCGATCGAGCAGGTGCCGGTCGAGATCGCAACGCTTGCACCGGGCGCTGAACCGATCAAGGGACATCTGCAGCTCATCGACAATCAGGTCGCGGCCGGCACCGGCACGATCCGGGTGAGGGCGGTGTTCGGTAATCCGGGCGGGCGTTTGATCCCCGGCCAGTTCGTGCGGGTGCGCATGGGCGAACCTCAGCCAATGGACCGTGTTCTCGTCAGCGAAAAGGCACTCGGCAATGACCAGGACAAGAAATTCGTCCTCGTGGTCGACGGCAAGAATACCGTCGCCTACCGCCCGGTCGAACTGGGTGAAGCCATCGATGGCATGAGGATCGTCGAAAAGGGTCTGAATGCCGGCGACCGCATCATCGTCAACGGATTGCAGCGTGTGCGCCCCGGCGCAACGGTCGAGCCGCAGGACGAAGCGAAACTCGCCTCGAAGTAACGATCGGGCCGGCTGAACGGCCCTTCCAAAACTGAACCAATCGATCGCCCGCGGCAGTGTGCTGCGGGCGCAAGGGCAGCCTATGCCCTGAACGTCGCCCAGGAGAGAGGGCTTTCAAGATGAACATATCCCGCTTCTTTATCGACCGGCCGGTGTTTGCCGCGGTCCTTTCCGTCCTCATCGTCGTTGCCGGCCTGCTCGGCCTGCGCGCGCTGCCGATCTCGGAATATCCGAATGTCGTGCCGCCATCCGTGGTGGTGAAGGCGACCTATCCGGGTGCGAACCCCAAGGTGATCGCCGAAACCGTCGCCACGCCGCTCGAAGAGCAGATCAACGGCGTCGAGGACATGCTCTACATGTCCAGCCAGGCAACGTCCGACGGCGTCATGACGCTGACGGTCACCTTCAAGCTCGGCACCGATCCCGACAAGGCGCAGCAGCTGGTGCAGAACCGCGTCAGCCAGGCGGAACCACGCCTGCCGACCGAAGTGCGCGCGCTCGGCATCACGACGGTGAAAAGCTCGCCGGACTTCATCATGGTGGTCAATCTGGTTTCAGATGCCGACCGTTATGACCTGACCTATCTGCGCAACTATGCGACGCTCAACATCAAGGATCGTCTGGCCCGTATCGAAGGTGTCGGCCAGGTGCAGATTTTTGGTGCCGGCGATTATTCGATGCGTATCTGGATCGATCCGCAGAAGGCCGCAGCGCTTTCGCTGGCCGCCAGCGATATCACCGAATCCATCCGCGGACAGAACGTGCAGGCGGCAGCCGGTACGATCGGCGCATCGCCGTCGCTCAAGGGCGTCGACCTGCAATTGAACGTCAATGCGCAGGGCCGCCTGACGACACCGGAAGAGTTCGGCAATATCATCGTCAAGACCGGCGCAAACGGCGAAATCACCCGTCTGCGCGACGTTGCCCGTATCGAACTCGGCGCTGCCGATTATTCGCTGCGCTCGCTTCTCGACGGTCAGCCGGCCGTGGCCATTCCGGTCCTGCAGGCTCCTGGTTCGAATGCAATCGAGATCGCCGATCAGGTTCGCTCCACCATGGACGAGCTGCAGAAGGCGATGCCGGAAGGCGTGAAATACGAGATCGTCTATGACACGACCAAGTTCGTGCGGTCTTCTATCGAGAAGGTCATCGACACGCTTCTGGAAGCCGTGGCGCTCGTCGTTCTCGTCGTCATCATCTTCCTGCAGACCTGGCGCGCCTCGATCATTCCGCTGATCGCGGTTCCGGTCTCGGTCATCGGCACGTTTGCGGTCATGTATGCCTTCGGCTTCTCGATCAACGCGCTGACCCTGTTCGGGCTGGTGCTGGCGATCGGTATCGTCGTCGACGATGCGATCGTGGTCGTCGAAAACGTCGAGAGAAACATCGAGAACGGCCTAAGTCCCCGTGAGGCGACTTACAAGGCGATGAGCGAAGTATCGGGTCCGATCATCGCGATCGCGCTGGTTCTGGTCGCGGTCTTCGTACCGCTTGCCTTCATCACCGGCCTGTCGGGGCAGTTCTATCGCCAGTTCGCGCTGACGATCGCCATCTCGACGGTTATTTCCGCGATCAACTCGCTGACGCTGTCTCCGGCTCTGGCGGCTCTTCTTCTGAAGGATCACCATGCGCCGAAGGACTGGCTGACACGCGGCATGGACAAGGTCTTCGGCTGGTTCTTCCGTGGCTTCAACCGGGGTTTCGGCAAGGCAGCCAATGGTTACGGCCGCTCCGTCGGCGGGCTTTTGTCGCGCAAGAGCATCGTCATGGTGATCTACCTGGCGCTGGTCGGTGCGACCTATGGGATGTTCAGTGCCGTGCCGGGCGGTTTCGTGCCGGCGCAGGACAAGCAGTATCTGATCGGCTTTGCCCAGCTTCCAGACGGTGCGACCCTCGACCGGACGGAAGACGTGATCAAGCGGATGAGCGATATCGCCATGGAACAGCCGGGCGTCGAACATGCGATCGCCTTCCCGGGCCTGTCGATCAACGGTTTCACCATCGGCTCCAACTCGGGCATCGTGTTCGCCGTGCTTGACGATTTCGACAAGCGCAAGACGCCTGAACTTTCGGGCGGTGCCATCGCGATGGCGCTGAACCAGAAATATGCCGGCATCCAGGATGCGTTCATCGCCATGTTCCCGCCGCCGCCGGTCAACGGTCTCGGCACGACGGGCGGCTTCAAGCTGCAGATCGAGGATCGGGCCGGCTACGGTTACGAGGCTCTCGACGAGGCAACCAAGGCTGTTATGGCAAAGGCTATGGCTGCACCGGAACTGACGGGCGTGTTCTCGAGCTTCCAGATCAACGTGCCGCAGCTTTATGCAGACCTCGATCGTGCTCGTGCCGAACAGCTCGGTGTCTCGGTGCAGGATGTGTTCGAAACGCTGCAGATCTATCTCGGTTCGCTCTATGTGAACGACTTCAACGCCTTCGGCCGCACCTACAGCGTCCGGGTTCAGGCGGATGCGCAGTATCGCGCCAAGGCCGAGGATATCGGCCAGCTGAAGGTCCGTTCGCAATCGGGCGAGATGATCCCGCTCTCGGCACTGTTGAAGGTCGATGCATCGGCAGGTCCGGAACGGACGACCCGTTACAACGGCTTCCTGTCGTCGGATATCAACGGCGCTCCGGCACCGGGCTATTCGTCCGGTCAGGCGGAAGCGGCGATCACCAAGATCCTGGCGGAAACGCTGCCCTCGGGTATCGATTTCGAATGGACGGACCTGACCTACCAGCAGATCCTTGCCGGCAATTCGAGCCTCATCGTCTTTCCGCTCGCCCTGCTGCTCGTCTATCTCGTGCTGGCTGCCCAGTATGAGAGCCTGACACTGCCGATCGCGATCATCATGATCGTGCCGATGGGTGTCTTGGCAGCGCTGACGGGCGTGTGGCTGACCGGCGGCGACAACAACATCTTCACCCAGATAGGATTGGTGGTGTTGGTGGGACTATCGGCAAAGAACGCGATCCTGATCGTGGAATTTGCCCGCGAACTCGAACTTGCCGGAAGGAAGCCCTTCGAGGCTGCGGTCGAGGCAAGCCGGTTGCGCCTTCGCCCGATCCTGATGACGTCGATGGCGTTCATCATGGGCGTGGTGCCGCTGGTGATCTCGACCGGTGCGGGTGCGGAAATGCGTGCCGCCATGGGGGTTGCCGTCTTCTCCGGCATGATCGGCGTCACCTTCTTCGGCATCTTCATGACGCCGGTCTTCTACATGCTGGCGCGAGCCATGACGGGCAACCGTCCGCTGCGCCACCATAATACCGAGGTTGCGCCTGCTCTTTCCCCGGCAGAGTAGGCAGCATGGCCGCGCGGACCGCTCTCTCCGTCCGCGCGGCATTTCATCTCAGAGCATTCCGCCGTCGATGACCAGCGTTTGCGCGGTCATGGCGGCGGAGGCGTCTGAAGCCAGGAAAAGGCAGGGACCGACCAGGTCTGTGCCGTCGAGGGTTCGTTTCAGGCATTGCCGGGAAAGCATCGCGGCGATGCTTTCCTTCGTCAGCCACAGGCGTTTCTGTCTTTCGGTGATGATCATTCCGGGCAGGATTGCGTTGACGCGGATCCCTTCGGGGCCGAGCTTTCCGGCAAGGCTTTTCGTCAGTCCGATGATGGCGGCCTTGGCGGTCGTATAGGCCGGCATGTTGCCGGTGTTGAGCAGGTAGGAGATCGACGAGAAATTGACGATCGCGCCGCTGCCGGCCTCTCGGATGAACGGCACGGCCGCCTGCGAAACGAAGAACATCTGCTTCAGGTTGATCGCCTGGCTTTTGTCCCAATAGTCTTCGGTAATATCCTCCAGACTGCGCCTGTCATCCCATCCGGCATTGTTGACCAGAACCGACAACGAACCGAGACGCTCTGCTGCGTCGCGGACTGCCGCCTGGGCTTCCTCCACGCTTGATAGATCTGCCCGGATGAACAGAGGCTTGTGGCTTGCGTCCTTTGCCAATTGTTCGACCAGCGCGAGGCTCGGTTCTACCGCGATGTCGATAAAGGCGACCTTGGCGCCCTGTTTGGCAAAAGCTTCGACCAGTGCGGCGCCGATCCCCGAACCGCCGCCAGTGATCAGGACGCCGCGGTCTTTCAGGTCGGCATGGATTGCGGATGGGTATGGCAAATGATCCTCCCTTTGATATCCCGCGGCAAACTTACCCGGATGGGTGAAAAATTCACGGGAATATTTGCGCCTGCGGCACTTGCGGGATAGTCATGGAATTCCCGCCATTTGCCACTCATTTCGAGAGGAATTCCCTTGTCTTCTGCCGCTTCCGCCAAGCCCGTCCTGCCGTCGCGCGACTATGCCGCCTTCCTGTTCGATATGGATGGCACGATCCTGAGTTCGACGGCCGCCGCAGAGCGGGTCTGGGGCAAATGGGCGGAGGGAATGGGGCTGGATGTGGAAAAATTCCTGCCGACCATGCATGGCCGTCGCGGCATCGACACGATCACCGATCTGAACCTTCCGGGCGTCGATCCGATCGTCGAAGCGGGAAAGATTTTGCAAGGAGAGATCGATGACGTCGAAGGCGTCGTTCCGCTTGGCGGCGCGGCCGAGTTCCTGAAGCAGTTGCCGGTCGAGCGTTGGGCGATCGTCACGTCGTCGCCGCTGGAACTGGCCAAGGCTAGGCTCGCTGCTGCGGGTATTCCGGTGCCGAAATATCTCGTCACGGCTGAGGATGTCACCATCGGCAAGCCCAATCCGCAGGGCTATCGTCTCGGCGCCGAGCGTCTCGGTTTCAACCCGAGCGACGTGCTTGTGTTCGAGGACGTGCCGGCAGGCATTCAGGCGGGCGAGGCGGCAGGCGCCGAGGTCATGGTTATCACGGCAACGCACAGCCATCCGGTCGAAGGTGGTCAGTATCGTATGACCGACTACACAGCCGTCGCCCCGCATGTGGCGGACGACGGCCGTCTGTCATTCCGGCTGAAATAACAGGCTCAGTTTGACTGGTTCGCCGTGCGCATGACCTGCACCGTGGCGAACCAGAGCACCGTTCCCAGAACGAGAAGGCAGCCGGCGATCACGTATTGGATCGGATCGCGGCCGGTCCAGGGACCTGCCAGAAAGGCGCAGGTGATGGCGCCGAGTACCGGCAGTATGGTCGGCGTGCGAAAATGCTTGTGGCTGACCGTGTCCTTCCTCAAGACGAGGACTGCAACGTTGACGATGGTGAAGACGCAGAGCAGCAGCAGCGCCGTCGTGCCGCCAAGTTCCTTCACGCCGCCGGCAAACAGGATGAGTGCCACCGCCAGAAGCGATGTGAAGATGATCGCGACATAAGGGGTACGGCGTGTCGGATGAACCTTTCCGAGAGACACGGGCAGAACACCCTCGCGGCTCATGCCGTAGAGCAGGCGGCTTGCCATCAGCATGTTGATGAGTGCCGAATTGGCGACGGCAAACATGGTGATGATGGCGAATATGCTGATCGGGAAGTTGGGGGCTCCGGCCTGGATGACCTTCAGCAGGGGCGTATCGCCTTCGCCGAGTTCCGCGGCAGGCACGAGCGTAATGGCCGAGATCGCGACGAGAACGTAGATCGTGCCGGTGATGGCAAGTCCGCCGAGGAGGACCCTGGGAAAGATCTTGCTCGGCTTCTTGCATTCCTCCGCCATGTTGACGGAGTCCTCGAAGCCTACCATCGCGAAGAAGGCGAGGGTCGTGGCGGCCACGACCGGCCAGAAAGCTCCACCGCCTTCCGGCGCTTCGAACGTCCAGGCGCGCGAGACGTCGCCCTGGCCGCCTGCAATGGCCCAGAAGCCGATACCGATGATAATCAGCAGGCCTGTCAGTTCCACGACCGTCAGGAGCACGTTCAGCTTGACGCTTTCACCGACGCCGCGGAAATTGATCGCGGCAACGAGTGCGATAAAGCCGACAGCGATCAGCGGTACGCCCATTGCGCCGAACTCCAGACCGAGCGATGTGGAGAAATTGGCGGCGAATGCGCGTGATGCCGTGGCGGCCGAGGTGATGCCCGAGGACATGACCGCGAAAGCGACGAGGAATGTCACGAAGTGGATGCCGAAGGCCTTGTGGGTATAGAGCGCCGCACCGGCAGCTTTCGGATATTTGGTGACCAGTTCGAGATAGCTGCATGCCGTCAGCAGCGCGACGATGAAGGCGATGAGGAACGGCAGCCAGACGACGCCTCCTACTTCCGCCGCCACCTGTCCGGTCAGCGCGTAGATGCCGGTACCCAGAATGTCGCCGACAATGAAAAGCAGCAGCAGGCCCGGCCCCATGACCCGCTTCAGCTCATGGCGCTCCTCGCCACCCTCCTTGGTGATATTCTCCATGCCATGATCCTCCCAGCAGCGAATTTATCGCGGATAATGGATGTCGAGGTATCAAGGTTCCATCGCAGGATAAGTGTCCTCATACATGACCGTTGGTCATATATTCAGGAATCCCAGTGTGATAGCCGTGAGCACCGCGTAACGTGCGGCCTTGCCGATGAAGACGAGCAGCAGGAATGTCGGCAAAGGTTCCTTCAATATTCCAGCCACGACCGTCAGCGCGTCGCCGCCGATCGGCAGCCAGCTGAACAGAAGCGACCACCGGCCATAGCGCTGATACCAGCGTTGGGCCTTTTCGAGCTGTGCGGGTTTGACCGGGAACCAGCGTTTGTCCTTGAAACGCTCGATCCCACGGCCGAGCAGCCAGTTCACGGCGCCGCCAAGCGTATTGCCGACGGATGCGGTCAGCAGCAGCGCCGTGACGGAATGATCGCCGGTCAAAAGAAGGCCGACAAGGATTGCCTCCGACTGCAGGGGAAGGATCGTCGCTGCGATAAAGGCCGCAAAAAACAGTCCCGCATAGGCGGCAAGGCCAAGAAACATGAAATCAAGCATCCTTGCGGCAAGAGTGGATAGCAAAAGGGGCGGAATTCGATCCGCCCCTTCGCATGTCTGAATTGGTGCCGATCAGGCCTTGCTGATGCCCGTGGTATCTTCGGCAACCTCTTCTGCGGGCTTCTGCGCGCGGTGACGGGTGCGCCAGTCGCCGAGGAAGAGCAGGATCGGGGCTGCGATGAAGACGGACGACAGCGCTGCGACCGCAATACCGAAGACCATCGGGATGGCGAAGCTCGACACGGCGCTGCCGCCCCAGATTGCCATCGGCAACATGCAGAGGAAGGCGGTGGCAGAGGTGTAGAGGCTTCGTGCCAGCGTTTCGTTGATCGACAGGTCGATCAGGTCGCGCAGCGGCATCTTCTTGTAGATACGCATGTTTTCGCGCATGCGGTCATAGACCACGACCTTGTCGTTGACCGAGTAACCGACAAGCGTCAGCACGGCGGCGATGGCGGTCAGGTTGAAGTCGAGTCCGGTGATGGCGAAGAAGCCGACGGTCTTGGTGATGTCGAGGACCAAGGTGATGATCGCGCCGACCGCGAACGGCCATTCGAAGCGCACCCAGATATAGATCATCATCGCGATGGAGGCGAGGAAGAGCGACAGGAAGCCTGCGACGGCAAGCTCGCCAGAGACCTTCGGACCGACGACTTCGGTGCGTTCCACCTTGGCGGTCGGATCGATCTTGGTGACTTCCGCCTTGAGCGCCTCGACGGCGACGGTCTGTGCCTGTTCGCCGCCGTCCTGACGTTCGACGCGAACCAGAACACGGTTATGGGCACCGAATTCCTGCAGGCCGACTTCACCGAAACCGAGTTCGCTCAACCCCGAACGGAAGGCTGCGAGATCGGCTTCGTTCTGGGTGACGACTTCCATCTGGATACCGCCGCGGAAGTCGACGCCGTAATTCAGGCCGGGCTTGAAGAACAGGAAGACGGAGGCGATCGACAGGACGATCGAGATGCCGATGCCGATATAACGGCCGCGCATGAAGCGGATCTGCGTGCCATCCGGAACCAGATTGATCGGCAGAAGCGGCTTGATTTCGATCTTCTTCAGCTTGCGGCGGGCGGTAATGGCGATCATGGCAACGCGCACGACCGAAACGGCGGTGAACATCGAGATCATGATGCCGAGGCCCATGGTGACGGCAAAGCCGCGGACCGGGCCGGAACCGAACCAGAAGAGAAGCACGGTGGCGATAAGGGCGGTGACGTTGGAGTCGACGATGGTCGAATACGCGCGGGCAAAGCCTGCATCGATCGCGGCAAAGGCGCTCTTGCCCTTGCGGGTTTCTTCCTTGATGCGCTCGTTGATGAGAACGTTGGCGTCAACGGCGAGACCGATACCGAGCACGACACCGGCGATGCCGGGCAAAGTCAGGGTCGATCCGATCAGCGTCAGGCCCGCGAAGGTGAGGATGACGTTGATGAGCAGCGCAGTGTTGGCGAGAATGCCCCAGAAACCATAGAGGAAGAACATAAAGCCGACGACCAGCACGAAGCCGATGAAGCCGGTGAAAATGCCCATCTCGATCGCGTCGGCGCCGAGGTCGGCACCGACGGTGCGTTCTTCGATGACGGTCAGTTTGGCCGGAAGCGAGCCGGCACGCAGAAGGGCTGCAAGCGTGGTGGTTTCCTGCGGCGTGAAGCTGCCGGAAATCTGACCGGAACCGCCGGTGATCGGCGTCTGGATGGTCGGGGCGCTCAGAACCTTGTTGTCGAGAACGATGGCGAACGGACGGCCGACATTGGCTTGGGTGATCTGGGCAAAACGGGTCGCACCGGCCGAATCGAAACGGAAGGTGACGATCGGCTGTTGGGTCTGCTGCTCGAATGCGGCGCGCGCATCCGTCAGACGGTCACCGGAGAGCTCGACACGATCGAGAACCGGATATTGCTGGCCACGCTCGTCCGACAGCATGGTGACGCCGGGTTCGCCGGGGTTGCCGAGCAGATGGAAGCTCATCTTGGCGGTCGAGCCGAGAAGCTGGCGCAGGCGCGACGGATCCTGTTCGCCGGGAAGCTGGACGAGAACACGATCAGCGCCGACACGCTGGATCGTCGGTTCGGCAACGCCGACCTGGTCGACACGCTGGCGGATGATTTCAAGGCTCTGCTCGACGGCACCGGCGATATGGGCGTTGATGCCCGCTTCGGTCTGCGAGATCGAGATCGAGTTTTCGCTCGGCGTGGTGATCGAAAGATCGGAACTGCCGACCGAACCGATGCCGACCGGGTTGGACAGCGTCTGCAATTCGGTCACGGCCTGATCACGCTGGGCGGGATCGCGCAGCGTCACGAGGATCGCGTCGCCCGCACGGCGGATGGCCGAGGTGTTGATATTCTTGTCGCGCAGGACACGACGCGTATCCTGCGTCAGGCTCTGAATGCGCTCGTTGATCAGATCGGCACGATCGACTTCGAGCACGAGGTGCGAGCCGCCGCGAAGGTCGAGACCAAGCGATACGCGGCTATGGGGAAGCCAGGACGGCATGCGGTCCAGCGTGGACTGCGGGATGACATTCGGCAGCGCCACCAGAATGCCGATGAAGATGATGAAAGCATAGCTTGCCACCAACCACGGAGAATTTCTCATTGTTCAGATCCTGTTTGGCCCGGACCGGTCAGCGGTCAGCATGGCCGTCAATTTTCATGCCGTGAGGCGAATATATCGATCAGACCGCGACCGGCGGTGCGCGGGGCAGGGCACCCGGCCAATCATCCGCGGAAAACAGAGCATTCTTATGGCTCGGAGCCTTAGCCGAAGCATAGGCGTTTGCCGGAAGGGCAAAAAAACGCGGGGCGGGCAGCCCGTTGTCGATGGAGGCCTGGTTGCCTGTGCTGTCCTTGCGCTCGGCAATCGAGACGGCGCGCAGAGGGTCGCGTTTGGTCAGCGCCGGAGACCTGTCCGAGCGGTCATCCACCGGACGTGCCGATGTTGCGATGTCAGCGTTGCGCGGTGAGCCGGCGAGAAGTCCGAAGAGAGCAATCAGGAATGCGGCGGCGAGAACCGGCAGGCGCGCAAGATCGGCTTGCACGCGTCCACCCGTCTTCCGATTTCGCAGCGGGAAAACCGCCATCCGCACCTGCTCCGGATATTAAGGCGTGTCGCGATCCTTCCGGATTCGCTCCCGACGCTTTAATCTTATTTTGCAGCATGTCGTTGCCGAAAACCGGTTCACAGTTTTTCGCGACATGCTTTAGAGATTCGAAATTCGTTCCGAACGAGGCCGCCTTCTAAAGGAAGGGGGCTTTTCGGTCAACAAAAGGGCCTCCGAAGAGGCCCTGTCTATTCAGCGGATGCGCTTGGCGGCCGGTTCCGGCACCAGTTCGCCCTGCAGGCGACGATCGAGGTAATCCTCGCATTCGCCCATCAGCGTATCGACCTGGCCGTTGAAGAAGTGATTGGCGCCCTCGACGACCTTGTGGGTGATGAGGATGCCCTTTTGGGTCTTCAGCTTCTCGACGAGGCCGTTGACGTCCTTCTCCGGCGCGACCTTGTCGGAATCACCATTGATGATGAGGCCGGAAGACGGGCAGGGCGCGAGGAACGAAAAATCATAGATGTTCGGCTGCGGTGCAATCGACATGAAACCTTCGATTTCCGGGCGGCGCATCAGGAGCTGCATGCCGATCCAGGCGCCAAAGGAATAACCGGCGACCCAGCAGCTTTTCGAATCAGGATGCAGACCCTGGACCCAGTCGAGCGCGGAGGCGGCATCCGACAGTTCGCCGGCGCCGTGGTCGAATTCACCCTGGCTGCGGCCGATCGAACGGAAGTTGAAGCGCAGCGTCGTGAAACCGCGCTTCTGGAACATGTAGAAGAGCTGGTAGACGATCTGATTGTTCATCGTGCCACCGAACTGGGGGTGCGGATGCAGGATGATCGCGATCGGCGCACTCTTTTCCTTGGAGGGCTGGTAACGTCCTTCCAGGCGGCCGGCAGGGCCGTTGAAAATCACTTCGGGCATCGGTACTCCGGTCAATCGTTTCTGGTTCCAACTTGCGCTTGTCGTCGAGTTTGACTTGACGAACGCGCTCAGCTTTTTTAGAACTCAGTTTAGAACCATTCGAAATTTGGGCATGCGACAGCAATGCCCGTTGCGAAGTCTCATAAGGCAAGCGCAGTTGAGATTTCAACTAAAATGAGGATTCTACGCCGCGCGTGGGGTTCAAATCTATCTAACGGCAAGGAAGCGCAAGCGCCAATGGCTCTGCAGAGGACATATCTCGACTGGAATGCGACCGCTCCACTGTCGGAAGCGGCGCGTCTTGCGATGATCGATGCTCTCTCCTTGCCTGGAAATGCGTCCTCCGTCCATGCCGAGGGCCGGGCTGCCCGTGCCGCAGTCGAGAAAGCGCGGCGCCAGGTGGCGGTGCTTGCCGGTGCGGAGCCTGCGCATGTGACCTTTACCAGCGGCGCGACCGAGGCTTCCAGCCACGTCCTTACGCCGGATTATCGGATGGGCAGGGCTCCGGTCACGATTTCCAGGCTTTATGTCTCCGCCATCGAGCATCCGGCAATTCGAGAAGGTGGTCGCTTCGCCACAGAACAGGTTACGGAAGTGCCGGTGACGTCGGCGGGCGTCGTGGACCTTGAGGCTCTGGAGGCGCTTCTTTCGAACCATGACCAGGCATCCGGCCTGCCGATGGTGGCGGTGATGCTGGTGAACAACGAAACGGGCATCGTCCAGCCGGTCGCGGAAGCCGCGGCTCTCGCTCATAAATATCGCGGGCTGATGGTGGTCGATGCGGTTCAGGCGGCCGGGCGGATCGCACTCGATATCAACGCGCTGGATGCAGATTTCCTGATCCTCTCCTCGCACAAGATCGGCGGCCCGAAAGGCGTCGGCGCACTGATTTCCCGTGGCGAAGTGCTGATGCCGAAGCCGCTGATCCGCGGCGGCGGGCAGGAGAAAGGTCACCGGTCGGGGACGGAGAATTTTCACGCGATCATAGGCTTCGGCGCGGCGGCTGAAGTGATGTCTGAGGATCTGGAAAATCGCAACGGCCGAATCGGCGCGTTTCGCGATGCGCTTGAGCGGGCAATGGTACAGGCTGCTTCGGATATCGTCATCCATGGCGCGGGCGGGCCTCGGGTCGCCAATACGATCTTCTTCACATTGCCGGGACTGAAAGCCGAAACCGGGCAGATCGCCTTTGACCTTGAAGGCATTGCGCTGTCGGCGGGATCGGCCTGCTCTTCCGGCAAGGTCGGGCAAAGCCATGTTTTGACTGCCATGGGGTTGAATTCGGATATCGGCGGCCTGCGTATTTCGCTGGGGCCGGAAACGACTGAAACAGACATCGAAAGAGCCATTACGGCCTTCGGCAAAATCGCCGGTCGGCGCAAGCTGCCCGGGCAGGCCGCATAAGCGGCTTTTAGAATTGGCGGAAAAGCAATTTTCTGCTTGCCAAAAGGTGTGAAAGTCGCCTTTTGGCGCCTACATGGGGGAGACATTGTTTTCCCCGCAAGACTGACGGAATTGCCGGAATTTGAACCGGCAAAATTTGGAGACTGAAGATGCCTGCTGTCCAGGAAACGATCGATCAGGTCCGTGGGATCGATATCGATCAGTACAAATACGGCTTCGAGACTGTGATCGAAGTGGACAAGGCTCCGAAGGGGCTTTCTGAAGATATCATCCGCTTCATCTCGGCCAAGAAGCAGGAACCGGACTGGATGCTGGAATGGCGTCTGGACGCGTATAAGCGCTGGCTGACGATGGAAGAGCCCACATGGGCCCGTGTCGAGTATCCCAAGATCGACTTCAACGACATCTACTATTATGCCGCACCGAAGAACATCACGGGTCCGGTGTCGCTGGACGAAGTCGATCCGGAACTGCTGCGCACCTATGAAAAGCTCGGTATTCCGCTGCGCGAGCAGGAAATCCTGGCCGGCGTGCAGACATCCAAGGTTGCTGTCGATGCCGTTTTCGATTCGGTTTCGGTCGTCACCACCTTCAAGAAGGAGTTGCAGAAGGCCGGCGTGATCTTCATGTCGATCTCCGAGGCCATCCGCGAGCATCCCGAACTGATCAAGAAATATCTCGGTTCGGTCGTGCCGACCTCCGACAACTATTATGCGACGCTGAATGCTGCCGTCTTCACCGACGGATCGTTCGTCTTCGTGCCGAAGGGCGTTCGCTGCCCGATGGAACTGTCCACCTACTTCCGTATCAACGAGAAGAACACCGGCCAGTTCGAACGCACGCTGATCATCTGTGAGGAAGGCGCCTACGTTTCCTATCTGGAAGGCTGCACGGCGCCGCAGCGCGACGAAAACCAGCTTCATGCAGCGGTCGTCGAACTCGTGGCTCTCGACGATGCCGAGATCAAGTACTCGACCGTGCAGAACTGGTTCCCGGGCGACAAGGAAGGCAAGGGCGGCATCTACAACTTCGTCACCAAGCGTGGCGACTGCCGTGGTGCGCGTTCCAAAATCTCCTGGACCCAGGTCGAGACCGGTTCGGCGATCACCTGGAAATATCCGTCCTGCATCCTGCGCGGCGATGAAAGCCAGGGCGAGTTCTATTCGATCGCGGTTTCCAACGGTCACCAGCAGATCGATAGCGGCACCAAGATGATCCATCTCGGCAAGAACACGTCGAGCCGCATCATCTCGAAGGGCATTTCCGCCGGCGTGTCGCAGAATACCTATCGCGGCCAGGTGTCGATCAATCGCCGGGCAGAAAATGCCCGCAACTTCACCAACTGCGATTCGCTTCTCATCGGCGACAAGTGCGGTGCCCATACCGTGCCTTACATCGAGGTGAAGAACCAGTCGGCGCAGATCGAACACGAGGCGACCACCTCGAAGATCTCCGACGACCAGAAGTTCTACGCCATGCAGCGCGGCATTCCCGAAGAAGAGGCGATCGCCCTGATCGTCAACGGCTTCGTCAAGGATGTCATCCAGCAGCTGCCGATGGAATTCGCCGTCGAAGCCCAGAAGCTGATCGGCATCTCGCTTGAGGGTAGTGTGGGGTAATGAACGAAAAGGTCGAGAACCTCATTCTGGAGCATCTGCGCGTTATGCGTGCCGATATCGCGTCAATCAATGACGAGATACGCGGGATACGCAATGAAATGCGATCGATGAAACAGCATATGGCGGGGTTCATGACCCATGAGATCACCCAGGACGGAGACATTGCGGAACTGAAGCTCCGCATGGATCGCATAGAGAAGCGGCTTGAGCTGAGCGACGATTGAGCTTGCCCGCCGCACGACGGAACATCAGAGGAAAACGAAATGCTTGAGATCAAGAACCTGCACGCCCGCATCGCCGAAGATGGCACCGAGATCATTCGCGGCCTGAACCTGACCGTGAAGCCGGGCGAGATCGCCGCCATCATGGGCCCGAACGGGTCGGGCAAGTCGACATTGTCCTACATCCTGTCGGGTCGCGAGGACTATGAAGTCACCGAGGGCGACATCACCTATAACGGCGAGAGCATTCTCGAACTCGATCCGGCCGAGCGCGCCTCCAAGGGCATCTTCCTCGCCTTCCAGTATCCGGTCGAAATCCCGGGCGTCGCCACGATGCAGTTCCTCAAGGTGGCGATGAACGAGCAGCGCAAGGCGCGTGGTGAAGAAGAGCTGACGACGCCGGACTTCATGCGCCGCGTCAAGGAAGCCGCCGAAGGCCTGAAGATCGATCCGGCCATGCTGCGCCGTCCGCTCAATGTCGGTTTCTCCGGCGGTGAAAAGAAGCGTGCCGAGATCCTGCAGATGGCGCTGCTCGAGCCGACCCTTTGCGTTCTCGACGAAACCGATTCGGGCCTCGACATCGACGCGCTGAAGATCGTTGCCGATGGCGTCAACGCGCTGCGTTCGCCGGACCGCGCCGTGATCGTCATCACCCACTACCAGCGCCTGCTCGACTACATCGTGCCGGATACCGTCCACGTTCTCTACAAGGGCCAGATCATCCGTTCGGGTGACAAGGAACTGGCGCAGGAACTGGAAGCGAACGGCTATGCCGACGTGATCGGGACCGCGGCCTGATACCGGGAAGGATTTTGGCATGAACATCCAGACAAATCAGCCCGCGGCCAAGCTGACGGTTGCCGAAACGGCGCTCGTCGAGGCTTTCGCAGCCCAGGTCGGTGAACTGCCCGGCAACGGCGCCGTCACCGGCACCCGCGACCGGCTTCTCGACGATCTGAAAAAGGCAGGGCTTCCGACCCGCCGGATCGAATCCTGGCACTATACCGACCTGAAGAACCTGCTGCGTGCGGTGCCCGAGCGTGTCGCCGGCGCGGCGATCGATCCGATCGGCCCGCTGGTGAAGGGATCCACGGTTCTTTCCGTCCTGCAGGGCAACGCTGATGCGACGCCCTCGATTGATGGCGTGACGATTTCGGCGTTCCGCGATCAGCTGACAGACGGTTCCGCCGTTGCGGGTCTTACCGCGCTCGACAAGGACGATGCGATCGGCCGCCTGAACGGCAGTTTCGTGCGCGACGGCCTTGTGCTTGCCATTCCGGCAAACGCGGAGATCGAAACCCCGATCGAGCTGCAAGCGCTTCACGGCGAAGGGCAGATCCACACGCGCTTCCCGGTTTCCTTCGGCGCAGGCTCCAAGGCAACGATCGTCGAACGTCACCGGTCGGCGACCGAGGCCGCAGCGCTCGTGTCCTCGATCAGCGACATCACGCTCGAAGATGGCGCCGAGATCACCTGGATCATCCTGCAGCAGCAGGGCCCGGCCGATACGCATCTGGCGCAGATCCGCGCCAAGCTCGGTGCGGAGGCGAAGCTTCGCCTTTACGTCGTCAATGCCGGCGGCAAGCTGGTGCGTCAGGAACTTCGCATCGAGGTTCAGGGCGAGGGGGCCGAACTGACGCTGCGCGGCGTCAACCTGCTCGGTGGCGACAGCCACACCGACGTGACGCTGGTGCTCGGCCATAATGTGCCGCATACCAACTCGACGGAAACCTTCCGCAATGTCGTGTTCGACAAGGCAAGCGGCGTCTTCCAGGGCATGATCCGGGTTGCGCCGGATGCGCAGAAGACCGACGCGAAGATGGCGTGCAACACGCTGCTGATGTCCGACGACGGCGATTTCTCCGTCAAGCCGGAACTCGAAATCTTCGCCGACGACGTCATCTGCGGACATGGCGCCACGGTTGCCGATATCGACCGCAACCATCTCTTCTACATGATGGCGCGCGGCGTGACCGAGAGCAAGGCGCGCGCCATGCTGGTCAACGCCTTCGTCGCCGAAATCGTCGAAGAACTGGAAGAAGAGGCGCTGGTCGAGCCGCTGGAAGAGGTGATCTCGACCTGGCTCGAAAAGCACGCCTGATAAAAAGATTGACGGAGGGGACGTGCCTGTCTCCTTCGTCATGCTCGCCCTCGGTCGGGTCTGACATGAGGATGTTTCGAGCATCTGCGACCGTTGAACCGGTTGAAACGTGATTGGATCCTCGGCACAAGGCCGAGGATGACGCAGTGGACGCGGTGATGTCTGCATCTGTCCGTGACTGCAATCTCTTCGGGACTTCGCCCAGAAGCGCGATATGAAAGGGTCTGCAATGGACCAGACGACACCGCTAGCCGCTTACGACGTTGAGGCCATAAGGCGGGATTTCCCGATCCTGTCGACGATGGTGCATGGCAACAAACCGCTGGTGTACCTGGATAACGGCGCTTCGGCCCAGAAGCCGCAGCAGGTGATCGATGCGATCGGCCATGCCTATTCAAGCGAATATGCCAATGTGCATCGCGGCCTTCATTTCCTTTCCAATGCCGCGACAGATGCCTATGAGGCAGCGCGTGAAAAGGTCCGCCGTTTCCTCAATGCGGGTTCGGTGGACGAGATCATCTTCACCAGCAATTCGACCTCGGCGATCAACACGGTCGCCTATGGTTACGGCATGCCGCATATCGGTGAGGGCGATGAGATCGTCATCACCATCATGGAGCACCATTCCAACATCGTGCCGTGGCATTTCATCCGCGAGCGTCAGGGCGCCAAGATCACCTGGGTGCCGGTGGATGACGATGGTGCCTTCCATATCGAGGATTTCGAAAAGGCGCTGACGGACAAGACCAAGCTCGTCGCCGTCACGCATATGTCGAATGCGCTCGGCACGGTCGTGCCGGTCAAGGATATCTGCCGCATCGCCCATGAGCGCGGCATTCCCGTCCTCGTCGACGGCAGCCAGAGCGCCGTGCATATGCCGATCGACGTGAAGGACATCGATTGCGACTGGTTCGTGATGACCGGCCACAAGCTCTATGGCCCGTCGGGGATCGGCGTGCTTTACGGCAAGACGGATCGTCTGAAGGAGATGCGGCCCTTCCAGGGCGGCGGCGAGATGATCGTCGAGGTTGCCGAGGATTTCGTCACCTATAACGATCCGCCACATCGTTTCGAGGCCGGCACGCCGCCGATCGTGCAGGCGATCGGACTGGGATATGCGCTGGACTATATGGACAAGGTCGGACGCGCTGCGATTGCAGCTCACGAGGCCGATCTGACGGCCTACGCGACCGAGCGGCTTTCGGCGATCAACTCGCTGAGGATCATCGGCAACGCGCCCGGCAAGGGGGCGATCTTCTCCTTCGAGCTTGCCGGTATCCATGCCCATGACGTATCGATGGTGATCGACCGCCGCGGCGTTGCCGTGCGTGCCGGCACCCATTGCGCCATGCCGCTCTTGAAACGCTTTGGCGTGACATCCACATGCCGTGCATCGTTCGGCATGTATAATACCCGTGCCGAAGTCGATGCGCTGGCTGATGCGCTCGATTATGCGCGCAATTTCTTTGCCTGAGGATTCTTATAGGCCATGGACCAAGACATACCAAAGTGGGACGCCCGCGAAGGGATCATCGAATCCGCCATTCCCGCGGACGAGCTGGAGCGCCTGTCGGATGACATCATCGCGGCGCTGAAGACCGTGTACGACCCGGAAATCCCGGCGGATATTTTCGAGCTCGGGCTGATCTACAAGATCGACATCGAGGACGACCGGATGGTGAAGATCGCCATGACGCTGACCGCGCCCGGTTGCCCGGTTGCCGGGGAAATGCCGGGCTGGGTGGAAAATGCGGTGAGCGCGGTTCAGGGCGTATCCGGCGTCGAAGTCGAAATGACCTTCGATCCGCCATGGACGCCGGAGCGCATGTCGGAAGAAGCGCAGGTCGCGGTCGGCTGGTACTGACCGCGGTCTTGATTGCTTAGGCTACGAAGACTAAATTGAATGTCAGAAACGCCGGGCCTTGAACCCGGTTGTGGAAGAGGAATGAGCCGATGGGCTTTGCAGTGATGACCATGACCGATGCGGCGGCAGACCGCGTGAACCAGATCGTTTCCAATTCCGGTGCGGATGCCAAGGGCATACGCGTCGGGATCAAGAAGGGCGGCTGCGCCGGCATGGAATACACGATCGACCTCGTCACCGAGGCGAATGCCAAGGACGACCTGATCGAACATGGCGGTGCAAAGGTATGGATCGAACCTTCGGCCGTGCTTTATCTTCTCGGCACCCAGATGGATTTCGAAATCACCAAGATGCGCTCGGGCTTCATCTTCGTGAACCCGAACCAGACATCGGCCTGCGGCTGCGGTGAATCGGTCGAGCTGAAGCCCGCCGATCTTGCGGCGCTCGCCAAACAGCGCGAGGCTGGCGTCAGCGCCTGACGGAAGACGATTAAGCCTCAGGTTTACTATGCCTGGCCTTTAAGCGCGCTCTACTTGTATGCTTTCGTCTTTTTATTCTGGCGAGACATGTTTGTCTGATGCCAATCAGGGCAGGCAACTCTTCACACCGCTTACTCAGTCCACCGCTTAACGATGCGCGGTCATGACTTTCTTGGCACTATCCGCGAACCCAGTAACTGGGAGGCGGTGAAGGCTGAACACGTAAAATTGGATCGATCACGGTCGGCGCTGCGGTGGAATTCGGAAAGGTTTTTGTCCTCGCCGGGGGCATGACGTTCAGCCGCTTTGCGGTGCCGGCTCTCGCCGCCAGGTCACGACCGCAAACGTCGCCTCGCCCTGGCGGGGTAGGTCCAAGGGTGCGCTCGTGAGAAAAAGGCTGTCACCCGACAACTCGCAATACCTGACCTGCTCGCTCCCAACCCATGGCTCGAACCAGGCGATGTCGACGCTGGTTACGAGCCGATTGGGGGGCTCGACGCGGTAATGGCCCGAATAGGCCAGCATGGAACGGAAGGCGGCTGCCTCATCGGCTTCGTCCGCCGGGGCTGATCGACCACCGGCCGTTATCAGCGCGAACATGCGCCCGTCTGAACCGAAGACAACAGTTCCGGACGGCTGCTCGCCCCAGGGCCGCGTCCGCCGGCCTGTGGCGCAGTCCTCCATAAGGAAGGATTGTATGATCCATGTGCCTACCAGATCGTCAGCGCGCATCCACATTCATCCTGTTCCCCGGCGCGAACCTCGACCGCCGTTCGGTCGGGTACCGGGACGCTCCCCTCAGAATGCAGGAACGAGAGGTTCTATGCCGCCGCAATCTGCGAGCAGATAATACGCTTCGCTATCGCTCTGCTGCGCTCCGTCACCAGATGACAGCCGGCACTCGTGCAACAAGCGGTCGCGGGATCGGCTTGCGCCGATCCCGTTTCTTTTCGTGTAGGCAGTACCGCCTGTAGGCTGTTCTTCCAGCGTCTTCAGTTGAACGTATGGACCCGAAGTTTCAGCTTACCGTCTGCCTGTTTCTCGAAAATATGGGTCGCGATCCCGGCCCAGGGCTGGTCTGCCCCCTTGGCGTCCTTGCCGTTTGCCGACCATTTGGCGGTGCCGAACAGCAACTTGTCATCGCCTTGCGCCTCTATGAGTTCGAGTTTATGCCCTGTCACCCCCATGCCGAAAAGGCCGCCGAAGAATTTCTCCACTCCTTCGGGTCCCTTGATCACGTCATGGGTGGCAGGCAGGAAAACGGCCTCCTCCCCATAGAATGCAGCAATCGCCTTGGCATCACCCGCATTGAAAGCTTTGTCCCATGCCGCGTAGGCGGCTGTGACCTCATCGGCGGGATCAGCATTCGCGGGACTGACTGCCATGAGGCAGACGCACAGTAGCGCAAATATCGACGTCAGAAACCTGATCATGATTCCCTCCATTTCAATCTAACCGGAATGCATTTCCCGGTGCGCAACCTATTATACGCCCATGTTTAGAGGCTGTGAATGCAAATCCCGTCGAGCGGCGCGGCATAGAAAGGGCACGGTCGTGGAACCTTCCTTTGCGGATTGGATAAGTGACCTGGCGTGATGAAGGAACATCTGAAGATCTGTCGCATTCCATCTGCGTAAGGAGATGCCGATGAACCTTGTTAAGCCAGCGCCGCGATACACTCTGGAAGAACTTCAGGAAGCTTATGAGCTGAGCATTCCGCAAGCCGCTCAAATCATGGATAAATTCGGCGGCGAAAAAGCCAGTACCGACAGATTTATGCGCCGTTGCGTTCGAAGGCGCGCATAGCGGAACATTCCCGCAGTTCACCGGTTTGTTCTCCAAGCGTACAACAAAAGGAGAAAGCGCCATGGACTGGAACCGTGTTGAAGGTAACTGGAAGCAGGTGAAGGGCAAGGTCAAGGAGCAGTGGGGCAAGCTCACTGACGACGATCTTGACGTCATCGCCGGCAAGCGCGATCAGCTTGAAGGCAAAATCCAGGAGCGCTACGGTTACGAAAAGGACCGCGCCACCAAGGACATCGACGACTGGTACGGCCGTCAGACCTGGTGAATATTGACCCCGCTTCGGCGGGGTTTTTATTTTGTCATAACTCTCTCGTTCCGCGGGAACCAAAGCATGTGGCGTACGTTTTTCACCGCCACGAAAAACTCGTGGGATCAATTGCATACGAGGAAATACTCATGAAGACGATTATCGCCGCCGCCCTTGCTCTTGGCACGATGAGCACCGCTGTTCTTGCTCAGCAGCCGGCTGCTCCCGCAGCGACCGCGCCTGCAGCAACGGCTGCTTCCGGCGCCGATGCGACGATTGTCGGTCCAGGCATCACCATGGGCACGGCAGCAACGATGCCGCTCAAGACGGTAGAGATCAAGGACACCGACCTCGTCACTTCGAAGCTGGTCGGTTTGAACATCTACAACAAGGAAAACGAAGAAGTCGGCGAGATTTCTGACGTCGTTATCGGTAATGGCAAGTCTGTCATCGGCGTCATTGCGAGCGTCGGCGGATTCCTTGGCATGGGTGCAAGCTACGTCGTGATCGATCCGGCTTCTATGGCACTTGCCGACGATAACGGCACCTGGAAGGCCTATGTCGACACCAACAAGGACGACCTGTCGAAGGCTCCGAAGTTCGATTACGACAAGCTGAAGAAGTAATCATCGCGCTCTGCCGGCGACCACGGATGTAATGGCGCTTGGTTAAGTTCGAGAAGAAGGTCGGTGCGAGCAATCGCTCCGGCCTTTTTGTTTTTGATCGTCGAAGTGAAATGGTTGCTAAAAACAACATGGTTGCATGCACCTGAAGTGACATGCGTCGCCGAGCGTGAAACCAGCGAGGCCGCGTTAGCATCACCGGCAACCTTGCCAGTTATGGCAATTGGCGAAAAATCCGCGTAATCGATTGATTATACTGGTATATGGCGGAAGAGGTGGGATTCGAACCCACGGTACGGTTCCCCGCACGACGGTTTTCAAGACCGTTGCCTTAAACCACTCGGCCACTCTTCCGAACCGTTGCGCTTTATCGTCCCTTGCGCGTTCCGTCAACGGCGGTCGCAACGGGATCGGACCGGGAAGACCTGTTGCTGCATCCTCTTCAAGGGGAGGTCGGGCTTTCCGGAGCTGATTCTTAATGTGCTCGACTGGGCGCTTAAGTTAAATATCAGTATAAATCCCGGCCTGTTCTGTATTGAAACAGAAGTAAATTTCACTAAATTTACCATTCATTAACCATAGGCATCTGAATTTTAACCATTCCACAGATTTTGTTCGCATTTCCGCCAAGAACAAAGCAAAACCTGTTCAATAATGGGCCTGAGTGATTTCGCCGGGCTGGGGTGATGGTTGCGAATGGGACGGGGCAATTGGCTTCGCATCATATCCGCACAGTACGATATAGGACGGACGAGTTTTGAGTTTGAGTGGCGGCAAACTTTCCCTCTGGTCGAAATGGCTGGGGATCAGCGTAATGTGCGCGACGATGGCATCCTGTGCCTCGACCAAAGTGGCTGAAGCCCCGAAGAAGAAGAGCCAAAGCAAGGAATATTTCGCTGAGTCGGAATATGGTGTGAAGGCCAGTCCGCGGGTTGTCGGCGATGGCAAGCGGGTTCCGAAGGGTGGTGGCCGGTTCATGGTCGGTCAGCCTTACGAGATCAAAGGCAAGACCTATGTGCCCAAGGAAGACCCGGACTATAACAAGTCGGGCCTCGCATCGTGGTACGGTTCGGCGTTCCACGGCCGTCTGACGGCCAATGGCGAAGTTTATGACAGCTCGCATCTCTCCGCCGCACATCCGACTTTCCCGCTGCCGAGCTATGCACGCGTGACCAATCTCGATACCGGCTCTTCGGTCGTCGTTCGCGTCAACGATCGCGGCCCTTATCACGCCGGCCGCATTATCGACGTTTCGGACAAGACTGCCGAGATGATCGACATCAAGCAGTCCGGGACGGGCCGCGTGAACGTGCAGTATATGGGCCGTGCCCGCATGGATGGAGAGGACATGCCGTTCCTGATGGCGTCCTACGTTCGCAAGGGCGATCGCCTGCCGTCGTTCAATCCTGGCGGCCAGATCGCCAGCGGCGTGATGGTTGCGTCTAACCAGCCGCTCGGCGATCAGCTGCAGAGCTATGGCTCGGCAGTGCCGGCGACCGCCTATGCCGGACGTACGCCAAGCGCATCCCAGGCAAAGCGCCCGGCCGCCCGTCAGTTCGAGCAGCAGACGGCGCAGATGGCTTCCGTCGCCCGTGCTGCTCCGGTTCCGGTCGAACGCAAGGTTGCTCCGGCCGCCCGGCCGGTCCAGCAGGAGCGCGTTGTCGCTTCCACCTATTCGCCGGCACCGCAGCCCAAGGCACAGCCTGTACAGCGTGTTCAGCAGGCACAGCAGATCAAGCCGCGCGCCCAGCAGCCGGTTCAGGTGCAGACGACCGAAACCGCCTATGCCGCCGAGCCGTCGCAGGGCAAGGTTACGCGCGTGATGTTCGGCAATATGCTGCTGGAACCGCCGAAGCCCGGCCAGAAATACTGATACCGGTCGTGGCCGGGTTCTCGACAAGATACTGACTTCACATCACCCCGAAAGCCCGAAAAGGTTTTTGGGGTGATGTGTTTTTGTGACGTGCCATCGCGTTCTTTATCCAGCATAAACGGCTGCGTGGCACCATGAGCATGAATCGGACTGACTGCGGGGGAATGATGCGAGGTTTTCTGCTTTTAGGATTTGCGCTGGCTGCAACCTTGCTGCACCCGGCGGAGATTGTGTTCGCGCAGGAGGCCCAGCCGGCATTCTCGACCAAGGCGAAGCAGGCCTATCTTGTCGAGGAAGCAACCGGCACGGTGCTTCTGGCGATCAACGAGAACCAGTCCTTCCCGGCCGCCTCGCTGGCCAAGCTGATGACGATGGAAGTCGTCTTCGATGCCTTGAAAAGCGGCGCGATTTCGCCCGAAACGCTTTATCCGGTGAGCGAATATGCCTGGCGCACGGGCGGCGCACCTTCCGGTACGACGACGATGTTTGCCGCTTTGAAATCGCAGGTGCCGGTTGGCGACCTGATGCGTGGCGTGATCATCCAGAACGCCAATGATGCCTGCATCATTCTGGCGGAAGGGGTTGCCCGTTCCGAGGGAGAATTTGCGGCGCGGATGACGGCGAGGGCCAAGGATATCGGCCTTGCGCGGTCCACATTCGGCAATGCCACCGGTCTGCCCTATGCGGAAAGCTGGACCACGGCGCATGATCTCGTGACGCTTTCGCGGCATCTCTATCGCAGCTATCCGGACCATTATCCGCTTTACGCGCAGCCGGATTTCGAGTGGAACAAGATCTTTCAGCGCAACAAGAACCCGCTTCTGTCGCTCAATATGGGTGTCGACGGGCTGGGCGCCGGTTTTGCCGAAGGAACGGGGTATGCGCTCGCAGCGTCCGTCGCGCGGGACAATACGCGCCTCTTTCTTGCGCTCGGCGGCCTTGCCACCGACAAGGAGCGGTCCGAGGAAGCCAAGCGTATCCTCGAATGGGGACTGTCGTCCTTCGAGACCCGCGTCGTTCTGAAGGCCGGGGAGGTGATCGGGCAGGCGAGTGTCTACGGTGGCGTGGAAAGCCGGGTCGATCTCGTCACCCGCGAGCCCGTCGATATTTTCGTGCCGAAGAGCAATCCGGAACGGCTGTCCGGCCGGATCGTCTATAACTGGCCGCTCCGCGCGCCGGTTGCCGAAGGCCGAGAGATCGCAACGTTGAGGATTTCATCGGGCGACAGGGTGATCCGTGAAATCCCGCTTCAGGCTGCAGCCTCGGTCGAAGTCGGGGGCTTGAGGGCGCAGGCGAGCGATGCTCTCATGGAGCTGATGTTCTTCTGGCTTTGAGCCACCGCTCATGCATGGCGAAATTCGTTCCGAATTTGCGGCCGATGCGTTATATGCCGATCAGACAGAGGCAGGTTCAAAGACACGCGTGACAGATCGTTCGGGCATATTCATCACCTTCGAAGGCGGCGAGGGGGTCGGTAAATCGACCCAGATTCGCCGGTTGGCCGACCTTCTGCGCCGTGCCGGTCATGATGTGCTGGTGACGCGCGAACCGGGCGGATCGCCGGGCGCGGAAGCCGTTCGCCATGTTCTTCTGAGCGGTGCTGCCGAGACATTCGGCGTGCGCATGGAAGCGATCCTGTTTGCCGCCGCGCGCAACGATCATGTCGAAGAGGTCATTCGTCCGGCACTCGAAACGGGTGCCGTCGTGCTTTGCGATCGATTCGTCGATTCGTCGCGCGTCTATCAGGGCGTCACCGGAAATCTCGAGCCGGGCTTCATCGAGGCTCTGCAGCGCATCGCCACCAATGGGGTCATGCCCGATCTGACCTTCATTCTCGATCTTCCCGCAGAGACAGGTCTTGCCCGTGCACGCCACCGCGGCGGCGACGATGCGCCGGATCGTTTCGAGAAGGAAGAGGTCGATACACACGAAAAGCGGCGTCAGGCCTATCTCGATATCGCTGTGGCAGAACCGCGGCGCTGCAGGGTGGTCGATGCCGGCCGGCCGGAAGACGAGATAGCCGACGAGATCTTCATGCTGGTGGAGACAACGACCGAGGATGCCGTCGCCACGGAGCAGGTCTCGTGAGCGATACGGCAGCCAATGTACTGGATGGAGCCGTTCACCCGGCTGCGAATACGCAGCTTTTCGGGCATGTCGACGCGCAGGAGTTTCTGGCGCGCAGCTATCGCACCGGCAAATCGCATCATGCGATCCTGATCGAGGGACCGGAAGGGATCGGCAAGGCGACGCTTGCGTTTCGCTTCGCCAACTACGTGCTTTCCAATCAGGAGCCGGGTCTCGCACCGGTGACAATTCCTGATCCCGATCCCTCGACGCCGATCAGCCGACAGATCCTGTCAGGCGCTTCCCACAACCTTCTGCACCTGGCGCGGCCGGTGGACGACAAGACCGGCAAGGTCAAAAGCGCCATCACCGTCGACGAGGTGAGGCGGGCAGGGCGCTTCTTTTCCCAGACCTCGGGTACGGGCAACCGGCGCATCGTCATCATCGATCCCGCCGACGACCTGAACCGGAACGCCGCCAATGCGATCCTGAAAATCCTCGAGGAGCCGCCGCGCGGCGCGATGTTCCTCGTTCTGTCGCATGCGCCGGGCAAACTTCTGCCGACCATCCGTTCCCGCTGCCAGACGCTCAGACTGTCACCGCTTGGCGACGATGAGCTGACGCAGGCGCTGGCGGCGCTCGGGCAATCGCTCGATGGCGGCAAGACGGAGGAAGCGGTGCGGTCGCTTGCCAAGGGCAGCGTCTCGCGCGCGTTGAAGCTGAAGAACTATGGCGGGCTGGATATCATCGCCGCCTTCGACGAGATCGTCACCGGGGAGGGACCTTCCGCACGCAAGGCCATGCACCGGCTGGCGGATGTGCTGTCCGGCAAGGATAGCGAGGTGATCTTCACCTTCTTTCTTGAACACCTGAGCGAATATCTGGTGGAGCAGGCCCGCAGCGCCGCCTTGCAGGGGCAGTTGGCGATTGCCGACAGACGGGCAAAGCTGGTCAGCGAGATCGTCGAGAAGATCACGGTGTCGACTGCTTACAACCTCGATAAAAAGCAGACGCTGCTGTCGATCCTTGAAGCGGCCAAGGCTGCCTAGCTATTGGCCTTAAAGGACTTCCATCAGGAAGTTTGGGTTTCGCATCAGCGCAACATGCGCTAAGAGCGGCATGAACCGCGCCGCAGTGCCGCGAAAACCAAGTTTCCGAGTGTTCCATGTCCGACAAGACGCCTTTTTACATCACCACCGCGATTTCCTATCCGAACGGCAAGCCGCATATCGGCCATGCCTACGAACTGATCGCGACCGATGCCATGGCGCGCTTCCAGCGCCTTGACGGTAAGGATGTTTTCTTCCTGACCGGCACAGACGAACACGGCCAGAAGATGCAGCAGACGGCGCGCAACGAGGGCATCACGCCCGACGCGCTCGCCGAGCGCAATTCCGGTGAATTCCTCGCCATGGGCAAGCTGCTCAACGCGTCGAACGACGATTTCATCCGCACTACCGAACCGCGCCACCACGAGGCAAGCCAGGCGATCTGGAACCGCATGGCGGATGCCGGCGATATCTACAAGGATACCTATGCCGGCTGGTATTCCGTGCGCGACGAGGCGTTTTATGCCGAAGACGAAACGGAAGTCCGCGACGGCGTGCGGTATGGCGGGCAGGGGACGCCGGTCGAGTGGGTCGAGGAATCGAGCTACTTCTTCAAGCTTTCGGCCTATCAGGACCGGTTGCTGAAGCTTTATGAAGAGAACCCGGACTTCATCGGCCCGGCCGAGCGCCGCAACGAGGTGATCTCCTTCGTCAAATCCGGCCTGAAGGATCTCTCCGTTTCGCGCACGACCTTCGACTGGGGTATCAAGGTGCCGAACGATCCGGCGCATGTCATGTATGTCTGGGTCGACGCGCTGACCAATTACCTGACGGCGACCGGTTACCTTACCGATCCGCAGGGTCCGCGGGCGAAATACTGGCCGGCCGACGTGCATATCATCGGCAAGGACATCATTCGTTTCCACGCCGTCTACTGGCCGGCCTTCCTGATGTCGGCCAACCTGCCGCTGCCCAAGCGCGTTTATGCGCATGGCTTCGTGCTGGCCAAGGGCGGCGAGAAAATGTCGAAGTCGCTCGGCAACGTGCTCGATCCGTTCGAGCTGATCGAGCATTTCGGCCTCGATGCGATCCGCTATTACCTGATGCGCGAAATCTCCTTCGGTCAGGACGGCCATTGCAGCGAAGAAGCGATCGGCATCCGTATCAATGCCGACCTTGCCAATGGTATCGGCAATCTCGCCAGCCGTTCGCTGTCGATGATCGTCAAGAATTGCGATGGCCAGGTTCCGACGCCGGGTGCGCTCAACGATGCCGACCGTGCGATGCTGGCCTCGGCCGATGCGATGATCGCCATCTGCCGCGAGGAAATGGGCAAGCAGATGATCCATAAGGCGCTGGCGGCGATCATTGCCGTCGTTTCCGAAACGGATCGTTATTTCGCCGGCGAACAGCCCTGGGCACTGAAGAAGACCGATCCGGAACGGATGGGCACGGTTCTTTACGTCACGGCGGAAGTCGTGCGCCAGATCGCCATCCTGCTGCAGCCGTTCATGCCGGAATCCTCCACCAAGCTGCTTGATCTCGTTGCGGCTTCTGCTGACGCACGCGATTTCGCAGCTCTCGGCGAGGCAGGCCGCCTGAAGCCGGGCACGGTGCTGGAAGCCCCTACACCGGTCTTCCCGCGTTATGTCGCGCCTGAGCCGACTGCCTGAGAAAGGTGAAAACGGCCCGGACTATCTTCCGGGCCGTTGCGCATTATTGAAGTCAAGGTTTGAATAACGTGTCCATGCTGATCGATACCCATTGCCATCTGGATTTTGCCGAGTTCGACGAGGAGCGCGACCAGCTCATCGAGCGGGCGCATCAGGCTGGTGTGAAGCAGATGGTGACGATTTCGACGCGGGTGCGGAAACTCGATACGCTGCTGGCGATCGTGGAGAAATATCCGTCGGTTTTCTGCTCGGTCGGCACGCATCCGAACAATGCCGGCGAAGAACTGGATATTCAGGCCGAAGACTTGATCCGGTTTGCCAATTCGCATGAGAAGATCGTTGCGATCGGTGAGGCTGGTCTCGATTATTTTTACGACACGCAGACACCGACCGACCAGAAGACCGGCCTGATCCGGCATGTCGAGGCCGCGCGTGTGACCAAGCTCCCGCTGGTCATTCATAGCCGCAGCGCGGATGAGGACATGATCGAGATCCTGAAGACGGAAAGCGGGAAGGGGGCCTTCCCTTTCATCCTGCATTGCTTTTCGGCCGGACCCGACCTCGCTCGCACTGGCGTCGAGCTTGGCGGTTATGTCTCGTTTTCCGGCATCCTGACCTTCCCGAAATCGCAGGATATCCGCGATATCGCAAAAACCGTGCCGCTGGACCGTCTGCTGGTGGAAACCGACGCGCCGTTCCTGGCGCCAAAACGCTGGCGCGGCAAGCGCAACGAGCCGTCTTATGTGGTCAACACGGCCGAGGTTCTGGCCGAGGTTCATGGCGTCAGTTATGCCGAGATCGCTGAGATCACGACGGAAAACGCGTTGCGCTGTTTCTCCAAAATGCCGAGGCTTTAAGGCGTGCCAGAGGTCGCAACCGGATACCGCAGACGTTTCACCATCCTCGGCTGCTCGTCATCTCCGGGCGTGCCGCGGCTGAACGGTGACTGGGGTGCTTGCGATCCCGACAATCCGAAGAACCGGCGGACACGTGCGGCGTTCCTGATCGAGCAGATCGCTCCCGATGGTGGCCGTACGGTGGTTGCAGTCGATACCGGCCCGGATTTTCGCGAGCAGATGATCGCGGCCAAGGTGCCGCGGATCGATGCCGTGCTTTATACCCATGCCCATGCCGACCATCTTCATGGCATCGACGACCTGCGTGGTTATGTTCTTCTGCAGAAAAAACGGATCCCGATTTACGCCGATCCTTTGACGATGGAGCGTATCCGCCAGGGTTTCGGTTACTGCCTGGAGACGCCACCGGGCGGACATTATCCGCCGATCGTAACGCCCATTCTGATCGACAATCTGGACGATGAAATCGTCGTCGATGGCGCCGGCGGACCGATCCGCTTCCAGGCGCATATGCAGGCCCATGGCGAGGCTCACTCGCTCGGCTTCAGGATCGGCGATGTCGCTTATTGCACCGATGTCAGCGATTTCCCGGCAGAAAGCATCGAACGGCTTTCCGGGCTCGATGTCCTGATCATCGACGCACTTCAATATACGCGCCACCCAAGCCATCTGTCGCTCGAACAGGCGTTGGACTGGATTTCAGCTCTCGGAGCAAAGCGCGCCATTCTCACGCATATGCATACTCCGCTGGACTATCAGGCGGTGATGAATGAGACACCGGATCATGTGGTGCCGGCATATGACGGATTGAGTTTCGAAATCGATTTGTTGGATGGCGAGTTCTGAAGGCGCATTAGCAGGTTATGGCAAGTTATCGGCTGGTCTGATATATCCGTAAGTTCCATAATCTATCTTATGCGATCTTTGTGTGTGGCGCTAGGCAGCTTTGTTAGCCTGCCTCTTTCGTACCTCAGCTGCTAGCGCTTGGATCATAAGTTTGGTCCGCGAACTGAAATCTGATCGTCTGCGCCCGAAACTCTTACCACCTCGCCCGCAAGCCTCGATGGTTCGGTGGTTCGGTGGTACTTGGATGTCACCACGCGGTTCGCATCTCAATATCTTCCTTCCGGATTCATCTCTGCGAGATAAAACAAAGATCGACTTCGTCGATGGAAATTATCCAAGAGCGTTCTAAATGAACGAACTGACATGGTTGCCGGCTGGTTCCGCAGCCTGATGTCGGGTTTGCGTAAACCGATGCTCGTTGAGTTTTTCAATTCCGTTTTCGTGTCTGGCCGGAACGCCGGCAATGGATGGTCGTTCCTGCCTGCTGTTTGGGATCTGCCGATGCCTCATTGAGAGGCTCGCGGACTGGAGGAAGAAATCATGGTGAGTGGTCAACTTAAAGCGCTTCTCGGTGTCCTTGCTGTCGCCGGATATCAGAACAGGGACAAGATCGCGGAGATGCTGCGGGGTATCCAAACTCCGCAGCCTTCGGGCACGGGCACGAACCCGGATGGTACGCAGCAACAGCCACAGGCAGGCGGTCTCGACGACCTGCTGGGCAAGCTTGCAGGCGCCGGCGGCGCGGGTGCCGGCGGGCTCGGCGGTATTCTTGGCGGCCTCGCCTCCGGTGGGATCCTCAGCGGCGGCCTGGGTGATCTGCTGAAGACATTTCAGCAGAATGGACTTGGCGAGAAAGCGGAGTCCTGGGTCAGTCCGGGCTCGAATGAGGATATCAACGGCGATCAGCTCGAACAGGCAATCGGACCGGATGTGCTCGAAGAACTCGCAACGAAAACAGGGCTTTCACGTGAGGAAATTCTCGCTCGTCTGAGCAAGGACCTGCCCCGCGCGGTGGACGACCTGACGCCGGATGGCCTGTTGCCCCGTGACGATGGCGGTTTCAGAACGGTCTGAGACGCGCTTTCGGGCACTATTTTCCGTCTCAGCCTCCGGATTCGAGGTCATTCAGCCATTGAGCGATGACTTCGACCAGGCGTTCGGGCGCCTCGAGCGGTATCATATGCCCCGTCCCTTCGATGATTTCGAAGTCCGAACCGGGTATCCCCTCATGAAGTTCGCGCGCTTCGGCGCGTGAACGCAGCTTGTCGTCGTCTCCGGCTATGACAAGTGTCGGGCAGGTGATGGTACCGAGCGAGGCGCGTTCATCCTGCCGATCAAGCAGTGACTGGCGGCGAAAGACCTCGCCTCCGAGACGCTGGCCCATGGCCTGGATGCGTGAAATCAGATCCGCACGCGCAGCATTGTCTGGATGAAGTGACGTGGCGATGGCTGATGTGCTGAGCCCCCTGAAGCCGGAGGTATCGGGTTGCGCGGCAAGGGCCGCCTTCCGTTTTGCCTGCACCTCCGTGTCGCCCCGGGCCGAAGTTGCGATTAGGATCAAAGCCTTGACCCGCTCGGGAGCTTGCCGCACGATCTCGCGCGCGACGTAACCGCCCATGGAAAAGCCCAGGACGACGAAATCTCCAGAGATACGCTGAAGCGTCAGGCTGGCCATTTCCGTCACCGAAGCGCCTTGCGACAGGTCGGCAAGGATGGTCGGGCCGAACGGCTGAAGCCCCTCGCCCATATCCGTCCACAGATCGGCGTCCAGCATGAAGCCCGGTATAAGAAGAATCGTCATTGAGCCTGCCTCATTGTTCCCCTGATCCTCCTTTTGGTCGGGCGGCGGCACCTTGTATCGACAACGTAGCCCGGGATTTCGTGGTCGGCTTTTAGCTGGATATGAAACGGCCGGTCAGTTCCCTGCCCGTTTTCCGGCGAAAACCTCCAGCGCGTCGCCTGCCAGCCGGTAACGAATCCACTCGTTTTGCGGCTCGGCGCCGATCGCGTCATAGACCTTGATAGCCGGCTCATTCCAGTCGAGAACGCTCCATTCGAAACGGCCGCAGCCGTTCTCCAGCGCGATCTGCGCCAGCCGCTGCAACAGTGCCTTGCCGGCACCCAGTCCGCGGGCGCTGGGCGTCACATAAAGGTCTTCGAGGTAAAGCCCGTTGCGGGCCTGCCAGGTGGAGTAGTTGAAGAACCAGATCGCCATGCCGATTGCCTGCCCGTCCTTTTCGCAGACCAGCGCCTGCGTCACCGAGCGGGGACCGAAGATCGACTGCTCGATCGTCTCGACGGTTGCCGCAACCTCGTGCTCGGCCTTTTCATAGATCGCCAGTTCGCGGATGAAGCCGAGCAGCGTGGCGGCGTCGCCGCGCGTGGCGGGGCGAATGGTGAGTGACATCAACGATCTCCGGAATTTAGTTGAACTGCTGGGCGATGCCGGCCGGGATTATTCGGCGGCGTCCTGCACTTCGGGGATTTCGAGTTCATAGGCATAACCGTCGAGCATGCCATAGGCCTGTTCGATCGTCTTGATCTCCGTCTCGGATTTGGAAATCGCCGCGCCGATCGTTTCGCAGCGGGCCTTCAGCATGCGGCCGAGAACATCGGTTCCGGGCTTGCGGCCCATGCGATCCATGTGATTGCGGATGCGGGCCCGGTGCCTTTCCATTTCCAGAATGTGGAAGCGTGCGCTGACGATCCGATCGGTCAGCTTGCGGCGCATGGAGGCGACGGGATCGAAGGAACCAGGCTCGCGCTCATCCAAGATCATCTCGTTGACGAGCGTTTCCAGGATGACGAGGCCCTGCAGGTCCTTGGTATCCGCAAGCTCCGGATCATAGCCGGTATCGTCGAAAACCTTGCGGCGCACCGGATCGATCAGGAGTTCGTAGGCGAGCTTCAGGTCGCCAAACATCTCCGGATCGCCGCCTGCGTCCGGATGGGCCGATTTCACGCGCTTCCTGTAGGCGGATTTTACGGCCGCGCTATCGGCCTCTCGGGAAAGGCCCAGAATATCATAGGGGTCGATCAAGGAGCGTCACCTGTCTTCGGCATTTCATGCTTCTAAGCAATTCCGGACACAAACCGGTTCCCGCTTTCGCCGGGATTGCTCTAGTCGTAAGCGTTAAGCCACAACGGCTCAACCCCTTACCCATTCTTATGGCCAATTATGGGCGGGTGTCCGCCCTGCCCGGCTTTGCCCACAATTATTGTTTTCGCAGGCGAAACGGGCGTTTACCTTCCGATACGGGCGCCATCAGGAAGCTGACGAAAACGCAGGGCAGAAGCACGAGGAACGTTGCCGTCAGGCTGACATGTTCGGCAACGAAGCCGAGCAGCGGCGGAATGCCGATCGTGGAAAGCATCAGCGTCAGCGCCAGAGCCGCCAGGTTTTCCGAAGGCTGGCCCTTGCCGAGCGCGATCGTCGTGGCAACCGCAAGCGGGAAGGCCAGAGCAATGCCGCAGCCGATCAGGAACAGCGCCACGCCGGCGAATATATAGGAAGAGGACGATACCAAGAGCACGATGCCGATTGCCACCGTGACGGCAGACATGCGGATCAGTGCCACTGCGCCAAAACGATCACGCAGCATATCGCCCATCATCCGGGTTATGCCCATGCCTATGGTGAAGGCTGCATAGAGCGTGCCGGCAAGTGCGGGATCGACGCGCAGCTCCTCGCGCAGGAAGAAGATGCCCCAGTCATAGATTGCGCCCTCGACAATGCAGAGGCCGAAAACCATGACACAGATCAAGAGGATGGTGCGGTCCGGCAGGACATAGGCAGAGCGCCGTTTTGCCGTCGGAACGGCCGGCGGATCGGCGGGCGTGAGCAGGAAGACGGTGAGGCAGGCGAGGATAGCAAGCCCGGCTGCCATGCTCTGTTGTATCGCTGGCGAAATCCCCTCCTCGGCCAGAAAACCGGAGGCGAGCGAGCCGACCAGAAGACCGACCGACCAGAAACCGTGGCTGCGGGACAGGACTTTGACGCCGGTGCGCGCCTCGATTCCGGCCGATATCATATTGGCCGAGACGTCGAAAATGGTGCGGAAAAAACCGAACAGAAAGAAACAGAAAACAAAGCCCGGCAGCGAAAAGATCGTCAGCAGTGGGCTTAAAAGAGCGACGATCGGCAGCATGATGACGGCGGTCAGGCGCGGCGTCAGGCGATCGGTGATACGGCCGGCGATCGGCAGCGCAAGGAAGGTTCCGACCGGCGCACTGAGCAGCGCCAGTCCGAGCACCGCCTTGTCTACCCCAAGCGATTCCTGAATGGATGGCAGGCGTGTGAACAATGAAATGAAGAGGATGGCATTGCTGAAATACAGCAAGGCCGGAGGCAGAAGCGTCATAAAGGCTATCCGATCGAATCAGGCAGGGCATTCGTCGCAAAAGCTCATGGCAACAACAAGCGCGTATGACGGGACCCTGCCCTGCATCAAGAAAACATGCATCGACAACGTCATGCGATTTGCCGAAGAAATTCACACGCCCATCTTTTCAGCATGCGGAAACGCGCTACCATCAATCTCCTTGCTGGAGAACGTCTGATGGTTGCTCGCTTCGCTTCTCTCGTTGCCGCCCTGGTGCTTGTCGCTCCACCGATCACTCATGCGGAAGACCCTGCCCTGCAGGCTCAGGTCGTGATCTCCGAACAGATCAAGGCACTGATGTCCGACGATGCGGAAAAGGCCTATTCCTACGCCTCACCCGATATCCGCATGATGTATCCCGACAAGAACACGTTTCTGACGATGGTGCAGAAAAACTACGAGCCGGTCTATCACGCTGGAAACTATGCCTTCGGCCGCTCGAAACTGATCGGCGGCGGCGAGATGGTGTTTCAGGAAGTGATGGTCACCGGCCCCGACGGCAAGGACTGGACCGCCATTTACGAAATGCGGCTGATGGACGATGGCAGCTACAAGGTGAACGGCGTCAGGATGATGATGAATTCGACGAGCAAGGGCATCTGACGAACTGCGACCGTCATAGCGGCGCGGCAGCCATCATCTCGTCCGCATCGTCCCGCGTCAGCCCGACAACCCGGCGGGCGATGTCGGAACTGAAGCCGTTGCGGGCGAATGAGGACAGTTCCTTGATGATCCGCTTGTCATCGGCATCGGCGCGCCGATAAGGCCCGAAACCACGGCGTCTGGCATAAGCGAGAGCGGCATGGAGGTCATCGACATCTTCGAGAGCAGCCGTCGCCGTCTCTGCATTGATGCCCTTTTCCTGCAGCTTCCGTTGCAGCATGCGCCGTGAGCGACCCGTCCTGACGCCGGAACGAACCTTGATCTCGGCATAGTTCGCATCATCGAGGCAGCCCAGCATACGGCCGCATTCGAGCGCGGCCGTCACCAGAACCTTCAGGTCGTCTTCGGAAATATCCTCGAACTTCTGCTTGGCCTTGCGCCTTATGGCATCGGCCAGTTCGCGTTCCGACATCATTCGGCGTGACAGGCGATAGACGGTTGAATTGCGCGCCCAGCTCAACATACGCGCTGTAACGCCACCGATCTGATCTTGTCCGCCCTCTCCACTCACGCCGTCAAAATCCCTCAGAGCGGATCGATATCGCCCTTGGCCCAGGCTTCCTGGGTTTCGGCATAAAAGTCGGCAAACCGGCCTTCCTCGATCGACTGGCGGATGCCCTTCATCAGGTCCTGGTAGTAGTTGAGATTATTCCAGGACAAGAGCATGCCGCCGAGCGCCTCATCGGAGCGAATGAGGTGATGCAGGTAGGCGCGGGAATAATCACGCGCTGCCGGGCAGTTGGACTCTTCATCCAGCGGGCGCATGTCTTCGGCATGGCGGGCGTTACGGATATTGACGCGGCCACGGCGGGTAAACGCCAGACCGTGACGGCCGGAGCGGGTCGGCATGACGCAGTCGAACATGTCGATTCCGCGGGCAGCCGACTTCAGCATATCGTCCGGCGTGCCGACGCCCATCAGGTAACGCGGCTTTTCGGTCGGCAGAACCGGCAGCGTCGTTTCCAGCATGGAAAGCATGACGGCCTGCGGTTCGCCGACGGCAAGGCCGCCGACCGCGTAGCCCTTGAGGTCAAGCTGCTTCAGGCCTTCGGCGGAGCGAATGCGCAGCGCCGGCTGGTCGCCGCCCTGCACGATGCCGAACATCGCCTTGCCGGGCTGTTCGCCGAAAGCGACGCGGCAGCGCTCGGCCCAACGCAGCGACAGTTCCATCGCGCGTTCGATTTCCTGCGGTTCAGCCGGCAGCGCCACGCATTCGTCGAGCTGCATCTGGATATCCGAACCAAGAAGCCCCTGGATCTCGATCGAACGTTCCGGCGACATGTGGTGCAGCGATCCGTCGACATGGCTCTTGAAGGTGACACCCTTCTCGTCGAGCTTGCGCAGGCCGGAAAGCGACATGACCTGGAAACCGCCACTATCCGTCAGGATCGGGCCATCCCAGCGGATCAGCTTGTGCAGGCCGCCGAGGCGCGCGACGCGTTCGGCGCCCGGGCGCAGCATCAGGTGGTAGGTATTGCCGAGGATGATGTCGGCACCGGTATCCTTGACCTGATCAAGATACATGGCCTTGACAGTGCCGACAGTGCCGACCGGCATGAAGGCCGGGGTGCGGATGACGCCGCGCGGCATGGAGACTTCGCCAAGGCGGGCGCCGCCATCGGTCTTTTTCAGGGTGAACTGGAAATTCTCGGTGCTCATCTAGTCTTTCCGGAATAGCAGGCTGGAATCGCCGTAGGAATAAAAGCGATAACCTGTCTTGATGGCGTGGGCATAGGCGTTCTGCATCGTCTCGAGGCCACAAAAGGCCGAAACGAGCATGAACAGGGTGGATTTCGGCAGGTGGAAATTCGTCATCAGCATGTCCACCGCCTTGAAGCGATAGCCGGGCGTGATGAAGATGCCGGTCGGGCCGCTCCAGGACTGGATCCTGCCTTCTTCGGCCGCAGCACTTTCTATCAGCCGCAGAGAGGTGGTGCCGACGCAGACAATGCGCCCGCCCCTCGCCTTCACGGCGTTCAGCCTCTCGGCCGTCTCGGCACTGACATAACCGATTTCCTGATGCATCTTGTGGTCGACGGTATCGTCGACCTTCATCGGCAGGAAGGTGCCGGCACCCACATGCAGCGTGACGAAGTGGCGCTCGATACCGGCGGCATCAAGCCTGGCGAAGAGTTCGGGGGTAAAATGAAGCCCGGCTGTCGGGGCAGCGACTGCACCTTCCTCGCGGGCATAGATGGTTTGGTAGTCCTTGCGGTCCTTTTCATCCTCGGCGCGCTTGGCCGCGATATAGGGCGGCAAGGGAATATGGCCGACGGACATGATCGCCTCGTCGAGCACGGGGCCGGACAGATCGAAGCGAAGCGTGACCTCGCCGCCCTCGCCTTTTGCCTCCACCGTCGCCATCAGCGAACCGAGAAGGCAGGTTTCGGACCCGTGGCCGAATTCGATGCGGTCGCCGATCTTGATGCGCTTGCCGGGCTTGGCGAAGGCCTTCCAGACATCCGGTTCGGTGCGCATATGCAGCGTTGCCGAAACCTGCTGGCCGCCGGCGCCTTCACGATGCCGCACACCTTCGAGCTGCGCCGGGATGACCTTGGTGTCGTTGAACACCAACGCATCGCCGGGTTTGAGGAAATCCGCCAGTTCCGACACGCGATGATCGGTGAGAACCGGATCATTATCGGGACGCACCACGAGAAAACGGGCGCTATCGCGCGGATTTGCGGGCCGCAGCGCGATGTTTTCTTCCGGCAGATCGAAATCGAAAAGTTCGACACGCATGGCTTATTTGGGGCCTGTTCTTGAAATGCGTAAGCCCGCCCCGCCTTTTAAAAGACGGTGCGGGCCAAAAGCGAAAGCTCGACTTAAACGTCTGCTGCGACGCGGACCGAGATGATCGAATCCGGATCCTGGACCGGCTCGCCCTTCTTGACCTGATCGATGACGTCCATGCCTTCGATGACCTGACCCCAGACCGAATACTGCTTGTTCAGCCAAGGAGCGTCGGTGAAGCAGATGAAGAACTGCGAGTTGGCGGAGTTCGGGCTCTGCGAACGGGCCATCGAGCAGGTGCCACGGACGTGCGGAACGGCCGAGAATTCGGCCTGCAGGTCCGGCTTGTCGGAGCCGCCCATGCCGGCGCGCGACGGGTTGAAGCTCTCGCCACCCTTCTTGCCGAACTTGACGTCGCCGGTCTGCGCCATGAAGTCAGGAATAACGCGGTGGAAAACAACGCCGTCATAGGCTTCTTCGCGGGCCAGTTCCTTGATGCGGGCAACGTGGCCCGGCGCCAAGTCCGGCAGAAGCGAGATCACGACCTTGCCCTTGGTGGTTTCCATGATGAGGGTGTTCTCGGGATCCTTGATCTCCGCCATGTGCTTCTCCTTGTTTACCTTTTGGGCTTTGCCTTTAAGGCTCTTCTTCGAGTTGAAAAAATCGCGGCTGTGCGCCGTTATTTCCTGGTGTCGTTATTTCTTTGTAACCGTGACCTTGATCATCTTGTCGGGGTTGGTGACTTCACCATTGCCGCCCTCGCCGCGCTTGATCTTGTCGACGAATTCCATGCCGGACTGAACCTGGCCGACGACCGTGTACTGGCCGTTCAGGAACGCGCCTTCATCGAACATGATGAAAAACTGCGAGTTGGCGGAATTCGGGTTCTGCGACCGGGCCATGCCGACGGTGCCGCGCTTGAACGGAACCTTGGAAAATTCCGCCTGGATATCCGGCAATTCGGAGCCGCCCATGCCGGCGCGCTGCGGATTGAACTTCGCACCGCCCTGCTTGCCGAATTCGACATCGCCGGTCTGGGCCATGAAGCCGTCGATCACGCGGTGGAAAACGACGTTGTCGTATTCGCCCTTGGAGGCGAGCGCCTCGATCTGTGCCACATGCTTCGGCGCGACTTCAGGCGCCAGTTTGATGACGACCGGACCATCCTTCAACTGGATCGTCAGAAGATCGTCCGCGTGAGCCACGCCCGCCATGGAAGCGAAAGCGAGCAAACCGGCAAAGGCAGAGTGAAGCAATTTCATTTGAAACTCCGTGGTTCTGAACAAATCAGCGCGAGAATTTTGATTTCAAGGCCGCCAGCACGGTTGGCGGCACAAAAGCGGCCACATCGCCTCCCATGGCGGCGATCTGACGAACCAATGTGGCCGTTATGGGCCGGGAAGCGGTTCCAGCCGGCAGGAACACCGTCTGAACGTCCGGCGCCATCTGGCGGTTCATGCCGGCCATCTGCATTTCATAGTCCAGATCCGTTCCGTCGCGCAGGCCGCGGATCAGCAACTTGGCGCCATTGGCGCGGGCTGCGTCGACAACGAGGCGGTCGAAGGAGACGACATCTATATTGGCGGCCTTTTCCGGCACGCTGTCCTTCAGCGATGCGCGGATCAGCTCTGCCCGCTCTTCGAAGGAAAACAGCGGCGTCTTGCCCGGATGGACGCCGATCGCGACGATCACACGGTCGGCAACCTGCAGCGCCTGAACGAGAACATCGAGATGCCCGTTCGTCATCGGATCGAAAGATCCTGGGTAGAAAGCAGTCGTCATGCCTGGAGCCAGCCCCTGACTTTGCCGGTTAAGATTCCCCGGCCTTTTGTCACGTCGCCCCCTCCTCCGCAAGGGTCGAGCGGCAGTCGACGCCGTGAATGCTGGATGAACGGGCCATTCAAGGTCGTTTCAGTCGCGGTTTGTTTTACTGCGGGCATTGGCAGGGCTCCTGTCAGGTCATGGAGAGATAAATGCTGGTTCTGGTTGTCCTTGGTGCTGTTCTTGCAGCTTTCGTCCTCGAAAGCGTGCTCTTCGTACTGGAGCAAGACGAGGCCTAAGGGATCAGAAACCTGAACGCCAGATGAACGACCCCTTCAGGGAGACTTCAGAAGCGTTCAGTTAAGTTTCTCTCAAAATGCGGTGGAACCCGTGTGCGCATGATGTGCCGGGGCCTAGTAAGAAGGAATGCGGATATGTTTAAGCGGAACCCGATGATGCTCGACAAGGTCACCATGATCAACGTTGTCTGGACGTCGATGATCGCCGTGATGCTGACGGCAACGGTTACCCTTTACCAGAACAAGTCCGATCCGTCGGAAATGAACTACTCGCAGATGACCGGTCGTTATCAGGACGTATCCTACTACTAATCGGGCCGAACAGGCCCAAGCCCGAGAGGCCGGCCATGTTCGAAACCCTGGCAGTTCTTGCAATCCTGATCAGCAGTCTGTGTGTCGCGTCAGTGGCGTTTACGGTTTCCGCGCTTCACCGCGAGCGTGGAGACATTGAAGATTTCGTCCGCAGGCACAGCGCGTTCTGAAGAAGCCTGCCCAGTTTGGCTTCACAAGGATCGAAGTCACCACAGAGTGTCAGACTTATCAAATTCAAAAGCCGGAGAACATGTTCTCCGGCTTTTTTCGTATCTGACTTCAAGTGGATGAATGGAAGCGGCGCGCATTACGCGCCGCTATCGTCCCCTTCCGGTGCCTGGTCGTCGGCAGCGGTGTTGTCGCCGGCGTCGGTCGCATTGTCCTCTTCGCCGTCTGCACCATTTTCCTCATCGCTTTCCGGCTCGCTGATGCGCTCGACGGAGACGACCTTCTCGTCCTTGGCGGTGGAGAAGATGGTGACGCCCTTGGTGGCGCGGCTGGCGATGCGAATGCCGCCAACGGGAACGCGGATCAATACGCCGCCATCGGAGACGAGCATGATCTGGTCGGCATCATCGACCGGGAAGGCGGCGACGAGTTCGCCGATTTCTGCCGTCTTCGACGTGTCGGTGGCGCGGATACCCTTGCCGCCACGGCCCGACGTGCGGAAATCGTAGGAAGACGAACGCTTGCCGTAACCCTTTTCCGAAACCGTCAGCACGAACTGTTCCCGCGCCTTCAGGTCTTCATACCGCTCGTCGGTCAGCTGTCCCTCTTCGGTGACTTCCTCGCCGACGAGAGCGATATCCTCTTCATCGACACCGGCGGCGCGCCGCTCGGCGGCCGAGCGCTTCAGATAGGCGGCGCGTTCCCAAGGCTCGGCGTCGACATGGCTAACGATCGTCATCGAGATGATGCGGTCATTGTCGCCAAGATTGATGCCGCGAACGCCGATCGAGTTACGTCCGGCAAAGACGCGGACCTCATCAACCGGGAAGCGGATCGCCTGACCGAGCGCCGTCGTCAGGAGGACGTCGTCACCGGGAATGCCGATGTCGTGGTTCGGCGCCGTGCAGGTCTCGACGGAGAGGATTTCGTCACCCTCTTCCTCGAGCTTCATGGCGATCTTGCCGTTGCGGTTGACCTGAACGAAGTCCGAGAGCTTGTTGCGGCGAACCGTGCCGCGGGTCGTCGCGAACATGACGTCGAGGTTTTCCCACGTCGCCTCGTCTTCCGGCAGCGGCATGATCGTGGTGATGCGTTCGCCGGCTTCCAGCGGCAGCATGTTGATCAGTGCCTTGCCACGCGATTGCGGCGTGCCGATCGGCAGGCGGTAGACCTTTTCCTTGTAGACGATGCCACGCGAGGAGAAGAACAGGACCGGGGTGTGGGTGTTGACCACGAAGAGGCGCGAAACGAAATCCTCGTCGCGCGTCGCCATGCCCGAACGGCCCTTACCACCACGGCGCTGGGCGCGGTAGGTATTGAGCGGAACGCGCTTGATATAGCCGAGATGCGACACCGTCACGACCATGTCTTCACGGGCGATGAGATCTTCATCGTCCATGTCGAGGCCGGCATCCATGATCTGGGTGCGGCGCGGCGTGCCGAACTCGTCGCGAACGGCTGCGAGTTCGTCCTTGACCAGCGTCTGGATACGGATGCGCGACGACAGGATGTCGAGGTAATCCGAAATCTCGGCGCCGATCTTGTTCAGCTCGTCGGCGATTTCATCGCGGCCGAGAGCGGTCAGGCGGGCCAGACGCAGTTCGAGAATGGCGCGGGCCTGTTCCTCGGAGAGGTTGTAGGTCGCGTCCTCGTTGATCTTGTGGCGCGGGTCGTCGATCAGGCGGATGAGCGCCTCGACATCATGGGCCGGCCAGCGGCGGGTCATCAGCTGTTCGCGGGCGGTGGCCGGATCGGGCGCGCGGCGGATCAGGGCGATGACTTCGTCGATATTGGCAACCGCAATCGCCAGGCCGACCAAGACGTGGGCGCGTTCGCGCGCCTTGCGCAGCAGGTATTTCGTACGGCGGCTGACGACTTCCTCGCGGAAGGAACAGAAGGCGCGCAGCATATCGAGCAACGTCAGCTGTTCCGGCTTGCCGCCGTTCAGCGCCACCATGTTGCAGCCGAAGGAGGTCTGCAGCGGCGTGTAGCGATAAAGCTGGTTCAGAATGACATCGGCATTGGCATCGCGCTTCAACTCGATGACGACGCGATAACCCTGGCGGTCGGATTCGTCGCGCAGGTCGGAAATGCCCTCGATGCGCTTGTCCTTGACCAGTTCGGCCATCTTTTCGATCATCGTCGCCTTGTTCACCTGATAGGGAACTTCGGTGATGATGATCTGCTCGCGGTCACCGCGCATCGGCTCGATGGTGGCAACGCCGCGCATCATGACGGAGCCGCGGCCGGTCTCGTAGGCCGAACGGATACCGTTCTTGCCGAGAATGAGCGCGCCGGTCGGAAAATCCGGACCGGGGATGATTTCCATCATTTCCGGCAGATCAATCGCCGGATTGTCGATCAGGGCGATACAGCCGTTGATGACCTCGACGAGATTGTGCGGCGGGATGTTGGTCGCCATGCCGACGGCGATACCGCCTGCGCCGTTGACCAGCAGGTTCGGAAATTTCGCCGGAACCACGACAGGCTCGGAGAGCGTGCCATCGTAGTTGTCGCGGAAATCGACCGTTTCCTTGTCGAGATCGTCGAGCAGCGAATGGGCAGCCTTTTCAAGTCGGCATTCGGTGTAACGTTCGGCCGCCGGCGGGTCACCGTCGATCGAGCCGAAATTGCCCTGGCCGTCGATCAGCGGCAGCCGAAGCGACCAATCCTGCGCCATACGCGCGAGCGCGTCATAGATCGCCGAGTTGCCGTGCGGATGGTATTTACCCATCACGTCACCGGTTACGCGGGCGCATTTGACGTATTTCTTGTTCCAATCGATGCCGAGTTCCGACATGCCGTAGAGAATACGGCGATGGACCGGCTTCAGGCCGTCACGGACATCAGGAAGCGCGCGGCTGACGATAACGCTCATCGCGTAATCGAGATAGGAGCGCTGCATCTCCTCCATGATGGAAATGGGTTCGATGCCTGGGGGCAGCTTTCCGCCGCCGGGTGTGCTTTGCTCAGTCAAATCGGATCACGATCTCTGTACGGAATCAGTTGCATTTTTATATCGGAAAGAGGTAACGAGCGCCAATTTCCGCAAGGGTTTTGAACAGCTTTCAACGCCATTCACGGCAAGACTTTGTCCATACCGCGTGTGCGGCAAAGGTCCTGACTTCCCGTTAAGCCGGGAGTGTCCTAACAATCATCCATTGCGTTCGCAAGGAACTCGAACCATCAAGGAATTATATATATGGCGACTGCCGATGCGCTGATCAACGCAATGACGACGATGCTGGTGACGCTGGACCCACCCGGCCTCGCTCCCGTCTTCCTTGGCCTGACCGTGGGTATGACTGCGGCACAGCGCAAGCAGGTGGCCCTGCGCGGCTCGATCATCGGCTTCGGCATCCTGACCGTCTTTGCCCTGTTCGGTGCCGGCGTGCTCGGGCTTCTGGGCATTTCGATGGGCGCATTCCGCATCGCCGGTGGCCTGTTGCTGTTCTGGATTTCGTTTGAAATGGTTTTCGAACGGCGTCAGGAACGCAAGGAAAAGACCTCGCAGGCGGCAATCACGATCGACCATATCCGGGATCTGGCGGTGTTTCCGCTGGCCATTCCGCTGATCGCCGGGCCGGGCGCGATTTCTGCAACCGTGCTGCTTGCCGGCACGTTTACCAGCCCATTCGATCGCGCGCTGCTGATCTCTGTCATCGCCCTGATGATGGTCATTCTCTATTTCACGCTGCAGCTTGCCGAACGGCTGGACCGCATCCTGGGCGTCACCGGGCGCGCAATCCTGACCCGGCTTCTCGGCGTGCTTCTGGCTGCACTTTCGGTACAGTTCGTCGTGGACGGGGTTCGTTCCGCCTTCAGCCTTTGATTTTGCATCATCGGTATTTTTGACAGACAACAAATCAGCTTCGTCTGATAGAAGCAGGCAGCCGCGGATTCGTGCGGCTGCATTTGTCTGACCAAAGGAATACCGATGTTATCCATGCTGCGCCGGATGCTGCCCGACACTCAGTCCGTCAGCAAAAGGGAGCGGTTGCGCGCCTCCGCGGGCGCGCTCATGGGAGTTTTGCTCACCGGATTTCTCGGAAGCCTGGCCATCGGCCTCGATCCCGCCCTGCCCGCACTGATCGCGCCGATGGGTGCTTCCGCCGTATTGCTGTTTGCCGTTCCCGCCAGTCCGCTTGCCCAGCCATGGTCGATCCTCGGCGGAAATACCACGGCAGCGATTGTCGGCGTGACGGCGAGCCTGCTGGTCGCCGATCCGTTCGTCGCGGCGGCGCTAGCGATCAGCATCGCGATCGGATCGATGATGACGCTGCGCTGCCTTCACCCGCCGAGTGGGGCAATCGCGCTGACCGCCGTTCTCGGCGGCCCGACAATACACGATCTCGGTTATGCCTTTGTCATCTGGCCGGTCCTGGGAAATTCGCTCGCCCTGCTTGCACTGGCGCTGATATTCAATAATGTCACCGGCCGCAGATATCCGCACAGGGTGAAGCTTGCCCCCGTCGATCACGGGACCAAGGACCCCGCCCCCATCCAGCGCATCGGGTTCTCATCGGAGGATCTCGATGAGGTGCTGAAGGAATATGACGAGTTTCTCGACATCGATCGGGACGATCTCGAAGCCATTCTGAGGCGCACCGAGCTGCGCTCCTATCGCCGCCGCGCCGGCGATCTCGACTGCGACAGTTTCATGTCCCGCGACGTGATCGCCGTTTCGCCGGTGACATCCTTGAGAAAGGCGCAGAAGCTGATGCACTCGCATCACATCAAAGCGCTGCCGGTGATCAATCACAGGAAGGAAGTCGTCGGCATCGTCACGCAGACCGATCTGTTCGGCAAGGTGGACTGGGCCGACAGGCCGGAAGGTTTCCTTGCCCGGGTGCGCATGGCGATCTCAGGCACGGTTGCACCGCGCGGCCTTGTCAGCCGCATCATGACCACGCCGGTCAAGACGGTACGCCCCGAAACGCCTCTGGCGGAGGCCATCATCATGTTTGCCGAAAATGGCCTTCACTACCTGCCCGTGGTGACGGCGGACAACACGCTCACCGGCATTCTCTCCCAATCCGATGTTCTCGTGGCGATGCTTACGGACGTGAACGAGATCTGATCGACATCGGGCCGATCGCGATCAGCGATCGGTGCGCTTTGCCTTCAATATCCGCTTCCAGATCGTTCCGCCGAGGAACTTGTTGAAGACAACGAAATAGGCGACGATCAGCGCGAAGCACAAAAGTGCCGGCCAGCCGTCGAGCGCAAAACCGTTTTCCGTTCGTCCGCCGAAGAGCGACGACACCAGAAAGCCGGCAACCCAGAAGATCGTGAAGAAGTCGAGGATGGCGGCCAGAACGATACGCCATGTCGAAGGCTGCCTGGGAATGTCGGTCGCGTCGCTCATAAAAACTCTCCGGTTTCGGTAATTCTGGCATTCATGAAAAAGGCGCCTCGCGGCGCCTTTGATCAGAACGGGATGTCATCATCCAGATCGCGGGAAAAATTGCCGCCCGACGACTGACCGCCGCGGCCACCCTGACCACCGCCTTGATTGCCGCCCTGGCCGCCGGAGCGCGGACGATCGTAATCATTGCCGCCGCCGTAACCGCCGCCGAAGTCGTCACCGCCGCCGCCGAAATCGCCCGAGCCGCCACGACCGCCACCGAAGCCGCCACGGTCACCGCCGCCTTCGCCACGGCCGTCGAGCATGGTCAGCGTCGAGTTGAAGCCCTGCAGCACCACTTCCGTCGAGTAACGGTCGTTACCGTTCTGGTCCTGCCACTTGCGGGTCTGCAGCGCGCCTTCGATATAGAGCTTGGCGCCCTTCTTCACATATTGCTCGATGACCTTGCAGAGACCTTCGTTGAAAACGACGACCGTATGCCACTCGGTCTTTTCCTTGCGCTCGCCTGAATTGCGGTCGCGCCAAGTTTCCGACGTGGCAATGCGAAGGTTGCCGATCGGACGGCCGTCCTGGGTCCGACGGATTTCCGGATCTGCACCGACGTTGCCGATCAGGATGACCTTGTTGACGCTACCTGCCATAATCTCTCACCTTACTCTGCCGCCACCGCGGCCTGAAACCAATCCACCCACCATAGACCAAAGGCCGGGCAAGGCGCGACCTCCCCCGCATCCCTCATCCACAGTTTACGACATTGGCAGGCCTCAGCCTGCGGTCGGTAGCAGTTTAAATTTTGTTCTTTATTTGTTCTATTTTATTCCTATACTCCTGTCAACGGAGTCGGAACCGCAGCCGATTGTGGCAGTTTCGCCTCGACAGGCGCGGATCAATTACTACATAAGGGCCTTCAAATCCTCCCCAGATGGGCCTCCCAAAAGGCATAACGATGAGTGAACTCAAGACCATTTCCATACGTGGTGCGCGCGAGCACAATTTGAAGGGCATCGATCTCGATCTGCCCCGCAATTCGCTGATCGTGATGACCGGCCTGTCCGGCTCCGGAAAGTCGTCGCTCGCCTTCGACACGATCTATGCGGAAGGTCAGCGCCGTTACGTCGAAAGTCTGTCGGCCTATGCCCGCCAGTTTCTGGAAATGATGCAGAAGCCGGATGTCGACCAGATCGAAGGCCTGTCGCCGGCGATCTCGATCGAACAGAAGACGACGTCGCGCAACCCGCGTTCGACCGTCGGCACGGTGACCGAGATCTACGACTACATGCGCCTTCTGTTCGCGCGTGTCGGGGTTCCCTATTCGCCAGCGACAGGCCTGCCGATCGAGAGCCAGACAGTCAGCCAGATGGTCGACCGCGTGCTTGCCTTCGAGGAAGGAACGCGCCTCTACATCCTTGCGCCGATGATCCGCGGCCGAAAGGGCGAGTACAAGAAGGAACTCGCCGAACTGATGAAAAAGGGCTTTCAGCGCGTGAAAGTCGATGGCCAGTTCTACGAGATCGCCGACGTTCCGGCGCTCGACAAGAAATACAAGCACGACATCGATGTCGTGGTCGACCGCCTGGTTGTCCGATCGGATATCGGCGCGCGTCTGGCGGACAGCCTGGAAACCTCGTTGAAACTGGCGGATGGTCTCGCCGTTGCGGAATTCGCCGACAAGCCGTTGCCGGCCAATGAAACCGCCGCCGGCGGATCGGCCAACAAGTCGCTCAACGAAACCCATGAACGGGTGCTGTTTTCGGAAAAGTTCGCCTGCCCGGTCTCCGGTTTCACCATTCCGGAGATCGAACCGCGTCTCTTCTCGTTCAACAACCCCTTCGGTGCCTGCCCGACCTGCGACGGTCTCGGCTCGCAGCAGAAGGTGGATCAAAACCTGATCGTGCCAGAACCGGCCCGCACCTTGCGTGACGGGGCGATTGCCCCCTGGGCCAAGTCATCCTCCCCCTATTACAACCAGACGCTCGAAGGCCTCGGCAAGGTATTCGGCTTCAAGCTCTCCGACCGCTGGGACAAGCTTTCCAGCGAGGCGCAAACGGCGATCCTGAAGGGTACCGAGGAGAAGATCGAGTTCAATTACGCCGATGGCGCCCGCTCCTACAAGACGGTGAAGAATTTCGAAGGCATTGTACCGAACCTCGAACGCCGCTGGAAGGAAACCGACAGCGCCTGGGCGCGCGAGGAAATCGAACGTTATATGTCGGCAGCGCCCTGCCCGGCCTGCGCCGGTTATCGCCTCAAGCCGGAAGCCCTGGCGGTGAAGATCAACAAGCTGCATATCGGCGAAACGACGGAAATGTCGATCAAGATGGCGCGTGACTGGTTCTCGGCCCTGCCCGAGCACCTTAATGCCAAGCAGAACGAGATCGCCGTCCGCATCCTCAAAGAAATCCGCGAGCGGCTGCAGTTTTTGAACGATGTCGGCCTCGATTATCTCAGCCTGTCGCGCAATTCCGGCACGCTTTCGGGCGGCGAGAGCCAGCGCATCCGGCTGGCGTCGCAGATCGGCTCGGGCCTGACCGGCGTGCTTTACGTGCTCGACGAACCGTCGATCGGCCTGCACCAGCGGGACAATGCCCGCCTGCTCGATACGCTGAAACACCTGCGCGACATCGGCAATACGGTGATCGTGGTCGAACATGACGAGGACGCGATCCTGACGGCGGATTACGTCGTCGATATCGGCCCCGCCGCCGGCATTCATGGCGGCGAAGTCATTGCCGAGGGTACACCGCAGCAGGTCATGGCCAATCCGAAGTCGATCACCGGCAAATATATGTCAGGCGAACTCGGTGTTGCCGTTCCGACCGAGCGCCGCAAGCCGAAGAAAGGCAAGGAGATCAAGGTCTTTGGCGCGCGTGGCAACAATCTGAAAAACGTCACAGCATCGGTGCCGCTCGGGGTCTTCACTGCCGTGACGGGTGTATCGGGCGGCGGCAAGTCCACCTTCCTGATCGAGACACTCTATAAGTCCGCCGCCCGCCGAGTCATGGGCGCGCGCGAAATTCCGGCAGAACATGACCGGATCGACGGTTTCGAACATATCGACAAGGTGATCGATATCGACCAGTCGCCGATCGGCCGCACGCCGCGCTCCAACCCGGCCACCTATACCGGCGCGTTTACGCCGATCCGCGACTGGTTCGCCGGCCTGCCGGAGGCGAAGGCCCGTGGTTACGCGCCGGGGCGTTTCTCCTTCAACGTCAAGGGCGGCCGCTGCGAAGCCTGCCAGGGCGATGGCGTCATCAAGATCGAGATGCACTTCCTGCCGGATGTCTATGTCACCTGCGATGTCTGCCACGGCAAGCGCTACAACCGTGAAACGCTCGACGTGCATTTCAAGGGCAAGTCGATTGCCGACGTGCTCGACATGACGGTCGAGGAAGGCGTCGAGTTCTTCTCGGCGGTGCCGGCCGTGCGCGACAAGCTGCAGGCGCTGTTCGATGTCGGGCTCGGCTATATCAAGGTGGGCCAGCAGGCAAACACGCTTTCGGGTGGCGAGGCGCAACGCGTCAAGCTAGCCAAGGAATTGTCGAAACGCTCCACCGGGCGCACGCTCTATATCCTCGACGAGCCGACCACTGGCCTGCATTTTCATGACGTCGCGAAACTCCTGGAAATGCTGCAGGAACTGGTCAATCAAGGCAATTCCGTCGTGGTCATCGAGCATAATCTCGAAGTCATCAAGACGGCCGACTGGATCATCGACATCGGCCCCGAAGGCGGCACGGGCGGCGGCGAAATCGTTGCGCAGGGCACGCCGGAGCAGATCGTCAAGGAAAAGCGGTCCTATACGGGGCAGTTCTTGAAGGATCTGCTGGAACGGCGGCCTGCAAGGAAGGTCGAGGCTGCCGAATAACTGGCGGCTCAACATTTGGAGGGGAAGATGAGCAAGAGCGGTACGATCCGAACCGGCATCGGTGGCTGGACCTTCGAGCCCTGGGAAGGCACGTTTTACCCCGACAAGCTCACCAAGAAGCGGCAGCTCGAATACGCGTCGAGCAAGCTTTCGGTGATCGAGGTGAACGGCACCTATTACGGCTCGCAGAAGCCGGAAACCTTTGCGAAATGGGCGTCGGAAGTGCCGGACGGGTTCATCTTCTCACTCAAGGCCAGCCGTTTCACCACCAACCGCAAGGTTCTGGCCGATGCCGGTGAATCGATCGAAAAGTTCCTGACGCAGGGGCTGGTGGAACTTGGGGATCATCTCGGTCCTCTCCTCTGGCAATTCGCGCCGACGAAGAAGTTCGAGCCGGAGGATTTCGAGGCTTTCCTGAAACTATTGCCGGAGAAACTCGAGGGCCTGCCGCTTCGCCATGTCGTCGAGGTTCGCCATGACAGTTTCAAAGTGCCGGAATTCGTCGCACTTCTCGAAAAATACAATATCGCGCCTGTCTGCGCCGAACATTTCGATTATCCGATGGTCGCCGACGTCACGGCGGATTTCGTTTATGCGCGACTGCAAAAAGGGTCGGATGACATCCCGACCTGTTACGCCGATGCCGACATGAAGGCCTGGGCAAAAAGATTGAAAACCTGGGCAGAAGGCGGTGTGCCGGAAAGCCTGCCCCTGGTCGACGAAAAGCGGGTGGTGAAAAAACAGCCGCGCGACGTCTTCGCCTTCTTCATTCATGAGGGCAAGGTCAACGCCCCTCAGGGCGCGATGGCGATGCAGGAACTGGTCGGCTAGCGCATGTCTCCCGAAAGTGGCCACCGGTTTCGGGATAAAAAATGCGTAAGAACAAAGAGCTGAAGCGCGACAAGCTGATCTGAAGGATCGCGACGCGCTTTAGGGCAACCCGGCAAGGTCGGCCATGGCGCGACCGGCATGGTCGGCAAGATCCTCCGCCGTCATGCCCGGCCCGGCAATCCTGGCGGTTTCGCCATGCAGGTAGACACCGGCGGCGGCCGCCTCAAAGGCCGGCATGCCCTGCGCCAGCAACGCCCCGATCATGCCGGCCAGAACATCGCCGGATCCGGCCGTGGCAAGCCAGGCCGGGCCGTTGGTATTGATCGCCACGCGGCCATCCGGTGCGGCAATCACCGTATCTGCCCCTTTGTAGACGATTGCCGCATGCGCGCGTTGTGCGGCCCTTAGCGCCTTTTCGGGCTTGCTCAACGTCTCGTCCGACGCGAGGTCGGGAAAAAGACGTCCGAATTCACCCTCATGCGGCGTCAGGACCAGCCGCGTCTCTCCCGGCGCAAAAGCGTCGAACAGAATTGCGGGTTCATCCTTGAACGAGGTGATGCCGTCCGCATCCAGCACCAGCGGCTTGTCTTTCAAGGCCAGAACGAAGTCGCGAGCGCGGCTTCCTATGCCGAAGCCGGGACCAAGCACGAAGGCCGAAAGCCTGGCGCTTTCCAGCCATTCGGCCAGTTCAGCGTCAGTGTCGACCCGCCGCAGCATGACGGCCGTCAGGTGAGCGGCATTCGCCGCCATCGCGTCTGCTGGAGACGCCATCGTCACGAGCCCGGCGCCGGTTTTCAGGCCGGCAAGCGCGCAAAGCCTCGCAGCGCCCGTCTTCGACGCCTCGCCCGAAAAGACGGCGAGATGCCCTCGCCTGTATTTGTGGCTTTCGGGACCGGCGAGCGGCAAGGACGATGCCCATATTGCAGGCCGGTTTTCGGAAAACGCGCCGGCCGTAGCCTCAACGATACGCTTCGGAATGCCGATATCGACAACCTCCATATCACCGGAGAGAGACTTTCCGGGAAGCAGAAGATGGCCCGGCTTTCTGGCCATGAAGGTTATGGTGCATTCGGCCTGAAAAGCCGAGCCCAGAGGCCTGCCGCTGCGCCCGCTGACGCCGGACGGCAGATCGACGGCCAGAACCGGCAATCGGGCCTCGGCAACCGCGGCAATCACGTTCGCGACCTGCGACGGAACATCGCGCGACAGGCCCGCGCCGAAAAGCGCGTCGATGACAATATCTCCGGCCAGCGGATCGAACTCCGGAAGCGGAGCCACGTCCGCACCCCAAGCCTCGAAAGCCAGTCTTGCATCACCTTTCAGGCTTCCGGTTTCACCAAGGGCAAAGACCGCCACGCAAGCCCCGGACGCGGCGAGCGCGCCTGCCGCAACATATCCATCTCCGCCGTTATTTCCCGGCCCGCAAAGAACGGCAAACCGAAGCGCTTGCGGAAAGCGGCGCAGCGCGGTGGCAGCCACGGCATGACCGGCGCGAACCATGAGATCAAAGGAGGAAATTCCGGATTCAGCCGCCATGAGATCGGCATGCGCCATTTCATCCGGCGTCAGCAGAATATGAGATGGAAGGTGAGCCATGCCGCACTTGATCTCAAAGCCGCTGAAAACACAAGCACGGTCACCGGCAGCAAGAGGCCTAATTATTACTCTTTTGCATATAAATTAATCACAAAGCTGCATCGCCACATCCAAGCTAAATTTCGCATATTTGTCACGAAACCGGCCAATGCGGCGTCGTTTCACATCGAAATCGCCTGGGATCGGCGGCGGAAATGGCTTTCCGGCATGGAAACGGGCAGGAATACGTGCAAAATGCGAATATCCTTTTGAAAGTCCAACATTAGTTTGGCACGATATCTGCATTGGAATGGCCGAGTGGGTCCTGGACCCGCGCTTAGGGAGAAGCGGAGAGATAGTTTCTCATGAAGAAGATCGAAGCGATCATTAAACCCTTCAAGCTCGACGAAGTGAAGGAAGCCCTTCAGGAAGTCGGCCTGCAGGGCATTACGGTAACCGAAGCCAAAGGTTTCGGCCGCCAGAAGGGCCATACCGAACTTTACCGCGGCGCCGAATACGTCGTGGACTTCCTGCCGAAAGTGAAGGTGGAAGTGGTTCTTGCCGACGAAAATGCCGAAGCCGTGATCGAAGCCATTCGCAACGCGGCCCAGACTGGACGGATCGGCGACGGCAAGATATTCGTCTCCAACGTCGAGGAGGTCATCCGTATCCGCACTGGTGAAACGGGTGTAGACGCCATTTAACCGGCCCGGCGTGACCGTTCATATCGTTACTGAAATCGAGGAACCTGTAATGACGAGCGCAAGCGAAATCATGAAACAAATCAAGGAAAACGACGTCAAGTTCGTTGACCTTCGCTTTACCGACCCGCGCGGCAAGCTGCAGCATGTGACGATGGATATTTCCGCCGTGGACGAGGATATGTTCGCCGATGGCGTCATGTTCGACGGCTCCTCGATCGGTGGATGGAAGGCAATCAACGAGTCCGACATGGTGCTCATGCCCGACCCGGCAACCGTGCATATGGACCCGTTCTTCGCCCAGTCGACGATGGTCATCTTCTGCGACATTCTCGACCCGGTCTCCGGCGAATCCTATAACCGTGACCCGCGCGGCACGGCCAAGAAGGCGGAAGCCTATCTGAAGGCATCGGGTATCGGCGACACCATTTTTGTCGGCCCGGAACCGGAATTCTTCGTCTTCGACGACGTCAAGTACAAGGCCGACCCGTATAATACCGGCTTCAAGCTGGACTCATCCGAACTGCCGTCCAATGACGACACGGATTACGAGACCGGCAACCTCGGCCACCGTCCGCGCGTCAAGGGCGGCTATTTCCCGGTTCCGCCGGTCGACAGCCTGCAGGACATGCGCTCCGAAATGCTGACCGTGCTCACCGAGATGGGCGTCGTCGTCGAAAAGCATCACCACGAAGTGGCGGCCGCACAGCACGAGCTGGGCGTCAAGTTCGACACGCTGGTGCGCAACGCCGACAAGATGCAGATCTACAAATATGTCGTGCATCAGGTCGCCAATGCCTATGGCAAGACGGCAACCTTCATGCCGAAGCCGATCTATGGCGACAACGGCTCGGGCATGCACGTCCACCAGTCGATCTGGAAGGACGGCAAGCCGACTTTCGCCGGCGACGAATATGCCGGCCTGTCGGAAAGCTGCCTCTATTACATCGGCGGCATCATCAAGCATGCCAAGGCGATCAACGCCTTCACCAACCCGACGACGAATTCCTACAAGCGTCTGGTTCCCGGTTATGAAGCACCGGTTCTGCTCGCCTATTCGGCGCGTAACCGTTCCGCTTCCTGCCGCATCCCGTTCGGCACCAACCCGAAGGCCAAGCGCGTCGAGGTTCGTTTCCCGGATCCGATGCAGAACCCCTATCTCGGTTTTGCAGCCATGCTGATGGCCGGCCTCGATGGCATCAAGAACAAGATCCATCCGGGCAAGGCCATGGACAAGGATCTTTACGACCTTCCGCCGAAGGAACTGAAGAAGATCCCGACCGTCTGCGGCTCGCTGCGTGAAGCGCTCGAAAGCCTCGACAAGGATCGCAAGTTCCTGACCGCCGGCGGCGTGTTCGACGACGACCAGATCGATGCCTATATCGAACTGAAGATGACCGAAGTGATGCGCTACGAAATGACGCCTCACCCGGTCGAATTCGACATGTATTATTCGGCTTGATCGGCCCTATTGCATAGATTGCGGTTTTGGCCGCATCCTGAAAACGGCGGGCCTTCCCGCCGTTTTTCTTTTCACGGTTACAGCCGCATGCGGCGATATTTCATTTCCGGTGAAGCATGACGTCTCAAACCACGTCCGGATCAGGCCGGCCCGTCGACTGGCTGATTTTTTCTCTCGTCCCGATCTTCTTCTCCAGCAACATGATCTTTGGCCGGGGCATCACCGGTGATGTCGCGCCCTACACGACGGCGTTCCTGCGATGGGCCGGATCGACCGCGATCATGCTGCCCTTCATCTATGCCGACCGCCGTGCCAGCTTAATGTTCGTTCGCAATCACTTCTGGCTCTGGCTGCTGCTTGGCGGCCTCGGCATGGGCATCTGCGGCGGCCTCGTCTACTGGTCGCTGACCTATACAAGCGCCGCCAATGGCACGCTCATCTACACGACCTCGCCGCTCTTCATCATCCTGTTCCAGTGGATGTTCAGCGGCCGCAAGATCAGCGGGCGGGAACTGGCCGGCATGGTGGTCGCCTTTGCCGGCGTGATCTCGATCGTCCTGCGGGGTGATCCGGCAGCATTGCGCAATCTCAGCTTCAATATCGGTGATCTGGGCATTCTCGTTGCCGCCATTTCCTTCGCCATCTATTCGATCCTGTTGAAAAACTCCGCGCTACAGCAGCTTTCGCCGCTGGCTCTTTTCGGCATGATCGCGCTTGCAGGTGCGCTCGTGCTGCTGCCGCCGAGCATATTGGAGTTCATCGACGGCGGACCGCTTCCTGATTCGGCTTCGGACTGGTGGAAAATCGCCGGAATGGTCGTCTTCGCGTCACTTGCCGCTTTCTTCTGCTTCCAGCATGTGGTCCGCGTGTTCGGCCCCGCGACAGGAGGCATTACGCTCTACCTCATGCCTCCGGTTTCCATCATCATGGCAATGATCTTTCTTGGCGAACCTTTCGAACCTTATCATGCGCTCGGCATTGTGCTTGTATTGGGTGGCGTCGTGCTCGCGTCGTTGAAAGGCAGGAGGCGTAATCGGGGCTAGAAAACGGCGAAAGACGCCCGGAAGCACCAAATCTTGATGTTTCCCTGTCGAGCCCCCACATTATGCTGTGAAAGGACATCGTACCATGAAACAGAAAAACGCAAAGTTCATGATTGGGGAGGTCGTCCGTCACAAAGTATTCCCGTTCCGTGGCGTCGTATTCGATGTCGATCCGGAATTTGCGAATACTGAAGAGTGGTGGAATTCGATCCCATCCGAAATCCGGCCGGCCAAGGACCAGCCCTTTTATCATCTGCTCGCCGAAAACGACGACACGGAATATGTCGCCTATGTTTCCGAACAGAACCTTGAGCATGATGAAAACGAGGAACCGCTTCGCAATCCGCAGGTCTATCAGATCTTCGAACCGCGCGATGGCGGCCAGTTCAAGCCGAAGATGATCCTGGCGCACTGAACCCGCGTCACATGGAGAAAACGAAAAGCCCGGCATTGCCGGGCTTTTTAGTATGCGCCAATCTGGCTTCTCGACGTATCAGCCGATGATTTCCCGGCGAAGGGTATTCCAGCTCTCTTCGTCGGTCGCCAGCAGCAGGCCGCCCTCGACATGGTGCGGCAGGTAGACGGAACCATCCAGCCTGCGGATGTAGCCGCCGGCTTCCGTGCCGATCAATGTCCCCGCAAGATGATCCCAAGGCATCAGCTTGTTATAAAGCGCGAACTGGACATGGCCGCTGGCGAAGGTGCGGTATTCGTGGGCCGCGCAGCGATAGCTGGCGAACAGGCGAACCTTGGCAAGATTGGCCAGGATCTGCTCCCGTTCATGGCCGTAAAAATAGCCCGCCGACGCCATGCCGATCATGTCACCAAGCGGTTGCGGAGCAGCAACGGACAGTTTGATCGATTCGCCATCCGGACGACGCAGGAAGGCGCCTGCGCCTTTTTCGGCCATGACCCAGTCATCGCCCATCGGATCATAGATGATGCCGGCAACCGTTTCGCCCTTGTAGGTGACGGCGGCCATGACACCGAAAGCCGGAATGCCGGAGGCGAAGTTGAAGGTGCCATCGATCGGATCGACGATAACGGCCAGTTCCGCGTCAGCCAGCTTTCCAAGAAGCGACGGGTCCGCTGCGACAGATTCCTCGCCGATGAACAGGGCGCCCGGAACCACGCTGTCGATCTCCCGTCGGATCAGGCGCTCGGCTGCCTCGTCTGCCTCGGTGACCAGATCAGACGGTTCGCTCTTGGAGCGGATATCATCACCGCCAAGGCGGCGGAACCGCGGCAGTATCTCGGTCTTGGCGGCATGTTTAAGGAGTTCGGCAAGCCTGGAGACGTCGAGCGGCAAAGTCATTTTGAAATCCAATCTGCGTTTGAAGATGGCAAGATCAGTCGTCGGCCGAGGCCGACAGGCCGGAAAAATCAAAAAGTTTCGGGTCGAGAAGATGAGACGGGTTCACATGGGCAAGCGCGCGCAGCATCGTATCCTTGCGGCCCGGCATGCGCGTCTCGATATCGGCAAGCATCTGCTTCATCGCGTTGCGCTGCAAACCGTCCTGCGAACCGCAGAGGTCGCAGGGGATGATCGGGAACTGCATCGCGGCTGAAAATTTGGCTAGATCGTCTTCGGCGCAATAGGCCAGAGGCCGCAGCACCATCAGGTCGCCTTCGTCATTCAGAAGCTTGGCCGGCATGCCGGCAAGGCGGCCGCCATGGAAGAAATTCATGAAGAAGGTTTCGAGAATATCCTCCCGGTGATGGCCGAGCACCAGCGCCTGACAGCCCTCCTCGCGTGCAACGCGGTAAAGATTGCCGCGGCGCAGCCGGGAACAGAGCGAGCAATAGGTTGCGCCCGAAGGCACCTTTTCCTTCACGATCGAATAGGTATCGCGATATTCGATACGATGTTTTACCCCGATCGAGGTCAGATAGTCCGGCAGAATATGCTTGGGGAAATTCGGCTGACCCTGGTCGAGATTGCAGGCGATCAGTTCGACTGGCAGCAGACCGCGCCATTGCAGGTCGAGCAGGACGGCGAGCAGCGCGTAACTGTCCTTGCCACCGGAGAGGCCGACGAGCCAGCGCTGCTGGCCGTTGAGCATGCCGAAATCCTCGAAGGCTTGGCGCACCTGACGCAGCAGCCGCTTACGCAGCTTGTTGAACGAAACCGAGTTCGGCGCATCACGAAACAATGCGGGCGCAAGACCGGTCACGGCCTCGTCCATCTCATCCTCGATGACAGCGTTCAATCCCATGGAAAACCTCGTGCAGGACGGGCGGCCAGAAGCCGCCCGGTCATTTGTGTCATTCAGGCGCCGAGTGCGGCTGCAACCGCCTCGATCGCCTCGTCGGCCTTGGTGCCATCCGGGCCACCGGCCTGGGCCATGTCCGGCCGGCCGCCGCCGCCCTTGCCGCCGAGGGCAGCGGAAGCGATGCGAACGAGTTCAACGGCGCTGAACCGGCCGACGAGATCCTCGGTGACGGCGACAACGGCGCTGGCCTTGCCATCCTCGGAGACGCCGATCAGCGTGACGACGCCCGAACCGAGCGATGCCTTGCCTTCATCGGCCAGACCCTTCAGGTCCTTGGCGTCGATGCCTGCCAAGACGCGGCCCATGAACTTGGTGCCGGCGATTTCGCGGGCATCCGAACCCGTGCCGCCCTCGCCGCCGCCCATGGCGAGACGGCGCTTGGCATCGGCCAGTTCCTTTTCGAGCTTGCGACGCTCGTCGAGCAGAGCCTCGACACGCGAAACGACGTCCGAAGGCTGAACCTTCAACGCGCCGGCCAGGGTCTTCACCCGATCGTCCTGCTCCGAGAGGTAGGCGCGCGCGGCTTCACCGGTCACTGCCTCGACGCGGCGAACGCCGGCGCCGACGGCGCTTTCCGACAGGACACGGACGAGACCGATATCGCCGGTCGCGTTAACATGCGTGCCGCCGCAGAGCTCGATCGAATAGGGCTTGCCGGCCTTGTCGCCGTCGATCGCGGTGCCCATGGAAACGACGCGAACCTCATCGCCATATTTTTCGCCGAACAGCGCCATCGCACCCTCTTCAATCGCGTCATCGACGCTCATCAGGCGGGTGGTGACCTTGGAATTCTGGATGATGATGGCGTTGGCCATGTCTTCGACACGTTGCAATTCTTCCGCCGACATCGGCTTCGGATGCGAGACGTCGAAACGCAGACGCTCGGGCGCAACCAGCGAGCCCTTCTGGGCGACGTGGGTGCCGAGCACTTCGCGCAGCGCTTCGTGCAGAAGATGGGTTGCCGAGTGGTTGGAGCGCAGGCGCGAACGGCGTGCGTGATCGACCGTCAGGATGACGGCGTCGCCGACCTTCAGCTTGCCTTCAGACACTTTCGCCACGTGGACGAACAGGCCCTCACCCTTCTTCTGGGTGTCGGAAACGGCAACCTTGCCATTGTCGGTGGAGATGATGCCGGTATCGCCCATCTGGCCGCCGGATTCACCGTAGAACGGCGTCTGGCTGACGACGATCTGGACGTCCTCGCCGGCAGCAGCGCTATCAACAGCCTTGCCGTCCTTGACGATCGCCTGGACAACGCCTTCTGCCTTCTCGGTGTCGTAACCGAGGAATTCGGTGGCGCCGTGCGTTTCCTTCAGTTCGAACCAGATGGTCTCGGTCGCCTTGTCGCCGGAGCCGGCCCAATGCGAGCGAGCTTCCGCCTTCTGGCGCTCCATCGCGTCGGTAAAGCCGGCAATGTCGACGCCGATTTCGCGGGCGCGCAATGCGTCCTGCGTCAGGTCGAGCGGGAAACCATAGGTATCATAAAGCTTGAAGGCGGTTTCGCCATCCAGCATGTCGCCCTTGTCGAGATCGGTCGTTGCGTCGGAGAGCAGCGACAGGCCGCGTTCCAGCGTCTTGCGGAAACGGGTTTCTTCGAGTTTCAGCGTCTCGGAGGTGAGCGCTTCGGCACGGACGAGTTCCGGATAGGCGCGACCCATTTCCTGGATCAGCGTCGGCAGCAGCTTGTACATGACCGGTTCCCTGGCACCAAGGAGCTGGGCATGGCGCATGGCGCGGCGCATGATGCGGCGCAGGACGTAACCGCGGCCTTCATTCGACGGCAGGACGCCATCGGCGATCAGGAATGCAGACGAACGCAGGTGGTCGGCAATGACGCGGTGGCTGGCGCTGCCTTCGGCCTTGACGCCCATCACGTCCTCAATCGTGCCGATCAGGGTGCGGAACAGGTCGGTATCGAAAACGCTCTGCTTGCCCTGCAAAACGCAGGCCATGCGCTCGAGGCCCATGCCGGTATCGATCGACGGACGCGGCAGAAGCGAACGTTCGCCGGGTGCTGTCTGGTCGAACTGCATGAAAACCAGGTTCCAGAATTCGAGGAAGCGATCGCCATCCTCTTCCGGCGAACCAGGAGGGCCACCCCAGACATTTTCGCCCTGGTCGATGAAGATTTCAGAACATGGGCCGCAGGGGCCGGTATCGCCCATCTGCCAGAAATTGTCGGAGGTCGGGATGCGGATGATCTTGTCGTCGGAAAAACCGGCGATCTTCTTCCACAGCGTCGCTGCTTCCTCGTCCTCGGAATAGACGGTCACCAAAAGCCGGTTTTTCGGCAGGTCGAAACCTTCGGTAACCAGCTTCCAGGCAAGCTCGATCGCATTCTCCTTGAAATAATCGCCGAAGGAGAAGTTGCCGAGCATTTCAAAGAAGGTGAGATGGCGGGCGGTGTAACCGACATTGTCGAGGTCGTTATGCTTGCCGCCGGCGCGCACGCATTTCTGCGATGTCGTTGCCGTGGAATAAGGCCGCTTTTCAAGACCGGTAAAGACGTTCTTGAACTGCACCATGCCGGCATTGGTGAACATGAGCGTCGGGTCGTTGCGTGGAACGAGCGGGCTCGAATCCACAACCTCGTGGCCGTTCTTCTTAAAGTAGTCGAGGAAGGTCGACCGGATGTCATTCACGCCGCTCATGCTACGCCCTTTTCAACCGCCGATGCGGTACCAGTATTTGAAGTCAAAAGGCTTGTATCGTCCACATAAGCGACTGTCCAGCCGAACAGAAAACCGGCCGCACATCTTGCGATGGCGGCCGGCGATAATAGGCAGTCACGAAATCCGAACGGGTTCCGCGAAAGCTGCGGAACCGTCCCATCCGATCACATCAGCCGTCCGAGGCTTCGTCGCCGTCATTGGCGTCCGGGCCACCGTTCTGCAGGAAGCGGTCGGCGATCAGGCCGGCATTCTGGCGCAGCGACAACTCGATTTCACGCGCGACCTCCGGGTTTTCCCGCAGGAAGGTTTTGGCGTTTTCACGACCCTGACCAAGGCGCTGGCTGTTATAGGAGAACCATGCACCCGACTTTTCGACAATACCGGCCTTGACGCCGAGGTCGACGAGTTCGCCGGTCTTGGAGACGCCTTCACCATACATGATGTCGAATTCGACCTGCTTGAAGGGAGGCGCCATCTTGTTCTTGACGACCTTGACGCGGGTCTGGTTGCCGACGACTTCCTCGCGCTCCTTCACCTGGCCGATACGACGGATATCGAGGCGAACCGAGGCGTAAAATTTCAGCGCGTTACCGCCGGTCGTGGTTTCCGGCGAACCGAACATGACGCCGATCTTCATACGGATCTGGTTGATGAAGATGACCATGCAGTTCGACTTGGAGATCGATGCGGTCAGCTTGCGCAGCGCCTGGCTCATCAGGCGGGCCTGGAGACCCGGCAGACTATCGCCCATCTCGCCTTCGATTTCGGCGCGCGGCGTCAGCGCTGCAACCGAGTCGACGACCAGAACGTCGACTGCGCCGGAGCGAACCAGCGTATCGGTGATTTCCAGCGCCTGCTCACCGGTATCCGGCTGCGAGATCAACAGGTTCTGCAGATCGACGCCGAGCTTGCGGGCATAGACCGGGTCGAGCGCATGTTCGGCGTCGACGAAGGCGCAGATGCCACCCTTCTTCTGGGCTTCGGCGATCGTCTGCAGAGCAAGCGTCGTCTTACCCGAGCTTTCAGGACCGTAAATTTCGATGATGCGGCCCTTGGGGAGACCGCCAATGCCGAGCGCAATATCAAGGCTGAGAGAGCCGGTCGAAACCGTCTCGATCTCAACGATATTTTCGTTCGAACCGAGCTTCATGATCGAGCCTTTGCCGAAGGATCGTTCAATCTGCGAGAGTGCCGCTTCCAGGGCCTTGCTCTTGTCCACGCCTTTTTCCTCTACGAGCCGCAATGTGTTCTGTGCCATGAGATCCCACCTTTAGGTTATTGCCGCCGCGCAAGCAATGAAGCAGCCGATGGGATATTCGTACTCATTTTGTTCTCATTCTGCAAGAGGCATTCAACTCCTTGCATGAAAATAGCTATTTCCGATCCGTTCCACTAATGTTCACGGTCAGCGCAAGCTGTGGAAACAATAGCTGAATCGGTTCTTTTTGCCGGCAGTCAACGCTTGGCAATCAACGGGACCGGCGCAGTGCTTCCGCCTATTCCGAATCAAGCATTTCGCGCACAGAGACCGCCAGCTGCTTCAGCGAGAACGGCTTCGGCAGGAAGCCGAATTTGGCGTCGGCTGGCAGATTGCGGGCAAAGGCGTCCTCCGCATAACCCGAAACGAAGATGAATTTCAGGTCGGGATAGGATTTGCGCAATTCGGTCAGAAGCGTCGGGCCGTCCATTTCGGGCATGACGACGTCGGACACGACGATGTCGACCTTGCCTTCGAGCTCGTCCATGATGTCGAGCGCCTCGGTGCCGGAACCTGCCTCATGGACGGTATAACCGCGGGTTTCAAGCATGCGCTTGCCACCGCGACGCACAGCCTCCTCGTCTTCCACCAGAAGAACGACGGCCGACTTTCCGGTGAGGTCGACCGGCTCGGCAGCGGGTGCTGCGGCGGTCGCCTCCACCTTCGGCGCGCCATTGACCGACCCTTCGATGGTAACGGGCACCTGGGTGACAGGCTGAACTTCAGGAATATGGCGCGGCAGGAAGATGCGGAAGCTCGTGCCACTGCCGAGTTCCGATTCGGGATAGAGGTAACCGCCGGACTGTTTTACGATGCCATAGACCATCGAGAGGCCGAGGCCGGTTCCCTTGCCTACTTCCTTGGTGGTGAAGAAAGGCTCGAAAATCTTGTCCATGATCTCCGGCGGGATGCCGGTACCGTTGTCGGACACCTCGATCATGACGAAGTCTTCTGTCGGCAGATCGGCCTGCGGGAAACCGGCCGTGTCGTCGGCCGTCACGTTGCGGGTCTTGATCAGGATCGTGCCACCGCCTGGCATCGCATCACGCGCGTTGACGCAGAGGTTGATCAGCACCTGTTCGAATTGCGACAGGTCGGTGCGGACCGACCAGAGATCTCGGCCGTAATCCACCTCAAGCTTGACATTGGTGCCGGAAATCAGCCGGTCGACCAGCATGCGCAGGTCGCCGACAACGTCGGTCAAATTGAGAACCGCCGGACGCATCGTCTGCTTGCGCGAGAAGGCGAGCAGCTGGCGCACCAGAACGGCTGCGCGGTTGGCGTTGCGCTTGATTTCCATCAGATCGGCGAAGCTTGCGTCCGAAGGGCGCGCCTGCAGCAGGAGGTGGTCGGAAGACAGCAGGATCGCCGTCAGCACGTTGTTGAAATCGTGGGCGATGCCGCCTGCCAGCGTGCCGACGGCATTCAGCTTCTGCGTCTGCGCCATCTGGGTTTCGAGCGCCTTCTGCTCGGTTGTCTCGACGGCATAGACGATCGCCACTTCCTCGGGCGCCTCGTCGCTCTCGTCGATCACCGCATTGACGTAGAAACGGACATAACGGTTCTCGTCACCCGGATGGCGGGTGTCGATCGGGGCGATGTCGCCCTGACGGTCCTTGGCGGCGGCAAGCGCTTCCGTCAGCGTCTCGCGGGCGCTGTCATGGACGATGCGCTCCAGCTCGGCACCACCGGCATCGACGTCGTCACGCGATACCACGCCGGCAAAGAGCCGCAGGAACGGCGCGTTGATGCGCAGGATCTTGCCTTTTCCATCCACCGAGGCGATCGCCATCGGCGTATTGTTGAAAAAGCGGGTGAAGCGCATGGCGGATGCCGACTGGTCCGCCTCGGCGCCCTTGGCGCGCATCAGCACGACGGTGCGGCTTTCGCCCGGCGCGCCATCGCGCATGGTGCTGACATTGTGCACCAGTTTTGCCGGCAGGCTCTGGCCGTTTGCCCGGCGAAGATCGAGTTCGAGCGTTTCGGTGCGCTTCAGGCCGGGTGCTGCCTGCACGGAATGAATAAGGGCCATGCCCTCGCCCGCCACCAGATCGGAAACCGTCATGGATTGCGGCGTGAATTTCGTCAGGTCGAGACCGAGCCATTCGGCAAGCGTCGCATTGATATAGAAAATCTCGCCCTTCCTGCCAGCTGAGAAGAAGCCGACCGGGGCATGATCGAGATAATCGATGGCGTTCTGCAATTCGCGGAAGAAACGCTCCTGGTCGTCACGTTCCGAGGTGATGTCGGTGATTTCCCAGATGTCGAGCGCATTGCGGCCGGCTGCACCAAGCAGACGGGCCTTGAGGCGATACCAATGCGCATCCGATCCGTTGCCGGTCAGGCGGCCGAGCGGCTGCAGCAGGCGGAATTCTTCGTGACCTTCCCGGCCTTCGCGCAGTGCTGCCGTCAGGCGGTAGAGAGCCTCGGTCGATTCGCGCGTCTTGGAAAGCAGCGTTTCGAGCGACTGGATATTGCGGCTGCTGGACGCGCCGGTCATGCGGCCATAGGCGGCATTGGCATAAACGATCCGGCCCTTGGCGTCGGTCACGACGATACCATCGGGATGGTTTGCGAGAAAACTGCGGGCAAGCTCGTCGGAACGCGACTGCGGCATGACCTCGACAAGGCCGATCAGCGACGAGACGATGAAGAAAATCCCCACCATCGCCAGAATGCCGAGAAGGCCAAGAACGACCTCGTTATCCAGCGCCTGCTGGAAGACGATGAAGGCGATGGCAACGCCGAGCAGTACCATTGCCAGGAGCACGATGCGCACAACCGTGCCGCCGCGGCTGCCGCGATCCACCAATGGCGCTTCGTCGTTGCCGGCTTTCGGCGAGCTGGTCATCAATACCTCTTGTTCCGGCGCATTGTTCCGGCGCACGCACCGGCATCGCAAAACGCGCCCCGTAGCGTCTGCGATTCTCTCTTAGCAATTTGAAGATGAAGCAAAAAGCTCCGGAAAGCCACAAAAGGCGGGACAGTGCAGCACCCTGCCCTATGTGAGATGCCAATGAGACACATTTTAACGTTGACGGACGACGGCAAGCCTTGCCTCCGGGGCGGAAAAATCGTCTGTGTCAGCAGGATAGATCGCATCAGGAGTTACAGAATATGGTCGGAGAACTGATGGGCGATTACGGTAGCCGCCTGCTTGTCGCGGTGATCGGCGTCGGTTTGGCCCTTGTCTGCCTTGTCGGAATCCTGTGGATAGTGCGCGGACGTCGCGGCCCTTCGCCCTTCGTGCGGGGTGGACGCAACCGCCAGCCGCGATTGCAGGTGCTGGATGCGGCCGCCGTCGATGCCCGCCGCCGCCTGGTTCTCGTCAGGCGTGACGATGTCGAGCATCTGATCATGATCGGCGGACCGACAGACGTCGTTATCGAAAGCCGGATCGCCAATCCGGCCCACAGCACCGAGGTTCCCGTCCAGGAAAGCCATCCAGTGCAGCCGGCAGCGATCCCGGCTGCAGCAGCACCGGTTGCAGCAAGGCTTCCGGCAAGCGAGCCGTCACGGCGCCCGGCACCGGTGGCTGCGCCGCGGACGGAGGCGATCAAGGAGCCTGCGGCGGAGGTTTTCGCCCGTGAAACGCGCATCGCGGCACCACAGCCTGCCGCCGCCACTGCTGCATCCCCGGCCCCAGCGCCACGCATTGAGCCTGCCGTCGCTGCCGTGCATGCGGCCCCTGCCCGGCTGGAGCCCGTACAGCCTCAGCCGCGCGTGGAAACGCCGGCGGCGACGCAGCCGGCTCTCGACGATGCCGCACGCCTTCTCGAAAGCCAGCGTGACCGCGTCTTTGCCGAGCGCAATACGGCCGCTGCAGCGGCGCCCGTCGTGCGTCCGGCACCGCAGCCTAATCCGGTCGCGACCGAAAAGCCGACCGGTCTCGGAAGCGATTTCGAAAAGATCCTCGAGGAAGAAATGGCCAGCAACATGGCTGCGCGTGACGCCTCACTTGCCGGTCGCACCAATCGGCCGCTGCAGCAGGTTGGACCGGCGGTGGCTGTGCCTGTCGTGGCAGCGCCGGGCAGCGCCGCAAAGGACGAACCTTCCCTGCAAAGCGAGGTCGCCCGGATTTTTGGCGAGATGTCCGCAAGCCGCGACAAGTAACGCTTTTGCCAGGACTATCGATGCAAACAAAAAAGGCACGTCGCGACGTGCCTTTTTTGATTTCTATTTTAGCTTGCGGCCATTATTCGTCGCGATAGACTTTTTCACGTCGCTCGTGACGCTCCTGCGCTTCGATCGACAATGTCGCGATCGGACGTGCGTCCAGTCGCTTCAGGCCGATCGGCTCGCCGGTTTCCTCGCAATAGCCGTAGGTTCCATCGTCGATCCGCTGCATGGCAGCGTCGATCTTGGAAATCAGTTTGCGCTGACGGTCGCGGGCGCGCAATTCGATTGCACGGTCCGTTTCCGATGATGCGCGGTCTGCCAGGTCTGGGTGGTTTGCACTTTCCTCAGCCAGGTGCCCGAGTGTCTCCCGCGCCTCCCTGAGGATGTCATTCTTCCATGCGATCAGTTTGGCTCTGAAGTATGCCTTCTGATTTGCATTCATGAACTCGTCGTTTTCCGAGAGCACATAGTTACTAAGATCGATCTTCTCACTCAACGCGATTCTCCTGAAGAACATCTCATGGGGCCCCTATACTCCATTAACCAGTCCTCATTCAAGCCTTTCGCCCAGTTTTGCAGCAGTTTTAAATTTGTCACAAAAATCGGCTAAGTGACTAATTTTTATGCTTTTCCCATAATCGCATGGGTAGCCGGCTTCCAAGTGCCTCAACCGGCGGCACATGATCCGGTTGACCAATCGGCCCAAGCAACGCTACGCCTTTTACTCAGCGTTTCATTTTGGCGAGCCGAAGATGATCGAACCTGAACCATCCCGTATTTATCTGATGCGTCACGCGCAGGCGGCTTCGGCAGCGCCGGGTGGACGCGACTTCGACCGTGTGCTCGACGACCGCGGTTACGCTCAGGCGGAAATGGTTGCCGATCGCGCCGCAGACCTTGGATATGTGCCCGATTGCATCGTCAGTTCAACGGCCGCACGCTGCCGGCAGACGGCGGAGATCATGCGCAGGGCCCTACGTGAAACACTGGAAATCCAGTTCGTCGATGAAGTCTATAATGGCACCTGCGATGCCTATGCCACCATCATTGCCGGGCAGCGGCCCGCCCGCTCGGTCATGCTCGTCGGGCACAACCCATCCATCGATCAGCTTCTGGAAGGACTGATCGGGGCCGAGCAGCGACGCAAGGCGATGCCCGGCGGTTATCCGACGGCGGGACTGGCGGTTCTGGACCATGCAGAAGGTTCCGGCACATCCGGCTGGACATTGATTGACCTGCTCAAGACCTGAGCAATACATTGCGAGCCGACATCGCACGCCTATATAGGGGAAAACACTTTTTCGGGATCCCGCCTTGGCGCCTTCGCTGACAAGTTTTACCGACGACGCTCGCATTGCACTCGACAACATCGCCGATCGCGCATCGGGGCTCGTCAATCCGACGATACGGCTCGGCGTGACCGGTCTTTCCCGCGCCGGCAAGACGGTGCTGATATCCTCCATCGTGCAAAATCTTTTGAATGGCGGACGACTTCCGTTGTTCGAGGCGGTGCGGTCCGGCCGGGTTTCCGCCATCCGGCTCGAAGAACAGCCGGATGATGCGATCCCGCGCTTTCAATACGAGGATCATATCCAGGCGCTGGTTCGCGATCGTGTATGGCCCGATTCGACGCGCGCCATTTCCGAATTGCGGCTGACCATCGATTATCAGAGCGCCAGCGGCTGGAACCGTTTCCTTTCGCCGGGAAGGCTTTCCGTCGACATCGTCGATTATCCGGGCGAATGGCTGCTCGACCTGCCGCTTCTCGCCCAGGATTACCGTCAGTTCAGCAATGCGACGGTGGAACTGGCGCAGACGGGTATCCGCCGAGAACTCGCCAGCGACTGGATGCAGCTTGCGACCACGATCGACATGGATGCGCCGGCAGACGAAATGACCGCGCGGCGTCTGTTCGATGTGTTTTCCGCCTATCTGAAGGCATGTAAATCCGACGAACGCTCCCTGTCGACACTGCCGCCGGGGCGTTTCCTTATGCCGGGGGATCTGGAAGGCTCACCGGCTTTGACCTTTGCGCCGCTGCCCGGCATCCCGGAGACGCCAGCGCCCAAGGGGTCGTTGAGGGCGATGATGGAGCGTCGCTTCGAGGCCTACAAGACCGTCGTGGTCAAACCGTTCTTCCGCCATCACTTCGCACGCCTCGACCGGCAGATCGTGCTTGTCGACGCGCTGCAGGCGATCAATCGCGGCCCGGAAGCTTTGCAGGATCTCGAACGCGCGCTCAGCGACGTTCTCGGCTGCTTTCGACCGGGGCATAACAGCTTCTTTTCGTCCTTCGTCACGCGCCGGATCGACAAGGTGCTGATCGCCGCGACCAAGGCCGACCACCTGCATCACGAAAGCCATGACAGGCTGGAGCGGCTGACCGGTCGGCTCGTCGATCGCGCAATCCAGCGCATCGGCCTGTCGGGCGCCGGTTTCGAGGTGATGGCAATCGCTTCGGTGCGCGCTACCCGCGAGGCAAGCGTGAAAGAAGGCAACCATATGCTCCCGGTGATCGTCGGCACGCCGATGGCGGGAGAAACGATCAATGGCGAGCGGTTCGACGGCATAAAAACAACGGCGATCTTCCCGGGCGATCTGCCGGCCGACCCGACCCATATGTTCAACACGCTGGACAGCGACAATCCCGAGCTTCCGGACATCAACTTCGTCCGCTTCCGGCCTCCAGCGCTCGAGGGACGCCCCGGCAAGCTCAATCTTGCCGTGCCGCATATCCGGCTCGACCGTGCCCTGCAGTTCCTGCTCGGAGATCGCCTCGCATGAGACCGCCCTATACAAATGACCCCTCCCGACGTCGCCCGGCTGCGTTTCAGGTCGCTGATGAAGCCGAGCGGGATGATATGGCACCCCAGCCGGTGCGCAGGCCGAAAAGCTTCGACCAGCCTGTGACGATCGTGGCCGATGAGGACGATCCGTTTGCCGGCGCAGACCTCGATGCCGCCAGCCTCCCCGTTGCCGAACCGCGGCCAAGAAGGCGCTTTTCATTCGTCGGGCTTGCCACGGCGGCGCTCGGTACATTCCTGTCGCTTGCCTTCGGGCTCTGGGCGGATCAGGTCGTTCGCGACCTTTTCGCGAGGGCCGACTGGCTCGGTTATGCCGCGATCACGGCACTGACGCTTGCGCTTGTCGGGTTGCTGGTCGTCGTCGGGCGGGAAATCCTCGGGATAGCCCGGCTCGCGGCAGTGCAGACATTGAAGACCGAGGCGGAAGAAGCTGCAGCTTCAGTGCAGGCCCAGCCCGCGCGCAAGGTGGTTGAACGCCTGACATCACTCCTCAGTCACCGGGCGGAGACTGCCAAGGGCCGAAGCGCTCTCGACGGCACCAAGGATGAGATTATCGACGGGCCGCATCTTCTCGATCTGGCCGAACGCGAATTGCTGACGCCACTCGATCGCAAGGCTCGCGGCCTGATTCTGAACTCATCCAAACGGGTGGCGGTGGTAACCGCCATCAGCCCGCGGGCGATCGTCGACCTCGCCTATGTGCTGTTCGAAGTCACGCGCCTCGTGCGCGCCATGGCAGAGCTTTATGGCGCAAGGCCCGGAAAACTCGGGCTTTTGCGGCTGATCCGCGATGTTGTTGCACACCTCGCGGTAACCGGGTCGATTGCTGTCGGCGATGGCCTCGCCCAGCAGGTTCTGGGCCATGGACTTGCCTCGCGACTGTCGCGCCGTCTGGGCGAAGGTGTCATCAACGGGCTTCTGACGGCGCGTATCGGAATTGCCGCCATGGACCTCTGCCGACCGCTGCCGTTCCGCGCCCTGCCCCGTCCCGGTATCGGTGATTTCATGTCCGATATCGTGGCTGCAGGACGTGACGACGAGAAGGATTAGCCCTCTTCGGGACACCCTTGCGGCGCCAAAAGATACGAAGCATTAACCATTCTCGCTTAATTTCGGCCCCACTAAACATCGCCGCTGACCGCGGAACGTCCCAAGGGGAAAGCCTCATGTATTCGCGCTTCTTTTCGCTTTTCGGCGGGCTTGCCGCTTTGACTTTTGTCACCGCAGCTCCGGCACTCGCACCCCAGGCAGAAGCCGCATCCCGCGACAAGATGTTCTTCCAGTCGGTCTCCGGCGTATGGAAGGGTCCGGGCGAAATTGTTGCCGGAAAATACAAGGGCACCAAGTTCAGCTGCAACCTGACCGGCTCGCCGTCTCCGGAAGGCGACATCGGCATCAAGCTCGACGGCACCTGCCGCGTCGGTGTTTTCCAGCAGCCCATGTCGGCTGTCATCACCCAGAACGGTCGCGGTTATACCGGCAAGTTCCTCGATGGCGCCGAAGGCAAGGGGCTCGACATCGTTTCCGGCTCCGTCAACGGCGACAAGGTGGTGATGGGCATCAACCGCGCCAAGCTGAACGGCGCAATGGTCGCCAGCCTGCGTGGCGAAAACAAGATGAACATCACCATTTCGGTGAAGGTGGAAGACCAGATGGTGCCGGTCATCGGCCTGTCGCTCGACCGCGATCTCGATTCCATCGCGGTCGGTTCGATCAAGGAATAACGGCTTCCTCAGGCGCCTGATAATCATGCGCCTGAGATGATTTTCCGCTTTAATTTCCCTGGATATATCATTCTCTGAAAAGGCATTTCTTCCCTCAGAGAATTTCGGTCAGTCGGCTATGGCAACCTGCCGCCACCAGAGACCGTCCGGCTTTGCAATGCTGATTCCCGTCGAATTGAGGCTGCCGGCCCAGCTCTCCGCCTTGCGCCCGTTGATCATCATCTGCGGCGCGAGATCTGCCAGCGGCAACATGACGAAAGCGCGTTCGGTCATCCGCGGATGCGGAAGCTCAAGCGCTTGAGACTTCTGCACGCGGTCACCATAGGACAGCAGATCTATATCCAGCGTCCTGGGCCCCCAGCGTTCTGCCCGCACGCGTTTCATTTCTCGTTCCAGGGCGAGACAGAGATCCAGCAGTTCTTCCGGCTCCAGTTCGGTTTCTATCAGCGCACAGCAGTTGAAGAAATCCGCCTGATCGGTCTTGCCCCATGGCGGCGTCAGATAGAGCCGGGAAACGGCAGACACCCGACAGTCCTTGCGCGCATCCAGCGTCTGCAGCGCACGCGCCATGGCGGCGGCGGGATCGCCGATATTGCCACCCAGTCCGAGAGCGGCGATTTCCCAAGGGTGATCAGGCCCGATGCTCAAGACGCACCTCCACATAATCGAGAATACCGGCGATCGGCGCACTGGGCTTTCTGATTGCCACCTCGACCCGGCGGATCAGCGGCGACCATGCGGCAAGTCCGAGAGCGATATCATTGGCAAGCGCTTCGATCAGGTTCCGGCGACTGCCGGTCATGATTTTTTCGACCAGTTCATAAGCTTCCCCATAATGAACCGTCTGCTCGACCTCGTCGGAAACCAGCGCCCCACCCGCTTCGACATCCATAACGACATCGACAAAGAACCGCTGGCCGAGCGCCACTTCCTGCTCGAAGACGCCGTGGCGCGCATAAAACGCGCAGTTCTTCAATGTGATCTGATAGATGGCCATCAGTTTTCTCCTGCCTGTTCGAGCATCCGACCAGCTTGCAGCACCGCGTCCGCCATGCGCAATGCATCAAGATTGCCTGCCACATTGTGCACCCTGAAAATCGATGCACCGGCCAAACGCAGCATCGCAGTCGTGGCAGCCGTCGCAAAATCCCGTTCCATCGCCACGTCGCGCTGGGCAATTGCCCCGACAAAACGTTTTCTCGACGTCCCGACAAGCAGCGGATGCCCTTGGGAATGCAGTTCGCCGAAGCGCGCCATCAGCTCGCTATCCTGTTCCAGATTCTGGAGAAATCCAAAACCGGGATCAAGCACGATCGCCTCGTCTGCGATACCGGCGGCCTTCGCCATGTCCAGCGACTGGCCGAAAAACATCTTTTCGTCCTCGATAATATCGTCACGATGATCGTCCCGCCCGCGGGCGGTGTACATGATGCAGACCCCGGCTTTGCTCTTGGACACGACATCGGCCATCTGCGGATCGTATCGCATTCCGTACACATCGTTGACGATATGGGCGCCGGCGGCAATCGCCAGCTTGGCCGTTTCGGCGCGGTAGGTATCGACGGAAATCAATGCACCGGTTTCGCGTGCCAGATTTTCGATGACCGGCAAGATACGGTCCTGCTCCTCGGAAGCCGTGACCGGCGTTGCGCCCGGCCGGGTCGATTCCCCGCCGATATCGAGGATGGATGCACCGTCGCTTATGCAGGCAAGCCCATGATCGACAGCCTTTGCGACATCGACATAGCGCCCCCCATCGGAAAAGCTGTCGGGCGTCACGTTGACGATCGCCATGATGTGGCCGGTTGCGCCAAGCGTCACGCTGCGGCCATGGGCAAGATGCCAGACGCTGTTGCGCGATGATGTCACAGGCCATCCATCTTTTTGAAAGTAACGCAAATTTTGACGCCTTCGTGTTGCACTTGCGCAGGCTATGCCCCAAGCTTGTTTCAACTTCAACGTACCAGGCCAGAGAATGTTTTTGATGCGCAGAGTACACCGAATTTTCGGTGCAGCCTTCCTACTCTGCGTGATTTCGGTCCCGGCGCAGGCGGACCCCGTCATCAGCAAGTCCTATTCCTATTTCCGCATCGGCGGCCGAACGGCCGAGGAACTCGACAAGGAACTGGAACGCCACGGCCCCGTCACAAGGACCAGCGGACACAGGCATCCCGGCGCAACCGAGATCAAGTTCGGCGGAGAAGTGACCTATGTGGAACGGGGCGGACGCTGCTCCGTCGGCGGCGCCAAGGTGACGTTGCGCACCCACATCATCCTGCCGCGCTGGAGCAATGGCGGCAAGGCCGAGAAGGACCTGCGCTTCATCTGGGGAACCTTGTCGTCGGATATCAAGCGGCATGAGGAGCGGCATGCCGAGATCGCCCGCAATTATGCGCGCATGCTGGAACAGGAACTGCTTGCCTTGCCGGCCCGCAAGACCTGCGACGATGTCGAAGCTGCCGTAACCGAGACGACGCGGCGCGTGCTTGCCGAGCACGACAAGCAGCAGGCCCGTTTCGATCAGGTCGAAGCCAAGAATTTCGATGCCCGCATGGCGCGGCTTCTGCAATATCGCATCGATCAGCGCAAAAAATAGACGGCGACAGACCGCCATCCCGATTGCCGTCCCAATCGCCATCGAAGATTGCGCCGGGCTTGCATCGACACCTGTGAATAAGGGGTGATTTGTTGCGATGGCCTGGCAAAAGCCGATCGTCTATATATTAGATATAGATTACCTATATAGAATAGCTATAAGATAAGGCAGCGGGAAGATTCGTTTGCCTGCATGACAAGCTTTCATCAGCCTAAGGCTGAGATAGACCTTTGTGGTCCGCATTCCTTGAGTGGCATTTCATCCTGTTGCGTTCCCATGTCCCGCGTTCCCATGTCCCGCGTTCCCATGTTCCACGTTCCCATGTTCCACGTTCCCCCGGCGCGTAACTTGAGCCGAAGGCGTTACCTCCCTCGCCTGCCGGCTGTGCGCCCACCTCGCCTCGCTCACCCTCCAAGGAGCGAGGCTATTTTTTTGGACAGGAAGAGGGCCTCGATCAGGCCTGGCGCTCGGGAATATTGACGACGAGACCGTCGAAATCGGCCTTCATCTTGATCTGACAGGAAAGGCGCGACGTCGGGCGGACCTCGAAGGCGAAGTCCAGCATGTCTTCCTCCATCGGCGCGGGCGGGCCAACCTTTTCCGTCCACTCTTCATCGACATAGACATGACAGGTGGCACAGGCACAGGCGCCGCCGCATTCCGCATCGATGCCGGGGACCGAGTTGCGTACGGCATTCTCCATCACCGTCGAACCGTTATCCGCGTCGATTTCGAAGCGTGTGCCGTCGAAGGCTACGATGGTCAATTTCGTCATATTGGAAAGATCCGGGTTGGGGGCGCAAGCCCCTTGGAAGCCTTGGGGTAAACCCCGTCTCTGCCACCAAACTGCCGGTTCAGTCAATCGCGCGGGCGACGCCGGCTTTTCTGCCGGCGTCGGAGTGGCAAAACGATGTGGTCAGCGGCAGAGGCCGGTGATGAAATTCTCGGCCTCGATGATCGAGGCGTGAAGCGCAGCCATCGCGCCAGCGTCACCGGGATCGGCTTCCAGGCGTTGAGCCGCGGTCGATACCTTGAAGGCCCCGACTGCATTGGCCGATCCCTTCAACCGGTGGGAAAGCGCGGTTACCAATGCGGCGTCGGCTGTCGCGATCTGTTGCACGAGGCAACGGGCCTGACGGGCGAACATCTGCAGGATTTCGGTTTCCAGCGCCTTGTCACCCATCGTTTGTTTTGCCAGATGGACGAGATCGATCGGCCGTTCCTTCGACGGGCATGCCGCCTTGTGATTGTCAGGAGTTTCAAAAGCGATCTGGGCTGCCGTTGCCATCTGCCTGGTTCCTTGCTTCATTATGATCTCAACTCCGAATTGTCGGTCGGAGCCATGGCTATCCCGTTAAATTTCGGCACAAACGCGACGCAAATCTTCGCAAATGGTTAATTTGCGTTAAAGTGGCGTGATTGCAGGGATTTCACCCTCTGGTGCGGTTTAAATTCTGTTAACAAGATCAATGGGCCGGTATCACGATGACGCGTTTCGTTTGTGCGAAAACGCCGATTGTGCCACTACAATACGGTTCAATGGGTCACTGGAACATCTCGGTGACCGATGTGGGACGGTCGGTAAGCTTTCATTATCATCCATTTGAAAGAACGGCTGTCGAATGAAATTGTAATGGGTGATCCGAAGCTCTAGGGCTGACGATCCGGCATGAGTATTCCGCTCTCCGTCTGCAGGCGGCAGCAAGTCGAGCGGAATGCCGGGCGTGTATGTAACGAGGCGTAACCGCATGGCGAAGAACACTACCAATGAATCGATCGACGAAACCGCATTCCAGGCATTGGAAGATGCGCTGAAGATCGATTTCAACGATGAACCGCCCCGCGACAAGTCCCCGTCGTCCGCTCCGGAGGCCCGAGTGTCTGACAAGCCACGTTCCCGCCCTGCCCCATCTCAGGCCGCATCGCCGCGCCGCGAAACGGCAGCCGAAGCGCCCCGCCAGTCCTCGGCGGATCCGGCGCCGCGCCAGCCGGCCTTCGAGCCTGCCAATGATTCCGGCCGCCGCAATACCGCATCGATCATGCGCGCGCTCGATGGTGGTTCGATGCGCGGCGCGATCCGCAATGCGCTGATCATCTCCGTTCTGTGGGCCGTGGCCGGCCTTGGCCTCGGTCAGCTGATCTATGGCGGAGCGCTCTGGGAAATCACTTCGGTTGCCGGCGTTCTGGCAGCTCCCGGCCTCGTCGCGCTTGCCGTCGGCATCCTGGTGCCGATCCTCATCTTCTTCGCCTTCTCCATCATGATGGCCCGTGCGCAGGATCTGAGAAACGCTGCACGCTCCATGGCGGAGGTCGCGTTGCGCCTCTCCGAGCCGGAAACCATCGCGTCCGAGCGCATCATGAGCGTCGGCCAGGCCGTGCGCCGCGAAGTCTCGGCGATGAACGAAGGCATCGAACGCACGATTGCCCGCGCCGCCGAACTGGAAGTGCTTGTTCATTCGGAAGTCAATGCGCTGGAGCGCAGCTACAGCGACAACGAGATGCGCGTACGCGGCCTCGTGCAGGAGCTCGGCTCCGAGCGCGAAGCAATCGTCAATCACGCCGAGCGTATCCGTTCGTCGATGGTCGGCGCGCATGACCAGCTCAAGGAAGAACTGGCGCTCGCAACGGAAGAAATCTCGATCCGTCTTGCAACATCCGGCGAAGCCTTTGCCTCGATGATCGATACCCGCGCCGCGGCCCTGATGGAAAAGTCGGACGCCGCCGGCGAAGCGCTCGCTTCACTGCTTGCGACAAAGACCGAAAACCTGATCGACACGCTGACGACATCCGGCATGGCGCTGTCGACCGAGTTCGACATCCGTCTTGAAATGCTCGGCATGACCCTGTCGGAAAAGGGTGACGCGATCCTGTCGTCCTTCGAGACACGCGCTTCCAGCCTCGACGCCAATACCGAAAAGCTCAATGCAGCGCTTGCCGACCGCACGCGCCAGCTGAACGAGACCCTGATTGCCCGCACGCGGGAAATCACCGAGGGCCTGGCAAACAGCGAAAAGACGATCACCGGCTCGCTCGACGGCGTCCTGACCACTCTCAACCGTTCGCTCGACGACAAGACCTCCTCCTTCCGCCAGAGCCTGCAGTCTGCGGCAGACGATGCGGTCATGGATCTCGACCTTCGTACCGGCTTCTTCGAAGAGCGCCTGCATACGACGATCGGCCATCTCAGCACGTCGTTCGATGAAGGCCTGTCGCAGTTCACGACCGCCTTCGATCAACGCGCCGGCAGCCTCGACAGCAAGCTGATGGACAGCCTCGCGCGTATCAACGAGACCGTTGCCGGTGGCCACGAGGCTATCGACGGCATCCTGTCGTCCAGCATCGAACGTATCGGCAATGCACTGACCGACCAGCAGCTGGCACTCGCTACGACGCTCGGCACGGGCCAGGAAGTGCTCGATTCCATGCTGGAAAGCCGTTCGAAGGAATTCTCCGACGCGCTCGCCGCACGCAGCAGCGAAATCAGCGGCGCCTTCGGCGACGCGCATAACAAGATCGACATGATCATGGCGGCACGCGGCGGCGAAATTTCCGCCAGCCTAGCCGACAGCCAGAAGCGTTTCGAGGACAGCATTTCCAGCCGCACCTCGGCCATCATCACCTCGGTCACCGAAAGCCACGAGCGCTTTGCCGGTGCTGTCGATGAAAAGGCCGGCGCACTGCAGTCGCTGATGGCGGAAACGCCGGATCGCCTGGCTTCCATCCTCGATCAGAAGAGCGAAGCAATCACCCGCGCACTCTCGGAAAGCGAACTGCGCCTGACCGACGAGATGGACAAGCGTGCGACCGCACTCGACACTACGCTCGCTTCCAACCGCGATCGCCTGTCGGAAATCCTCGACGACAAGTCGATGGAAATCGCGACCTCGCTGTCGCTTCACGAAGATCGCCTCACGACCTCGCTCACGGAGCATACGTCGAACGTCGTCAACAGCGTTGCCGATGCCGATAGCCGTCTGGAAGAGGCATTTGCGAAACGCGCCGAAGCGATCCGCGAAGCATTTGCCGACAACCAGCTCAATCTCGACATTTCGCTGGAAAGCCGCACCTCGGAACTCGCCAACTTGCTTCAGAGCGGCAGCGATCGTCTCGAACAGACCGTCGGCGGCGCAGCCGGCCGTATCGAAACGGCGCTGACGGAAGGCAACGAGCGCTTCGACGCCACGATGGGCGATGGCCTGTTGCGCATGGATACGTCACTGACCATGGCGAACGATCAGCTCGCGTCGTCGTTCACTTCCGCCCATGAGCAGATGACCTCTTCTCTTGGAACGGCGCAGGAGCAGATCGCCTCGACGCTCGGCGCCGCCCACGAACAGATGGCTTCGTCCCTCGGTTCGGCTCACGAACAGATCACGTCAACGCTCGGCTCTGCTCACGAGCAGATGGCATCGTCGCTCGATGCCGGCCATGAGCGGATCTCCGGCACGCTCACCACGGCAACGCGCCAGATCGGCGACACGCTTTCCACGAGCGGCGACCAGCTGAGCGATGCCGTCGGTTCGGCTCACCTGCGCATGGCGGATGTCCTCGGCCAGGCCAGCCGCGACATGTCCGAGACGCTCGATGCCGGCCATGACCGCATGCGTACCACGCTCGACCAGCGCAGCGCCCTCATCTCCAGCACACTGACCGAGGCTCGCGACCAGATCGATACTCTGATGATGGATCAGGCCACCTCGATCGGGACCACGATCGCGACCAGCGCCGGCATGCTGGAAATGTCGCTCGAAAGCCAGCAGGAAGCCCTGCGCGCAACGATCGACGGCGCCGGTGAAACGCTGGATACCCGTCTGCGCGACAATGTCGGCGCAATTGCCGGCCAGATCAGCGATGCGGCACGGGAAATCAGCCAGTCCACGGATGCCTTCACCTCTCGCGTCGAACAGACGGTCGGTGGTGTATCCACGGCCCTCGATAGCGCCGGAAACAGCATCGAGGTTACCTTCGGTGGCCTGGAAGACCGTATCCGCAACGAAGTTCTCAGCGTCAGCGCGATCGTCGACACTGCCGGTGCAAGCCTGGCGGATGCGCTCGGCGCCCGCACGGCCGAACTCGAGCGCATTTCCAACGCTGCCGCCGACCGTGTCTCGGATGCCGTCAACAGCCGCGGGATCGAAATCGAACGCGCCACCGGTGAAGCAGCTGAACGTATTGCCCGCACCATCGATGAGCGGACCAGCGCTCTCGAGCAGACAAGCTCCGATGCGGCGGCCCGTATCGCAGAAACGCTCGATGGCCGTACGGCTCACATCGAAGAACGTTTCGGCACCATGGACCGGGCTCTGTCGCTTGGTCTCGAAAACGTCGCCAAGACGATCGAAGGCAAGGCCGTCGGCTTCGCCTCCTCGCTTCGTGAGGCCGTCGTCGAAGCCGGCCAGGGCATGAACAACGAAGCAAGCCGTTCGGCGGAAACGCTGTCACGCGCCGGCTCCGAGTTCACCCAGGAACTCACCAGCCGCAACGAGGAATTCACCCGTTCGATCGAGGATCGCTCCAACGAGATCGTCGGCCGCATCTCCGAGACGCAGAGCCGCCTCGCCGGCCAGGCAGCGACAGTGGCGCAGGCCTTCTCCGAAGCTGGCAGCTCGATCGTCAACAAGGTTGCCGAAGCCGACAAGCTGGTGAAGCAGCAGGTCGACGCGATTTCCGTCGCTCTCGGCAATGCCGAACAGGCTCTCGACAGCCGCGGCCAGGCGATCCGCACGACCCTGTCGGATGCAGCAGGCGAACTCGACGTGGCGCTTGATGCCGTCGACCGTGCGCTTGCCGCCCGTGGTGACGCCATTCGCTCCGCGCTGGACAGCCGTTCCCGCGATCTCAACTCGATGCTCGCAAGCCGTTCGGAAGAACTGTCGCGCCTGCTCGACGAGAAGGCGAAGCCGATGGTCGAGGCCTATGCCGAAACCGGCCGCACCGCCGCCGAACGCATGGAAGCAGCAGCCCAGCAGGGCGCCGATCGCCTGACATCGGCCTCGCAGCAGAGTGCCGAGCGCATGACGGCTGCCACACAGCAGACTGCCGAGTGGCTGACCTCTTCTTCGCAGCAGAGCGCCGAACGTCTCGCTTCCGCGGCGAAGGAAACCAGCGCCCGCATCCGCGAGGAAAACGCAGCCCTGGTCGATGCCATTGCGGCACGTACCAACGAGACGCTCGCCGCACTCAGCCAGCGCACGGAAACCGCAGCCAACATGGTTCGCGGCGCCGAGCAGAGCCTGCTTGCCAATGTCGACGGCATTATCGAGCGGCTTTCGAGCAGCAACGTCAACATCGCCACGCTGGTCGAAAGCGCTGCCGAGCAGCTCGCTGCGACCGATCAGAAGCTCGACCAGACCGCTTCGCGCTTCGCCCATTCGGCAGGCTCGGCTGCGGATCTGGTTGCCGGCTCCACGCGTCTTCTCGAAAACAACATCGACCGCCTCGTGAATATTTCCGGCCAGACGCTCAGCCAGGTCGGCGGTATCGTTGGACGGTTCGAAGATCACTCCAAGGTTCTGGCCCAGGCATCCGAACTTCTCAACGCCGCCCAGTCGAACCTCGTCAGCACGCTGGACGAACGCCAGGACGCGCTGCGCAGCCTGTCTGTCGGTCTGGTCAAGCGCTCCGACGAGATCGAAGCGACGCTGCGCAACCTCACCGCTCTGGTCGATGGCGCCTTCGAGCGTGCTGAAGAACGCACGGCCAATGTCGGCGACAAGCTGCGTGAAGGCCTGCATGCATCCTTCGTCGATATCGGCCGCCGCCTCGGCGAGACCCAGCAGCGCGCCGAAAACACCGCACAGGTCATGCGCGCCGCCCTGCTCGACGCTGGTGACGAAGCCAACCGCACGATCGAGGCAACCCTTTCGGATGCCGAGAAGCGTGCCCGCGAACTGGCAGAGCAGATGCGCGGCAATATTTCCGGCTCGCTCACCGATGTCGAACGCCTGATGGGCGAAGCCTCGCAGCGGTCCGACACGGCTGCCCAGCATCTTCGCGAAACGCTGCGTCAGTCCGTCGAGGAAGCGGTCGGCCGCTTCTCCGGTGCGACCGACGAGATCCGTCGCTCGGCGCAGGATATCCGCCAGGAACTCGATGCTACCCGCTCGGAACTCAAGCGTGGCGCCTTCGATCTGCCGGAAGAAGCCAAGGAAAGCGCTGCCGCCATGCGCCGCGCCGTTTCCGAACAGATCAAGGCGCTGCAGGAAATCTCGCAGCTCGTCGGTCGCTCGTCGCAGCAGCTCGAAGTCTCGGAAGCAAGCCAGGCCAAGGCACCGGTCGCACCGGCCATGCCGATCCGTCCGCAGCAGCAGATTGCCCAGCAGCCTGCACCGGCTCCGGCAGCGTCCCCTGCGCAATCACGCAATGATCCCTATACCGCAGGCGTTCTGCGCGGCAGCCTGCCTGCGGGCAAGCCAGCTGCTCCGGCTCCTGCCCCGGCAGCACGTCCCGCCGAGACTTCGGCTCAGGCCGGCCAGGGCGGATGGATCAGCGATCTCCTGCGTGGCGCATCCCGTGACGAGACCGCCGGCCCGGCTCCTGCACGCGCACAAGCTGCCCGTCCGGCAGAACCTGCACAGGCTCCGCGCACCGCCAATGGCGACAACCGTAACCCGCGCCACATGGTGGAATCGCTGAACTCGCTTTCGGTCGATATCGCTCGCGCCATCGACCACGACGCCTCTGTCGATCTGTGGCGTCGTTATCAGCGCGGCGAGCGCGATGTCTTCACCCGCCGGCTCTACACGCTGAAGGGCCAGCAGACCTTCGACGACATCAAGCGGAAGTATGAGCGCGAGCCGGAATTCCGTACCGCCGTCGACCGTTACATCTCGGATTTCGAGAAGCTGCTGGCGGACGTCGCCCGCACCGACCGTGACCGCACCGTGACCCAGAGCTATCTGACCTCCGATACCGGCAAGGTCTACACGATGCTCGCCCACGCGGCCGGCCGCTTCGGCTGAGGCTGATCGAGAAAGCCTACAAATACGAAAAGGCCGCCTTTCGGGGCGGCCTTTTCGTTTGGGAAGGGTCGGGCAATCCCAGAACGAAATTGCCCGACACGAAAGGGAACCGGTTTTCGGCTGGGGGAAAGGAGCGGTTTCGCATTTCAAAGAAAGGCCGACAGGGTCTAGTCCCGTTATTGGTCTTCCGGTGAGGTGACGTAATCCTGCTCGAGCTGCAATGTGGAGATCAGATCGACAACGATCTCGTCCGGCGTGCGGCCGGCCGTATCGATGATCAGGGGATCAGTCTCCCAATCTTCGAAGATACGGGCCTCTGTCGAGGCCCAGCCGGGCTTCACCAGTCCCGGCACATCGGTCACGCGCGTCTCGACACGGCGGCGATGCTCGGCCTTGTCCAGACATCTCACCCATATCTCGGCTGCCGGCACGCCCTGCCGTTCGGCGACCGCGCGCCACGCCCGACGGGTGATCGTCAGGCTATTGACCGAGTCGGCAACGACGATATGTCCGAGCGAGAGATTGTCTTCGGCCACGGCATAGGCGACCATGTATCCCGCAGGCCCGGGTTCGAGACCTGCGTTGCGGATATTCTGTTCGATTGTATCGACACGCACGTGAACCGCGCCGAGGCGACGCGACAGTGCTTTTGCAAGTGTGGTCTTTCCAGACCCGGGCAAGCCGGCAAGAATGATCAGCATCGGCACCTTCCCTGAACGATCCAAAGCGATTCGAACTTGGGAAGCTTAGCGTGCCTGCCGCGAAATCACATCGATTTCAGCGCCCAGTCGACGATCTCGCCGCCGACCTTGGCATAGGCGCGGTCAAGCGCCTCGACGAAATCGCTGTTCTCGCTGCCGCGAACCGCGGAAGTTCCCTTGAAGACGGACTGTGCGCGCACACTGCCATTGCGATCATTGAGGATCTTGGCGGAAATCTCGACATTGGCGGCACGGCTGCCGCCGGTCGTGACCTCGAAGGCGCGGATGTCGGTGACGATCTGATAATCGATCGCAAGGCCCTGCCCCGGCTTGCCGACGCCGCCGACGCGGCCGGAGTTCTCGAAGGCTTCGACGAGCTTCGACTGGACGAGACGCGGCAGGCGATCGCCCCAGCGGGAATTGGCGAGATACTGGACCTCGGATGGTGACACACGGACAACGACCTGTTCGCTGTCCAGCATTTTCACCGCCGTCGGCTCTGGCACCAGGATCTGGCGGTTCTTCACCGAGGGGCCGGCCGTTGCCGGCGTGAGCGACAGATCGAACGTGTCATTGTTCGCCTTGGTGCCGCAACCACTGACCAGTGCTGCAAGCACGGGCAAGGTCAACAGCATCGAACGGCGACCGGCCGGCAGATACGGAAACTTGGATACGCTCATGAACTTCCTACCCTTGGCCCTAGGCATTAACGTCTCGTCCTACCGTCATATTCCTTGACGGTCTCGCCGCCGAAGATCAGCCGCTGCGGATTCTGGTCGAAATTGGTGATGGTCTGATTCAGCGAATTCACCGTGCGTCGCGTGTCGTCCACGAGTGCCTTCACGTCGCCAAGACCGCTGGACGAGAAACGCTGCAGGTTGTCGGCGATCGGCCCGACACGAGCGTTGATATTGTCAGCCACGGTACGGAAGGATTCGAGCGTCTTGCGGGCTTCTGCAAACAAGCCTTGCGAGTCGTCGCTGGAAACAAGACCGTCGACCTTGGCGAGAATGCCATCGACGCGGCTCGAAGCATTGTTGAGCTTCGTCGCCAGTTCGGTGAAATCGGTAATCGCCTTGTTGATGTCCTCGGAACGGTGCGAGACGTCGTCGACGACGCTGCGTGCGGAAGCCAGCGTCTGGCGCGCGTCTTCCGATGCTGCCGAAATATTCTGGATTGCGGTGCCGACCTGACTCGGATCGACGGCTGCGAGCAGGCTGTCGGCCCGGTTCAGAACGCTCTGCGCATCGGTGCCGACCTGGGCGAAACTTGCCGCGGCCGTCCGGACGGTTTCGACCAGCGGGCCGAAATTGTCGGATGCATTGGCGACATTGCGGGTCATCCGTTCCGCGTTGGTAACAACCTGATTGACGCGTTCCGCGTCGATCGCGCGGACCAGCTGGTCGGCGGCTTCGAGCGTCGAATTCAGCGTGCCGGAAACCCGGTCGACGGTCGTCGACAATTTGGAGAGGCTATGTAGGAACTCGTCGATATTGCCGGAATTGTTGCTGAGCGCCGCTGTAAACGTCTCGACATTGCGGATCGTCTGGGTCAGCGGTCCTCGTGCGTCTCCGACGAAACCCTGAATGTCGCCGATCGCCTGGTCGGCGCGTTCGAGGATCTTGTCGGCGGTTGCCAGAAGGTTGGTGACGCTTGACTGGTCGGCGATCAGCACGGCAGGGCGTCCGGCCTCCATCGACTTCTGGAGGATGTTCTCCTCACCCTTGGCACCACCGGAAAGCTCGATATAGGCAGCACCCGTGAGGCCCTGCACTTCCAGCACGGCCTTGGTCGACTGATAGACCGGCGCATCGGCCCGCACCTCGGTGAAGGCGATGGAATAACGCGGATCATCCGGATCGATCGTCAGGCCGCGAACAGAACCGACCGCGATACCGTTGAAGCGAACCGGCGAACCGTTGGAAAGGCCGTTGGCGGACCCGGGGATGCGAATCGCAAGCTCGGCCATCGGACCGCCGCGACCCGATTGCGCCATCCAGTAGACAAAACCGAAGGCGGCCGCGATGACCAGCAGAGTGAAGAAACCCACCAGGGCGTAATTTGCTTTGGTTTCCATGGGTTAGATCACTTCCCTGCGTCTGTCGGGCCTGCGTCTGCCGGCGGCTGATTTTCATTGGTCACGACGGTGCGCGCACGCTTGCCGCGGAAATAGGACTGAACCCACGGATCATCAAATTCGAACATATCCTGCAGCGTACCTTCCACCAATACCCGTTTCTGTCCGAGCACGGCAATACGGTCACAGACGGAAAACAGGCTGTCGAGGTCGTGGGTCACCATGTAGACGGTGAGGCCCAAAGTATCGCGCAGTTTGGCGATCAACGCGTCGAAATCGGCGGCACCGATCGGATCGAGGCCCGATGTCGGTTCGTCGAGGAAGACGAGATCGGGATCGAGCGCCAGGGCACGGGCGAGTGCGGCGCGCTTGATCATGCCGCCGGAGAGTTCCGAGGGATATTTGTCCGCCGCATCGGCCGGCAGGCCGACCATCTCGAGTTTGACATAGGCAAGCTCGTCCATCAGCGACTGCGGGAGATCGAGATATTCCCGCATCGGCAACTGGATGTTTTCCTTCACCGTCAGAGCCGAAAACAACGCGCCATGCTGGAAAAGCACGCCAAGCCGGGTGTCCAGCGCAATGCGCTCCTCATCCGAGGCTTCTTCATAGTTTGCGCCGAGGATCTCGATCTTGCCCGAGCGATGCGGCAGCAGGCGCAGAACCGTACGCATGAGAACCGACTTGCCGGTGCCGGATGCGCCGACGAAACCGAGGATTTCGCCGCGATAGATATCGAGGTTGAGATTGTCGAGAACGATCTTGTCGCCGAAGCCCACGGTTAGGTCGCGCACGGAAAGCACAACCTGACGGTCGTCCTTTGTTTTTCTGTCCATCGTCTGCTGTTCGTCTGCCAAATCCAGCCTCCTAGAAGTCGATCGCGGAGTAGAAGATGGCAAAAAGCGCATCGATGAGAATGACGGCGAAAATGGCCTTAACAACCGACGCCGTCACATGCTGGCCGAGAGATTCGGCGCTACCGCCGACCTTCATGCCTTCGACGGCGGCAACGATGCCGATCGCAAGCGCCATGAACGGCGCCTTGATCATGCCCGACGCCACCGACGTATGGTCGATTGCCTCGTGCAGACGCGCGAGATAGGTGTCGAAGGTGATGCCGGAATAGAGCAGCGCGACAACGGCGGCACCGTAAAGTGCCGCAAAGTTCGCGACGATCGTCAGCAATGGCAGTGCGATCGTCAGCGCGACAAGTCTCGGGAAAATCAGCACGCCGATGGGATTGAGGCCGATGACCGTCAGCGCGTCGATCTCTTCGCGCATCTTCATCGAGCCGATCTCGGCGGTGATCGCGCTGCCCGAGCGGCCGGCGATCATGATGGCGGTCAAAAGCACACCGATTTCGCGAAGCTGCAGGATGCCGACGAGGTCGACGACGAAGATCTCGGCGCCGAAATAGCGCAACTGGAATGCGCCCTGCTGGGCGATGATCGCACCGATCAGGAAGGACATGAGCACGATGATCGGCACCGCACGCACGCCCATGCGGTCGATATGGGTGACGACGGATGCAGGCGAAACGCCGGCGCCGCGGCCGAACTTGAGCTGGGCGCCGCGCACCGCGGAGCCAAGGATGTTCATCGCCGCGTAGAAATCCTTGCCGACTTCGACGACGAGCTTTCCGGGCGGCGTGAAAACGCGCTCGAACAGGCTGCGTTTGTCGGGGCCTGCAACGGGTGGCGCAGGTGTCGTCTCCGGCAGCGCGGCAATCAGCTCTTCGATAGAGCCATCGCCACCGACAAGCGAAGCCTCATGCCCCTCGCCGCCTTTGGCGGTCATCAGCCGGCGAATCAGCCAGGCGCCCGCCGTGTCTATTCCCGAGACACCGGAGAGGTCGATTTCGGCCTTGCCCTGCCCGCCGGACTTCTCAAGCTGACCGAGATCCTTGAGCACGGCAGCAATCGAATGATTGCGCCAATCCCCCGTCAGAACGTACCGTTCTCCGCCATCCGGCAAGTCTTCTGTATTGATTTTTGCCAGATTGGAACTCACGGGGTGCGGGTGCTCGCTTCAAAAGGTCTGTGCCGCAATGCATTGATTGCGCTTTGGGAAAACGCAATATAGCTGCATCGGACGGATTTGCCACAACAGGACGCTGAAAACGATGCCCCGTCACCTTGAAGCAACAATCGAGGCTTTTCCGATCGCCGGCAGCTTCACCATTTCGCGCGGATCAAAGACGGAGGCGGATGTCCTCGTTTGCAGCATCTCGCAAGGCGGCTTATCCGGTCGCGGCGAATGCGTTCCCTATCGTCGTTATGGCGAGACGATGGAGGGCGTGATGGCCGAAATAATGGCGGTTTCGAAGGCGATCGAGGCCGGATTGACGCGTGAGAAGCTGCAATCACTCATGAAGCCGGGCGCGGCCCGCAATGCGGTCGATTGCGCGCTATGGGATCTCGAGGCGAAACGCTCCGGCAGCAGCGTCGCCACGGTGATCGGAGCCCTCCGGCAGGAGCCGATCGTGACGGCCTTCACATTGTCGCTATCGGATGCCGCGACGATGGGCGAAGACGCGAAAAAGAACCGCGAACGACCGCTCCTGAAGATCAAGCTCGGCACGGAAGACGACGAATCCCGGCTAAGAGCCGTTCGTGATTCGGCACCCGATGCGCGGATCATCGTCGATGCCAACGAGGGCTGGACCGAAGAGAATATCGAACGGCATCTTCGTATCGCCGCCAGCCTGAATATCTCGCTGATCGAGCAGCCGCTTCCGGCCGGCAAGGATGATATTCTCTCTCGCATGGAACGGCTCGTGCCGATCTGCGCCGACGAGAGCGTTCATTCCACGGCGGATCTCGTTTCGTTGCGCGACCGCTATGATGCGGTGAACATCAAGCTCGACAAGACCGGTGGACTGACGGAGGCGCTCGTCATGAAGGCGCAAGCCAAGCGTCTCGGTTTTCAGATCATGGTCGGCTGCATGGTCGGAACCTCGCTGGCGATGGCGCCGGCGGTGCTTTTGGCGCAGGACACGGACTATGCCGACCTTGACGGCCCCCTGCTTCTTGCCCGGGATCGTCCCGGCGGGCTTCGTTATGAAGGTTCGCTGGTTTATCCGCCGGCGACAGAACTGTGGGGCTGAGAGCGCCGCGCCAAGGCCAATACGGCAAACCCGATCACGGCCAGCAAAGCCATGGCGAAATAGCCGTAGATTTCCAGTTCGCGATAGATGATGCCTGCGAGCAGCGTCGATATCGCCAGAAACGCACCGTTATAGGCGACATAGACGCCCTGCGCGGATGCCTGCTGATCTTCTGCGACCATCTCCGACAGGCGGTACTGAAGACCAAGATGGACGCAGGCGAAGCTGAAGGCATGAAAAACCTGCAGGAAGCCGTAATACCAGACGTCCGAACCGAGAGGGAAAAACACCCAGCGCAGGATCGCCATCAGACAGCCGAAGCGTAACAAGCCCACGGGCGTAAGACGTCTGGCAAGGCCGCCGGAAATGAAGAATATCCCGATTTCGGCGATGACGCCGATGCACCAGAGGGCCGATATGGCTCCATTCGAAAAGCCCATGCCCTGCCACTGGATCGTGCTGAACCCATAGAACATGCCGTGGCTCGACTGGATGAGCGACGCGCCGATCAGCAGCAGGTGGACGGAGGCGCCAAGCGGGCGACGCGATGCCATCGCAGATGAGGCGGGCAGTTTCAGAGCAGGCGTCGGATCAAGCCGTGGCGCGATGAAGGCTACCGCAAACGAGATCAGCAGCACGGCTGCCAGCATCAAGGGGATCGCAATGTTTCCGATTGCGGTTGAAAGACTGCCGGCAACAAGCGTCGTCGCGACGAAGCCGACCGAGCCCCAAACCCGCATCTTGCCGTAATGAAATCCCCAGCGTTTGACGCCTGATATCGAGATCGATTCGACGATCGGCGTATAGGGTGCAAACAGCGCCGCCTGCATGGCAACCGCTGCGAACACGATCCAGAACTCGCCGCTGACAATCAAGCCAAGGATGGACAGCAACGAGGCCGCCGCCGACCAGGCGAGAATACGGCGCGGATCCGAGGTTCGGGCAGAAAGAGAGCCGGTTCCCATCGCCACGAAAACACGAAACACGACCTGGGCTGCAAGGATCGCGCCAATCTGCATCGCGCTGAAGTTCAGGCCATGAAGCCACAGCGGAAGATAGGGCACCAATATGCCGTTGAGCGACATCGGAGCGGCATAGGCAAACGAACAACGAAGCTGGAACTGCGGCGGAGCAGCAGACGGTTTTGCGGCAATGTTCACGGAATCACAAATGGTGGTGAAAGTCAGCGAAGACTATCACCACCATTTGCAATGGAAACCGAGATACACGTTTTGTGCGAAAACAAAGTGTATCGCTCGTGAAGATTTCGTGTGGCTTCAGATTTCGTGAAGCTCAGGCCGCCTGCATGTTCTTGGCCTTCGCCGCCGTCGGCGCCGGAAGGGCATGCAATTCTGCAGTTGCCTTGACGTCGCGCCAGGTGATCAATTCCAGCGTACCGTCATGATGCTCGGCGATCGCCGTGCAGCTTTCGACCCAATCGCCCGTGTTGACGTAGTGGATGCCTTCGATATCGGTCATCACGGCATGGTGGATGTGGCCGCATATGACACCGTCGACCTTGTTGCGGCGCGCCTCGTCGGCGACGACCTTCTGGAATTCGCCGATGAAATTGACCGCATGCTTGACCTGCAGCTTGGCCCAGGCCGAGAAGGACCAGTAAGGCATGCCGAGACGGCGGCGGATTGCCGCCAGCACGACATTGATGGCGATCGCCGCGTCATAGGCCCAGTCGCCGAGATAGGCGAGAAGGCGGGCGTTGCGAACCACGACATCGAATTCGTCGCCGTGAAGGATCAGGTATTTCTTGCCGTCCGCCATCTCGTAGATCGCGCGGTCAGCGACTTCGATGCCGCCGAAATGGGTACCCGGGAAATCCCGCAGGAATTCGTCGTGGTTGCCGGGGATGTAAACGATACGGGTTCCCTTGCGCGCCTTGCGCAGCAGTTTCTGAACCACGTCGTTGCAGCCCTGCGGCCAGAACCAGCTGCGCTTGAGGCGCCAGCCATCGACGATGTCACCAACCAGGAACACCGTCTCCGCTTCATGATATTTCAGGAAATCCAGCAGGAGTTCCGTCCGCGCCGCCTTCGAACCGAGATGTACGTCGGAGATGAACAAGGTCCTGAAATTCCTGGTCTCACCTGTCGCTGTCACGGAAGTCGTCCTTTCATAGCCCGCCCCGCCGCCTGAAAACCAGAGTCTTGTTTCAGGATGATGACAGGAGGCCTGTTGGTAACGTGCCGGCTACCGTTCCGATTTCCTCGCATCCATCAAATTAGCTGCTGTTCGTCGCCGCCGATTGATGTAATGAGGGGCCGCATTCTCCCCGGCGCAAACCGGGACGACAGGGTAAAGCAGGAGTGAGCATGAACGCGCAGGATAAATCGAAGTCGGCCCCGCCGAGCAGTGCGGATCTTGACGAACAGGCGCTGTTCTTCCACCGGCACCCGCGTCCGGGCAAGCTCGAAATCCAGGCCACCAAGCCGCTCGGCAACCAGCGCGATCTGGCGCTCGCCTATTCGCCCGGCGTCGCCGCGCCCTGCCTTGCGATCCGCGACAATCCGGATGCCGCAGCCGATTACACGGCGCGCGCCAATCTCGTCGCCGTCATTTCCAACGGCACCGCCGTGCTCGGGCTCGGCAATATCGGCCCGCTCGCATCCAAGCCGGTCATGGAAGGCAAGGCCGTCCTGTTCAAGAAGTTCGCCGGCATCGACGTGTTCGACATCGAGATCGACGCCGCGGGTATCGACGAGATGGTTTCCACGGTCTCGGCGCTGGAGCCTACCTTCGGCGGCATCAACCTCGAGGATATCAAGGCCCCCGAATGTTTCGAGGTCGAGCGCCGGCTGCGCGAGAAGATGAACATTCCGGTCTTCCACGACGACCAGCACGGCACCGCGATCATCGTTGCGGCCGCGATCCTGAACGGCCTGGAACTTGCCGGCAAGTCGCTCACCAACGTCAAGATCGTCACCTCGGGCGCGGGTGCAGCCGCACTCGCCTGCCTCAACCTCCTCGTGTCGCTCGGCGCGAAGAAGGAAAACATCTGGGTCCATGATATCGAAGGCCTCGTTTATGAGGGCCGCACCGAACTGATGGACGAATGGAAGTCGGTCTATGTGCAAAAGAGCGACAATCGGGTTCTGGCCGACAGTATCGATGGCGCAGACGTCTTCCTCGGCCTTTCTGCCCCGGGCGTATTGAAGCCTGAGCTTCTCGTGCGCATGGCGGAAAAGCCGCTGATCATGGCGCTTGCCAATCCGACGCCGGAAATCATGCCGGAACTTGCGCGTCAGGCACGCCCCGACGCGATGATCTGCACCGGCCGGTCCGACTTCCCGAACCAGGTGAACAACGTTCTCTGTTTCCCGTATATCTTCCGCGGCGCTCTCGATTGCGGCGCGAGCACGATCAACGAGGAAATGAAGATGGCCGCGGTCAAGGCCATCGCGGCACTTGCACGCGAAGAAGTGTCGGATGTCGCCGCGAAGGCCTATTCCGGTGAAACGCCGGTCTTTGGCCCCGACTATCTCATCCCCTCGCCTTTCGATCCGCGCCTCATCCTGCGCATCGCTCCGGCGGTTGCCCGCGCGGCTGCCGAAAGCGGCGTCGCGGCCCGTCCGATCCAGGATTTCGAAGCCTATCTCGATCTTTTGAACCGCTTTGTCTGGCGCTCGGGCTTCGTCATGAAGCCCATCTTCGCGGCAGCCAAGGTCGCCGAGAAAAAGCGCGTGATCTTTGCCGAAGGCGAAGACGAGCGTGTGCTGCGTGCCGCTCAGGTTCTGCTCGAAGAGGAAATCGCCCGTCCGATCCTGATCGGCCGTCCTTCCGTCATCGAGGCACGCCTGCAGCGCTTCGGCATCCGCATCCGCCCAGATGTCGATTTCGGCGTGGTCAACCCGGAAGACGATCCGCGTTACCGCGAATATGTCGAGGACTATTTCGCGCTGGTCGGCCGCAACGGCATCAACCCGGAAGCAGCGCGTACGATCGTGCGCACCAACACCACCGTGATCGGCGCCCTGTCGGTCAAGCGCGGTGAAGCCGATGCGCTGATCTGCGGTCTTGAAGGCCGATACGATCGCCATCTGCGCGACGTCAACCAGATCATCGGCAAGCGCGAAGGCGCCTGCACCAATGCCGGTCTCAGCCTGCTGATCTCCCAGCAGGGTGCGATCTTCTTCACCGATACGTTCGTCAACTACAATCCGACCGCCGAAGAGATTGCAGAAATCACTGTGCTTGCGGCTCAGGAAGTGCGTCGCTTCGGCATCGTGCCGAAGGCTGCGCTGATCTGCCATTCCAATTTCGGCTCCCGCGATTCGGAAAGCGCCCGCAAGATGCGTGCCGCACTCGAAATCATTCGCGAAGAGGCACCGGAACTCGAAGTCGACGGCGAGATGCAGGGTGGTTCGGCACTCAACGAAGCATTGCGCAAGCGCGCCATGCCGAACAGTTCGCTGACCGGCGAAGCCAATCTGCTGGTCTTCCCGAACCTCGATGCGGCCAATATCTCGCTCGGCCTCGTGCGGATGATGATGGACGCATTGCATGTCGGCCCGATCCTGCTCGGAACCGGCAAGCCGGCGCATATCTTGTCGCCGTCAGTCACATCGCGCGGCGTCGTCAACATGGCAGCACTCGCGGTGGTCGAGGCATCGCAGCCGGAGCCGGTCTCGCAGGTCAAGTAATGGGTGGCGGGAAGCCTGGAGATAAGCTTCCCGCATGCTCGCCATGCCGGGTTGCTCATCTGCATAGCTCATGCGACAGGTGGGGCATGAAACTTTCCAGAACGCGGATGCTGACATCACTGGTGTTTGCCTCGCTGCTTGTTCCTCAGGCGGCTTTTTCGCGTGATGTGGAAATCTGCGCCAACCTCTATAAACGTCTCAACAGCACCCCGCAGATCATCGGCACAAGCAGCAATGTCCGCCGCTACGCGCAGGACCTGAGCGCGCTCAATGCGGATATCCGGCAGTTGCGGATCGACATGCGTCAGCAGGGTTGTGGCAGCGGCAGCATCGTGACGCTGGGCGCGCCGGATGCCTATGACGCCGGCGATGACGAATGCAGCTACATGCAGGGCACGCTACAGCGGCTTGAGGACGAGCGCGCAGGGCTGACCGAACAGCGCAACAATACCCGCTCGCTGCTGCAGCCATCCGAGGAACGGGTAGCGATCCTGTCGGCAATCCGCGCCAATAATTGTACGCCGACCGATCTCGACACCCAGACGGAACTGGATGAGAGGGAACGACTGCGCATCCGGGGCCTGGCCCTGCCGAGACCGGACGAGCCAACGGCGGGCGGCCCGATTGGGGCCGATCCGAATTCCAGCATCACGCATCTCGGCAGCGCCTCGCCGGCACTCCCGAAGGAAGAGCCGGTCCAGTTTCCGCCCGACCGGCCTTATGATCCGGAGAAAAAGGTTCGCTCCGTCGGACCGCAATTCTTCCCGGAACAGGACATCGATCTCGCCAACCCGAAATCCAGCGGCCCGCAGCAATTGCAGCAGTGACTGACTATTTGCGGCCCCAGCCATCTCGAAAGACGAGTTCCTCAAGCGCGAGGCGCTGACGCCAGCCCTTGACCGCCAGCTCCGGTTCTCCGTAGAGCGCATCGACGTATCCGAGGCAGAGCCAGGCGACGATCTCGACGCGTTCGGGTATGCCAAGAAGCGTGCGGATGTCCTCGTCATGAAAGATGCTGACCCAGCCGACACCGATCCCTTCCGCGCGTGCCGCCAGCCAGAGGTTCTGGATGGCGCAGACGGTCGAATAGCTGTCCATACGGCTGTTATGGGTTCGCCCCAGGACGACAGGCCCTGCACGATCGGGATCGCAGGTGATGCAGATCGACAGCGGTGCCTTCCTGATCCCTTCCAGCTTGAGGTTTCGATAGGTGTTGCGCTTTTCCTCCGGAAACATCGCCTCGGCCTCGGCATTGGCACGGGAGAAGGCCTCCCAGGCGGATTGCCGGACGTTTTCGTCACGGATCAGGATGAAATTCCACGGCTGCATGAAGCCCACCGACGGCGCGGCATGGGCGGCATCCAGCAGTCGCCGCAACACGTCATCCGGTATCGGGTCGGCGAGGAACTGGTCGCGCACATCGCGTCGCGTTTCAATGGCGCGATAGACGGCGGCGCGCTCGTCATCGGAAAAGGCTTCAGCGGCCACGAGGCCATTCTTCAAATCATCAGGTCGCATCGTCTTTCCCCAACAATGCATGCGGATTGCCGCGGCCATCACGGCACACGCAATCTGCGCAACCTGCCCGCCGTCCACGCGGATCGGTCCATCTCGTCAGGCCGGTCTTCTGACTTGGCATCATCCGCTCGTCATCGCCTTCCCGGATGATTTATCCAGTGGCATCCAGAGCATTTCCGCTTTTCTTCGAAGCGCGAAATTGCTCTGTCTTTTTGTTTCGGCGCAATTCCGGACGCAAAACCGGTTTCCACTTTTGCTGAAATTGCTCCAATACGACGACCGTCCGCCTCACAGCGTTGGGCACGTGCCGGAATTTCACCGGCTTCCCGATTCTCCCATCGAGGATGGGCACCTGACGGATCTGGTTATGCTGGTTGAACAGGGTCGGCGCAAGGCCGTTCACGCCGCAGGGAAATACCGGATGTAAGCGAATTCATCACCATCCGGTGACCAGTTGGGAGAATTCATCGTGCCCTGCCCGCCGAAGAGCTCGAACAGGGTTTCGACATTGCCGCCATCCGGATCCATCAACCGCACGCGAACATGCTGATCGCGCGGATGATCGAAAACGTCGGCGTCATAGGATACGAAGACCACCTTGTCACCCTTCGGTGACGGGTGCGGGAACCAGTCGCCATAGTCGCTCGTGGTGATACGCTCTGCCTCACCGCCTTGCGAAGGGACACGCCAGATCTGCATCAGCCCCGTGCGGCTGGAATTGAAATAGATCCACGTGCCATCCGGCGAATAATCCGGCCCGTCATTGCGACCCTCTCCGAAGGTCAGGCGCGTTTCGTTTTCGCCGTCGATGCCGATCGTGTAAATGTCGAAGACCTGATCGCGGATACCGCAATAGGTGAAGGTCGCTCCGTCCGGCGACCAGCCATGCCAATAGGATGGCAGATTTTCGGTGACCAGCTTCGGGCTGCCTCCCGCAGCCGGCAGAACGTAAATCGCCGATTTGCCGAATTCGACCTTGTCGGAGACCGCAATCAGCGTGCCGTCCGGCGAGATGCCGTGGTCATTGTTGCAGCGCGTCGCAAAACCGGTATCGATCTGCTCCGGGCCGGAATCACCGGCCGGAGACAGGCGATAGATGAGGCCGTCAGCGTTGAGCATCAGATAGTCACCATTGGGAGACCAGTTCGGCGCCTCGAACAAATCTTCCGTCTGCCAGACGATCCGGCTTTTCCGGGTGCGGATATTGTAGATTTCGACGGAGCTGCGCATGTTGCGGCCTCTCGATGCTTTAAACGTTACCGTCGTGCAGTCAGCGCCATATGCAGCTTCTGAAAGACGCTATAGGCAAGGAGGAGCGACCGCTGCTCGCGGAAGACGCCGCCCAAGCTCCAGAAAAGATTGGTGACGACAATCAGGAAAGCAATCGCCATCGCCTGAAAGCTCTGAACCGCAAGCGCATAGATCCCGATGAGAATTCCGGGGAGGAAGAAGGCGCTGTAACTCACTAATCGCATGAGCGCAGAACCGGGCTCCGGCTGCGCCGCCTGCATGGTGACAAAGCTGCGCTCCTCGTCGGTAAATCCGGCCTCCAGCCCCACCGGAGCGCCATTGGCGACGTACTCCTCCGCCACGGCTATCGATCCCTAAACCGGTTGGTGATCGGATAACGGCGGTCGCGGCCGAAATTCTTCTTGGTGATCTTCACACCCGGGGCCGACTGCCGCCGCTTGTATTCGGCGAGATAGAGAAGATGTTCGATCCGATGGACGGTCGCCACGTCGTGACCACGGGCAACGATATCCTCCGTCCCCATCTCCATCTCGACGAGGCATTCCAAGATATCGTCGAGCACCGGATAGGGCGGCAGCGAATCCTGGTCGGTCTGGTCCGGCCTGAGTTCGGCCGAAGGCGCCTTGGAAATGATGTTTTTCGGGATGACCTCGCCGGAGGGTCCGAGTGCGCCTGCCGGCACATTGTCATTGCGCCATTCGGCAAGCGCATAGACCTGCATCTTGTAGAGGTCCTTGATCGGATTGAATCCGCCGTTCATGTCGCCGTAAAGCGTCGCATAACCAACCGACATTTCCGACTTGTTGCCGGTCGTCACCACCATCGATCCGAACTTGTTGGAAATCGCCATCAGGATCGTGCCGCGCGTCCGGCTCTGCAGATTTTCCTCGGTAATGCCCTCGTCGGTTCCCTCGAACATGTCGGAAAGCGATGCGAGAAAACCTTCGACGGGTTCGGAAATCGGCACGATATCGTAGCGGCAGCCGAGCGCCCTGGCGCAATCGGCGGCGTCCTTGAACGAATCTTCCGACGTGTAACGATAGGGCAGCATGATGGTGCGTACCCTCTCCTCACCCAGCGCATCCACCGCGATCGCGGCGCAGACGGCCGAATCGATGCCGCCGGAGAGACCCAGCACCACAGACTTGAAGCCGTTCTTGTTGACATAATCGCGAAAGCCGAGCACGCAGGCCTGGTAATCGGCCTCTTCCTTCTCGGGAATACGCACCATCGGGCCGGGCTGGCAGCGCCAGCCGTTTTCTTCCCGTCTCCAGTCGGTGACGGCAATAGCGGGTTCGAACTGGCTGAGCTGGAAGGCAAGCGATTTGTCAGCGTTGAAGGCGAAGCTTGCGCCGTCGAAGACAAGTTCGTCCTGACCGCCGAGCTGGTTTGCGAAGACAAGCGGCAGACCGCTTTCGATCACCTGCCTGAGCGCCACCTGATGGCGGATATCGAGCTTGCCGCGATAATAGGGCGAACCGTTCGGCACGAGGAGGATTTCCGCTCCACTCTCGGCCAGCGTTTCGCAGACGCCCATATCGTTCCAGATTTCCTCGCAGATCGGCACACCGATGCGAATGCCCCTGAAATTGTAGGGGCCGGAAATCGAGCCTTCGGTGAAGACGCGCTTTTCGTCGAATTCGCCATAGTTCGGCAGGTCGATCTTGTCGCGGATCGCGATGATCTTGCCGGCGTCGAGCAAAGCTACGGAATTATGTCGGCCGGCCTCGCCCTGACGCGGGAAACCGATCAGGACGCCCGGACCGCCATCTGCGGTGTCTGATGCCAAAGCCTCGACCGCCTTGAGGCAAGCTTTCAGGAATGACGGCTTGAGCACGAGATCTTCCGGCGGATAACCGGAAATGAAAAGCTCGGTCAGCATCAACAGATCCGCCCCCTCACGGGCGGCGTCCCGGCGCGCCTCGCGAGCTAGAGCAAGATTGCCGGCGACATCGCCGACCGTTGGATTGAGCTGGGCAACCGCGATGCGCAAGGTCTTGGGATCATTCTGGGTCATGATCGAGATTTAATGCCAGGATGCAATTGCCGCAACGGTTTTGGCTCGTGAATTTTCAACGACAGTTGCCGCTGTTCGATACCTCGCCGATACGGCGAAATCCACTTCTCTATATTCGTCAATTCTATTTTAGCGATGCCTTAATTGATGATGCGGATAATGGGCAAAAAAAGCCTGGAGGAGACGGATGCGTATCCGGCGATTCATCACCAACAATTCGGGTGCGGCGGCGGTCGAATTCGCCATCGTCTCACCCCTCTTCTTTCTCGCTCTGCTCAGCATGATCGCCTACGGCATCTATCTGTCTGCCGCGCATTCCGTGCAGCAACTGGCAGCGGACGCTGCGCGCACAGCGGTGGCCGGCATGAGCGATACCGAGCGCAAGAGCCTCGTCGCCGATTTCGTTTCGCGCTCGACGATGGACAGCGCGCTCCTCGACAAGTCCAAACTGACGATGACGGCCCAGGCCGATCCGAACAATCCCAACCAGTTCACCGTGGCGCTCACTTACGACGCAAGCGGGCTGCCGATCTTCAACCTTTTCACCTATGCCATGCCGAGCAGCCAGATCAAGCGGTTTGCCACGGTGCGCGTCGGAGGCATCTGATGCAAGAAATGAAACGGTGGCTCCGCGATCGTCGCGGCAATGTCGCCATCACGGCGGCACTTTCCCTACCGATCATGATCAGTGCGCTGGCGCTCGGCGTCGACTACGGATACCTGACGCTGCAGCAGCGCGAATTGCAGACCACGGCGGATCTGGCGGCGATCTCTGCGGCTGCAAACCCGAGCAGTCCCGAGACCGGTGTCGCGGACTATATGAACCTCAACAACAAGAATATCGCCGTCTTGAAAAACGGTCAGCTTCTGAGCAAGGACGCACCGGTTGCCTTCAGCCTCGATACGGTATTCGATAAGTTCGAGGCTTATGCGGAAGTGATCCGCGGGCACTACCAGGCAGACTCTTCGGTTGCCGTTGGCACCCGTTTCCAGTCGGGCGTCGCGCCCTATGACGCCGTCAAGGTGAATGTCTACCAGAAGGGCGGCCTGTTTTTTGCTGGTTCATTGACAAAGGCGCCGATGCTGAGCGCCAGCGGCACGGCCGCGATCGACAAGATGGCGTCGTTTTCCGTCGGCTCTCGGCTCGCCAGCCTCAATGGCGGCGTGGTCAATGCGCTGCTCGGAAACCTGCTCGGCACCACCGTGTCGCTGTCGGTGATGGACTATCAGTCGCTGGTCAACGCCAATGTCGACTTGCTGAAAGTTTTCGACCAGCTGGCGATCAAGCTGAATCTGACGGCCGGCACCTATACCGACCTGCTGAATACCGACATCAACTACGGCACGCTGCTGAACGCGATCGGCCAGACCACCGGCGTTACGCCGGCAGTATCCGCCATCATCAAGTCGCTTGAAAAGACGCTCGGCAATACCAAGCTCACGGTCAAGCTGAAGGATATCATGGATATCGGTCCACTCGGGCCGCGGCTGATCGGCAAGAGCGACGGACTGATGGTCCAGACGGACATATTCAACCTGATCAGCGCCTCGGCGAATGCCGCCAATGGCGGCACCAACCAGATCGACGTCGATCTCGGCGCGACCATACCCGGTCTCGGCGGACTGACGCTGTCGGTCGCCATCGGCGAACCGCCGGTCGGATCGAAGGCGATGGGGATCGGCCGGACCGGCGCGATCGTGCGGACGGCGCAGACCCGCGTCGCACTGACGGCGACCGTCGACGGCATAACCGGCCTGCTCGGCATCAGGGTCAAGGTGCCGCTCTATCTCGAGGTTGCGCATGCAGAAGGCCGTATGGCGTCGATCAGCTGCCCCACAGGCTCGACCGGAGCGACGGTGAATGTGGAGGCCGTGCCGGGTGTTCTGGAATTGTCGCTCGGTGATGTCGACAAGGCGGCATTCGCCAATTTCGGCAAGGATCCGCGCGTAACCAAGACCAAGATGGTGGCCACCCCTGCACTGAACCTGACGGCACTTGCCTATGCCAACGCCACCAATGTCAACACGACGCAGCTTTCCTTCTCGCCCTCGGACATATCGAGCCAGAAGGTGAAACAGGCCTCGACGAGAAACACCGTCTCGACGCTGGTGGATTCGCTGCTGAAGAACCTTCAGCTGGAAGTCGAACTTCTCGGGCTTCGGGTCGAGGTACCGTCCGCGCTGCTCGGCGGACTTGCCGACACGCTGAGGCTGCTGACCACGCCGCTCGACCAGGTGCTCTACAGCGTGTTGTCGACGATCGGCGTCAAGATTGGAGAGGTCGACGTGCGGGTCGGCGGCGCGTCTTGCCGCAATCCCGTTCTCGTCCAGTAGGTTCGCGTATTTGCGTTTCCGGGAAACGCGAAATCGCTCTGCCTCTTTTTGTTCTGACGCAATTCCGGACGCAAAACCGCTTCCAACTTTTGCTGGAATTGCTCTTGGTACTCGCCCGGCAATTCGTTCAGCACCCGGGCGAGAAAAGAACAGGGCCGGCGATTGCCGGCCCTGTTTGATTCCAGACATGTGTAGCCTGATATGGCTTAGCCGTTGACGACCATCCGCTTTTCATCGCGGCCGGACTTCATCCGCTCGGCCAGAAGGAAGGCCAGTTCCAATGCCTGATCCGCGTTGAGGCGTGGATCGCAATGGGTGTGGTAGCGATCCTGCAGATCGGCACCCGTCACGGCACGGGCACCACCGGTGCATTCGGTGACGTCCTTGCCGGTCATCTCGACATGGATGCCGCCCGGATGCGTGCCTTCGGCGCGGTGGATCTGGAAGAAGCTTTCCACCTCCGACAGGATCCGGTCGAACGGGCGGGTCTTGTAGTTGTTGAGGGTGATCGTGTTGCCATGCATCGGATCACAGGACCAGACGACCTTCTTGCCCTCGCGCTCGACGGCGCGGATCAGCTTGGGCAGATGGTCGGCGACCTTGTCGTGACCGAAACGGCAGATCAGCGTCAGGCGGCCTGCCTCGTTGGTCGGGTTCAGCGCATCGATCAGCTCGATCAGATTGTCGGGCTGCAGCGACGGGCCGCATTTCAGACCGATCGGGTTCTTGATGCCGCGGAAATATTCCACATGCGCATGGTCGAGCTGGCGGGTACGGTCGCCGATCCACAGCATGTGGCCGGAGGTCGCATACCAGTCGCCGGAGGTCGAATCGACGCGGGTGAAGGCTTCCTCATAACCGAGAAGCAACGCTTCGTGGCTGGTGAAGAAATCCGTCTCGCGCAGGCTCGGCTGATTGTCGGCCGTGATCCCGATCGCACGCATGAAGTCCATCGTTTCGCTGATGCGATCCGCGAGCTTCTTGTAGCGCTCACCCTGCGGTGAATCCTTGACGAAACCGAGCATCCACTTGTGGACGTTTTCCAGATTGGCGTAACCGCCCATGGCGAACGCGCGCAGAAGGTTCAGCGTTGCGGCCGACTGACGGTAGGCATCCAGCTGGCGTTCCGGCGCCGGAATGCGGCTTTCCGGGGTGAAGTCGATGCCGTTGATGATGTCACCGCGGTAGGACGGCAGCTCGATATCGCCCTGCTTCTCGAAATTCGAGGAACGCGGCTTGGCGAACTGGCCGGCGATACGACCGACCTTCACGACCGGCAGCTGGGCGCCATAGGTCAGGACAACGGCCATCTGCAGGAACGAACGGAAGAAGTCGCGGATATTGTCCGCGCCGTGCTCGTAGAAGCTCTCGGCACAATCGCCACCCTGCAGCAGGAAGGCATCGCCTTCCGCAACCTGGGCAAGCTGCGCCTTGAGGCGACGGGCCTCACCGGCAAATACCAGCGGGGGAAACTTCGCCAGCTGGGCTTCTGTCGCCGCCAGAGCGGCCGCATCGGGATATGCCGGAACCTGCTGGATCGGCTTGTTGCGCCAGCTGTTCGGGGTCCAATTCTGTGCCATTTGTCTCACCTGTGGGGCCGGACCACCGGGTCCGACCATTCTTCTTCACAATAGAGGCGGCTTATAGACGCTGACACCGCCTTTGCCTAGCCGGTTTGGGTCGTCCCGGTACTGAACGCTTCGTTAACGGAATGGTCCATTGAACGACGCCCCTTAACCAAACATGACGATTGTCAAATTTGATTAAAACTTGCCACAGATCGCGTGTGGTAGCTGCCCACCTGAAAACATTTAATCGATGGCTGGGGGCAGCATATGCGATTTCTAAGACATTTCATGTCGGACGTGTCCGGCAACTTTGGCATATTGACTGCATTGTCGCTGGTTCCGATGATCGGAGCGGCCGGAATGGCAATCGACTACGGACGAGCGCTCAACATGCGCCACGAACTGATGGGGGCTGCCGATGCCGCGGCGCTCGGCGCCATCAGTGAGGGTTCGGATGGCTTCAAGGCCTTTCAACAAATGCGGCAGGATGGCAAAATCACCATCGGGCAGGATGAGGGCCGCAAACTCTTCCTCGGCCAGCGCAGCGTCAGTCATGCCGATGTTTTCGCCGACATGCCGATCGAGGTCACGGTAGAAGTCGAACGTAAAAGCGGCACGATCACGTCGGACGTATCCTTCACGGCCCATATGCCGACCACTTTCATGAACATGTTCGGCCATAAGAAGGTCAGCGTTTCCGGTTCGGCCAGGGCCACATCCGGAAGTTTCGGAAAAAGCTATACCGACTTCTATATGCTGCTGGACAACTCACCATCGATGGGCATTGCCGCCACGACGTCCGAAATAAAAAGGATGAAGGATCTGACCGGCGCCAATGGCGGACGATCCTGCGCCTTCGCCTGCCATGTGGGACGTTACGACAGAAACGGCAAATTCAACGATTCCAATGACCGGACCTACGTGATTGCCAAAGCAGGCAACGTCATTCTCCGTATCGATGTGGTCGCGAAGGCAGCTAAGGCGCTTATCGACAAGATCAAATCCATCGCCAGCACCAATGAACAATACCGGGTTGCGACCTATTCCTTCGGAAAATATGCCCTGCAGAACGGCCACCGGATCGAGAAAATCGCATCGCTTAGCCTGGACATGAATAGCGTTGGCAACGCCACCGAGGACGTCACCCTGATGACGACCAACCACGATTGGTACAACCACAACGCCCTTACCAGTTTCGATACGTCACTGCGGATGATCGGCCGGGAGATCAGCGGCAACGGAGGCCGCGGCACGTCTGCTGCCGATCCGGAAAAGATCGTCTATTTCGTCACCGATGGCGTGGCGAACCACAAACCGGAAGACAAGCTCTGCGACGGCAGCTGGGAAGGCGATAGCGGCCGCTGCATCGAGCCGATCGATACGAGTTTCTGCAAGGATCTGAAGGACCGAAACATCAAGATCGCGATCCTTTACACAACCTATGTCCCGCTTGACGGAGACGGCACGTGGGATGGCAAAATCAGACACGTGTTCGCCAACAGGATCGCGAGCAAACTTGAGGAATGCGCCTCCGACGATCTGTTTTTCGAAGTAAAACCCGACGACAACATGGAGGCGGCGATGGTCAGGCTGTTTATCCAGGCAACGGGTGGGTCGGCAGGAATTCGCCTGACACACTAATCAGGCGAAAAATCCGGCCGACGTTTCAGCGTCGGCCGGAAATATGTCAGACGCGCTCGCCGTTCTTCACCCGGTAGCTCGGATTGTACATCGTCACCAACTCTTCCGCCGCAGATGGATGCAGTGCCATCGTTCGGTCGAAATCGTCCTTGGTCGCGCTGGCTTTCAGGCAAATGCCGAGAAGCTGGGCCATCTCGCCGGCCTCGTGGCCGAGGATATGGGCGCCGACGACCTTGCGGCTCGCCGCATCGACGATCAGCTTCATGATCATCCGCTCCGAGCGACCCGACAGCGTCGCCTTCATCGGACGGAATTCGGCGCGATAGACTTCGAGCTCTTCGTAGCGCTTGGCGGCTTCCTCTTCGGAAAGTCCGACCGTGCCGATTTCCGGCTGCGAGAAGACTGCCGTCGGGATCAGGTCGTAATCCGGCGAGGTCGGATTGTTGCGATAGACCGTCTCGATGAAGCACATGGCTTCGTGGATCGCCACCGGCGTCAGCTGTACCCGATCGGTGACGTCGCCGAGCGCATAGATGTTTTCGACATTGGTGCGGGAATATTCGTCGACGATGATTGCGCCGCGTTCGTCGGTCTTTACACCCGCTGCCTCAAGCCCGAGACCCTTGGTATAGGGATCGCGGCCGAGCGCCAGCATGACTGTCTCGACCGAAAGCGTCTCGCCGCATTTGGTGCGTGCCGTCAACCCGCCGTCCGGCGCCTTGGCGACGTCCTCGATCACGTCGGTGAGAATGATCTTGATGCCCTTTTCCACCATCGCCTTGTGCAGCCCTTGGCGCATGTCATGGTCGAAGCGGGAGAGGATTTCCTTGCCGCGATAGATCAGGGTCGTGTCGACGCCGAGACCGTGGAAAATGTTGGCGAATTCGACCGCGATGTAACCGCCGCCGGCGATCAGGATCGACTTCGGCAGGGTTTCCAGATGGAAAGCCTCGTTGGAGGTGATGCAAAGCTCGTGGCCGGGAAGCGCCGAATGCGGGTTTGCAACGCCACCCGTGGCGATGACGATCCGCTCGGCGGTCACCGTCTCACCGGTCTTGATGAGGCGCACCGTGTGGGCATCCACCAGTTCTGCGCGGCTGTCGAAGATCTCGGCCTTGTTGTTTTCCAGGCCGCGACGGTAAAGCCCTTCGAGCCGGGCAATTTCCCTGTCCTTGGCTTCGATCAGCTTTGCCCAGTCGAACGTGCTTGCTCCGACTTCCCAACCGAAACCGGCGGCATCTTCGAAATGCTCATGAAATTGCGAGGCATAAACGAAGAGTTTCTTCGGCACGCAGCCACGGATGACGCAGGTGCCGCCAAAGCGATATTCTTCGGCAATTCCGACCTTTTTGCCGAGACTTGCGGCCACCCGCCCTGCCCTGACGCCGCCGGAGCCTCCGCCAATTACAAACAGATCGTAGTCATAGGCGGCCATTCTAATCTCCTTCGGCATACGGGATGGATGCCGCATATAGGCATGTTCCGGAACAAGAAAAAGCCCGGATCGCTCCGGGCTTTCGATAAACGTTCTGCTTTCCTCAGCCGATTACGGCTTGGGCAGGTTCAGCGCCGGTGCCGGGGCCTGTGCGGGGGCCGGAGCGGCCGCTGCCGGGGCAGCGTCTGCGGTCGGCATCTGCACCGGGTTGGCGTCGATTACGCCACGCAGCTTGGCCGTGCTCTGCGCCGTCAGGTCACGCGAAATGCCGTTGCTCCAGATTTCGGCTGCACGGCCCAGTTCGCGGGCGACGAGCGGCGTGCTGGTCATCAGCTTCTTGCCGGCTTCGGTGTTGAAGAAGGTTGCGATTGCCTTCAGCTCTTCAGCCGAGAAGCTCTTGGCGTAGATGGTCGCAGCTTCCTTTTCGAGATCCGCACGACGGGGAGCGAGCGCCAGGGCCTGCTCGTTGACGATGGCGGAAATCTGATCCTGGAAGTTCGGCGACGACTGAATGTACTGCGCCTTCAGGTTCTCGGCGATTGCCGGCAGGATGTTGTCGTAACGATCGGTAACGTTGAGCGCCTTGATCGCTTCGCGAGCGGCCGCCAGATGAGCCTCCGGAATCTCCTGGGCGCGCGCCTGAACAGCCACGGAACCGGACAGAAGAACGGCTAGCACGACGGCACGGCCGAAAACCGCGGATTTGATCATGAGTGAATGCTCCTACTTTTATTTGGCCTGAAGCGTCCGCGCTCCCGCCGGGCCGGCGATGATCGCAAGGGACGCCATATGAATGAAAAGTCCGTGTTCTACGACGCCTGGTATAGAATGCAATTCGGCAGACAGTGCCTCTGCATCAGGAATGCGGCCAAAAGATGCGTCTACGATGTAGTGACCGCCGTCTGTGGCGAAGAGTTCATCGCCGCTTTTGCGCATCGAAAGCGAGCCGCCGAGGCCCAGTCTCGCTGCCGCCTTTTCGATGGCGATGCGTGTCGCCATCTGTCCGAAAGGATTGATCTCGATCGGCAGCGGGAAGGCGCCGAGCGTCTCGACCACTTTGCTCTCGTCGGCAATGACGATCACCCGTTCGGAAGCCGCGGCAACGATTTTTTCGCGCAACAGCGCGCCACCGCCACCCTTTACCAGGGTCAGATTGCCGTCCAGTTCGTCGGCTCCGTCGATCGTCAGATCGAGTTCCGGAAGTTCGTCGAGGGATTTCAGCGAAATGCCGAGCTCCAGGCAGAGCCGCGCCGTGCGTTCGGAAGTCGGCACGCCCTGAACACGCAGACCTGCATGCACCTTTTCGGCGAGCAGGCGAACGAATTCTTCCGCCGTCGAGCCGGTGCCGATGCCGAGCCTCATCCCGTCCTGGACATGCTCTAGTGCTGCGGCGGCCGCTTTGACCTTCATTTCCCGGGCGTCCATGCGCCTGTCGCTCCCCACTGTTTAAGTCGAGACGCTGTTTACACGCCCGATTGAGCGAGCGAAAGACCCCCGCCGTCGTTTCTCACTGCCAAGATGCGACGCCGGTGGCCTTTCAAATACCGCCCCGGCATGCTTAACCGGACAAGCCATTTCAAGCACCAGTGAGGTAATCCCCCGTGAGTTCTCCCCTCGTCATATTCGATCTCGACGGCACGCTGATCGATACTGCACCCGATCTGATCGACAGTCTCAACCATACGATCGCATCGGCCGATCTTGCTCCCGTGACATTTGACGACCTGACCCATCTCGTCGGCCAGGGCGCGCGGGTGATGATCAAGCGCGCCTTCGAACTGCGCAAGGTGAAGCTCGAAGAAGCAGAGACGGACGCCCTTTTCGGCATTTTCGTCGAACATTATCGCCAGAACATGCCTGGCAAGAGCCAGCCGTTTCCGGGCGCCGTCGAATGCCTGGAACGCCTTGCGGCGGCCGGCATGACACTTGCCATCTGCACCAACAAGAGCGAGGCGCTGGCGCTGCCGCTGATCGAGGCGCTAGGGCTGTCCAACCATTTCGCGGCGATTACCGGCGGCGACACGTTCCCCGTCCGCAAGCCCGATGCCGCCCATATCTTCGGCACGATCGAAAAGGCAAAAGCAACACGGGATCATGCCGTCATGGTCGGAGACAGCATCAACGACATTCTCGCCGCCAAGAATGCAGGCGTGCCTTCGATCGGCGTCGATTTCGGCTATTCCGACGTTCCGATCACGAGCCTCTCGCCGAGCACGGTAATCAGCCATTTTGATGCACTTACGGTCGAGCTGGTGAACGACCTGCTGGCGACCAGCAAAGTCGCGTCCTAACTCAACAAAAAGAGGCGACCAACCGGCCGCCTCTTTTTTTATCAAATCAGATTATTTCCGATCAGCTGCGCACCGCGCGCACCTTGGTCGTGGCATCGAACGCCTTTTCAACCGCGACATCGCGATCATAGACGTCGTCGAAATATTCGACTGCGCCATCCTTGTTCGGCCATGCGGTGAAGTAGGCGATATAGACCGGGATCTTCGCATTCACCTTTTCGGCAACGTTCCTGCCGGCTGCGATTTCGGCATCGACCTGCTGTTCGGTCATGCCGAGCACGGCGGCCGCCATTTTGCGCGGCTCGGCCAGACGGACGCAGCCGTGGCTGAGCGCCCGCATGTCACGCTGGAAAAAGCCTTTCGACGGCGTGTCATGCATGTAGATCGCATGCGCGTTCGGGAAAAGGATCTTCAGGTCACCGAGAGCATTGTCGCTGGACGGCGGCTGGCGCACCGAGATGCTGCTGGTCGAACCGAACCAGTTGACGCTGCTCGACGGCATGACCCGGCCGTTGACAGCCACTTCATACCCCGTCCGATCGAGATAGCTCGGATCCTGGCGCAGCTTCGGCAGCATCTCGTTGACGATGATCGACTGCGGCACGCCCCAATAGGGATTGAACTCGACCGTCTGGATCATGTCCTGGAAGAAGAAGGTCTGATGTGCCTTCGAGCCGATGACGACGCGCATGGAGAACTGCTCCGCGCCATGGTCATGATAATAGACGCGGTAAGCCGGCTGATTGATGAAGACATAACGGCTTCCCAGATCGTCCGGCAGCCAGCGGGCCTGTTCCATGGCGACGACGACCTTGTCGATCTTGGCCTGCGGCGAATGGCCGGCCATCTTGCGCAGGGTCGCGGCGCCGATGACGCCGTCGGCTTTCAGACCGACCTCGCCCTGGAACGACTTTACCAGCTCGACGAGCTCCGGCGTATATTCCGGCGTTTTCTGATAGGCGCTAAGCGTTGCCGCATGTTCGGTCTTCAGCGCCTCGGAACCCTTCTTTTCGATCACGGCGACGATCTGCGGCAGGTCGGTGCTGGCATTGCCGGGCTTCAGCAGCATTTTTTCAGGCAGGACGATATCGTCGCCGGCGTTTGCAGCTTCGACCTTGAGCTTCGCAAGCTCCGCCTTCAGCATCTGGAAATTCGGCCCCTGCGGAGCCAGACCGGCCAGATAAGCGGCAGCATCAGCCTCATTGGCGGCGGATGGCAGGACGGACGCCAGATTGGCATCCTTGCGCTTGAAGTCGTGATAGCCGGAAATGCGATTGGGGTCGATTCGACCGCGAACCATGTCCTGAGCGAACAGAAGAGCCTTGGCGGAAAGAGCAAGCTCGAACTGCATCAGTTCTGCCTGATGGGCAGCGGTGATCTCAGGCTCGGCCGGTGCCGTCGCCGCTGCTGGTTCGGCTGCAGGCTCGGCCGAGACAACCGGAGCGGGCTCGGCTGCGGCAACAGGCGCGGGCTCAGATTCGGCCTCAGTCGCGGCAACCGGCGCAGGTTCGGCAGTCGCTGGTTGGGTAGGCGCTGGTTGGGTAGGCGCTGCCGTGGCTGCATCAACAACCGGCGCGACGGCGGGATCGGCAGAGGGGGCGCCTGCTGCAACGGCCGCGGCTTGCTGATCGACGTTTGCATCTTCCGGGGCTGCCGGCACAGCAACCGGCTCGACGCTTGCCGTCGTGAAGACCGGCGGCACCAGCATGTAATCGGCGGGATCAAGGCCGTATTCGCCGGCCCGCTCGAAGAGAGAAAGAACGCCCCTCGCCCTATCATTGATATCGCCCTGAGAAACCCAGAGCGGCTCGCTGGCCTTGCCATAAAAAGCTTCGAGAGCCGAGGCGATGTCAGCAGGTGCGGAAACCTTGGCATCGGCGAGACCCGGGAGCGCGCCGGCAGCAAAGGCAGATGCCTTCACCAGCCGCTGGCTGTCGGCCTTATAGGTATAATAGCGGGGACCGGAAACCTTCGGCAGAGGCTCGGGATCGGCCAGAGCGCGTTCGCTCGGCATGTTTTCCTGCGCTCGCGCATTCGCCTGCGCAGCAGCGTCGCGCTTGCCCGGCCCGCCGCGGATGATATCCATAAGAGTGATAGCATGAGCGGGAGCTGTCGCTCCGGCAAAGATGGCGATACCCGACAACAGCGTCAGCGCGATCGACGTCTTCTTATATGTGTGCTGCAATTTAGTCCCCGTGACCTTCGTCCGCGTCTTTCTGGCGGGCTCTACTTCAGTATCACGCCATCTATCCGATCGCGTGAGGGATGGAAAGAAAACGGTCATTCACTTCTTGCCTCCGAAAAGCGGACACGAGTGATGCGCCGATCGGGAGAAAGGTTAAGAAATTATTGGTTAATTTTTTACTGACAAGCCGCCGCCAATACACGGAAACACCCGTAGAGAGCCAAGATAAATTGCATTACCGTGTCATGAAGGACACGCAATGGCCGCTGCAAAAAGCCGCAGGGGCCGCTTGCGGACATCCGGCAATCGTATAGTAATGCGCCGCGCCGGTACGGTACGCTATCCTTGACATATCTCGAGAATGCGCCGCCGGTGAAAGCATCAGGGAGAAAAGGCAGCAACCATGGCATCGACCCGCACCGAAACCGATACTTTTGGCCCGATCGACGTCGCTAGCGACCGTTATTGGGGCGCGCAGGCACAGCGTTCGCTCGGCAACTTCAAGATCGGCTGGGAAAAGCAGCCGCTGGCGGTGGTTCGCGCACTCGGCATCGTCAAGCAGGCAGCCGCCGTTGCCAATATGGACCTCGCAGGCCTCGACAAGGGCCTCGGCAAGGCGATCATCGACGCAGCCCAGGAAGTCATCGACGGCAAGCTCGACGACCATTTTCCGCTCGTCGTCTGGCAGACGGGTTCCGGCACCCAGTCGAACATGAATGCCAATGAAGTGATCTCCAACCGGGCAATCGAAATGCTCGGCGGCGAGATGGGCTCCAAGAAGCCGGTTCATCCGAACGACCACGTCAACATGAGCCAGTCGTCGAACGACACCTATCCGACGGCCATGCACATCGCCTGCGTCGAAACGATCGTCCGTCACCTCCTGCCGTCGCTGAAGCATCTGCACGAAGCGCTGGAAGTGAAGGTCAAGGCCTTCAGCCACATTATCAAGATCGGCCGCACCCATACGCAGGATGCAACGCCGCTGACGCTCGGCCAGGAATTTTCCGGCTATGCCGCGCAGGTCGCCTCGGCGATCGCCAATATCGAACTGACGCTGCCGGCCCTTTCCAAGCTCGCCCAGGGCGGCACGGCTGTCGGAACCGGCCTCAATGCACCGATCGGATTTGCCGAAAAGGTCGCCGACGAGATCTCGAAGATCACCGGCCTGCCCTTCGTCACCGCGCCGAACAAGTTCGAGGCCCTTGCATCGCACGACTCGATGGTCTTCGCCCATGGCGCCATCAATGCCGCCGCGGCAGCTCTGTTCAAGATCGCCAACGACATCCGCTTCCTCGGTTCCGGCCCCCGCGCCGGCCTCGGTGAACTGTCGCTGCCGGAAAACGAGCCGGGTTCGTCGATCATGCCGGGCAAGGTCAACCCGACCCAGTCGGAAGCCCTCACCCAGGTTTGCGCCCATATCTTCGGCAACCATGCAGCACTGACCTTCGCGGGCAGCCAGGGCCATTTCGAGCTCAACGTCTACAACCCGATGATGGCCTACAACTTCCTCCAGTCGGTTCAGCTTCTGGGCGATGCAGCCGTGTCCTTCACCGACAATTGCGTCGTCGGCATCGAGGCCCGCGAGGACAACATCAAGCGAGGCGTCGAGAACTCCCTGATGCTCGTTACCGCGCTGAATTCGAAGCTCGGCTACGACATCTGCGCCAAGATCGCCAAGACCGCGCACAAGAACGGCACGACCCTGCGCGACGAGGCGGTCGGCGGCGGTTACTTGACGAATGAAGAATTCGATCAGTATGTCCGCCCGGAAAACATGATCGGCCCGAAGTAAAAACTGACAACTGCGAATTCCGCATTCCGGACCTAAACCGGGATGCGGCCTTCGAATACCTCAGATTTCTATATAGAAATACATTGATATCTAAAGTAAAAAATCTTCATGTAAAATACATGACCACTTATCACATTGACAAAAAAGATATTTCAGCAACATCGAAACTTCACTCAGTTACTGTGGAGAAACTCTTCGGAAATAGATCATTAATTCTTTTCCAATATTTTTCAGTATAAGATTTTGGCAAATCCAATCTAGTGGGGTCTAACTGGGGGTCGTCTATGACGACGATATCTGCATCGAAGCCGCATTCGGGTGACCTGATGGGGCAGATCATCTATGCAGTGCGGTCCATGGGCGTATCGCCCATTCCGCGCAACTATCAGCTATTTTATGAGGCCTATATAGGCTCGAATCCGGATCTCACCCGAGAACTCGCTGCACTCGGCAGCCGAGCCACTCAGGAAGATCTGGATGCAATTTCAGAACGCTATCTTGGCGCACCTCAGGCGGCAGTCATCGAAAAGGCAAACGATCGTTTGCTTGGAGAACTCGACGCCCTGTTGAAGCTTTTGCGCCAGGAACAGAACTCGCTCGAGAGCTATGGAAAGCTGCTCAGCGAGACGGCATCGCGTATAAACACGAAGAACAGCTTCTCTACGGACATCATCCGTAGCGCCATCAGTCTTTTGCATCAGGCAACCGACGACAAGATGGCACATGGAGAAAGGACCGTCGACGACATGGTGCAGCGATCCAATGAAATGGATCAGGTGCGCCGCGAACTCGATGAGTACAAGCGCATCGCCAATACGGATTCGCTGACGCGGCTGTCAAACCGCCGCGCCTTCGACGAACGCCTTGCAAGTTCCTTCGACAACCAGACAGCACTGCCGCTTACCGCGCTGGTGCTGGCCGACATCGATAACTTCAAGAAGATCAATGACAGTTTCGGCCATCCGGTCGGCGACAAGATTCTTGCGACGGTCGCCTCGGTCCTGCGCGCCAATGTCCGCAAGGATGTGTTCGTCGCCCGCACCGGTGGCGAAGAGTTCGCAATCATCATCGAGGGCAATACGCCCGACGAGGTGATGGTGATCTGCGAACGTGTGCGCCGGGCTCTGGAAACGCGGACTTTCCGCAACTCCCGCTCCGGCGTGAATTACGGACCGGTGACGATCTCGCTCGGTTATTCGATGGCGGCTCAGGCAGCCGATCCGGGCGAGCTTTACGCCCAGTCCGATACGGCTCTTTATTACGCCAAGAACAGCGGTCGCAACCGCTCCGTCTTCTTCGAAGACAGCATGAAGAGCCATTACCTCAGCAAGAACTGGCTGATTTACAAGAAATAAGCGGCGGGCCTTTTGGCCCGCCTTTTTCATTTCCAAGTGGTTTCAGATCACCACATGGTTTTGGCCGCGCGCCCGGGCCATTCGCGGTCATAGGTCTGGGCATCGAAATCCGCCTTGGCCGCCTTCATCAACTGACCTGGCGTCGGCAGCATCTTCGGATCGACGAAGCGATCGGCATTCCAGAGTTCGGACCTTATCAACGCACGGGCACACTGGAAATAAACCTCGTCGATGGTGACGACCGCGACCGTGCGCGGATGCCTGCCGTCCATCTCGAAACTCTGGAGAAGCACCGGCTCGGCGGAAACAACCGCCTTGCCATTGATGCGCATGGTGGTGGTCGATCCGGGGATCAGGAACATCAGGGCGACACGCGGATCGCGCACGATATTGATCAGAGAATCGATGCGGTTGTTGCCACGCCAGTCCGGCAGCAGAAGCGTCCTGTCATCCGCGACCCTGACGACACCGCCGAGATCGCCGCGCGGCGAACAGTCGAGGCCTTCCGGTCCCACCGTCGCCAGCGCCACGAACGGAGCGATCTCGATCATCCGCCGATATTCCGGCGTCAGCACCTTCGTCACCTTGGCAATCGAGGCTTCGCCCGCCTCGCCATAAATCGCCTTCAACGCCTCGACCGACGTGACGAGCCCGTCTCCATCCCTCACAGAAACATTCACGTTGCAGCCTCCTGAGCGGCGGCCTGCTCGGCTGCGCGCTGTTCTCTTTCCCGCGCGGTTCTGGCGGCGATCACGTCGGCCGGGCGAGCATTGCCCTTGATCAGCGAGCGACCGGCATAGATGCCGCCGATCTGTTCGAGCGCAAAACGTTCGCGGTCGGTTTCACGGAATTCCTCGACGATCTGCGCGGCCAGTTCCTGCTCCTCTCCGAGCACGGTCAGGACCTCCCCACCGAAATTCAGGGCAGATTCGTAGGTCTCGCGGATCTGGTAATCGACACCGGCTTTCAAGAGGTCGATCGCATGGCCGCGATCATAGGCGCGGGCAAGCAGCGGCACCATCGGGTATTCTTCCTTGACGATCTCGGCGATCTTGATAGCGGATTCCTTGTCGTCAATGCAGATGAGGATGGCTTTGGCGGTCGCCGCACCCGCCGCATGCAGGATCTCGGGTCGCGATCCGTCACCATAAAAGACCTTGAAGCCAAAATCGCCGATGCCCCGAATGAACTCGGCATCCTTGTCGATGATCGACAGGGTGTAGCCGCGCGCCAGAACCGGCTGGCTGACGATCTGGCCGAAACGGCCGAAACCGATCATCAGCACCGTGCCTGCAATATCCTCCGGCGCATCGAGCCCGCTTGTATCGACCTGCGGTTTCGGTGCGATCCGAACATAGACGGCCACCACGAGCGGCGTGACCACCATCGACAACACGATCGTCGCCGTCAGGACGGCGTTGGTTTCGGCATCGAAAATCCCAGCGGTGGTCGCCGCGGCATAAAGCACGAAGGCAAACTCGCCGCCCTGCGCCATCAGGATCGCCCGGCCGACGCCTTCGGGATGCGGCGCGCCGAGAAGCCGTGCGACGCCGTAGATCACAAGTGCCTTGACGATCATGTAGGCGATGACCGCGAGGATGACATGCTGCCAGTTGGCCGCGATCACCGCGAGATCGACCGCCATGCCGACACCGAGGAAAAACAGGCCGAGCAGGATGCCGCGAAAGGGTTCGATATCGGCTTCCAGCTGATGCCGGAAAGAGGATTCAGACAGAAGCACACCGGCGAGAAAGGCGCCCATGGCCATCGAAAGTCCGGCGAAATCCATCAGCAGGGCCGAACCGAGCACGACCAGCAATGCCGCCGCCGTCATCACCTCGCGGGCGCCTGAATTGGCGAGCAGGCGGAAAAACGGATTGAGCAGATAACGTCCCGCAACGACCAGAGCGACCAGAGCCGCAAAACCGATGCCAACGGATTGCAGGCGCTCCGTCAGAGACACGGCCTCGCCATGCGATGCCAGAAGCGCGACGATCGCCAGAAGAGGCACGATCGCGAGGTCTTCGAAGAGCAGGATCGAGACGATATGCTGGCCCTTCGGCGTATGCAGATGATTACGCTCCTGCAGCATCTGCATGACGATCGCGGTCGAGGTCAGCACGAAACCGGTTCCGGCAACGAAAGCCACGGGAGCCGATTGGCCGAACCCCATGCCGATCGCCATCAGGGCCACGATACAGGCGCAGACCTGCAAGGCACCGAGGCCGAAAATGTCCTGGCGCATATTCCACAGGCGCGACGGCTGCATTTCAAGCCCGATGATGAAGAGGAACATCACCACGCCCAACTCGGCGATGTGGAGGATCGCCTGCGGGTCGGAAACCAGTTTCAATCCGAAGGGACCAACCACAAGACCGGCCGCCAGATACCCCAGAACGGAGCCCAGCCCTATCCGCTTGAACAGCGGAGCGGCGATGACGCCGGCCCCGAGAAGCGCCACGACCTGGACCAGTTCACCCGCATTCGATTCTGCCGCCACCCGCTTGTCCCCTTCTTGTTTCCGTTAGTGCGCTCGCGAGACACCGTCTCGGCTTAGGCCCTTAGCAGCCAGTTCCTCTTCGTATTGTCGAAAAAGACTGTCGCCGTCGGTCCCCAGTTCCCTCAGATAACGCCAGGTGAAGATCCCGCTGTCGTGACCGTCGTCGAAAGCGATGCGCACGGCATAATTTCCGGCGGCAACCACGTTGCGGATCGCCACCATGCGTTTGCCCGGCACAGTTACCTTCTGGCCCGGGCCATGTCCCTGAACCTCCGCTGAAGGTGACAGGACGCGCAATCGCTCGGCGGGCAGCGCAAAATGCGCGCCGTCGTCGAATGTCACCGTCAGCGTCCGCTTGTCTTCGGCCACACGCAGTTCGGTCGGCCAGCTGTCTTTCAAAACCTCGGTCATATCCGCTCTTTCAATTTCACCCGCTCAGGATTATGGATTTCATCAATTCGCTGCAACCCTGTCCGTCGCGTCGATTTGATCAAAGCGCCGCCCGCTTTGCAGGTCTAAAGCTTGACGCCGTCCGCGATGAACACCAGATTCCGGCGGATCAGGAGTAAGATGATTTGAATTCTTTCGTTACAACGCCCTTGATCGGCGATCCAGCATCGACCCAGGCACCGATGATCGACCCGTTCGGCCGCGCGGTGACCTATCTGCGTGTGTCGGTAACGGACCGCTGCGATTTCCGCTGCACCTATTGCATGGCGGAAAACATGACCTTTCTGCCGAAGAAGGACCTCCTGACGCTCGAGGAACTGGAACGGCTCTGTTCCACCTTCATCGCCAAGGGGGTGCGCAAGCTCAGGCTTACCGGCGGCGAACCGCTGGTGCGCAAGAATATCATGTTCCTGGTCGAGGCGCTCGGAAAGCATATAGAGGCCGGCCGGCTGGACGAACTGACGCTGACGACCAACGGCTCGCAGCTTACCCGTTACGCGCAGGCGCTTTTCGATAACGGCGTTCGCCGCATCAACGTCTCGCTCGACACGCTGGACGAGGCAAAGTTCAAGTCGATCACCCGCTGGGGCAATTTCCGCCAGGTCATGGATGGTATCGATGCCGCACAGAAGGCAGGTATCAAGATCAAGCTGAACGCGGTGGCGCTGAAGGATTTCAACGATCTGGAAATCCCCGACATGATCCGCTTCGCGCATGGCCGCGGCATGGACCTGACGCTGATCGAAACCATGCCGATGGGCGAGATCGACGAAGACCGCACCCACCAGTATCTGCCCCTGTCGCAGGTGCGTGCAGATCTCGAAGAACGGTTCGCGCTTGCCGATATTCCCTACAAGACCGGCGGTCCGGCCCGTTATGTCGAAGTGACGGAAACCGGCGGTCGGCTCGGCTTCATCACGCCGATGACGCATAATTTCTGCGAAAGCTGCAATCGCGTGCGCCTCACCTGCACCGGCACGCTCTACATGTGCCTCGGCCAGAACGATGCGGCGGACCTGCGTTCCGCATTGCGCGCCTCCGATGACAACGAATTGTTGGCGACCGCCATCGACGAGGCGATCACCCGCAAGCCGAAGGGGCATGACTTCATCATCGACCGGACGCACAAGCGGCCCGCCGTCGCCCGGCACATGAGCGTCACCGGCGGGTGACGCCCTCCTCCCACAGACCGACGAAATGATGCACCGGCCCATGGCCGCTGCCGACGGAAAGCCTGCCGGCGGCAGAGATGGCCTTGGCGAGATAGGCCTTGGCCACGCCCACAGCCTGCGCCATTGGATGTCCCTTGGCGAGTTCGGCAGCGATGGCGCTTGAAAGCGTGCAACCGGTGCCATGGGTATTCTTCGTCTTCATGCGCGGCCCCTCGAACCAGGTCACTCCGCCACCTTCGGCCAGCACATCCGGACTGTCATCGCTCTCCAGATGCCCGCCCTTGATCAGCACGGCAGACGGTCCGCGCAGCAATAACCGCCTCGCCTGCCCGGCCATCTCCTCCCGCGTCCTCGCCTCCGGCTCTCCAAGCAGGGCCGCCGCTTCCGGCAGGTTCGGCGTGATGACCGCTGCAAGCGGCACGAGGAGGTTGATGATCGCCTGATTGGCATCCTGCGCAAGAAGCGGCGCCCCGCCCTTGGCGACCATGACGGGGTCGAGCACGATCGGTATGCCCGTCGCATGGCCCTGCAGCATCGCGGCCACGGCGTCAGCGATCTCCGCATTGGCGATCATGCCAATCTTTATCGCATCGACCCTGATATCCGAGAAAATCGCTTCGATCTGGGCACGGACGAAGTCCGGCGGCAGCGCATGGATGGCCGTCACGCCTTGAGTATTCTGCGCCGTCAATGCAGTCAGCACCGCCATGCCATAGGTGCCGCGGGCGGAAAACGCCTTGAGGTCCGCCTGTATGCCGGCGCCACCGGAAGGATCGGAGCCCGCGATAGATAGAGTGTTGCCGATCGTCATGCCACTACCCCTCCGATTTCGCCGGAAATGCACCGGGGTCGGTTCAGGGATTGAATGGGATCGTCTGCCATCTACGCCTCCTTTTTAAACGGAGGCGGACGTGGGGGTGCGACGTGAAAGAACGAAGACCCGAACGACTCCCTCCGCCAGCATGACCTGGTTCAGGTTCAAAGGGTACTTCTCAGCCCGGCTTTCGCCGGACGCCCCTGTCACAGCCAACAACTAGCGGATGATGTACCGCCGTTCCAGCACTTTCGGAACAACCCGGACAATGGCCGTGGCGGCGGCAACAAAAAGCCGCCATCGTTTCCGAGGCGGCTTTGCGAGATTATGGGCTTGTCGGCCTGTCAGGCAGCGTTGCTGCGATAGCCGGGCTGCTGCGGCTCGGAATACCGCTCGCTTTCGCCGGTTCTGAAGCGGCCGATCTTCCGGGTCAGATCCTCCACCCGATGGCGCAGGCCGCGGATTTCGGCGTTGTTTTCCTCGACCATCGCGGCATTCTGCTGGGTGATCAGTTCCACGTCGTTGACCGCCTGGGTGACCTGCGTGATGCCGGTCGACTGCTCTGCCGCAGCGGAGGAAATCTGCGCCACCAGTTTGCGGACATCGGTCACATGCTCGATGATTTTTGAGAGAGCCTCGCCGGTTTCCTCGACCAGCTGTACACCGCTTTCGACCTGTATCGCGCTGGCCGAAATAAGCTGCTTGATCTCGCGAGCCGCACCGGCGCAACGCTGGGCCAGCTCGCGCACTTCCTGGGCGACGACGGCAAAACCACGGCCCGCCTCGCCGGCACGCGCCGCCTCGACACCGGCGTTGAGCGCCAGAAGGTTGGTCTGGAAAGCGATTTCGTCGATCACCCCGATGATCTGGCTGATCTTGTCCGAAGAACGGCTGATCTCGCCCATCGCGTTGACGGCACGCGACACGACTTGGCCGGAGCGTACCGCAAACTCCTCCGTCTCGTTGACCGATTGCGACGTCTGCCGGGCATTCGCCGCGGTGCCGCGCACGACATCGCTCAGGTGACGCAGAGCCCTGGAGCTTTCCTCGAGCGCTGCCGCCTGCTGTTCCGTGCGCCGCGCCAGATCGTCGGCGGAGGCAGAGAGATTGGCGGTGCCGCCGTTGATTTCCTGAGCCGCAAGCCCGACCTCCGACAAGGTCGCACGAAGCGCATCGACGGCCTGATTGTATGTTCTGGCCATCATGACGAAGTCAGCCGGCAGGTTTTCGTCCATGCCGGTGGCCAGATCGCCCTCCGCCAGATTGCCGAGCACGCCTGAGAGCGCGGTCAGCGCATGCTGCTGTTCGGCGGCAATACGGGCGCGTTCGCTGGCCCGTTGTTCGGCTTCTGCCGAAGAGAGTTCGCGGGCGACGGCGGCTTCCTGCTCCAGACGGACATTTTCCCGCGCCGCATCGCGGAACACCGTGACGGAGCGCACCATGTCGCCGATCTCGTCGCCACGCTCGCGGCCTTCGATCGAAACCTCCAGATCACCGTCGGCAAGACGTTTCATCACTTCGGTCACCTTGCGCAACGGACCACGCAAGGTCTCGACCAGCATCAGCCCGCCTGCGATCGCCAATATCGTGCCGACGACCATGGCGACGACAGAAAGATTTGCCGACCGCTCGCTATCCTCCTTGCCGACTTCCTGCGCCTGCGCGATGAAGTTCTTCAACCCTGCCATGGCGTCGGTCAATGTGGCGGAGGCTGCGGTTCTCTTCTGCTGCCAGTCCGCCGCGATCTTCAGCAGGTTGGCAGAGCCGGCTTCGATCGCATCCAGATGCGTTGCAGCCCTCACGCCGAAACCAGCCATGGTGAAATTGGTCGCCGCCAGTTCCGATACCCGCGAAGATACGGTCCGCAGGCCGGCGGCACCCTCGAGAAGCGCGTTACGGGCATCCTCGGTTATCGTGCCGCGCATGCGTTCGACAAGAAGCTGCAGTTCACCGATCCGGCGGATGGAATCCTCGGTTTGCGCCAGGAGTTCACGTTGCGTTGCCACGTCTGCGTCGAGACCGACAAATCTTTCCGCCGCGGTCACCGCCTTTTTGTTGGAAAGAGCATCGAGCTGTGTCTGGATCCGCATCAGCACACCGGTTCCGATACGTACGGTAAATGCTTTTTCCTTAAGCGGCACATCACTGGCAAGCGTCGCAGCAAGGTCGGCGGCAGACTTGCGTGCCGGATCGAAGGCCTTGAAAACCTTCTCGGACACCATTGCCTTAACCTTGGTGAACTCCTCCTCCAGAGGGCCGAGATAGAGCTTGGCCGTGTTGATGGCGGCATCGTCGCCCTCAGCCCGTTGCATGGCGTCCCGCAGATCTGCAATGCGCTCGGCAATGGCGTTGTAAGCGAAGGCCTCGATCAGCATTCCCTTGGCAAACCTCTCCTTGCCTTCGGCCTGCTTGCGCAACGCGCCAACCTGATCTTCGACCTCGCTGCCCAGGGCGCGAAGCTCGGTCATGGCAACGTCCATCGTGCGGTCCGTCTCGTCACGCATCGTCTTGACCGCCCACAGAGCGTCGGCATGTATGCGCATCGCCGGGGCGAGACCGACGACGGGTGCTACGCGCTCCCGGTCGCCATCGTTTGCAAGAAGCCCTTCCAGCACGCCAACGCCTTTTTCCTGGGCGTCGATATCGCTCTTCAATGCCGACAACGTATTGTCGGCCGGCGTCGTGGAAAACTCCTGCAGGCTTGCCTGAAGCCGCTCGAAATCGCCGATATTCTCGATCGTCGCGCGGGTGACGGTCATGTGGCCGTTCAGCGTGTTGGCGGTGTAGTAACCGGCAAGCCCCACGCCCGCGATCAGCAGAACCAGCGGCACAACGAACAACAGAACCTTGGTTACAATTTTCCGGCGCTGCAAAAGTCGATCGATAAACACATTCTCCCCCGTCATTGGCTGCGCTGAAGGCACGACTGCATGTGTGCGCAACGGAGCGATTCCAGCCTCATGCGGGAACATTGGCACACCATGTCCACTATCGGTTGAACAACCGTTAATGGCGATTGGCGACATTTTCGCGCGGCAAAAGGGACCTGGAAAATCGCTGGCAGCCAGCTTGCCGTTCACGTAAACACGAAGTGGTGCGGGCGGAGGAATCACAATGGCATTGTCGGATAACACGCGGGGCGCGCTGCTCATGGCGACCGCGATGGCCGTGTTTTGCTGCAATGATGCAATGGTCAAGACGCTGACACAGGACCTCAGCATTCCGCAGATCATGGCGGTGCGCGGCGTGCTTACGACGGCGCTCGTGTTTGCGGTTTCGATTTTTCTCGGCGCGCGGTTGTCGCTTCGTACATTCACCCATCCGCTGGTGCTGTTGCGCACGGCTTTCGAGCTGGGAGCGACGCTGGCCTTCTTCAATGCACTGGCAAGGATCGACTTCGCCTCCGCCTCATCGATCATGCAGTCCCTGCCGCTGGCCGTGACGCTCGGCGCAGCGCTGCTGTTTCGTGAGCCGGTCGGCTGGCGGCGGTGGAGCGCCATCATCGTCGGTTTTCTCGGCGTTCTGCTGATCATTCAACCGGGACCGGAAGGGTTTTCCACCGACGCGCTTTTCCCGCTTGCAGCCGTCTTTTTCACCGCTTCCCGCGATCTGGTGACGCGTCGGATCGCAGCCGAAATTCCGACCATTCACGTGACACTGTTCACGTCCTTCATCATCATGACCGCCGGTTTTGCTCTCATCGTCCCCACGGGCGGCTGGCATCCGATTTCGGGCTCCAACTGGCTGCTTCTGGCACTGACGGCGGTTGCCGTGTTCTGCGGCTACCAGACGATCATTCTTGCCATGCGCGGAGGAGAGATCTCCTTCGTTGCGCCGTTCCGCTATACCAGCCTGATCTGGGCGCTCCTCATCGGCGTTTTCGTTTTTAGCGAACGTCCGGGAATGACCGTCATCCTCGGCGCCGCCATCGTGATCTGCTCCGGCCTCTATACATTCTATCGCGAAAGCCGCCGCGCCATCGATACGGCGAAGACGGCTGCCGCTCCTCCGGCGAGCGGCTGACTATGCTTTCACCCGGTGTCATTATTGCCGGCGGCCGATCGAGCCGCATGGGTGCAAACAAGGCGCTGCTGCAGCTCGGCAATGACAGCATTCTCGAGCATGTCGTGCGCAGGGTCACGCCGCAGGTTTCGACACTGGCGATCAATGCCGCTGTGCCGTTTTCCGGTTTCGAAGCGCACCTCTATATTGAGGACATTGCCGACGGGCAGCTCGGGCCGCTTGCGGGCATTCTCACCGGAATGCGCCACTATTCGCGCCAACGGCAGGAAAGCTCCCACTTCGCCAGCTTCCCCTGCGACAGCCCTTTCCTGCCGCTCGATCTCGTCTCGCGGCTAACCGACGCCTGCTCCGGTTCCGAGACCATTGTCATCGCCAGTTCGCTGGAACGCCGTCATCCGGTCTTCGGCCTCTGGCCGGTCTCTCTCGCCGATGATCTTCAGCGCTGGCTGGTTGATGACGGCAATCGCCGCATCAACGCGTTTCTCGATCGTCACCACACGGTGACCGTCGAGTTTCCGGCAATCCAGACACGTCGCGGCGCACTCGACCCGTTCTTCAACATCAACACACGCGAAGAGCTTGCCGAAGCTGCGGCCTTCGCGGAGAGCCTTACATGAACATGACCCCGGCCTTCGGCATTTCCGGATGGAAAAATTCGGGCAAGACAGGACTGACCGTTCGGCTGGTCGAGGAGCTGACGGCCCGCGGCTACCGTATCTCCACGATCAAACATGCGCATCACGACTTCGATATCGACAGGCCCGGCGCCGATTCCTTCCGGCACCGGGAGGCAGGCGCCGGGGAAGTGGCAATCGTCGCGGGTGCGCGCTTCGCCATCATGCATGAACTGAGAGGTGCGGCCGAGCCGACGCTTGCCGAAATCCTCGCGAGATTGGCACCCTGCGATCTCGTCCTTGTCGAGGGCTACAAGCGCGAAGCCATCCCGAAGATCGAGCTGCGCCGGCTGGAATCGAAGAACCGCGAACCTCTGGCGCCGAACGATCCGCATATCGCCGCCATAGCTTCGGATCATCCGATCGAAGAGCAGTCCCTGCCCGTTTTCGATCTCGACGACACAGGATCGATTGCCGATTTCATCCTGCTTACCGTCGGCATTCCAAAACGCTGAAAGCCGCCGGCTGGATGGCCGACGGCTTTCAATCTGCGTCCTGTCGCGACGTTTACTGGTTCGAGGCGACGGGCTTTACCAGCGGCGTGATACGGCGGATCGTCACGCGGCGGTTTTCCTGGTTGGCAGCCTCGGTATTCACCTTCAGGTACCGCTCGCCATAACCCTGGGTCGTCAGGTTCTCCGGCGGAATGCTGAAAGCATCCGACAGAACCACGGCAACCGATTCGGCACGTCGGTCGGACAGCACCAGATTGCTGTCATCGGAGCCGACCGCATCCGTATGGCCTTCGATCAGGAAGGTTTCGGACGGGTCCTTTTCCAGCACCTTGTTGATCGCATCCGCCACCTTGCGCAGTGAGCTTGCCTGGTTCATCGGAATTTCGGCGCTGCCCGTGGCAAAGGTGATCGTATCGAGGTCGATACGCGGAACCTTGTCGCGGATACGGGCGGAGTAACGCACCTCGTCCAGCGAATAGGGGCGTTCAACCCGTTCCACCGGCGGCTGTTCGAGGAACTCGTAATAGTCGCGGTCCGGCTCGCTCGACGTGTCGATGATATAGTCGTCGATCGGGACACCGAGACGCATGGGCGGCAGATCGTCGCCCGGATCGCGCCAGGTATAGTCCTGACGATCTTCCAGAAGTTCCGGTGCGTAATAGAGCACGTATTCCTTGCCGCCGCGCACGATGCGTGAACGCTGGACGACTTCGCCGTAACGGTTGCGGATGGTGACAACGCGCGTGCCATCGCTCCGCTCGACGATTTCGCGATAGCGGCCATCGCCTAGACGTTCGTATTCCGGCTGGCGGCCGTCCTCGTAGAAGCGGCGGCTGTCATTGTGGCGAACATAGGTCTGGTTATCGATCGAGATGATCACGCGGCCGTCGTCGCGGTCACCATCCCAGTTCCGGCCACGGTCACGGTCACGGTCGCGATCACGGTTGCGGTCGGGATTTTGACCAAGAAGAGCGCCGCCGATCGGGCCGAGAACATCCCAACCGCGCGGCTGTTCGAATTCGGGCCTGCGGTCCATGCGCTCGCCACGTTCCTCGACCATCTCGCGACGCTGGTTGCGCCAGCGGTCACGATCCTCGCGGGTGACGCGGTCGTTCGCCTGGGCGTCGGCATCGGTGCGCGGCGGAGGCGGTGCGGGTCGATCCTGCGCCTGTTGCTGATCGCGTGGACGCTGGTCACCCTGGCGGTCGGGGCGGTTCGCATCCCGGCGCGGGCGGTCGCCATCCTGCCGGGCGCGGTCGGGGCGCTGTTCCTTGGCGCTGTCGAGCACGGCGGCGCCATTTTCGACCGGCAGCGTCGGCTGCTCCGCACTCTGCTGGACCGGCCGCTGCTGGTTACGCTCGCCGCCGCTGGTCGCCCGATCGGGTGCCCTGTCGGCATCCTGCGCCTGCTGGCGAGGCGGCCGCTGCCCATCTCTTGGCTGACCGTCTCTCTGGCCGGGCTGCCCTGTGGCGGGCGCCTGATCGGCATTCTGCTGCGGACGCGGTTTCGGCGCTTCCTTACCCTCGGCCTGGTCTGCCGGCGGACGCTTCGGACGTTCGGCCTGTTGCGGGCGACCCTCGGGCTGTTCTGCGCTCGGCTGCTCGGCCTGCTGCTGGCGTTCCGGTCGGGGCTTGGGCTGTTCGGCCTGCTGAGCATCCGGTTTGGGTGCCTGGGCAGGCTCGGGAGCCTGATCGGCATTGCGCTGCGGACGCGGCTTCGGGGCTTCCTTGTCTTCTGCCTGATCGGCCTGCGGCTGCTCGGCCTGGGGTTGCTCTGCCTGCTGCTGGCGCTCCTTGCGCGGCTTGGGCTGCTCGGCCTGTTCGGCATCCGGCTTCGGCGCCGGGGCGGGCTCGGGAGCCTGCTCGGCATTCTGCTGACGGCGCTGCGGACGTTCGCCGCCTTCACCCTGGTCGGCCTGCCGCTCACGACGCTGCGGGCGCTCGCCTTCCGGCTGCTCGGCGCGCTGCTCGCGCTGACGCGGCTGCGGGCTCTCCTCTGCCTGACCGGCATCCTGCTGCTGGCGGCGCTGCGGCCTTTCACCACCCTCGCCCTGGTCGGCCTGTCGCTCGCGACGCTGCGGGCGTTCGCCTTCAGGCTCTTCGGCGCGCTGCTGGCGGCGCTTGGGTATCTCTTCTTCCTGCCCAACTTCGGGGGCGACCTGCTCCTGCACGCGGATTATGCCAGGAGCGGCAGTCTGCGCCGATCCGAGATCGATGCCGGAAAGCGGCAATGCATAAACGGGCTGGATCAACAATGGCAGGGACAAAACCGGCGCCGCCACGCTGGCGAACAGTCTGGATTTCATCGACATGGCAATTTCCTCTTCTGGCTTTCGTCCCTAGATGCTCGCGACAGCCTCGCTGGGCCTACCTCTTGCGGGCAGTTTTTCGCGGCACCACAACTGTATTTGTTCCAATTTGGTTCCCATTATGGCCAGCCGCAAAGGTCCGTATGATCGGGACCAAAGTCTGAACTGCGCTTGAATGGCGCATTCATCCGCGTATGTGGCCTGCGCCATCTTGGCGCACGGAAAAACTCGCCGGGGCCCGATGGAGGAGATATTATTCTGCGAAACTCATCCCTGCAGGATACTTCGACCATAGGCGTCAAAGGGCTGTGAGGCCGCAGGTTGCCGCTGAAAATGCCGTTGCAATTTCAGCGGAGCCGGTATCTATAAAAAACAAGGGCTGAAAAAGCCCCTCACCGGCGGCGAAAAACCGAAAATACGCAGCCGGACTGCCAACAGAGAGGACCATTATGAACATCTCCACCCGTTTGTTTGCTGCAGCGTCGCTCGCCGCGATTTCGCTTTTCGCCGGCGCAGCCTCCGCACAGGACAAGATCGTGATCGGCACCGAAGGCGCATACCCGCCCTTCAACGTGCTTGAAGCCAACGGCAACCTGACCGGCTTCGACATCGACATGGCCAAGGCGCTCTGCGAAGAAATGAAGGCCGAATGCACCTTCGTCACCAATGACTGGGACGGCATCATCCCGGCGCTGCAGTCGAAGAAGTTCGACGCGATCATCGCCTCGATGTCGATCACGCCCGAGCGCAAGCAGCAGGTCACCTTCTCCAAGAAGTATTACAACACCCCGCCGGCAATCGCCGTGCCGAAGGATTCGCCGCTGACGGAAGCAACGGCCGAATCGCTGAAGGGCAAGGCGCTCGGCGCGCAGGGTTCGACCAGCCACTCGAACTATATCGAAAAGCATTTCGCCGATTCCGACGCGAAGCTCTACCCGACGGCTGACGAGTACAAGCTCGACCTCACCAACGGCCGCATCGACGGCGTCGTCGACGATATCGTCGTCCTGACCGAATGGGTGAAGTCGGACGCAGGCTCCTGCTGCAAGATCCTGACGCCGCTGCCGCTCGACCCGGAAATCAACGGTGAAGGCGCAGGCATCGCGGTGCGCAAGGACGATCAGGCGCTGGCCGACAAGTTCACGGCCGCAATCGCTGCGATCCGCGCCAACGGCAAATACAAGGAAGTCAACGACAAGTATTTCGACTTCGACGCATACGGCAGCACCAACTGATCCTTTCGGACAGATGCATGGCGGCGGGAGGCTTGTCCTTCCGCCGTTTTCGTTTGCACTCACCCCAAGGCCGTACATCCGAAGCTCTTGCGGAATGCAAGTTACGCAGCTTTGCGGGTTTACAGGGCTTTCCTGACGCCATAAATGGCGTGCAGCGCGGTAAGGGCTTGTCCTTCCGCAAATTTCCTTTTTAATGCGGATAGACAGCAAGCGGCACAGTATAAGCCGCAGGGGAATATGAACCGGAACATGATCCTATGAGCGGATGGCTTTCCGCCCTCTTCGACACACTTGACCCGTTCTGCGGTCCTGTTGGCATTTTCACATGGCTTGGCGGCACCGGCCTTGTCTCCTGCGGCGATACCGGCTGGGGCGACGAAATCGCCTTCGGCGTCAAGGTGACGATCTCGCTGGCGCTCGCAACCCTGCCCGTCGGACTGCTGATCGGCTTCCTGATCGCGCTTGCCGCCCAGTCGCAGGAAAAGCTGCTGAGGCTTGCAGCCGGCGTCTACACGACGATCTTCCGCGGCCTGCCCGAGCTTTTGACGCTGTTCATCGTCTATTACGGCGCCCAGACCCTGCTCCAGTCGGTCCTGTCCGCATTTGGATATGAGGGACGCGTCGAGATCAACGCCTTCGTCGCCGGCATGGTGGCGCTCGCGGTGGTGTTTTCCTCCTATTCGTCGGAGGTTCTGCTGTCAGCCTTTCGCGCCATTCCGCGCGGTCAATACGAGGCCGGCGATGCACTCGGCCTTCGTCGCGGCAAGACGATGATGCTGATCGTACTGCCGCAGCTGATCCGCATCGCGCTGCCCGGCCTTACCAATCTCTGGCTGATCCTGCTCAAGGACACGTCCTATGTCTCCGTCATCGGGCTTGCCGATATCGTGCGCCAGACGGGCATTGCGGCACGCGTCAGCAAGGAAGCCTTCTTCTTCTATTTCCTCGCCTGCCTGCTTTATCTGGTCTTGGCGATGCTTTCTTCCTATGGGCTCGGCTATATCGAACGCTGGGCCAAGCGCTCGGAGGTTTCCCGATGAGCGTGATTGAACGATTGATCCCGCCACGCGCGCCCCCGCCGGTCGCAAAGCGCCCGCTGACGGCATCCAAGGTTGTCGGCATCGGCATTCTGGTGCTGTGGGCACTGCTCGCCATGGCGCTGATCAGCATGGTCATCGAAGGCTGGGATCCGGCAAAATTCGAGCGCTACGGGCCGCGTTATCTCAACGGTCTGTTGACGACGCTGACGCTGGTCGGCATTTCCATCGTGCTTGGCGCCATCCTGTCGCTGCCGATCGCGTTTGCCCGCATGTCGCAGAACCGGGTGCTGAATGCGATCACCTACGCCTATGTCTACGTGTTTCGCTCGACGCCGCTGCTGGCGCAGCTGTTCCTGATCTATTACGGGCTGGGCAGCTTCCGGCCGCAACTCGAAAACCTCGGTCTCTGGTGGTTCTTCCGCGAAGCCTGGTATTGCGGCCTCTTCTCGCTGACACTGAATACCGCGGCCTATCAGGCGGAAATCCTGCGCGGCGCGATCCAGAGCGTTCCCGTCGGTCAGCACGAAGGCGCAGCAGCGCTCGGCATCTCGAAGCGTGTCGCCTTCTGGAAGATCGTTCTGCCGCAGGCCCTGATCGTCGCACTGCGCCCCTATGGCAACGAGATCATCCTGATGATCAAGGGATCGGCCGTCGTCGCCATCGTCACCGTCTACGACCTGATGGGTGAGACGCGTTATGCCTTCTCGCGCACATTCGACTACCAGACCTATCTCTGGGCGGCGATCTTCTACCTCTCGATGGTCGAGGCGCTGCGGCATTTGTGGAATTTCATCGAGCGGCATCTCACACGCCATCTCACCCACTAGCAGCACTCGATGCACTTCGATGCTAATCGCCTGAAATAAAACACCAATTTTCGCTAGAGGCGACAATTGTTAAGTTTCGGTTCAGCATCTGATGCTCCCATTTCCATGACGCAGACAAATGCGTCATGGAAAAAAGGGAACAGCAGATGTCGGAGCTCGAAATGATGCTGCGAGGCTATGGCCTCACCACTGCCCAGATATTCTACCGCATGCCGGACCACCCTGCCTTTTTGCAGAGTTATGTCTGGCAGCATTACGACCTTGCACCGGACTTTCCCGAAATGAACGGCTTTCTGAAATTCTGGCAGGAAAAGCTGGAAGGACCGCTGCATTCCGTCCGCTACGTGCATCGCAAGCTGATCTCGGCCAGCGAGTGGCGACAGGTGAAGGGCGAGATCATTTTGCACTGATCCAGGCCTTGTTGATCCTCGCGATTGCCAAACGGCGTCATGACACGTAAAGCGGCTCGCAATAACGAGGACAAGGCTATGGCGAAGATCGACGAAGAAGCATTGGCGGAAGCCTATAACCGTGCGCTGGCGCATGAAAAGGCCGGCGAGATCGATGCTGCGGTCGAAGCCTATCGCCAGGTTCTCGAAATCGATCCGGAAGATCATGGCGGCGCTGCCGTCCGTATCGCCTCGATGGGTCGCGGCGAAGCGCCGCCGAAGGCGCCCGACGCCTATGTCGAGACGCTGTTCGACCAGCATGCCGAAAGCTTCGAAGACATCCTCGTCGAGCAACTCGGTTATGCCGTGCCGGTTCTGGTGCGCCAGCGCCTGCAGGACCTCAATCTGGGACCGTTCAAGCGCATGCTCGATCTCGGCTGTGGCACGGGCCTGACCGGCGGCACGCTGCGCGACATGGTCGACGACATTACCGGCATCGACATTTCCGAAAACATGGTCGAAATCGCCCATGAGAAGGATCTCTACGAGACGCTTTATGTCGCCGAAGTCGAGGATTTCCTCGAGGATAATGACGACGAGGCCTTCGATCTCATCACCGCGACCGATGTTCTCCCCTATCTCGGTGCAATCGAGCCGCTGTTCTTCGGTGCTGCGGAAAACATGGTCGCCGGCGGCCTGTTCATTTTCTCGTCGGAGACCTTGGCCGAAGACGACGAGCGCACCTACACGGTCGGCCCGCACCAGCGTTTCCTCCACTCGCCCGCCTATATCCGCGCAAGGCTCGCCGATACCGGTTTCGAGCTTGTCGAGATGACCGACATCAACGTGCGCATGCAGGACGGCAATCCGAGCCCAGGGCATCTGGTCATCGCGAAGCTCAAGGGCTAATTTCTTCGCCACAACGGAGAATGGCCGATGACACCGCAGCGCTATTTTCTCGCCCAGGCCTATAACAATGCCTGGGCCAATCACAGGCTGCTGAAGGCCTGCGCGCTGTTGTCCGCCGAAGAACTCGCGGCAACGCGCGTAAATTTCTTTCCGTCGATCATCCACACGCTCAATCATATCCTGACCGTCGACTGGCTTTATATCGGTGCGCTGGAAGGAGACTGTCCCGGCGCGTCGGCCTTCGAACCGGAAATCCCGTTTGCCGCCTTTGCCGATCTCGATCGCGAGCAGCGTGCAGCCGACCGCCGACTCATCCGCCACTGTCGCGGTTTGACCGCCGAAGGGCTGAGGGCAGACGTCCGCCTCCCGCGCGCAACACATGTGCAGGTCGAACCGGCCGACCGTATCCTGCTGCATCTCTTCCAGCATCAGATACATCATCGCGGACAGGTTCACGCGATGATGTCCGGCACGTCGGTCACGCCACCGCAGCTGGACGAATTCTTCCCATCAGACCCGGCCGAACAGGCGCTCAGAGCGCAGGATCTGGCGGAACTCGGGTTTACCGAAACCATGATCTGGAGTGATCGATAATGCTGTATTTCGTCATCAAGGCCCTTCACCTTCTGTCCGACTTCCTGCTGATCGGCGGCATGCTGATCAACGCCTTCGTCATCTCGATGGTGCCGCCGCCGATTCGGGTCGGCGTGATCGAGGCGCTGCGGAAATACGATCGCACCGTGACGACGGCGGCACTTGCCGGCGCCTGGATTTTCGGCCTGTGGCTCGCCATCGGCTATATCGGTTTCTCGGATGGCTGGCTGCACGCAAAATTCCTGTTCGTCATCCTGCTTTCGGCTCTGCACGGCATGCAGCAGGCTGCGATGCGCAAGATGGTCGCCGATCCAAAGCGTGATCCGAACGGTTTCGTGCGTCTCGGCATGCCGATCATCCTGGTCTGTCTCGTGATCGTCTTGGCGCTGGCCGTCATCAAGCCGTTCTGATCCGGGCTTTCCCGTCTCCAACTACGGATCCGCCGCAAAACAGCCTGTTTTGCATCGTCGCAAGGTGCATGCGAAAAACCGATGCAGAATCGGATGCCGGCTGCGATCCGGACTGGAGAGGGTGAATGACGGGGAATTCAGACAGACTGCGTATTGCCGTTCTGTTCGGCGGGCGATCGGCGGAGCATGACGTTTCGGTTCTATCGGCCACCAATGTGATGAATGCGCTCGATCCTGCACGATACGACGCAGTGCCGGTCTTCGTCGGCCGCGACGGACAATGGCTGCTCAGCGCCTTCGAAGGCGGTACGCTTTCTAAACCGGCGGGCGGTACGCAGCTTTCCCTGATCGCCGGCGGCAAGGGCCGGCTTCTTGCCATTCCCGAAGGCGCTGCGCCTTACGAACTGCCGCCTATCGACATCCTCTTTCCCGTACTTCACGGTCTGCATGGGGAGGACGGCGCGGTTCAGGGCCTGGCCGAAGTCGCGCGCGTGCCGCTTGCCGGTTGCGGCATCCTCGGCTCCGCCAATGCGCTCGACAAGGATATCGCCAAGCGACTGTTCAACGAGGCCGGCATCCCTGCGGCGCGGTCGGTGACGATCTATCAGGGCGATGCGCCGACATTCGAAGACCTGCAACAGGCGCTCGGCCTGCCGATCTTCATCAAACCCGCACGCCAGGGCTCATCGGTAGGCGTCAGCAAGGTGTCTTCGAAAGACGGTTATCAAGCGGCTCTTTCGGAAGGTTTTCGCCATGACAGCAAGCTTCTGGCCGAAGAGTTCATCAAGGGCCGAGAGATCGAATGCGCCGTGCTGGAAGCTCCCGACGGCAGTCTGTTCGTATCAAGGACCGGCGAGATAACACCGGCAGATAGTCATGGCTTCTATTCCTATGACGCGAAATATATCGACGAGGGTGGCGCAGCGCTGAAAATCCCGGCCGACCTGCCGCCGGATATCGAGAACGACATCCGGGCACTGGCGATCAAGGCCTTCCGTGCGCTGGGCTGCGACGGCATGGCGCGGGCGGATTTCTTTGTCACCGCCGAGGGACGCATGCTCGTCAACGAGCTGAACACAATCCCCGGCTTCACCGATATCAGCATGTATTCCAAGGTGATGGGCGCAAGCGGCGTGAGCTATCCCGAAATCATCGATCGACTGGTCGACCATGGCCTTGCGAGGGCGAGCCGATCGATCTGATCGGCCCGCCCCTATTTCAGGCCTTTCCGAGGATCGTGTCGAGCAGCTTTCCTTCGATCTCCGCCAGCGCCGGCTCGCCATAGCGACGCGGCCGGTCTCTCGGAATTTCGAGGTCGAGGCTGATCCGTCCTTCGTCGAGAACGATCACCCGGTCGGCCAGATGCACGGCCTCGCCCACGTCGTGGGTGACGAGAACTGCGGTGAAGCCGAGTTCGCGCCAGACATCCGTCACCAGATCCTGCATGCCGAGGCGCGTCAGGGCATCGAGCGCGCCGAGCGGTTCGTCGAGCGCCAGCAGACCGGGGCGGCTGACCAGGGCGCGCGCCAGCGCAACACGCTGCCGCTGGCCACCGGAGAGTTTCGACGGCCAGTCTTTCACCTTGTCCGACAGCTGAACACCGGCGAGCGCCCGCTCGGCCTCTCGCCGCCCGAATGCTTTCGGCACCCCGTCGCCCAGTCCGACAGCCACGTTATCCGCCACCGAGAACCAGGGCAGAAGCCGCGGCTCCTGGAAAACGATGCGGGAATTGGGTTCCACCGCCTCGCCCGCCTCGTCGACGAACTCGATCCGGCCACCGGTCGGATCGTCCAGCCCGACGAGAAGCCGTAGAAGCGTGCTCTTGCCGCAACCGCTCTTGCCGACGATTGCAACGAACTGGCCGGCAGGCACGTCGAGATCGATGCCGCGCAGCACCTGATTGTCGCCAAACCGCTTTTCGACGCCGCGCAACCTCAGTCCGGCGGGCTGCGGCGACGCCTGATATTCGACAGGCTGCGCGGCGTGGTGAGAATCCAGCTCGGCATCCGAGATGAAGGCGAGCGGCGATTGATAGGGTCCGATGGGCATGTCACGCTCCTTATCGCTGATAGGCCGGGTTCCACGAGAGCGCTGTACGCTCCAGCGTCCTTGCAATGACGTCGGCCAGCTTGCCGAGCGCCGCATAGATGACGAGCGCAAGCACGACGACATCAGTCATCATAAATTCACGGGCGGTATTGGCCATGTAGCCGATGCCGGAATTGGCGGCGATCGATTCAGACACGATCAGCGTCAACCACATGATGCCGAGCGCATAACGCAGGCCAACGAAGATGGAAGGCAGCGCGCCGGGAAAGATCACTTTGCGGAAGAGCGACCAGCCGCTCATGCCGTAGATTTGCCCCATCTCGATCAGATCGCGATCGACATTTTTTACCCCGTGATAGGTGTTGAGATAGATCGGGAAAAGCACACCGAGCGAGGTCAGGAATAGCTTTGCCTCCTCGCCGATGCCGAACCACAGGATGACCAGCGGGATCATCGCCAGATGCGGAATGGTGCGCAGCATCTGCAGCGTCGTGTCGGTCAGCTGTTCCGACAATTTCGACACGCCGTTGGCGATGCCGAGAAGAAAACCGATCGAACCGCCGATCAGAAGACCGCTCAAGGCGCGCGCGCCGCTGACACCGACATCGCGGGCAAGCTCGCCGGACAGAAGCCGCTCCCAGAAGGCTGCAATCACGGCCACCGGCGACGGCATGATCCGGTCGGAGATAAATCCGGCAGACGAGCCTGCCTGCCAGAGGATGACCAATATCACCGGCAGGAGATAAGGCAGAAACGCACCGCCAGAGAAGCTGCGCGGGCGTGACGGTTGCCCGTCATTTGCCCGCACAGCTTTCTCCGCCGCACCCTTGGGAGGTTTGCCATATTCATTCGCCGTCGACGGCACCCTGTCTTCCCTGATGCGTCGTAGGCCTCGGCCTTCCGCAAACGTATCGACTATCGTCATTGTCTTGCCCTCGCCGTTCGATCAGGATGCCGCGACGGCGCGGATGGTCGCGTGACCACCGCCGCCGAAGAGTGGTTTTTCCGAAGCAAATTCATTGCCGAAACCGGCCCGTTGTTCCTCGCGCTTGAGGCCGAGTTCCGGGAACAGCAGTTCCGCCACCCGGTAGGCCTCTTCCAGATGCGGATAACCGGAACCGATCACCGTCTCGATGCCGAGATCCTGGTATTCGCGCAGGCGTGCCGCCACTGTCTTTGGTGAACCGACCAGCGCCGTGCCGGCACCCGAGCGCACCAGACCGATGCCGGCCCACAGGTTAGGGGAAACTTCCAGTTGGTCGCGGCGCCCGTTGTGGAGCGCCGCCATACGCCGTTGACCGACACTGTCGCTATCCCTGGCGAAATGCGCCTGCGCCTTGGCAATCGTCTCGTCGGAGAGTTTCGAGATCAGCCTGTCGGCCGCCTCCCAGGCTTCCTCGTCGGTCTCGCGGACGATGAAATGCCGGCGGATGCCGAAGGAGACGTCCCTGCCCTTCTTTTCGGCGGCGGCGCGCACGGCCTTGATCTTCTCGCCCACCTGTTCCGGCGGCTCGCCCCAGGTCAGATATTTGTCGCCACGACCGGCAAAGAAGTCGATGCCGGCATCCGATGATCCGCCGAAATAAAGCGGCGGGCGCGGCTGCTGGATTGTCGGGAAACCGAGTTTTGCATTCTTCGCCTTGATGTGCCGGCCGTCGAGATCCGCCTGCCCCGTGGTGACGAGATCCTCGAAGACCTGAAAGAACTCCTCCGCATGGGTATAACGCTCGTCATGTTCGAGAAAGATGCCGTCGCCCGCCAGTTCGGATGGATTGCCGCCGACGACGATATTGAGCAGCAGCCTGCCGTTCGAAACGCGGTCGAGTGCCGCCGCAAGCCGCGCGTAATAAGCGGGTGCCGCCGTGCCGGGGCGAATGGCGACAAGGAATTTCAGCTTTTCGGTGAAGGGCGCCAGAGCCGCCGCCGTGACGAAGGATTCCTCGCAGGAAACGCCGGTCGGCAACAGGACGCCGGAATAACCGAGCCGATCCACCGCCTGTGCCAGCTCGCGCAGATATCGGTGTTCCGGCGGGCGATTGGGCTCGCTGCCGCCGAGATAGGTGCCGTCGCCGGCGGTCGGGATGAACCACAGAAAATCGATGGGTTTTGCGGTATCGGTCATGTTGAAAATCCTTGATCTCTATCTGCTCTTGTCGCGCAACGTCAGGCAGGAACCGGATCAGCTCGCCTTGGGGCGCCAGACGATGTCGGAGATGTCGAGTTTTCGTGGGATGATCTTCAGGTCATAAAATTCGTCGGCCAACGCCTGCTGATACTGGACCGCCGCATCAGGCACGGTGGAGACCGCGCCGAGATCCGCCCCACGGCGCGACAGCACGACCCTGGTCACGTTTTCCGGCACGCCGGTGATCGAGGAGAGCGCCTTCACCGTCTCGTCGAAATTCGCCTGCGCCTGCCCGCCGACTTTTTTCAGTTCGTCGATGACTTCGACGATAAGGTCTCCGTTCTCGGCAGCGAAATCGCCATTGCCGAGGAAATAGCTCCAGCTGTCGACAATGCCCTCGGCGGTGGTCAGCACGCGTGTCTGCGGATCGGCCTCGGCAATTGCAGTATAGGGATCCCAGATAGACCAGGCATCGATCGAACCATTCTTGAAGGCCGCCGCCGCATCCGGTGGTGCGAGATCGAGCGGGGTCACGTCGGAGAGCTCAAGTCCACCCTTGCGCAGAACCTTGACCGTGACATTGTGAGCGCTGGAGCCACGCTTGAAGGCGAGCTTCCTGCCCTTCAGATCCGCGATCGACTGGATCGGACTATCCTTGTGGACGAGGATCGCTGAACCCGCAGAACTGCCGCGATAGGTACCGACATAAAGCAGGTTGCCACGCGCCGACTGGGCAAACAGCGGCGGCACATCGCCCGTCGGGCCGAAATCCAGTGCGCCTGCACCAAGCGCTTCGAGAAGCGGCGGACCGGAGGTGAATTCCGACCAGCTGACCTTGATGCCGCGATCGGCAAACCGCTTTTCCAGAGCACCCTGGCCTTTTGCCAGAGCCAGCACGCCGTTCTTCTGCCAGCCGATGCGCAGTTCCTTCGCCGCCGCCCTTGCCTTGCCCGCGATCGGCAAGACCGCCGTGGCAGCTGCCGCTCCGATCAGTCCCAGCGTCTGTCGACGGTTCAAATTGCCTGTCACCATGGAATTAGCCCTTCCTCACCGGTTTGCGATGACGAAAAGGCTCCCATACTCTATCGACTTGGTCGACATTCCATCATTTCAAAAAACAACCGCAAACGGAGATTTCATTTCTCCGATTCAATGGGATCGGAATGCAAAACTGCTAAACGACAAATTTGCGCTGCGTTGCGGAAAATCATTTTTGTCCGCTTTGTCCTTTCCGTCGGCCACGCTTTGTTCTAATCATCTGGAACAAACACAGTTCGGAGGTTGGCATGGCGAAACTGGCATTCATCGGTCTCGGGGTCATGGGGTTCCCGATGGCGGGACATCTCAAGCAAAAGGGCGGCCACGAGGTCACCGTCTACAACCGCACCGCCGCCAAGGCCGCCGACTGGGTTTCGAAATTCGGAGGTAAAAGCGGCGCCACGCCGGCAGAAGCCGCGAAGGATGCCGATTTCGTCTTTACCTGCGTCGGCAATGACGACGATCTCCGCTCGGTGACCACGGGTGAGAACGGTGTCCTCTCGGCCATGAAGCCCGGCGCGATCCTGATCGACAACACCACGGCCAGCGCCGAAGTCGCGCGCGAACTGGATGCTGCCGCAAAGGACAAGGGTGTCCACTTCATCGACGCGCCGGTCTCCGGCGGTCAGGCGGGTGCAGAAAACGGTGTGCTGACCGTCATGTGCGGCGGCGATCAGGCCGTGTTCGACAAAGCGAAACCCGTCATCGATGCCTATGCCCGCATGGTCGGATTGATGGGACCGGTCGGCTCGGGCCAGCTTACCAAGATGATGAACCAGATCTGCATCGCCGGTATCGTTCAGGGTCTGTCGGAAGCCATCCATTTCGGCAAGCAGGCGGGGCTCGACATCGAGACGGTGATCGACGTCATCTCCAAGGGTGCGGCCGGTTCCTGGCAGATGGAAAACCGCCACAAGACGATGGATCAGGGCAAATACGATTTCGGCTTTGCCGTCGACTGGATGCGCAAGGATCTCGACATCGTCCTGACGGAGGCCCGCCGCAACGGCGCCAAACTGCCGCTGACGGCGCTGGTCGATCAATTTTATGGCGACGTGCAGGCAATGGGCGGCAATCGCTGGGATACGTCCTCGCTGCTGGCCCGCCTCGAACGGAAATAGGCCATCCGCACCAGCCCGGAAACGTCTGTCGCAAAAGCATCACCATTCCGGCCCTAAAATCCTGGCGAGCAAGGCCGCATAAGCGGCCCTCTGGACGCTCAAGGAGGTGGCAGGCATGGCTTTTTCGCTTCTAAAAGGACGTTTCGCACCCGAACTTGGGCGGCCGGACGGTGATTCCGTACGCTTCATACCGGACGATCCGGCGCCGCTCTTTCACCTTCGGCGGCGCGGTTCGGCACCAAAGATCAACGCCGAAAACGGCAGCGTCCAGCTTCGCTACGAAGGCATAGATTGCCTGGAGAAAGCGGCCATTCAGCCTCATTCCGGCGATGCCACCGCATCCAACCTGGGGCTTGTCGCTCCCCTCGAAGGCGACGGGCGCGGCTATATCTGCACCAATCAGCTTGACCCGCATGGACGACCCGTCTGTTTCGTCTTCTCCGGCCAGACGTCGCATGCGGACGGCGAGAGCGTTAGGCTGGCGGCGGAAGATATCGCCAACAGCATCAACGCCATACAGCTCGATCGCGGCCTCGCCTATCCACTCTTTTACGACACGCTTTATGCCGAGCTGCGGCTGGCTCTGGCCGCCCGTTGCGTGTCGGCCCGACAGGCCGGCCTAGGTCTCTGGCCTGCGGACGCCACGACGACGGGTTTTGACTGGAACGACAATCTCGCCATGCTTCCACCGATCTTTCCAAAACTGTGGCGACGCATCGATACCTACCGGCGCGACGAAACCTTCTTCGATCCGGGCAATCCTGCCGCCAACCTTCAGGCGTATATCGCGTCACTCGGAGAGGAACGGGTATTCCTGTTCAGCGAGAGCAAGTTCACCGGGTTCGACGATCTGGTGACGGTCAGCGGAGCGACGATAAGGCTGCTTGCCGATCCTGCCGATCTCGTCATCATCTCGGAGGCGGCCAGCGCCGCCTCCTGATGTGCAGACCGGGAAAGAGGCAGCAGCCGGCGGCCGTCAGCCTTCCTTGAGCCCCTCCAGCAGAGCCTTGTGGAAACGATCCGGGGCCTGGATCTGCGGCGAGTGGCCAAGATCCTCGAACTCGACGAGCCTGGCGTTCGGGATGGCTTCCGCCGCCTGCTTGCCAAGCTGCGTATAGTCGCCAAGCGTCGAGGCGATCTCGTCCGGCGCACGGTTTGCGCCCGGTGCGGTCCTATCGGTCATGCCGATCATCAAAAGTGTCGGCGCCTTGACCTGGCCGAACTCATGGACGACCGGCTGGGTGAACACCATGTCGGAGGTGAGCGCCTGGTTCCAGGCGACCTGATCGCCGCCCTCGCCCCGATACATGCCTGCCCCCATGGCAACCCATTTGTCGTATTCCGGCTTCCAGTCGCCCGAATAGTAGAATTTCTGCTGATAGGTCTTGATGCTGTCAAACGTGGTCTTCTTCTCACCCGCGAATGCAGCCTCGATCGTCTGGTAAGGCACGCCCTTCGCCTTCCAGTCTTCCAGCCCGATCGGATTGACCAGAACCAGCTGCTGGGTCGCTTCGGGATACATCAGCGCAAACCGGGTCGCGAGCATGCCGCCCATCGAATGTCCGACCACAGTCGCCCTGTCGATGCCGCGCTGTTCCAGGAGAGCCTTGGTATTCTGGGCAAGCTGGTGGAAGCTGAACTGATAGGCCTCGGGCTTGCTCGACTTGCAAAAGCCGATCTGATCCGGTGCGATGACGCGGTAGCCGGCCTGCGTCAGGCTGTTGATCGTCCCCTCCCAGGTTGCGCCGCAGAAATTCTTGCCATGCAGCAGCACCACCGTGCGACCGTTCGGGTTTTCCGCCGCGATATCCATGAAGGCCATTTCCAGCCCCTGTTGCGCGCCAGGTCTCTGGTCAGGGATATTGAATATCTCGGTTCTGAACGGGTAATCGAAGCCTTCCAGACGCGGGCCGTAGGTCTGACGCTCAGACGTACTCTCCTGCGCGAAGGCCGGCGCGGCTATACCGGCCATCAGAACCGGAAAAACGACAGCAAGGGCGAACGGGGATATTGCGGACATGAAAACTCCTTCTGGCTCGCGATCCGTCACGTCTTGCGTCGCGGATCGCAGGCTCAGCTAGGAGCAATCATCGGTGGGGCAACGCGCGATAACAGCCCTGTGAAAGGGTTTTATCGGCGGGCTGAAATCAGTCTTCGCCGGATTTCTGGTTGTCGATCATCATGTAATCGAGCGGCAGTTCCGTCGTGTACTTGATCTGCTCCATGGCGAAGACCGAGGAAACATCGCGGATCTCGATCTTGGCGATCAGACGCTTGTAGAAGGCGTCATAGGCAGCGATATCCGGCACGACGACGCGCAGGAGGTAATCGACGTCACCGCTCATGCGGTAGAATTCGACGACTTCGGGGAAATCAACCACGACTTCGGAAAAACGCTTCAGCCATTCGATCGAGTGGCTGGCGGTGCGGATCGAGACGAAAACGGTGACCTTGGTGTTGACCTTGCCCGGATCGAGCAGCGCCACACGACGGCGAATGACGCCATCCTCTTCCATCTTCTGGATGCGGCGCCAGCAGGGCGTCGTGGACAGGCCGACCTTCTTGGCGAGATCCGCCACTGCGAGTGTGGAATCTTCCTGCAGAATGCGCAGGATCTTGCGGTCAAGGCGGTCCATAACTCTCCCCTTCGAAATGATTTTTCGTTATACACCCTAATATCGTACAGTTAAGCGAATTTTGTTTCGCGGATCAAGCTATCCACATGCTGCCTCAATACGGGCAGGACGTCCTCCTCGAACCAGGGATTCTTTTTCAGCCATCCCGTGTTTCGCCAGCTCGGATGCGGTAGCGGCAGGATGCGCGGCCCGTCATTGACGAAGAAGTAGTCCCGCCAGTTCTTCACCGTTTCGGTCGTTGTTTTGTGGCGGCGCGCGCCCAGATGCCATGCCGCTGCATATTGGCCGATCACCAATATCGTGTCGATCTGCGGCATGGCCGCCATTACATCGCGGCGCCAGGCGGGCGCGCATTCCTTGCGTGGCGGCAGATCACTTCCCCTTGCGTCATAACCGGGAAAACAGAATCCCATGGGCAGGATCGCCAGACGGTTCGCATCGTAGAACTCCTCGCGCGTCACGCCCATCCATTCACGCAGCCGATTGCCGGAAGCGTCGTTGAACGGCAGGCCGCTCTCATGAACCCTGAGGCCCGGCGCCTGGCCGGCGATCAGCAACCTTGCCGTGGATGACAGCGTCGCGACGGGGCGAGGTTCGTGCGGAAGCGGATTATCCTGTTTTGCCGGATGATCACGACAGATGCGACAGGCGGCGATAGACGCGCTCAGGGCCGCAATCCGGTCGTGATCGGCCATCACCATGGACGCAGTCCCTTCAGCCGATCGAAGAACGCTGCAAGTCCGGTTCCAGCACCGGTTCCGGTTTCAGGCGCCCCGTCATCCTCCTGCGCCGCGCCCTTGGCGGCCCGCCACGCCCGCGGAGTGTCGAACGGACCGGACCAGACGCCTCTCTTCTCATTGCGCGCGGTCGCCTCTTCCCCGTGATAATCCCCGGAGGCCACGGCCATGCCTTCACGCACGAGTGCGGCATTGATATCCGTCTCGCCGATCCGGCAATGGACCAGCACGCGACCATAACGATCCCTGGACGACCCCGAGCATTGCGCCTGGGGAGACGCCGCCCGCCGCGCCAGCGCTTCGCGCGCAGCATCTCCACATGCCCAGGCATTGCCCCCCTCGCCGCAGGATTGATCCGCTTCCGGCGCATCGATGCCGACCAGCCTCAAGCGTTCGGCACCCGCCGCCAACGTATCGCCATCAATGGCGTAAAAAGGCCCATCGATGCGGGTGTCGTTATCCAGGTCGATCTTGGCAACGATCAGCGAGGCAAGGATGAGGAATGCTCCGAGGAACAGGCCATCCTTCAGGGTTTTGGCAATACGGGTCACAATCCGGTCTCAATCACAAACGGAAGCTTCAGGAAAATGGCAAACAAAACCTTTCCCGGCAGTATCTTCTTAAGGTTTGGAACATAAGCTCTCAATCATCCGAGTAAGTTAGTTCACAACCAATGAGTAGCGGCGTAAGTACCTCGACCGACAAGATAATCGTTGATCGATCGCGTGGCCACCGCAACAAGGCGGTATCCAAAGCCGTCCGCGCGACACGTGAACGCCTGCAACTCAGCACCAATGGCAATCAGGCCTTCGACCGGGACATGCTCTCCATGCATGTCAATGCGGTTCTGCAGTCCGCGGCCGTCGTTCCCCTCTTCATCGCGCTCGTCACCGCGATCGGCATGTATCTGTCGCCCAGCGCCAATCTGCTTGCCTGGGCGCTGCTGATGCTCTGCCTGCATGCAATCAACCTCTTGATCGCCCGGCGTTTCACCCGCAAGGAAATCGCCGCTGCGGAAACGACGAAGTGGCGTCGGCGACTGTTGATAGCGCAGATCCTGCTCGGCGTCGGCTGGGCAATCTTCGCGCTGCAATCCTGCGATGCCTGCGGCGGCGACAGCTTCTATTTCTACAAGGGCGCCGTCCTTCTGTTTGCGATTTCGATCACTGCCATGAGCAGCTTCATGCTGCGCCAGGGCGTGCTTGTCGGTTTCGTCCCGATGATTGCGGCGCTGCTGTTCCAGGCTGTGCTTTCGCGCGATCTGATCGATATCGGATTGACGGCCATCTGCGCCATTGCGGTCGTCTTCTTCCACTTCATCGGCGACCGCCTCTATCGGTCGAACCTGACGCTGATGTCCTACCAGTCGGAAAAGGACGACCTGATCGCCGAGCTGGAAGTGGCAAAGTCAATGTCGGACGAGGCCCGGCGGCGCGCCGAGGAGGCAAACCTCGCGAAATCCCGCTTCTTAGCCTCGATGTCCCATGAGCTGCGGACACCGCTCAACGCCATCCTCGGTTTTTCCGAGGTGATGAGTTCCGAAGTGCTGGGCCCGATGCCGAACCCGACCTACCGGGAATATGCCGGCGACATCCATCGTTCCGGCGAACATCTTCTGAACCTGATCAACGAAATTCTTGACCTCTCGCGCATCGAGGCCGGCCGCTACGACCTGAACGAGGAGACGTTGTCGCTTCTGGAAGTGGCGGAAGACTGTATCGGCATGGTGCAGTTGCGGGCACGCGCCAAGAACATCGCCATCAAACACGCTTTCGAAAACGAGATGCCGCATGTCTGGGCCGATGAAAAATCCATCCGCCAGGTCATCCTCAACCTGCTGTCGAACGCCGTGAAATTTACCCAGCAAGGCGGCGAGATCTCCGTCAAGGTCGGCTGGACCGCCGGTGGCGGGCAATATGTGGCGATCAAGGATAACGGTCCCGGCATTCCCGAGGAGGAAATCCCGGTCGTGCTTTCAGCCTTCGGACAGGGTTCGATCGCGATCAAGAGCGCCGAACAGGGCACCGGCCTCGGCCTGCCGATCGTTCAGGCCATTCTGGCAAAACATGACGGCCAGTTCGTCCTGCGCTCCAAGCTGCGCGAAGGCACAGAAGTGATCGCCATCCTGCCGGCCACCCGCGTCATGCAGAGCATTCCGGCGGTTGCCGATGCACCGACGATCGAAAAGCGCAGACGGTCGTTTGCGTGACAAGTCCCTGATGGACGAAGAGCTGGCGCATTGCTCCGCTAATCTGCCTGTCCGGCTCTGAAACTGTCCTGATGTATCGGGATCTGCATACGGATCCGCTGCCCCGCCGCCCAGGAATGCGCATGCTCGGCAATATCAAAGACGCGTTCGGTCACCTGCCCGTCCTCGCATATCCGGACGATCCATTTGAAATGACATTCAAAAATTTCGATCGTGTCATCATTCACGGTGACAGGTTCCACAATTGCCAAAACATGACAAAAGCTAATTTTTTGAATTTCGCGCGTCGACTACAAGAAGTTGTATTTTGAATTCACGGATCCGTGATCATCAATTTATCATATTGGACTGACTGAATATTTCTTGTGCCTGATACAATCAGAGCAGAGCTTTGACGACCGCATAAAGGGCAAACAGGCCGCTCGCGACAAGCAGGCAGAAGACGGCGAAGGAGCCGAGATCCTTCGCGTGGCGTCCGACCGTGGAAATCTCGGGAGAGATCCGGTCCACCAGTTCCTCGATCGCCGTATTCAGCGCCTCGACGGAAAACAGGATCAGCATGAGAATGAGGAAGATGAAATAGTCCATCGCGCTTGCGCCCACGAGCCCAAAGAGGATGATGCCGACGGCGAAGGCATAAACCTCGTGCCGGAAAGCTTCCTCCTTCCACAGGCGCAGGAGGCCCTGCATCGAATAACGTGTCGCTGCGATGATGCGACGGACGCCGCTCGCTTTTTCGATATTGCTGTCGAGCGGCGTCTTTTCCATCGGCTGTTCTTATACCTTGTTGGTAACGCCGGCCTGTTCATAGGTCGCCATGCCGGAATGGCAGGCGGCCGCCGACTTGACGATGCCGGCAGCCAATGCCGCTCCGGTGCCTTCGCCCAGCCGCATGCCGAGCGCCAGCAACGGCGTCTTGCCGAGCTTTTCGATCGAACGGAGATGCCCCGGTTCGGCGGACACGTGACCGATCAGGCAATGGTCGATCGCCGACGGGTTCATCGCCTTCAGGATCGCCGCAGCAGCGGTGACGACGTAACCATCGAGCAGAACCGGGATCTTTTCCATGCGTGCGGCCAGAATGGCGCCGGCGATCGCGGCGATTTCGCGCCCGCCGAGACGGCGCAGGATTTCCAGCGGATCGGAGAGATGATCCTTGTGGAAGTCGACGGCCTGTTTGACGACGGCGATCTTGCGGGCCATCAGCTCGCCATGCGAACCGGTGCCGGGGCCGACCCAGTCCTCGGCTTCGCCGCCATAAAGCGCCAGATGAATGGCGGCTGCGATCGTGGTGTTGCCGATGCCCATCTCGCCGAGGCAGAGAAGATCGGTGCCACCGGCAATCGCCTCCATGCCGAAGGCCATGGTCGCGGCGCAATCGCGCTCGGAAAGGGCTGCTTCGGTCGCAATGTCACCGGTCGGGTAATCGAGCGCCAGATCGAAGATCTTCAGGCCGAGATCATGGGTAACGCAGATCTGGTTGATTGCCGCACCGCCTGCGGCAAAATTCTCCACCATCTGCTGGGTCACCGATGGCGGGAATGGCGTGATGCCGTGTCTGGTGACGCCGTGATTGCCGGCGAAGATTGCCACAAGCGGGCGATTGACGGCAGGCGCCCTGCCCGTCCATGCCGCCAGCCAGAAGGCGATTTCTTCAAGCCTTCCAAGCGCTCCGAGCGGCTTGGTCAGTTTGGAATCGCGCTCGCGGGCGTCGACAAGCGCACGCGGGTCCGGCCCCGGCAGGTTGGCAATCAGGTTGCGGAAATCGTCAAAAGGCAGGCCGCTCAAGCTCATCGGAAGTCTCTTTCGTCATGACCGGCACACGTTCTCACACTTGTGTTTACCGGCAAATCGCGCTTTGTGTGCGCATCTCATAACCAGCCATCGACGGAGCGACAACTGCCAAACGCGACGGATTTCATCGCCGACCTTGCCCGCTCGGTCGCATTCCTCAGCCGCATCCCTGTTCCTGACCGGTTCTTTCTCGGCCAGAGCGGGTCGTTTTCGCGGGCTGTCAGGGCATTTCCGCTCGCCGGCGTGCTGGTCGCACTCATTCCCGCATTGGTGCTCTACACGTTGTCGCAGACCGGTGACGCGCTGGTGACAAGCCTGATTGCGCTGGCGCTGATGGTTCTGATGACAGGCGCGCTGCATGAGGACGGGCTTGCCGATGCGGCCGACGGGCTCGGCGGCGGACGCGACCGGGAACACGCGCTTGCGATCATGAAGGACAGCCGCATCGGTTCCTATGGCGTCGTCACGATGCTCCTGTCTTTCCTGTTGCGCGCCGCGTCGCTTGCGGCACTCGTCCGCCTCGATTCCAGCCTTGCGGCAGTTTCCATGCTGGCAGCCGCCTGCGTCAGCCGTTCGATCATGATCTGGCACTGGAGCGCACTTGCCCCCGCGCGCACCAATGGCGTTGCGGTGGCGATCGGCGCACCGGAACGGACAGCCCGCAATGTCGCTTTATTCACCGGCGGGCTGATGGGCCTCGTCTTCGTCGCCTCGCATCTTGGCGTCATGGTCGCGATCTTCGTGCTTCTCGTTGCAGCCATTGCCGGCCAGCTGTTCACCGCTTTCGTGCGTCGCAAGCTCGGCGGCCATACGGGCGATACGATCGGCGCGACACAACAGGTTAGCGAAATCGTGCTCCTGGCCACCCTTGCCCTGATCGCCTGAACCTCCGATATAGGATCGCATGATTTCGCCCTGCATCCTCGTTTGCTCGATCGACATGAAAACCGGCTATTGTTTCGGCTGCGGGCGCACCCGTGACGAAATCGCCGGCTGGATCGATTATTCGGACGCCGAGCGCCAATCGATCATGGATATGCTTGCCGCAAGGCTCGCAACGGTCGAGCGGAAGCCGAGGCGGGAGACGCGGCGGCAGAGGATGGCAAAGGAGCGCCAGATCACATGAACGGACTGACCTTCGTGCTTCTCGTGCTTGGCGCAGGCCTCGCCCTGCTCGTCTTCAACCATGATTCCGGCCAGACCTTCGGCATCAATAACGACGATTTCGGCCAGCTCATCTATCTCATCCCGATCGCCGGCCTGCTCGGCGCCGGCATTCTTGCCGGCCGTCGCGGCGATACGGGCCAGGCGCTGCGCAATCTCGCCATCTGGCTCGTCATCATCCTTGGCCTGGTCGCCGCCTATCTCTACCGCAACGACGCCAACCAGTTCGCCGGCCGCATGGTGGCGGGCCTGATGCCCGGCCGCGCCGTCGTCGTCACCGGGCGTGACGGAACCGAGGTGATCATCCAGAAGGCGCTCGGCGGGCATTTCCAGGCCGATGTCTCGGTCGACGGCAAGACCATTCCGATGCTCGTCGATACCGGCGCCAGCAGTGTGGTTCTCTCCTTCGACGATGCCGCTGCGATCGGCATCGATACGGCCGGGCTCGCCTACACCGTCCGGGTGATGACCGCCAACGGCCCGGCCATGGCCGCCCCCATCCGTCTCGACGAAATCGCCATCGGCCCGATCTCGCGCAGCAATGTCCGCGCCATGGTGGCGCAGGACGGAATGCTCAACGAAAGCCTGCTCGGCATGAGCTTCCTGTCGACGCTGAGCTCGCTCAACATGCAGACGGATGAGTTGCGGTTGCGGGATTAAGGCTGGGTGCAGAGCCTTATTTCCAATCGTTGCAATCAGCGCGGATTTCGCGATGTCCATGCACAGAACTGGTGAGCCGTCGCCAACAGGTCTCGGCCCGCAGACGTCAGATGGTATTCCACATGCAGAACGGCTTCTTCATACTCGAGCCGTTCCAATAGCCCCTCCTCGGCCAATCTCCTCAGCGTGACGATCAACAGTCGATGACTGATACCTTCAACACGACGCTGCAGCGCGTTGAAACGAACGGTTCCCTCTTCGATGGCCTCCAGAACCGGCAACGACCATTTGGCGGCAGATAACGCCAGCATTTGCCGGGCGCGCGCCGTGGTGTCGTCAACAGTTAGCCCTCTATCAACGAGATCGTGTGGCTGATCGTTTTCTACGCTACGCATCTGAAAGTGCGTACTAGCAGGCGGCTCTCGACGGGAGGATATTGGCGGCTTCAATAGAAAGAGACTTTCATGATCATCAAAACTTACGCGAGATTATTCGTTCATTCTCTGGATGATGCGCTGCCTTTTCTCGAAACGCTAGTCGGTCGCCCTGCGGATCTCCGCTTCTGGTCGGACGACCCGAGATTGCTGCATTCGATCATCGGTGACAGCACCGAACCGCTTTCAGGCTCGGCCGAAGTGGAGCAAGCCGCAATCGGCGATTTCCTCGTCATCGCCGGCGACGAGGAGGCACTCGATCTGGCACGCAAAGCTGCTGGGCCGGTTATCGTAGATGACCTGCAGAAAACAACCGAGGAGCTGACCAAGGCTGGTGCGGTCGTGATTGTGCCCTCAACAATCGTCGAGACCGGCATGTTCAACTACCTTCGCCACCCTGACGGTGCTCTTGTAGAGTATGTCGAGTGGAAACCGGATCTTGTCTCGCGGATCATCGGTCGAATAGCTCTGTAAAACCATCCGGGTCGCGCGTCGACCCGGCACCCGCCCTCACCCGACCGCCGCCAATTCGACCATCTCATGGGCCGCCACCTCACCCTCGCCCTTGCCACGAAAATGGCTGGGCGGGTCGCCGATGATGCGTTTGAAGGCGCGGCTGAACGAGGCTTCGGCGTCGTAGCCGAGCTTTTCGGCGACGGTGGCCACCCGCATGCCGTCCTTCAGCCAGAGGCGAGCCTGGTGCATTCTCACGAGCGCCACGTAACGCGCCGGGGTTTCGCCGACGACGCGGGCGAAACGTTCGGCAAAACCGGAGCGTGACGCCCCCATCAGCCGGGCGAGTTCGGCAACCGACCAGTCGCGATCCGGTTCCAGATGGATGGCGGCCAGCACCCGGCCGATTTCCGGATTGCGCACCGCGGCGATCCAGCCGCTGGTATTGCCGCAGCCGTGTTCGACCCAGGTGCGGATGATCGTCGCCGTCAGCACATCCGCCAGCCGCGCCAGAATGCCGCCGGCGCCGACCCTGTCCATCTCGACCTCGCGGGCCATCGCGTCCAAAAGATGCGGAATGGCGGGTTCGCTGGTCGCCAGATCGCTGGTCAGCATGGTTTCCGGCATGAGCTGCAGAAGCGGGTGCAGCTTGTCGATGTTGAAGCGCATCGAAGCCGTCAGCGCCACGGTGCCGCAACGAGCATCGGCGCTTTGCATGTCGAACACGCCCTGACAGACTTCCTTCTTGCCGTAACGACCGAATGGCAGGGGCTGGACATTGCGGGCACTCGCTATCACATGAGCGTCACCGCGCGGCAGTATGACAGCATCACCGGCATTCAGCCGAAGCCATTCGCCCGACGGGCTTTTAAGCAGCGCCGCACCGGACGAAATGAAATGAAAACGCGCCGCATCCTCGGCCGGAAAGGCCGTGGCCCAGGGTTCGGCCAGCCGGCAGCGGCCGTATTCGACGCCGTCCAGCCGCAGGCCCCGCAGCATTTCCGACAGGGGATCGGCCGCAGCCGACGATGAGATTTTGGACGATCTGTCAAGCATATCGGATTTTCTAGCATGGAAACGCCAGTCCGTCACGCCTATTCCTGACGAAAGCCAAATCGGCTGCAAATCAGGAGAATCTCATGCACGGCACCCACCTACCATCTGACGATGCAGCGCGAACGGAGCATGATGTCGCACGCTGGGACGCGGTCACCTCGCTGACGCTCGGCGTCTTCGGCCTCGTCACTGCTGAATTCCTTCCCGTCAGCCTGCTGACCCCATTATCCGCCGATCTCAGCGTCGGCACCGGCGTCGCCGGCCAGTCGATCACCACGACCGCCGTGATCGCCGCCATCGCCGGCCCCGGCATCGTGATCGGCACCCGCAAGATCGATCGGCGCTGGACGGTTCTGGCGCTGACCACGCTTTTGATCATTTCAAGCCTCATCGCCGCTTTGGCCAATAATATCTACACGGTCTTCTTCGCCCGCATCCTGCTCGGCATCGGACTCGGCGGTTTCTGGGCCATGTCGGGAGCGCTCGCCATGCGTCTCGTACCGCCACCGCTGATGCCGCGCGCCATGGCGATCATCATGGCCGGCGTCTCGCTCGCCACCGTCTGCGCCGCCCCGCTCGGCGCCTGGATCGGCGACACGCTCGGCTGGCGCGCAGCTTTCTTTCTTTCCGCCGGCGTCGGTGCCGTCGCGCTCGCGGTACAGACCTTCACCCTGCCCGCCCTGCCGCCGACGGGTCATGCCGGCCTCGGCACGCTTGCCGCCGTCATGCGGCGCCCGGCGATCCGCACCGGCCTTCTGACCATCCTGCTTTTCGTTGCGGGCCATTTTGCCGGCTTTACCTATATCCGCCCGTTCCTGGAGCGGGTACCGCAGCTTGACGTCGAAACCATCTCGCTGATCCTGCTCGCCTATGGTGTCGGCGGCTTTGTCGGCAACATGCTCGGCGGCGCGGTGTCGGAACGCAGCCCGCGGCTTTCGATCATGCTGTTCACCAGCCTCGTTGCCGCATCCGCCGTGGTGCTTGCCGTCGGCGGCGCGTCGCTTATCGTTGCCGCAACCGCCATCACTCTCTGGGGCCTTGCCTTTGGCGGCTTCCCGGTCAGCGTCCAGAGCTTCATCGCCCGCAATGCGCCGGATGAAGCCGAAAGCGCCGGTTCGCTGGTGGTCACCACCTTCCAGGTCGCGATATCGAGCGGCGCGGTTCTCGGCGGCATCCTGATCGAAACCCAGGGCCCGGTTGCCGTCATCCTGTTCCTCGCCGCCGCCAGCCTGCTGGCCGCCTCGGTAATGGCCGCCCGCGGCGAACGCCGCCAGCTGTCGCTCGGATAAAACGACCCCGGCGCAAGTCATTCCCTCCGACTTCGCCTCGTCTATTCATGATTTTTTCTAAAAAACCTCCCGAAACCAGCATGTTTCGGGAGGTTTTATTTTATTAAAAGACGATATACTTACAGTCACATAAAAGTGAAAACAGAACATTCAATATAAAATTCAACCAACAATAAATATTCCGATTATGGAATTTACCTTCTCGAACGAGATAAATTCAATTTCTGTTGACTTTATTTCAACTTAAAATTTTAAATACAAATAGACAGGCAATCATGTTTCTCAAGTAACGATACCCATCATGGGGGAGTTTATGCTGCGTCCAGCTCTTGTAGATGGCGTGGATTCTTTCGCGCGGCTTGAAACCGCCTGGAACGAACTCGCGCGGTCCGTTGTAACCTGCCACTACACGCAAACATTCGAATGGGCCCGACTGGGTTTCGAGACGCGGGATGCAGCCAAAGGCGATCGGTTGATATGCGCAACCGTGTGGTCGGGCGAACGGCTCGTGGCGGTATGGGCCTTCCAGCGGAACCGGCTCGGGCTTGCAACACGGCTTGAACCGCTGGGCTGCGGCATGCACGAGGAATATGGAGAGCCTCTCATCGCGCAGGATGTCGACGCGGTCAGCGTCTGCCGGGCGCTGATGCGGCTCCTGCGCCCGATGGCGGATATTATCGACGTCCCGTTCGTGCGCGAGAACGACCCTATCCAGAGGGAACTGGTCAAGACCGGAAGCTTCCACATTCCCGTGCCGCTGGATGCCTTCGCGCTTAATATGCGCGGCGCGGAAAGCTTCGATGTTCTGCTGCAGACCTATTCCGCAAATTTTCGCGCCAACCTGAAGCAGAAACGCAAGAGGCTGCAGAAACTCGGAACACTGCGTTTCGAACTGCCGGAAGATTATGACAGCTGCGCCAGTACGATCGACTGGGTGATCGAGGAAAAGCGACGCTGGCTGCTGCGTCAGGACAAACAGTGCCCCTGGCTCCCCAAGGACGAGGTCGCAAGGTTCTTCCGCACCGCGTCGACACGGCAGAGCGAATTCGGGCGTGTCGGCTTCTTCCGTCTGACGCTGGACGGCAAGCCGGTTGCGGCTTTCCTCGCCACCATCGACCGCGCCCGCGTCGAAATGCTGACGACCAGTTTCGAGCCCGAATACGGACGATTTTCTCCGGGCATGCTGATCATCGAGGATGTGGCCCGCTGGTGTTTCGAGCGCGGCCTGGATTTCGACATGCGCGTCCTGCACATGGACTACAAGGAGCGCTGGGCCAATGTCGTGACCTCGCGGATCAAGTACCGCGTTCCGCTGACCTGGAAGGGCGCATGCGTGTTGCTGCCCGAATATCTGTCCTTGTGCCTGCGCCGCATAGCGCGCGGCGCGACCAATACCGAACAGCGGGCAGCCCTGCGACGCATGCTGAAATGGCGCCCGACGCTGAAAGGCCGCGACCGCCAGCCCGCCGGTCAAATCGGGTTGCCAACGACCCAGGAGGAGTAGGCGCTTGCCTCAGCTGCGCAGCCGGTATCCGGTCTTGAACATCCAGCCGATCACCGAAAGGCACAGCGCCAGGAACACGCCGATCATCACGAGGCTGATTACCGGATTGACGTCGGCAATCTCGTAAAAACTCCAGCGGAAACCGCTGACGAGATAAAGAACCGGGTTGAGGTGGCTCACCGCCTGCCAGAAGGGCGGCAGCATGTCGATCGAATAGAAACTGCCGCCGAGGAAGGTCAAGGGCGGCACAACGAGCATCGGCACGATGTTCAGCTGTTCGAAATTCTTCGCCCAGACACCGATGATGAAGCCGAACAGGCTGAAGGTGATGGCCGTCAGCACCAGAAACAGCACCATCATGAACGGATGGGCGATGCGGATATCGACGAAGAAGGATGCGGTGGCAAGGATGATCAGGCCGATGATCAGCCCTTTCGTCGCCGCCGCGCCGACATAACCGATCAAGATTTCCGCCATGGCGACGGGTGCCGAGAGGATCTCGTAGATCGTGCCGGTGAATTTCGGGAAATAGATGCCGATCGAACCATTGGCCACGCATTGCGTCAAAAGCGTCAGCATGATCAGGCCGGGGGTGATGAACGACCCGTAGGACACGCCTTCGATCGACTGGATGCGCGAGCCGATCGCCGTGCCGAAAACGATGAAATAGAGCGAGGTGGTGATGACCGGCGAGATGACGCTCTGCATCAACGTGCGGCGCATGCGCGCCATCTCGAAACCGTAGATGGATTTGATCGCTTCGAAATTCATGCCTTTTCCTCCACCAGAGCGACAAAAATGTCCTCCAGCGAGCTTTGCCTTGTCGAGAGGTCCCTGAAGTGAATGCCGGCGGCCGTCAGCGCCGACAAAAGCGAGGCGATGCTGTCCTGGCTTTCCTCATGGCTGTATTCATGCACGAGAGACATGCCGTCCTCGGCAAGCGAAAGCTCGAAGGCTGCGAGGCCTGGCGGTATCATCTCCAGCTTCTCGGTCAGTTCCAGCTTCAGCTGCTTGCGGCCGAACTGTTTCATCAATGCGGTCTTTTCCTGCAGCAGAAGAAGCTGCCCGCCGTTGACGACCCCTACCCGGTCGGCGATTTCCTCCGCCTCCTCGATGTAATGGGTGGTCAGGATGATCGTCACACCCTCTTCGCGCAACCGTTTCACCACTTCCCACATGTCGCGGCGCAGGCTGACATCGACGCCGGCCGTCGGCTCGTCGAGAAACAGCACTTCCGGCTCGTGGCTCAGCGCCTTGGCGATCAGCACGCGCCGTTTCATGCCGCCGGACAGCTCGCGCAGCATGTTGTCCTTCTTCTTCCACAAGGACAGTTCGCGCAAAATCTTTTCGATCAGCGCCGGGTTCGGCTTCTTGCCGTAGACGCCGCGGGAAAAGCTCACCGTGTTCCAGACAGTTTCGAACTGGTCCGTCGTCAGCTCCTGCGGCACCAGCCCGATCAGCGAGCGGGTGCGGCGGAAATCCTTCACGACATCATGGCCATCGACCAGAACCTTGCCGCCGGTCGGGTTGACGATGCCGCAGATGATCGAGATCAGCGTCGTCTTGCCCGCACCATTCGGGCCGAGCAGCGCCAGGATTTCACCGCGCTCGATATCGAGATCGATGCCCTTGAGGGCCTCGAACCCATTGCTATAGGTCTTGGTCAGCTGCTGTACGGAGATAATGGGAGGCATGGGAACCGCATTTGCGTTGAACGATGTTCCGGAGCAGATGTTTTCCAGAGATGCCGCAATATAGGGGCGCCATCCCGCTAATCTATCCCCTTATGGAAGAATATTGCGTTCCGAAATCCGGCCCAATGAGGCTTCCGGCTCCCGTCCAGAAGAGGCGGGATAGAACCCTAACTAGCCGTTTTTGCTTCCCGTCGCAGATGCATCACCCTCAGTCTGCGCCAGCGGCCCGTGCAGACGCCTTGACCAGTCTTCGACGCGACCGCTTTCCAGACGGCGTGTGGCATAGGTTCGCCAGCCCGAAGCCAAGCGCTCCAGCCCCGCGATGGCGGACAGTTCGGCTCTGTCGAGCGTGTTGACATAGAACGCCCGCCAGATCCGCGAGATGGTCCAATCGGGCGACGGACGGTCCAGCAGTTCCAGATGATCTCCGGGGCTTACGGTACCGGTTTCCATCACCCGGTAATACCATCCGGTCCGCCCGCTTTCCTGCACGTCACGCGCCATCGTCCTGCAGGCGAAACGCTCGTTCAGCCTCCAGCACGGCTGCCGTCCCTGACTGACCTCGACCACGGCGGAGCCCAGCCGGAAAACATCGCCGATCGCCATATCGGCCTCGGTCAGGCCGATGGTGGCGATATTTTCACCGAACGCGCCCGGCGATGAAAGCCGGGCATGCTCCCCCATCGCGTTTCTCCATTCGGCATAATGTTCGAACGGATAGTGGTGTACCGCCTTTTCGGGACCGCCATGTTTTGCCGTATCGCCCTGCATGTCGCCAACGAAGCCGGTCTCGGTCAGCTTCAGGGCACCGGCTGCCTCGGACTTGTCGATGCCGCTCGGCACGGCGCGAGGGCCAAGCGGCGCCAGTCCCCCGATGCGCAGGCTCAGGATCGGTAGGCGTGTCATCCTCGCCCCTCCGATCCGGCGGACAGGACCGCAAACCGTGACGGCCACACTCTAACGAACTGGACCAAACCTTTGCCCATGTCAGCTCCCGGTTTTCGAGGAGGCGGATATCTCACAGCGGCCGTCAGCGCAATCTCCACCATTTTCGGTGGTGTCGGCACGCACAGGAACGGCAGTTGCCAGCGCCATGGCTATGCGTGCTCCCAGCGCGAGATCGTCCTCGACACCGAATGCATGATGGAGGATCGCGCCGTCGCGGCCGATGAGAATGGAGGAAGGCGTACCACGCATGCCGAACCGCCGCATCGTCACGGGAATGTCCGAGCTTCCATCAGCGAGATCAACCGCAACCGGCGAGGAAATCCGATATTCGTGCAGGAATGCCTGCAGCGTTACCGGCGTCATCGCCGCGTGATGCTCGAAAACGGTGTGGATGCCGATGACCTGCAGGTCGGTATTTCCAAACACGCGTTCCAGGCGTTTGACCTGCGGCAGAGCATCGGAGATGCAGCCGGGGCAGAGCAGCTGGAAACTGTGAAGAAAGACCGGGCGGCCCCGCAAGCCTTCGAGTGTCAGCGGTTTCTGTGTGTTGAACCACTGGCTGACCGCCAGTTCCGGTGCCAGCGGTGGCCGCGATTTGCCGTCGGCAGATGTTGCGTTTTCAGTGTCAAAGGGGCTAATCCTGCCCATGTTCTTGCTCTCTATTTACCTGGAGGGAAGAATAAGCCGGTTCGTCGATGGCAGTCGACGAACCGGCGCGACAGATCACTTGGCCGGTTCGACCTTGCCCGGCAGGCTGAGATTGCCGGACGCGACCTTGAAGACATCGCTGACGCACAGAAGCGGCGCATGCAGGTTGCCATTGACTTTGAGCCCGGCCGTCACGCCATCAAAGGATACGCCCTTGATGCCATCGATCAGCGAAAGCGGAATTTCGACATCGACCGTATCGCCGGTGAATGTCGTCGGATATTCCGGGCTGTCGATCAAAAGCGGCACGGCCGGCCAGGTCGGTGGAACCTTGGGCTTCTGATCCTTGGGAATATCTACGACCTTGAGACCGGCGCCGCAGGCCTCGTCCTTTGTCAGCACCACCCAGTGCGGATGCCATTTGTGACGATTTTTGCCGCCATAGGCCGCATCGTCGAAATCGGGGTGGAAGGTGACGGCGAGCGCCACGATGCCCTGCTTCTTCTCGAAACCGATATCGCCGCTGTCGAGGCTGGTCGGCCATACATAGGCATAGACGCTGGAACCCTCGAACTTGCCGGTCGCATCCGGCTTGTCCTTGCCGGCCTCGCCACGCACCCGCGTGCTGAAAATGGCCTTATCACCGGTCGTGGTGATTTTTGTCTCGATGATGTCGAGCGAGGCCTGCACGGCCTGGTTGGGTTCGGCCTTCACCGAATGGGCGCTTGCCGGAACATGGCACAACAAGGCCGTTCCGGCAGCGACGAGCGTGCCGGTCAGAAATTCGCGAAACATGTGGTTTTCCTTTCTCTGTTTTACCTGGAGGGGTTTGGGTTATCCCGCTTTGAACGCTTCCCAGGTGGCAGCCCGGAAAGAGGGATCGGCTTGTTCGTGATCGCGGCAATCGACGCGGAGATCCCGCTGGCCGAACGACGCATTGACGAAATGACAGTGATGGGGGTGCTCGCCGTCCGAATGAACGAAGGGCGCGAAATGCCTGCAGCTGACGCACATCCTTTGAACCGGGATTGCGTTTTTCTCCTGCAGATGGCGGATCATCTTGACGAAAACGACCAGCAGCTCCTGCTGTTCGTCATCGTCAAGACTGGCGACCGCCTCCTGCGTAAAACTGTCGGATGCACTTTGCCGAAGGACTGCGACGCCTTCGGCGCTCAGATGAACATTGACGGATCGTCCGTCGGCCATGCCAGCGCGTTTCTCGACATGGCCCTTCTTTTCCAAGGCATTGATCGAGTCCGTGGCAGAAGGCTGCGAAACACCGAGATGCGCGGCAATCTCCTTTACCGAAAGCCCATCCGGTCTTGCTTGCAGCAGATCAAGGATGGCAAGCTGGGTCGGATTGAGACCGACAGCCTTCGCCCTGCCCCACTCATCGGCGCGCAGGACCGTCGCCAGCCGCGAAAGCCCTTCGCGGATCCTGTAATTCGTCGAACGTGGCTGCTTCGGTGTTTCCATGACGCATTAAATATAGGACTCCTATATTTAATGCAAGAGCATATGGGAACACGGCCCGGCGCGACTTCTTACAAGACCACGCTGGCGAAGAACTGCAGGGCGATCACGATCAGGAACAGAGCGAAACCGATTTCGAGCTGCCGCTTCGACAGCGCGTGGGCAAGTCTGGCGCCATAGGGTGCCGTATAAAGCGTGACCGGGATCAGCAGGGCGACGGCCAGCCAGTTGATGTAACCGGTTGAAAACGGCGGCAGGCCGGCTTTGCCCCAGCCGCCCCAGACATAACCGACGAGACCCGGGATCGAGATCAGCACGCCGACACCCGAAGAGGTGGCGACAGCCTGATGGATGGTGCGGCCGTAAAGCGTCATGAAGGTATTGTTCAGCACGCCGCCGCCGATGCCCATCAGGCCCGAGAGAATGCCGATCCCCGTCCCCACCAGGAATTTCAGCGGATTGCCGGGAAGATCATCGCCGAGCCTCCAGCTCGCGCGATTGAAAATCATCCTCAGCGCCAGAACCAGAGCGATCACCGCGAAGATCAGCCTCAACTCGGTGCTGGAGGCCAAGGCGGCAATCAGCGTCGCGATGATCGTGCCGAGCGGCACCGCAACGATCCAGCCCTTGAGGAGATCGATATCCACCGCGCCGCGCTGGCGATGGGCGGCAAAGGAGCGAACCGAGGTCGGCACGATGATGGCAAGCGAGGTTCCGAGCGCCAGATGCATGCGCACCGCATCATCCACACCCAGAAGCCCGAAGACATGGAAGAAGATCGGCACGAGGATCGCACCGCCGCCGATGCCGAACAGACCGGCAAGCAGCCCCGCCAGCACGCCGGCAGCCAGCAAGGCAACGACGAAGGGAAGAATATCGATAAAGGCAGGCATCGCGTTCTCCAGCGACGAGCGCATGAACTGGATCGAGGACGGGAAGACGGAAGAGAATGAACGGGCAAGGTGACAGAAGCCTCCCGCCCTGTCATCTTACGGTGACCTAATGGCATCATTGTCGACGTCAGGCAAGCCGCGGCCCCGCGACCGCCGCCGCACATCGCGCGACCGTCAGAATGCTCGACCAAAAGTCAACAGATGGCTTGCTTTCGTGCCTATGAAGACGACCGATCAGGATAGCTGTCTCCCAACGCATCATGCCGAAAACCTACCCAGTTTTCGGTGATTGCGGTGTGCGATCCCGAACGGACTACCGTGGCCGTTGCGCGTCATCCATGACCTATGGCGCCGTAACACGGACACCGTTCGTCTCACCGACCCCAGCTTCTCGCCGACGCGATGTCGCCGAGGAACGGGGTCGGTTTTTCTCCGTCGGCATCCTTATCCATTTCCGAACTCCTCCCCCAAACGGGTGGCGACGACGCGGTGAACGAGTGCTGAAATACCCCTAAAACAAAGGGGGCATTTCATGGTAGCCCGACAGCTATTCCTGCTCACCGAGGGATGCGCGCAAGCAGAAATCGTCAGCGTTCGAAGCGATTGGGTGATCGCGGGGAAACCGTCGCAGGTCAAAAATCCGGCTCGTCAAGATCCAGTTTCCGGCGCTCTGCGTATGCAAGTAGAGGTATGTTGCACCAATTGCGGTGTCAGGATACCAGATTACCCATAGTGAGATTAATTGCCGTAACTGGAAGTCGATCATCATGGCGAATATCGCGAAGAAAAATGCAGCTCCACCGGAAGGCGACACGACCCTTGAAGAGGATATGGTCGAACTCGGCTTCAGTTCGCTCGATGATCTCGCAATGATGATGGTGGAGGCGCTGACGCTTCCGGCACCGACGGATTTCAGCAGCACCAATGGTTCGGATACCGGCCAAGCGGATCCACTCGCGCCTCAATCCTCCAAGCGGATCAACTGACCTCTTTCATATTGGTTTTCAGGCGCCACTCACCCCGTCAGTCGCAATACTGGCGGCCGCCCTTGCGTGAGCGCAGGTCGAAGTGAAAATGGTTCCAGTGCTCCTTGTTGCTGCCGGGGCCGAGCACCGTCGAGAAATACTTGCAGCTGTCGCCGCGCACCGACTTCAGCAGCCCGCCCTCGCGGAAGGAGAACAGGCCCTTCTTGCGCACATCGATGGCATGGCCGTTCTTGAGCGTGATTCTGCCGATATCGATGGCGTTGCCGCGCGCATGTTCCGACATCGGGTTGTAGCGCTGGCGGCTGTTGTTCATCTTGCGGCAGGAATAACCACCCATCGGCTGGATCTGGCGGATACCGGTCAGATAACGGGTACGAGCGGAGATCGCCAGATCGTTCTTCACCCATTTGGCGAAGGCGAGCGTCACCTGGCAGTTCAGCGTCACGGCCGGCTTGACGTCGATGCCGCCGGACAGGCCGGAAAGCTTCACCGGATGATCGATACCACAGCTTTTCCCCTGAGAGATGCGCGGCAGATCCTTGAACTCGACGCCGAGCCGGCGAAGCTCGGTGCGGCAGGCCACTTCCGACTGGGGCATGACGGTACGCTGCCAGGCGCCATCGGGCATGCTCATCGGGGCATCGCCGGCTGCCGGATTGTTCGGCCGCAGCATCGCCACTTCCTGCACGTCCGCAGGCGCGCGGCTTGGCGCAACGACCGGCGAATTATCGTTCCAGGTCATCGAGGCCGCCGCCCCCTGCCCGCCAATCCCTGCGCCCAAACCGGCCCCTTGTCGCTTCGGTGGCACGATGACACGGTCATCCGGGCTCGGGTCGACGATCGGCTGGCGTCTGGCATTGAGCGCCACCGGATTGTCCGTGCCGATGCCGCCGACAACCGGCTGGTCGCCGACGCCCTCGGCAATATCGCCGTCCTGCTCTTCGGCAAGGCCGACGACATCGCTTTCATCCGGGCCAAAGCCGAATTCCTCGTCCATGCTGACGCCGCCTGCCGGGATGGTCGCCGGTGCGCCACCCGGCGCGCGCAGATAATGACCGCCGTCATTCGTTGACGATTGCGTGCCAGGAGCCGCCAGATATCCGCCGCCGCTCGCCTGCGAGACGGGCGCGGAGGCAACGGGATAGGGCTGCTGCGAAACAGGGTGCGAAATCGATGCGGGCGGCGCAGAACGGGAAATCGAGCCGACCTGTGCGCCATTGTCGATCGATGCCGGCGGCACGAGGCTTTCAGCCGAACAGGCGACCAGCATGGTCGAAACCAGAAGCGAGCCGATCACTCGCGTCGATAGGGAAGCATACGCCATACCAGTTGCCTCTCGCTCGATGCCGAAATGACACAGATTTCGATTTTAGGCAGATTGGGTAAACGAAAGCTTGATGAAGCATGGCCGTTTCCGGGCGATTTCGGATCACTGTCGCCTTGTTACGAGAAAGGGCCGGAAGCTTGCGCATCCCGGCCCTCGCCTGGTTCAGACCTGCCAGTCCCGCATCAGGCAGCGCGGGACATGCGCCGGCCATCGGCTTCACCGAGCCGGAAAGCGCCCAAAAGCTGCTGCAGATGCAGGCTCTGGTCGGCGAGCGTCTGGCTTGCCGCCGTCGTCTCTTCCACCATGGCGGCGTTTTGCTGGGTCATCTGGTCCATGTGATTGACCGAGGAATTGATCTCGGCCAGCCCACTCGCCTGTTCCTGCGAGGTGGTGGCGATCGTCTCCACATGCGCGTTGACCTTCTCGACCAGCGCCGAAATCTCGACCAGCGCGTCACCGGTCGAACGGACGAGGGTCACGCCGCCCTCCACTTCCTGCACCGAATTGCCGATCAGCACCTTGATCTCCTTGGCAGCGGTTGCCGAGCGCTGCGCCAGTTCGCGCACTTCCTGTGCGACGACGGCAAAGCCCCTGCCCGCCTCTCCGGCCCGTGCCGCCTCGACGCCCGCATTCAGCGCCAGAAGATTGGTCTGGAAGGCGATCTCGTCGATCACCGAGATGATCTGACTGATCTGCCCCGACGAATGCTCGATGCGCCCCATGGCATCGATCGCATTGCGGACGATTTCGCCGGAGCGGCTGGCGCTGAGCTTGGTTTCACTCACCATCTCGCGCGCTTCCCTGGCTCTCTGGGAGGCCGTGCGTACGGTGGTGGTGATCTCGTCGAGCGCCGCTGCGGTCTCTTCCAAGGCCGCGGCCTGCTGCTCCGTGCGCCTTGCAAGATTGCCCGTCGCGCCGGAAATGTCGGAGGCGCTGTCACGCACGATCATGCCGGTTTCGGAAATCGCCATGATCGCCGCATTGAGCGCACCCACCGCGTCGTTGAAATCCTGGGCGATCTTGGCGTAATCCTCGCCGATATCGCCAAGCGACACCGAAAGATCACCGGCCGCGAGATTTTCCAACGCCTGCCCGAGTTCACGCATGGCATGAGACTGCCGATCGGCTGTAGTCGAAATCGCCCTTTCGCTCGCCGAACGTTCGGCCGCGATGGCACGCTGTTGTTCCGCCTCGCGTGCCTGCAATGCCGCCCGTTCCTCGACATTGTCGCGCAGCACGACCAGCGCCCGCGCCATTTCACCGATCTCGTTCTTCTGTTCGGTACAGGGAACCGCAATCCCCGTCGCTCCGCCGGCGATCGACTGAAGCACCTCTTGCACGCGCGACAGCGGCCCGGTCACGCTCTTCACGACGAGCCACGCCCCGCCGATCAACAAAAGAGCCCCGACGGCGAAAATCATGGCGAAATCGGTCGCGTCCTTGCGGAACATCGCCTTCAGGTCATCGACATAAACGCCGGTGCCGACGACCCAGCCCCAGGGCGCGAAACCGGCAACATGCGAAAACTTCTCCACCGGTTCGCTGGCACCGGGTTTCGGCCAGTAATAATCGACGAAACCCTTGCCGTTCGCCTTCACCACCTGGACGAATTCGACGAACAGGAATTTTCCGTTCGGATCCTTGTTCTGGGAAAGATCAGAGCCGTTCATCTCCGGTTTCACCGCATGCATGACCATGTTCGGATGCATATCGTTGATCCAGAAATAGCCGGAGCCGTTGTCGTAGCGCATGGCGGCGATCACACCCTTCGCCTCGGCCTGCGCCTGATCGCGAGACAGGTTGCCGGAGGCTTCCAGCGCCTGATATTTGGCAAGCACGGCAAGTGCCGTGTCGTTCATCTGGGCAAGCCCGGCCTTCCGCTCCCGCTCGGATGAGGCATAACTTTCGAAAAGACTGAAGGTCAGCGTGCCGGCCAGAATGACGAGCGACAGCGCGACAAGACAATAAAGACGCCAGGAAATGGCTAGACGTTGCATGATACCCTCCCCGATATTTGCAATTCCCATTAAATGATAACAATCGGAAGTTACCGCCCCGTGAAGAACTGGGCGTGTGCGGGACGGACAAAGTGGAACGCAAAACTGTTCTTTGGATAAGCTCCGTTTCCAAGTCATGACGACCGGGCATGGTCGTCATGACCAAAAGAAACTGGCAATCGGCAGAAACAAGGCTAGTGTCCGCCTCCCGACAAACACGATCAATTTAAAGGATGATTCCGGAATGACCGAAGCCGCCAAACCGACCGGTGAACTGACCCTGAGAACGCTGGCCATGCCAAGTGACGCCAATCCGGCCGGCGACATTTTCGGCGGTTGGGTCATGGCCCAGATGGACCTTGCCAGCGGCATCCGCGCCGCCGAGCGCGCCCGCGGCCGCGTCGTCACCGCAGCGGTCAAGGAAATGGCCTTCCAGCTTCCGGTCAAGATCGGCGACACACTCGCCATCTACACGGAAATCACCCGCGTCGGCACAACGTCGATCACGCTCAATGTCGAAGCATGGGCTCACCGCTCGCGCCATCAGGCCCAGGAAAAAGTCACCGCAGCAACCTTCGTCATGGTCGCGCTCGACGAAGACGGCAAGCCGAAGGCGGTACCGGCCGAATGATTGCGCTCTGTCGCAACAGCCACTTCGCTTTGGCACCCGAGGGCGGCAATCGAATTTAGAACGGAACCGCCCCGACGGACCAATTTCGGGGCGGTAATGGCTGCCAAGCAAGACTACCGACCAGGAACAACAGGCGCCTCATGCAAGGGATGTACACAGCTGCACAGTGGCTAGAAGCTTCCGGTGAAGAGGCACTTCCGGGTTATAATACAGAAGGTCCAGATATTCGGAAGGTCGAGCCTGAAACATGAAAATTGGCTCCACTTCCGAATTGTCGATAATGACATACTCGTGGGCCATCCTCAGGGCCGCGGGCAGATGTTTCAATGATGCATCATAACGCCGGATAATGTCCCGCTTGGGGATATCGTGTCCTCCATTCCTTACGCGGAATTACACACGTTCGACACTCAATGCTGGTGTTTCTAAAATCACATAGATCAGACCGACATTGAAACCCGCTTCTCTCGCCCGTCGCATCACGTTGAGCGAATGTTTACTGCTCAATGTCGTCTCAAAGCAGAAATCGGCGCCTGCAACGATGGCACTATCGATTTGCTCGATAGCAACGCGACCGGCTCGAATTCGCCGCGCACCACCTTCAACATCGTCAGAAAGTGCTTTGGCAATCTCATCAGCGTTTACAAACAACCCGGAGGGAGCAAGTTTGTCGTAAATGGAGGATTTACCCGAACCGTTCGGCCCTGCCAAGATTATGCAGTCCGGCACGGCAGTGCTCTATCGTATCTTGTTTTTGGCGATATGATGACTTTGCTTCATCACATCGCCATAAGAGATTTCCGCATTAGCCGTCATACGGCCGACCACCGGGCGCGTTTTCGGCTTGGAGTAAACGGCATTCACAGGCTCAAGACCGAGCGTCGCGGCGCGTTCAGCCGCTTCCCTGCCGATTTGCATAATTGCGTGTTTACGCTGTTTTACACGATCCAGTAGCATCGAGGCCCCTTCATCTTGGCCTGTCATGATATCATGTTTCTCGTCAGGCGCGACTGCAATGCTCCCAAATCTTTCTGACTATCGGGCTTCCGGTCGCCCGCCAGCCTCACCCCTTCAAGAACACCGACCCCTCATCAAAACTTAGGCCCGGAAACACTTTGCTCGTCAGGTTGCCCGGCTTGATGTCGAACTGGCGGTAGAGCATGGCGGCGGCGAGTTCGCGGACGTCGCCGGTCGGCATCAGGTCGCGTTCGTCCAGCAACTTGCCCTCGCCCAAGCCCGGCCACTGACCGAGCACCTTGCCGCCGGCCACGCCGCCACCGGCAAGCACGGCAAGGCCGCCGGTGCCGTGGTCGGTGCCGCTGGTGCCGTTTTCGCGGGCGGTACGGCCGAACTCGGTCATGGCGACAACCACGGTTTTGCTCCAGGCGTCCTCGCCCAAAGCCTCCTTCAGCGAAACGATCGCGGTCGCGAGATCGCCAGCCGCCTTCTTGAACTGGCCGGCCTGCCCGACATGGGTATCCCAGCCATTGATCGAAAAACTCGCGACGCGGTATTGCTCGCGCAGCATTCCGCCGGCGAGTTTCGCCATGTCGGCGATGCCCGAACCACGCTTTGCGTCCGTGTAGAGAAGATCCGCCGCCTTGTCCGTCGTCTTGGCCTCGTCAAAAGCCTTGGCGAAAAGCGGATCGCGCGAATAAAGGCGATCGAGAAAAGCGATTTCGTCGTCTGCCAGTGAAAAATCGCTCTGGCTGGACCAGCTGTCCGCCTGGTTGGGTCCGGTCAGGATCAGCTCCATCGACGTATTGATGTCGATCGCCTTGCGGGCATCCGAGCGTGGGATCACTGCCAGAGCCCGGTTCAGCCAACCGCTCTTCTGGCTCTTGTCGATGCCGCCCGTCTCCAGAATATCCTGACCGTCGAAATGGCTTCGCTGATCACGATAGGGCGTCGAAACGGCATGGACGAAGGACAAGTGCCCCGCCTTCCACAGCGGCATCAGCGCCGAAGCGGCCGGGTTCAGTCCGAAAAAGCCGTCGAGATCGAGCAGGCCGGTATCCGGGGTCAATGCCAGTTTGGGGCGCAGCGCCGCAAAGGCCGGATCGCCATAGGGCTGTACGAGATCGAGGCCATCCATCGCCCCGCGCAGGATGATGGTGACAAAGCGATTGTCTCCGGGCATGGCGGCGAATGTAACCGGGGTTAAAACAGGTGCCGCCGCCGCGCAGCAGGCTCCAGCCAAAAAACCCCTCCGTGACATTCCGAGGCGGGAGAGGCGAAAATTCGTAGCGCTCTCGTTCTGGCTCATCAGCCTATCTCCTGTTGAATTCCGGCGATGCCAAAACCATGGTAATGCCGTGCAGCCTGCTCGGCGCCTGCGAGATAACCCGAACAGTCTCCGGCGACGCAACATCTCCCAGGGCGGCCTGAAGAAAATCGGACGGTTCCAGCTTTTGCCCCAGTATCTTCGCCACCCGTCGCGACCAGTCGATCCGTTCGCCGAGCTGGGCCGGCGTCAGCCAGGCACCACTCGTATCGGGAACGCCGGCCGGGCTTGGCGGCTGCCAGATCGGCTGCCCCATTTTCTGCAGCGCACCGAGCGTCAGCGCATTTGCCTGCCCGGCGCGCCTGCGCCGCGTCTCGGCAGCCTTGGCGGTACCGGCCATCTGCATCGCCTTGCCGACCGGACCGACATCGTCGTCGTCATTCTCCATATCGGCCAGAAGCGCCGCTATGTTGTCGTCAGGCAGGTTCAGGGCGCGAAAGCCGGAGACGACGAATTCGAATGGCTGTTTGATCTTTTGGCCCGGATTTTCCCATGCCAGCGGATGTTGGAGCATGGCCCGATAGACCTCGCCGAGATTGCCGTCGCTTTCCGTCCAGGCCGCAGTCATGACATCGGTGATCTCCGCTGGCGGAGTGTCGCTGATGAAGTGGGCTGCGAGCTTGCGGCAGATATGGGCGGCCGTGCGCGGATCGGCGGCAAGATCCTCCAGCATGCGCACATGATCCTGGCTGCCTGCCTCGTCATCCTGATATACGCGCCCGAGAAGCGTGATCGTCCCGCCTTGCGCGCGGCGCGGACGATAGACCATCTGCAACGCCCGATTGTCGACCGTCAGTCCGGTCAGGATCAAGGCGGCCGCCCGCACGTCCTCCTGAGTATAGCCGCTTCCGGCCCCCAGCGTGTGCAGTTCCAGCAATTCGCGGCCGAGATTTTCGTTGAGGCCTCGGCCATTCTCCTGAGCGGCGCGCGAATCCGGCCCGACGCTCCGGTCCTGATCGAGATAGATCAGCATTGCCGGATGCAGAATGGCCGATTGCAGCAGATCGGAAAACGAACCGGCCATGCGAGGACGGATCGCCTCCGTCTCGTAAAGCGGCACGATCATCCGCATCGGCAGGGATTTGAGTGCGCTGGTGGAAAAATGATCCATCCAGAAACTACCCAGCCGCTCATAAAATCCGAAGGGCGAATGGATGGCTTGCGCCAGACGCGACATCGCATCGACGCGGTAAATCCGCTGGGCCTCACGCTGCGTTTCCTTGCGGATGCTCTCGTTCGGCTTGCCTTCCCGCGCAGCCTTGGCTTCCGCGGCTCTGAGGGAAATCACCCGCGTCGCGGTTTCGCGACGGCCCACAAGCCCTTCGCGCGGAAAGCGGTCCTTGGCAGCGATGCCTTTCGCAAGCTGATCCATCAGCCCATCGGCGTCGGACGCACCGTCCTGCCCGGGCCGAAGACCATATCCATAGCGGATCGCCGCAAGCGTGGGCCTTGCAAGAGCCATGCGCTACTCCTTGTTTTCAAAGAATCGTCACCGACAAGTAGGGCGGAAACGGTCACAGAATGTGGCATTTTCGAGAGATGGACAGATTGTAATCCAACGACCGACAAACGCCCGGGTTCCGGGGATTTGAGATCCGGAAGCCGTTTAGCCCCATCTCACCATATTGGGTTCACCGGCTCATCTCACAGTTTCGGCATTGCCTCGGCCAGTTGTGGCGAAAGACCGGGCGGACATCCGCAAAGATCGGTGCATTTCGGCACGACAACTTAAATCTCGCTTGGCCATACCATCGGAAAGACTTTATTATTAGCTTGGCCTTATGTTACATTTACCGCCCGTGAATGTGACGACCTAGTGAATGCTGCCAGATTCGACAAGTCAGATGAACGCCCCGCGACTAGCCCTTGCGGTGAGGCGGGCGCAAGCCGCAGCCACACTTGAGCGTCTTCCGACGACGCTTACGGTGAATGCCGCCGTGTCCTTTTCCGCGCTGCTGATGAGCGCCATCAATCGCGGTTTCACCACCTCCGCCGTTATCTGGTTCGCAGTCGCGCTGGCGACGACCATCGGACGTTTTGCCGCCAGCGCGATGGTAAAACGCCGGCGGCTGGACGAGCTGCAACCCGATCTTTGCCTTGGCCTGATGACGTCGGGCGCCTTCGTCAGCGGCCTCGCCTGGGCCGCACTGCCGTTTGTGTTATCCGATTTCGATGCGCTGGGCGTCGATGGCGGCATCTACATTCTGATGTGCGGGATGGGCACGGGCGCCGTCCTGCTCGGCACCGGCCATGCCGTGACGGCGCTCGCCTTCGCCTTTCCCGTCCATCTGGCCGTGGTGGTGACGCTTTTGATGAGCGAAAAGGTCGGCGGCCATCTTCTCGCGCTCAACGTAATGGCCCTGACGCTGGTGCTCTACAAAAGCAGCATGAAGGGCCAGGCGATCGTCATCGGCAATATCGAGGCGCAGGTGAAGGCGACGGCGCTGGCGCAGTCGCTCAGCCGGGCGAATGCCAGCATTCTCAGCGCCAATGAAAGCCTCGAAGTGCTCGCCAACCGTGATCCGCTGACCGGGGTCGCCAACCGGGCCGCATTCAACGTCTCGCTGGAGCGCGGCATCGAGACCGCCAGCGTCCAGCAGGAGCAGCTGGCGCTGCTGATCCTCGATCTCGACCGGTTCAAGACGATCAACGATACGTTCGGCCATTCGGCCGGCGACGAACTGCTGCTGGAAGCCAGCCACAGGCTGCGCGAGGCCGTCGGCGAACGCGGCCTGATCGCCAGGCTCGGCGGAGACGAATTCGCCGTCGTCATCGGCGGCGCCACAGCGGCGGCCGAGGCGCGCCAGCTTGCGTCGCGTATTCTCGATCGCGGTCGCGAGCCCTTCGTCATCCGCGGCCGTCCGGTTGTCTCCGGCGTTTCCGTCGGCTTCGCGATCTGGCCGGAACATGCGGAAAGCGCCGCCGACCTGTTCGTTTCCGCCGACATGGCGCTCTATCGCGCCAAGGATGAAGGCCGCGGCCAGTGGCGGGAATTCGACCCGTCGCTGAAGGCCCGGGCCGACCGGCAGCGCCGGATCGAGCAGGATCTTGCCGGCGCCATCGCCTCCGGTGCGCTGACCGTCTTCTTCCAGCCGCAGGTCGAGCTTGCCGAAAACAGCGTGATCGGCTTCGAGACGCTGGTGCGCTGGACACATCCGTCGCTCGGTGCCATCGCTCCGCCGGAAATCATTGCCGCAGCCCATGCCGCCAATCTTTCGGAGGCGTTGACGGCGAGCATCGCCACCGGGGCCTGTCGGCTGCTCACCACCCTGCCCTCGCTCGGCCTGCCGGAAGCGACCGTTTCGGTCAATGTCTCGCCGCGTGAATTCGAGCTCTATTCGGTGGCCGAAACGCTCGACCGGGTCACCCGCGCGCATGGCATCGATCCGGCTCTGTTCGAGATCGAGATCACCGAGGAGGCGATCCTCGATACGCTGGTGGCCGGCGAGCAGCTGAAACATATCGAACGCTCCGGCTACACGCTGGCCGTCGACGATTTCGGCGCCGGCCATTCGTCGCTCGCCTATCTGGTGACCCTGAAGGTCGACCGGCTGAAGCTCGACCGCCGCTTCGTCGCCGGCATCGAGACCAGTTTCCAGAACCAGGAAATCGTCGGCGCCATGGCCGGCCTTGGCAAGGCGCTTTCCATGGATATCGTCGCCGAAGGCGTCGAGACCGCCGAAGAAGCCGCAACGCTGCGCGATCTCGGCTGCCCCGCCGCCCAGGGCTATTTCCTCGGCCGCCCCATGCCCGTCGATGCCATCGCCGGCTGGCTGCTCACCAGACTGCTGACGCCGGCCGCCTGAACCGCCTCCTCCACATCGCCCGGCAACCCGCGCCAACAAACCGTTTCCCTTTTGTACTCATTTTCCGCCGCACCCCTCTTCACTTCCGCGCTGACTCTCTCCATATTCGGGCCATGGCCAGATCCCCGAAGAAATCCACGCCCGAAAACCGCGAAGATCATTCCGGTTTCGGTGAAGCTCCCCAGTCGTCTTTCGAAGGCGCGCCGCTCGAAGGCAGCGTCTCCGACTGGGTGAAGCAGCTCGAGGCGGAAGCGGAAGCCTCCGGCGTCGAGACCCAGCGCGAAATCGCCTCCAAGGCGGGCAAACACCGCAAGAAGATCGAGATCGCCGCCCGCGAGGAAGCCATCAAGGCCGCCGCGAAGGAAACCGCCAAGGCCAAGCCGAAAACGGCCCAGAAAACTGCAAAGAACACAACCGCGTCGAAAACCGCTCGCGGCGTCTCCATCGGCGCATCCTCCGATCCGAAGACCCGCGCCGCTGCCGGCCTCAATCCGGTCGCCGGCCTGGATATCTCGCTGGAAGACGCCCAGAGCCTCGCCCCGGGCGCCGTCACCGCCACGGTCGAAGCTCTCTCCGCCCTCATCGAAAGCGGAAACCCGCTCTTCAAGGACGGCAAGCTGTGGACGCCGCACCGCCCGGAGCGCCCCGCCAAATCCGAAGGCGGCGTCACCATCCGCATGGCGTCGGAATACAAGCCCGCCGGCGACCAGCCGACGGCGATCGCCGATCTCGTCGAGGGCATCAACAATAACGAGCGCAGCCAGGTCCTGCTCGGCGTCACCGGCTCCGGCAAAACCTTCACCATGGCCAAGGTGATCGAGGAGACCCAGCGCCCCGCCGTCATCCTCGCGCCCAACAAGACGCTGGCGGCGCAGCTCTATTCCGAGTTCAAGAACTTTTTTCCGGACAACGCGGTCGAATATTTCGTCTCCTATTACGACTATTACCAGCCGGAAGCCTATGTGCCGCGCTCCGACACGTTCATCGAGAAGGAATCGTCGATCAACGAACAGATCGACCGCATGCGCCACTCCGCCACTCGCTCGCTGCTGGAACGCGACGACTGCATCATCGTCGCCTCGGTCTCCTGCATCTACGGTATCGGTTCGGTCGAAACCTACACCGCCATGACCTTCCAGATGGAAGTCGGCGACCGCCTCGACCAGCGCCAGCTTCTCGCCGACCTCGTGGCACAGCAATACAAACGCCAGGATATCAATTTTATCCGCGGCTCTTTTCGCGTCCGCGGCGATACCATTGAAATCTTCCCCGCCCACCTGGAAGATGCCGCATGGCGCATCTCGATGTTCGGCGACGAGATCGACAGCATCACCGAGTTCGATCCGCTCACCGGCCAGAAGACCGGCGACCTGAAGTCGGTCAAGATCTACGCCAACTCGCACTATGTCACCCCGCGCCCCACCCTCAACGGCGCCATCAAATCCATCAAGGAAGAGCTGAAAATCCGCCTCGCCGAGCTGGAAAAGGGCGGCCGCCTTCTGGAAGCGCAGCGCCTCGAACAACGCACCCGTTACGATATCGAAATGCTGGAAGCCACCGGCTCCTGCGCCGGCATCGAAAACTATTCGCGTTATCTCACCGGCCGCAATCCCGGCGAACCGCCGCCGACCCTGTTCGAATATATTCCGGACAACGCCCTTCTGTTCATCGACGAAAGCCACGTTTCCGTCAGCCAGATCGGCGGCATGTATCGCGGCGACTTTCGCCGCAAGGCGACGCTCGCCGAATACGGCTTTCGCCTGCCGTCGTGCATGGACAACCGCCCGCTGCGCTTCGAGGAATGGGACGCCATGCGCCCGCTCACCGTCGCCGTGTCGGCCACGCCCGGCAATTGGGAAATGGAACAGTCCGGCGGCGTCTTTGCCGAACAGGTCATCCGCCCGACCGGCCTGATCGATCCGCCGGTGGAAGTGCGCTCGGCCCGCTCCCAGGTCGACGACGTGCTCGGCGAAATCCGCGAAACCGCGCAAAAGGGCTATCGCACGCTCTGCACGGTGCTCACCAAACGCATGGCCGAAGACCTCACCGAATACCTGCACGAACAGGGTGTGCGCGTGCGTTACATGCACAGTGACATCGACACGCTGGAACGCATCGAGATCATCCGTGATCTCCGCCTCGGCGCCTTCGACGTGCTGGTCGGCATCAACTTGTTGCGCGAGGGGCTGGACATCCCGGAATGCGGTTTCGTCGCCATCCTCGACGCCGACAAGGAAGGTTTTTTGCGCTCGGAAACGTCGCTCATCCAGACCATCGGGCGCGCGGCGCGTAACGTCGACGGCAAGGTCATTCTCTACGCCGACAAGGTCACCGGCTCGATGCAGCGGGCGATGGACGAAACCGCCCGCCGCCGCGAAAAGCAGATGGCCTATAACGAGGAACACGGCATCACGCCGGAATCGGTGAAGGCCAAGATTTCCGACATCCTCGACTCGGTCTACGAACGCGACCACGTCCGCGCCGACATTTCCGGCGCCTCCGGCAAGGGTTTTGCAGACGGCGGCCATCTGGTCGGCAACAATCTGCAGGCCCATCTCAACGCGCTGGAAAAGAGCATGCGCGATGCCGCCGCCGATCTCGACTTCGAAAAGGCCGCCCGCCTGCGCGACGAAATCAAACGCCTCAAGGCCGCCGAACTGGCAACCATGGACGACCCGATCGCGCGGGACGAGGCACGCTCACAGGAAGGCGGCAGCAGGAAGGGCAAGGGCGCGGCAAACGCGAGTTCTTCCTCTCCCCTTGCGGGAGAGGATAGTTCGCCCCGCGCGGCGCAGCCGAGTGGATCGGCGAACTTGGTGAGGGGTAACGACGCACCCTCGGAAGACGCTGCCAACTCCCTCTTCCGCCGCAACACGCTGGACGAAATGACCGTCGGCCGCACGGAAAAGCCGACGACCGGCAAGATCCCGGAAAAACCTGTCACCGAACCCGGCAAGCGTTTTTCACCACTGATGGAAGGCCAGCCGGAACGCGCCGACAAAGACGATCCTCGCCCGCTGGTGCGCGGCAAGATCGGCGCAGGAAGTTATGAGGATGCTGGCGACCAGAAACAGCAGAAGCGGCGGACCAAGGGCAAGACGGGGCGGCCGGGGCGGTGATCGTTAGCACAAACAAAGTGCGGCCCTATCTGCCACCACTCAAATACTATCCTTTTCCGAGGCCATTGCATAAATATTAGCTGCCTGATGAACGGTTATAACCGTAACTAAGAATTGAAAGATGCAGTAGAGCTCAACGCTCAAGAACACAAAAACAACCCAACTAAATCCATTTCTCACCATCTCCTCAAAGACAAAATTTCCAACAAAAAAATACAGAAAAAGCACCACAATTGAAGCTATAGTGTGCGCTAAAGACGTCCAAGAAAACACAAACACAAGATCTCTATACGATGAAAATCCAGTGGATTCATCTTTAACCATACACAGCAATTTCGAGAACCGTTTTGAAAAAGTAAAACATATAGCCATAGCTGAAACACAAAAACCTATTACAACAGTATTGTAGGTAAGAAGAGCTCCAGCCACGTCGAAAAACTTCACATCTGCAGCGAAGGGAAAATATCCTCTGGCTGCAGAAAGTGAAAGTACCGCAGACAACCACGGGTGAGCGGTAAAAAATATCCGATGTATTCTTGGCCTTACGTCCTTCCAGACATAAGACATAAGTGAATCTATCAAAACATAGCGCCTAGCAAATCTAACATTTTATCTCGCATCTGAGCACATTAACACCCCCGTTGGATTCTCGCGGAACACTTATGTTTCTATGCACGACATGCCTATGAAGCGGAACCGACGTCTCAGTTTCCTCATCTACCTTTGTGCCAATAATTTCCGCGTCAACCAAATAAGGTTGTTGATCGGCAGCAACGTCTTTAATCACGCCGACAATACCATCATCCCTGTTAAGGCTCTCTCCTCGCCCGGCCCGAACAGCTAACTGAGCCTTCTCACCACCCGAATCTTCGAGCAATTCAGAGATTTTTGTAAAGTGGTCATCCCAACCGGCATTGGGTCGAATGAGTGTGAGCGATGCTACTCGGATACGTTTGAAGCGTCCTATTTCGCGGATAAAATCTCCTGCTACAACCGGAGCAAATTCGATACGAAAATCTTTACCCAGCCGTTGCGATAAAACTCCTTCAATTATCGCTGCCATTGTGTCCGACTTAGCGCCACCCCGAACATACTCTACAAGAATCCGTCGCTTCTCAGGCTGAACCAGCGCATGCGCAGCAGACACCAACACCTCGTTTTGCCCCAGTTGCTCATCTCTAGTTTCGCCGGTAGCTACATCCAAAATGAGGGGCTGAAGCCCTTCTTCTCCCTCAGTGAAAGTTAAAAAATAATTCCCGCCTACCTCTTTTATGTCTGAGATAGCTGCTGTCACATTACCAATTTTAACAATTCGCTTTGTTTTATCTATTTCTGATATTACTTGGAATAATTTCCTGTAATCTCCATCAAATCTTTTTCCATGAGCATGGACGGCAAAAGCCTGTATTCTTCTATTTACGCGACGTGACTGCACATTATTCTCCAGAGCGTGAATTCAGGCTTTTACCATTCCAACAAGCCGATACAGAAACGTACCTGCCACGAAATTGCCCCATTTTGTACGCTCCACCCAAGGTGGTGTCCATCTCTTTATGCCCTCACAATTAGGCAGCTTCACCCAAACTCAAACCGCCCAATATTGACCGCGCTAGCTACTACCGGTCAGCATACCAACCCATCGGCAATTATCGTTTCCAACTAAAAAACCGACACTCCCTCACCACACTCCATCAACCCACCCCATGCCATATCTCCTTCACCCAGCCTGTAAGGAGACCCGCCACGATGATCGGCTTCAAGAACACCCACAACCAGCCCATCTACGTGAACCGGGCGCAGGCCCTCTATGTCACCACATTCGAGGAGGATGTGTCGGTGATCGCGCTGGCCGTGGCCGGCGCGGGTGGCAAGCCGGTGACGATCCATGTGCGCGGCAGTGTCGAACTGGTCTCCTCCAAGCTCTCCGCACCGCCCGCGCTCCCTGTGCCGGCGCGCTGAACACCCGGGCAGACCACCGTCTGCATTTCCGGAAAATATATCCAGCCAAAATCAAACACTTGTAAAAAAGTTCAATCCGGCCTCATCCCCGCCCCCTCACCCCATGCCTACAATCTCCCCGTTCCGTCACGGATACACCGGCAGGCGTGCTGGCGAGGCGGGATCGGTTCTGGTGGTGAAGGGACGACGTGAACCGTCACCATCGGGGTCCGCGGAGAATGGTCTCCCTCCGGCGACACGGGGAGAGACGACGGGTACCGGACCGGCCTGTCGCCTCTTGATGCCCGAACAGCGCGTCGGATGTGCCTGTGCGGCACACATGGTGGCCTCAAGGATGGTTTCGCCGGGCTTCGACAAGTCCGTCCGTGAAAACGGAATGCCCGGCGGCGGCGACATGGAGGGTTGGCGCTAAGTCGTTTCGCCGTTTTCCATCGAACCAGACGAACACCATCCGGAAAGGCCACGGCAGAGGGACCGGAGTCGCGGATAAAAACTGCCGAACGGGGCGCTGAGAGGTGTCACATAAAACAAAACCTACGAGGCAGCTTTCAGCGCCCCGTCCGTTCAAGTCTCTCCGGGCGAGGTCCGGAAAAAACCGAGGATCGCCAAGGGGGTAGCATGTCCAGTGAAAAGCCGCCGCTCGATATTCATCTCGCCGCGCGCACCGCCGAGGCGATGGCCTTGCCGCTGATGGTCTGCCGGAGCCGCAAATGCCGGCGCGGACCACGTTGCCGCTGGTATTTCAAAGCGACCAACGAGCCCTGCTGCCTGCGCAATATCGATCCCGGCCAGCGGGCGATCTTCGACCGCATCTACGAGGATGCACGTTTCGCCAGGGAATTTCTCGGCTGGGAAGGTCCATTTTTCAAAGCTCTCAGCGGACCGCAGCGGATGCGCGACGATCTGGCGATCGCGATTGCCCGCAATGTGCCGAACCGCTGGATCCCGAAGCGATGGGACGCCACCCGGCGCGCACGGGAAAAGCGGCTTGCCGCGGCCGACAGGAATTTTGAGGCGCAAGGTCGAGGCGATGCAGACTGACAAACGGCGGCGTGTCGGCCGCCTCGCCCTTGCCGCCTCGCCCTTGCTGCCTCGCCTCACCCTCTCTTGCGCAGCGGCGGCACCTGGCGCAGGCCGGAAAGCACTTCCACTTCGCCCGCACTTTTCGGCTTGCCGAGCAGAAAACCCTGCAGCTGCTCGATGCCTTCCTCGACCACCATGCGGTGCTGGCCAAAGGTCTCGATGCCTTCGGCGACGACCGGCAGGTCGAGGCTTTTGCCGAGCCCGATGATCGCCTTGACGATGGCGCGGGCGCTGTCATCCTCCTCCATCTGCCAGATGAAGCTGCGGTCGATCTTGATCTTGTCGAAGGGAAAGGCCTGCAGGTTGGACAGCGATGAATATCCGGTGCCGAAATCGTCGATGACGATCATCACGCCGAGCGCGCGCAGCTTGTTCAGCATGGCAAGCACGGTGTCGCGGTTCTCGATCAGCGAAGTTTCGGTGATTTCCAGCTCCAGTCGCTGTGGTTCGAGCCCGCTGTCGGTGAGCGCCGATGCAACCGTGTCGACCAGATCGGGGAAACGCAGCTGCACCGCCGAGACATTGACCGCCACCGCCAGGCCGTCATCCCATTGCGCAGCGGTGCGGCAGGCCTCGCGCAGCGCCCATTCGCCGAGCGTGACGATGATGCCGGTTTCTTCGGCGACAGGAATGAAGGTCGCCGGCGAGACCTGGCCGAGATCCGGGTGGTGCCAGCGCATCAGCGCCTCATATCCGGTACAGGTGCCGTTCGAGGCATCGAACAGCGGCTGGAAGACGAGCGACAGCTGGTCGCGCAGGGCCGCATGGCGCAGCTCGCTTTCGACCAGGCGGCGCTGGCGCAGGTCGGCGTCCATGTCGGCCGAATAAAAGGCGGCGATGCCGCGGCCGGAAAATTTGGCGTTGTAGAGCGCCATGTCGGCGGCATTGCGCAGTTCGTCGGCGGTGCGGCCGTCCTCGGGGAAGATCGAAACGCCGATCGACACACCGACCGCCTTGGGGTCGAAATTGACGTTCATCTCCTGGCGGAACGTGTCGAGGATGCGGTCGGCGAGAAGATAGGCGGCGGTCGGCTGGTCGAGACCGGGCTGGAGGATGATGAATTCGTCGCCGCCGATGCGGGCCGGCGTATCGGTCGGGCCGGTGCAGCGGCGCAATATGTCGGCCACCTTGACCAGAACCCGGTCACCCTCGGCATGACCGAAGACGTCGTTGACGGCCTTGAACCGGTCGAGGTCGAGCGCCAGCACCGCCAGCCGCTCGCCGGCGCTGCCGGCAATGTCGATCGCGGTTTCCAGCTTTTCGTTGAACAGCGAGCGGTTCGGCAGGTCGGTCAGCGCATCGTGGCGGGCCATGTGCTCGACCTTGAGTTCGGCGATACGCTTTTCGGTGAGGTCGCGAACCGCCAGGACCTGGCATTGCCGGCCGCGATATTCGATCGTGTGGACCGCCACTTCGAGAAACGCGTCCTTGCCGGGCTTGAGCGGGCCGGCCTTGAGGGGGGCCGCCTCGACGGCACGGCTGCGCTGCGCGTCGATCAGCGAAATCCCGTCGGCGGCAACCATCAGCGCATCGGGCGAACGGCCGATGACATCGCGGTCACGCAGGCCGAGCATGGCGGAAAAACGGGCATTAGCCTCGATGATGACGCCCTCGCGCACCACGGCCAGACCTTCGAGCGTCGCATTGGCGAAACCGCGAAGGTCGGTGAGATAACGGTCGAGGAAGCTGGCAATGATACCGGCCAGCACGATCATGCCGACCACGACGGAGACGGCCCAGACCATCCAGATGCGGCCAGTGTCACCATCCAGAGACGCATCCGGCATCGATGGATCCGGCACAAGCGTGGTCGCCGACATGGCGGAGAAATGCAGCAGGCAGATCGACAGGACGCTTGCCCCGACCGCCGCCCACAGGCCCCGGCGGCCCCGGCGACGCATCGAGATCCGGAAGGCGAATGTCATGAGGCCGATCGAAAGAAGCACTGCCGCCGGGATCACACCGATCTCGTGGCGGATCGTCGCCGCCGCGCGGATCGATTCGGTGCCGGTGAAATGCATTGCCGCCACCGTCAGTGTTGCGGCAATACCGGCGATGATCTCGCTTTTCAGCGTGCCGCCCTCGGCGATCCTGAGACTTGCCCAGAAACCGACCGCAGCAATGACAGCGGAGAGGATGGTGCGGAACAGTTCGAACTCGATGGCAACCGTGCCCTCATAGGCGAGCATGGCGACGAAATGGGTGGCCCATACCGAAAGACCGCCGGTGACGGCTGCAACGAGCAGCCAGATCTTGCGACGTTTTTCGCTGCATTCGACCGCCCGGCGATGGATAAGGAAAAAAGCCAGCATGCCGACGATGCAGATGCCGGCAGCCAGCGCCACCAGAGCATGATCGTGCTGGACCGCGACGCATTCCAGAACCTTGAACATTCTACACTACCAGATCCACGCGGTGATTGATTTCACCGTTCATGGGCTGGAACATTACGTGTACGCCATTTAAGAAATATCTAATATGAAGCAACGTGGGCGTGTCGCATTTCGGCACACGCACGCGGACCCATAAAATACTGGGGGCTTAACCTGCAATCCGCTCGGCTGCGCGCTCCGTCTCTCCGGCAAGATCGACGGCGGCGAAAGCGGCGGAGATGATTTCTGTCCCGGCACCAGGCTTGGTTGCCTCGGAAGACAGGATCTGACGGAAACGCCGGGCACCGGCATACCCCTGGAAAAGACCGACCATGTGGCGGGTGACATGATGAAGCCTGCCGCCGGAAGCAATCACATGTTCCGCATAGGCAATCATCGTGTCACGCAACGCGAGCCAGTCTGCATCGACTGTGGCGACCCCTGCAGGACTCGAACCTTTCAGCATCGCATCGACGCCGGCCAGAAGACCGGTGTTCTGATAGGCGGCGCGGCCGAGCATGACGCCATCCATCACCGACAGATGAGCTTTCGCCTGTTCCAGATCGGAAATACCGCCATTGACGCCAAGAAACACATTCGGGTTCTCACGCTTCATGCGGTGGACGAGATCGTAGTCGAGCGGCGGGATTTCGCGGTTTTCCTTCGGGCTCAATCCCTGCAGCCAGGCCTTACGGGCATGGATCCAGATGGCATCCGCCCCTGCCCCGATCATCCGGGCAAGAAAGTCCGGCAGGACATCAGCCGGTTCCTGATCGTCGATACCGATGCGGCATTTGACGGTGACGGGCACGGAGGACACTTGCTTCATCGCGGCGACGAGATCAGCGACATGGCCGGGATCACGCATCAGGCAGGCGCCGAACGTACCGGACTGGACGCGGTCCGACGGGCAGCCGACATTGAGGTTGATTTCGTCATAGCCGTAATCGGAAGCGATGCGGATCGCCTCGCAAAGCTTGCCGGCGTCGGACCCGCCGAGCTGCAGCGCCACCGGATGTTCCTGAGGCGAAAATGACAGGAGACGTTCGCGCGGACCATGGATGATCGCATCGGCCACGACCATCTCGGTGTAGAGCAGAGCTTCGCGCGACAATTGCCGGTGCAGGAAACGGCAATGACGGTCCGTCCAGTCGATCATCGGAGCGACCGCGAAGATGCTGTTGCCTGACTTCAGCGCTGTCTCGTAAAAACTCACGTCATCTCTCCGCGTCGATGGCATCACACTATGCCACGTCCGTTGGCCTCGGGGATAATACCGATCAAAAGGCCTGTCCTGTTTCGGAAACCACCCGTACCTTGGCGCGACGGATGGGATGGCGGTCCTATACAGGCGATCGGTCGCGAAGGAAAGACTGGGGCCGGCGCAAAAGGCGCAGGTGAAGGAGGAACCGGATTGCGCCCTGCCCGTTGATTGGGCGCATCACGCAATAAAGGAACCTTCATGGCCCGCGACCTCTCCACCGATATCGACCGCCTGACCAGCCAGCTGGCAGACCTGCGCGCAGCACTCGCGCGGCAGGCCAGCGCCTCGGCAGAGGATGCATCCGGCTATCTCGTGCCCCGCGCCCGGCAGGTTGCCCGGCAATTCCGTCATGGCGGCCATGACCTTACCGAAGTCGTGCGCCGCAATCCCGGCACGACGACAGGTGCGGTGGTCGGCGCCCTCGTGTTGACGGCGGCATTCGCATTTCTGCTGTCAAAGGCAGGATCGGATCGAAACTAAACGCGCAAGGTCAACGCCTGACCCTACGCTCTCTGTTCTATCGATGAAGAGGCCACCTGGCCTCTTCCTTCAATGTACTGAGGGTTCATCCTCTCCCTCTTCCAGAAAGCTTTTCAGGCCATCACGTTCGGCGGTGGCGAGAAACTCTTCCCAGGCGGCCTGGTCGGTATCGAAATCTTCTTCCCAGCTGGTGACGACTTCGGTCTGACTGATGACTTCGAGCGTCCAGTCGCCATTGGTCCCGGCCTCGCGAAAAATATCGACGAGAACGGTAATGCCTTCGTCTTCGAACTCACCGGAGAATTCGGAATGTTCGAGCTTCGGCTCCTTCGATGGCTTCGACTTCTCTGGCTTCGGCGGCTTGGACATGGAACGACCTTCGATTCTTCTGCTGCGGGCAATAGGTTGATGACCGGAATATCGGTCCCGCGCAAGGGATAGATAGGGCTGCGGGCAGGCAAGCGGAAGTGTTTGACGAGACAGGCTCAACCGGGGCGACAAAAAATCGGCCCGGCCGTACCCGGCAGTTCGAAACGGGCTAGGATTGTCAGCAAAATTGTTGGACAAAGCCTTCCAGCATTTACCGTTTCAAGGATACCCAGATGCGCGCTACCGTGATCCCTGCCCCAGAACCCGTACTTCTCGACGTTGTCGGCGCGACCGAACAGTTTCCGGTGCGCCGGGTCTATTGCGTCGGCCGCAACTATGCCGACCATGCAATCGAGATGGGGCATGATCCGTCGCGCGAGGCGCCGTTCTTCTTCCAGAAGAATGCCGACAACATCTATAATGGCGAGAGCTTTCCCTACCCGCCGCTCTCTTCCAACGTCCATTTCGAGGTAGAACTGGTGATGGCGCTTTCGGGTGGCGGTGCCGATATCGCGGCCGAAGATGCGCTTTCCAAGGTTTACGGATATGGCGTCGGCATCGATTTCACTCGCCGCGACCTGCAGGACCAGATGAAGAAGATGGGCCGCTCCTGGGAAGTGGCGAAGGCGTTCGAGAAGTCTGCTCCTGTCTCCGCCCTCGTGCCCGCCTCGAAGATCGGCCATCCGCAGGAAGGGTCGGTCTGGCTCGACGTCAACGGCTCGCGCAAGCAGGATGGCAACCTGAACCAGATGATCTGGAAGCTGCCGGAAATCATCGCCGAGCTTTCCAAGCAGTTCGTGCTGGCGCCGGGCGACATCATCATGACCGGCACGCCGGCCGGCGTGGGTGCGATCGTCAAGGGTGACAAGGTGACCTGCGGCGTTGCCGGCGTCGGTGAATTGTCGCTGACGGTTATCTGATTTTAAAGGCAGGGAAGAGACGGATGCCGATCTACGCACTTGGAGAATTTGCACCGAAACTTCCCGCTGCCGACCGCTACTGGGTGGCGCCGGATGCGAATGTGATCGGCAAGGTCGATCTTCACGAGGATGTCGGTATCTGGTTCGGTGCGACCCTGCGCGGTGACAATGAGCCGATCACCATCGGCGCACGCTCCAATATCCAGGAAGGCGTGATGGTGCATACCGATCCCGCCTTTCCTGTCACTATCGGTGCCGATTGCACGATCGGGCATCATGCGATCATCCATGGCTGCACGATCGGCGACAATTCGCTGGTCGGCATGGGGGCGACGATCCTCAACGGCGCCAAGATCGGTAAAAACTGCCTTGTCGGCGCCAATGCGCTCGTCACTGAGGGGAAGGAATTTCCCGACAATTCGCTGATCGTCGGCTCGCCGGCGAAAGCGATCCGCGTGCTGGACGATGAGGCCGCAGCAAAACTAACAGAATCCGCCCGCCGTTATGTGGAAAACTGGAAGCGGTTTTCGCGGGATCTCAAAGAGATAAAGCCGTAATCGCCGCTCACGCGGCGCATTTTTCGCAAAGCCCACGGATTTCAATGGTCGTCTTGGCCGGTTTGAAACCCTTGCCCCTGGCCCAATCTTCCAGCCGGTGATCGACCTCGTGGTCGTGGAACTCGATGACCTGATTGCAGCTTTCGCAGATGGCGAAGGCAACCGTGCCATGACCGTGGCCATGCGCGCCGCCACAACATTCATGATCCCGGTGGGCGCAGGCGACGAAGGCGTTGAGGCTTTCCAGCCGATGAACTAGGCCGAATTCGGTCAGCTTGTCGAGCGCGCGGTAAACCTGCAGCGGCGCGCGAAAACCGTGGTCGCGCAGCTTGTCGAGGATCGTATAGGCACTCATCGGGCCTTCGGCGCGGTTCAGCGCATCGAAGACCAGCGCCTGGTTTTTGGTCAGGGCCGGATTGACGATCGGTGCGTTCATCCCTGTACTCCCTTGTTGGCAGGTCGCTCAGCGGCCGTGCGGCCGAAGGCGGGAATCAAACTTACGATGAAAAGTAAGAGCGCGGCGACCACGATGGAAGGGCCGGACGGCGTATCATAGGTGAGCGAGCCGAAAAGCCCGCCGATAACCGCTGCCGCCCCGATCAGCGAGGCAAAGACCGCCATCCATTCCGGGCTTGCCGAAAAGCGACGCGCGGTGGCGGCCGGAATGATCAGCAGCGAGGTGATCAGCATGATGCCGACGATCTTCATGGCAATGGCGATGACGAGCGCCATCAGAAGCATGAAGAAGAGTTTTGTCCGCGCCGGGTTCATGCCTTCGGCTTCCGCCACGTCCTCGCTGACGGTGGAGGCGACGAGCGGACGCCAGAGCCAGACGATCGCGGCAACGACCACCGCCCCGCCGCCCCAAATGAGCGCGATGTCCGAAGGGGTAACGGCGAGAATATCGCCGAAGAGGAATGCGATCAGATCAATCCGCACCCAGGTCATGAAGGCGACGAGGACAAGGCCGATCGCCAGCGCTGAATGGGACAGAATGCCGAGAAGCGCATCGGCCGAGAGCGACTGACGGCGCTGCAGCAAGAGCAGCATGGCGGAGACGAGCACGGCAACGCCGAAGACGGCGACGAGAAGATTGACCTCGAAGAACAGCGACAGCGCCACGCCGAGCAGCGCCGAATGGGCCATCGTATCGCCGAAATAGGCCATGCGCCGCCAGACGACGAAGCAGCCGAGCGGGCCGGCGGTCAAGGCAACGCCGATGCCGGCGATGAGCGCGCGGATGAAGAAATCGTCAAGCATGGCGGGTGCCCTCGCCTTCATGCGCGGCATGACGATGGGCGTGGTCGCCGTGATGGTGATGGTCATGCGCATGCTCATCGGCATGGTCATGTGCGTGATCGTGTGTATGGCCTTGGCCACTGTCGCCATGGTGATGGCCGTCATCCGGATGGCAATGTTCGGTGATCGAACCGTCCGCGTGCCGCACCCGGCCATCGGGCAGATGGGTATGGTCGTGGTGGTGGTTATAGACCGCCAGCGAGCGGGCATTGCCGCCGAAGAGTTTCATATAGTCCGAACTCTGGCTGACCACTTCCGGCGTGCCGCGGCAGCAGACATGACCGTTGAGGCAGATCACCGTGTCGGTGCCGGCCATGACCATATGAAGATCGTGCGAGATCATCAGAATGCCGCAACCGGTCGAATTGCGGATGGTGCGGATCAGGTCGTAAAGCGCCGCCTCGCCAGCGAAATCAACACCCTGGACGGGTTCATCGAGTACCATCAGGTCCGGCTTGCGAGCAATCGCGCGGGCAAGCAGGGCACGCTGGAACTCGCCGCCGGAAAGATGGCGGACTTCGGAATTGACGAGATGCGGGATGCCGGTCGCCTCAAGCGCAGACATAATCTCGGCATCCTTCAAAGGGCCGGTCAGCGTCATCAGGCGGCGCACCGAAAGCGGCATGGTCCAGTCGATCGCCAGCTTCTGGGGAACATAACCGATGCGCAGATCGCGCTTGCGGGTGACCGCGCCCTCATCGGCTTTCAACACGCCGATCGCCATCTTCGCGGTCGTCGACTTGCCGGCGCCGTTGGGGCCTATGAGCGTGACGACCTCGCCGCGGGTTATCGAAAAATCGACGCCGCGGACGAGCCAGCGGCCATCGCGGCGAATGCCGGCATTTTCGAGAGAAACCAGTGTTTCGGCCTGACTGGTCTGTTTTTCGGGGGCAGAAGAGGCCCGGCTGTTCATCAGCATAATCGGCGAATTTTCCTGTTGTCACCCGTCATGGCACACGTTATAGCATAACGCAATTGATGTAATAACATTACGTCAGCAAACAAGGAAGCTTGCCCCATGAAATTCTTCGCCGCCCTTCTTCTTTCCTCGGCCGCCATGATCGCCGCGCCGAGCGCCTACGCCGCCACCCCCGAGGTCGTTGTTTCGATCAAGCCGATCCACTCGCTGGTCGCGGCGATCATGAAGGGTGTTGCCGAGCCGAAGCTGATCGTCGACGGTGCGGCGTCGCCCCACACATTCACGATGAAGCCTTCCAATGCACGCACGCTGGAAGGCGCCGATATGGTGTTCTGGGTCGGTCACGGCATGGAAGCGTTTCTGGAAAAGCCGCTGGAGGCGCTCGCTTCCAAGGCGACCGTGGTGACGCTGGAAGATGCGCCGGGGCTGGAAAAGCTGCCGTTCCGCGAGGGTGGCGCATTCGAGGCGCATGACCATGGCGACCACGGGCACGACCATGCGCACGCCCATGAAGAAGGCCACGATCACCAGCACGAAGACGGCGAAAAGCACGCGGATCACGATGATCACGGACATGAGGGACACGATCACGGCGCGTTCGACACGCATCTGTGGCTCGATCCGATGAATGCCAAGGCCTTCGCCGCCGAGATCGAAAAGCAGCTGGTGCAGGCAGATGCGGAAAATGCCGCGACCTATCAGAAGAATGCAGCGGATCTGATCAAGCAGATCGACGCCATGGATGCGGAGATCAAGACCACCCTGTCACCGGTGAAGGACAAGCCGTTTATCGTCTTCCACGACGCCTATCAGTATTTCGAGCACCATTACGGCGTGAAGGTCGCCGGCTCGATCACGGTGAGCCCGGAGACGATGCCGGGCGCGGAACGGGTGAAGCAGATCCACGAGAAGGTGACGCAGCTTGGCGCAACCTGCGTGTTTGCCGAACCGCAGTTCGAGCCGAAACTGGTAAAGGTGGTGACCGAAGGGACGCCGGCGAAATCCGCCACGCTCGACCCGGAGGCCGCGACGCTTACGGCTGGGCCGGACCTCTATTTCGACCTGATGCGGGGTCTTGCGACCTCGATGAAGACCTGCCTGTCGCAGTGATGTGAAGGCCGGGCCAAGAGTTACCCCTCACGACCGGCCTTAAAGGCAGATGACCGGCGGGTGCCTAACGACACACCCGCCGGTCTCCTTTTATGCAACCAGTTCCATGTTTGCTTCGGCGCTTTGCCGGCCGCAGAACAGGTTTCCCGTTTTGCCGGAATACTCTTAACGGGAGGCGATGATGCTGGAAATGACGCCGGTGGCGATGCCGATCATCAGGTAGTCGTTATCGACCTTCACCCACTTGTAACCGCGCGGCGGAGCCGACAGGCGGTAGCGGCGATAATCGCGAACATCGGCCATGCGGCGGCGCTCGGCGGCGGTCGCACGATGTCCCTTCGACCAGCGATGCTTGTGAATCACCACCTTCTTGTCGACATGGACGCGCTTATCGACGCGCTTGTCTATCCGCTTGTCGACATGCCGCTCCACATGACGGCTACGATCGCGGTCATGACGCCAATCCTGCGCCTGGGCCGCGGTTGCGATCGGGCCGGCCAGAAAGGTTGCGGCGACGAGAGCGATAACGAATTTCTTCATGGCGATTTCCTCGCGTTGAACACAGCTGAAAATTAGGGTTCACGCGATGAATGCCGTATGAATGCAAGATTAAATATGCGTAATGAAAATATGAGCTTGCGGTAACGTTCTCGCGAAAGAAATTAACGATTTAGCAAACCCCGACAAGGTCAGTCGAGGATAGTCTCATAGGCAAAGCGGCTGAAATCGGCGGTCTTCGCCCTACCGGACGTATCGAAGGCAAACATGCCGGCGAAGGCGCCGGTGAACGAGCCATGCTCGCCGCGGCCACCCTCGTCCGAAATGACGCCGGCATCAAGGATCGGGCCGACCGGCTGCCAATCATCGGTGCCGCCCGCGCGCCAAAAGAATTGCAGGTCGTTGTCGCGGATATCCATTGCCAGTTCCACCGGTCCAGCCGGGATTGCGACGCCGCTGCCGGCCGGGAACTGCATGCGGCCATGCGGGAAATCGCCCGGGCAGGAAAAGATCGTCACGACACGGCCGAGCTTTTCATGCAGCGTGACGACAAGGGCGTGGAACTTGTGGCGGTTATAATAATGGGTCAGACCGCAGGCCTGCTGGTAGGTGTCGGGATCGAAGGCCTCGACCACCGTCTCGGCGCGGAACCGGTGATGTTCCTGGCGGCGGGCGACGAGGGACTGCTCGAACCATGAGCCGATGCTTTCGCGGCTGATCAGACGAAGGCATCCGGGTTTTGCGGTGAGGCTGAAGATCCGGTCGGGCTCGGGCGTGCGCAGCCATTGGAAATCAATGGGCAGCGTGTCGCCGTCGAAGCTGTAATCGAGGCGCGCGGGTTTCGCGACCGGCTCGACATCGGTGGGTGCGGCGACATCGAGTTCAGGCACGAGGCCGCCCTTTTCGAGATAAAGCCAGTCGTCATCCTTCCAGATGCATTTCTGCAGGCCGGTTTCGCGGCCGAGCGGGGAGCGGCGATCAGGCGCGAGCGGACGGCTGCAGAGATGGGTGTGATAGACGTCACCGGCCGGTGTCTCGACATATTGGCCATGGCCTGCCCGCTGCAGGGCGGCTTCAGGATTGTCCTTGGATGTCAGGAGATGGGTGTTCGGATGGAGTTCGTACTGGCCATCGACCGTGCGCGAGCGGGCCATTGTCACCGCATGGTCGTAACCGGTGCCGCCTTCCGCCGTGGTCAGATAATACCAGCCATTGCGCCTGAAGAGATGGGGAGCTTCGACAAGGCCGAGCGGACTGCCGGGGAAGATGTTGGTAATCGGGCCTTTCAGAGCCTTCGCCTGAGGGTCCCATTCCTGCAGAAGGATGCCGTCGAAGGCCGGGTGTTTCGGAGAGCCGCCGTAACTCTCCGTCCTGTGGTTCCACTGCATGTTGACGAACCATTTGCGGCCATCGTCATCGTGGAAGAGAGACGGATCGAAACCGGAAGAGTTCACATAGACCGGATCGGACCACTCGCCGGCGATCGTCGGTGAGGTGACGATGTAATTATGGGCGTCCTTGAAGTTGCCGTCGTAACGTTTGACATCCGTATAGACCAGCCAGAACAGGCCATCGGCGTAAGACAGGCACGGCGCCCAGACACCGCAACTGTCGGGATTGCCGCGCATGTCGAGCTGGGATTTTCGCTCCAGCGGGCGGCGGATGAGCGTCCAGTTCACCAGATCGCGTGAGTGGTGGATCTGGACGCCGGGATACCATTCGAAGGTGGAGGTGGCGATGTAATAATCCTCGCCGACACGGCAGATGGACGGGTCGGCGTTGAAGCCCGGCAGGATGGGGTTTCGGATCATATGCGTCTATCCTCCAGAATCAAAATGATCGGCGGCTCCTCAACCGCCTGTCAGCCCTTCGTTCAAATCAGCGGGTGCGGCGGCCCCTCATCCGGCTGCCGCCACCTTCTCCCCGCTTGCGGGGAGAAGGACGAAAGGCGCACGCTATCCGCTCATCTCCAACGTCGAGCGGGGCTCGTCCCCTCGCCCCGTTTACGGGGAGAGGGTTAGGGTGAGGGGCAAATCCTCCATTAACGTGAGGGCAAATGCTCGCGCGGAAATGTCAGCTCACTTGTTCCGCGCCGGACCTTCCCGTTCAGCCGAGGCGGCCCAGATGTTGATGTCGGCTTCCCTGGCGAACCTGTCGATCTCGGCCAGTTCTTCCGCTGTGAAATCGCGCTTTTCGAGAGCCTTGACGCAATCCTCGACCTGTTCGGGGCGGCTGGCGCCGATGAGGGCGGTCGTGACGCGATCACCACGCAGGACCCAGGCAAGCGCCATTTGCGCCAAAGTCTGGCCACGGCGTTCGGCAATCGCATTGAGCCCCTTGAGGTTCTCGATGTTCTTGTCGTTGAGGAAAGCCGGACGCAGGGACTTGCCCTGGGCGGCGCGGCTGTCTTCCGGGATGCCACCGAGATACTTTGACGTCAGCATGCCCTGCGCCAGCGGCGAGAAGACGATCGAACCGACGCCCAGATCTTCCAGCGTATCAAGCAGACCGTCTTCCTCGACCCAGCGGTTGATCATCGAATAGCTCGGCTGATGGATGAGAACCGGCGTGCCCATGGCCTTCAGGATCTCGACGGCCTCACGGGTGCGCTTGGAATTGTAGGACGAGAGACCGACGTAAAGCGCCCTGCCCGAGCGGACGATATGATCGAGCGCACCGCAGGTTTCCTCGAGCGGCGTATCGGGATCGAAACGGTGCGAATAGAAGATATCGACGTAATCGAGGCCCATGCGCTTCAGGCTCTGGTCGCAGGAGGCGATCAGGTATTTGCGGCTGCCCCATTCGCCGTATGGGCCGGGCCACATGTTATAGCCGGCTTTCGACGAGATGATCAATTCGTCGCGAAGGCCGGAAAATTCCTCGCGCAGGATCTGGCCAAAGGCGAGTTCGGCTGAGCCGGGCTTCGGGCCGTAATTGTTGGCGAGGTCGAAATGGGTGATGCCGAGGTCGAAAGCCTTCTTGCAGATATCGACCTTGCGCTGGTGCGGGGTGTCGTCACCGAAATTGTGCCAGAGGCCGAGCGAAATCGCCGGCAGCTTGAGGCCGGATTTGCCGCAGCGATTATAGGTCATGTTTTCGTAGCGGTTTTCCGCCGGGAGCCAAGCCATTTTAAAAGTCCTCCAAATGAAACCGGCGCCGAACCTCATTTCCGGCGCCGGCTTGCAGTTTTAGCGTCTCAAACCAGAAGCGCCAGTGCCTCATCTATGCCAAGTGCCGCAGGTTTGGTGCAGGTCGTGGTGGTCGTGACGAAATTACCCTCGGCACCGGATTTCAGGATCGAGGTCATGACGTCGACGCCATGCAGCGCCCGGTCGATCGAGCAACGGATATCGCGGCCTTCGATGAGCGCCATAGCCATGTCCGCGAGGCCCGCCGTGCGGTAATTGGCGCGCGGGCCGTTGGGATGTTCCTGATTGGCCTTGCTGAAGGGGTGATCCCAATCCTTCAGCGGCTGGATGTCCTTGTCGCGACCGCTTGTCTCGACCACGCCGCCGAAGAAGTTCGGGTCCGGCACGTAGATCGAGCCTTCGGTGCCGTAGAGTTCCATATTGGCGTGGCGGTGGGACCAGACATCCCAGCTGGCCGAGAGCGTGATGGTCGCGCCGTCGACGAATTCCAGCAGCGCATGGATGTTGGTCGGCGTTTCGACCGGGATGATCGTGCCCTTCAACGGCTCGCTGGTGACGGTGCGGGTCGTATTCGCCATCGACGTCAAGGCCGCGACGCGTTTTACCGGGCCGAGGAAGTTGATGAGATTGGCGATATAATAGGGTCCGAGATCGAGGATCGGGCCGCCGCCATTGAGGAAGAAGAAGCCCGGATTGGGATGCCACATCTCCATGCCGGGGCTCATGACGTGGCAAGTGCCGGACGTGATGCGCCCTACCCCGCCGCCATCGATATAGGCACGGGCAAGCTGATGGGCGCCGCCTAAGAACGTGTCCGGCGCACAACCGATGGCAAGCCCCTTTTCCCGACCGAGCGCCTGAAGCTCTTTGCCCTCTTCCAGCGTCACCGTCAGCGGCTTTTCCGAATAGACATGTTTTCCGGCCTGCAGGATCGCCTTGGAGACGGCGAAATGGGCATCGGGGATCGTCAGGTTGACGATCACATCGAGTTCGTCATTGGCGAGCAGTTCGGGAACCGTCTGCGCCTTGACGCCGTATTCCTTCGCTTTCGCTTCTGCGGCAGCGGGATTGAGGTCGGCGCAGGCCAGAACCCTGATCCCCTTGAACAGCGGTGACAGCGAAAAATAGGTGGTGGAAATGTTGCCGCATCCCAGGATGCCGACGCCAAGTTCCTTGGTCATTTTGAAACTCCGAATGATTTTTTCCTGAGATCAATAGGTCTTGAAGGCAGCCATGGAGCGCGAGGCTAGACGCTCGATATCCTTCGGGTTGTCGTGTTCCAGAACGTAATATCTGGCGGAGGTCTTTGCCTTCAGCGCCGCCATCAGGCCTTTCCAGTCGACCGTGCCGTGGCCGACATCGGCCCAACCGTCCTCATCCGCATTTTCGCCGGCAGGTGCGATGTCCTTGACGTGGACTGCGGTGATCTTGTTGCCGTATTTCTCGATCCAGGCGAGAGGATCGGCGCCGCCGCGGATGACCCAGGCGATATCGGCTTCCCAGGTGAGATCCGGGCCGCCGGCAAAGATCTGTTCCTGCGGGGTCGAGCCATCGGCTAGCTGCTTGAATTCGAAATCATGGTTGTGCCAGCCGAATGTGTAGCCGGCGTCCTGATAACGCTTGCCGGCTTCGGCGAGGCGCTTGCCGAAGGCAAACCAGCCGCTCGCATCGGTCGGGCGCTGGTCGGCAACCAGATGCGGGCAATAGATTGCTTCGACACCCAAAGTCTTGGCAATCAGCCGCGCCTGTTCCGGCTCTTTTTCGAGAAGATCGATGCCGAAATGGCCGGTCGGCATGGTCAGGCCATTGGCGTCGAGTTCGGCGCGCATCGCCTTCAGACCCGCCTCGTCCAGCGTCGCATAAAGAGCGCCGTAACCTTCGACATGTTTGTAGCCGTTCGTCGCCACGAGTTTCAGCACGTCGGAAAGCGGCGGGAAATTGCGGGCGCTATAAAGCTGGAAACCAAAGGTCGTCATGTGATCCTCCTTGAAATGAAATATCAGCCTGCGGACTGGCAGGATTGAAGGTCGTAGATACGGAAAACAGGCGGGGAACCTGTGGGACTTGCCGCCGGCTCGCTAGGGGTAAAGCGAACCTTTCGGTTTTCGCCGGCGGCAAGATCGAAAGCGTTGTCGGAATAACGGCCGGGCGTTTCGCTCTCGATCAGGACGAAAAGCGCGAGGCCTTTGGATTGAACGAGAATGTCAAACGCACCACTCTCCCCATGGGCACCGGATGGGGACACGGACGTTTCCAGGTGAGCCGGCAGAAGCTCCAGCGCCTTGTAGGTGTCCATGACGTGATGCCCCTCGCCGCCCGATCCATTCGAGGCGGTGAAGCTCCATGCGAGAAGGCAGCTGCTGGGGATCATGTCTGCGGGGATAGTCAGGACAGTCACGGCCGCATCTGGTGAGCAGACAGCATCAATAGTCTGGAGCGAACGGCGCTCACCATTCAGGCTCAGGGTCGAGATGCTCAGCGTGACGGTGACGTCTTCGAGTGTGTCGTTGACCAGCGAGAAGCGGATTTCCTTGCCGTCTTCCGAAGGGATTGCGGCGACTGCCACAGGCTGGAAGAAGCGTTTCGCCATATAGTGCAGCACTTTCCAGCCGCCGCCGTAATCGAGACTTGCCCATGAGGCGACGGGCCAGGTGTCATTGAGCTGCCAGTAGAGCGCGCCCATGCAATGGGGTTTGAGCGAACGCCAGTAGTCGACTGCCGTCTTGATCGCGATACCCTGCTGGACCTGGCTCAGATAGACGAAATTGGCAAAGTCGCTCGGGAAACGGAAATTGCGGAACATGGTGGCGGCGATGCGCTCGTTGCCGCCGACATTGCGCTGGTGATGCTCCATCACCGGCGAGGCAATATTGAGGTCCTTTTCCTCGGCATAGGTATGGATCACCGGTAGCGAAGTGTAGGACTGGAAGCCGAATTCGGAGCAGAAGCGCGGTTTGACATCGCGATAATGTTCGAACGGCTTGTTCTCGTGCCAGACGGACCAGAAATGCATGTCGCCGGAACCATCCGCATGCCAGGCGTCGCCATAATCGAGATAACCGGAAGCCGGGCTCGACGGCCACCAGATCGCCTGCGGAACCGCCTTTTTCATTGCCCGCTCGATCGTGTGATTGAGGCGATCGTAGGAGACGAGGTAGCGGTCGCGGTTGTTGCGGGTCTCCTCGTACCAGAGGAGCGCACCGACCAGCTCGTTATCGCCACACCAGAGCACGATCGAGGGATGGGAGATCAGGCGCTTCGTCTGATACTCGACTTCGTGTTCGACATTTTCGAGAAAGTCGGGCGTCGAGGGATAGATGTTGCAGGCGAACTGGAAATCCTGCCAGACCATCAGGCCGAGACGATCGCAGGTATCGTAGAATGCCTCGTCCTCGTAAAACCCGCCGCCCCAGATGCGGATCATGTTCATGTTGGCGTCGACGGCGGACTGCAGAAGACCTTTCGTTTTTTCGGGGCTCGTCAACGAAAAGAGCGCGTCGGCGGGGATCCAGTTGGCGCCGCGGCAGAAGATTTCGCGGCCATTGATGCGGAAGGCGAAACGGCTGCCGGCCTCGTCCTTGTCGGTCAGGAGTTCGACGGTGCGCAGGCCGATCTGTTTCGTGATCGTTTCGCTCGGCGTGTCGATGGTGAGCGGATAAAGCGCCTGCTCGCCGCTGCCGGCCGGCCACCAGAGTTTCGGGCTGTCGACATGGAAGACATGCTGAACCGTATTTTCGCCGGGGCGCATGCCGCAATCGAGGCGAAGACGTTCGTCGCCGAGCTGGAGATGAATGGGGATCACGCCCTGTGCATCGGCATGGAAAGATACCGTCACATGCAGGTCGACGGAGCCGTCACCATGATGTCTCTGTTCGGTGACGACATGTTCGATACGGGCGATTTCCAGGCGTTTCAGGGTGATTTCGCCGTAGAGGCCGAGCGGCGCGACGGCGAGGTTCCAGTCCCAGCCGAAATGGCATTGCGGCTTGCGCAGCATGTTGCCGTCGGGGATCGGGCAATTCTTCGAGAACGGGATGTAGAACGGCTGCCGCGCCTGACGCTCGGCGCCTGCCCTGATGTTGGAATGGAAGAGGATGCGGATGGTGTTTTCGCCGGGTTTCAGGGCGGCCGAGATATCCGGGCGGTAACGGCGGAAGCAATTGTCGGCGGAGAGAACCGGCACGTCGTTGACGAAAACGATCGCCACCGTATCCAGAAAGGTGATGTCGAGATACCAGGAGCCGTCGGGATCATCGATGACAAAGCTTCTCTCGACCTGCCAATCCTGATGGGCGACCCATTGAACGTCGTTTTCGTTACGGCCGATATAGGGGTCGGGGATGATGCCGGCGAGTTTGAGGGCTGTGTGGATGTCGCCCGGGATGGAGATGGTGGTGGCGTGAGCGCTTTCGGGGGATGTGAGGTGCCATTGGCCGGAGAGCGGGAGGATGGTCATTGGCGCCTCCCGGAGAGGTCACCATTTGCGGCCACCAGCCCCCCTCTGGCCTGCCGGCCATCTCCCCCACAAGGGGGGAGATCAGCTGGGCTCACCGACCTGCCCCACTCCAGATTGGAGCTCGCCGGATCAAACCGCCGCAATATCCCACGGTGGCTCAGCCACAATCGAGATAAGGACCTTGGCGAAGGTCGCGCCTCTTGTGATCTCCCCCCTTGTGGGGGAGATGGCCGGCAGGCCAGAGGGGGGTGAAACGCGGGACGCAATACCGCCATCAGATCCGCTCCTCCGTTCCCGCATCAAACAGCGAAGCCATGGTCATGTCGAAGCCGATGCGGACTTTTGCGCCGACCTTGTATCGGCGGGCGCCGCCGATCCTGACCGAGATCATGTGGCCGGCGAGTTTCAGCCAGATCAGATTGTCGGCCCCCATCGGCTCCTCGATATCGACGATCGCTTCGTGAGCCTGTTCGGTCGTCACGTCGCCGTCGACCTTGATATGTTCGGGGCGCAGGCCGAGCACGGCCTTACGGCCGGGCGTGAGCGCTTCAGATGCCTCATAGCCGGCGAGCGAAATGCTGACGCCATTGGTGCGGAAGACTTTTTTGCCGTCCTCTTCCGCCAGTTCGCCATTGAGAAAGTTCATCGAGGGCGAGCCGATGAAGCCGGCGACGAACTTGTTCTTCGGACGGTTGTAGATGGTGATCGGGTCGTCGAGCTGCTGGATGACGCCGCTCTTCATGATGGCGATCCGGTCGGCAAGCGTCAGCGCCTCGATCTGGTCATGGGTGACGTAGATCATCGTGTTCTTCAGCGACTGGTGCAGGCGCTTGATTTCGACGCGCAGTTCCGAGCGCAGTTTTGCGTCGAGGTTGGAAAGCGGTTCGTCGAAGAGGAAGACATCGACATCGCGGACCAGCGCACGGCCGATCGCAACACGCTGGCGCTGGCCGCCGGAGAGCGCTGCCGGCTTGCGCTGCAGGAGCGGTTCGATCTGCAGGATGCCGGCGGCGCGGGCGATGCGCTTGGCGATCTCGTCCTTGGGCATGCCGGCAACCTTGAGGCCGAAGGAGAGGTTCTTCTCCACCGTCATCTGCGGGTAAAGCGCATAGGACTGGAAGACCATGCCGATGCCGCGGTCCTTCGGCTCTTCCCAGGTGACGTTCTTGTCCTTGATGAAGATCTGGCCGTCGGTCGGCTCGAGCAGGCCGGCGATGCAGTTCAGAAGCGTGGACTTTCCGCAGCCCGACGAGCCGAGAAGGACGAGGAACTCGCCGTCCCTGATGTCGAGGTCGAGGTTCTGGAGAACGCTGACTGCGCCGAAAGACAGGGACAGGTCACGGATGGAAACGGAAGTGGAGAGGTCGGTCATCAAGGCTTACCCCTTTACTGCGCCGGCAGCGATGCCGCGTACGAACAGTCGGCCTGAAACGAAATAGACGATGAGAGGAACAGCGCCGGTCAGCAGCGTTGCCGCCATGTTGACGTTGTATTCCTTCACCCCCTGGACGGAGTTGACGATGTTGTTGAGCTGGACGGTCATCGGATAGGTATCCGGCCTCGTGAAGACGACACCGAAGAGAAAATCGTTCCAGATGCCGGTGACCTGGAGAATGATGGCGACCACGAAGATCGGCAGAGACATTGGCAGCATGATACGCCCGTAGATCTGCCAGAAACCGGCGCCATCGATGCGCGCCGCCTTGAACAGTTCCTCGGGCAGGCCGGCGAAATAGTTGCGGAAGAGCAGTGTGAGGATCGGCATGCCGAAAATGGTGTGGACGATGACGAGGCCGGTCAACGAGCCATAGATGCCGATTTCGCGCAGGATGATGACGAGCGGATAGATCATCACCTGATAGGGGATGAAGGCGCCGATGATGAGGATGGAGAAGAACAGTTCCGAGCCCTTGAAGCGCCAGTTGGCAAGCGCATAACCGCTGACCGAGGCGACGGCGATCGACACGATGACCGACGGCACCAGGATGCGCACCGAGTTCCAGAAGCCGCGGGAAAGACCGTCGCAATTGAGACCCGTGCAGGCTTCGGCCCATGCTTTCACCCAGGGTTCGAAGGTGATTTCCATCGGTGGCGAGAAGATGTTGCCGAGACGCACTTCCGGCATGCCCTTCAGTGAGGTGACAACCATCACATAGAGCGGCAGGAGGTAATAGAGCGCCGCAAGGCCAAGGATGCCGTAGATCATGACATTGCGGCGCGAAAGGACTTTTCTCGGCTTTTTGCCGCGCGGGCCGGAGGCGAGTTCGGTGCCGACGGCGTCGATGGCGGCGCCGGTCGCGTTGAGAGTGGAGATGTTAGCCACGCTTCTTCCCTCCGAATTCGAGATAGGCCCAGGGAATGATGATGATGGCGACGGTGAGCAGCATCATGGTGGAGGCGGCAAAGCCCTGCCCCAGGTTCTGCGCCTGGAACATGTAGTCGTAGACATATTTCGCCGGCACTTCCGAGGCATTGCCGGGACCGCCCGACGTCTGCGCCACGACGAGATCGTAGAGCTTGACGATGCCGCTGCCGATCAGCACCAGCGTGGTGATGAAGACCGGGCGCATCATCGGGATGACGACGAAAAGATAGGTCCGCCACATGGGGATGCCGTCGACGCGGGCCGCCTTCCAGATATCCTCGTCGATGCCGCGCAGACCGGCAAGCATCAGGCACATGACAAGCCCTGTCCCCTGCCAGAGACCTGCGATCAGGATGCCGTAGATGACGATGTCGGGATTGTAGAGCGGGTCGAAGGTGAAGCTTGTCCAGCCGAGCGAACGGACAATGCCCTGCACGCCGAATTCCGGATTGAGGATCCACTGCCAGACGAGGCCGGTGACGATGAAGGACAGCGCGAAGGGATAAAGGAAGATGGTGCGGAAGGCGCTTTCGAAACGGATCTTCTGGTCCATCAGCGCCGCCAGCACGAATCCGACCACGAGCGAGAAGATCAGCGACAGGATGCCATAGACCAGCAGGTTCTGGATCGAGATGATCCATCGGGACGCCGACCAGAGGCGCTCATACTGGTCGAAGCCGACAAAGCTTGCCCGCGGCAGGAGCCTTGAATTGGTGAAGGAATAGATGACAGTCCAGACCGTGCCGCCGAAAAAGACGACGGCTGCGACCAGCATCATCGGGATAAGCGCAATCTTGGAATTGAGATTGCGGAAGAGCTGGTTGGGGCGGCCGGACGATCTGGGCGCAGGTGCGGTGCGGCCCGTTTGCGACGGCATGGGATTGGGCATGTTTCCTCCTCGATCGGCATGCGCGGGGCGCAGCCTTCCTTCCGGCCCCGCCAGAGGCGGGGCCGGTGCGGTTCAAGATCGTGATGGAATGATCAGTCAGCCGAGCCGATGATTTCGGCGAAGCGTTCCTGTGCCTGTTGCGGCGTCATCGATTCCTTGGCGAAGAATTCGGACATCAGGTCCTCCTTCTGCTTCTGGCTATCGGCGGAAACCAGCTGGTCGGTGCTGATCGCGACATCACCCCTGGCGATGATCTCGATACCCTTCTTCATGCAGTCGTTTGCAGCTCCAAGATCAACGTCGCCACGAACCGGCACGGAGCCCTTTTTCAGGTTGAAGGCGATCTGGACCTTGGGATCGACGATCGTTTCGGCCAGCACTTCCTGGGCCTTGGATTTCTCTTCGTCCTCGAGAAGCGGGAAGTAGATGGCGTCGCCGCCGGTGGTCAAAACCTGATTGAGGCCGAGACCCGGCAGGCAGGTATAGTCCTTGCCCGCGACCTGGCCCGCCTGCTGGAATTCACCCTGTGCCCAGTCGCCCATGATCTGACCACCCGCCTTGCCGCTGAGAACAAGATTGGTTGCCTGGTTCCAGTCCTGAACATTGGAGCCCTTGGCAAGCTTGCGGGCTTCGTCGGCTGCGGCGAAGATTTTCGCCATATCCGGTCCCGCCGCGGTTTCCTCGTCCTTGTCCTGGTAGACTTTTTCGTAAAGTTCGCGACCGCCAATCGAAATCAACAGAACGTCAAACAAGCCGGCGGCCTGGAATGCCTGCCCACCCAGCGCCAGCGGCTGAAGACCGGCTTCCCGCAGCTTGGGGCCGGCCGCCACGAACTCGTTCCAGTCCTTCGGCACGGGAACGCCAATCTTTTCAAAGGCGGAATTGGACAGCCACAGCCACTGCCAGGAGTGGATATTGACCGGTGCGCAATAAATCTTGCCTTCAAAGGTGCAGCTGTCGAGCAGGCTGGACGGCTTGATGACGTCCTTCCACTTTCCCTTCTCGGCCACATCGCTCAGATCCCGCATGAGACCGGACTGAACCAGTTCCTCGGCCTGCCGGCCGTGGTTGAACTGGGTGGCGCCCATCGGATCACCGCCGGTAATGCGACTGATCATGATCGGGCGCGCGGTGCTGCCGGAACCGGCAATGGCGCCATCGATCCATTTGTTGCCGGTGGCATCGAACGCAGTCGCCAACTCCTTGACGGCCGCAGCCTCGCCTCCCGATGTCCACCAGTGGGTAACTTCCAGATCTGTGGCCTGCGCTGCAAAAGGCAGTGCCGCAGTGGCAGCCAGAACAGCTGCAAAAGCACGAATACGCATGAGTCTCCTCCCTCACTGAAACGTTGCAGTAAAAACTAGGGCAATCATGAACCCATAGCAACCCCGGATGGAATAAATATTCTTGAGACAGCCGAGGCGCGCAATCCTAAATTGCGAATGTCAAATTTCAGACAGATGCAGAAAGGCCTAAAACCCACGCGGTAGATCGATCCATCTCGATTTCATCTCGCATCCGCACAAAAACGATGTGCGCCTGCGTTGCAATTACGTCTAGTTGCATGATTTTCAGATATGCGGAAAAGGTCGCTTGAAATTTATCTGTAACGTTTCAGTTTTTTGCCGTAATAGTGATTTCGAGAGCGAGACACCCCAAAAGCGCTTCTCAGCGCGAGCGGCAAGATGGACGACCACAGCAAAAGACCGATACCGGCGCCGACGGGCGGCGAACGCCCTACCCTGAAGACGATCGCCTATATGACCGGGCTCGGCATCACCACCGTATCCCGTGCCCTGAAGGATGCGCCGGATATCGGGGCAGAGACGAAGGAACGGGTCAGGCTGGTGGCGCGGCAACTCGGCTACCAGCCGAACCGCGCAGGGGTTCGCCTCAGAACCGGCAAGACGAATGTCATCGCACTCGTGCTCAGCATCGAGCAGGAGTTGATGGGTTTTACCAGCCAGATGGTGCAGGGAATTTCCGAAGTTCTCGGAGGCACGCAATATCACCTCGTGGTGACGCCGCATTCCTTCGAGAAGGACCCGATGGTGCCGGTGCGCTATATTCTCGATACCGGCTCTGCGGACGGGGTGATCATTTCGCGCATGGAACCGGATGACCAACGGGTACGACTGATGACGGAGCGGAACCTTCCCTTTGTCACCCATGGACGGACCGACATGGGTATCGCCCATCCGTTTCATGACTTCGACAACGAAGCTTATGTCTATCAGGCGGTCGAGCGGCTGGTGAAGCGCGGACGGCGGCGTATCGCCCTGCTCGCGCCGCTCAGCCGATTTTCATACCAGATCCATAGCCGGATAGGTTTCGAACGGGGCCTTGTGGATTTCCAGGCGACGGAGGTTTCGATGGGGCGGATGACGACCGAAACGCCGCTTGAGGAAATCCGCGCCTATGCCGAACGCCTGTCACGCCTTCCCGAACCACCGGATGCCATCATCTCGCTCAGCGGATCGGCGTCGATCGCGCTCGTCGCGGGCACCGAGGCCGCCGGACGCAGACTAGGCAAGGAGATCGATATCGTCTCCAAACAATCGGCCGAATTTCTCAACTGGATCAGACCGGAAATGCTGACCGTAACGGAGGACGTGCGCCATGCGGGCCAGGAACTCGCGAAGGCGGTTCTGGCGCGGATCGACGGCGTGGCACCGGAACTGCTGCAGAGTATCGACGCACCGGTGTGGTCGCCAATGGGGCCGAAGGACTAGCCGACCGTAAAAAAAGCCCGGCACTTGGCCGGGCTTTTTCATCTGATTTGTGAACGCTTATCAGGCGAAGTCGGCAAGTCCGCTGCCCCAGGGGCCGTGATGCTTGTCGACGCCGTCGAGGCGGTCGAAGCCATGCGCGCCGAAGAAGTCGCGCTGGGCCTGGATCAGGTTGGCCGTACCCCTGCCCCGACGATAGGCGTCGAAATAGGAGAGAGCCGAGGTGAGCGCCGGAGCCGGCAGGCCATTGAGCGCCGCGTAGGAAACGATGCGGCGCAGCGCGCCGTCGGTTTCCTTGACCATCTGCGAGAAGGCCGGCGTGACGATGAGGTTTGCCACATTCGGATCCTTGGTGAAGGCCGAAGTGATCTCGTCGAGGAACTGCGAACGGATGATGCAGCCTGCGCGCCAGATCTTGGCGATCGTCGGCATCGGCAGGTTCCAGCCGAATTCCTTCGAGGCAGCGGCCATGACCGCAAAGCCTTGCGCATAGGCGCCGATCTTGGCAGCCAGCAGAGCCTGTTCGAGATCGGCCAGGAAAGCCATGCCATCCTTGGGCCGCTCGACCAGAGCCGGCTTGCCGAGGATCTTTTCGGCGGCCTGGCGCTCGGATTTGAGCGAGGAAATCACGCGGCCGGCGACGGCAGCTTCGATCGCGGTCGCGGCGACACCCATGTTCTGGGCCTCGATGACCGACCATTTGCCGGTGCCCTTCTGGCCGGCACTATCGACGATGACATCGACCATAGGCTTCTTGGAGATCGGATCGACCGCCTTCAAAACCTTTTCCGAGATTTCCATCAGGTAGGAATCGAGGCGACCTTCGTTCCAGCGACCGAAGACGCCGCCGATTTCGGCAGCATTCATGCCGAGGCCATCGCGCAGGATGCCGTAGATTTCGGCGATCATCTGCATGTCGGCATATTCGATGCCGTTATGGATGGTCTTGACGAAGTGACCGGCACCGTTTTCGCCGAGCCAGTCGACGCAGGGCTCGCCGTTGAACTTGGCCGAGATCGAGGTGAGCACCTTCTCGACGCGCTTCCAGCTGTCTTCCGTGCCACCGACCATGATCGAGGGGCCGTGGCGCGCACCTTCTTCACCGCCGGAGACGCCCATGCCGATGAAGGTCAGGTCGCTGTCTTCGAGGCTCTTGAAGCGGCGCATCGTATCGCGGAAATTGGCATTGCCGGCGTCGATCATGATGTCGCCGGAAGAGAGGTACGGCTTCAGGAGTTCCATCTGCTGATCGACCGGATCACCGGCCTTGATCATGATGATGATCGGCCGCGGCGGACGGATCGCCTTGATGAAATCTTCCATCGTTTCGCACGGGATGATCTGGCCCTGAAGAGCGCCTGCATCCGCGTAGAATTTCTTGGTGACTTCTGTCGTGCGGTTGAAGACCGCGATCTTGTTGCCTTTTTCAGCGATATTGAGGGCAAGGTTGGCGCCCATGACGCCGAGACCGATTAGGCCGATTTCTGCCTGTTCCACGGGAGGAGCCTCCGATTTTGTTGCGCCTTCTTTTGGCATTCGTGCGCCATGGGGGCAAGGGAGCGATTGGCCAAATCTGCCACATTCCGCATTTGTCTGGCCCCATAGCCAAGCTTGTGGTTTGCACCGATCAGCCCGGACGATCCTCGCCATCGTCGATAATGCGCCAGGCGGCGCCATCGAGATCCTCGTACTGGCCGTTCTTCAACGACCAGAGAAAGGCTGCGAGGCCGAGGCCGCCGAGGAAAAGTGCCACCGGAATGAGATAGATGAGCATGTTCATGCGGCACGCATCTTTCCTTTTTCGGCAGTCTCCTGCGATCCCGTCCGTGCAGCCAGTTCCTCGCCACCGATCCGGTTCAGCCGCAGCGCGTTGACGACGACGATAATCGACGAGGTAGACATGGCAACGGCTGCGATCAGCGGCGTTGCATAACCGGCAAGCGCGATCGGCACGGCGATGAAATTATAGCCGATGGCGAGCCCGAAATTCTGCCGGATCAGGCGGCTTGCGCGGCGAGAGATATCGATCGCCAGCGGCACGGCATTGAGGCTTTCGTGCATGAAGACGAAGTCTGCAGCCTTGCGGCCGATATCTGCAGCGGTGGCAGGCGCCATCGAGACATGGGCGGCGGCGAGCGCCGGCGCATCATTGATGCCGTCGCCGACCATCAGGACCTTGTGGCCTTCATCGGCCAGAGCCGCGCAATAATCGGCCTTGCCCCTGGGCGAGACTTCCGCCTTCCAGCGCGCGATTCCGAGTTGAGCAACCAGCGCCCTTACCGGCCCGGCGCGATCACCCGAAATGAGGTGTACCGGCATGCCGTCAGTTTCGAGTGTTCGGACGGCCGAGGCTGCGTCCTGGCGAAGCGCGTCCTCGAAACGGATGCAGGCGACCTCCTGGCCATCGCGCGACAGCACGACCTCGAGATCGGCGTTCTCGCTGCCGGTCGCGTCGCCACAGGCGAAGCGGCGATTGCCGAGCCGATAGAGCCCTTCCGCACGGCGCGCCTCCAGCCCGCTTCCGGGGATTTCGATCACGTCGTCGAAGAGCGGGAACGGGCCAGAGGCCACGGCGCAGATCGCCCGAGACAGCGGATGGCGGGAATGGGCGGCAAGGCCGGCGGCCAGAGACAGGATCGGACCGGGGATATCACTGCCATTGACGAGGCGCGGACGGCCGAGCGTCAGCGTGCCGGTCTTGTCGAAGATGACGCTGTCTGCCTGGGCGAGCCGTTCCATGGCCGAGCCGTCCTTGACCATGATGCCGTTCTTGAACAGGCGGCCGGCGGCCACGACCTGCACGACCGGCACGGCCAAGCCTAGGGCGCAGGGGCAGGTGATGATCAGCACCGCAATGGCGATCAGCATGGCGCGTTTCCAGTCTCCTCCGGCAAGGCCCCAGGAAACGAAGGCGGTGAGCGCCAGAAGATGGACGGCGGGCGAATAATATTGCGCAGCACGATCCGCGAGACGGTGATAGCCAGCCTTGGCGCCTTCTGCCACTTCCATCAGCGAGATGACTTCGGCGAGGAAGGATTCCTTTGCCGTGGCGGTGACCTTGATGACGAGCGAGCCAGTGAGGCTGAGCGTGCCGGCATGAACTATTGTGCCGGGAGAGACCGCCTGCGGCACGCTTTCGCCGTTGACGATCGAGACGTCGAGATCGCTCGTTCCCCATTCGACGGTGCCATCGACGGGGATACGCTCGCCCGCGGCGATCGCGACGCGATCACCCGGCTTCACATCCTCGACGGGACGATATTCCCGCGTACCGTCATTGGAGACGACCATGGCGCCGCGTGGCGACAGGCGTGCCAGACCGCTGATCGCCGCCCTCGCCCGGTCACGCATGATATGGTCAAGTGTGCGGCCGATCAGCAGGAAAAACAGAAGCGAGACGGTGGCATCGAACCAGGCGTGCTGGCCATGATGCATGGTTTCCCAGATCGACACCGCATAGGAAAGCGTGATTGCAAGCGCGATCGGCACATCCATGTTGGTGCGGCCGCGCTTGAGCACCGCCCAGGCGGAAGCATAAAAGAAGCGGCCACCATAAATCAGCGCAGGTGCCGCGATGAAGGCCGAGATCCAGTGGAACATGTCGCGCGTGGCATCATCGGCGCCCGACCAGACGGAGACCGACAGAAGCATGATGTTGGCGGCGGCAAAACCGCAAAGGGCAACCGCGCGCACGAGATCGCGCTGCAGCTTGTCGCCGTCATCAAGCGACGCGTCGAAGAGATAGGCGTCATAACCGGTGGCTGCGGTGATCGAGCCGACGAAACCGGCAGGGTCGACAGCCGGCTCATAGGGTTTCTGAAACCAGACGATCGAGACGCGTTTGGTCGAGAGATTGACGCGGGCCTTTTCTATAGCAGGCATGGCCTTCAAGGCGTTTTCGATCGAGACGATGCAGGCGCCGCAATGGACGCCCGGAACGCTCAGGTCCACCTGCCGCCTGCCCTCGCCAAGGTCGCGGCTCGCCAGCAGCATTTCCTCGGAAGACGGTACGGACCTGACGACCTCGCCTTCCGATCCGGGTGCGCAGCAGCTCATTTTCCTGCTCCATGCACGGAGACACGCTCCGCGTGATGGAGGATGCGCTCGCCGCCGCGTTCGGCGATCGCCTCGACGATCCAGTGACCGGGCAGGATCTGATGGATGATGCTAAAAACGCCCTTGGTCTCGGAAGCCAGTTCGATACTGAAATCCTGATGTTCACCGACGGGGCGCTTGAAGTTCAGAACCAGACGGTCGGCCTCGGCGGGCTGACCGTCTGCGCCAAGAACGTCGTAGCGGGCGCCGTCCGCAGTCACGGCAAGCCTGCCGTTGATGCCGGTTGCGGCGAGCGCACGCGCTTGGGCCACCTTGCCGTTGAACTGCTGGCTGGCGACATAGGTATTGGGAACGACCAGACCGCTCCAGGTGGTGACCGCACGATAGGCCATGAAGACATTGACCGAAATGATCGTGCCGAAGAAGAGCACCATGATGCCTGCCATATGCCAGCCCGTGAAAACGAAGCCCTTTTGCGACGCAGTGCTCATCTCTTGCCTCCGGGTACGAAGAAGTTGGCCGAATAACTGTTACGCTCATGGCTGGAGCGGTCTTCGGCGATGAAATGGAAGGATGTTTCGGTCTTGGCCTGATCGCGCGGCAGCGTGACATAGACCTTCAGCGCCATCGCCTTGTCCGGCGCGGCTTCGATGGCGAATTCACGTCCGGGCACGTCGCTAACGCCGATGATCTTCATCGTCGCATCAGGAACGCCGTCGAGCGACAGCATGATCGTGCGCGGTTCGGGGATCATGTTGAGAAGACGGACCGTATAGCCGTTGCGGATCGAGCCGTCCGATTCCATGACGAATTGCGGATTGCGGTCATGGAGGACGTTGATTTCCAACCGGTCGCGCGACATCAGCGCCACGACGAGGCCGATGCCGACCGCCATCCAGACGCCCATATAGAGCAGCGTGCGCGGCCGAAGCAGGATTTTCCAGTTGAAATGACGGACGCCTTCAACGAAGCCGCCATCCGGCTTGCGGGTACGGGTCGGATCGATCGCCGAGGTGCCGCCGGCCGTGGCGAGCGCCATGTTGGTGTCGTATTCGTCGAGCGTCGCATAGGCGATCAGGCCGCGTTCCTTGCCGATCTTGTCCATCACGCCGTCGCAGGCGTCGATACAGAGCGCACAGGTGATGCAGGCCATCTGCTGGCCGTCGCGAATGTCGATGCCCATGGGACAGACCGCGACGCAGGCGTTGCAATCGACGCAGTCGCCGACGACCTGACCGGCTGCCGCTGCCTTCTTGGCATGACGGCTGCGCGGCTCGCCGCGCCAGTCGTTATAGGTCACGACCAGGGAATGCTCGTCGAGCATGGCCCCCTGGATACGCGGCCAGGGACACATGTAGATACAGACCTGCTCGCGCATCAGACCGCCGAGCAGATAGGTCGTGGCTGTCAGAATGGCGACGGTCGAATAGGCGACGAAGGCGGCCTGGCCGGTGACGAAATCGAAGGCGAGCGACGGCGCATCGGCGAAATAGAAGATCCAGGCGCCACCGGTGGCGACAGCGATGACGATCCAGATGGCATGCTTGACCACCCGCTTGACGATCTTGTTGAGTGTCCAGGGGCCTGAATCGAGCTTCATGCGGGCGTTGCGGTCACCTTCGATGAAACGTTCGACGGCCAGGAACAGATCGACCCAGACCGTCTGGGGACAGGCATATCCGCACCAGGCGCGGCCGACGGCGGAGGTCAACAGAAACAGGCCGAAGCCCGCCATGACCAGAAGGCCGGCCACGAAGATGAATTCCTGCGGCCAGATTTCGATGAAGAAGAAATAGAAACGCCGGCCGGCCAGATCGACAAGCACGGCCTGATCGGGAGCGAAAGGACCACGATCCCAGCGGATCCACGGGGTGAGATAATAGATGCCGAGGGTCAGCAGCATCACCAGCCATTTGAACCGGCGGAAGCGCCCCTCGGCCCTTTTCGGGAAAATCTTCTTGCGCTTCTCGTAAAGCGGCTGGCGTTTCTCGCCGGGCGAGTGGACCGCCTTGACGTCAATCCGTTCGACAGATGCATCGCCCGGGGCAACGCTTTCGGCGGTATAGAGATTCATCGGAACATTCCTTTGTCCCATGCCTTGTCCCACCACGCAGCCCTATCTTCCTTGACGTAAGTCAAGCTACGCGGCATTCCCAGACTGGGTACCGCCCTGCCTGCCCTTGCAGGAGACAGAACGGAGATCACCATGACCCCAATGCCCGCGCGCATCATTCATCTGACGATCGACAAGCCCTGGCGCGACGTTTATGCCTTCGCATCCCAGCCGGAAAACATGCCCCGCTGGGCTGCGGGCCTCGCTTCCGGACTGAGCCGCGAAGGCGAGGACTGGATTGGCGATGGCGGTCCGATCGGCAAGATCCGGGTGCGATTTGCACCTCGAAACGACTTCGGCGTCATCGATCACACCGTCACGCTGGAGACCGGCAGCAGTTTCGAAAACGCGTTGCGGGTCGTGCCGAATGGTGACGGCGCGGAAATCATGTTCGTCCTCATCAGGCAAGCGGAGATGGACGACCAGGCGTTCGAGACGGATGCTGCCGCGATCTTCAAAGACCTCGGCACATTGAAAGATATCCTCGAGCAATCCTGATCCAGCGCCCGGACTTCCCGAGTGGACTTCCCGCATTGCGGATCAATCGACAGCCGGGATCCGAAGACCCCGGCCCAAGAGAGTTTCCGACCTTGGCGGCCTGAAACTCTACTCCCCGCCTCCCAGGGAATGGACGTAAACGGCCAGCTGCTTGACGGTGACATCACCAAGACGCGCCGACCATGCGGGCATGACGCCATGCTTCGGTGCTCGGATTTGCTCGATAATGCCATCCTCACCCTCAGCCTTCAGCCAGATCGCATCAGCCAGATCGGGCGCGCCCAGATCGCGGTTGCCTTCAGCATTTTCACCGTGACAGGACGCACAATTATCCATGAACACCTGCTTTCCGGGCTCGACCAGCGAAGGATCGCGGGGCGTGCCCGTCAGGCTGACGACATAGGCTGCGGCCTGACGGATTTCGTCGGGCTCGATAACATCGACGAAGGCCGTCATCTCGCCGATACGCGTGTCGGGATCGACAGCATCGCGAATGCCATGCGCGACCGTCTGGTAGATCGCATCGACGCTGCCGCCCCAGAGCCAGTCGTCATCGTTGAGGTTCGGATAGCCCTCACCGCCTGCCGCACCCGTGCCGTGGCAAGGCGTGCAGTTGACGCGAAACGCTGCCGCACCACCTGCCGTGGCGAACTGGTTGAGTTCCGGATTGGCGATGATCTCTTCCGGCGTCGCTGCCGCGATCCGCTCAAGGATTGCGCCCTGAGCCGCCTTGGCGGAAGCCATTTCAGTCGCCAGTTCGCCGCGGCTGGAATAGCCGAGCACACCGCGAGTTGCATCGTTCACCAACGGCCATGCGGGGTAAAGTATGGTGTATCCAAGAGCCCAGACAATGGTGGCGTAAAACGTCCATACCCACCAGCGGGGCATGGGGTTGTTCAATTCGCGGATACCGTCCCACTCGTGACCGGTGGTTTCGACGCCGCTGATCTCATCGATATGTTTGTCCGCCATTTTAATCCTCCTTCAGAGGGATCTGGGCGGCCTCGTTTGCATGAGACTTCGAGCCCGGGCGCAAGGTGAACAGAATGACGCCGGCGAAAAACAGGGTCATGGCAAGCAGAGCCCAGCTGTCGGCGAATTGGCGGAGTGCGGTATAGGTTTCCATATCGCGCCCTCCTCAGCGGTAACCGGTCGTGTCGTCATAGGTCGAGAAATCGACCAGCGTGCCGAGCATCTGGAGATAGGCGACGAGCGCATCCATCTCGGTCAGAACCGCGGGATTGCCGTCGAAATCGCCGACCTTCGCCTTCGGATAACGGGCGAGCAAGGCGCTGGTGTCGGCATTCGGATCGGCCTGCGCCTTCAGGTCGGCATTGGCCTCGGCAACCATCTCGTCATTGTAGGGAACGCCGACGGCCCGATTTGCCTTCAGGTCCATGGAGACGTCGGTGACTTCGAGCGGGGTATCCTTCAGGAAGGAATAGCTCGGCATGACCGATTCCGGCACGACCGACCGCGGTTCGACGAGGTGCTGTACGTGCCATTCGTTGGAATAACGATCGCCGACGCGGGCCAGATCAGGCCCGGTTCGTTTTGATCCCCACTGGAACGGATGATCGTACATCGATTCCGCTGCAAGGCTGTAATGACCGTAACGTTCCACTTCATCGCGGAACGGACGGATCATCTGGCTGTGACAAACGTAGCAGCCTTCGCGGATGTAGATGTTGCGACCGGCCAGCTCCAGCGGCGTGTAGGGCCGCATCCCGTCGACTTTCTCGATGGTGTTTTCGAGATAGAAGAGAGGTGCGATTTCCACGATGCCGCCGATGGAAACGACGAGCAAGGATCCGACCAGAAGGAGCGTGGCATTTCGCTCGATGAATTGGTGTTTATCGAGAAGAGACATGCTGTCAGCTCCTTATTCGGCAGGCTGCAGACCGGCTGGAGCGACACCGGGGGTGCGTTCCTGCCGTTCGTGGCCGAGAATTGTCATTGTGACGTTGAATGCCATGAGCAGTGCGCCCGCCAGGAACATGAGACCGCCAATGGCGCGCAGCAGGTAATAAGGGAACATGGCCGCGACCGATTCCGCGAAGGAATAGACGAGGAAGCCCTGGTCATCATATTCGCGCCACATCAGGCCCTGCTGGATGCCGGCGACCCACATGACGGCGGCGTAAAGAACGATGCCGAGCGTTGCGAGCCAGAAATGCCAGTTGACCAGCTGCAGGCTGTAGAGCCGCTTGCGGTTCCAAAGCTTGGGCACGAGGAAGTAGATGGCACCGAAGGTGATCATGCCGTTCCAGCCGAGTGCGCCGGAATGAACATGACCGATGGTCCAGTCGGTATAGTGGCTGAGCGAATTGACCGCCTTTACCGACATCATCGGACCTTCGAAGGTGGCCATGCCGTAGAAGGCGACGGCCATGACCATCATGCGGACGATCGGGTCGGTACGGATGCGGTCCCAGGCGCCCGAAAGCGTCATCAGACCGTTGATCATGCCGCCCCAGGAAGGCATCCAGAGCATGATCGAGAAGACCATGCCGAGCGTCTGCGCCCAGTCGGGTAACGCCGTATAGTGCAGGTGGTGCGGGCCGGCCCAGATATACATGAAGATCAGGGCCCAGAAGTGGATGATCGACAGGCGGTAGGAATAGACCGGGCGGTTCACCTGTTTCGGAATGAAGTAATACATCATGCCGAGGAAGCCTGCCGTCAGGAAGAAGCCGACCGCGTTATGGCCATACCACCACTGGGTCAGAGCATCCTGAACACCGGCAAAGGCCGAATAGCTCTTGATGCCGAGGAAGGAGACCGGAACCGCCAGATTGTTGACGATATGCAGCATCGCGATCGTGACGATGAAGGCCAGATAGAACCAGTTCGCCACATAGATATGCGGTTCCTTGCGCATGAAGATGGTGCCGAGGAAGACCACGAGATAGGCGACCCAGACGATGGTCAGCCAGATATCGACGTACCATTCAGGCTCAGCATATTCCTTGCCCTGGGTAATCCCGAGCAGATAGCCGGTAGCCGCCATGACGATGAAGAGCTGATAGCCCCAGAACACGAACCAGCCGAGATTGCCGCCGAACAGGCGGGCCCGACAGGTGCGCTGGACGACGTAAAACGACGTGGCGATCAGGGCGTTGCCGCCGAAGGCGAAGATGACCGCCGATGTGTGCAGCGGCCGGGTGCGACCAAAATTGAGCCAGGGCTCGATATTGAGGTCTGGGAACGCCAGCTGAAGGGCGACAACAACGCCGACCAGGAAGCCGACGACGCCCCAGAAAACCGTGGCGATCGTTCCGTATTTGATGACGTCATCGAAATATTCCGTTTTTGCCGCAACGGGACGCGGTGCACCGGCTGGTGCGAATGACACGCGACGCAGCATGACGATGCTGCTGATGCCGAGTGTCAGGAATAGCACCCACATGTGGGCGGCGAACAAGGTATCATGCGCATAGGCTGCGCCGAGCAGCGCCAGGAATGTCCCGATCACCAGTGCTGCGGTTTCCAAAGGGTAGTTCATTGTTGGTATCCCCCAACGGCGTTACTGGCCATCGCGAGGGTGGCGAAACGACGGACCCCATCGAATCCCCCCTGCCACTTTCCGTCGCGACCTCCGCGACAGATGGCAGCAGCCAACGGCAAACGCCTTGATTTGAATCAACGCAAATAAGCCGGCCATGATGGAACGTCTGGCGATCAACGGTCATGCAGTTTCCGGAGGTCAGACTTGAGACACGATATCGATCTGACGAATGCAGTTCTGGCTGCTCAACCTGTCCGCCAATCCAGCCAGACCGTCATGATGTCGCGGGTCAGGCAGGCACATGAGGAGCAGCTCGCGCTTTGCATCGAGCTGGAGGAGATTGCCGATTCGCTTCCGGCAAGCGTCAACCGGCAGAAATGCATCTATGCCGCCAAGGCGCTCTGTCCGCTGATCCGCAGCATTCACCAGTATGAAGAACACGTGCTGTTTCCCCATATTTCACAGGAACACGCGCATTCGGGGCCGATGCTCGCCACGCTTTCACGGTTGAAATTCGAGCATTTCGAGGATGAAGGTTATGCGGAGGAACTGACTGAAGCGCTTCTGCGCCTCGGGTCAGGCGAGCCGAGCAATGTCGAAGCAGTCGGCTATATGCTGCGTGGCTTCTTCGAGGGTGTCAGGCGCCATATCGCCTTCGAGAAGGCGCATCTGCTGCACGACTACCTGCCGTTCAGCCCGATCTCGGAATAAGTCCGGTTCAGTCGGCCGACCGGCGACGACGGTCTTCCCTTTCCTGCATCACCACCAGTGCTCCGATCAAAGTTCCCGACCGGCTTATCGGCGACATGCGGCAGTGAATGACGACCGTACGGCCTTCGAGCTTGTCGGCATAGGTCAGCCTCAGGCTCTCGCCTGCAAAACACCGATCTAGGCTGGGCTGCAGATCGTGGCGGAAATGATGGACGCCGACAAATTCCGCGAAATGACGCCCGATGATCGTGTCACGCGGCACGTCCATCCGCTGCGCATTGGTTTCATTGCTGTAGAAGATACGATAGCCGGGAGCGACGACCACGACCCGTTCCTGCAACTTGTTCAACAATGCGTCGTCGAGATAACCGTCGGCGATCGCCTGGGCGATATCGACCGGCTGCGCGGGATCCTCGGCAGTTTCCGACTTGAAGGACGAAGACTGGTCGGTTGCCAGATAACGCTCGACCAGCATCTGCAGCAGGTGGCCGTTACGTCTCACGCAGCCGCCATCATCGGCTTCCTCGTTCAACAGATCGAGCGCAAAGCGGAACTGCACGCCGATCGCTGACTGATCGCGTCCCTGACTTCCAAGTATAGCCTTGACGAGCGGATCGATTTCCCGGTCGATCCGAGAAACAGCATCGTCATCTTCCAGTTCGACTGCCTGACGAAGGTCGGAATATTTCGCCCAGAACAGATCAATCAATGCTTTCAAAATCGACCCCTCTCAAAACAACGCGAGAAGCGACGCCTTCTACCTGATGCGAGTCTTACATGCATAAGATATGATTATAATTAATCAATTCGTCTAGTGTTGCCCCAAATAATGGCCCACAACTTACCATAGGGCCGCAGGCCTACAGGAAAGACGGTTCAGCGTTCCACCGTCTTCTTGATATTCCAGCGGTCGTGGTACCAGAGCCATTGCTCGGGATATGCGCGAACCCAGCTTTCAACCTTGTTATTCAACACCTGAGCGGTGCCCTGAACATCGAGATTGCCTTTTTCATCGCGTGGCAGATCGATCTTCGGCTCTATTTCCAGCCGATAGCGATTGCCCGGCAGGCGAATGCAGCGAGCCGGATAAACGTCGGCGTCGAACTGGCGCACGAGCTTGGCGAGCAGCGGATTGGTTTTGACCGGCCGACCGAAGAAGGATGTGGACAGGCCCTTGCCGAATTTCTGATCGACCAGCACCCCAACACCACCACCGGCCTCAAGGCGGCGGGCGAGCGCAAAGGAGGAGCCTGCATGAGAAGGCACCAACTGCCCCATGCGAGCCGCGCGGAATGAGAAGACCTTGTCGGCGATGTAGGGATTGTTCGGCGGACGGAACAGCACCATCACCTCAAGCCCGAACGCCTTGCCGGCGACCGGAAGAAGCTCGAAATTGCCGGTATGCGCGGTGAAGACGATGAAGGGCCGCGGATTGTCGCGCAGGTCGAGGAAGAGCGGAATGCCCGCCACTTCCACCCTGCCAGCTTCAGTCTTTTCCGGATCGAAATCGAACAGACGGTCGAGGAAGACATATTCGGCGGCCATGCGGCCCATATGTCCCCAGCTGGCGACAGCGATCTCTTCGAGCTCTTTCTCAGATTTCTCCGGGAAGGCGTTGCGCAGATTGGTCATCATCAGCTTGTGACGCCAGAGCTTCGGGCCGACTAAACGCGCGATGCGATCGGCGAAACGGATCGCCGGATCGGCCGGAAAGATCTTCAGGGCGTTGAGCAGGCCAAACGTCAGCTGCGCTACCAGCCATTGCTGGAAGTTGCGAAGCGCCAGAACGATGCGGGTGATGACCATCTTCATGGCCGATCAATCCATGCGCAGGACGATCTTGCCGAAGATCTGGCGGGTTTCCATACGTTCCAGTGCGCGGTCGATCTCGTCGAAGGTGACTTCGGTGTCGATGACCGGATGGACTATGCCCTGCGCCATCTTCTGCATGGCGTCGGCCATGTTTTCCATGCGGCAACCGAAGGAACCGAGAAGCTTGAGCTGCTGCTGGAACAGCATCATCAGGTTCATGTCGGTCGACACACCCGAGGTGGAGCCGCAGGTGACGAGGCGGCCGCCGCGCTTCATGCAGAGCATGGAGCCGGCCCAGGTGTCCTTGCCGACATGTTCGAAAACGACGTCGACGCCCTTCTTCTTGGTCAGCTTGCGGACGACGCCTTCGAAGCGGTCCTTGCGGTAGTTGATGACGTGATCGGCACCGAGCGCCTTGGCCTTCTCGATCTTGTCGTCGGAACCGACCGTGGTGATGACGGTGCAACCGATCTTCTTGGCGAGCTGGATCGCCGCCGTGCCGATGCCCGAGCCGCCGGCATGGACGAGGATGGTTTCACCCGGCTGCAGTTTGGCGTTATCGAACAGCATATGCTCGACGGTGCCGAAGGTGACCGGAGCAAGAGCTGCGGCAACCGCATCGATGCCCGGAGGGGCCGGCACCAGCTGGCGGGCCGGGATATTCGCCTTTTCCTGCGCAAAGCCATCGAGATGGAATCCGTGGACGCCGGAAACGTGTTCGCAGAGATTGTCGCGCTTTTCGCGGCAGGGCTTGCAGAGGCCACAGGTGCGCGCGCCGTAGATCGAGACGAGCTGGCCGGGCAGAACGTTGGAGACGCCGGGGCCGATGGCTTCGACGACGCCGGAGGCTTCCGCGCCGATCGTCAGCGGCATCTTGCGCTTGGCAAACGCCATGCCGCGCCAGCCCCAGACATCGATATGGTTGAGCGCCACGGCCTTGACGCGCAGCGTCACTTCGCCGGGACCGGGTGCTTCCGGCTCTGGGATATCGACGGCTTCGAGCTTGCGGTCATCGATCAATTGCAGCGCGCGCATGTTTTCGTTTCCTTCCGGATGCATGAGGCAGATGGGGCGTCCAAATACGCATCATGCCCGGGCATGTCCCGGGCATCTGCCAACACTCATTTTTCTCTATCGACGTCACTGGATACCCGACACATGGCCGGCGATGACGTCATTTTCTTTGTGGCGCAGGCCTTAGACCGGTTCCAGCGTCATGACAAGGCTGGCGTTCTGGCCGCCGAAGCCGAAGGAGTTGGACAGAACCGCCTTTGGCTGCCCATCGCGCTTCACATTCGGCACTACATCCAGCTCGATCGTCGGATCGGGATTGGTGTAGTTGATGGTCGGTGGCAGCGTGCCGGTCCGCATGGTCTGGATCGAGAACACGGCCTCGACGGCGCCCGCCGCTGTCAGCGTATGGCCGATCATCGACTTGTTCGACGAGGCCGGAATGTTCTTCATGCGATCCCCGAAGACGGCGAGCATGGAACCGTATTCCATCTTGTCGTTTTCAGGTGTCGAGGTGCCATGGGCGTTGATGTAGCCGATGCCGCTTTCATCCATGCCGGCGTCTTCGAGCGCTGCACGGATGGTTGCAATGGCAGGTCCGCCATCCGGTGAAGACCGGGTGCGATGGAAATGATCGGCCTTTTCGCCAAGGCCCTTGATGATGCCGAGAACCGTTGCGCCGCGAGCGAGCGCGGATTCGACGGATTCCAGCACCAGCGTTGCTGCACCTTCGGCGATGACGAAACCGTCGCGATCCTTGCTGAACGGCTTGGATGCCTTTTCCGGCGGGTCGTTCTGGGTCGACAGGGCAGAGAGGAGCGAGAAGCGGACCAGCGCCTCGACGCTGACCGAGCCATCGGTCGCAGCCACGAGCGCACGATCGGTGCGGCCCTGGCGGATCGCCTCGACGCCCAGCTGGATGGCGGTTGCGCCCGATGCACAGGCCGTCGACAGCGTTACCGGCAGGCCGCGGGTGCCGAACATGTCGGCAAGGCGCTCGGAAATGGAGCCGAACTGCACTGCTTCCAGGAAAACCGGATCCGGGCGCTCGCGCATGGCAGTGAGGAAACGCTCATAGGCGTCACCCTCGACCTTGGACGGCGGCGACCGATCGGCAAGCGCGAAACGGTCGTGCCATTCAGGCTCGACCGGCGGCGCTGCAAGAAACAGCGGCCCGTCGAAATCGCCGGAAAGACCGGCCTGGGCTAGCGCTTCCTTCGTCGTTTCGCGGGCGAAGGCGAAGGAACGCTCGACGGAATTATTGGCGGGAACGGCGATGAAATCCACCGTGCCGCTGATGCGTGTCGACAGGCCATCGGTCGGGAAACGGGTGATCTTGTGGATGCCCGAAGTACCCGATGTCAGCGCCGACCAATTGTCGGCAAGACCCTGGCCCAGCGAAGTGATGACACCCATGCCGGTGACGGCCACGAGCGGGCGTCCGAGCTGGTCGGTGAAGCGGTTGTCACTCATCGTCTTCTCCTTCACGCGTTCTTCGAGAGGACGGCAACGCCCTCGCCGCGCGTGTAACCGACTGTCGTCACCACGGCGTGACCGGCGGGTTTCGCCATCGGCTTTTCGTTGGCGGCATCAAAGGCCGGCACAAGGCTTTTGCCGTCGAGCGACAGGGCCGCCAGCGCCAGACCGAGCGGGAACTGGGCTTCCATCCCATGGCCGGTGACACCACCGAAACCACGAATGGCGGCACCTTCGAATTCCTGCTCCAGCACCGCCTTTTCGCGGCTTGCGAGATCGGCGAGGCCACTTGCACCGGAGAACACCACGGTGTCATCGCCCTTGAGGTTCGATGCGAGGGCGGAAAGACGCGACAGGCGCTTTTCGAACCTGCCTTCATCCCGATTGCCGCGATCACCTTCGACGGCATCGACGACGGCGTAGATGTGAGCACCACGAGCTTCGGCGCGGGCGCGGGTTTCGAGCACGAGGAAGGCACCGACAGAACCGGTGATCATGCCGCCGCCATTGTCGCCGGACCGCGACCAGAGAGGCTGCCACTCGCCCGTTGCATGGGCACGGATACCTTCAACAAGAAGCAGGATGTCGGCGCGCTCTGCGATGAAGGCGCCGCCGACCAGGCTATGGCTCGACTGGCCCGCCTTGATGCGGTGATAGGCCGTCTCGACGGCGGAAATGCCGGCCGCTTCTTCGCCCATGAAGGTGCGCGAGGAGCCGGTGACCTTGTGGACGATCGAGATATTGCCGGCCATCAGGTTGGAAAGCTGCGCGAGGAAAAGCGTCGGCCGAAGTTCGGTCGTCAGCTTCTCGTTCAACAGGATGTCGCGGTCGTTACGCTTAAGGGCCTCATCAACGATCAGCGAATCGACCTTGATGTCGCGCTCACCACCACCGGCGGCAACGATCATGTCCATGGAGGCGCAGGCTTCCGCGTCTTCCTTCAGGCCCGCGTCATCCAGCGCCAATCCGGCGGCAAACACGCCGAGGCGCTGCCAGTTTTCCATCTGGCGCTGGTCACGCTTGACGATCTGGGTCGACCAGTCGATTTCAGGCAGCGGATGGACCGGATAGGGGGCGAAACGCTCGGTATCGACGGTCGGCTTTTCGGCGGTGGCCGCAGACAGGAGTGCGACATGCGCATCCTTGCCGACGCCCTGCCCCGTCACGATGCCGATACCGGTGATCACAACATCATTGTCAGACTTCATCTTTGTCCTCTTTCGCGGACTTCGCCCGATAACCGGGCCTCAAACGACGATCCGAAGCGTGGCAAACCTTTTCAACAGGTCGTCACGCTTCGGATCCATATTCCCTTGCATGCCTTGATGACAAAACCGCGAAGCGGCCCTGCACCGGCCTGCCCTAGCTGCGCGCACCCATGGCCGCGACCAGACCGACTTCCTCGGCCCGTTTGCGCACGATCGGCGCCAGCGGGATTTCGGAGAACGGCATGGTGCGCAGCTTCAGCTGTGCATCGCAAACCTTCTTGCCGCCAGACGTGATTTTCGCCTTGGTGACGGCATAACCTGAGCCCTCATGTTCCAGAAACGCCTCGATATCGAGCACGGCTTCTGGTTCGACGAAAGAGCGCATCTTGGCGCCGTCGACCGACATCAGGAACGGCATGGCGGCGAAATCCGTCGCGGCAAGCACGAGCATGCCGGAGGCTTGCGCCATGGTTTCGATAAGAAGGACACCCGGCACGAGCGGCATGCCGGGAAAATGTCCTTCGAATACAGGGCTTTTCGCCGGCACGACCGAGCGCGCCGTCAGCGTCTTTCCATCGAGATCGAGTGTCTCCACCCGATCGATCATCTGGAAATATTCAAGCAACATGCCGGATCAGCCCTTGGCTGCGCGCAGCTCGTCGATCTTGGCGCAGAGGTTCTTCAGAACGAAGTATTCCTCGGTCGAGACCTTGCCTTCGTTGACTTCCTGCGTCCACTGCTCGAGCGGAATCTTGATGCCGAATTCCTTGTCGATCGCAAAAACGATGTCGAGAAAGTCGAGGCTGTCGATGCCCAGATCGTCAATCGTATGGCTTTCCGGGGTAATGGTTTCCCGATCGATTTCGCTGGTTTCAGCAATGATGTCGGCAACTTTGTCGAATGTAGCAGTCACGCCCATGTCCTTTAAGAATAGGTAATTCGTAGCCTCACATAGGGAAAATGGTTCCAAATGCCAATGGCTTCGTTTTTCGGGCGCAAAATTTGCACCGAAACTGTTGCCTAAACAGCAATCGTCCAGACTGCAATCATGAAGGTTTGCGGCCTATACCGCAATAGAGTGCCGGCCGCGACCATTCTCCAGATATCGATCGAAGACCGCCGCGATCGTGCGGGTAAACGGGCGGCCTTCCGGCGTGATCGTGAAAGATGCATTGCCGACGCGACAGATATCGTCCGGATTGCTGCGGGCAAAGGTGCGCGCCTCGGCAATCAGGTCGTGAGCAGCGGTCGGGAAATTTGCGAGCAATGGCGCAAAGTCGAAACCGAAATCGCACATCAGACGCTCGATGACATAGGCGCGCATGCGGTCGTCTTCCGACAATTCGATGCCTCTCACCGCTGCCAGCCCTTCGCCTTCGACCATGCGCTGGTACTCGCCCGTAGCCGGCATGTTTTGCACATAACCCTGCGGCAGCTGGCTGATCGAGGAGGCGCCGAGACCGATCAGCGCATCGGCGCTGTCGGTCGTGTAACCCTGAAAATTGCGGCGCAGGCCGCCCGTCCTGGCAGCAATCGCCATCGAATCAGACGGTTTGGCAAAGTGATCGATGCCGATCTGCTGATACCCCGCATCGAGAAGCATCTGGGCGGCGAAATTGCTCTGGCGGAACCGTTCGCCGACATCCGGCAACGAGGATTCGGGAATCATCGTCTGGTGTTTCTTCATCCACGGCACATGGGCGTAACCGAAAAGTGCGACACGATCGGGCGACAGGGACAGGATATCGGAGAGTGTGCGGCCCACACCGTCGAGTGTCTGATACGGGAGACCGTAAAGAACGTCGCAGTTGACCGAGCCCACACCACGCGCGCGGACCGCATCGACGACCGATTTCGTCTGCTCGAAGGTCTGGATGCGATTGATCGCCTTCTGCACAGTCGGATCGAAATCCTGGACGCCGAGGCTGGCGCGGGTCAGGCCGATCGCGGCCAGCGCATCGTAACGGGCCTCATCCAGATCGTTCGGATCCATCTCGACGCTGATCTCGGCATCGCCCGCCACATCGAACGATGCCCTCAGACAGGCCATCAGATCGGTCATATCCTCGGGCGTCAGCATCGTCGGCGAGCCACCGCCGAAGTGGATGGCCGTCACCTTCGCGCCTGCCGGGACTTTCGCGCCGACGGCAGCGATCTCCCGGCGAAGCGCCGCGAGATAGGTGGTGATCGGCTCATAACGAAGCGTCTGCTTGGTGTGGCAGGCGCAGAACCAACAGAGACGGTCGCAATAGGGTATGTGAAGGTAGAGTGACAGATTGCTCGAAACATCGAGTTCTGACAGCCACTGCGAATAGATGTCGCAATTTACACCAGTGTGAAAATGCGGCGCAGTCGGATAGCTAGTGTAACGCGGCACCGAGCCTGAATATTTCGCAAGCAATCTATCGCTCATTGCACACCTCTTCTCATGTGCCTCCAGAGCTACCTGCGGATTATTTTGCCGACTTTGACGTGGATCAAGCATGAGAACGTCAAGTGAACCAAGTTCGGGCCATTGATCGCCGCCTGCAGCGCCGCACCTCGTTTCTGGTGCATCAAGGACGCTGGAGCTTTTGAGCAGTGCATCAGGTGCCCGAAAATCAATTCCGGTTTTCGGGGCGGATGCGCCGGTGTGGGGGAATGGGAATGGATGCGCAGCTAAAAATTCTGGACATTCACGAGGTGCCGCTGGTCTGTCGCGCCTGTGACGCCCGCCATAGCGGTGTCTGTTCCACACTCACCCCTCTTCAACTGACCGAACTGAACAAGCATTCCCAGCGCAAGGCGGTGGAGGCCGGCACCGAGCTTATCGGTCAGGGCCAGCAGGTTCATTCCTATTCCAACATTCTCAGGGGTGTCGTGAAGCTGTCGAAGATCATGGCCGATGGGCGCCAGCAGATCGTCGGCCTGCAATTCGCGCCGGATTTCATGGGGCGCCCGTTCCTCGGCGAGAGCCTGATGGCGGCGGAAGCCGCAACGGATACCGAACTTTGCGTGCTGCCGCGAAGGATACTCGAACGGATGATTTCCGAATCATCGGAGCTTGGAAGCCGGCTGCACAACCAGGCACTGACGGAACTGGACGAGGCACGCGACTGGATGCTGACGCTCGGGCGCAAATCGGCGCGCGAAAAGGTTGCCAGCCTGCTGGTTCTGGTGGCAGCCCATGCCGATCCCGACCAGCTTGGCTCCTGCGCATTCGAATTGCCGCTATCGCGCGCCGACATTGCCGACTTCCTCGGCCTGACGATCGAAACGGTCAGCCGCCAGATGACGAAACTGCGTAAAGACGGCCTTATTCACATCGAGAACAACCGGCAGGTTTTTGTGCCGGATCTCGACAAATTGGCGGTGACTGCGGGCGGTGACTGACCGCCCGCGTCATGGATTTATCCGAGACCGTTAAGGCGCACGTCCTTCAACGAGAACGGCGCGAATGGCCTCGAGAACCGCCTCCGGCTGGATGCCGGTGCAGACGACCTGGCTCGGTACACCATCCCAAGCGGTGCCGACGAATTTGCGGCCCTGATCAGGTGCCTGGATGGTTTCGCCGTCGGCGATGCCGCCACAGACGACGCGAACGGGTCCGGTGCGGGTTTCGAAGAGCTGCGGCTCGGTGAGGTAGACGCAGGCGCAGCTGTCATGCAGCGCCATGCCGTCGAGACCTACACGCTGGCGGTAGAAATCGATGTAATATTGCGAGAGATCGGACAGAAGCTTGAGCTCGGCCGGCCCGGCCTCGACCATTTTTGCCAGGTAATCAGACGACATCGTGGTCTTCATTGTGACGTCGAGACCGATGATCGTCACCTTCCAGGGCGCGGTGAAGACGACATCCGCAGCTTCGGGATCACCGTGGATATTGGCTTCGGCCGCCGGCGTGACATTGCCGTTGATGTCGAAGGCGCCGCCCATGATCACCACTTCCTTGACGAGTGCGGCAATTTCTGGATCGGCTTTCAGCGCCAGGGCCAGATTGGTCATGCGGCCGACGGCGACGAGGGTGATATTGCCGGGATCGGCTCTCACCGTGTCGATGATGAATTGTGCGGCCTCACGTTCGTCGAGCGGATGATCGACCTCCAGCGGCACGCCGATATTGCCGAGCCCGTCTTCGCCATGCACCACCGGCGCAAAATGCGCGGCGTCGCGGCCGTCGTCATAAGCACGGCCCGCTCCCTTGGCAATCGGCGCGGCGATCTTCCACTTCTGATGGAGGAACTGGGCGTTGCGGGTGGTGATCTCGATCGGCGCATTGCCGAAAACAGTGGTCACGCCGACAAGCTCGATGCCCGGGTGCCGGTGCAGATAAAGCAGCGCCATGGCATCATCCACGCCGGGATCGGTGTCGAATATCACTTTAAGCATACGGGCTTATCCAGTCTTTCAATCGAATGCGAAGGCCGCGCACCATAACCGCATTCAGGCAGGGTGCAATCCTGTTGCGACATCAAGGAACCATCGAGCCCCCGGCAGACCTTGCCCGGGCGCGGGTTCGATGCCACAACGCAGCTCCCTCCGCATATTCCTCCTTCCTCGAGTGCCTGTCGTGCCGGATATCGCCTTCGAACTGCTGTTCATCCTGTTTCTTGCCGCCTGCTTTGCCGGCTTCGTCGATTCGATTGCCGGCGGTGGCGGGCTGATCACCATCCCGGTCTTGCTGATCGCGGGCATTCCACCACTTGAAGCGATCGCCACCAACAAGCTGCAGGGGCAGTTCGGCGCAGCTTCGGCGACGATCGCCTATGCCCGCAAGGGCCATGTGAACCTGCGCAGCCAGTTGCCGATGGCGCTGACGGCGATGGCGGGAGGCGCCATCGGCGCGCTGCTCGCCTCGATCGTCCCGGCCTCGCTGCTTGCGGCAGCCATCCCTTTCCTGCTCATCGCGATCGCATTGTTCTTCGCCTTCAAGCCGAACCTTGCCGATATCGACAGTCACCGCCGGGTGACACCCTTTGTCTTCGGCCTTACCGCCATTCCGCTGATCGGGCTTTATGACGGCGTATTCGGGCCGGGCGCAGGCTCGTTCTACATGCTTGGCTTCGTGCTTCTGGCAGGCTTCGGCATGCTGAAAGCGACAGCACATACAAAGCTTCTCAATTTTGGCTCGAATTTCGGTTCGTTCCTGGTCTTTGCAGCCACCGGCTCGATCCTGTGGAAGATCGGTTTGCTGATGGGCGTCGGCCAGTTCATCGGCGCGCAGATCGGCTCGGGACTGGCGATGAAAAAAGGCGCAAAGATCATCAAGCCGCTGCTGGTTCTGTCATGCCTCGTGCTGGCAACAAAGCTGCTGGCCGATCCGAACCACCCTGCCCGGCTTTGGCTGGGCTGGTAAAATAGTAGGTTAGCCCTTCATTCGAAGAGGCAGGCCGGCGGCGACGAAAAACACCTCGTCGGCGACGGCCGCGATCTGCTGATGCAGCCGTCCGGCGTGATCGCGGAATTCGCGCGCCATCTTGTTTTCCGGCACGATCCCAAGACCGACCTCATTCGAGACAAGGATTATTTTCGCCTCGAAACTGGCGAGCTGCTCTGCCAGCTTGGCGGAGCGCGCCGCAATATTTTCATCTGCCATCATCAGATTGGTGACCCAGAGCGTGAGGCAATCCACGAGAACGACACGTCCCGGTGCGTCGATGGCACGAAGGGTGCGAACGAGCTCGACGGGTTCTTCATGCGTCACCCAAGACGGTCCGCGATCATCCTGATGCCGGGTGATACGTTCACGCATCTCGTCGTCATAGGCACGGCCTGTCGCGATATAATGCCGTTCGAGCCCTGTCGTCTGGGCCAGACGTTCGGAGAAGGCCGATTTGCCGGAGCGAGCGCCGCCAAGCACGAGAGCAGTTCTACCGGACAGGATCATTGGGGAAAGGTCGCGTGAAGGCCAGACGAAACCGGACGATTCGTAGATGTCAGAGGCGTCCGGTCCGTGTTCGGGTTTGTCTGGATAAGCATTGCAGACTGATCGTCGGACATGCGCGCGCCGAAGTCAACCGGGCCCAGACAATTGGGCGCAAGTGGCGGCCGTTTGCGCATTTATGGCAACTATCCTTTTTGCGACATCGAGTGACGATTTACGGAGGGGCGCGGCGGGTTCGGCAGGCGTATTGCATCCACAAAAGACAAAGCTTCGCGACCGGATCGCAGCCCCCGAGGAAACACCCAAATGCTCTACGTGTTCAAGAACAGCAACGGCCTGCAGATCGCCTGGAATTCCGAGGCTCCCAAGGCATTTCGACAGTCGCGCGCGTCCGACAATACACGGCGCATGTCGATATTCGGCTTCATCAGAACGTCGAATTCCGGCTGAGCCGGACCTGGCCGATCGTCACAATATTGCTTGAGGAATGGTCGACGGCGCAAAAGGCCGACAGGAGGTCCGTGACCGCCGCTCACATGAGCCGCTAGCATAGGCCAACACCACGACGAAACCCAGCCATATGGAAACTGCACGAAGCAGATAAGGGGCGACCGGTACGCACTACAAAAAACCGGCGCCGCTAGCGGAGCTTTCGTCCGCCCCAGATATTTAGCGCGACTTCCTTACCGGATGGTTATTGGCGGATACGCAGTGCGTGCAATATTTCGCTGTCGCGTATTTTTTTGACTGTATCTCGATTTTTCCGAAAATTTTCCGCGCCGCGAATTGGCTACAAAACGTCAAATCTCGGGCGTGACATTGCCGTTGTTTGTGATCGCACCAACATCGAGCAAAGAATAACAGCGCAGATAGGCGGCAATTGATCGTTTTTAGACCTTCAATACAGCGCGCATCACGCAATTCCGAAGTTTTATGCGGAACTCCGGATAAGCAGAACTCACAGCTGCTGTTGATTTATTTGATGAAAGCCGTACGCTGCCAGCGCTGACAGGAAAATGCGCCCTATCTGGGGCAGTTGCCAGATAGCAAAGACGCATCAGACAGCGACCATATTTACGGGCGCGGCAATGCTGCTCCCAGGCGCATCATCACGGATTTCGGAAACCCCGGCTCCATGTATCGATTGTCAACACCAAGACTGGGAGGTCTTACGATGCAGAAACTCCTCGCTTCCACCATCTTTGCAGCCGGTCTTTATGGGTTCGCCGGAACAGCCCAGGCGGACTGTGGTTCCATCTCGATTGCCGAAATGAACTGGGCTTCTGCCGGCGTTGCGGCAAATGTCGACAAGATCATTCTTGAAGAAGGTTACGGCTGTACCGTCGAACTGGTGACCGGCGACACAATGCCGACCTTCACATCGATGAACGAGAAGGGGCAGCCGGACATGGCGCCGGAATTCTGGATCAATGCCGTGCGCACCCCGCTCGACGCGGCCGTCAAGGAAGGAAGGCTGATCGAAGCCGCCGAAATTCTTGCCGATGGCGCAGTCGAAGGCTGGTGGATCCCGAAATTTCTTGCCGACGCCCATCCCGACATCAAGACGGTGGAGGATGCGCTCAAACATCCGGAGCTCTTCCCTGCCCCTGAAGATCCGTCCAAGGCTGCCGTCACCAACTGCCCCTCGGGCTGGAATTGCCAGGTTTCGACCGCCAATCTCTACAAGGCGATCGGCGCCAAGGACAAGGGCTTCGAGCTTGTCGATACCGGTTCTGCGGCCGGTCTTGACGGTTCGATCGCCGGTGCATTTGAAAAAAAGACCGGCTGGCTGGGCTATTACTGGGCGCCGACCGCCATTCTCGGCAAATACGAAATGGTGAAGCTCTCCTTCGATGTGCCGCATGACAAGGCCAGCTGGGATGCCTGCACCGCGGTTCCAGATTGCCCGGATCCAAAGGTCAATTCCTACCCGACCTCACAGGCCTTTACCGTCGTGACCAAGCAATTCGCCGACAAGGCGGGTGTGGCGATGGACTATATCAAGGCCCGGAAATGGAGCAACGCCACCGTTAACGGAATCCTTGCCTGGCAAACAGACAATCAGGGAACGAATGCGGACGCCGCCAAGCACTTCCTGGAAACGCAGCCGGACATCTGGACCAAATGGGTCTCGCCGGAAGTCGCGGAAAAGGTGAAAGAATCGCTTTGATGAAGGTGTCAGAGGTGGCGGCTTTCGCCACCTCTCTATAGGATGACGTCGCGAGCCCTGTAACATGATGTCGTTCATGGGAGAGCCGCGCGCGATGTCGTCCGCAATGATTGCCAGCCCGTGCAATAAACAGTGCCGGAAAGCCATGCCGGCAAGACGCTTGAGCGACACCGCGCGTGCAAGACGAAAACTGGCAAAAACAAGGGGAAAAGCATGGCGATCTGCGAGTTCCTGCCGCGAGTCTTCTGTCGGTTCCCGGCCATTAGCGACAGTTCCATCCGCGATGCGCGCAAGGTGATTGACGATGGCTTCAAGGGGCTGGTGCGCGAATATGGCAGCGTCATCGATATCATCGTGCGGCCGCTTCAGTGGTTTCTGAACTACCTGGAAAGGCTGTTCACCACATCGCCATGGACGGTCGTGCTGATCATCATGCTGCTGATCGTCTATTTCGGCAGCCGCAGCATCCGCATCACCATCGGCACTGCGATCGGGATGATCTTCATCGGCATTTTCGGCCTGTGGGAAGATACGATGACGACCCTTGCGATCGTCACCGTCTCGACGCTGATCGCAATCGTCATCGGCCTGCCGATCGGCATCCTGATGGCCCGCTCAGACAGGATCCAGGGCGTCATCAACCCGGTTCTCGACGTGATGCAGACGATGCCGAGCTTCGTCTATCTGATCCCGGTCGTGGTGATTTTCGGCATCGGCAAGGTCCCGGGGCTGATCGCCGTCGTCATCTACGCCGTGCCGCCGATGATCCGGCTCACCAATCTCGGTATACGGCTGGTCGACAAGGAAGTGCTGGAAGCGGCGGACGCATTCGGCTCCTCCCCCGGCCAGAAGCTCTGGAACGTGCAGATGCCGCTGGCACTGCCGACGATCATGGCCGGCATCAACCAGACGATCATGATGTCGCTGGCGATGGTGGTCGTTGCATCGATGGTCGGCGTCGGCGGGCTGGGTCGCAACACACTGCAGGCGATCAACAACCAGTTCTTCACCTTCGGTTTCCTCAACGGTTTTGCGCTCGTTGCGATCGCGATCATCTTCGATCGGACCAGCCAGGCCTTCGGCAAACGTCTTCAGCGTCACTCGGAGGTAGTGCATGGCTAGTCATGGCATCGAGATCAAAGGCCTCTACAAGATCTTCGGGCCGAATGCCCGCCAGCATGTGGAAGCCGTCAGGAACGGGCTTTCCAAAGCGGAACTCAACGAGCGTTACGCACATGTGCTGGGCCTGAAGGATATCAACATCTCCATGCCGGCCGGTGGCATTACCGTCGTCATGGGGCTGTCCGGCTCCGGCAAGTCAACGCTGATCCGCCATATCAACCGGCTGATCGAGCCGACCTATGGCGAGGTCATCTATGATGGCGTCAATATTTGCGGCATGAACGAGCGGGCGTTACGCGACTTCCGCCGCCACAAGACGGCGATGGTGTTCCAGAAATTCGCGCTTCTGCCGCACCGGACGGTGATCGAAAATACCGTCTACGGGCTCGATATTCAGGGTATCTCGCGCTCGGAAAGCACGAAGAAAGGCCAATACTGGATTGAGCGCGTGGGGCTATCCGGTTTCGAGAACCACTATCCGAACCAGCTTTCGGGCGGCATGCAGCAGCGTGTCGGCCTTGCCCGTGCGCTCACCAACGATGCCGACATCCTATTGATGGACGAGGCCTATTCGGCGCTCGACCCACTGATCCGCGTCGACATGCAGACCGTTTTGCTCGACCTGCAGGCGGAACTGAAGAAGACCGTCGTCTTCATCACCCACGACCTCGATGAAGCACTCAGACTGGGCGACAAGATCACCATTCTTCGCGATGGCCAGGTCGTGCAGCAGGGAACCGGCCAGGAAATCGTATTGTCACCGGCCGACGACTACATCACCGCCTTCGTCAAGGAAGTGAACCGCGGCCGGGTGATCCAGGCGAAAACAGTGATGAAGCCGTTCGATGGATTGACGGAAGGCGCCCGCATCGAGGCGACGACCACGCTCGAGGCCGCCGCCAAGACGATGACGGAGAGCGGTCAGACCAAGGCAACGATCACCGACGAAGCGGGAACGCCGGTCGGAACACTCGACCTGCAAACGATGATCGCAGCGATGGTCACGCCTGCCGGTTCGGATGCTTCAAAGATGGCGGCCGAGTGAAGGCGGAAACAGAGGCGCCAGCGTCGCAGCCGACACATTCCCTGTCGATTGAAAGCATATAAAGGGATCTTTATATCTGACTTTCGGTTTTCAGGAGGATGCCATGCCGACGACCAATGCCTTGACCGCTCTCATCGCTGAAAAAGGTGTTCTTCTGGCGGATGGCGCCACCGGGACCAATCTGTTTCCCGCCGGTCTCGAAGCAGGCGAAGCGCCAGAACTGTGGAACGAGGCGCATCCCGAGCGGATCACCAAACTGCATCAGGATTTCGTTGATGCGGGTGCCGACATCATCCTGACGAATACTTTTGGCGGCACGCGCCACCGGCTGAAGCTGCATCACGCACAGGACCGGGTGTTTGCGCTCAACAAGCAAGCGGCAGAGATCGCACGCGCAGTCGCCGATGGCGCTGGGCGCAAGGTGATCGTTGCGGGTTCGGTCGGGCCAACCGGCGAGTTGCTGATACCGCTCGGTGCCTTGTCCTACGAGGATGCCGTTCAAGCCTTTGTCGAGCAGATGGAGGGATTGAAGGCCGGTGGGGTGGATGTCGCCTGGATCGAGACCATGTCGGCGGCGGACGAAATCCGTGCGGCGGCGGAAGCGGCGGTGAAGGTCGGCCTGCCCTATACCTATACCGGATCCTTCGATACCGCCGGCAAGACGATGATGGGGCTGAACCCCAAGGACATTCACGGGGTTGCAGCCGATATCGGCAGCGGGCCGGAAGCGGTCGGAGCCAATTGCGGCGTCGGCGCTTCCGATATCCTGTCTTCGCTGCTCGACATGACGGAGGCGGCACCGGATGCGATCACCATCGTGAAGGGCAATTGCGGCATTCCGGAATTTCGCGGATCGGAAATCCATTATTCCGGCACGCCGCCGCTGATGGCGGAATATGCCAGACTTGCCCGCGACGCCGGAGCAACAATCATCGGGGGATGCTGCGGCACGTCCTGCGAGCATCTTGCGGCGATGCGTGCAGCTCTCGACGGTTATACACCGCGTCCTCGCCCCACAATCGAGGAAATCGTCGACAAGATCGGCCCACTCCGCAATAAGACGGCGAGTGAATCCGGTGGCGATTCCGGCCGCGAGCGCCGTCGTCGCCGGAGCTGAAGGCAACGGGGAAAAGTGCATGAGCAGCGTATCGCCAATCGGAAATCGCGAGACCATCGCCGAAGGGCTCACCAACCTTTCGGACGACAATCAGAACTGGCTGAAGCTCCTGATGGAAAACCCGGCGCAGGACGACCTGATGCTGGCCGGCATCCATCTCTATCTCGACCAGGCTTCCGAAGGACGTTTCCTCAATACGCTGAAGCTTGAAAAATGTGGCGAATGGATCGGCCACTCGGCGCCGGACCGGCTGCAGATCCGCCTGACGGAAGCGGCGAAATCCAGCCAGCATCCGGCCTACCAGGCGTTCAAGCAGGGGCTGGCCAGCTCCGGCGGTCTGGAGCGGGCCTATCCCAAGGCACCGGTCTAGGTGAACACCTCAACATGCCGAAGGCGAAAGCTGGCACTTTCGCCTTCCCAAAACATGTCAGGATTTTTGTTCAGGCCGCGGCAGCGGTTTCAGACACATCGTCCAGCAGAAAATAAGCAATGACATGCCCCGTGTTGTCCCGCAGGCCGCCATCGGCGGGGTGCCACGCATGATAATGGGGGTTGTTGGTGATCAGCGTGATCGCCTTGCCGGCAAATTTCCCCGCAAGCCGATACCGTGCTTCCGCCAACGGCCAAATCCGCTCAAAATCCTGCTGCGGGATGCTAATCTTCAAAGCCTTGCGGTTAATCGCGTCATGGGGCATGCCGTCCTTGCTGACAAATGCGGGCGCTTCCAGCGTCACCTGTTCGGCATCGTCGATGATGTAGGCGTATTCTTCAGGCCACATGCGTTTCATAAAATCACTCCTCCCAGGTGTTTCTATCGGTCAGCGAGATGAATGTAGCGCGTCTGTCCTGCGACACAACATCCATTGTGACGCGCTACACCCGGACGGCTCCTGCCCTTTGCGATTGACCGTATTTTCTGGAAGAAGGCTCCTCAGTGTCGAAACATGAGGAGCGGAACTCAGGCCCGTTTCTGATGGGCGCGCAGACGTGGAAAATCAGCCCCCAGTCTTCAATCCATCGGATTCGCCGATAAGCCAAAGCATCGAGCTGGCGTTCAGCCTGGGAGTTGCCGGGCGATTGACGACGACCGAACGGGTTTTCCGACGCGTTCCAAAAATCAGATCGGCATATTTGCTTTCAAGATCGCGCTCGTAGTCATCGACAAAGACATGCGTGGAATTGCTGCCGATTTGCGAAGCCCAGGCAATAGGGAATGCCCGCCCCGGATATTGAGCACCCCATCCCATAGGACCATCAACGATGATCACGTCCCAATGTCTCTCCGTAAGGACAGCCGGAATGTGGGCCGCTGCCTGTATGGTCGAAACCGGATCGGACAGGGATTTCGACACCGACGTCGGATATTTGATGTGCTCGACGTTCAGATGCGCGTGCTTGGTCTTTACCTTCGCAATCCAGTCCAGCGCATCCTCGACGAACAGCGTGTGGCCCTCGGCGTTGATTTCCGCCCAGAGGGGACTGTCGTTGCCGAGACCGAAAACGAGGAGATTGCAATTGGGGCCTCGCGAGCAAATGGCCGCCGCGACGATCTCGATCTGGGCCGTCGACATCTGAATCTCGTTTGTGTAGTACCGCTCGATGGCAGAGTTCACGATGCCACCGGCCGGACCGGCCGGTGCCGACATTGCGGACAGGATGGGATCATTTGCCCCATCGAACCGGAAACCCGAATTTTTCAATTCATTCTCAATCATTACCGCTCCTGAAGACCCGAGACTTTATCGCTGACATTTCAATCGTGTCGCTTATGGTCGGCCGCCTCTGACGATCAGGCCGGAACCACCGACGCTGTTCAGCGAGAATGACATTCCCGTCGTGACAGCTTGCCATTTCTCCATGACGAAGGCCTCCACCTCCCGGTCCTGAGAGAACAGGCAAAGGAAGAACTTTTGCCGCGACAGCCATTCTGCAACCATCGTCAGGGAGACCAGAGCGCTGCCCTGAGGCAAGCTCGACGGCAGATCGACGACAACCATCTCGAACTTGATGTCGCTGCCGAGGACACGTGTATCCGGGAACGGAGCGGTCACATCCCCGAACGAGGCTTCGACAACCTGGGTGGCGACGACCGTAAGCGCCTCTTCCAAACCGCTGAGCTGCGCCCTCATGAGGAGTTCTTGAGCCTCCACCTCGGACGCGGCCAATGCCACGACATGCCCTCCAAGTTGCTGCGCCAATGCAGCCAAGGCCAGAGCTGAACGCGGCATGCCGACATGGAGAATGCGAAGCTGCGGGCCTGCGCTTTCCAGTATCTTGCGGATGGCCCAAAGTTGCAGCGGCCGCATTTGGGACGGGCCGCAAAACGCTATGGCATCAAGGAGTTCAGGGCATCGTTGCGCAAGCGCTTCGGCAGCCAGTTTTTCCACGATGTCGAGATTTGCAGGTGTGTTGGAAACAGGCTTTTTGGCCGGCACCGGCTTGGGGGTGATTTTTGCGGGCTGCAGCACGGGCCTTGTCAGAGCCAGCGGCTGCTTGCGCGCAATCTCCTGGGCACAGCGCTGCTGGATAGCCGAGTTCAAGCCGGCAGACTGGGGATCAAGGTTATGATGCGACTGCGGATTGCTCGAAGTGTAGCGATAGGCATTGACCGGAATATATTCATAGCGCCGCGTCTGGTCGAGGATCGGGAAGGCAATTGCAATATCGCACGCTGCCGGAAGCCACTCGCCGGCGGCGTCCTGAAAATAACTTTTCGGGACTGCGCTCAGCAACGACGCCCTGAAGCTGAAGAAATGACTGGTTTTCCAGCCCTGCTGACGCGGACTAAGGTCCGGATTGAGCGGACCATTGCCTCCGATCATTCCATTGTCCGTAATGTAGTTCGTCCAGACGACGTCACGCCCCTGCTGATAGAGCATGTGCATCCTGGCCAAAATGGTCTGGTCGACAAGCTGATCGTCGGCATCAAGCACGGCAACGAACTCGGCATTGGCGGCGCGCGGACGCAGGTGCTCCCAAGCATTCCTTGCCTTGCCGAAACGGGATTCATTCACCACCAATGTGTGACGATCCGGAAAAAGTCTCTGAAGCGCGTCCCGGCCCGCCGCAGCGGTCTCGTCATCGGAGCAATCGTCAATGAGAAGGACATGGACGTCACGAAATGTCTGGCTTGCCAGACTTTCCAAAGCGCCAGTTACATATTCCTGGCAATTCCGCCCGGTCATGAAAATGAGTACTGCAGCATTCACAGAGGTGGTCATTCCAGATTTCCATAGCTGGTCGGATTGCACGATTGGATGCCCGAAACCTATGATAGTCGGCTGGTGTGAGGCTTACGTGCGACGTTTCGCGCAATACGCCTCAAATCGACTTCAGGGCCGAGGCAAAGACACGCAGTTTGATGGATCGTGTTACGTCCCGGGCGCTTGTGCTCCTGGGCTCGGATAGCTCAAAGAGCGTTCATGTGGAATTGCCGTTGTTCCGGCTGATAGCGGTATTCTGCGCCAACCGGGCAGGCATTGCGTGCAAGGCAACCAGAGACCATGCAGCCGACCTGCCCCGCAGGCGTGGCGAGGTGGCTGCGACAGGCGGGCACTGCGAAATCTGCGGGATCCATGCGAATGGCGGCGACCGGACAGGTGGTCAGGCACGGTTTCGTCTTGCAGTCATCGCAGGCATGTCTCTTGATGGCGACCTCATTCCCCGCACCGGCTGCGCCAACCGCCATGGAAAAGCCGATCGCGCCGCGATAACCGTGCCAGGGTCCGTATTCAGGGTGGATGAGGATGCCGAGCGGAGATGGTTTCAGCCCCTCGGCACGCGTCGCCCATCGCTGGAACGGTTGCCAAGGCGGGTCGGAGGGGAAATAGGGCGTGCCGCCAAGTGCTTTCGCCAACGGACGGATGATCTCCTTCGACCATGTGTCGAGCGGATCACAGCCGTCATAGAGCGTCTTCCAGCGGGAGAAGGCCGGCCAGATCGAGCCGCCGGCATTGCCGAGCAGGACCACCGAGGCGGCATGGCTTTCATCCGCCAGAAAAGGCCCCTCGCCTGCGGCGAAGTCCACCGTGCCACGGATCAGGATGCCGCTCGGTTTCAGGGCGACTTCGATCTCGCGACAGATGGATGAAAGGCCGCTCATTGGTTCAGCGCGGCCCCTTGTATTCGTAATGCGGTCGCCAGACGCTCCCCTGGATAAAGTCGGCGACCTGCCTTGCGCCGCCTTGCTCCCTGGCGGCCTCGGGCTCTCTTCAGGTGAAGGCGTCGGGCATGCTGTCCTTGCGGTCCTTGATGAAGGCGAGAAGCGCCTCGTCGATCGCCGGATCGAGCGGCGGGGCTTCGTAGTGATCGAGCCAGGAGCGGCAAAGCGCGTTGGCGCGATCTTCGATACGCTTCGACCCTTCGATTTCCCATTGCTCGAAGGAATTGTTATCGGCGAGCGGCGAGCGATAGAAGGCCGTCTGAAAATGCGCCTGGGTGTGGCCGCAACCGAGATAATGGCTGCCCGGCCCGACTTCGCGTATCGCATCGAGCGCCTGGCCTTCGGCGGACAGATCGACGCCTTCCGCCATCCTCTGCATCATGCCGAGCTGGTCCTGGTCGATCATGAATTTTTCATAGGACGAGACCAGTCCGCCTTCGAGCCATCCGGCGGCATGGAGAACGAAATTGGTGCCGGCGAGCAGCGTCATGTTGAGCGTATTGGCCGATTCGTGGGCTGCCTGTGCATCCGGCACCTTGGAGGCGCAAAGCGAGCCACCGGTTCTGAACGGCAGGCCGAGGCGGCGGGCAAGCTGGGCGGCGCCATAGGAGACCAGCGATGGTTCCGGCGTGCCGAAGGTCGGAGCACCGGACTGCATCGAGATAGAGGCGGCGAAAGTGCCGAACAGGACGGGCGCACCGGGGCGGATGAGCTGGGTGGTTGCTGCACCGGCAAGCACTTCTGCCAAAATCTGAGTCAGCGTGCCGGCGACCGTGACCGGGCTCATGGCGCCCGACAGGATGAAGGGCGAAACGACCGAAGCCTGGTTATGCCGTGCATAGACTTTCAGTGCTCCGAGCATGGTGCCGTCGAAGACCATCGGCGAATTGGCATTGATGAGGTTGAGCGTGACGCAATTGTTCTCGACGAATTCATCGCCGAAGACGAGTTTCGCCATGGCAATCGTGTCTTCCGCCCGCTCTGGCGCGGTGACCGAGCCCATGAACGGTTTGTCGGAATATTTGATATGGCTGTAGACCATATCGAGATGGCGCTTGTTGACCGGCACGTCGACCGGTTCGCAGACGGTGCCGCCGGAGGAATGCATCGATGGCGCCAGATAGGACAGCTTCACGAAGTTGCGGAAATCCTCGATCGTCGCGTAACGCCTGACACCATCCAAATCACGGACGAAGGGCGGGCCGTAGACTGGCGCAAAGATCGTCGCCTTGCCGCCGACATGGACGCTGCGTTCCGGATTGCGGGCGTGCCAGGTGAATTCGCTCGGCGCGGTCTTCAAGAGCTCGCGGCACAGACCTTTGGGGAAATGCACCCGGCTGCCGCGGACATCGGCACCGGCCTTGGCCCAGAGTTCCAGCGCTTCCTCGTCATCGCGGAACTCGATGCCGATCTCTTCCAATATCGTGTCGGCATTGCGCTCGATCAGTTGCAGCCCCTCTTCGTCGAGGACCTCGTAGGTGCCGATCCTGCGGGTGATATAGGGTAAGGATGCACCGGGGCCGCCGCCCGTGCGCGCTGCGCGCCTGCCGGCGGCTCCACGTTCGCCACGGCCGCGTCGTCCAGAACCGCCACTCACGTCCGTCTGCTGGCTGATATCGTCCATGATCGTCCTCACCTTACGTCACCTCGTCTTTTGATGCGTCATGCTAGGCTTCAAGAGAGGGTCTCTCCCGCCTTCCTGCGTCACCCGCTTGTGCGAGACAGACATTCTATTCCTTCGTTTCGAGTGTCGCTTTCCGACGTGCGACGTCGCTTACGAAAGAAAACGCGCAACAAAATGAGGTTAGACATAGTTGCGGGTATCAATAGGTCTCGGGCGATCGGAAACAGCGCCCCCAACCAGGGAAGAGAATTCATGTCCGACGACGATATCATTCTTTCGGAGCTTTCCGACGAAGAACTCGTTCAACAGATGCATGACGATCTCTATGACGGTCTCAGAGAAGAGATCGAGGAAGCGACCAACATCCTGCTTGAACGCGGCTGGACGCCTTACGACGTGCTGACACAGGCACTGGTGGAAGGCATGCGCATTGTCGGTATCGATTTTCGCGACGGCATTCTCTTCGTGCCGGAAGTGCTGCTGTCGGCCAATGCGATGAAGGCCGGCATGGCGATCTTGCGTCCGCTTCTGGCCGAAACCGGCGCACCGAAACTCGGCAAGGTGGTGATCGGAACCGTCAAGGGCGACATTCACGACATCGGCAAGAACCTCGTCGGCATGATGATGGAGGGGGCCGGCTTCGACGTCGTCGATCTGGGTATCAACAATCCTGTCGAGAACTATCTCGACGCGATCGAGCGCGAAAAGCCGGATATCCTGGGAATGTCGGCGCTTCTGACGACGACCATGCCCTATATGAAGGTCGTGATCGACACGATGAAGGAAAAGGGCATACGCGACGACTATGTCGTGCTTGTCGGTGGAGCGCCGCTCAACGAGGAATTCGGCAAGGCCGTCGGAGCGGACGCCTATTGCCGCGATGCCGCAGTTGCGGTTGAGACCGCCAAGGACTTCCTTAGCCGCCGCCACAACCGCATGGCTGCCGGGGCCTGACGACAGCGACCACCGCACCGGTTGCGGTGCGGTGGTCGTCATAGCCTGGGCGATAAGTTAACGCGAAGCCGCGTTATCAACCCGACGACCGGCATCCTGGGTGGCATTCACGGTATTGGCCGTATCCTGCCCCATGCCGCGGATCGTATTGCCGCACGAGGTAAGAGAAATCGTGGTCGCGAAAAGTGCGGCGATAACTGTGACTGTCTTGGCCGTCATGATGGAATACTCCGATGGGTAAGGATCAAAATGTGCCGGAAAGTGATTTTCCGGCTATGGAACGTTCCAATCGCGAAAAAGTTCACGTGATCGCGTGCGGAGCGATCGCAAAAGAAATTCTGGCCGTTTCCAGACAACAGGGGCTCGACCATATCGACCTCAAATGCCTGCCCGCGATCTGGCATGCCTATCCGCAAAAGATCGTTCCGGGCCTTGAGGCAGCCGTAGCAGACGCACGGCAAAACGGGTTCGAGCGCATCTTTTTTGCCTATGCCGATTGCGGCACCGGCGGCGAGATCGACCGGCTCTGCGAACGCGAAAACATTGCCCGGATCGAGGGGCCGCATTGTTATTCGTTCTTTTCCGGCAATGATGCCTTCAACCAAAAGGCAGACGATGACCTCCTGTCGTTCTTCCTGACGGATTTTCTCGCACGCCAGTTTCGCGCCTTCGTCATCGAGCCGCTCGGGCTCGATCGTCACCCCGAACTGAAGCCGATGTATTTCGGCAATTACAGGAAGCTGATCTATCTCTCGCAGGAAGAGGATGAGAGCTTGCAAAGCAAGGCGCGGGAGGCAGCGGATTATCTGGGGCTGGAATACGAATACCGTTTCACCGGCTATGGCGATCTGACCTCGGCGATCCGGTCGGCCTAGGCTATTTCGAGGCGCCCATCCGAAACAGCATGACGTCGCTTTTCATCATCCGCGACGTCGTGGCAAGCACAGACCGGGCGGAACTTCCGGTGCATGGTCAGGGCGTAATCGGAGGAGTTCATGGCGGATCGCATTGTCGTCTTCTGGCGGGATATCCCGGCTCAGGTGATCATCAAAAAGGGACGACAGACCGCCAAGCGCGAGCTTTCGCTGCGTTTCACCGAGGCAATCGACATGTGCGCCATGCGCACTGGTGCGGCTGAAACCGACGACTATCTTGCCGAATGGCGCAAGGCCGATCCGGTACCGGTTTCCGACGACTTGGAAGCCGAAGCCGACGCGGCGGCGGCGGCGCTCGAAGCCGCCTATGACAAGGACAAGCTCGTGGCGCTGGTGAAGGCTGGCGGCCGGGAAAGCGCATAAATCACTAGTCCATCACCTCCCCTTTAGCCGGAGATCGCAATGACACGCACCATCGTCGCATCCGCAACCCGGGAAGTCGTGATCGGTTTCGACCAGCCCTTCTGCGTCATCGGAGAGCGGATCAATCCGACCGGCCGCAAGAAGCTGGCGGCAGAGATGATCGAGGGCAATTTCGACACGGTCATCAAGGATGCGCTGGAACAGGTGGCTGCGGGTGCGACGATGCTCGACGTCAATGCCGGCGTCACTTCGGTCAATCCGAACGAGACGGAGCCGGGGCTTCTGGTGCAGACGCTGGAGATCGTCCAGGGGCTGGTCGATGTACCGCTGTCAATCGACAGTTCGGTAACGGCGGCGATCGAGGCGGCACTGAAGGTCGCCAAAGGGCGGCCGCTGATCAACTCGGTTACCGGCGAGGAGGAAAAGCTCGAGGCGATTCTGCCGCTGTGCAAGAAATACGATGTGCCGGTCGTGGCGATCTCGAATGACGAGACAGGGATTTCGATGGATCCCGACGTGCGCTTTGCCGTGGCCAAGAAGATCGTCGAGCGCGCTGCCGATTATGGCATCAAGCCGCATGACATCGTCGTCGATCCGCTTGTGATGCCGATCGGGGCGCTCGGTTCGGCGGGCCTGCAGGTATTTGCGCTGCTTCGCCGGCTACGCGAGGAGCTGAAGGTCAACACGACCTGCGGGCTTTCCAATATCTCCTTTGGCCTGCCTCATCGCCACGGCATCAATGCCGGTTTCATTCCGATGGTAATCGGTGCGGGCATGACATCGGCGATCATGAACCCCTGCCGGCCGCAGGAAATGGAAGCGGTGCGTGCAGCCAATGTGTTGAACGGCACCGACCAGAACTGCGGCAACTGGATCATGACCTATCGTGACTACAAACCCGCCGAAGGCGGCGCGACCGCGGCGGCGACCCCTGCCCCATCCACGGGTGGCGGGCGACGCGGCGGACGGGCAGCAAGAGCCGGCGTGGGAGCGAGGGTAGAGTAAGCGAGTTAGAATGGCAGACCTTTCCAAACGCGATCCTCTCGTCCTGTTCATGCCGTCCGGCAAGCGCGGCCGATTTGCGGCCGGCACGCCGGTGCTCGATGCCGCACGCCAGCTCGGGGTCTATGTGGAAAGCGTGTGCGGCGGGCGGGCAACCTGCGGGCGTTGCCAGATCTCGGTGCAGGAAGGCAATTTTGCCAAGCATGGGATTATCTCGTCAGTCGAGCATCTCTCTGAGGTGGGACCGAAGGAAGAGCGCTACGACCGGGTGCGCGGATTGCCGGATGGACGCAGGCTTTCCTGTTCGGCACAGATCCTCGGCGACCTCGTCATCGACGTACCGCAGGATACGGTGATCAATGCGCAGGTGGTGCGAAAGGCGGCCGACGAGCGTGTGTTCGACCGCAATCCGGCTGTGCGCATGTGTTATGTCGAGGTCGAGGAACCGGACATGGAAAAGCCGCTCGGCGATCTCGACCGGCTGAAAGCCGCTCTTTCGGCCGACTGGCATTTCGATGATGTCGACGTGGATTTCCATATCATCCCGCAGATTCAGCAGATATTGCGCAAGGGCGAGTGGAAGGTAACGGCGGCGATCCACAAGGATCGCGAGGATGAGCGCCCTCGCCTGATCGCGCTTTATCCGGGGCTGAAAAACGAGGCCTACGGCATTGCCTGCGATATCGGCTCGACGACGATCGCCATGCATTTGTCTTCGCTGCTCTCCGGTCGCACGGTCGCGTCTGCCGGCACTTCCAATCCGCAGATCCGCTTCGGCGAAGACCTGATGAGCCGGGTTTCCTATGTGATGATGAACCCGGACGGGCGTGGCGCGATGACGGATGCCGTGCGCGAGGCGCTGAACGGGCTGATCGACAAGGTATGCGCCGATGGCGACATTTCCCGCGAGGACATTCTCGACAGCGTTTTCGTCGGCAATCCGATCATGCATCACCTGTTTCTCGGCATCGATCCGACGGAACTGGGTGGTGCGCCGTTTGCACTGGCGGTGTCCGGGGCCGTCGAGGTCAAGTCCTCGGAAATCGGCCTGCCGATGAATGCCGGTACGCGGACCTATCTCCTGCCCTGTATTGCCGGGCATGTGGGGGCCGATGCGGCGGCGGCGACGCTTTCCGAAGGACCGCACCGGCAGGACGAGATGATGCTGCTCGTCGATATCGGCACCAATGCGGAAATCGTGTTCGGCAACCGGGCGCGTGTCGTGGCTGCGTCCTCGCCGACCGGACCGGCGTTCGAGGGCGCTGAAATTTCCTCCGGCCAGCGCGCGGCACCGGGCGCGATCGAGCGCGTGCGGATCGATCCGGTTACGCTCGACCCGCGTTTTCGGGTGATCGGCGTCGAGCCATGGTCGGATGAGCCGGGCTTTGCTGAAGCGGCAGCACAGATCGGCGTAACAGGGATTTGCGGCTCCGGCATCATCGAGGTGATTGCCGAAATGTATCTTGCCGGCATCATTTCCGAAGACGGTGTCGTCGACGGCTCGGTGGCCGCCCGCAGCCCGCGCATTCTCGAAAACGGCCGCACCTTCTCCTATCTGCTGAATGACGGGATGCCGAGAATCGTTGTGACGCAGAACGACGTGCGGGCCATCCAGCTCGCCAAGGCAGCGCTCTATGCCGGCGTAAAACTTCTGATGGACAAGCAGGGTATCAGCCATCTCGACCGGATCGGGCTTGCCGGCGCCTTCGGCACTTTCATCGATCCCAAATACGCGATGGTGCTGGGTCTTATTCCCGACTGTGACCTTGAAAAGGTGAAGGCCGTCGGCAATGCGGCCGGGACCGGCGCGCGCATGTGCCTGCTCAATCGCGATTACCGCCGCGAGATCGAAAAGACAGTCAAAGAGATAGAGAAGATCGAAACTGCTCTGGAGCCGAAATTCCAGGAACATTTCGTCGCCGCCATGGCCTTGCCGAACAAGGTGGATGCCTTTCCAAACCTCGGAATGGTTGTCACCCTGCCGGAGCGGAAGCTTTCTGCTGATGCAGGTAGCGACGGCGGACGCAGACGGCGTCGCTCACGTGACATGTGAACGACGCCTCGTAATTCACTGAAAATGCAGGATCAGGCCGCGACGGATTCCAGCGAACTGAAGGCTTCCTTGATGCTTTCGGCAACTGCCTTGGCCGGAACAGAGAGGTTCGGTGCGGTCAAAAGCCGGATGTCGAAGGTGATGAGATCCGGCATGCCCTCCTTGGCGCCGAGGATCTGCATGTCCTCGGTGATATAGGAAAGCGGGAACGGCGCGATCGCCAGATCGGAAACGACGGCGGCGCGCTGCGCCATCGTGTGGGCGCTGGCATAGGCGATGCGATAAGGCCGCTTCTGCTTGTCCAGCTGTGAAATCGCGTCGTTGCGCCAGACGCAGCCTTCCTCCCAGACCGAGATCGGCAGCGGATCACGCAGATAGGCATTGCCGCATTTTGCGCCGGCCCAGACGAGCTTTTCGGTATGGATGATTTCGCCGCCGGTCGGGAACGGACGCGTGGCACAATTGATCAGCGCCAGATCGAGCCGCTGCTCCTCCATGCGCTTGCGTAGGAGAAGGCTCTGATCGACTGTCACATCGACCATGATACCCGGAAACAACTCGCCGAAATCCTTCAGAACCTTCGGCAGCAGGCGTTCGGAAATATCGTCCGGTGCGCCGAGACGCACCACACCGGACAGTTCCGGCATGACGAAACGCGACACGGCCTCGTTGGACAATGCCAGAATGCGTCGCGCGTAGGATAAAAGCACCTCGCCGTTCTGGGTGAGGGTGACCGAACGGGCATCGCGCAAAAAGAGTGTCGATTTCAACTGCTCTTCCAGCTTTTTGATCTGCATCGAGACGGCCGACGGCGTTCGCAGTACGACATCGGCAGCCGTCGAAAAATTGCCGGTCTCGGCAATGGCGACGAAAGTGCGCAGGACATCATTATCAAGCAATGGCAGAGGCGTTCTGAACGGTACGGTCATCGGTGCACCCATCAAATTTTCTGAACTTAAGCACCATATCATTTCGTTTGATTGAAAGTCAAACCGGGCGGATACTGCAAAACATCGGAACAAGGCGTCGATTGAATACAAGACTTCATGAGATGAGCGGCGACAATCCGATCGAGTGATGGACTGGCGTTTTCTACTCCCAAGAGAAAATCGCCGAAAAGACAACTGAAACCCAAGGAGCAGATGACATGACGACGATCACCTATCTCGACCAGCGCCGTCCAGGCGCTCCGTCCAAGCCCCGCAACTCCAGCCCCCATCAGGCCATGTCCCTGTTTGAACGGGCAATTGCAGCCTGGCATCGCCGCAAGACGGAACGCATGCTGGAAGGACTTCCGCAGGAAATCCGCAAGGATATCGGCTGGCCGACAACGATCGGCAAGTGATGGCCGGTGCGGGAGTGCCCCGCGTTACAGACCGGACAATTCCGGTAATGATGAGACTTGAACAATAGACATGGTCCGCCAGCCTGGAGCTGCGGGCCATGTCGCATTCCGGCAACCGGTTGAAATGACGAAACCGACAACCTGTCACCAGTGCGACGCCTGCATGTCGCAAAAATGCCATTCCCCTGTCGTCAAAAGCTCTTCTCAGGATTAGCATCCATGCGAGTGTCGCTTTTAAAGCAGTGCAAGACCGCATCAAGCGGCGGCAAGGGGAACTACGACAATGGATCTTACAAGCAAGACACAGGTTCCGAAGCGAGCGATCGTCTTCTTTCTCGTTCCGCACTTCACCATGCTGCCGTTTTCGGCTGCGATCGAAACGCTGCGGATCGCCAACCGCATGCTCGGATATTCCGCCTATACATGGCGGCTCTGTTCCGCCGACGGGCAAAAGGTATATTCCTCAAGCGGCATCGGCATAGAGGTCAATTCGTCGCTAGCCGACGAACGGCGCCATCTCGGCGGCGAAAACCGGCCGAACATGGTCCTCGTCTGCTCCGGCATCTATGTCGAGGAATTCAACAACAAATCCGTCAATGCCTGGCTGCGCGAGACCTATAATCGCGGCATCGCCGTCGGCAGCCTTTGCACCGGCGCGCATGTGCTCGCCCAGGCGGGGCTGCTCAACGGCAAGCGTTGCGCCATTCATTGGGAAAACCTGCCCGGCTTTTCTGAAGCCTTTCCGCAGGCCGAAGTCTATGCCGATCTCTACGAGGTCGACGGCAATCTCTATACCTGTGCCGGTGGCACAGCATCGCTCGACATGATGCTCAACCTGATCGGCCAGGATTTTGGCGACAACCTCGTCAACCGGATCTGCGAACAGCAATTGACCGATCGGGTGCGCAGCCCCCATGACCGCCAGCGCCTGCCGCTTCGGGCGCGTCTCGGCGTGCAGAATTCCAAGGTGCTTTCGATCATCGAACTGATGGAGAACAACCTTGCCGAACCTCTGTCGCTGATCGAGATCGCCGACGATGCGGGACTTTCGCGCCGCCAGATCGAGCGGCTGTTCCGCCAGGAAATGGGCAGGTCCCCTGCCCGCTATTATCTCGAAATCCGGCTTGATCGCGCCCGTCACCTGCTGGTGCAATCCTCCATGCCGGTGGTCGAGGTGGCCGTCGCCTGCGGCTTCGTTTCCGCGTCGCATTTTTCCAAATGTTACCGCGAAGTCTATAACCGCTCGCCGCAGCAGGAGCGCGCCGAGCGCAAGCTGACGCTCAACACGGTGCGCACCGGGGTCGTGGTTTAGGGTCTAATACGCATCCAGACGGTGCGCGTTCTCCGACGTCGTCCTCGGCCTTGCGCCGAGGATCCATCCGGGTTTCGTCTGCTGACACGGTAGAAGATACTTGCGTGACCCTCGGGTCAAACCCGAGGGCGAGCATGACGGCAGAAGGATTTACGCCTCGTCCTTCAGCGTTTCCTTCTGGGTGATCAGGCGGGCGCTGTGCTGGCCCGACAGATAGATCCACAACCAGCTCCAGGCGACGGCGAGCCGGGACCGGGTGCCGATCAGGAAGTAGATATGGGCAAGACCCCATATCCACCAGGCCAGCCCACCCTTCAGCTTGATCCTGCCGAAATCGATGACGGCGGCGCGTTTGCCGATCGTCGCCAGGCTGCCCTGATGGAAATACCTGAACGGGCCCGGCGCCGGTCTGTTCGCCAGCCGGGCCTTGATGACCTTGGCGACGTAAGAGCCCTGCTGCTTGGCTGCCGGCGCGATACCCGGAACCGGCTTGCCGTCTTCCTGTTTGACGAAAGCGGTATCGCCGATGGCGAAGATGCCGGGATCGTTTTCGACCGCAAGGTCTGGACCGACGAGCGTGCGCCCTGCCCGGTCAGCTTCGGCACCGATCCATTGTGCAGCGGGAGATGCCTGCACACCGGCTGCCCAGATCACCGTCTTGCAGGGAATGAAGGTTTCGCCGACGGTGACGCCGTCTTCGGTGATCGCCGTTACCGGCTGGCCGGTGCGGACCTCGACACCAAGCTTCTCCAAGGCACTCTTGGCATAGGCCGAAAGATCCTCCGAAAACGCCGAAAGCACCCTCGGGCCTGCCTCGATCAGCATGACACGGGTGCGTGTCGTATCGATGTTGCGGAATTCGGGCGGCAGAACCTTCTGCGCCAGTTCGGCGATCGTTCCCGCCATTTCGACGCCTGTCGGGCCGGCTCCGATGATGCCGAATGTCAAAAGCGCGTCGCGATCGGCGGCTTTCTCCGTCATTTCCGCGTGCTCGAAGGCAAGCAGGATGCGCCGGCGAAGGGTCGTGGCATCTTCGAGCGTCTTCAGGCCGGGTGCCAGCTTTTCCCATTCATCACGACCGAAATAGGCGTGCCGCGCACCGGTTGCTAAAACGAGCGTATCATAGGGCACTTCGCGGCCGGAGCTAAGCCGGACCAGTCTCGCCGCCGTATCGACACCGACCACTTCATCGAGAATGGTGGTGACATCCTGGCGATCGCGGTAGAGCCGGCGGATGGGCCATGCGATTTCCGAGGTGGCGAGCAAGGTGGTCGCGACCTGGTAAAGCAGCGGCTGGAACAGGTGGTGATTTCGCCGGTCGATCAGCGTGATCTCCACTGGCGCTCCCTTCAGGCCATGAACGGTCTGAATTCCTCCGAAACCTCCGCCGACAACGACAACCCTATGCTTGGTCACTTTGAGCACTCTTTCTTTTGGCAACTGACAACCCATGCTGCGCGCAGCATGCTCAGATGCCGTTCCCTTTCGGGAACCGCATCAACAGTGACTTAGGTTGACAATCCTCAAGAACAAATGCGTCGGACGCATAGCACCAATCCAGTTCATGTGACCCGGCCGACGATGCGCCGCCCGGGACGCGCCGGCCAAAACTTCAGACCGCCTGACCGCAGGCGCGGCGGAAGCGGCGGACGGTCTCGGCCATGCCGAATTCCAGCGCGTCTGCCGTCAGGCCGTGACCGATCGAAACTTCCGCGAGACGCGGGATACGTTTGACCAGAGCTGGCAGGTTGGCGACCGTCAGGTCATGGCCTGCATTGACGCCCAAGCCGAGCGCAATCGCTGCATCCGCAGTCTTTCCCAGATCAGCGAGAACGGCAGTACCCTTTTGCGGGTCATCGAAGCAGCCGCCATAGGGACCGGTATAGAGCTCGATGCGGTCGGCACCCGTCGCCTTTGCCAATTCGACGGCGTCAAGATCGCCGTCACCATCGGCAAACAGCGAAACCCGCATGCCGCTCTTCTTCAGGCGCGCGACGATCGGCTTCAGCATCTCACCGTCCCGGCGGAAATCGAAACCGTGATCGGACGTGGCCTGGGACGGATCATCGGGCACAAGCGTGACCTGTTCAGGCTCTATCCGCTCGCAAAGCGCGAGAAAATCCTCACTCGGATATCCCTCGATATTGAACTCGGCTTGCGGAAACTCGTCATCGATCAGGGCCCGGATCACCGGCAGATCGGAAAAGCGGATATGCCGCTGGTCGGGCCGCGGATGGACAGTCAGACCGGATGCGCCCGCCTGAAGCGCAACCCGCCCCAGGCCCTCGACACTCGGCCAGGGCAAATCACGGCGATTGCGCAGCATGGCGACGGCATTCAGATTGACGGAAAGCAGGGTTGGCATGATGGGCATCCGATGGAGAAAGGATGATCCTTCTTAGATGACGAAAAGCATAAAAACCACCAACCGAAGGCCATGATTGCCATCAAGAATTTTGATCGGCCCGATTTTCATACACGGCAGGGTTGGATTTCATCGCATTTTATATTAGATTTAACTAACAGAATTCACCGTGCCACCCACCGGACCGAGGCGGCGGACCGGGAATGGTTCGGTGAATTCTGTCACCTTTTCCTTCCCGACCACGAATCTCAAAAAAATCAATGAGGTTTCAGCTTCGACCGATCATCCGAGGCTGTGGATTTATCGGCAAAATCCGACCGGAAAGCCCTGATCTTGCCGTTTGAAACACGTCGTCTTTGCGAATGTCCATTTTTGCTGTTGCGGCCCGCGCCGGAACCGTGTATCTCGCCTCCACCTTGGCACGGAGTGTAGCGCAGTCTGGTAGCGCATCTGGTTTGGGACCAGAGGGTCGGGAGTTCGAATCTCTCCACTCCGACCATTTATTTTCCCATGTAAGTCGTTGTAATGTCGAGAAATCCTTGATTTCTCAGCCTGTTTGTCCGAACTGACCTTACAAATCTCGTTACAAACGGGCTTCGGACATGACCAAGAAAACGACTCGAAAACTCCCCCAATATCTTCAAGAGCTGAATGGGCGCTACTTCGCCCGCGTCCCGGTGAAGGAAGAGCTTCGGCCCTATATCGGTGGAACGCAGTTGCGTGAGCCGCTAGGCCCCGACCTTAGGACCGCGAAAGAGAACCTTTTCTATCACGTCGCCGTCTTCAAAGAACGCATTCGCAAGGCCGCTGAAGAATACGAGCGGGACACTGGCAAGTCGCTGGCGCTCACCACAGAGCCAGTTGACCCGAACAAGCTTATGCTTCGCCACTATCGAGATATCGTCTCCCACGACCAGCGCTTGCGCGATTCTGATGGCCGTTACGCCACCTCTGGTGCGGTTGACGATATGCTGGTGAGCTATCTCCGCGACGGTATGGGCGGCCGCCTGACGGACGAACAATATTATTCAGTCATCGCTAACAGCCTCGAAGATATGAAAGTCAGGTTCGCACCCAACGCCCGACCCGGTGCAGATGGATTTCGTGAGCTTGCTCGCCTCATGTGTGTAGCTCAGTATGAGGGTCTGTCTCGTATTGCTGAGCGCGACGATGGCATTCTCGCCGGCACCCCGGAGCATCCGGCATTGCTCGATGCCATCAAGCAGGAGCAGTTAGAGCAGGCGACCGAAGTCGAAGTTCGGGAGTTTGATCATTGGACGCTTGATACGGTTATAGACGAGCAGGAGCGTCGCGCGGCGATGGGCCTTGGTCGCACCAAGTCAGAAGCCACGCTCGAAAAATACCGTGTGGCGCAATACGATTTCGAGCACTTCCGCAAAGATAAGAAGGTCGCCTCAATAACGCTCGCAGATGGCAAGGCGTGGCGCGACCACATGCTCAACAAGGGCAAGCTATCGCGAAAGTCGATCAAGGATAAGATCACGATCATCCGCACGCTCATGAACTGGGCGAACATGCAGGCAGAAAAGCAGATGTTCCCTGCCGGCGATCCGTGGGCCGCGTTGGAATTGCCGAACGTTGAGAAGGGTGACAGCGCGGAACGCACCTATTCCCTGAAAGATGCTCGGCACTTCTTAGAGTTTGCTCGCACAGCCTCACGCACGAGCTTCCGATGGATTCCGTGGATCATCGCGCATACTGGCGCTCGCGTGAATGAAATCACCGTCCTTGAAAAACGTGACGTGTCCGAAGTCGAGGGCCACTGGTTTATCCATATCCGTGTCGGCGATGGCCGAACCACGAAAACGCATAAGGCGCGAAAGGTGCCAGTTCATCGCGCTTTGATTGCCGAAGGTTTTATCGAGTGGGTGGATGCACAACCTGAAGGGAAACTCTTTCCGGGTGGCAAGAACGAAGATCAGCGGCTTCGCGAATGGATTCATGAGAAGGTGTTTCCGAACAGGAACGACCTGCCCCCACCAAACCACGGCTTCCGTCACCTCTTCGAAGATGCCCTATTTGGTGGCGTGAGCCACAAAGCAGCGCTCTACATCACCGGACGGTCTTCCGGCTCGTCTGCTGATGATTACGGTGGCAGTGACTACAGGCTTATCGAGATCGCGGAACAGATGGATAAGGTGCGGAATATATTAGAGCACAAGAGGGGCGTTTCGGAATGACCAATCCGTATTGGCACGAGTATCAAAAGCCTCACGTTGTCGACTTCGATGAAATTCGAGAATTATGCATCGACGCTTTCACCGTAATCGCAGCCAGTCGATCCATGGCGGGCCTTCCCGGTGATGACGTAGGTGGCCCTCTGCACGACTATTTCCTGCGAACCGCCGAGACTCGACTTTCGCAATCGCTGCTTGATCTCGCGGTTAGAATGCGGACCTTTGAAGATATCTTGGCCGCGTCGGAGTTACGCGCTGATTACGATCGCCTTGTGGCTAGTCTGATCGAAATCGATCAACTCGGAAGCTTCGGATGGGAGGATGAGAAGCTAGCTAAAAGGGGCGACCTCTCTTTTCGAGAAGCTTGTAACAAGATCATTCATGCAGTGGATATTCGCCCCGTGTATGACAATGGTTCGAATGCACGGGATGAAGATTTCGCGTGGGGTATGGATGGGACCATTGAACTCGCGGGCAAGCTCGGAAAGCGCGATTGGGATGTGTGGATGTATGCTGAAGACTTTCTGGCGACATGCGTTGCAATTGCAAATCACTATGACCCCCTCCCATCTCCTGAAGTCGAAAGCACTGAAAATATGAAATAATTCCTACATAATAGGATTATTTTCAAATCAGGGATTCACAATGGATTCCTGCCGTGGGACAATAGTGCCAGATAAAAACTTCTGGAGCTATTGATGAAATTCGCCTCTGCATTCACTTCCGTTAAGAAGGCTCTCGGCCTTTCGACAGAGCAGAAGGCATTTTCGCTTTCCGATCCAGCTGTAACCGAGATTTTTGGCGTCAGTCCAACCTCCTCCGGCGTGTCCGTTACTGGATACTCTGCGATGCACGTCCCGGCAGTGCTTCAGGCCGTCCGGTTGATCTCAGAAACAATTGGCTCTTTGCCTTGCAAGCTCTATCGCGAAACGGAAGCTAGCAAGGAAGCAGCGAAGGACCATAGCGGCCACAAGCTCACCCATAGCCGCGCGAACGACTGGACAAGCGCCGGCCAGCTTCGTGTTGATCTCACCGTTGACGCTCTGCTTCATGGCGCTGGCTATGCGCAGGTCGTGCCGACTTTCGATGGTCGTCCCTATGAGCTTCACCGCCTCGACCCGTCGAAGGTGCAGCGGAATTCCGAGGATGACGGCGAACCCTTTTATCTCGTCTCGACAGAGCGGGGGCAGGTCCAACTCTCCTATCGTGAAGTGCTTTATGTCCCGGCATTCGCGGGTGTCTCGCCGATCAAACTTGGCCGAGACGCTATTGGCGTTGCCGCTGTGCTTGAGCGGCACGCCTCTCAGTTCTTCGGTTCCGGCACTCGCCCTAGCGGCATTCTCAGCAACGAGAAACTGCAAGGGGGTGACTCTGGCGCGAAGGCGATTGCCAACATGCTCAAGTCATTTCGAAAGTGGAAGGCGAGTAGTAACGGCGATCCGCTCGTTCTGGACGGCGACTGGAAATTCAACAGTCCGGTGATGGCCAGCACCGACGCGCAGTTCATCGAAAACCGCCTTGAGCAGATCAACGAAATCGCGCGCATCTTTGGCGTTCCCCCACACATGCTCTACCAGCTTGAGCGCGCGACGTGGAGCAACGCCGAACAGATGGCCGCAAGCTTCCTTCAGCTTTGCCTTCGCCCGTGGCTCGACAAGTGGCAAGATGCCTATGCGAGCGTCCTGCTCACCGACGAAGAGCGCGACGACCACTATTTCGAATTCGTCATTGATGACCTTCAGCGAGCTGATGCAGCCGGCCGGGCCGAGATCTTCGGTAAGCTGGTCGCCATGCGCGCCATGACCCCGAACGAAGTGCGCGCCGCGATGAACCTGCCGGCGTTGCCGGGCGGTGACGACCTCGCCAATCCCTACACCACGACCACCACAACCGGCCCGGCAGATCGCCAGCCGCCGAAGGAATCAGCATGATTTCCCATTCCGCCTATTTTGGTGACGGCGAGAAGACCTTCACCCTCACGTCTCCGATGATCGATGAATTGCAGCGCAAGACCGGCGCTGGCATCGGCGCACTTTACGCCCGCTTCATGCGGCAGGATTTCCATTTCGCCGATATGGTTGAGATCATCCGCACCGCCCTTATCGGTGCAGGCACGTCGCCGGAAGATGCGCAGACGCTTGTCGATATCTACGCCAAGCCGCGCCCGATCATGGAAGTTCTTCCGCTCGCCTTCGACATTCTTGACGCGCGCTGGAACGGCAAGGCCGAAGCCCAGGACGACGACAAGCTGTCCGCAGTCCACGAATCTCTCGCGGAGGCGGGCCTTTGATCGACGTCGAAAAAATCGCGACAACGCTGTTTTTGTCCGATCTCCATGCCGTGCGTGCTGCTGCTGCCGGAGTAATCGCGGCAACTCTTGATTTGGATCTTGCCATCGCTGGCGACGGCAGCGGAACAGCCGGGAAATATGGATTTCTCGATATCCACGAGCGGACAACAGAGCTTCGTGCCAAAAGACAGCTCGCAATCGCCCGGCTTAGCGACGTCGTGAAGGGTCTTGCAGAGTGATCGAAGCTCAGACCTTTGAGATCAAAGCTGAAGTCTCGATTGACGACACCGGCACCGTCACCGGCATCGCTTGGCCATTCGATGCGCCCGATAGTGTCGGTGACGTGATCGAGAAAGGCACCATCACTTTCGCCACCTCCGTTCCGATGGTCATGGAGCATGACCAGAAGAAGGTTGTCGGCGTTTGGGAAACCTACACTGAAACCGACAATGGCCTCGAAGTGAAAGGCCACTTGTTTGTGGAAGGCATCGAACCCGCCCGCGATGCACACCGGCAATTGAAAGCCGGAAAGATCGCCGGCTTGTCCATCGGCTTCCGTCACACCGGCTTTGAGCCGCGCGCCGCAGGTGGCCGCGTCTTCAAGTCAATCACCATCAATGAAATCAGCCTTTGCCGTCGCCCGGTCCATCCGGGCGCCCGCGTCACCGTTATCAAATCTCAGATCGAGGAAAATATGGAAAACGAAATCGAGAATGCATCTGAAGCGAACGCCGATCCGGTTGTCACCTCGCAGGAGTTGAAGGCCATCAATTCCCGTATGGACAAGTTGGAAGCCAAGTCAAACCGCCTGCGCGGTGCGAACAACAACCAGCCGGGTGGCGAGAATGACAACGCACGCAAGGCGTTCGGCGACTTCCTGCGCACCGGCTATCAAGACGCGCCGGACGTAGTGAAAAAGGCGCTTACCGTTTCCAGCGATGCGCCCGGATATATCCTCGCCCCAGAAGAAACCAGCAGCGAGTTCATTCGCAACCTTGTCGAATTTTCGCCGGTTCGCGGCATCGCTGACGTTCGTTCGACCGGCTCGCATACGATCATTCTGCCGAAGCGCCTGACCGTCACGAATGCGAAGTGGAAGGGCGAAGCCGTCGCTTCCGAAGCCAGCGAACCGACGTTCGACCAGATGGAATTTTCCGTCAAGGAAATGACCACGCACGTTGATGTTGGCAATTGGCTGATCGAAGACGCCAGCCATGACGTCGAGCAGGAAATCCGCCTTGCGCTGGCCGAAGACTTCGGTGCGAAGGAAGGTCTTGCTTTCGTCAACGGCAGCGCAGCCCTTGAGCCGAAAGGCTTCATGGCTGAAGCAGGCATCAACAACAGCCTGAACGGCCACGCCACGAACCTGAACGCCGACGCCCTTATCAAGCTCATGTATTCGCTGCCGGGCGTCTACCGCAATCGCGGAACGTGGGCCATGAACGGCACCACGCTCGCCGTCATCCGCACCCTGAAGGACGGGAACGGCAATTATCTTTGGCAGCCGTCCTATCAGGCAGGCCAGCCCGAAACGATCCTCGGCCGTCCCGTGGTCGAACTTCTCGATATGCCCGACGTTGCTGCGAATGCCTTCCCGATCATCTTCGGTGACTTCAAGGCCGGCTATCGCATCTATGACCGCATCGAACTTCAGGTCCGCCCGAATCCGTATCTTCTGGCAACAGAAGGCATGATCCGCTTCCATGCTCGCCGTCGTGTCGGCGCTGGCGTGGTCCGCGCCGATGTCTTCCGCAAGCTGAAGATGGCAGCGGCTTAAGCCATGACTTATCAGCGGCCCGCATATGAGGAAGTGATGATCGCGCACGGTGGTAGCACCGTGACGCTTCGCCCTTCCTTGCGGGCCGCTGCGACCCTTGAGGCTCGCTATGGCTTCCCGGCGCTCTTCCGCGCATTGGACGAATGCGACCTGATTATTGTTTCCGAAATCATCCCGACGTGCGCTCCGAAGCGTCAGGATGCAGCGGCCTTCCTTTCTGGGGTAGTGGGAAGGCCGCTCTCATCTTTTTTCAGCAGCGTGCAAGCGCCGCTTTATCAGCTCGTCAGCATGTTGACGCCGGCACCTGCATCAAACGCAAAGCCCGTCACCGATCCCGCCAAGCCTCTCCCGTGGGCCGACTACTATGCCGCTCTCTATGAGCATGCGACCGGCTGGCTTGGTTGGACGCCCGAACAGGCTTGGAATGCTACGCCAACCGAGATCGACCGCTCCTATGCTGGTCATATTGCGAAGCTCAAAGCCATCCACGGCAGCGGTGACAAAGGCGAGAAGCAGGCACCTATTCAGGATCCCGATGCCAGCTTTGACCGTAACGCTCTTGAATCCCTTCGCGTCAGCATCCAGAGGCACGGCCGATGAGCAAGCCGCCTCGCATCTGCTCTTGTGGCCGTGTCGTGCCGCACGGCGTTCTTTGTGAATGCCAGCGCACCCAGACCCGCGAACGTAATCAGCGCCATGACGCACGTCGGCCTTCAGCCCGCGCTCGTGGCTATAACCACGAGTGGCGCAAGGCCCGGCTCGAATACCTCGCCACCCATCCGCATTGCGCCATGCCCGGATGCGGAAAGCCTGCTTCTGTTGTGGATCACATCATCGCGCACCGTGGCGACCGCAATCTCTTTTGGAGCCGGACGAACTGGCAACCCCTTTGCACACCCTGCCACAACTCCATCAAGCAGCGACAGGAGCGCAGCAAATGACACCGAACACCGTCCTTGAGCACGATGGCGTTGCGCAGTCCGTCACGGAATGGGCGCTCGATTACGGCATCACTCCTGCCATCATCGTCGGACGCCTTGAGCGCGGCATGTCCGTCGCTGAAGCCATCGTCCGCCCTATGCTTGCGATCAAGGGTCAGCGATTGCCGATCTTCAGTCGTCTACAACGAGACTTCGATCCGAAGTCAAACAAGGTGTTGCTTTCTCACAAAGGGAAGCGGCGGACAGTTCAAGAGTGGGCGCAGGTCGTTGGCATCGACGCGGTCACTCTTAAATCGCGCCTCGCAATGGGTTGGTCGATCGAACGTGCCTTAACCAGCCCGGTTCGAAAGATGAAAGCCGCGTCGGCGAAGGGCCACCCGGGGGTATCTCCTGACTTTGCGTCCATCGAGGGGACCGGCGCGGGGAGCACCGTGCAAGAGACACCGAATATAACTTTTTCTGGAAAGGTCGAAAACGCATGAGCAGCGTCACGCTTTCGCTCGCGAAATCACACATGAACATCGACGGCACGACCGACGACGAGCTGATTTCCTTCTACATCGAGTCCGCAGACGCTTGGCTTGGCAACTTTATCGGGGTGCCGCTTGCCGACTTCGATCCTGTCCCGGCCGACCTGAAGCGCGCCGTGCTTCTGCTTACCGCCTATTATTATGAGCAGCGCGAGGCCATCGCGGCCGGCATTTCCATGCAATTCGCCCCACTCGGCGTTACGAATATCGCCAATTCCTACAGGAAAGATTGGTTTGGCGATGGCGAATAGGACCAACAACGGCCTCGCCAAGACGCTTGCCGCGATGGATCGCGCCCGCCGTGCACCTCGCGAGGCCATCATGCCGGCGCTCAAAAAGTCCGGTGAAGAGCTTGCGCACTATCAGAAGGTTCTCGCTGAAACCTCTCGCGATACCGGCGCGCTCATCGATAGCATCGCCGTGACCATGCCCGGCCAATCCACGCCGGCATATTCGCAGCCGGGTGGCTCGCGTGTTGCCGGCGACACAGAAGTCATCGTCACGGCTGGAAACTCCGATGTCCGTTACGCGCACCTTGTCGAATACGGCACGTCCGAAGCTGACGCCCAACCCTTCTTTTGGCCGGCGCTTCGCCTGCTTCGTAAACGCCTTCAAAACCGCATCAATCGGGCCACGAAGAAGGCCGTCAAAGACTCATGGAATAAGCAATGATCGAACCGACACTCGCCCTTCAGGCTGCCATCGGCAACCGGCTCGCCGCTACATCGGCAGTGACCGACCACGTTGACCCTGCCAACATTCGCGGCGGGCCGATGCGACCTGACGACTTCCCTTGCATCCTCATGGGTAACGGTCAGACGATCTTTCTCGGCAATGCGTCCGGTTCGCAGTATGTCGCTCGAGTCTTCCTGACCATCCACATTTGGGCCGTCGAAGACGGCGCGGACACGGCCAGAGCCATCGGCTTTGCGGTCATGAATGCGCTGAAGCAAGCACCGGAAGCCGAAGGTTTCGCCATCGATGAGTTTGGTCTTCCTTCCATCTCGTGGATGCGCGACCCAAACCCCGCACAATCTTACACCCACGGTGTTATGACCGTGGAAGCCGTTATGCGGTGGACCGTCTAATGCGTGCCGGCCAGCTTAACCGCGTAATCTCGATTGACCGCCTGACCACGACCTTGAACGACAACCGCAGTTCGGTTTCCGCCTGGGCGAATGTTGACACCGTGCGCGCCGAGATCGTGCAGCAATCCGCGACCGAATTCCTCACCGGCTTCGGCGAGGCCGAAAGCAGTAGTATCGTCTTCCGCATCCGCTATTTGCCGGGCATCACCACGGCCGACCGCGTGACCTATGCGGGTAAGGCTTATGACCTGAAGGAAGTCACCGAGATCGGCAGACGACGCGGCCTTGAGCTTAGGGCGGTCGCCACGTCATGACACACCTTCGCGGCGTGAAGCCGTCCATTTCTCGCGACAGTAATGCACTGACGAAGGTTCCGGCCGCGCCGAAGCATCTGTCACCTTATGCCCGTGCGGAATGGAAGCGGATCATCCCCGGCCTCATCGAGCGTGGTATCGTCGTGCGCTCCGATCTCAGCGGCCTTGAGGAGCTTTGCACCGTTCGCGGCCTGGCCCGCACCTACACCGAAGCCTTGACCACCAACCCGCTCGACAAGGTGGTTTTCGGGATGCTGAACCGCGCCTTGCAGACTGCTCGGCAGCTCGCGGCCGAATACGGTTTGTCGCCCGTTTCCCGCGCTCGCGTCGGCAGCGCCGCAACGGATGACGACGACGGCGACAATCCGCTCATGGTGCGATGATGAGCAAGAGCGCTTTTCCGGCATGGGTTTTCGACAGCAGCCCTATTGACGATCCACTCGGCCACGGCGACCGTGCCGTGAGGTTTCTTCGCGCCTTGCGACATCCTGCCAGCACCGCACCGAAGCGGGCATTCCAGCTTTACACGCCTTTCGAACGGATGACGAAGCGCATCTATGGGCCGCGCAATCCCGATGGCACCCGCGTCGTGAAGAAGGTTTTCCTGATGCTCGGTCGTGGCAACCGGAAAACAAGCCATGCCGCGGCATGGTCGCTTTTGCACCTGCTTGGCCCCGAAGCTGTTCCGGCTGGACAGGTGATCTTTGCTGCTTGCGACCGCGAACAAGCCAGTATTGGTTTCAGAGAGGCTTCGAACATCGTCCGCATGGATCGCCGGCTTGTTGACGCGACAAAGATCAACGAAGGCTTCAATTCTGCGAAACAGATTTTGAACCGTCAGAACGGCGCGACGCTGAAGGCGATTTCCAGCGATGGAAGGGCGCAGCACGGCACCACGCCAAACTTCATCCTTATGGACGAAATTCACCAGTGGCCGAACCGTGACCTGTTCGAAGCGCTGGATTCCGGCACAACCAAAGTTGCCGACCCTCTGACGATCATTTGCACGACGGCAGGCCGTGGACAGGATAATCTCGGCTTCGAACAGTATGATTATGCTTACAAGGTCGCGACCGGCGAGATTGATGACCCAACCGTGTTGCCGATCTTGTTCCAGCTTGAACCCGGCGATGACTGGCGCGATGAAACTACGTGGCAGAAGGCGAACCCCGGCCTTCCTTACGGCTTCCCCAATATCGTCGGCTTGCGCAATAAGTCGAAGGAAGCGGAGAACAGCCCGCCCGCCCGCTACCAGTTCCAGCAGTTGAACCTGAATATTTGGCAAGCCGCTTCCCGCGATCCGCTATTCGACATGGCCGTCTATGATGCCGGGCGTGATCCGAATTTCGATCTCGCAGACCTTGAGGGCTTGCCGTGCTGGCTTGGTGTAGACTTGTCACGCTCCGGTGACCTGACCGCAATCGTTGGCGCATGGCGTCACGAGGATGGGCGGATCACGGTTCATCCGTGGTTCTTCCTGCCGTCCGAAGGTTTGGAGGACAAGGCGAAGGTCGAACAGGTTCCATATCCGCGCTGGCGCGACGATGGACTGCTCACCGTCGTCAGCGGCAGGGTGATTGAACCCGACGTGATCGCCGACAAGGTTATCGACCTTTGCGGCACCTTCAACGTGCAGGAGGTCGTCTTCGACCCTTCGCTTGCTGGCCCGATTATGGGAAAGCTAATGGATCACGGCATTAACGTGCTTCAGGTGCGCCAGTCGCCCTCCAACATGCACGGGCCAATTTGTGACCTTGAGCGTGTCGTAAATGGCCGTCGCATACGTCACGGCGCGCACCCGATCCTTCGCAACCACTTCGAAAGCGCTGTGGTCAGGCGAGCGACAAATGTCTCCGAGACAACCACCATGCACAAAGGCACCAGCCACAGCAATCATATCGACGGCGCTATCGCGTCGGCGCTGTCCGTTTTCCGGGCTGTCGCCAACGATAACCGACGCTCGATTCTCGACATGGACCCCGACGAATTTGACGCCATGCGAAACGACGCATGGGATGAAGCAGCATAGGAATTATTGGATTGGACGACACACAGCGCCTTGTCGTGAGCCTTGAGGCCCGACTTAACAAGTATGAGAAGGATATGGGCCGCGCCACAAAGGCGACCAATGACAATTTCCGCAAGATGGAAGGCCGCGCCCGTCAGTCGGCACAAAGCATGGAGCGCTCGCTTGGCAACGCTTCGGTGTCCATCGCCAGCAAACTCGAAAGCATGTTCGCCCCACTCATGGCGGGTGGCGCGGTGGTTGCCGGCGTCGGTGGCGCTGCAATCGCGTTGAAGCAGATCGCCGACACGGTTGCTGAAGTGGACCGAGAAGCCCGCAAAGCCGGCGTCTCGGCGCAAGTCTGGCAGCAATGGACCTATGTCGCGACCGCGACCGGAATGAGCATCGACGGCGTGACCGACGCCCTCAAGGAATTGAACATTCGCGGTGACGAGTTCGCCGGCACCGGCAAAGGCAGCGCGGAAGAGGCATTCCAGCGTCTCGGCTACAGCGCCGCAGACGTAGCCGTGAAGCTTCAAGACCCCAGTCGATTCATGGATGAGATCATTGCCAAGCTTCAGACGATGGACCGGGCGGCACAGACCCGTATTCTCGATGAGGTGTTCGGTGGCACTGGTGCGGAAGAACTTGCCAAGGTTCTCGGCCTGTCCGTCACCGAAATCCAGAGGATGCGCAGCGAGGCCGCAACCTTCACCGCCGAGCAGATCGAAGCGGCACAGAAGATCGACCGCGAATTCTCGACCATGTGGCGGAATTTCACGGTCTACGCCAAGCAGGCGGCAATCGAAGGCGTCAACGTTGCGTCTAGCATCATCGGCTTCATCAACGATCCTTCAGGCGGTGCTCGCGACCGTGCCGTCGCCGACGCCAATAGTCCCGAACGCCAGCTTGCCCGCCTTCAGGAGCAGCGCGCCCGTATCGAGCGCCAGATCGCCGAGACAGCCGCAAACCCGTTCAACGTCTTGAAGGAGGCCGAGCTTCGCCAGCTTCGCGCGTCGCTGTCTGCCGTGGATGAGCAAATTCATGAAGTCACAGGCGGCAGCGATGAATTCAAGCAGTCGCTCAAGGAACTGTCCGCAGCGAGCAACAGCCTCTCCGGTTCCTTCGGAGGCAACGTCACCGCAGCCACCAACTTCAAAACGGCGCTCACCGAACTAAAGAACCTCGTGCCGGACCTGAAGGCCGAACTGGACGCCCTCGCCACGACGAACGGCATCGATACGGCTTATCAGAAGGCCGTAGGCAACGCCCGCACGATGGGCGAGGTCTTGAGCGCGACCAGCCTCGCGAACCGCGCAAAGACGACGCTCAGCGTCAACGCGGCAAAGGCCGACCCCACCGGCTACCTCGAAGCCAATCTCGCCAGCGGCAAGACCCGGCAGCACATTGATGGCATGGCGTCGGCTTTTGCTGACAAGCTCGCCACAATGCTCGCTTCCATGCCGGAAAATCTCAAGGGCGATATCACGATCAATTCGGGCTATCGCGATGTAGCTCGGCAGCAGCAGCTTTGGCTGGATGCGTTGAAGAAGTATGGTTCACCCGAAGCCGCCCGCAAATGGGTAGCACCTCCCGGCAACAGCCAGCACAACAAAGGCAACGCTGCCGACCTGGGCTATGCGTCGGATGCCGCCCGGAAGTGGGCGCATGAGAATGCCGGCAACTTCGGCTTGTCATTCCCACTCAGTAACGAGAACTGGCATATTGAGGACACCGACGGCCGTAACGCTGCGAAGAGCGCCGACCTTGATAGGCAGACGGAAGCAGTCACCCGGCAGAACGATGCCCGTAAAAGCCTAAACCAGTCGGTGCAGGAAGGTTTGGACCTTGCCCGGTTTGAACAGTCGATTTCCGGCATGTCGGCCTCGCAGCAGCGTGTGGAGCTTGCCGTCTATCAGGCGCAGCAGGAAGCCAAGCGGAACGGCATCACCCTCGATGCGCAGGAGCTAGCCGCGATCCGCGATAAGATCACGCTCACGGCGCAGCTCGACGGCGAAAATCAGAAGGTCGCCGCCTCGTCGGAAGGCCTGAAGAACGCACAGCAGTATTTCGCGGAAAGCTTCACGTCGTCACTGTCCGGCCTGCTCACTGGCACCCAGACCCTTGAGGGCGCTGTTCAAAGCCTGCTTTCGAGTTTGCTTGACGCCACGCTTCAGGCGGCGCTTCTCGGCAAAGGTCCGCTGTCCGGCCTCTTCGGTGGCGCTGGTAGTGGTCTTCTTGGTTCACTGTTCGGTTTTGCTGAAGGCGGCTACACTGGCAATGGCGGTAAATACGAGCCGGCCGGCGTGGTCCATCGCGGGGAATTTGTGATGTCCAAAGCGGCAACGCGGCGGATTGGCGTGGAGAACCTTGAAGCGATGCACCGTGGGGCGCTTCGCTATGGTGGCTTTGACGGTGGTGGATATGTCGGCAGTGCGCCAGCACTCCGCTCGCCCGACCTCAGGCCAGCGAACGGTAACACCGCACCCGCCTCGCAGAAGATCACGATTTCTGCACCTGTCACGGTCACGGCGTCAGGCGGAACCCGTGAGCAGAATGCGGACCTTGCAAACCAGATCTCTAGCCAGCTTGAGGCAAATCTTCGCGGGTTGATCGTGGACGAGCTCAGCACCCAGATGAGGCCGGGCAATCTGTTGAGCGCAGGAAAGGGCCGATAACACAAAACGCCGGAAGCATCGCAACTTCCGGCGCTCGCAATCATTTTGACATCGTATGAGGCAGCCTGATGGCTGCCGCTTTTGATGTTATGATTCTCCCACCAATGGATTCAGCGGTCAATACTGAAAGAACAAATCGCCACTGTCTAATGTCTAAAATCGATAGACATTGGACAATCACCAGTGTTGAGAGTAAAAAACTGACCTGATACAATCGTCAGTCATAAACAAAAATATAGGGCCGATCCGCTACCAACGAAAATCGGCCCTACAAGGTGTGTCTGATGGATATATATTACGATTTCCCTCGCGGAAGTCAATGCGGATGCTTGCCAAATGCCGACGATTTCGGCGTTTCGACATCACGCAAAAACGAGAATTTTGCGGCAAAACCGGCCGCTGAAAATGTGGCTCAAACCCCTATGTCGCATGGGCTTCCGGCCGCTCGCGTGGATGAGGGTGTAGTATATGCAAACAAGCATACAACCTCATCCAAACCTGCCTATCTGTCCCTCGCTCAAGCAGAGTGCCAGAAGTATGAAGCGTATCAGGAAGAGCATAGACCTAGAGGCCGTCACGCCAAGCAGTCCATCAAGGCGACACGCGCAGCCAGTAAGAAAACCGTTCGTTGGGATGGCCTTCCCGGTAACGAGAAAAAGCGGCTCGCTCTCGATTACGCCTTCCGTTCCGAGTCCGTTGCTATCACCATCAACCTGACACCGGAGAAGCTGGCGAGATATCTGAAATCAGATCGTCCAGCTAAGGCGCTCGCCGACGCCATCAACAAAGCTTGCAGAATGAAGCTCGGCCGCGCGGTCCCGATTTCGCTCGCCTTGGAGATCAGCCCGACCGGCAAGCTTCATGCTCACGGTATCGCCACCCTTGAGCGCGGCGAGTGGAAGGGCTTTCGCGAGGCGCTGAGGAGTGCGGGCGGGAAAGTCGAAGGTTCGGCCTCTGGACGTCAGACAGACACGCGCCGGCTTTGGAGCGCGAAAGGATGGTCGAGCTACATGGCCAAGGCATTCCACGAGACGGCCGAAGCGCTCGGCACCGACAAGATCTTCTACCAGTGCAATGCGACTCGTGCCGGTGCGAAGAAGGAATACGAGCAAAGCCTTCAGCGGCAGAAGGAGGCTAGGAGAGCATCGCGGTAAGTCAAAATTGACTTATAACTATTTGATATCTATGATTATTTGTCTATCGCGACGCTTGCCAAGATTCGCAATTTAAGCGATGATTCCATCTGTAAACATCACTTATGGACGGGATACGCCTTACATGCCGCAATTCATTCTCGACAGCTCGACCTACTGCCGGCTGCTCGACGCACTGCTCGCCGCTTCTACCGACGCATATATTTCGAAGGATACGGACGCCTTCAAGATCGCCCTGGGCGAGATCGCTGGGATTTGGCCTGAAACGGTTCTTGCCAGTCACGGCGACACAAACATCGAAGTGCCAAGGCGTTTGCCCTACGAGCGCCCCACGGTGTGCATCTTGGACATTGATGCAATGGTCGAAGCGGACCGCGATGCGCAACTTCTGCAGTAGCTGGTCGGATTTGACGGCCCGCCAAAAAAGGCGGGCCAACCCGCATTTTAATCAAACCGACTATGCCTCATCTGGCGTATCATGTAGGTAAGTGGCCCATCCAACTCCGCTAGGAATTCGGCGACTTCTGATGGCCTTATGCTTTCGTCGCTCAATCTCGATCTAAAGCGAGATATCTGCATAGCCATATCGTCCAAAGGTGCCTTGAGTCGCGGGGGTTCGCGCCTTTTCATCTCATCGGATAGGGAGAAGATGTGTTCGACATACCCACGCGGCATGAGTTTCTCTGGGTCACGCAACAGGAGCGTTTGCGCCCTTACAAGCTCAAGGACTTCTTCGAGGATCTCTGGCTCTTTCTTTTTATCTGATGACTGTTTCTTATGCCCTTCGAGGTCGCTAGGAAGCTTTGAAAGCGCCTCCTCCAACTTTGGCCACCAAACATCGAAGATGGTTCTCAATCGATCGATAGGAAGGCTTTTTTCCTCCGCGTCGTTTATCGACGTGATGAGTTTAAAGATGTCCTCCTTCTCATTGACGGTCGACTGAAATTGCACAAGCGGCCCTGTTACTTCCGAGCGCTTAACATTGAAAAGAAAGGGTGACACCTTGCTGTTTTCGACCGACTTCGAAAGCGCACCGGCCTCAAAATTTATCCAGGGTGCTGCTAGGTTAGAAGGGGTAATGCATAGAATGCCGAAACTCGTAGCTTCAAGTTCACCGGATATGTCAGAACTCCAACGTGTCCCTTTGTCGATATCTTCTGACGATACGTAAGGCTCGATGCTTTGTATTACGGAAGGCAACCAGTCCCGGAAAACTGTGGCAACATGCCTGCTAAGCTCACCTGACCAACTAATAAATACTTTCATCTCAGTTCCCCAATAATCCCGGTGCACAATATATTTTACACCCGCAAAGGGTGCGCGCTTCTGCTGTATTCCACAGGATTATTCGTTGAGTTGACAAATCCAAAAGAAAGAACATAATGAGAACATTAGGGTGTCAACTCCATTGCCGTTGGTCCGGCCCGTGCGGTCACATGAGCTTCTTCATGAGATCATCGATGTCTCTGTTGATAGCATCTACCAAGCTGCGGCTACGGTGCCAAAGATAGGCGATTGAAAGCGGTAAGGGGAAGAAATTCAGCCAAACCGCGACGAACACCATCCAGCCTTCTAGGCACTGCGGGTTGTATATCCCCAATGCGATCCAAGCTAACGAGGCAAGAGAAAACATGAACGTGAGCACTGAGCACAGATTTATTTTTTCGTCTAACTCTCTGTCGCTGGCTAGCAAATTGACCTTGGCCCGCGTTAACGCAGCGAGATGCTCTTGTTTGTCTTTAGCGGCAATATAAGTTCGGCTCTCCACAATTGACTGAAGAGCCGGCAGACGCGCCACAATGCTTCGGCGATTAATGACGACCAGTTCGCGGAAAACTGGTAACGCCAAATTAACGCCGAATGCTATTGATAGTAGATCGCTGAAATCCTTCAAAGTAACGCAATCCACTGACCCCAAAGCGTGACATGGCACTTAAACTTTCTCCCCATCCTGAGACGGTTAAGCTTATTAGGAAAGCGCGGCATTTGACCAGCGCTGCCGTTGCAGATGCGGCCAACATGACGCTTGATACGCTTCTAACTGTGGAAACTGAGCCTACAGCTCTTTCGAAGGCAAAGATCGTAGCGCTTGCCGGTGCTCTTGCCGTCCCAGTTCAATTTTTGTTCTATCGAAATCTTAAAATCGAGCCAAACCTCCCGGATTTTCGCACTGCCGGGAATAGACCTGCTGTTCTAACGTCAGCTGGCCTAGCCCGTGTCGAAAAAGCACGCTCGATTCTGTCATATCTTGAAGACGAAATATTCGAGGACGACCTCGACAGCGGTCTGGTTGGGAGCGCAACAGTCAAGGGTGGCGTCGATGCTGCGGCGAAATTACTGAAGACCTATTACTCGCCGGTGAAGCGAGCGGATGGAACTGTAGATCCTGTCGCCACCTTCCGGGAGACCCGCGTCGCCATTGAAAAAGACGGCGCAATAGTGCTGTGTGAGAAAGTCAATAACGATGGATTTCGTGGCTTTTGCTTTTCCGAACGCGGTCACTTTCCTCTCATTTTGATCAATACCGCGAACCAGCGACCGGCGACAAAACTTTTCACGCTGATGCACGAAATCGTGCATATCATCTTGGGTAGAACGGGCGTCTCTGACCCTAATATACTTGAGAATGAGGTGGAGCGTTTTTGCAACAAAGTAACGGCATCTGTCATGATGCCGCGACAGGAGTTCGAAGCCCTTTACGGAAGGGTCAAACAAAATAGCGTCAGAACAACGACTGACGCTATCGCTCATCATTTCGGCGTAAGCAAAAGCGCCGCTGCCTTGAGAATAACCGAGCTTGGGCTTGCGGCAGATTTTTACGGGCGGTGGCTAGCAGCGTTACCGCCGCGTATACCTCCCATTGAGGAAGAAGAAGAAGCTGAGGCATCAACCGGCGGGGGCGGTTTAGGTGCTCAGATCGGAAGGTTCGGCTACCTTCTGCCAAGTGTTCTAGGTAAGGCGGTAAAGCAGCATTCAATTTCCATTTTCGACGCGTATCGGCTCACCAATTTAGCTCCAAAAACTCTCACTGAACTAGCCCAGATCGGCGAGCGTAAGTTGGAGCATTAGGAGGTGGGAGGATACACGGGGGTAAAATTTGTTTTGGACCTTGAAGCCTGCCTCGACTTTGGCAGTGCAGGCGACAATCGAAAAGCTGCGCTCTTCGAGGCCGCTAAGTCAAGCAGGGTTGCTATCACGACCGACGTGTTCAAGCAGCTCAGGCAGTTCAACAAGGAACTGGCTGAAGAATTTTTGGCTTCGGATATCGAGGTCATCGATTGTGATGAATTGATCTACCAGACTGTTGAGCATCTAGCCCAGCTTCTCACGACGACATCTGCAAGGCTCAACCGAGCGGCCAACGAAAAACTCCCAATCATTGCTATGGCGAACTGCGCGCAGAACGGTAGCCTTCCTAAATGCGCCATCGTAACAGGCGATTTGGGAACGCATAGCTCATCGATGCAGGTGCTGTGCGCCGAACTAAGGATAACCGTCATCGCGGTAAGTAGCGCATTTTAACTGTGGTTTGGCTCGATGTATGTGGCTCACTGAGCGGCCACTTTGCTCCGTTGGTATCCTTCAGCTAACAAGAATCGGGTTGATCGACCAGCCAAACTAGTGCAAAACGCCAACAGGTTCGTTACAAATGCGCATGCGTTACAAGCTTACAAACCGGTTGAAATAGTCGTTGAAATTCAACAATCTAGTCGATTTCGAATCTCTCCACTCCGACCATTGTTTTTCCCAAAAAAACACTGTCTTTAAGCGCTTGGGCGCAGACTTGCGTTCGTCTTGTGACGAATAGCCGTCAACGCCTTGTGATCGCTGATCGTTTTTAGGTTTCAGTCGGGATTTCAGGCTGTGTTTTCGGTCAGCCGCCGTTGTTCATCGGTTTGCCGATGACCTTGTCGCCGATCTTTATGCCCAAAGCTCTGGTGCGGCCGGCATTGAGCTCCAGCACGTATTTCACCGGGCCCCGCGAATCGATGATGTCGCGGGAAAAGGGAACGGCGTTTTCGCGGATATGCGAAATCGTGCCGTCCGGCTGGATGAAAACCATGTCGAGGGCGAGAACGGTGTTTTCCATCCACATGGATACCTGGCGCACCGTTCCGAAATCGAACAGCATGCCGTGGTCGGGATCCATCTGCTTGCGGAACATCAGGCCGTGTTCGCGCTGGGCGTCATCGACAGCAAGTTCGACAATGAAAGGATGGGTCTTGCCGCCAGCCGTGCGGATGGTCAGCTCGGATTTGGGGAAAACGATATCCTGCTGCGCTTCTGCCCGCAGGGGGCCCTGCGCCGAGGCCGCGCCTGCGGCAAAAACGAAGAAAAGCGCCATGAAGGCGCCTTTCGCTGCATTTCGGGTTCTCGACCGGCCGGTTGCGAACATCAGTGAGACCGGCTCGCGGGTGCGACATTGTCCGGATGGATTTCGGCAGCCATCAGGCCTTTTTCGCCGGGTCCGAAGCGTACCAGCACGACCTGGCCGGGGCGCAGTTCGGTCAGGCCGAAGCGGCGCAGTGTTTCCATATGGAGGAAAATGTCTTCGGTCCCCTCGCCGCGGGTCAGGAAGCCGAACCCCTTGGTGCGATTGAACCATTTGACCAGCGCACGCTCCAGACCGCTCGTCGCGGTGACCTGAACGTGGGTGCGCACCGGCGGCATCTGTGACGGGTGAACGGCCGTCGACTGATCCATGGAAAGAATACGGAAGGCCTGATAACCGCGGTCGCGCCGCTGGATCATCGCGACGATGCGCGTGCCTTCCAGAATGGTCTGGTAGCCATCGCGACGCAGGCAGGTCACGTGCAAGAGCACATCCTGCATGCCATTGTCCGGCACGATGAAGCCGAAGCCCTTGGCAACGTCGAACCATTTGACGACGCCCGTGATCTCGATCAGATCGACCGGTTCGCCCGCAAAATCTTCGAAACTGGCAATGCCCTTAGATGACATTCTGTCTGCCATACCTGTCGGCCCCTCGGTTACGCGCCACACACGACGGTTAACTGATTCTTAGAGGATAGATTAACATTGCGCCAACCGTCCAGCGCAAGTCTTGTGTTCTTCTTATTCACGGCCTTTCTATTCCCGGTGGCTTGCTCCAAGCTGGTGCCTGTTCCATATCGATGATGGCGAAACCGCTTAAATCGAGGGATCCAAATGCGTTATCTCCACACAATGGTCCGGGTCAAAGACCTGGATGCCTCCCTTCATTTTTATACAACTCTGCTCGGTCTGAAAGAGATCCGCCGCATAGAAAACGAAAAGGGCCGGTTCACCCTCGTTTTCCTCGCGGCAAGCGAAGATATCGATCAGGCGACGGAAACCCAGGCGCCCTGCCTGGAACTCACCTACAACTGGGACACCGAGGATTATACAGGCGGCCGCAATTTCGGCCACCTCGCCTACGAGGTCGACAATATCTATGACTATTGCGAATATCTGCAGAAGAACGGCGTGACGATCAACCGGCCGCCGCGCGAAGGCCGCATGGCCTTTGTTCGTTCTCCCGACGGCATTTCGTTCGAAATCCTGCAAAAGGGCGGCAATCTTCCAGTCGCGGAGCCCTGGGCTTCGGCACCGAATATCGGCAGCTGGTAATCTGCTTGCGACGGCGGCGCCTCATGCGCCGCCGTCACGCGCTTATGGTCCGCGCAAGCTTGAAAGTGATGATGGGGGGCACGCGATTCGCGGCTTCAATCTGCATCACCAGCCGGAAAGGCCAGAGCGTTGACGACCATATATCCCATCCGTTTTTCCCGTTCGGCCGCCGGCACGGTCATCAGGCAGATCACCGTCACCGGGCTTTTGATCTCTCTGCTTTGCAGCTGCGCCACGACGAAGAAAGTGGCCGAGGCGGATGATCCGGGCCAGTCGGAAACCAACGAGACCGGCATGCTGGCCAAGGGCGGAGCGGCTGCGTCGGGCACCTATGTCGACCCGATGGTGACGACCGCACATGGCCGCAAGCTCGCCCAGAACGGCATGCCCGCATCGGGAATCAGGGCAGGAACCCCGGCCAAAAACGCACTGACACAGACCTACTCGCCCATGCCCGCATCGATTGCTGGGGCGGTCACCGAACCGACAGGCGTTCGTGCCGGCAATACGAGCATCTTTTCCGGCCAAAGCCCGGCGCAGGTTGCGGAAACGACAACGGCATTGACCGCGCTCGACACTGCTTATCCGGCTGCAAACACGATGCCGACAGGCGGTGTGAACGCCATGACGCGCAGCGTGTTCAGCACCGGCACACCCGTCGCCTGCGGGAACGATGCCAATGGCAACATGATAAGCTGCTGAATTCAGTAATCTTTTTTGCGTTTCCCACAGGCTGTGCCGGACTGTCATTTTTTTGCAAAAAAGATCGTTTTGCAGCTTGCGGGAAAGAAATCCCCTCTCTATAAGGGCGCTCACCGCACGCGCCCTTCGTCTATCGGTTAGGACGTCAGATTTTCATTCTGAAAAGAGGGGTTCGACTCCCCTAGGGCGTGCCACTTCTCTCCCCTGACAAGCCATTGTTCGCATTGCCAAAATTCAATTTGGCGCGATTTGGAATTTTTCTCGATTTGACCTTTGAAAAGTGCATTTTTGCGCTTGCGGTCTTCAATCGACGCCCCTATAAGGGCGCCACAGCACGCGCCCTTCGTCNNCTCCCCTAGGGCGTGCCACTCCCTCCCCTTGCAAGCCATTGTTCGAACAAACCAATTCGCTTTGGCGAATGTTTCGATTTTTCTGAATAAGATCTGAAATATCCGCATTTTTCGCTTGCGGTCTTCGATCTTCCCCCCTATGAGAGCGCTCACAGCACGCGCCCTTCGTCNNTCCCCTAGGGCGTGCCACTTTCCTCTTCAGATACAAACAATCATTCACTTGGCTGGCGCGGCATCCAGCAGGCGCAACTGGATTCGTCTGCTTCCCTGCCAGTGATCGGCGCTCAGGGTTCCTGCGGCGTGAATCTGCATGCCACGGGACTTCATCAGAAGATCGCCGAGCGGCGTGTCGGCGGCGCGGAAAGCAATGCCGTCGAGGCGCGAACCATCCATGGCTTCCAGCGTGATCTTGATATGCGCCGTCCCCACGGGCCGAACATCCTTCAGGCGATGGGAGGGAATGGCGAAGATCGGCTGCGGGTGGCCAGAGCCATAGGGGCCGGCCTTTTCCAGCTGATCGAAGAGCGCGAGCGTTGCGCCGGATGCCGACAGAGCGCCGTCTATCTTCAGCGAATGGCTCGATACGAGTGACGGCACGCGTGAGGCGGCGCTTTCTTCGAAAAACGTTCTCAGCGCCCCGAGCTTGCTGCGTTCGACGGTGAGACCGGCAGCCATGGCGTGACCGCCTCCCTTGACCAGAAGACCGCCTTCCACAGCTGCGCGCACCATATGGCCCATGTCGAAACCGTTGATCGACCGGCCCGAGCCTGTGCCCTTGCCGGATGGATCAAAGGCGATGGCGAAGGCCGGGCGCTTGAACCTCTCCTTCAATCGCGCGGCCAGCAATCCGACGATACCGGGATGCCATCCCTCGCGGGCGGTGACGAGAACATTGGCGCCCTCGCCGTCTCCATATTCGGCCAGCACTTCGGCTTCGGCCTCTGCGAGCATCGCCGCTTCCATCGTCTGCCGATCGCGATTGAGCTCATCGAGGCGGGCGGCGATCTCTTCGGCCTGCACGTCATCTTCGAGCGTCAGAAGGCGGCTGCCGAGCGCCGCATCGCTGATGCGTCCGCCGGCATTGATACGCGGGCCGATGAGAAAGCCGAAATGATAGGGTGTCACCGGCCCGGACAGGCCAGCTTTCTTGAAAAGCGCCGCAAGGCCGACATTGGTCATGTGGCGGGCGGCGATCAGGCCCTTGACCACATAGGCGCGGTTCAGCCCCTTGAGCGGCACGACATCACAGACGGTGGCAAGCGCCACGAGGTCGATCCAGGACAGAAGATCGAGATTTTCCGCACGCCGGTCCCCGGCCTCGCGCAGCAGGCGCGCGGTTGCCACCAGAACAAGGAAAACGACGCCTGCGGCACAGAGATGCCCCTGTCCCGACAGATCATCCTCGCGATTCGGATTGACGAGAGCGACAGCCTTGGGCAGTTCGGTTCCCACCTGATGGTGGTCGATGACGACGACATCGCATTGTCTGGCTGCCGCCGCGGCCAATGATTCGTGGCTGGTCGAACCGCAGTCGACCGTGACGATCAGGCTTGCGCCGCGCTCGATCAACTGTTCCATGGCCCCGACATTCGGGCCGTAACCTTCGAATATCCGGTCGGGAATGTAGATTTCGGCATCGATGCCGAAATGTGTCAGGAAGCGATAGAGCAGCGCCGATGACGAGGCGCCATCCACGTCGTAATCCCCGAAGATCGCAACACGCTCGCCTTTCCGGATCGCCTCGACAATGCGCGCGGCAGCCTTGTCGCAATCCGTCAGCGTCAACGGATCGGGCATCAGCGAACGGATTGTCGGATCGAGAAAGGCAGGCGCATCATCCAGTTGCACGCCGCGGCCAGCGAGAACGCGGGCAACGATTTCCGGTATTCCATGGATCTGGGCGATCGCCAGCGCACGGTTCTGCGCCGCCTGGTCGAGCCTGGACATCCAGCGCTGCGCGGAGGCCGACCGCTCGACACCGAGAAAGGCCCGCTGAACGGGATCTGCGGGTTCCGGGGGCGTCAGGGCGGTAAAGGTCTTTGTCGTCATCGGCTATCCATAGCCGAGGACGTGCAGAAGCGGAAATGCTTTCAAGCGGCAGATGTCAGAGCCAACTGTGGATCAACAACCATACCGCTGCGAACATCGACGCCGAGGCGACGGCAAGGATCGCAACAACAAAAGAACCGGCGCTTTCGGGTTCGCCATCGTCCTCACCGACAAGCTCGTCGTTGAAAGAATAGACAAGCTTCAGATAGGGGACGTTTTCATGCCTGCCGCGGCGCGGCTTCGGTCGATGGTAAATGCCTTCACTCAGATCAATGGACATCACGCAAACGCCTCCTCCTGCGATGGTGAATGAGGCGAGTGTAAAGCGATTTTGCCCCGGCGACCAGTCATCAAACTGTCATCCGAGATCATTTTTCAAAAAATGCTGAAATAGAGCCAAAGCGTATCGCTGTCTCCAGGGACAGTTTCTACGCTTTAAGCTCCAGTTGCGACGCATATTTTTGCGTAAAACCGCAGCGCGGTTTTGCGCGACACGCCTGAGGAGATCAGGACGCCCGGGGACGCTCGATGCGGATCACCTGCGGCTCACCTACCAGATAAGTCTCCTGCTTGATGCCTTCGACGGCCTTGCGGATAGACGCTTCGGTCGTGGCGTGGGTCACCAGAATGATGGTCTTGGAATTGTCCGTCTGCGCCGGCTTCGGCCGCTGGACGATCGATTCCAGCGAGATGTTGTTTTCCGCCATCCGGGCTGCGACGCTGGCGAAGACGCCGGCACGGTCCGCGACGGTCAGGCGGATGAAGTAACCGCCCTCGTGGCTGCGCATGCGGGCCTTCTGGTATGGCGCAAGTGCTGCCGCCGGCGTGCCGAGGACAGGAACCCGCTGGGCGCCCGGCTGGCTTTTGGCGATATCGGCGATATCGCCGAGAACGGCGGACGCGGTGGCATTGCCGCCGGCACCGGGGCCGACCATCAGAAGCTCGCCGAGAATATCGGATTCGATCGCAACCGCATTGGTGACGCCATCGACCTGGGCGATGACGCTGTCATGCGGTACCATTGTCGGGTGAACGCGCTGCTCGATACCGCTTTCGGTGCGCTGGGCAACGCCAAGCAGCTTGATGCGGTAACCGAGATCGGCAGCGGCCAGAATGTCGTCGATCGAAATATTGGTGATGCCTTCGAGATAGATTTCGTCGGCAGCAATCTTGGTGCCAAAAGCGAGCGTCGTCAGGATGGCAAGCTTGTGGGCCGTATCATTGCCTTCGATATCGAAAGCCGGATCGGCTTCGGCATAACCGAGACGCTGGGCTTCCTTCAGGCACTCGGCGAAGGAAAGGCCTTCCTTCTCCATCTTGGTGAGGATGTAATTGCAGGTGCCGTTCATGATGCCGTAGACGCGCGAGACGGTGTTGCCCGTCAGGCTTTCACGCAGCGCCTTGATGACGGGGATACCACCGGCAACCGCGGCCTCGAAATTCAAGAGCGCGCCCTTTTCTTCGGCGACCGTCGCAAGCTCTACGCCGGAGGCCGCCAGAAGCGCCTTGTTGGCCGTCACCACATGGAGACCGCGTTCCAGCGCGATCCTGACGCTGTCGGCTGCAGCACCGGTAGCGCCGCCCATCAGCTCGACGAAGACATCGATATCGGCTTCCGCTGCGAGCTTTTCGGGCGTCTCGAACCACGTCATGCCGGACATGTCGAAACCGCGGTCGCGGTTACGGTCACGGGCGGTAATGGCAGTGATCTCGATCGCTCGTCCGCATGTGACCGCCAGTTCATTGGCGCGCGTCTGGATGATCTTGACCAGCGAGGCACCCACGGTTCCAAGACCCGCGATGCCGACTTTGAGGGCGTCTGCCATTTCGCATTCCCGATGTTTGAAAAAGCGGCCGCGAACGGGCCGCTTGAGGATTACGGTCGAAGACCGGAGATTAGCGATGCGTGTTCAACGAAATGACGTTGTGCATCGTGTCGTCGACGGTCGAGAAAAATTTCTTGATGTTACGGGCCGCCTGACGGATCCGGTGCTCGTTTTCGACCAGTGCAAGGCGAACGTAATCGTCGCCCATCTCGCCGAAGCCGATACCCGGGGCAACCGCGACATCTGCCTTCTCGACCAAAAGCTTGGAGAATTCAAGCGAACCGAGATGGCGGAACTTTTCCGGGATTTTTGCCCAGGCAAACATGGTGGCGGCAGGCGGCGGAACTTCGAAACCGGCCTTGCCGAAAGTGTCAACCATCACGTCACGACGGCGCTTGTAGACATTGCGGACTTCCGCGATGTCGGAACCGTCGCCGTTCAGCGCGTGGGTCGCGGCCACCTGGATCGGCGTGAAGGCGCCGTAATCCAGATAAGACTTCACACGGGTCAACGCCGCGATCAGGCGCTCGTTGCCGACGGCAAAGCCCATGCGCCAGCCGGGCATGGAGAAAGTTTTCGACATCGAGGTGAACTCGACGCAGACATCCATGGCGCCCGGGACCTGAAGGACCGACGGCGGCGGGTTGTTGTCGTCGAAATAGATCTCGGAATAGGCAAGGTCCGACAGCACGATGATGTCATGCTTCTTGGCGAAGGCAATGACGTCCTTGTAGAAGTCGAGGCTTGCGACGAAGGCCGTCGGGTTGGACGGATAGTTGATGATCAGTGCCAGCGGCTTGGGGATCGAATGCTTCACCGCGCGCTCCAGCGGCGGGAAGAAGCTGTCGTCCGGCTCGACCGACATGGAACGGATCACGCCGCCTGCCATGAGGAAGCCGAAGGCGTGGATCGGATAGGTCGGGTTCGGGCAGAGAATGACATCGCCCGGCGCGGTGATCGCCTGGGCCATGTTGGCAAAGCCTTCCTTCGAGCCGAGGGTCGCGACGACCTGGGTATCGGGATTGAGCTTTACGCCGAATCGGCGGGCGTAATAGGCGGCCTGTGCGCGGCGCAGGCCCGGAATGCCCTTGGAGGACGAATAGCGGTGGGTGCGCGGGTCCTGAACCACTTCGCACAGCTTGTCGACAATTGCCTTCGGTGTCGGAAGGTCCGGATTGCCCATGCCGAGATCGATAATGTCCGCGCCCCCCGCTCGCGCGCTGGCCTTCAAACGGTTGACCTGTTCGAAAACGTAGGGCGGCAGTCTGCGGACTTTATGAAACTCTTCCATCTCTCTTCCCATGGGCGCATGAAGCAGCAATTGCGCGACACCAATCTGTCGCATCTGCCTGCTTTGCGGCCAAACCGGACGAAAGGCAAGTGCTAAGAGAGAAGAGACGTTACTTGGAGATGGTGTTCAGCGCGTCGGTGCCGTGGTCGGCGGCAAGTTTGCGGTAGTCCGCAACCCGCTTCCGATACTCCGCCTCGCTGATCGAACCGTTGCGGCGCGCGCGCGCAAGTGCCGCCAGGCGCGGTTCGGACTTGTTGTAGTCCTCGTCCTCGATCTGCTCGTTGGCCGCAAGCAGCGTGCGATCGAAGGTCGGATAGGTTCCCGTGTCCTTCTTCACCAGCGGTCCTGGCGCACGTTCGGTCGTCGATTGAGAAATCACGGCCGGCGGGGCCGTATTCGGGATGCCGTCATCGAGCGCGAAGCTCTGGCTGTTGCAGGAAGCCAACAGCGGCAAGACAGCCAGAGACGTCACGACGGACAAGCATCTGATCCCGTGCTTTAGAATTCCCATAGACCTGCCCCATCTCCGTCAATGCCGTCACCGGACCCTGTCCGATTCTAGACCGGCGGCATAGGTTCGCCACCGTCGTCCGTTCGGGCACTTGTATTCGGTTTCCGGGGCGATGTACAAACGAAAACAACGGTCATGCACGGGAGGCTGCGATTGGCGCAAAAGTCCGACGATCACGGGCATTCCGGACAGGAAATCCCGGGCTTCGATGCGCGGTTCTTCGAAGCCTATGCGATCAAGGACCCGCAGTCCCTGATGATGAACGCCGCACGGGCGCTTGAAAATCTGGGCCGTGCAGCTTCCGAATGGCTCGGTCCCCGCGAGCGCGGCGAGACTTCCGACGATCTCTTCGCCGGGCCGATCGGCGACTTCATCAAGACCATGTCGGCGCTTGCCGAATACTGGATGTCCGACCAGAAACGGATGCTGGAGGCGCAGACGCTGCTTCTGTCCACCTATTTCGAGATCTGGACGCGCAGCATTCAGCAGGCGGGCGAAACCGACGATAAAAGCGTGCAGGCAGAGATGGTCTCGAACAAGGACCGCCGCTTTGCCGACGAAGACTGGTTCCGCAATCCGTTCTTCTCCTTCCTGCGGCAAGTCTACCAGGCAAGCGCCTCCTGGGCTGACCGGCTGGTGAGCGAAGCCGAAGGGCTCGACGAGATTACGAAATACAAGGCCCGTTTCTACGTCAGGCAGTTCACGGCCGCCCTTTCGCCCAGCAATTTCGCAATGACCAATCCGGAGGTCTATCGCGAGACGGTGGAAAGCCACGGCATGAACCTGGTTACCGGCATGCGGATGCTGACCGAAGACGTGATGGCCGGCGGCGGGCATTTACGATTGCGCCAGACCGACGCCAACCAGTTTGCGGTTGGCAGCAACCTTGCGATGACGCCGGGCAAGGTGGTTGCCCGCAACGCGCTCTGCGAGATCATCCAGTACGATCCTTCGACGGAGAGCGTGCTCAAGCGGCCACTGGTGATCGTGCCGCCCTGGATCAACAAGTTCTACATTCTCGATCTCACACCGGAGAAGAGCTTCATCAGTTGGTGCGTCGACCAGGGGCATAGCGTGTTCGTGATCTCCTGGGTCAACCCGGACAGCGCCCATGCGGCAAAGGACTGGGAAGCCTATATTCGCGAAGGCATCGATTTCGCTCTCGACACGGCTGAACAGGCGACCGGGGAGAAAGAAGTCAATGCGATCGGCTATTGCGTCGGCGGCACGCTGCTTGCAGCAGCGCTTGCCTGGCATGCGCAGACGAAGGACACACGCATCGCCTCCGCAACACTCCTCACCGCACAGGTGGATTTTGTCGAGGCAGGAGAGCTGAAAGTCTTTGTCGACGAAGAGCAGCTTGCCGTGATCGAAAAGCAGATGGAGGCGAGCGGTTATCTGGCGGCATCGCAGATGGCGGCAGCCTTCAATCTTCTCCGCTCGTCGGAACTCATCTGGCCCTATGTCGTCAACAACTACCTGCGGGGCAAGGAACCGATGCCTTTCGACCTGCTCTACTGGAATTCCGATTCGACGCGGGTCGCGGCTGCCAACCACGCCTATTATCTGCGCAACTGCTATCTCGACAATGCGCTCTCTGCCAGCCGGATGAAGCTCGGCGGCAGTGCGATCGATCTTCGCGACATCACCATCCCGGTCTATAATCTGGCAACGCGCGAGGACCATATCGCCCCTGCCCGCTCGGTCTTTCGCGGCAATGCCTTCTTCGGCGGGCCGGTGGAATTCGTCCTGTCCGGTTCCGGGCATATTGCCGGTGTCGTCAATCCGCCGAGCCGGACGAAATACCGCTATTGGGCCAATGGAAAGACAGCAGAGACGCTCGACGGCTGGCTCGAGGACGCCACGGAAACCGCCGGTTCCTGGTGGCCGCACTGGCAGGCCTGGATCGAGGCGCGCGAACCGGAGCGCGTGCCGGCCCGCATCCCCGGCAGTGGCCAACTGTCACCACTCGGGGATGCGCCGGGCACCTATGTTCTGGCGCGTTCCTGACGGACTTTTCATGCGATTTTCTCCTCCTCTCGTTCCCGCCACGCTGGTGCAACGTTACAAGCGCTTCCTGTTCGATGCCGTTCTGGAGGACGGCACGCCGATCACAGGCTCCTGCCCCAATACCGGCTCGATGCGCGGATTGACGACGCCCGGTTCACGGATCTGGCTTTCCGAGCATGACAGCCCGACGCGCAAATACCGGCATGTCTTCGAAATGATCGAAGTAGACGGAGAGATGGTCGGCGTGAACACCGGAATGCCCAACCGGCTGACCGAAGAAGCGATCCGCGCCGGCCTGGTGCCAAGCCTTTCCGGTTATGCGACGATCCTGAGGGAGCAGAAATACGGTCGTAATTCGCGGATCGACTTCCTGCTGAAGCAGGACGATCTACCGGATGCCTATGTCGAGGTGAAGAATGTCCATTTCAGCCGGCAGCCGGGACTGGCCGAATTTCCCGATACGGTGACCAAGCGGGGTGCCAAACATCTGGAGGAACTGGGCGACATGGCGGAAGCCGGTCACCGTGCGGTGATGATCTATCTGATCCAGCGGGCAGACTGCGAGACCTTCTCGATCTGCGCCGACCTTGATCCGTTTTATGCTGCGTCATTCGTCCGCGCACGGAACCGCGGGGTCGAGGCTTACGCGCTACGATGCAGGGTTACGCAGGAGGGCATCGAACCGCTGGGCCTGGTCGAAATGACACCTTTGCCGGAAGGAATGCAGTCACAGTCGCTGTTCACCATGGACGAAGGCGGGCGTGCTGCATTATGAACGGGGGAACGATGAGAGAAATATGATGGTCAATTATATCGAGGCGGTTTCCGCCCCCCCTAAAAACACGGGCGCGATCCGTCTTTACAACACGACCGACGATTTTGCCGGCATGCGCAAGGCGTGTCTTCTGACGGCGCGCTGCCTCGACGAGCTTGCCTCGATCATCAAGCCGGGCGTCACGACCGGTGCGATCGATCGCTTTGTCTTCGAATTCGGCATGGATCACGGCGCGCTTCCCGCGACGCTGAACTATCGCGGCTACAAATATTCGGTCTGCACCTCGATCAACCATGTCGTCTGCCACGGCATGCCGGACGACAAGCCGCTGCGCGAGGGCGACATCGTCAATATCGACGTCACCTATATCCTCGACGGCTGGCACGGCGATTCGAGCCGCATGTATCCGGTCGGCCAGATCAAGCGCGCTGCAGAGCGCCTGCTGGAAGTGACCTATGAATGCCTGATGCGCGGCATTGCGGTGGTAAAACCCGGCGTGCGCACCGGCGCGATCGGCGAAGCGATCCAGACCTATGCGGAAGCCGAGCGCTGCTCGGTGGTGCGCGACTTCTGCGGCCATGGCGTCGGAAAGCTGTTTCACGATTCGCCGAACATCCTGCATTACGGCCGTTCCGACGAAGGGCCGGAATTGAAGGAAGGCATGATCTTCACCATCGAGCCGATGATCAATCTCGGCAAGCCGCATGTGAAGGTTCTTGCCGACGGCTGGACCGCGGTCACCCGCGACCGGTCGTTTTCGGCGCAATACGAACATGCGGTCGGTGTCACCGCAACGGGCTGCGAGATCTTCACCCTTTCGCCCGGCGGTTTTGACCGTCCCGGACTTCCGCCGCTCGAAGGCTGATCCATGAACAAGCGCCCCGCCTCCTCGCAAGATTCGCATGAACCGACCGAGGAGACGGAGCGTGACGACCTGTTTGCCGATGAGCGCGGCCATTTCGCCGAGCAGGTGGCAAAACCCGCCCCTCTCAAGGTCGGACGCCCGCCCGAGGCCGCTGAGCATTATCTGGGGCATCGCGAGCGGTTGCGGGACAAATATCGCGACCATGGCGACACTTCGCTCGCCGATTACGAAATCCTCGAGCTTCTGCTGTTCCGTTCGATCCCGCGCCGCGATACCAAGCCGCTCGCCAAGGCGCTGCTGGGACGGTTCGGCTCGCTTGCCGGCGTCTTCGGCGCTCCGATCGCCTTGCTACAGGAAGTCAAAGGGATCGGTGAGAACGTCGCGCTTGACCTGAAACTGGTCGCGACTGTCGGCCAGCGGATATTGAGGAGCGAACTCAGAGAAAAGCAGGTGCTGTCCTCCTGGTCATCGGTAATCGATTATTGCCACGCAGCGATGGCATACGAATCCCGCGAACAGTTCCGCATCCTTTTCCTCGACAAGCGCAATGCGCTGATTGCCGATGAAATCCAGGGCAAGGGCACGGTCGATCACACACCGGTCTATCCGCGCGAAGTGGTGCGGCGGGCGCTGGAGCTCTCCGCCACGGCCATCATTCTCGTCCACAACCATCCGAGCGGCGATCCGACCCCGTCACGCGCCGATATAGAGATGACGAAAACGATCGTGGACACGGCAAAACCGCTCGGCATCACCGTCCACGACCACATCATCATCGGCAAGGATGGCCATGCCAGCCTCAAGGGGCTGAGGCTGATCTGACCGTCCTCACCTGTTTTCACCGGCAGAAACAAGCGGCTTGGTCGAGATCGGTTAGCCGGAACGCGCGCCACAAGCCTCGACGGCCACCGGGCGAAGGCCGTCATCATTTCGCAGCACAATAGTCATATTTTTTCGCAGGTTTGGGCCTTGCTCGCACACCTGTCTTTTGTCATTTTCGGCACATTGTCTCATGCAATCAGAATTTTAGAATAGCGGTGTAGATAAGGTCTGGTTGTTTTGGCTGGCGGGACCAGCGACATCTAAACGGAGAATTTCATGCACCAGTACGACCTTATCGTGGTTGGCAGCGGACCGGCCGGACGCCGTGCAGCCATTCAGGCAGCCAAGCTCGACAAGAAAGTGCTCGTCGTCGAGCAGGGTCGCCGGGTCGGCGGTGTGTCGGTGCATACCGGCACGATCCCGTCGAAAACGCTTCGTGAGACGGCGCTCAACCTTTCCGGCTGGCGCGAGCGCGGCTTCTATGGCCGCTCCTACAGGGTCAAGCAGGAAATCAGCGCCGAGGATCTGCGCCGCCGCCTGCTGATTACGCTCGATCACGAAGTGGATGTTCTGGAGCACCAGTTCGCCCGCAACCGGGTGCAGCACATTCGCGGCAAGGCAAGCTTCGTTTCGAAGGACACGATGCAGATCGTCAAGGACGACGAGGACATCGTCCAGGTCACGGGCAAGAGCATCCTGCTTGCCGTCGGCACCCGTCCCTATCGCCCGACCTCCATTCCCTTCGACAACAAGACAGTTCTCGACAGCGACGAATTGCTGGAGATCCACGACCTTCCCCGCTCGATCGTCGTCATCGGCGCCGGTGTCATCGGCATCGAATATGCGACGATCTTTTCCGCGCTGGACGCTGCCGTGACCGTCATCGATCCGAAGTCGACGCTGCTCGACTTCATCGACAAGGAAATCGTCGAGGACTTCACCTATCAGCTGCGCGACCGCAACATGAAGCTCCTGCTCGGTCAGAAGGCCGAGGCGGTGGAGAAGCTGCCGGATGGCAAGATCGCGGTTACCGTCGATACCGGCCGCAGGATCGTCGCCGACATGGTGCTGTATGCCGCCGGCCGCGTCGGCGCGACAGATACGTTGAACCTTGCTGCGGCAGGACTTGAGGCAGACAGCCGCGGCCGGCTGCGCGTCGATCCGGAAACATTCGAGACCTCCGTACCCGGCATCTATGCCGCCGGTGACGTCGTCGGTTTTCCGAGCCTTGCCTCCACCTCGATGGAACAGGGGCGGATCGCGGCGCGTGTCGCGGTTGGCGCGATGGCCAAGGAGCCGCAGAAATATTTCCCCTACGGCATCTATGCCGTTCCGGAAATCTCCACCTGCGGCCTCACCGAAGAAGAGATGCGCGAGCGCGGCATTCCCTATGAATGCGGCATAGCGCGTTTCCGCGAGACCTCGCGCGGCCATATCATGGGTCTCGACAGCGGCCTTCTGAAGCTGATCTTCTCGCTGAAGACGCGCCGTCTGCTCGGCGTCCATATCGTCGGCGAAGGGGCAACCGAACTCGTCCACATCGGCCAGGCGGTGCTCAACCTCAAGGGAACCGTCGAATATTTCGTCGAAAACACCTTCAACTATCCGACGCTTGCCGAGGCCTACAAGATCGCCGGTCTCGATGCCTGGAACAGGATGGGCGAAAAGCCGAGTGCGGAGAAATCAGCCGAAACCGTCCAGCTGACGGACACGGCCACGCCGACCACCGTGGAGAAAAATGTCACGGTGGAAAAGAAGAAGGCAGCTACGAAATAAGCATCACCATAGCCGAACAAAAAAGCCGCCCCGAAAGGAGCGGCTTTTTTGTTGTGGTCTGCAAATACAAAAATGGCCCCAGACGGGGCCATTTCCGTAAATTTTCGTGGCGATTAACGCGAGTAGAATTCGACGACCAGCGACGGTTCCATGATGACCGGGTACGGTACATCCGAAAGAGCCGGGATACGTGCGAAGGTAGCAACCATCTTGTTGTGGTCGACTTCGATGTAGTCCGGAACGTCGCGTTCAGCGAGCGAAACGGCTTCGAGAACCGTAACGAGCTGCTTGGACTTCTGGCGAACTTCGATGACGTCGCCGGCCTTGCAACGGTAGGAACCGATGTTGACGCGAACGCCGTTGACCGTGACGTGGCCGTGGTTGACGAACTGACGGGCAGCGAAGACCGTTGGGACGAACTTGGCGCGGTAGACGATGGCGTCCAGACGCGATTCCAGCAGACCGATCAGGTTTTCACCGGTGTCGCCCTTGCGGCGGTTGGCTTCTTCGTAGATCGCGCGGAACTGCTTCTCGCGGATGTCGCCGTAGTAGCCCTTCAGCTTCTGCTTGGCGCGGAGCTGAACACCGAAGTCGGAGAGCTTGCCCTTGCGGCGCTGGCCGTGCTGGCCCGGGCCGTATTCGCGGCGGTTAACCGGGGACTTCGGACGGCCCCAGATGTTTTCGCCCATACGGCGGTCAATTTTATACTTGGACGATTCGCGCTTGCTCATCGCATTTCCTTTCAAACGGTTTCACCGGTCTGTTTCCAAACCGGATCAAGGAAACACGCCCTCCTCTGAACCCCGATTTAGGGACTCTGACAGGCTTCTCACGATAGCGACCGGAGACAGCCACGGGACATGTCAAATGAAACACCGGGCGTTGCCACCCGGTGCTGGGGCGGTCTTTAGGCGGGTGTCACAGTATTGTCAACCGAAGACTTGAATTCCCCACCCTTGACATGACAGGCACATGCACCACCTGACGCGGTGGGATCCGGGCCCCTCTGGCGCATTCCGGACACTGCGTGATGTCGGATACCCAGAAAGCCAACCTCGTCCGGTTAAGGTTGACTGATGGACATCCTATACACGGATTTTCTCGGCACGCCCGCATGGATGTGGGTGATCTTCATTTCTCTCGTACTCACCCTGCTTGCACTCGATCTCGGCGTCCTGCACCGAAAGGCCAAAGAGATCGGCGTGAAGGAAAGCATGCTGATGTCGGCATTCTACATCGTCATCGGCATCGCCTTCGGCGGCTGGATCTGGTTCCAGCAGGGGCAGCAGCCCGCGGTGGAATATCTCACCGGCTTCGTCGTCGAAAAAAGCCTCGCGATGGACAATATCTTCATCATCGCGATGATTTTCTCCTATTTTTCTATTCCGCGAAAATACCAGCACCGGGTGCTGCTTTACGGCATTCTCGGTGTGATCATCCTGCGCGGCATCATGATTGCCGGCGGGGCTATGATCGTGGAGAATTTCGAATGGGTTCTCTACCTGTTTGCGGCCTTCCTGGTGTTTACCGGCATCAAGATGCTGATCTCCTCAGATCATGACGAAAGCGATGTCGGCAACAATGCGGTGCTGAAATTCCTGCGTCGTCGCCTGCCGGTGACGCGGGAACTGCATGGCGAGAACTTCTTCGTCAAGCAGAAGGACGAAAAGACCGGTTCTATGAAGACCTTCGTCACGCCGCTCTTCCTGGCGCTGATCATGGTCGAACTGGCCGACCTCGTCTTTGCGGTGGATTCGATCCCGGCAATCTTTGCGATCACCACCGACCCATTCCTTGTCTATACGTCGAACATCTTTGCGATCCTCGGCCTTCGCGCACTCTATTTCGCGCTGGCCGCCCTGATGCACCGTTTCGCCTATCTCAAATATTCGCTGGCTGCGGTGCTGATCTTTGTCGGTTCGAAAATATTCGTCGCCGATATGCTCGGCATCGCCAAAATCCCGCCGTCGATCTCGCTCGGCGTGACGGTATCGATCCTTGCCGCAGGCATTATCGGCTCGCTTTGGGCAACCAAGGACGAGCGGCAAAAGGCGTAACCAAAACGAAAACACCCCGGCAGACGATGCCGGGGTGTTTTCATATCCATGCCTGAGATCATTCCGCGGCGATCTTGCCGTCGTCCTCGTCGAGCGCCTCCGCAGCGCCGGGCGCTGTTTCCGCCTGAAGGTCGGGGAATGCCACGATGCGCTTGCCGGAGAAGTCGGCATGGACCACGATCAATCCCTGCTCCTCGAAATATCCGAGCAAGCGGCGGGCGCGGCGGGCGGAATGGGTACCGTAGGCGCGAGCGATGCGGGCATCGGATGGGCAAGGTTCGCCGCCGAGAGCAGCCTTTGCCATCATCAGGAAGACGCCCTGAAGATCATCGGAAACGCCGTTCGACAGCGAGAGCACCGTCGCCCAGGCTTCGCTTGCCGCCATATTCGCATCAACACCGGAGCGGGCAATCGCCGTGCGACGACGGAAGTCGCTGAGCGAGATCGGCGGGCCGGGCAAACGACGCATGCGGGCGCGCACGAGAAAATCCTGATAGAGTACGCTATCGGTGCGATAGGCCGATTGCGGATCGTCGAGAATTTCCGACATGACCGCCATCAGGCGTTCTTCGCGCTCCTCTTCGGTCAGTTCCGGCATCGGTGTGCGCGATTCGTTGGCAGCAGGCTGGATCGCAGCCGGCGTTGAACGGGAGAGCTCGGCCAGAATATCCGTCGTCGGACGCGGCGCCGGCGTCGGGCGGCGAATAGCGGTGATCGGCCGGGCGAATTCCTCCGGATCCGGCGTGAAGATCAGGTCCTCGACATCCTGCGGCGCATCCGGCAGCGGCATCAGCTTGGGGCTGGACGACCGCGCGGAAGTTTCCACATTGCCGATGACGATCGGCAGCGGGCGGCGCGAAAGAGCCGGACCGAGCGCAACAAAGTTGCCGCGTTTCAGGTCGCGGAACATTTCCGCCTGGCGGCGATCCATGCCGAGAAGATCCGCTGCACGCGCCATGTCGATATCGAGGAAGGTACGGCCCATCAGGAAGTTGGAGGCTTCGGCCGCAACGTTCTTGGCAAGCTTGGCCAGACGCTGCGTTGCGATAACGCCTGCGAGACCGCGCTTACGACCGCGGCACATCAGGTTGGTCATCGCGCCAAGCGACATTTTTCGGGCATCTTCGGAGACATCACCGCCGACGGAGGGCGCAAACATCTGCGCTTCATCGACAACGACAAGAACCGGATACCAGTAATCGCGATCGGCATCGAACATGCCGTTCAAGAAAGCGGCTGCGGCACGCATCTGCTCTTCGAGATCTAGCCCTTCAAGGGTGAGCACACATGAGACGCGGTTCTTGCGGATACGGTTGGCAATGCCGGCAAGCTCTGCTTCGGTGCGTTCGCCGTCGACAACCACATGGCCGTATTTATCCGACAGAGTGACGAAATCGCCTTCCGGATCGATGACGACCTGCTGCACCCACGGCGCCGACTGCTCCAGCAGACGCCGCAGAAGGTGCGATTTTCCCGAACCGGAATTGCCCTGAACGAGCAGGCGCGTGGCCAGAAGCTCCTCGATATCGAGCTTGGCCGGCGTGCCACCGGTCACAGTTCCCATATCGATGCCGACTTGCACTATGCTGCCCTCGTATGCCGTAAATTGGTGGTTTGTCGGCAGTCGCTTTGCGGTGACGCAGTGTGCCGACCCCTCCCCTTAACAGAGATCGAGATTCGTTTCTTCGGGAAAGAAAGAAAAATCAACAGTCTTTGAAAGCAGGCAACTGCGATCAGGCGGCGGCCCGTTTGAAGCCGAGCGACAGAAGCCCCGCGCCGATCATCAGCGAGCCACCCGTGCGATTGACGACACGCTGAACCTTCGGCTTGCGGATCGTGTTGCGCGCCATCGATGCCAGAAGCCCGTAAAGCGCGGCATTGATTGTCGCCAGCACGAGGAACGTCGCTTCGAAAACCGCCATCTGGAAGAAGAGCGGCCGCGACAGATCGAGAAACTGCGGCAGGAAGGCAACGAAAAACACGATGCTTTTCGGATTGAGCGCAGTTACGGCATAGGTATGCAGGAACACGCGAAATGGCCGAACGGTCGGCACTTCGGCGTCTTCGACTTCCGCCGCCTGATTGGACACGGGAGCGCGCCAGAGCTTGATGCCCAGATAGATGAGATAGGCGGCACCGACCCATTTCAGAACCGTGAAGAGCATGGCCGATGTCGCCAGCAGCGCGCCGAGGCCGAGCATGGACGCGGTCATGGCGGTGAAATCGCCGAGCGCCACACCGGCCACCGTCGCGCTTGCCACCTTGCGGCCATGGCTCAGCGCGTAGGAAATGACAAGAAGAATGGTCGGTCCCGGAATTGCCAGCAACACAGCAGATGCGGCGACGAATGCAAGCCAGTGTTCGAGCGACATGGCGATTTCTCCCTTTGGCAATACAAGCAAAGCCATCGAAAAGTCGGATTGGCAAGCGGTGAAACTCAGCCAGCGCGGTGCCAGTGATAAAGGACATCGGGCTCCTGCTCTTCGTTGTCCGAACCATCCGTTTCCCGCACGAGCTCGAACCCCTGGGCTTCGTAAAAACACCGGGCACCTTCGTTTCTTTGAAACGTCCAGAGATTGAGGCGATCATGGCGGCTTTTGGCGATATCAAGAAGGCGCGCACCGATGCCCTGCCGCTGCACATGCGGCAGAATATAGAGCTGATCGACCCAGCCTTCCCGAAACGCGATGACGCCGAGCAACTCATCCTGCCGCCCGGCGCCCCAGATGACGCAGTTCGACAACAGATATCCCGACCAGAAGGCCTGGTCCTCGCTCTGCGCGTGACGTCCGGCGAGCCATGGAAGCTGCGCATCGAATGCGGTGCGAAACACATTCGACGCGGCAACCATGTCCGTCAGCGTCAGTTGGCGGTACGTCAAACTGCCGCTCACAGGTAGTTCTTCCATTGAACAAACCGGGCCTCAAGGACCCGATCGACCTCGGGAGAAATTTCGGGCAAGCCGATATCCCGGCGCATGTGATTGTCGAGATCGGACGAACGGTTCTCCGCAAACGGTGAAGATCGCTTGACGAGGGTCGCAACTAGTGCCCGGGTCAGACGCCACGGACCGTGACGTTGATGAAGAGCGTCCATTTCTGCCGACAGGACATCGGCAACCAATACGTGCATCTCACGCATAGCTTTTCCGCCCCGCCTCGCGATCGCGAGCGGGTCCTTTCGTGGTTGGGAAAGACGCGTACGGGATCGCGGACGGCAATAGCCGCCAGACGGATAGACCGGTTACGTCAGATTAAATTCAGATAGAGAAGGATGCCAAAAGGCGGATTCCGAGCCTGATCAGCCGCGGAAAGCCAATCCGAGAAGATTGCGCGGGTAGCTCACTCGCATAGCTCGGATGGATCCGCCGGAAAGGCGCGTATAAGCAAAATATGTATTCATCTCTGCGCTCCCTTCATATGAGTTGCGGATGTCGGGAACATGGCACGGTCTTTCCAGCCACGCAAGCTCTCACAATCGAGAATTGCAACCAAGGCGATTTCCGTTGCAGATCAGCAACAGCCTGATCAGCATGGGTATGGGGCGGTAAGCAAGGCCGGCAGTGTTTCCGGTTTCGAAATCACCAACCATCCGACCGGAATGTAAAGCAGACTTGACAACTCGGTCGGATCGATGGATGTAAAGCTGACTTTACAGGAGATCCGTCATGAACCATGTCCGCTATTTCAAGGAATTCTTCGCCGCCCTGCTCGCCTATATGGTTGCCCTGATGCTGTCGGTCACGCTGCTCGCGCATGTCGAATCGCAGATGTTACGTCCCATTCTTGCCCTGCTTCCAATGGTTCCTGGATTTGCCATGTGCTGGATCGTGCTCAGGCAATTGCGGCGCGTGGATGAGCTACAGCGTCGTATCCAGCTGGAAGCCATGGGGTTTGCCTTTGCCGGCACGGCGCTCGTCACCTTCAGCTACGGCTTTTTGGAGATCGCGGGTTACGAACGGCTTTCGATGTTTCTGATCTGGCCGCTGATGGCCATTCTGTGGATCGCAGGCACGATCATCGGCAACCGGCGTTATCGATAAGCGATGAAGAACAGTATCCGTATCCTTCGCACGGAAAAGGGCTGGTCGCAGGGCGAACTGGCAAGCCTTCTCGGGGTCTCGCGGCAGACGGTGAATGCGCTCGAAAACGGCCGGTATGACCCGAGCCTGCCGCTGGCCTTCAAGATCGCGCGCCTCCTATCGCTGCCGATAGAGCAGATATTCGAGGACGAATGATCCTGGCGGCTGGAACAACTAGGCCTTCAGGCCAAAACCCTGCATCAGCCGACGCGTGGCGAAATCGGGATTGCCGGAGGTGAAGACGGCGAAGTCGAAACCATCGGGATGTTCCGCGCCGTCGATGAGCGGTGCCTTGCGCCGCGCCTGCCTTGCGATCGCTTCCGCCGGATCAAGCCAGTCGACCGGCCAGGGCGCGAGGCGACGAAAGAGATTGGCCATGAACGGGTAATGCGTGCAGGCAAGCACGACGATATCGGTCTTTTCGCCGTCCATTTCCACAAAACACGGGGCGATCTCGGCACGCACGGCGTCATCGGAGATCGGTTCGCCACGGATATAGCTTTCCGCCATGCGGGCGAGATTTTCCGATCCGACAAGACGGACATGGCACTGAGTGGCGAAGGACTGGATGAGATCGCGCGTATAGGCACGCCTGACGGTGCCGGGCGTCGCGAGAACCGAAACGAGGCCCGAGCGTGTCCGCTCGGCTGCCGGCTTGATCGCCGGCACGGTGCCGACAAAGGTCATGTGCGGGAATTTTTCGCGAAGGGCAGCGCCTGCCAGCGTGAAAGCCGTATTGCAGGCAATGACGCAGATTTCCGGATCATGTTCGGCAAGCAGCTTTTCGAACAGCGACAGGATGCGCTCCTGCAGCGCACCCTCTTCCCAGCTGCCATAGGGAAAGGCCGCGTCGTCCGCGACATAGACGAAACCACGTTCGGGCATCAGCACGCGCGCTTCACGCAGCACCGTCAGCCCACCGATGCCCGAATCGAACACCAGTATGGGCTTCAGCTCATTCGCCGCTGTCATTCCCCTCTGTCTCCCCTGCCTCCGAGGCCTTTTTCTGTCTCGGCACCATCTTCTTCGGCCACTGACGCTGGAAGCGATCGAGCGAATTGATCACCCCTCGAAACACGCTGATCTCCTGCTCGGAAAAGGCGCGCCGTGACAATACGGCACGAAGGTTGTCGATCATTTTTGGCTTTTTTTCCGGCGGGTGGAAATAACCGCGGGCATCCAGCGCTTCCTCGATATGTTCGAACATGCCGAGCACCTGCTCCTTCGTCGAAGGGTTCTGCTCTATCGGCTGGAAGCGAGTTTCCTCGAGATCGTCGATACCCGACTTCATCCAGTCGTAAGACATCAGAAGCACGGCCTGGGCGATATTGAGCGAGGCGAAGGCCGGGTTTACCGGGAATGTGACGATCTCGTCGGCAAGCGCCACTTCCTCGTTGTTCAGGCCCCAGCGCTCGCGGCCGAAAAGAATGCCGGTCTTTTCGCCTGCCTTGAATTTTTCGCGCAGGGTCGCTGCGGCGAAAACCGGGGAGCGCACCGGCTTGAAGCCGTAACGCTCGCGCGCAGTCGTCGCATAAACGAAGTTGAGATCGCTGATTGCCTCTTCCAGCGTGTCGTAGACCTTCGTGCCGTCGATCACGTGATCGGCCTTGGAGGCGGCGGAACGCGCCTTTTCACTCGGCCAACCGTCACGCGGGTTGACGAGGCGTAGTTCGGCAAGGCCAAAATTGGCCATGGCGCGGGCGACCATGCCGATATTTTCCCCGAGTTGCGGCTCGACCAGAATGATCGCCGGCCCTTCGGCAATGAGTTCACGTTCGCTATTGGTGCCCGACATATTGGTTTCCGCTTGTTCTTGAAGCCGGGCAATAGACCCGTCGGCCGGCAACGGCAAGCCGGTTATTGGCTCTTTTGCTTGTCGGTAGCGGCAGGATAAAGGCGGTTCAAAAGATTGGCGACCATATCGGCCCCATGTGCGACGCCCTGCCCCGGAGGCGGCAGATTGGTACCAACTGCTGCATGTCGCGGCGTTTTCGCGGAGAAACAGTCCGCTTTCCTCACCGCGGCCTTCTCGAGCGCCTGCCTTGCATTATCGATGGCGCGACGAATTTCGGGGTCGTCGCGGTTTTCGGCATTGGCAAAATCCCGCGCCAGAATGCGCGCCCAATAGGACGAGGCCAGAAAGAGCGCCAAGACCTGACGGATCGGCCCCGGTCGCGTGACCAGAGACCATGCGCTGCCGAGAGGACGTGCGGCATTGGTCAGATCCCGGTAAGCCTCGTCGAGCCTGTTCGACAGTTCGATCAGCCTGTAGCGGCTTTCGCCTTCCTTTATGGCGTCAAGCAGTTGACCAAGAGCGTCATACCACCTGGCAAGCACCAGCTCGACTGTCGAGCGGGTCGAAGACGGAAAGATGACGAAAGCGACAAACATGCCGGCCACCGATCCGATCACGGTCTCCTCCAGACGCAAGAGCAGAACCTCCAATGTCAGCTGGCCGATCAGGCCGTAAACGAGACAAAGGACGATCGTGACGAAGAAGCTGAGAAGCGCGTAGGAGACCTGCAGGAAATAGAAAGCGAGGAAAACGCAGACCGCCGCAAGCACAACGGTTGCCGCCATCTGGCCTGCAAGAAGCGTTGCCACGGCAAGGCCGATGGCGACACCGGCGAGCGTGCCGACCGATCGCTGGATCGCGCGCAAGGCCGCATCACCGCGCGAGCGCGTGTTGTTGAAGACGAGGAATGCGGTCAACACCGCCCAAAACCAACGGTCGCGGGATAACAGCAGCCCGAAGATCATCGCGATGCCGGATGCGATGGTGATCTGCACCGCGGCACGGACCAGTGGGTTTTTCCAGGAAAAATCCGCTTTTATCTGGATTTCGGACTGCGACACATCACCGAAAGCCATCAACTGCTGGAAGCTCCGGTCACTGGTCGCTTCCGTCAGCGCGGATGACGCGCGCTGCAGCCACAAAAGCGCATGAACGCTTTGCTTCGTCCGCGCTTCATCGATATTCGCATTTTCCGCGATCTTCTTCGCCCCGGCGGCGTCGCCAACCAGCACCGCTTCGAACAGGGAGGCCGGCGCCAAGGCTGCGAGCGACTGCACGATCACGCTTTCGGCCGCCAGATGAAGATCGAAAATGGCCATGGAGACCGCCGTCACCGGACTATCTCCGCTCGGCATGGATCCATCCGGATTGCGGGGCAGCAGGCCCTCGGCCATCAGGACCACGTCCTTCAACTGTTCTTCCATCTGCCGCAATTCGAGACGGTCCTTGTCCGTCAAGGCTCCGTTTCTGGAAAGCTGGGCCAGGCGCAGCAGAATAACCGATATGCGGCGCTGTATCGCCCGCAGGGCCTTGGTGAGATCGCGACGCCAATCATCAACAAGCAGGTATTTGCGAATAAGGTGCCCGAGGACAACGGCGAAAAGCGGCCCCAGCGCCGCAAGCGGCAGCTCTGTCAGCGTAGGCCGCAGGTAGGCGCCGATGAAATAGGAGATGAAGGCGAACATGCCGACGGCAAAACCGCGCGGGCCGAAGACACGCGCCAGGCTCGCCGCCAAGATCACGCATAGAAATGTCAGGTCGGCAACAAGCCGAAAGGGTTCGAGCGCAGCCGCAAGCGTGATGCAGAAAAGACTTGCGGCACAGCCCATCAGCCGCGTCGTCAGCTGGTCGCCGGGGGTCTTGTCCTTCACGGCAACACCACCTTCGATCGAAAGCACGATGGCGAGCGCATAGGAAATCGACGGCAGCGGCGTCACGGCAAGGTGGACGGCAATCAGGGCGAGGATCGAAGCCAATATGGTGAGCGTGACGCGCGCGCCCATCTTCACCCGAGACAAGGCCGGGTCATGTGCCAACAGACGATCGACACATGCGGCAACCATGCGCGGCGCCCTAGACGCCGACATTGTCGATCCGCGGGCCGCGCGCCGTCAAGCAAACAGTGGCGAGTGGGGCTGGCGTGGTCGCGTCGGGCATCACTCCCCCATCACTCCCCCTTGGCGATCGACTGCATTTCCTCGATGACGGAATCGCTCTCGCCGTCAGCAACACGATGAATATCGTCGATGACGGGTTTGCCGTCTTCCTCGACCACGTCGAAACGGACTTCCGAAAGGCTGTCCTTCAGATCGGCGTCGTCGATGCAGGTCCATTGTTTGAACGTGACCTTGAAATCGGTCTTGCCGTTTGCGGCAGCGCCCGGCGCAATGGTTATATCCTGCAGAGGGCAGCCGTCCTGCGAAGCGGTGACGACATCGTAGCCGAAAGGGTCGCCCGGCTGATTGTTTTCCGTCTCATAGGCAGGATGTTTGGCGGCTTCGGCATAGGCAGCCTGGAACCGCTTGCTGAACAGGCGGGCGAGCGGTTCAGGATCGAAGATGAACTTCCAGTCGCTGTCATTGCTATTCCAGTTGTCCTCGGTGATCTTCATCACCTCCTTCACCGGATCCGCAGGCTCGGCTGCGAAGGAAACGGTGGACAGGAGCGACAGGGTAAGAGCGAGCGTCAGAGTTCGCATGGCGATATTTCCGTATTCGAGGCGATTTGCGCGGACATTACCCCTCGGCCTTTATTTGGCAATGACCATTCTTGCTGTTTTTCAAAGCCGGAAAGGCCCTGCGTTGAAATCTCACAGAAAAGCCCCCAATCCCTGTCTCACGCCTTTGCACACTCCGCCTGCGATGTTATAGCGCAACCCGTTGATCCATTCGGGGCCGATCCGGCCCACTCACGACAAGAGGAAGTCCATGCAGAAGATCAAGGTAGCCAACCCGGTCGTCGATCTCGACGGCGACGAGATGACCCGTATCATCTGGCAGCTGATCAAGGACAAGCTGATCCTGCCCTATCTCGATCTCGACATCGAATATTACGATCTTTCGGTCGAGAACCGCGATGCCACCGACGACCAGGTGACGATCGATGCCGCCAACGCCATCAAGAAGCACGGCGTCGGCATCAAGTGCGCCACCATCACGCCGGACGAAGCCCGCGTTGAAGAATTCAAGCTGAAGAAGATGTGGAAGAGCCCGAACGGCACGATCCGCAACATCCTCGGCGGCGTCATCTTCCGCGAGCCGATCATCATGCAGAACGTGCCGCGTCTGGTTCCGGGCTGGACCAAGCCGATCATCGTCGGCCGTCACGCTTTCGGCGACCAGTACCGCGCCACCGACTTCAAGTTCCCGGGCAAGGGCAAGCTTTCGATCAAGTTCGTCGGCGACGACGGCCAGACGATCGAACACGACGTCTTCGACGCGCCGTCCTCCGGCGTTGCCATGGCGATGTACAACCTCGACGACTCGATCCGCGATTTCGCCCGCGCTTCGTTCAACTACGCTCTGCAGCGTGGCGTTCCCTGCTACCTGTCGACCAAGAACACGATCCTCAAGGCCTATGACGGCCGCTTCAAGGACCTGTTCCAGGAGATCTTCGACGCCGAATTCAAGGCTCAGTACGATGAAGCCAAGATCTGGTACGAACATCGCCTGATCGACGACATGGTCGCTTCCGCGCTGAAGTGGTCCGGCGGTTACGTCTGGGCCTGCAAGAACTACGATGGCGACGTTCAGTCGGACATCGTTGCACAGGGCTTCGGTTCGCTCGGCCTGATGACCTCGGTTCTGATGACGCCGGATGGCAAGACGGTCGAAGCCGAAGCCGCTCACGGCACGGTTACCCGTCACTACCGCCAGCACCAGAAGGGCCAGGAAACCTCGACGAACTCGATCGCTTCGATCTTCGCCTGGACCCGTGGTCTCGCACACCGCGCCAAGCTGGACGACAATGCCGAGCTTTCGAAGTTCGCCGACACGCTGGAAAAGGTCTGCATCGATACGGTCGAAGCCGGCTTCATGACCAAGGACCTGGCGCTGCTCATCGGTCCGGATCAGCCGTGGCTCTCGACCACCGCCTTCCTCGACAAGATCGACGAAAACCTCAAGAAGGCCATGGCGTAAGCCACAATCTTCGGATTACATTTGAACGGCGGGGTTTTCCCCGCCGTTTTCTTTTGCGAGGAGGCCTGAACATGTCCGCCAATCGTCCTGTTGAAATTCGCCCTCTCGCGCCTTCCGACCGCGAGGCGTGGCAGCCGCTGTTCGAGGCCTATATCCGCTTTTATGAATCCGAATTGCCAAAGGAACAGTACGACATCACCTGGGGCCGCTTCCTCGACCCGGACGAACCGATGCACGCGCTCGGCGCCTTCGATGATGGCAAGCTGGTCGGCATCGTGCACGCGCTCTTCCATCGCTCGACATGGCTGCCGGACATGACCTGCTACCTGCAGGATCTCTATGTCGATGGAAGCCAGCGGGGACGCGGCGTGGGCGAGGCGCTGATCGAGAAGGTGGCGCTCCTGGCACGCGACAAGAATGCCGGTCGTCTCTACTGGCTGACGCAGGAACGCAATGATGCGGCCCGCCGCCTCTATGATAGGGTCGCCGTGGCCCCGGGTTTCATCCAGTACCGCAAGCCGCTGTAATCTTACGCGCCATTGCCCGAAGCCCCGCCACTTGACTGTATCGCCGCGCGCGCCAAAACATTGGTGACAGCAGGAGGATAACGGATGGCAGACGAAATCCTATTCTATACCAACCCGATGTCTCGTGGCCGCATTGTCCGGTGGATGCTTGAGGAGACAGGCGTTGCCTACCGGACGGAAATTCTCCAGTTCGGCACGAGCATGAAGGATGATCGCTACAAGGCCGTCAATCCGATGGGCAAGGTGCCGACGATCGTCCATGGCAAGAAGGCGATCACCGAATGCGCCGCGATCTGCGCCTATCTTGCCGATGCCTTTCCGGAGAAAGGTCTGGCACCCTCACCTGCAGATCGCGCCGATTATTATCGATGGATGTTCTTTGCCGCGGGTCCGCTGGAAGCTGCGGTGAGCAACCGGGCGCTCGGCTTCGAAGTCCCGGCCGATCGCGAACGGATGATCGGTTACGGCAGTTATGCGGATGTGATGGACACGCTCGAACTCGCGCTGCGGACCAATTCCTACATTGCCGGAGACACATTCAGTGCTGCGGATGTCTATGTCGGCTCGCAGATCGGCTGGGGACTGCAATTCGGCTCGATCGAGAAGCGCCCGGCTTTCGAGCAGTATTTCGGGCGCCTGGTTCTGCGCGACGCCTATCAGCGCGCTGGCGAAAAGGATGACAAGGCAGCGGCAGACATGCAGTCGGGCTGACGGTATTCAGGCCTCTATGCGCTGTCCCGTTTTCCAACCGAGAGAGAGGGTTCGTTCAAGCTACGTTAAGGCAGTGCGGAGCAATGTCCCGAGGCGAAGCGCCATGACAACCCGGCGCCAGGAACGACTGAAATGATGAAGAAGATTGCTCTTTCTGCCCTCTCCTTTGCCATGCTTACCAGCGCGGCAATGGCTCCGGCCGGCAGCGCCATGGCGCAATGGCGCGACGGACCTCCGCCGCGCTGGGAGCACCGCGGACCGCCCCCGCCGCGTTGGGACCGTGATCGTGACCGCGATCGCCACCATCGCCGTCATCACGACAATACGGGCAAGATCATTGCCGGCGGCCTCGCAGCAGGTATTGTCGGCGGCCTGATCGGTGGGGCTTTGGCCAATAGCGGTGGCCCTCGTTATGTGGAGCCACCACCGCCTCCGCCGCGCTGCTGGTTCGAGGATCAGCAGGTTCGCAATGCCTATGATGGCGGCTGGCACATGGAATCGATCCGCGTCTGCCGCTGAGGCAATCGCGACCCATGAAGAGCCGCGCATTGCGCGGCTTTTTTGTCGCCGGATGCCGACAGAGAGATCATCGCGCCTTCTTCTTGCGCGCATAGATCAGGCAGTTGTCGATCATGCTGACGCATAGACCGTTGATATCCGTCGTGGTGTTGTTGTCGCCTGCGAACTCGACCTGCCTGAGCTTGTTGTCGGCGAAGCGAAACTGCGTGCTGCAATTGCCGCCCGACGAACCGCTCGTCGATGTGTTGACCGCCGGGATCGCACCAAAAAGGGTGAAGGACGGATTGACGACATTCCAGTTTCCCCGCGGCATGTCTCGCCTATAGGCCCAGATGGTTCCGCCGTCGGCAGTCGGGCTGCTTGCACTTGGAAACCCGGCGCACATGCGGATATCGTCATCGTTTAGCCCGACGAGTTCACTTCGCGCCGCCGCTACCGTCGAGTTTTCCCTGACCACCCGCGATGTATCCGGCGGGATCGTGCAGGCGCCGAGCAAAACACTCAAGATCGATAGCCGGACGAACGCCCGGAAATGCCGTGTCTGAAAATCCATAGTCCAACATCGCCGTTTTACCTTTACCAGCCCCAAAAGGGCTAGCTAGGCGCAAGGCGCGATGGATCAAGACATTGCGAACCAGTAACCGGCCCAGACGGCCGAAAACAATTGGCTCACGGGACTTGGCGCCATGTCAGGCAACCAGACCCGGCGCCTCATAACCGGTGCGCTCGACATATTCACGGTAACCGCCATCATATCGATGGACGCCATCGGCCGACACTTCCAGCACGCGGTTGGAAAGTTCGGAGAGGAAATGTCGATCGTGGCTGACGAAGAGCATCGTGCCTTCGTATTCCGACAGCGCGTTGATCAGCATTTCCTTGGTGTCGAGGTCAAGGTGGTTGGTCGGCTCGTCAAGGACGAGGAAATTCGGCGGATCGAACAGCATGGCAGCCATGACCAGACGGGCCTTTTCACCACCCGAGAGCACGCGGCACTTCTTTTCGACGTCGTCACCGGAGAAACCGAAGCAGCCGGCGAGCGTTCTCAAAGCTCCCTGCCCCGCACGCGGAAATTCCGATTCGAGCCACTCGAAAACCGTCTGCTCACCATCAAGCACGTCCATGGCGTGCTGGGCGAAATAGCCCATCTTGACGCTCGCGCCGATCGCAACCGATCCCTGATCCGGCTCGGCGGAACCGGCGATCAGCTTCAGCAGCGTCGATTTTCCGGCACCGTTGACGCCCATGATGCACCAGCGTTCCTTGCGGCGGATGGAGAAATCCAGTCCATCGTAAATGGTACGGCTGCCATAGGCCTTGTGCACGCCCTTGAGATTGGCGACATCTTCACCCGAGCGCGGCGGCGCCTGGAATTCGAAGGCGACCGACTGGCGACGTTTCGGCGGCTCGACGCGCTCGATCTTGTCGAGTTTCTTGACTCGGCTCTGAACCTGGGCCGCGTGCGATGCGCGTGCCTTGAAGCGCTCGATGAACTTGATCTCCTTGGCAAGCATCGCCTGCTGGCGCTCGAACTGCGCCTGTTGCTGCTTTTCGTTCTGCGCCCGCTGCTGTTCGTAAAAGCCGTAATCGCCGGCATAGGAGTTGAGCGAGCCGGCATCGATCTCGATGATCTTGTTGACGATGCGGTTCATGAACTCGCGGTCGTGCGAGGTCATCAACAGCGCGCCGTCGTAACCTTTGAGGAACTGCTCCAGCCAGATCAGGCTTTCGAGATCGAGGTGGTTCGACGGTTCGTCGAGCAGCATCACATCGGGACGCATGAGGAGAATGCGGGCGAGCGCCACGCGCATCTTCCAGCCGCCCGAAAGCTTGCCGACATCGCCGTCCATCATCTCCTGGCTGAAGGAAAGGCCGGCAAGGACTTCGCGGGCACGGCTTTCGAGACCGTAACCGTCCAACTCCTCGTAGCGCGCCTGAACCTCGCCATAACGTTCGATGATGGCGTCCATCTCGTCCATGCGGTCGGGATCGACCATGGCAGCTTCGAGCTCGCGCAATTCGGCGGCGACCGTGCTGACCGGGCCCGCGCCATCCATCACTTCGGTGACGGCGCTGACGCCCGACATTTCACCGACATCCTGGTTGAAATAGCCGATCGTCACATGCTTTTCGACCGAGACCTGGCCCTCGTCAGGGACTTCGCTACCGGTAATCATGCGAAACAGCGTGGTCTTGCCAGCACCGTTCGGCCCGACCAGACCGATTTTTTCGCCCCGGTTCAAGGCAGCAGACGCCTCGATATAGAGAATACGGTGACTGTTCGACTTGCTGATATTTTCGATACGGATCATGGCTGCCGGTGTTCCTGGGAGAATTCGGCCTGCCTTATGTCACGAGATGCGGACAATGTCGCGGGGTTTCGGCGAGAAAGCGATCTACTCGCCGGGATGACGGTTCGGGCGCGTCTTTTTCTCTACATAGCGGGAATAAAAAGCGATCGCGAGGCCAAGGGCACCGACGATCAAGGGCAGAATGTACCAGAAGAAAAATGCAGAAGACATTACGACCGCAAGCCTCCCAGAATAATGCGACCCGCCAAGTGTAATACGAGTGCGCCGAGAAGCCAAGCGGACACCGCTATCGCGACATCCAGGCCGAATTCCGCGGATATGGGCGAAGTCAACTGACCAATAGCTCCGACCGCCAGAAAAGCCGTCGAGGCACGATCCAGAGCGGCGGCAAGATATTTCGTGCGCCCGTTATGTACCAATTCCATGACGCCCAACCATCGTGACTGCTCATCACATTAATTCCGATCAGCGCACACTTTCAAGTTGGCCACGCGACGCAAAAAGGCCGGGTCGTTTCCGACCCGGCCTCTCATCATTCACAATCCGAAAGGATTATTCGGCGCTGTCTTCAGCGGCCTTCTTCTTCGGTGCAGCCTTCTTCTTCGGAGCGGCTTCTTCGCCTTCCGCAGCTTCAGCCTTTGCCTTCTTCGGCGCAGCCTTCTTCTTGGCTGGCTTGTCTTCGCCTTCGGCTTCGTCGTCAGCCATCAGCTCTTCCTTGGTAACGGTCTTGTCGGTGACCTTCACTTCGGTAAGCAGCTTGTCGATGACCTTCTCTTCGAAGATCGGGGCGCGCAGCGAGTTGGAAGCGCCAGGCGTGTTGCGGAAGAAATCGAGGATTTCCTTCTGCTGGCCCGGGAACTGCTGCAGCTGTGCGTAAAGTGCACGCTGCATTTCTTCTTCGGTAACTTCGACGCCGGCCTTCTCACCGATTTCGGAGAGAACGAGGCCGAGGCGAACGCGACGCTCGGCAAGCTTGCGGTATTCGGCGCGTGCTTCTTCCTCGGTCGTGTCTTCGTCTTCGAAGGTCTTGCCGGACTGGGCGAGATCGGTGTTGATCTGGCGCCAGATATTGTCGAATTCGGCGTCAACCAGACCCTGCGGGGTGTCGAACTGGTACATTTCGTCGAGCTGGTCGAGGATCTGACGCTTGACCTTCTGACGGGTCAGGTTGCCGTACTGGCTTTCGATCTGGCCGCGAACGATTTCCTTCAGGCGATCAACCGATTCGATGCCCAGCTTGGAAGCCAGTTCGTCGTTGATTTCAACTTCGCCCGGAGCAGCAACGTCCTTGACGGTGATGTCGAAGGTGGCTTCCTTGCCTGCGAGGTTCGCAGCCGGGTACTGTTCCGGGAAGGTAACCGTGATGACCTTTTCGTCGCCGGCCTTGACGCCGACGAGCTGGTCTTCGAAGCCCGGGATGAACTGGCCGGAACCGAGAACCAGTTCGGCATCTTCGGCAGCGCCGCCATCAAAGGCTACGCCGTCGACCTTGCCGAGGTAGTTCATGGTGACGCGGTCGCCATTGGCGGCCTTGCCCTTCTTGGTCTCGAAGGTACGAGCGCTTTCAGCGATCTTGACGATCTGCTCGTTGACTTCCTCGTCGGCGATTTCGACGACTTCACGGGTAACCGTGATCTTGTCGGTCGACTTCAGCTCGATCGGCGGAATGACTTCGTAGGAGAGCGTGAACTCGAGATCTGCCTGTGCGGACAGGATCTTTTCGGCTTCGTCCTGATCTTCGGTCATCGAGATCGACGGCTGGGTAGCCGACTTCTCGCCGCGCTCGGAGAGAATCGATGCCGGACGATCGCGGATGATCTCATTGACGAGATCGGCCATGATCGACTTGCCGTAGGTCTTCTTGAGGTGCGCGAGCGGCACCTTGCCCGGACGGAAGCCGTTGATGCGGACCTTATCCTTCGCATCGGCGAGGCGCACGTTCAGCTGTGCTTCCATCTCCTGCTTCGGGATGACAACTTTGATTTCGCGCTTCAGCCCTTCAGCGAGCGTTTCGGTAACCTGCATTTTCAAACCTTCATATCGTGGCGGAGATGTCCGACTACCCGGCATCTCCAGCCGTTCAACAGTCAGCACATCGCCGGAACTTCAAAGAGACCAGCCGCGGCATTAAGGCGCCGGTCGTTCGCCTATTCTTTGGCTCAAGACCACACCTTGGCGGTGCTGGTGCGGGTAGAGAGACTTGAACTCCCACGCCTTGCGGCACCAGAACCTAAATCTGGCGTGTCTACCAATTTCACCATACCCGCGCCCCAAACCGCGTCGAAATACCTCGTCGCCGGAGGCCTTCCAGAGCGCGCGTCTCTATATCATCCGTTTTCCTGCACGCAAAGGAAAAATGACAGTCACCAAAGAAGACTTGCCGACAACCATCACAGAAGCGGATCAACGCCTTGGAGAGACTAAAGACCGCGAGAAAAAACGCCGCCTCGCCCGCATTGACAGCCATGCAATCGAAGCATGCCATCCATTCAGCGTTTGCAGTGCACAACTTCCCTGACATTCTGTAGGTTCCAGTCAACGAAGCAAATGCCGGACGAAGCGACCGCTACCGACCTGCAGAGAAGCTTCAAGAGCGGATGTTCCGCAAGAAATTCGGTGCGCGCGATCCTCCTCCCAAGCGCTGCACCGTATAGACTGGCGATATTCCTCCTCCCGATCGCCGGTCACCCATATGACGCCCACCGGACCTCCTCCCCCGGTGGGCGTCGTCCGTTTCAGCCCTTCATTATTTTTCGAGAGCACAACAGCGGCATAGACCGCCACATGGGATGCACCAGACGCATAGGTGGCATACGAAACGGGCGCTGTTTTTTGGGCAAAACAAGATTTAAAACGATTAGCAGATGAAGAGGGCGGAGATGACGCCCACAGGGCAAAGGACCCCCACAATGAGCATCGCAAAGAAATTCAGCGACTGGCGCAAGTACCGCGAAACCGTTTCCGAACTCGGCCGCATGACCGACCGCGAACTTGGCGACCTCGGCATTGGCCGCGCAGACATCCGTCGCGTCGCCCGGACGGCAGTCGGCTTCTAATATATTCTCGACATTCCAGTCGACAGAAAGCGCCTCCTTCGGGAGGCGTTTTTCGTTTCAGCTTCATGGTTCAGTCGCAGAGCAGCTTGTTTTTGTGGCATTGCCCGCAAAAGCGACAATTCACCGCACAAACGCATGGCAGTTGCATATTATTTGCACTGCACATCGTTATTATTCGAGCGTATAAGAAGCACATCGCCGGAGCCAATAGTGAGACTTCCGGGAAAAAGACGACTTGAGGAAACCACCATGAACCCGATCCGCATCGCTAAGAACTGGATCAGCTACCGCCGCACGATGAACGAGCTTGGCAATCTTTCGAACCAGGCACTCTCGGACATCGGTCTGACCCGCTACGACATTCGCAATATCGCTTCCCGTTCTTTCCGTTAATCCCCAACGGACGGCGGCTCCCAACCGCCAGATGGACAGGTCCAGCGACCAATAAATGTCGGCATGATCAAAGGCACCTTCTCAGGTGCCTTTTTGATTCCCGGCGAAGTTGATTTCAAATCGGCCGCCTTTTTCGTTCCTGTCGGCCACGCGCCGTGATAATGACGCGCCCCATGACAGAGACATCCTATTCCCCCATTCACGTGATCGGCGGCGGCCTGGCAGGTTCCGAGGCAGCCTGGCAGATCGCACAGGCAGGCATTCCGGTGATCCTGCACGAGATGCGCGGCGTGCGCGGCACCGATGCACATAAAACAGACGGCCTTGCCGAGCTGGTGTGCTCCAATTCCTTCCGCTCCGACGATGCGACAGCCAATGCCGTCGGCGTCATCCATGCAGAGATGCGGCTTGCCAACTCGCTGATCATGGCGTCCGCGGACAAACATCAGGTTCCGGCCGGCGGCGCGCTTGCCGTGGATCGCGACGGTTTTTCCGACGCGGTGACGGCTGCAATCTCCAGCCATCCGCTGATCACGGTGGTCCGCGAGGAAATCCAGGGCCTGCCGCCGAAGGAGTGGGATCTTGCGGTGGTCGCCACCGGCCCGCTCACCTCGCCGTCGCTTGCCGCCTCCATCCAGGCCGAAACCGGTGAAGACCAGCTCGCCTTCTTCGACGCGATTGCGCCGATCGTGCATCGCGATTCGATCGATATGGACACCTGCTGGTATCAGTCTCGCTACGACAAGGTCGGGCCTGGCGGTACGGGCAAGGACTATATCAACTGCCCGCTCGACAAGGATCAGTATGATGCCTTCGTCGATGCGCTGATTGCCGGCGATACGGTCGGCTTCAAGGAATGGGAAGGCACGCCCTATTTCGACGGCTGCCTGCCGATCGAAGTCATGGCGGAGCGTGGCCGCGAGACGCTGCGGCACGGCCCGATGAAGCCGATGGGCCTCACCAATTCGCATAATCCGACCGTCAAGGCCTATGCCGTCGTCCAGCTTCGCCAGGACAATGCGCTCGGCACGCTCTACAACATGGTCGGTTTCCAGACGAAGCTGAAATACGGCGCGCAGGCGGAAATCTTCCGGATGATTCCGGGCCTGCAGAATGCGGAATTTGCCCGGCTCGGCGGCCTGCACCGCAATACCTACATCCAGTCGCCGATCCTGCTCGACCGTTCGCTGACGCTCAAGAGCCGGCCCGGTCTCCGGTTTGCCGGCCAGATCACCGGTTGCGAAGGATATGTGGAAAGTGCCGCCATCGGCCTGCTTGCAGGACGATTCGCAGCCGCCGAGCGCAAGGGCGAGCCGCTGACGCCGCCACCTGCCACGACGGCCTTCGGTTCGCTTCTCGGACACATTACCGGCGGCCATCTCATTCACGACGAAGAGCCCGGCAAACGGTCCTTCCAGCCGATGAACATCAATTTCGGCCTGTTCCCCGAGCTGGAGCCCGGCTCGATCGTCAAGCCGGAAGGCGTCAAGCGTTTCCGCGGCAAGGACAAGACGATCATGAAGCGCCAGCTGCTATCCGCGCGGGCGCTCAAAGATTGCGCTAATTGGCTCGGTCTGGCGTAGAGCCTTCACCATCGGCGGCGGCCATTTGCGGGCCGCCGGCCTTATGCCCGGCGTCGTTTTCGCCAGCCTCGTTATCTCTGCCGGTAACGCTGACATAATTGTCGAGCAGCCAGAGAGAGACTTCGGCCGCTTCCTTTTCATTCGCAAAGACGAAATCGCCGTTGAGCGTCGGAGCATCGAGGAACTCTGCCGAGAAACCCTTTGCGTCCGGCGTCGGAACTATCCTCACCCGTCCCGGCTGAATGAGATGGCAGGCATAATGATTTCGGCGGTTGCGCATGAAGCCCGTCTTTTCGTTATGCAGACGAACAAAAACATCGCCATCCTTCGTGCCATGAAGGCTGCGGATTGCCTCTTCGGGAAAGGCGCGGCCGAATTCCAGAATGGCAGTTCCGACATCGTGGCCGCCCTTTTCGTCGTTCTTGCGGGCTATCTGCCTTATGTAGAAAACAAGAGCGAGAATCAGCGCGACGATCGTCATCCAGATGATAAGGGCACTCAAACCGCGTCTCCTAGGCATAGAAGGTTTGGGGGGCAGGTCTTTGGGTTGCCTAGTGCCTAATGTGCGAGGCTTGCGCGAGTGTTATGTCGCATCAGAAGCGACGAAGCATCGCCGCCTTCATCATCCGGATCTGACGCCGCCATTGCGGCTGTTGCAGCCCACCGGCAAGCGCGCCCACGCCCAGTTTTCCTGCACGCTTCAAAACCGGCTCGGACAATGCGACCGGCAGGAAGGCAGGGAAAAGCGCTGCAGATATGGGCCCGGCGCGGCGCGCCTTTTCCAGGTGTTCCAGCCCGAGGCCGGCAAACGCCTCTATCGCCGCCGAGATGCGCGCCTTGTCTTCCCCGGCCAGAAAGCTGTCGCGGTCAAGGCCGGTTGCGGAGAGGATATCGAGCGGCACGTAGATCTGCCGCCTGCGGTTATGGATCGGCAGAAGCATCAGCAAGCCGGCGATCGACTGCGCCACACCCGCATGTCCGGCAGCATCGGCCGATCGGGTCGCAGTTTCCGGCGAGAGGATCAGACCGGCCAACTGGATGAGAGCCGAAGCGGTTTCGCCCGAATATCCTTCCAGCGCGTTCCTGTCCGGCATGGCGTCATCATAGAGGTCGAAGATACGCGCCTCGGTCATGGCAACCAGTGTCTGGCGCGGCAGATGATAACGCTCGATCGTCTCGATCAGGCCGGCTGCCAGCGGATTGCCGCCGGTATCGCCTGCAGCCCCTCCCTCCAGCAGATCACGCCACCATTGCAGACGGATTTCGCCGGGCAGCGGTTCGCGAACCACGTCGCGAACACGGGCAATCTCGGCATTAAAGGCATAAAGAGCGGCAAGCGCGCCCCGCTTGTCCTCCGGCGACAGGAGGCAGGCCAGATAGCGATCGCGATCCGTTTCCCGCAGCATGGAAAGGCAAAGCGCACCGTTGTCGGAAGGCGTCTCGGTCATGTCAGACGGCAACAAGGGCCGCCGCGACAGCGCGGGATTCGGCAAGCATGATATTGAATGTACGCACCGCCGCGCCGGTGCTCATCGGGTCGGAGGAAATGCCCCTGGCTTTCAGCGCGGCCTTTACATCCGCCGGTATCGGCTTGAGGTCCGCGCCTGTTCCGACAAGCAGGACTTCGATGCCGGATGCATCCGCCAATACGCGCTCCAGAGACGCGACGGTCAGAGGCTCGCCCTCCTGCATATCCCAGCCGTAGACACCTGATGGCAGGCAGAGGATGGAGCCGCGATGCGACATGTCGGCAAAACGAAAACCGCCATTGCCATAGGCATCGATCGGCGCACGGCCCGGAAAATGGGCGTCTCGAATTTCGATGCCTTTCGCCATGGCCACGGCTTCCTTCCAGAATAATTTTGCCCGGATCAAGCCCCTGTCAGACAGACAGGAGCGATCCGGGCAATATAGGGTCGCCAGCCTGATAACAAGTTGGCTTAATCTGCCGCTTACTTGGTCGGCGCAGCTTCGGTCTTGACCGGCTCGCCCTTGACCTTGACTTCGGCGATATAGGCGCGCTGGGCGCGGATCTTCACGCCTTCGGCGATTTCGACTTCAAGCTCGTTGTCGTCGATGACCTTGCTCACCTTGCCCGTGATGCCGCCGCCGAGAACGACCTGGTCGCCACGACGAATGCTATCGAGCGTTTCCTTGCGCTTCTTGGCCTGGGCGCGCTGCGGACGGATGAGGAAGAAATACCACACCACCATCAGGGGTGCGAACAGCATGACCATCTGCAGGATGGAATCGGTGCCCGAGGGGGCTGCTGCGCCACTCGCCTGGGCGAATGCTTCGGTAATGAACATCGAGAACTCCTAAAACTACCGGAGACTCCCCGCCCCCGTTCAAGCCGCCGGAATATAGTTGCGATGGCCCGGAATGCAACAGAAAGCGGCAATTCGCGTACCAAATCCACGGCCTAACGCCTTTCTATGCAATGACGAGCGTGTTACCGGCCAAAAAACGATGACGAAAAGAAAGAGAAGCGTCATGAGCGACGATATCAACGCACAGGTGCTTGCCGAAATCAGGCGTCTTGCCGATGCGGTCGAACGCCTCGCGGGGCCACCACCTGCCGTCAACGACTGGAATGCCGCCGATTGCTTCGTCTGGGTTCCTGCAAACCTGAGGCTTCAGCCGGTACCGCGACCCAACCGCATTGCCCTGACGCTGATCCGCGGCGTCGATCATGTCCGTGACATCCTGCACGAAAACACACTGCGTTTCGCCGAAGGATATCCGGCAAACAACGTGCTTCTGTGGGGCGCACGCGGCATGGGCAAATCGTCGCTGGTGAAAGCCGTCCATGAAGATGTACGCACAGCCACGGGCAGCCCGCTGAAGCTCGTCGAGGTCCATCGCGAGGATATCGCCTCGCTGCCAAGCCTCCTGGAGATCCTCAAGTCATCGCAACAACGCGTCATCCTGTTCTGCGACGACCTGTCTTTCGATCATGACGATACCGCCTACAAATCGCTCAAGGCGGCGCTCGACGGCGGCATCGAAGGGCGGCCGGACAATGTTCTCTTTTACGCGACATCCAACCGCCGCCACCTTCTACCCCGCAACATGATGGAAAACGAGCAGTCGACGGCCATCAACCCGTCAGAAGCGGTGGAAGAAAAGGTCTCGCTTTCCGATCGCTTCGGCCTGTGGCTCGGGTTCCACAAATGCAGCCAGGACGATTATCTGGCGATGATCGACGGTTATGCGGCACATTTCGAACTGGGACTCGCCCGCGAAACCTTGCATGCCGAGGCACTGGAATGGGCGACGACACGCGGCGGCCGCTCCGGTCGTGTCGCATGGCAGTATATTCAGGATCTCGCCGGCCGGCTGCGCAAACCGCTCGATCGGGCCTGATGCGAAAATCCCTACAGAACGCAAAAAAGCCCGGCAGAGCCGGGCTTTTTCGTTGTCCCCTTGAAACGCACTACATTATTCAAGGAAGGTATTCGGATTGACCGGGGTTGCGTCCTTGCGCACCTCGAAGTGAACCTGCGGACGCTGCGCATCACCGCTCATGCCCGAGGCTGCAAGCGTCTGGCCGCGCGTCACCTTCTGGCCGCGGGTTACGTTGATGGCGCTGGCGTGGCCGTAAACGGTAACCTTGCCGTCGTCATGGCGTACGAGCACGGTATTGCCGAGCTGCTTCAGGCCGTTGCCTGCATAGATGACGACGCCGTTTTCTGCGGCCTTGATCGGCGTGCCTTCCGGTACCGAGATATCGATACCATCGTTACGGCTGCCGTTGACGTTGGATCCGTAGCCGGCGATCACCGCACCATTGACCGGCCAGCGGTACTTGTCGATGCCGGTGGATTTCGGAGCGATGGAAGCCACGTCGGCCTTCTTCTCGACCTCGCTGAGCGACGCATTTTCCGCGGCAGCAGGCTTGGACGGAGCAGCAACAGCAGGCTCGACCTTGGCGACAACCGGAGCCGGCTGGGCAGCGGCGGCCTTCGGTGCAGCCGGCATCTGTTCTGCGGGCTTCTGCGGAACGGAGGCGGTGCGAACCGGATCGGTCGCGACATTGCCGACCTTCAGCGTCTGGCCGATGCGGACTGTGCCGTCGGTCATGCCGTTTGCAGCCTTCAGCGCATCGACGGAGGTGCCGGTTTCGCGGGCAATCTTGGTCAGCGTATCGCCGGCCTTGACGGTGTAGGTGCCGCCGAGCGGCTTGCCACCGGGAGGCGTGATCTTGCCGGGTTCCGCCAGCGACTTGTCGCGTGCGGAAGGGAGAACGGCAATCTTCTGCTCCGACTGATTGACCGGTGCCGGCACATTTTTCTGCAGGTCGATATCGCCGGCAGCCGTCTTGGCGGAGTTGCGCGCCGGACCGAAGGTCGGAATGACGACCGACTGGCCCGCGGCAAGCACACCGCCATTGGCCCGGACGATTTCCTTTTCAGGAACGCCATAACGGTTGGCCAGGGTCTTTGCGGTCTCGCCCGGCTTCAGCGTGACGCGCGGCGCATTGACGGTCGACCAGCCGGACATCGGCTTGACCGTACCGGTCGTCAGATTGTCTGCGTTGCGGACGGGAGCGACGTTCTGCTGCTGCGGGAAAGGCTGGGCCATGGCCTGCTGGCGCGTCGAAGAGTCGGAACCCGAAACAGGCGGGAGTTCACCCGGAGCGGAAAGCTCGGAACGCTGAACACTGGAAGGAGCGGAGGCAACACGTGCCGGGGACGAATAGCCGCCCTGAGCCGGATAAGACGGCGCCGAGGCCACGTTATTCGAGCCGTATTGCGGCTGCATGCCCTGAGACGAAGAGACATCGCCGCGAGGAACGGGAGCCTGGCCGTATGCGCCGCCACCCTGCCTTTGAGGAATGGACGCCGTCGTCATGTTGTCCGTACCGTCGAACAGGCCGGAAAAACGCGTGGCGTCGGAACTGCAGCCGGTCGCAGCGCTGGCCAGCAAGGCCGCCGCTGCGAACTTTACAACGGATGTACCGAACTTGGATGAACTCTTTAAACGCATTGACTCGACCTACTCATGACGCAACCATCATGAGGATCATTAAAACCCGTTAGTCTTACTGGGTGGTTAAAGCACCGCACCAAAAGTCAGCATTTTGTCAAATTGCTAACCATGCCGGTCGCATTCAGAGCGCGGCGGCGATATGCGGAACCATTGGAAGATAAGGGGCCGGGAAGAGATCTTCGCGCTCGAAACGGCTGCCGGTCTTTGTCAGACGCGTCATCAGGCATGTTTCGTCATCAAGGATGATCGGAGCGATCATCGAGCCGCCATGGGTCAGCTGCTCGGCATAAAAACGCGGCAAGGCGGTAAAGGCCGCCGTGACGAAAATGCGGTCGAACGTGCCCTCGCCCGGCAGACCGTTGCTGCCATCGGCCTGCCTGATAATGACATTGCGAAGCCCGAGGGCATCCATCCGCGCATTGGCGGCAGTGACGAGCGTGCGATAGCGCTCGACGGTCGTCACCCGTTCGGCGATTCGTCCCATAACGGCGGCAGTGAAACCGCTGCCTGTGCCGATTTCGAGCACACGGTGGCCGGGCTTCACCTGCAGGCGATGCAGAAGCCGGACGGCGAGATCGGCGCCCTCCATGAAAGCGCCGCAGTCGATCGGGATCGTGCGGCTGGAATAGGCTTCCTCGGAAAGCGGAGCCGGTACGAACTGGGAGCGAGGCGTCTGCTCTACGGCGGTCAGGAGGTCGAGATCGGAAATACCCTCGGCCCGCAGCCGCAGGACGAGCGCAGCAAATCCCTCTTTCTCGACCATTCCAGTTTTCAACCGGCGACTCCAAATCCCAGTGCGGATGCGAGACGATCCTGAACCGAATAATCGGTCAGGTCCAGCTTTAGCGGCGTCACGGAAATCTTGTTTTGCTTGAGCGCCTGGATATCCGTCCCGTCACGGAAATTGCCTTTCCGCTCCGAGAACTTCAGCCAGTAATAAGGCCGGCCGCGGCCGTCCTCGCGGGCATCGATCATCAGGCCGAAATCGAGCTTGCCCTGGGATGTCACCTCGACGCCCTTGACGTCTTCCGGCGCGCAATGGGGGAAGTTGACGTTGAGGAAGGTTCCGTCCGGAAGCTCCACTTCGATCAGCTTGCGCAGCAGGTCTGCCGCGTGAGTTTCGGCGACTTCCCAAGGCGTGAAGCGGCCATTGTCCTTGCGGGCTGCCTGACTGACGGCGATCGAACGCACGCCTTGAAGCGTGCCCTCAATGGCGCCGGCAACGGTACCAGAATAGGTTACGTCGTCGGCCATGTTGGCGCCGTCGTTGATGCCGGACAATACGAGATCCGGCTTGCCGTCCATGATCTCGCTGATCGCCATGATGACGCAATCGGTCGGCGTGCCGCGCAGCGCGTAACGCTTGTCGTCGATCTTCCTCAGCCGCAGCGGCTCGGACAGGGTCAGCGAATGCGCAAGACCGCTCTGGTCCGTCTCCGGCGCAACGATCCAGACATCATCGGAAATGGTGCGGGCGATCCGTTCCAGGACACCGAGACCTTCCGCGTGAATACCGTCATCGTTGGTGAGGAGGATGCGCATTCTGTCTGTCCTTATGCCTTTTCGATTCGGGTCAGGCCGCCCATGTAGGGCAGAAGCGCATCCGGGATCGTGACGGAACCGTCTTCGTTCAGGTAATTTTCCAGAACCGCGATCAGGCAGCGACCGACGGCAGTGCCCGAACCGTTCAGCGTGTGAACGAAACGCAGCGCCTTCTCATCCTTGACGCGATAACGGGCGTTCATGCGACGGCCCTGGAAATCGCCGCAGACCGAGCAGGACGAGATTTCGCGATAGGCATCCTGACCCGGCAGCCAGACCTCGATATCGTAGGTCTTGCGCGCGCCGAAGCCCATGTCGCCGGTGCAGAGCGTCATGGTGCGGAAATGCAGGCCAAGACGCTTCAGAACGTTTTCGGCGCATTCCGTCATGCGTTCATGCTCGGCAATCGAGCTTTCGGCATCAGTGATCGACACGAGTTCGCATTTCCAGAACTGGTGCTGGCGCAACATGCCGCGCGTATCGCGACCGGCCGAACCGGCTTCCGAACGGAAGGACGGGGTGAGCGCGGTGAAGCGCAAGGGCAGCCTTTCCTGCTCCAGCGTTTCGGCCGAGACAAGGTTGGTCAGCGTCACTTCGGCGGTCGGGATGAGGTAGCGGCCGTCCGTGGTCTTGAACAGGTCTTCCTCGAATTTCGGCAGCTGGCCGGTGCCATACATGGCATCTGCCTTGACCATCAGCGGCGAGGAGACTTCCGTATAACCGTGCTCCATCGTGTGCATATCAAGCATGAACTGGCCGAGCGCACGTTCCAGACGGGCCAACTGGCTGGTCAGAACCGTGAACCGCGCGCCCGAAAGCTTCGAGGCACGATCGAAATCCATATAGCCGAGCGCTTCGCCGATATCGAAATGCTCCTTGGCCGGATGGTTCCAGCGGGGCTTTTCGCCAACGACATGCTTGACCACATTGCCGCTCTCGTCTTCGCCGACCGGCACGTCATCGAGCGGAATGTTGGGAAGACGCGACAGCGCATCATCGAGCGCGGCAATTGCCTCGCGCTCTTCCTGCTCCGCGGCAGGCATGGTTTCCTTGATCTCGGCGACCTCTGCCTTGAGCTTTTCAGCCAGTTCGAGGTTCTTCTGCGCCATCGCCGCGCCGATCTCCTTGGAGGCGGCGTTGCGGCGGGACTGCATGTCCTGAAGTTTCTGGATTATACTGCGGCGGCGCTCATCCATCGCCACGAGTTCGGCCGCCATCGGCCCTGCACCGCGCTTTGCAAGCGCATCGTCGAGAGCCTGTTCGTTTTCACGAATCCATTTGATATCAAGCATAGTCCCTAGCCTTCAACGCGAGATGCCGCGCGCATCAGGCCAGGAAAATCCTCAAGCCTTATCGGTCTCGGCGACGTCCGAAGACGATTCTGCAGTCTCAGAATCCTCACGTCGCTTGCGCTCAACGAGTCGCGCGGCATAGATGGAAATCTCGTAGAGAATGATGGTCGGTATAGCAAGACCGATCTGAGACATCGGATCCGGCGGCGTCAGAACCGCGGCGACGACGAAGGCGATGACGATCGCGTATTTGCGCTTTTCCCTCAGCCAGTCGCTGGTGAGGAGCCCGACACGGGCAAGCAGCGTGGTCACCACCGGCAGCTGGAAAACCAGGCCGAAGGACAGGACCAGCGTCATGATCAGGCTGAGATATTCCGAGACCCGCGGCAGAAGCGAAATTGCCACCTCGCCATCACCGCCCGCCTGCTGCATGGCGAGGAAGAACCACATGACCATGGGTGTGAAGAAGAAATAGACCAGCGCGCCGCCCATCAGGAACAGGATCGGCGAAGCAATCAGGAACGGCAGAAAGGCCGAGCGTTCGTTCTTGTAGAGGCCGGGCGCGACAAACTTGTAGATCTGCGAGGCGATCACCGGAAAGGCGATGACCAGCGCACCGAACATTGCCACCTTTACCTGGGTGAAGAAGAATTCCTGCGGCGCGGTGTAGATGAGTTCGGACTTGGTTACGTCCAGTCCCGCCCAGACGACGGCCCACTTGTAGGGAACGACGAGCAGGTTGAACAACTGCTTGGCGAAAAAGAAGCAACAGACAAAGGCGACGAAGAATGCGCCGATCGCCCACATCAGCCGTGTGCGCAGCTCCATCAGGTGTTCGATAAGCGGCTGCGGCTTGTCCTCGTAGTCGCTCATGCTTCGTCCTTCGGCGTATCAGTCTTTTTGGCCACGCGCTTGCGGGCGGGCGTCTTGGCAACCGGCGCGTCACTCACGACGGATGCGGTCTCGGCAGCCTTTTTCGGTACCGCCTTCGCCCGCTTGGGCTTGTCGGCGGCAGGAGCTGCTTCGGCGATCGTCTTGCCGGAGGTGGCGGAGGCCTTGACCGACCTGCTGCGCGCCTTGGTTTCTCCCTCGGCCTTCACCGGGGCCTTGCGCGGTGCGCGAGGCCTTGCAGCCGAAGGCTCGGCCTTGGCCGTTGCAGCGGCGGCAACCGCAGCGGGGGTAGCGGCGGCAGCCTTGTTATCGGCAACTGCCGGTGCCTGCGTCACGGGTGCAGCAGCGGCAGCCGGAGCCTTGGTTGCAGCAGCAGCCGGCTCGACACTTGGCGGAACCTCAGGAGAGGAAGAAACCGGCTCTGCACCCTCGATGGCATGCTGCGCTTCGGCATCCGCGGGAGAAAGCGTACTTGCATTCTCCGCGAGAGGATTGGGAAACTCGGTCGCCTTCTGCAGATCGGCCTTGATGTCCTGCCCCATCTGCCTCAACGGATTGATCGCGTCGCGCAGAGCATTGGTCGGATTGAGCTTTTGCGCATCCGAAATGGTCTTGCGAACATCGTCCATATCCGCTTCGCGCAACGCTTCATCGAACTGCGCGCGAAAATCGCCGGCCATCTTGCGGAAGTTGGCCGTCATCTTGCCGAACGCCCGGATCATTGGCGGCAGATCCTTGGGACCAACCACGACGATAAGTACGACCGCAATGACGAGCAGTTCGGTCCAACCGATATCAAACATGCAACGAAGCTCCTGAAGCCCCCTGCCCGATCATTAGGACCGGGTGGTTTCCTTCGCCTCGTCAGCCTTGTGGTCGACGGTCTTCGCAGTGGTCGTTTCCGGAGCGTCTTCGTCGGTCATGCCCTTCTTGAAGCTCTTGATGCCCTTTGCGACGTCGCCCATCAATTCCGGAATCTTGCCACGCCCGAACAAGACGAGCACGATGACCAGAACGATCAGCCAATGCCACACACTGAAAGAACCCATTAGTTCAACTCCAAATTCGAATTAGTCCCCGATGTAAGCGTTTTGCAGTGCTTTTTCAAACACCAAAATTGCATGATACATCTGTAATCACGCGCTCGTTAGCGCCATGCGGGATGATTGATCGCCCATACACGTTTTGCGATCCATTACGAACCTAATCGTCGGAAGCGCCACCGGGGCTGAGCAGACCGAGTTCCTCGAGATCGAGCTGGGTAATGGGATCTTCTTCATCCGAAAGATCCGTGTCCGCCCCCGGCATGGGAATATGGAAACCGGGCGGAATGCGACCGCTCAACAGGCCGGCACCCTTCAGTTCTTCCAGGCCCGGAAGATCGCGCAATTCCTCGATACCGAAATGATCGAGGAAATCGGTCGTGGTGCCGAGCGTGACAGGCCGCCCCGGCGACCGCCTGCGGCCGCGAAAACGCACCCAGCCGGCTTCCATCAGCACATCGAGCGTGCCCTTGGACGTCTGAACGCCGCGGATATCCTCGATTTCGGCACGGGTTACGGGCTGGTGATAGGCGATGATCGCCAGAACCTCCAGCGCCGCGCGCGACAGCTTCCTGACTTCGTTGTCGTCCTTGCGGATGACAAAGGAAAGATCGGGCGCGGTGCGGAAAGCCCAACGGTCCGCCATGCGCACAAGATTGACGCCACGCCCGGCATAGTTTTCGGCAAGCCGCGACAGCAGGGCGGCAATATCCGTTCCGCGTGGCAGCCTGTCGGCCAGAAAGCTCTCGGGAACCGGCTCTGCCGAGGCGAAGATCAACGCCTCGGCGATACGCTCGGCTTCTAGGTCGGAAAATGGTGCATTCTGCCCATCTTCCGCATCATGAGCAGAATCCATATTTGCTTCCATCTCGTCGGTAACGGAGGTCATTCGCCACCTCCCTGCACCGCATCTGGACGCGAACGATTGCCGCCGCGAAGGTAGATCGGCTGGAAGGCGCCATCCTGGCGCATTTCGAGCTTGCCCTCGCGCACGAGTTCCAGCGAGGCCGCAAAGGCGCTGGCCGTCGCCGTCACCCGGTCTTCCGGCGGCAGATAGGGAAGCAGATAGGTCTGCAGCGCCGTCCAGTCGGCAATCTCGCCCAGCATGCGCGTCAGTAGTTCGCGCGCGTCGACCAGCGACCAGACTTTGCGCCTTTCGATCGTCACCTGGGTAATTGCCGTGCGCTGCCGCAGATTGGCGTAGGCGGAGAGAAGATCGTAGAGGCTCGCATCATAGGCGGACTGAACACGATGCGGGATATGTTCGGGCGCGCCGCGGGCAAAGACGTCACGGCCTAGCCGGTTGCGATTGACGAGCTGGCTTGCCGCTTCGCGCATCGCCTCAAGGCGCCGGAGACGAAAGGCGAGCGTCGCGGCCATCTCCTCACCGGTCGGCCCATCGTCGACCTTGACCTGCTGCGGGATGAGCAGCCGCGACTTCAGATAGGCGAGCCAGGCCGCCATCACCAGATAGTCGGCGGCGAGCTCGATACGCACGCGCCGCGCGCTGTCGACGAAGAGGAGATACTGTTCCGCAAGCGCCAGAACGGAGATGCGCGACAGATCCACCTTCTGGCTGCGGGCCAAATGCAGAAGCAGATCGAGCGGACCTTCGAAACCGGCCACGTCGATGACGAGCGCGGGATCATCGGCAGCACGTTCGGAAACGTCCTGCCAGAGCTTGTCCATCGGAATGGCGCCCTGCCCCGAATTCACCGCCAAACCAGTTCACCTCTCTCGTTCGGCGGTTCGCGCCTGTCAGGCGACCGCCATCATCTCATGGAATTCTGCACGCAGGGTCTGTTCGTCGGACGCATCCGGCGCTGCAAAGCCGCGCTCGACGGCCTCGGCGCGCTGCAAGGCCTTGCCGGACAAAGGCACGACTTCCCTTACCACTGCCTTCATTTCGTCCATCAGGCCGTTGCAATGCAAGACTATATCGCAACCTCCCCCCATGATTCGTGCGGCACGTTCGCCGATCGTGCCCTTCAGGGCGTTCATCGAGGTATCGTCGGAGACCAGCAGGCCATCGAAACCGATATGGCCGCGAATGACCTCTTCGATCACCACCGAAGAAATCGTCGCCGGATCACGATCATCATAAGCGGTGAAAACGATATGCGCGCTCATCGCCATCAACTCATCCTTCATCGCGACGAACGGTACGAAGTCATGCGCTTCGAGTTCGGCACGCGAGGCGGTGACGACCGGCAGTTCATGATGCGAATCGGCCATGCCGCGACCGTGGCCCGGCATGTGTTTCATGATCGGCAGCATGCCGCCGGCCTTCAGGCCTTCGGCCGCGGCCTTGCCCATGTCCGCCACGGCCCTCGGGTCAAAGCCATAGGCGCGATCACCAATGACGTTGCTCGCGCCCTCGACCGGCACATCCAGGACGGGAAGGCAATCGACCGTCACGCCGAGTTTCATGAGGTCGAATGCGTGCAGGCGCGACATCAGCCAGGCGGCGCGCAGACCCTTCTGCCTGTCCTGCCGGTAGATTTCGCCGAGTGCTGCAGCCGAAGGATAACGCTCGATCATCGGCGGGCGAATGCGCTGTACGCGACCGCCCTCCTGATCGATGAGAACCGGCGCATCGGGCCGTCCGACCGCATCGCGCATCGAAGCCACGAGATCGGCGATCTGAGGAAGCTCTACGCAATTGCGGGCGAAGAGAATGAAGCCCCAGGGGCGTTCATCACGATAAAGCGCGATCTCGTCGGCAGTCAGCGTCGCGCCACTGGCGCCGAGAATCATGGATTTCGAAACACTCATTTGAAGTTACCCGATGTGATGATGACCCAACGAAAAACGGGGCGCCGAGCGCCCCGTCTGTTTCGGCTTGATTTGGTTTATCGTGCCACGAGGCAGCTGCCACCGGCTGCACGATATTTTTCGCACAGCGCCACGGCCTGTTCCTTGCTGCCGGCCGGAATGCGGACGCGGTAGAAAGTACCCTTGCCGGCGATTTCCGCCGCCTTGATATCGACGCCGCGTCCACCGATCACGCTGCCGAACTTGTTCGACAGGCTCTGGAAGGATTTCTGCGCATCTGCCTCCGAGGGCAGCGAAGCGATCTGGATCAGGTAGCCGCCTGCACCGACCGAAGCGACCTGCGTGTTCTGCGCAGCAGGTGCGGCGACAGGAGCCGCAGCAGCCGGGCGAGCATTACCCTGATCGCTGACGCTGGCGACAGCATTGGCCGGCTGCGCCGATGGGCGGGAAGCGGGAAGCGGCGCACGAGCGGCGGCGGCCGGAGCCGGAGCGGCAAGCTGCTCGATCGCAGCCGGAGCCTGGGCCGTGACGGGCATCGCCGTTGCGGCGTCTGCCGGAGCGGAGGCCGGAACGATACCGGCCGGCGAAGCGGCTGGTGCCGGAGCGGCTGTCGGGAATGCTGCAGCAGACTGGGTCGGAGCATCGCCCCTTACCGGTGCGGCGGCAATCTTTTCTGCGGCGGCAGGTTCGACTTCCTGCTCGACCAGCGTACCGTCAGCGCGAACGACCATGGTCTTGACCTTGCGCGGCATGACCGTCACCGGCTGATCTCCAGCCTGCTGCTGATCCTGCGGCAGAAGACGCGGATCATCGGTATCCGCAACCTCGGTCATCTGCATGTCGTCTTCGCCTTCGAGCGGAAGCGTATCCGGCATCAGGGTCTTCTGGACCACATCGACCGGCTCTTCACTGCTGGAAATCAGCTGCTGCTGCTTGGGAACATCCGATCCGGCACCGGCGACGCGATCGTACACGGCCTTGTCCTGATTGGGCACGGTCTTGCCGCCCGGGTTCGCCGGAGCAACCTTGACCGGCTCGCTATCGGCGGCAATCACCACCGGCTCGCCATTTCCACCAAGACCGGAAGCCGAGCCTCCGAACACGGCATAGGCACCGGCACCACATACGGCAAGGACACCAACGGCAACGAGCGGAGCGATCCAGCGACGCGAAGATCCACGTCCCTCGCCGTCATCGATATTCTGCTCGTAGTCTTCGGCCGACGCATAACCTTCATTGGCCGGAACCGGCGTTGCAAGGCTGCGGCGGAAATCCTCTTCGAGCGCCCGCTCAAAATCGTCCAGATCGGCGTAAACCGACTTCTGGGCAGCCGGAGCGGCGGCAGCAACCGCAGCCACGGCCTGCGGCGCGACATTTCCACGCTGAACCGGAGCCGCGGTTTCCGGCGCCTCCAGCAGAGAGGCAAGTTCCGCGTCGATATCCAGATCGAAATCGTTGCGATAAACCGGCTGCTCTTCCTTTTCTTCGACAGGAAGGGCCGGCACGTCGAGCTCGGCGATGACTTCAGGCTGTTCTTCGGATTCGGCGATCAGGGCCGGATCGAACGGAACGTCATCTTCCGGTTCCGCGTCGTTCAGGCGCTGTGCGTCAAATGTGGCCTGAGCGTTGAAAGCGGGAGCAGCGGCATAAACAGGCGCAGCGATCGGCGCTACAGCCTGCGGAGCGGCAACGACAGGTGCGGGAGCCGGCGGCGCGATCGAAGCGGCAACCTCTGGCTCACTTGGGGCTGCAACAGGTGCAACACCCTTCTTGTTTTCCTCGACCACCATATCGCTGAGATCAAGCTCAAGATCATCGAGCGCCAGCTCGAAGTCGAGATCGGCGAACGGATCCGAGGCGTCATCAACTGCGGCTGCCGGAGCAGCGGCCATGACGGGCGCGGAAACCGGCGCGACAGGCGCTGCAGCAACATGGCTTGGCGCGGGAGACGGCGCAAACATCTGCGGCCGCACCTCTTCGTCGACACGGCTCTGTACCGGCGCGGCAAGCGAAGGCTCGACGCGCGACGGGACGGAATACCGATCAACGCCGGACAGAAGATCTTCCAGTTCGGAGAACTGGTCTCTTTGCACCTTCGGCGGCAACTCATCAGCGACAGGAGAGATCCTGGCGCCGATGGGCTCAGCCGGACCGGCCAGCGGAATATCCATGGACGGGATGGGCATCGCCGAAACGATAGGCTCAGCAACCGGGGCTGCAACCACGCTCGCAACCGGAACGGACGGGCTCCAGCTCTCGACGGGCGCCAACTTGACTTCGACCGGGGCCGGCTGCGGCTCGGCCTTGGGCTCTACCCGCTGATGCGAAGCAACGCCCGCACCAGACTGGAAGTTGGCGAGCGGCATACGGAAGCTTGGGGTAAAGGCTGCCCCCTTGCGCTTGGCATCCACCGGATAGGTCTGGGTCTCATGCTGCAACGGCTGAGCTTCGGCAACCGGCGCGACGACCGGCGCGGCAGCGATGGAAGTCTCCAGTTCAGCGGCGAGATCAAAATCGTCGAAAGACAGGCCCGGCTCTGGCGCGCTTGTCGCCGGCGGAGCGGACACTTCTTCAACGGGGGCAGAATAATCGACGATGTCTTGAGAAACCGGTTCCGGCTGGAAGGAGGATGGCTCATCCCGGACGGGCAGTTCGAAAGCAAGATCGTCACGGTGTTCGATGCGTTCGCCTTCATAAGCCGGCGCTTCAAACGCTTCCGCAGCAAAACCATGCGTATTGTCGCTTACCGGCCATTGCTCCAGAGCTTCGCTTTCGTGACGCACATCTTCGGCAGCCGGCTCGTCAAAAGCCGGCATGAAGTCGCGAACATCGAAAGCCGGCTCCACGGGCGCCTCATCGACCACGGGGCGCGATGGCTCATCAACGACGAGATCGTCCGCCGGATCGAGACGAGGCGCATCGTAGCGCTCGAATTCCCGAAGAAGTTCGTCTTCAAGATTGAAGACCGGGTCGGTTCTCCGGGCCTCTACGGGCTCGGAAACCACAGGAGCCGGGTTTGCAACAACCCGATCTTCATAACCGACAATCCGGGCCAGTTCAGCCAACGGGTCACCGTCAGCAAAGAAGTCCGGCACATCATTCCGGCTACGCGCAAGGTTATTATCCGCCATGACCTCGTCCACTCACCTACATTACTACGTTGGTGCCAGAGCAATATGGGCAAATGAGGGCGTTTTTAGCGCATTTCCTCCGGCGCAGCCGTACCCGTAATGGTGAGGCCAGACCTCAATACGGAAGCAACTGCACGCACCAGCCCAAGTCTGGCGATACTCAATTCTCGGTTTTTATCGTTAATAAAACGTAATTCCGGTTGTTCCTTACCTTTATTCCAGTGCGCATGGAAGAAGCTGGCCAGATCATAGAGGTAAAACGCTATGCGATGCGGCTCCTGCGAAAGCGCTGCGCTCTCGACGATTCGCGGGTATTCGGCAAGCTTTGCGACCAGCTGCAATTCGTTCGGATCGGTAATGGCGGCAACCGTGGACGCGAGATCGAGCGAATCGATATCGAGGTCCGGGAAGGCATCCTTTGCCTGGCGGAAGACAGACATGCAGCGGGCATGCGCATACTGAACGTAGAAGACCGGGTTATCCTTCGACTGCTCGGTAACCTTGGCGAAGTCGAAGTCGAGCGGTTCGGAATTCTTGCGGTAAAGCATCATGAAGCGGACCGAATCGCGGCCGACTTCATCGACGACCTCGCGCAGGGTGACGAAATCGCCCGAACGCTTCGACATCTTCACCGGCTCGCCATCGCGATAGAGCTTGACCAGCTGGCACAGAAGCACGGTCAGCTTCGCCTTGCCGTCGGATACGGCGCGGGCAACCGCCTCGAGGCGCTTGACGTAACCGCCATGGTCGGCGCCAAGCACATAGATCATCTCGTCGAAGCCGCGGTCGTACTTCTCCTTGAAGTAGGCGACGTCGGCGGCGAAATAGGTGTAGCTGCCATCGGACTTGATCAGCGGACGATCGATGTCGTCACCGACCTCCGTCGAGCGGAACAGCGTCTGGTCGCGATCTTCCCAATCTTCCGGCAATTGCCCCTTCGGCGGCGGCAGCTTGCCCTTGTAGACATGGCCCTTGAAGGTCAGGTCGTTGATCGCGGCGCGGATAAGCTTTGCGCCTTCCGCATGCAGGGTGCGCTCGGAGAAGAACACGTCGTGGTGGACGTTCAGGGCTTCGAGATCCTCGCGGATCATCACCATCATCGCGGCAACGGCGCGATCCTTGACGAGCGGGAGCCACTCCTCTTCCGGCATGTTGTGCAGCCGTGGGCCGAATTCTTCCGCAAGTTCCTTGCCGACCGGAACGAGATAGTCGCCCGGATAGAGGCCTGCCGGGATCTCGCCGATATTCTCGCCCAGCGCCTCGCGGTAACGCAGGAACACGGAGCGTGCGAGCACGTCGATCTGGCCGCCCGCGTCGTTGATGTAATATTCCTTGACGACCTCATAGCCGGCAAAGGACAAAAGATTGGCCAGCGCGTCGCCGACGACAGCACCACGGCAGTGGCCGACATGCATCGGCCCGGTCGGGTTTGCCGAAACGTATTCGACATTGGTCTTCTTGCCCGAACCGGCGGTCGAGCGGCCGTAATCGGTGCCGGCCTCGATCATCGACCCCAGAAGGCGCTGCCAATAACCGGTGGAAAGACGGATATTGATGAAGCCCGGGCCGGCAACGGAAACCTCGCTGACGTCGGGATCATTGCGCAATGCGGCCGAGATCAAGTCGGCGAGCGCGCGCGGGTTGGTGCCGAGCGGCTTCGCCAGAACCATTGCCGCATTGGTGGCGACATCGCCATGGCTCTGGTCGCGCGGCGGCTCGACGGTCAGTCGTCCAAAATCGACTTCGCTGCGCTTTTCCTTGATGATATCAATCGTTTCCAGCGCGTTTTTAATTCTTTTATCGAAGTCAGCAAAAAGGTTCATGTCTCGTTTCCACGCGTAATGCGAAGCGGGCTTTTGAAAAGCCGGTGGTGTTTGGAGGTCGGCCTAGCGCAAATCGGGAGTCTGGTCAAACAGCTCTCCATGCACGCGGATGGCATAGGTATCGGTCATTCCGGCCAGGTAATCGGCGACGTGGCGCGCCTTGGCCGCCTGCTTCAGGCCGGAAATATGGTTGACCCAGTAGTGGCTGCGCATCAGCGTCGGGTCGTTCATATAGGCCTCGAAGAGGTCGGTGACGATCTTCGATGCGCCTGCGCGGATGCGCATGATATCCGGATGGCGGTAGATACGGGCAAACAGCAGTTTCTTGATCTGGCGATCCGTCTCGGCCATGTCGGGAGAGAAAGTCGCGATCACCCTGCCCGCGGCCCGCACGTCGCCGGCGCTTTGCGGGCGCACATCGGCAAGATTGGCCTGCGCCACGCCGATCACATCCTCGACCATATGGGTGATCTGCCGGCGGGTCACCTCATAGGCGAAACGGCTCGGCTCCAGGTTCGGATATTTCTCCCGCACTTGGCGCATCAGCCCGGCCAGGAACGGTACGTCTTCCAGCATCTCGAAGGTCAAAAGGCCCGAGCGAATGCCGTCATCGATATCATGCGTGTTATAGGCGATATCGTCGGAGATCGCCGCGACCTGCGCCTCAAGGCTGGCAAAGCTCGCCAGCTCCAGATCGTGGAGCTCGCAATAATCGCGGATCGGCTGCGGAACCGGCCCATTCAGCCCCTCGCCGTCCGGCGTCATCAGCGGGCCATTATGCTTGACCAGGCCTTCGAGGCTTTCCCAGGTCAGATTGATGCCGTCGAACTCGGCGTAACGGCGCTCCAGCTTGGTGACGATCCGAAGCGATTGGGCATTATGATCGAAGCCGCCATAGGGCTTCATCACCTCGTCGAGCGCATCCTCGCCCGTATGCCCGAAGGGCGTGTGGCCGAAATCGTGGACGAGCGCCACGCCTTCCGCCAGATCCTCGTCGAGCTTCAGGGCACGCGCCAAGGCACGGGCGATCTGGGCGACCTCGATCGTATGGGTCAGGCGGGTTCGGTAATGATCGCCATCCGGGCTGATGAAAACCTGCGTCTTGTGCTTCAATCGGCGAAAGGCGGTCGTGTGAACGATGCGGTCGCGGTCCCTCTGGAATTCGGAGCGCGTCAGACTGCCGTCTTCAGGAAACATCCGGCCCCGGGAGCCCCAGGGGTCCGATGCATAAACCGCCCGCTCGCCGCTGCCGAAACCGAGCGTCCTGGTATCGATCGTCATGCCTTCACCTGCATTTCCATTGCAATTCCGTTCGGCCCGGCCCATTGACGTGCCGTTCACGTCTTCATACCTATAGTGGAGCCGTGCGCAAAGACGGTGACACTTATCTTCGAGTATTCGGGCACCGGCCTGAAACTCACCGGGCCTTCACCCCGGCAGGAGACACGAAATGACTGAAAATGTAACCCTCTCCGATGCCGCGGCCAAGCGGATCTCCCAGATCGTTGCGGCAGATGCCGGCAAGCAGGCGCTGCGCGTGTCCGTCGAAGGCGGCGGCTGTTCCGGCTTTTCCTACAAGTTCGATCTGGCCGACGCGCAGGAAGACGACGATGTCGTGATCTCCAATGGCGATGCCAAAGTCTTGATCGACAGCATGTCGCTGATCTACATGGCCGGTTCGGAGATCGATTTCGTCGACAATCTGCTTGGGCAATCCTTCCAGATCAAGAACCCGAACGCGGTTGCCAGCTGCGGCTGCGGGACCAGCTTTTCCATCTGATATCATTTCACCGATCGGCATTTCGGTCCGATCGCGCTTCCTTCCTGCGCCCGATCGTCTAAAAGAGACGACAAGGAACATGAAGTGGATGACGCATGAAGATCGCGACCTGGAACATCAACGGCGTCAAGGCGCGGATCGATAACCTGCGCCAGTGGCTTGCCGATTCGTCACCGGACATCGTCTGCCTCCAGGAAATCAAATCGGTCGACGAGGGCTTTCCGCGGCTTGAGATCGAATCGCTCGGTTATCATGTGGAAACACACGGCCAGAAAGGCTTCAACGGCGTCGCGATCCTGTCTAAGATAAAGCCTGATGAAGTGATGCGCGGCCTGCCGGGCGGCGAAGGGCAGGACGGCACGGTGGACGAGCAATCGCGCTATATCGAATGCGTGTTTTCCGTTGCCAGCGGCGTTATCCGGGTTGCTTCGATCTACCTGCCCAATGGCAATCCGGCCGACGACCCGGTCAAATATCCCTACAAGCTTGCCTGGATGGAGCGTCTGCGCCGCCATGCGCAAGCCTGCCTCGCACTGGAAGAGCCGCTGATCCTTGCCGGCGACTATAATGTTATTCCCGAGCCGCATGACTGCTTCGATCCCGCCGTGTGGGCCACCGATGCTCTCTTCCTTCCGCAAACGCGGGAAGCCTTCCGGCGGCTGGAAAATCTCGGCCTCATCGATGCCGTGCGCGCCACCACGGATGCGACAAAACTCTATTCGTTCTGGGATTATCAGGCCGGAGCATGGCCGAAGAACAACGGCATCCGCATCGATCATCTGCTGCTATCGCCGGAAGCCGCAGACCGACTCAAGGCCACGTCGATCGAAAAACATGTACGGGCGTGGGAAAAACCATCGGATCACGTGCCGGTGGTCGGCATATTCGATTTTGCAGCCTAAGTCCTGACTTACAGCCGCGGCAATCCGAACGCGCCTTGAGGCGCCGTTCGGATCAGTCGTCGTTATCCGCCAGCTGGTGCGAAAGCGCGACCGCGCCGCGGCGGTCCTTTTCGTCGGCGACAGAGAAGGCCTGTTCCTGAAGCTGCTCCATCCAGCCGCAATCCTTGGCGATGCAGCGATCGAGTGCGGCGGTCATGAAGGCCAACCCGCGCACGGATTGCCCTTCCTGGAAAAGAATATTGCCGAATACGGCCATAGCGCCCGGATGGCCGGCCTTGCGCGCCTGATTGAGCCACTTCTTGGCCTGCTGGATATTGGCGCCGCCGCCCTCGCCCGAAAGCATCATTCTTGCCAACTGATACTGGGCTTCCGCCACACCAAAGGTCGAGGCGACCTGGAAATAGAGCTGACGCGCCTGATAAGGATCAGGCTTGACCGGGCTGCCGGTAATGCCGTGGCTGTAATAACCCGCAAGCGACAGAAGCGCATTGACGAAGAAGCCGGTGTCTTCCGAGCCGGGCTCGACGCCCTGGGCGGCAATCTCGTTATAGATTTTGAAGGCCGTGTAATCGTCCTTGGTCACGCCGTCGCCATAGGCATACATGTTGGCGAGCGCCCAGCGAGAACCGGTATGGCCTTTTTCGGCAGCGTAACGATAGGCTTCTACCGCGTCTTCCTTCTGGCCATTCTTGTAGGCCTTGAAACCGAACTTGAAGAGGTCGAAGGGGCCAGACTCCTTCGACACGCCTGCCTGCATGTCGAAGGCAAGAGCGTTTCCGGCACAGAATGCCGCCAGCGATATTCCAAGAAGCAATACTCTCATGGATCCAGTGCCAGACTTCCGCATGGTTCAGTTTCTTTCGACCCGCGCACGGCTTGAAGCCGAGGCGTGATTTATTGGCCGTACATTCAGAACGTCTGGACAAGACGATCCGGACGATCTGCCTCCCGACAGGCGAGCGAAACTGTAGGTTCCATTTTCGGCAAGACTTGGACCCCTGAACAAGGTTGCTGCACAAGCGTAAAACGAATTGGCAATTCGCTCGTCCGCGCCAGCAAAGCCCCGTTTATCTTCAAAAAACCCGCCCATGATACTCCAACATGCACGTTCCGCCCCCGCAGTCCGCGCTCTCTACTTCCTTACCGCTGCGCTTCGTTTGTGGCGGGAAATGGACAAAAGTCCTAGCCTCTATGCGCAGCGCAATCGTCACAAAAAAGTGTTGCGAAATCGTCACATAATTTTAGCGGGCGAACACATATTGATCTCAAACAAAAGCCCGGCCGAAACCGGGCTTTTGTCATGAACTTCAAGGAAAGATCAGAAGCGAACCTTGAGAGAGGTCGACAGCGCAGCAACGAGATCATTGCCGAACTCGTAGCTAGCCTCGTCGCCAACGGGTTCACCATCGATGACCGTGGCACCGGACGAGCCGCTGGTGAGGATGCCGAGAACACCACCCAGGCGGAGTTCGACATTCTTGGTGGCAGCATAGGCCACACCCGCGCTAAACAACCATGTGTCGGTCTGCGTGCCGAACTCCTGAGATGTACCGCGATCCCAGGTCACGCTGACTGCGCCGCTCCATTGCTCATTGAATTTATGACCAATGCCGCCGGTGATCGTCCATCCATCGCGATAACCGAGATCAAGCGAAGTAACCTCTGCACCGCCAAAATAGAACGGAATGCGCTGAATCTGGCTCCAGTCAGTCCATTTGACCGATCCGAAAGCAAGCCAATCCGAAGCAATACCGGACTGAACCTTCAGTTCCAAAGCCTCCGGCATCGCCGTCGAGCCTTCAACAGGTACCACGGAGCCGGCAAGCGGATTGCCAACCGGCACCTGAGTGAGATCGACAGTGCCCGTCACGTTATCCAGCTTGACCTGGCTGTAATACATCAAGCTCGTACGGAATGCGTATTCCGGGATTTCGTAAGCAACGCCCGCGCGCCAACCCCAGCCGTCGCCTTCGAGATCGAGGCGGCCAATGCCGTTGCCCGGCAGGCCCGCAAACGCAAGTGCCTCGGGAGCGATCAGCAACCGCTCCTTGAAGCCATCCATTTCGAGATAGTTTACACCACCGATGACCCGCAACTGGCCCGGACCGGCATCGAATTTATAAGAGCAAGTCAGCGCGTAGTTGTCGCTGTTGACCTTCGTTTCGATGTTGTCGCCCGCACCAGTCCAACGGGTTCCAGGATTCGTATGCGCACCATAGGGCTGCGAATAATCGACCATACAGTCCAGCGAATCGGTCAACCCGGCCTTGAAGCCGATACGCGGTGACCAGTAGCTCTCGCTATCGTCGGCCGATGTCTTGTAACCGAGGCTTCCCAGGTTGGGATTTGTCGGCGAACTGATCGTGTCCTCGACATTCTTCAGCTTGCGCTGCGGCATGACATAGGTCGCCGTCGCCTCGCCGGTAAACCGGCCCGTATCGAACAAGAGATCGATATTGTAACCGCCACGCTCAAGCCCCCCCGCGAGCGCCGGCGATTGCAGAAAACCGACCGCCGCCGCAGCCAGAACCCCGCCTGAAATAAAGCGTCTTACCATGTTATCTCCCACTCCCGGTAAGTTACCGGTGCCACTGTAGATGGTTGAACCTAAACAACAACTTTCGGCTGTCGGGACGATTGCAATGCACAATCGCTCAAAATTTACGTAAGCTCTTCAGCAACGGGGAGAGAATCGGCCGACAGGAGATGAAAATACCTGCGAAATTGACATATCGCAGCCGGGAGTAGAATTATATCTTGTGGTAATATACGGCTGTTGCCGCCACGCAACAGGGTGAATTTCTCCGGTTACGCAGTCGCACAACAATCAATTGGACAAATGAACACACGCAAAAATGCCGCACCCATCGCTGGATGCGGCATTTGAAATTGATAATACCGTTTTGAATCAACCGGCTTCGGCAATCCGGGTCAATGCGATCTTGAGATTCGCAAGCTGGACTTCGAGTTCGGCATAACGCTCGCGGTCGGCAGCCACGACTTCCGGATCGGCATTGGCGATGAACTTCTCGTTGGAGAGCTTCTTGTTCAAGCGCTCCATCTCCTGTTCGGTCTTGCCGATCGCCTTTTCGATACGCGCCTTTTCAGCCGCAAGATCGATCAGGTTGCCGAGCGGCAGGCAGACGGTCGCCTCGCCGACGACGATCTGGGCCGCGCCCTTCGGTGCGGCGTCCGCCGGCTCGATGCTTTCGACGCGCGCCAGACGCTTGATCGCGGCCTCATGGCGGCGCATGCGGAAAGCGGTTACCTCATTGGCGCCGACAACGATCAGCGGAGCGGTTGCCGACGGCGGAACGTTCATTTCCGAACGGGCCGAACGCAGGCCGGAGACGAGATCAACGAGCCAGTTGATCTCGGCGGCGGCATCTTCATCGCTGAAATCGGCCGTCGGCCAGTCGCCATGCACCAGCAGCCCGTCACGCTCGGCGGTATGAGCCCAAAGCTCTTCGGTCATGAACGGCATGAACGGATGCAGAAGCGCATAGGCCTTTTCCATGACATAGGCCATGCAGGCCTGGGCTTCCGCCTTGGCCTGCTCGTCCTCACCCATGAAGACCGGCTTCAGCAGTTCAACATACCAGTCGCAGACCTGGTTCCAGACGAAACGATAGAGGCCGCCGGCCGCTTCGTTGAAGCGCTGCGTCTCGATCGCGGTCGTCACCTCGTCGACCGTCTTCGACAGTTCGGTGAGGATCCAGCGGTTGACCGTCAGCTTGGCGTCTTCCGGCTTGAAGGCGGCATTGCGGGCAACACCGTTCATCTCGCCAAACCGGGTGGCGTTCCACAGCTTGGTGCCGAAATTGCGGTAACCGGCAATGCGGGCCGGATCGAGCTTCACGTCCCTGCCCTGCGCCGCCATGATGGCCAGCGTGAAACGCAAGGCGTCGGCGCCGTATTCGTCGATCAGTTCGAGCGGGTCGATGACGTTGCCCTTCGACTTCGACATCTTGTTGCCGTTCTTGTCGCGAACCAGCGCATGAATGTAGATGGTGCTGAACGGTGCGACACCGTTGCCCTCTTCATCCTTCATGAAATGCAGGCCCATCTGCATCATCCGGACGACCCAGAACGGGATGATGTCGAAACCGGTGACAAGCACATTGGTCGGATAATAACGATCCAGCTCCGGCGTCTTGTCGGGCCAGCCGAGCGTCGAGAACGGCCAGAGCGCGGACGAGAACCAGGTATCGAGAACGTCCTCGTCGCGGGTCAGGATTTCGCCGGGTGCGAAGTTTTCCAGCTTGTCCTGAACCCAGGCCTTCCAGGGGCCTTCATGCGCCAGATAATGCTGGACCGCGGCGTCGAGCGCTTCTTCTTCAGACTTCTCGACGAAGCACTGACCGTCCGGACCGTACCAGGCCGGGATCTGGTGCCCCCACCAGAGCTGGCGCGAAATGCACCACGGCTCGATGTTTTCCAGCCAGTTGTTATAGGTCTTTTCCCAGTTTTTCGGAACGAAGTTGGTGCGGCCATCGCGAACGGCATCGAGCGCAGGTCCGGCCAGAGCCTTGTTATCGACGAACCACTGGTCGGTCAGCATCGGCTCGATGACGACGCCGGAGCGATCACCGAAAGGCTGCATGATCTTCTTGTTCTCGACATAGGGAATGTCGTTGCCTTCGGCATCCTTGACGGTGACGGCCAGTCCTTCGGCATTGATCGCCGCAATGATCCGCTTGCGCGCTTCGAAACGATCGAGACCGCGATAGTCGTCGGGAACGAGATTGATCTCGTCGACATCGTTTTCGCTCGGCAGTTCACCGATTTTGGTGATTGCCTGGGCTCTGGCGGCGCAATCGGCATAGGGTTCGCCGTCATCGCGCATGGCCGCCTTCGTATCCATCAGGCGATAGAGCGGAATGTCGTTGCGCTTGGCGACTTGATAGTCGTTGAAGTCATGCGCGCCGGTGATCTTGACCGCACCCGAACCGAAATCCTTTTCCGGATATTCGTCGGTGATGATCGGAATCAGGCGGCGATGCTGCTTCGGACCGACCGGGATTTCACAGAGCTTTCCGACGATCGAGGCATAACGCTCGTCGGTTGGATGAACGGCCACCGCGCCATCGCCCAGCATGGTTTCCGGACGGGTCGTGGCGATCGAGATGTAATCGCGCTCTTCCGACAGGACGGTGTTGCCGTCGGCATCCTTCTCGACATAGGTATAGGTTTCGCCGCCGGCCAGCGGGTACTTGAAGTGCCACATATGGCCGTCGACTTCCCTGTTCTCGACTTCCATATCGGAAATGGCCGTCTCGAATTTCGGGTCCCAGTTGACCAACCGCTTGCCGCGATAGATCAGACCTTCCTTGTAGAGCGTGACGAAGACTTCCAGAACCGCCTTTGACAGCCCCTCGTCCATGGTAAAACGCTCGCGCGACCAGTCGCAGGACGCGCCGAGGCGCTTCAGCTGGTTGAAGATCACACCACCGGATTCGGCCTTCCAGTCCCAGACGCGCTCGACGAAGGCCTCGCGGCCCATTTCGCGACGGCCCGGAAGCTGACGTTCCATCAACTGACGCTCGACGACCATCTGGGTGGCGATGCCGGCATGGTCCATGCCCGGCTGCCACAACACGTCCTTGCCGCGCATGCGCTCGAAGCGGACCATGATGTCCTGCAGCGTATTGTTGAGCGCGTGGCCCATATGCAGCGAACCGGTGACGTTCGGCGGCGGGATGACGATCGTGAAGGTTTCCGCACCCGGCTTGGCATTGGCGCCGGCGCGGAAAGCATCCGCATCGTCCCAGGCTTTTGCGATCTTCGGTTCGACGGCGGCGGAATCGTAGGTCTTTTCGAGCATTTCCTGACCCGTTTTTATTTATGAATGAGATGCTTGGTTGTTAAAGATGTGGGGGGTGACAAGTCAATAAAAAAGCCGCCCCGTTGCCGGAGCGGCCATATTCAATGACGCGAGCGGCGAAAAGACGGCGCTCCTGTCAGGTTCGTTTACCGGCGAGGTCCGCGAGCCACACGCTCGATTTCCTCGCGCACGAGACGCTCGACCAGTGTCGGCAGGTTATCGTCCAGCCATTCCTGCAACATCGGGCGCAGCATTTCCTGCGCCATATCCTCGACAGAGCGACGCTCCAGACCGTCGAAGACATCGGCAAGCTCGCCGAAGGACTTTGCCACCTGGGCGCCGGCAGTTTCGGAAAGCAGGCCGGCCATGGCGGCAATCGAGGTCCCGGCCTGTGGGGTTTGCGGCTCTGCTTCCATTGGGGCCGCATCGCGTGTCGGCTCAACCGGCTCAGGCGTCGCCATTTCGGAAGCGGCAACGTCCTGCATTGGTACGGCACGAAGCGGCTGCAGTGCCGGCTCATCCGTGCTGCGGGCGGTCTCGACCACGGCAGGCGCAGAAGGCTGTTCGATCGCGGCATCGTTGAAAGCCGGGCGCAATTCGGGAAGCTGCAGCGGAATGATCGGCGCGGAAGGTTCCCTGAAGCTTGCAGGCGCTACCGTTTCAACGGCTGCCGGCGCAGTCTCGGCGGGACGGGAAGCCGCCATATCCTGGTGGCGTGCGGACGCGGCGCGAACACGGGCTGCAACATCTGCAAGCGACAGCGAACGCTCGGCCGCGGCCGGAGCTGCAACCGGTTCCGACCGCGTGGAAAACTCCGGCTGGCGTGGAAGGCCGGCGTCATTGGCAGCCACTTCCGGTGCGAAAGCGGCCGGTTCGTCGAAGCTTTCGATCTCGTCTTCATCGAAGCCGGACGAGGCATCGGTCAGGCCAGCTGCATCCGAGCCCGGATCATTGCTTTCAATGATCCGACGGATCGACGCCAATATCTCCTCCATGGAGGGTTCACGCGCTACATTTGGCTGAGCCATTTCTTCCTCGCAGTTGCCGAGTGCCGCCGCCTATCCGACGATGGTAAAACTCATGGCTAGTGTAAGGGCTTGGCGACGAGACACAATGTGACGACAGGCGGCAAAGGCGGCGATACACAGATTTTGCACAGCCATTGAGTCCGATGCGCAACAACGGTTGCCCGCAAAAACAAAAAAAGGGGCGCATGGCACCCCTTCTTCTTCATCTGTCGATCGATCCGACCGGTGTCAGAACACGAATTCCTTCACCTTGCCGAAGCCCGGCAGGGGTTTTACCGAAAGATTGAAACGCGAGCTTTCCGAAATCGCACCGTGTTCCTTGAGCAAGATCTTGGCTTGGGCCGCATTGCCATAACCGATCACCGCAACAAGCCGGCCGCCCTCCGCGAGCTGGTCGAGAAGCGCTGTCGGCACCTCTTCCACCGCGCCATTGACGAAGATGAGATCGTAAGGCGCGTTTGCCGCGTGACCCTTGGTCAAGTCACCGGTCACGACGGTGACGTTGCGACAGTCGAGCGCCTTCAAATTGCGGTCCGCCTGCTCGGCCAGCGCGACGTCGCTTTCGAGCGCGGTCACCGAACCCGCCAGCCGCGACAGAAGAGCCGCCACGTAACCGGTACCGGTTCCGAGATCGAGGACCCGGTCTTCGCTGGTGATTTCGGCTGCCTGAAGCTGCTTGGCCAGGGGGGAAGCTTCCATGAGATACCGGCCAGGCGCCAGTTCGATATCCGCATCGAGATAGGCCAGCGGCTTTGACTTCTCAGGCACGAATGCCTCGCGCGGAACAGAAAGAAACGCCCGCAGAACGGAATGCGACGTTACATCAGTGGTCCGGATCTGGTTTTCCACCATCTTTATCCGGGCAGCCTCGAAATTGATCATGTCCTGCGCCTCGTATCCTGTCTGCCGACCGTATTACTGGCGCAGGCCAATGGTTTCAAGACGGTGCGTGGTGGGTGAAGAAAAAACCTGCCGCAATCCTCCCGACCGACGGGACGACGCGCCGATCGCACCGCACGGAGCACAATCCCCCTGCCCGCCTTTCATGCCGACATCAGTCTCGCGGATGTCAGGCCCGCGGATGTCAGGAATGAGGCCTCAGCGGCTCATTGAGTTTTTTCGCCGCCATGTAGTCCTGCTCATAGGATGACCGCAGGCCGGTTGCTCCATCGAATTTCGCATGGGCGGAAATCGCCGCGGCGAAAAGACCATCCGGATAGGTCCCTGTCCCTTCAACGTCGACGACAGGCGGGCGAAACGCATTGACGAACTTGGTGAGCACTGATCCGATCCTCCATTCACGGCGATTGCGACCCTACAAGCGCGCGAAGGCGCCTTCGGTTCCAAGGCTGGCGTAAAGAAGTTAAAAATTAACCATGCCGCGTGGCGAGACTTGGGTGGCTGCATGAAATTTCTGCGACACCGGCTGCGACAAGAAAAATATGCGTATCGGCATCGAAGGCGCTTGCGCGACAATTCGATTCGTTCTAAACGCCCCGACACACACCGCGAACTACTGCATGGATGGCCTCGTGGCGGAGTGGTGACGCAGAGGACTGCAAATCCTTGTACCCCGGTTCAATTCCGGGCGAGGCCTCCAAAATTTCTCGATCGCTTAGCAATCAGCCGCTTAGACAGTGCAATATCAGCTGTCTGGGCTGATTTATGCTTGTTGCGCAGACATCTTTCATCCTCGCCATATCATGATCAGGGTCGCAACCTCACTCGATGAGCGCAAGGCGGGGCTAGCCGAATGGCAGTCGGCACCCATCCATTTCCACCAATCGAACGGCACCGGATCTGAAGTTGCACTTCGGCCGCTGCATTTGCGCCTGCCCCGACAAAAACGAGCCCGCATCCGGAACAGAAACCGGTGCCGTTCGTTACGTGGCGCGAATGAAGAGGCAGACAATGAGCGACAATCATATCGAGGAGCCGGTTTTCTGGTCCAAGCCGGTGCGCGTACGTATTGGTTATGGCTTACCCGAGATCATCAGAGGCCCGCAGCAGGCGCTTGAATACCTGAACTGGCGCTGGCCCGTGCGAGACGGTGTCTATTATGTGAAGGCATTGAAGGAATGCGCCGCATCGCTGCAGAAGCAGATCCCGGTCGACAAGGTGAGAGAGACCTTCGTTCTTGCGAGCATTGAAGCAAAAATGCTCGGATAAGAAACGACACCTGCGACTTTAACCGACCATTTACAATTCCCGTTAGGTTATTTCTTAAATCAGCCAACCTATTCATGTCCGAAGCGGCGATGTTGCCGTCATAACCTTTTCAGAAGGATCGCCATGACGGCGATGATCGACATGAAGCTCACCTCTTCAGACGCCTTTGCGGCGCTCGCAACCATCATATCGCTTGCCAGCATACTGTATGTTCTGCACACGGTGCTGGCGCTCTTCTAGATGGCCTTGCAAAACTCCACGATCAGTGGCTCCCGGTAAAAATCGAAAACCGTTCCGACGGCCCAAGACTTGCATCTGCTACGCGGGAAGTAGCCGGAGCATCCTCTTGCGCATCGCTGCCTGACGCCTCGCCACTCATCGCCCTCGCCAATAGAACCAGTCGAATCCCGATGCTGCGGCATTTTGCCGGGTAACATTTTTTGCATCAAAAGCGCGTTGGTGGTAACCTCAGCGTGTACCCGGTGGGGGAAGGCACCCGGTATCGATCATGCAGGAGGAGACTGGCATGCATTACGTTGAATTTTTCACATCCATCAATCCCATCGTTCTGGGCGTTCTGGCCGCGGTTGTCATTTGCGGCATCTACGATCATTGGCTGGAGACACATCACAAGTAGTAAAGTCAGGACCATATACGGCGAAACGACATTAGCTTCCCGCGAAAGTAGGAGCCTCGTCTTTGCTTGACCGGTCGTTGCTGCTATCCATTGCCACCCCTGCGGCGGCAATGGAGCATCGTTTTGCACGCGAAATTCGACTTTCAGGATACCAGCACCTCCCTCAGTGAAACTCTTCGCGATCTCATCCGAAGCATTCAGGGGCCAACAGTATCCCTGCGGGATCTCATGGAGCGGATCGGGGAACAGGGCTTGCTGCTCATGTGTGCCGTCGCTGCCCTGCCCTTTCTCATTCCCGTATCCATTCCCGGTGTAAGCACCGTATTCGGCGCAGCCATCATTCTCATCAGCATCGCGATCACGCTGAACCGGATGCCGTGGCTGCCGCGCAGGATCCTGGATCGGCAGCTCGACACGCAGAAACTCATTCCGGCGCTGGACAAAGGTGCCAGCATCGTGTCCCGTCTCGACCGTTACCTCAAGCCACGCATGCGCTCACTGACGAGCGGCGCCGCGGTAAACCGGCTGAACGGCCTTGCAATCACGCTTGCAGGTGTCCTTCTGATGTTCCCGCTGGGCTTCATTCCGTTCTCGAACACCCTCCCCGGTATCGCCATCCTCCTGCTCTCCGCAGGAATCCTGCAGCGGGACGGCGCGGTCGTGCTCGCAGGTCACCTCTTCAACGTCATCACGATCATCTATTTCGGCATTCTTGCCTATCTCGCCTTCAGCGCCGGCCAGGGCCTTGCGACCTTCTTCAGCTGATCAGATCCTCTACCCCAAAAGCACGGAAACAATCCTGACATGCCGTTTCCGTGTCAGGATTTACTGCAGGTTCAGCCTCAACTGGATCCCCTTGGGGATATTCGGCTTTTTCAGCGACGCGATCTGAACCCGCTCGTAAACTTCCTTACGCTGCTTGTCATGGCGCTCCCGCAAAGCACGGGAAGCGGCGACCATGGCAAGGGCGCGTTCTGCGACTTCTTCGGCACGTGTCATCTGCACCTCCATCAATGTTCACTATATGTTCCATATTTTTCATTGTCCGTCAAGATGGCGAAAGACAGTCGGGACATATGGGATAAGGCATGCCTACCGATGAGGCCGAGCCTGCCGGTGCCCTGAGAGCTTGAATGGATAGGCTGGATAAGAACCTAAATCGGGCGAGCGATATATCTCAGCTCACTTAAGACCTTCGAGTGTCACGGCAAATACATGAAGAATGGCTAGGAAATAAAAAAGCCCCGTTTTCAGGATATTCCTGAAAACGAGGCTTCTTTGAAACTGGCTCCCCGGGCCGGATTCGAACCGGCGACCTGTCGATTAACAGTCGAATGCTCTACCGCTGAGCTACCAGGGAACACCGCGTCGCGGCGTGTGCGGCGGGTAATACGCATGCTTTTCCGATTTGCCAAGCGCTTTTTTATAAAAAAGACGAACTTCCTTGTTTAATCCCCAATTCCTCCCCATCTCGCGGGCAGATATCTCACGTTTTCAAGGAGTTTTTTGACTGGATGGTCTCGGCACCGCACAAACGACATTTCGGTATAGACCCTCGAAGCGGCAAACTGGCGCTAGGCACATGGCGCATCCCGATGCCAAGGTCGCGAGCCGGGCGTATCGGCCTGGGCTCGGTGTTGATGGTGGGCGGCACGCTCGGGTTTCTGCCGGTCCTCGGCTTCTGGATGCTGCCGGTCGGCTTCATCGTCCTGTCGAACGACATATCCTTTATCCGGCGCAGACGCCGCCGCATGGTGATCTGGTGGTCACGCCGCAAACGTCGCCCTGATGCTGGCCCCGCTGCGGATACGAAGCAGGCGTCGGAAAATCCCGACAGTCGGTAAATGCCGGCGGGCGAAACACGCAATTTCCAAACAATCGCGCATATGCGGCAACTTGGCCCAGCAAACACAGCTTGGACGAGAAAAAATTCGTAGCGGCAACGAACCCCGCGGTGTAGGCTCATTTTCATTCGAGGCTGAGCACTGGGAGGATGGTTCATGCCGCAGGGAAATTGGCAGAAGCCGGTTCAGATCGCATTCGGAAATCTCGGGACCGAACTGGTCAACAGTCCATCGGAAGCATTGCTGATGCTGACCGATCGCTGGCCTGATCTGCGCGGTCCGCATTTCGTCAAGGCAAGGAGTTGCTGCCGCGCAGCTCTCGACGGGCGTCGGACGCCCGAAGAGGCGCGACAGGAATTCGAGCATGCCGTGAGCGAGGCACAGCTCCACGTCAACTGAAGGCTTAGCCTTATCTGATCCTGTAACTTATTGCGGTCGTCTCATGGGCGGCCGTAATTTGTGCGCATGAACGCAATCATACGCCCAACAGGTCGCCTAGGGTCCGGAAAGTCGGGCCGCTCAGCGTGATGGGCGCCAGCAGGACCGAAAAACACAGGCAAGGACGATCCGAACTGGCGACGGGCCGATGCGTGATCGTCTCGTCGGCGACGGAGACGTCGCCTTGCGAAAACGCGCCTCTATGGTCGTTGAACTGTCCCTGCAAGACGAGCGTCAGCTCAAGTCCGCGATGGTGATGATGCGGCAGGGCCCTGCCCGGCCTTGCCCATAAAAGGCTGGCCTCCACGCCCGAAGACTTTTCGATCACGTGCTGCTTGAGACCGGGCAGTTTGGTTTTCCAGGGAACATCATCGAGATTGCGGCCTGCATAGGAACGCAGGAAACATGGCAGCGCATCGTCATGCTTCGGCGTTACCGGCGGCACCTCGATTTCGGGCTGCGATTCGAGGATCGCTCTTAATCTGTCTGCGGATGAAGAGAACTCGCTGGGCCGGGCGTCATCGAGGCTCTGCCCGGCGAGCACTTCCAACTGGCCAGCCAGACGACCCGACGAAGGCTGCATCTCAAGATGAGAGCCCACGAGGATATGCGCCGGCTCCGGTAGGCAACCAGCGACATAGTGGGCAACAAGCAGATCCAGCCGTTCAAGGTTCAGCAACATGTCTGTTGTCAAATCTAGAGGCCTATCGACACAACGTAAAGATGGTAGATTTCAGGGGTTCGTCTATTTGGATCACAAAATCGCGCGTCGATCCCGCATGCGGCGCGCTCCGTGAAATAAAAACGCCTCCTCAGCACCCCGCCGCCGATGGCGCAATGCAGCAGAGCTTTTCTCGTTGGCGGATATACCAGGAACGGATTTTCTTGCACTGGAGCGCTTGTCCGTGGACAAGACGCTGATTAAATCAGCCCAAAAAGGCGCGTTATCATGATCTCCTATCCGAACGTCATCGATATCATCGGCAATACCCCGCTCATCCGGCTGAAGGATGCATCGGAAAAAACGGGGTGCGAAATTCTCGGCAAGGCCGAATTCCTCAATCCGGGTCAATCGGTGAAGGACAGGGCCGCCCTGTTCATCATCCGCGATGCCGAACGCAAGGGCTTGCTGAAGCCCGGCGGCGTGATCGTCGAAGGAACCGCCGGCAATACCGGGATCGGCTTGACGCTGGTTGCCAAGGCGCTTGGATACAGGACGGTCATCGTCATTCCCGAGACCCAGAGCCAGGAAAAGAAGGACGCGCTGAAGCTTCTCGGCGCCGAACTGGTCGAGGTTCCGGCTGTTCCCTACCGGAACCCCAACAACTACGTGAAAGTGTCGGGCCGGCTTGCGGAACAGCTTGCCAAGACGGAACCGGCGGGTGCCATCTGGGCAAACCAGTTCGACAATGTCGCCAACCGGCAGGCGCATATCGAGACCACGGCGCCGGAAATCTGGGAACAGACCGGCGGCAAGGTCGATGGCTTCATCTGCTCGGTCGGCTCCGGCGGCACGCTGGTCGGCACGGCCATGGGCCTGAAAGCCAAAAATGCCGATATCAAGATCGGCATTGCCGATCCGGACGGCGCCGCACTTTACGAATTTTATGCGCATGGCGAGCTGAAATCCGAAGGCAACTCTATCACCGAGGGTATCGGCCAGGGCCGGATCACCGCCAATCTCGAGGGCTTTACCCCGGACTTTTCCTATCGCGTCTCCGATGCGGAAGCCCTGCCCTATATTTTCGACCTCGTTGAGACCGAAGGGCTTTGCCTCGGCGGCTCGTCGGGCATCAACATTGCCGGCGCGATCCGGCTGGCGGAAGACCTCGGTCCGGGCCACACGATCGTCACCGTGCTTTGCGATTATGGCAACCGTTACCAGTCCAAGCTGTTCAATCCCGATTTCCTCAAATCGAAGGGCCTGCCGGTGCCGCAATGGCTGACGCAGAAGCGGCATATCACCGTGCCTTTCGAAACGGTCTGACACCCCATCTGCGAGCATGCCATGGCTTCCGAACTACTTTACCGCGACGACTTCTATCTGACCACGACGGAAGCGGTGGTGACCGCCGTGCATGAGGACGGCGGCATCGAATTCGATCGCACCTGCTTTTATGCGACATCCGGCGGGCAGCCGGGCGATACCGGTTTTATCGACAGGGCAGACGGAAGCCGCATCCTGCTTGGCCAGACGAAACATGGCGCGACGAAGGATATCGTCATCCATGTTCCGCTCGAAAGTCAGCCCCAGCCGCTGGTCGGCGAGACGGTAACGCTTTCGATCGACTGGCCACGGCGTTTCAACCTGATGCGGATGCATACCGCCTGCCATCTGCTGTCGGTCGTCTGCCAATATCCGATCACGGGGGCCGCCGTCGGCGAGGAGGAATCGCGGGTCGATTTCGACATGACCGATACGATCGACAAGCAAGAAATCACGGCAAGGATGATGGAACTCGTCAATGCCGATCATCCGGTCTATCTGCAATGGATCACCGACGAGGAACTGGAGGCCAATCCGGGCATCGTGAAGTCGAAGAATGTCCGTCCGCCGATGGGGCTCGGACGCGTCAGCCTAGTCTGCATCGGCGAAAATTCCAGCGTTGACAGCCAGCCCTGCGGCGGCACACATGTGGCGAGAACATCCGAGATCGGGGCGATCCATATCGCCAAGATCGAGAAGAAGGGCAAGGAAAACCGCCGGTTCCGCATCCGGTTCGGCGAGCCCGAGACACAGGCCTGATCGGGCCGAGGGGAGATCAAGATGAGCGAGACGATTGAGACCCAGACGAGCCGTTTCGTGGTGTCGTCCGACTGGCTGGCAAACGAACTGGGCGCGCCGGACCTGAAGGTCATCGATGCCTCCTTCTATCTGCCGGCGCAGGGTCGCAATGCCGATGCCGAATATCTTGCCGGCCATATTCCCGGCGCCATCCGCTTCGATCACGACAAGGTCGCCGATCATTCGACCGGTCTTCCGCACATGGTCCCTGCCCCGGAAGTGTTTGCCGAGCATGTCGGCAGGATGGGCATCAGGGAAACCGACCGGATCGTTGTCTATGATGGTCCCGGCATCTTTTCGGCACCGCGCGGCTGGTGGCTGTTTCGCATCATGGGCGCGAAGCAAGTCTTCGTGCTTAATGGCGGTCTCGACGGCTGGAAGGCGGAGGGACGGCCGCTGGAGACGGACATCCCTTCCCCGGCCGCAGCCACATTCAAGACAGACCTGCGCCTCGACAAGGTGATCGATTTTCGCGAAATGCTGTCGATCGTCGTCGACGGTAAACGGCAGATCGCCGATGCCCGCAGCGCCGGACGGTTTGCGGCAACCGAGCTGGAAACCCGGCCGGGCCTGCGCTCGGGCCATATGCCGGGCGCCCGCAGCCTTCCCTCCGGCACGTTTTCGGCCAATGGCAAGCTGCGCAGCCTGCCGGAACTGCGTCAGGCAATCGAAGACGCCGGTATCGATTTCGGCCAGCCAATTGTCACAACCTGCGGGTCGGGCATCACGGCGGCGATCATCACGCTGGCGCTCGAATCGCTCGGGCACGAGAACAATGCGCTTTATGACGGGTCCTGGACGGAATGGGGTGCGCGCGACGAGGCCCCGGTCGTGACCGGCCCGGCGGATGCGCGATAGGCCGGAACAGTTTTGATGGCAAAGAAACCTCTCCCGCTCAAAGTTCGGGTCACCCGGCTCGAAATGACGACGGCACCGCGCACCAGCCTGGCGGTGCCGGTCAATGTCCAGACCGCGATCATGCGGTCGCCCGAAATACCGCTGCATTTTTACCGTTATCTCTACCGGCAGGTCGGCAAGCGCTGGCACTGGTATGAGCGGCTGCGGCTGAGCGACGAGGAATTAGCGGCGATCATCCACAGCAAGCAGGTTTCCATCAGCGTGCTTTATGTCGATGGGGCGCCGGCAGGGTTCTTCGAGTTCGCCAGACAGGCCGACGATGTCGTCGAGCTTTCCTATTTCGGCCTGTTCGAACGGGCGATCGGGCTTGGAATCGGCAAGTGGTTTCTCTTGCAGGCGCTTTATGCGGCATGGCAGGACAACCCGTCCAAGGTCACCGTCACCACCAATAATCTCGATCATCCGCGCGCCATTCAGCTTTACCAGATGATGGGCTTTTCGCCGGTCAGCGGCAGCGACGGGCTGATCCTGCCGATGACCGATGCGGAGCTTCTGAAAGCGCTCGACGGCTAAGCCCGAGATCAGGCAAGAAACGGGTGGCGGGCGTGCCCGATCATCGTCATCACATGGGTTTTCCGGTGCAAGGAGATGCCCATGTCGACGATCCGATTTCATGCCATGCCGACGAAAGACGCCGAAAACCTCTGGGGCGGCGGGGCCGATGCCTATGGAAACCGGCCAGAGACGATGGTTTCCGATGGTCCCGGCCATCCGTGCCGACACTGCCTGCAGAACGTAGACGAGGGGCAAAGCCTTTACGTCCTTGCCTACCGGCCATTTCCTTCGCTGCAGCCCTATGCCGAGACAGGCCCGATCTTCCTGCATGCGACGCCCTGCCCGCGTTATGCCTGCGAGGAGAGCTTGCCGCCGATCCTTTCCAGTTCCGACTATATCGTGCGCGGTTATGGTTTTGACGATCGCATCGTTTATGGCAGCGGCGCGGTGACGCCGACGGAAGATATCGCGGCACGGGCTGCAAGTCTGCTTGAGCGAGACGACATTGCCTATCTGCATGTGCGCTCGGCCCGGAATAATTGCTATCAGTGTCGGATCGAGAAGGTTTAGGGTTTCAGCGATTTCGGCCGGACGACTTTCATCACGGAATAAGACACTGATCCGCACGGCGGAGTCCCCCCTTGGTGCGGAGCGACTTTTTGTTTCGGCCGGGACACGTCG